>NZ_PYWX01000017.1 GCF_003031675.1 Pseudomonas palleroniana | reverse complement strand
TAGGCCGCGCAGCGGCCTCAAAAATGGGCCTGCTACGCAGTCCATCGGGAGCAAGTCGAATCGTCGCACCGCCCCTCCCACAGTGACCGCGTTAATCCTTAACTGACTGGCATTAGGGCGAGCCCGCTCACTACAGTCAGTGCATCTTGCTGTGGTCCATGCCGTTCAAGGCACGGACCGCTGCTTTCACTTCGATGGACTGTTTCTCGCCCTTGGCGTCCTTGACGGTCAGGGTCAGCGGCACCTGGTCGCCTTCCTTGATCTGGCCGGTGAGGCCCATCAGCATCACGTGGTAGCCGTCCGGGTCGAGCTTGACGGCTTTGCCGGCGGGCAGGGCGACCGAGTCTACCGGGCCCATTTTCATCACGTCGTCCTTCATGCTCATCTCATGGATCTGTACGTCCTTGGCCACCGGCGACGCCACGCTGAGCAACTGGCTGTCGCTGTCGGCGGTGAGGGTCATGAACGCGCCGCTGGACGGCTGGCCCGGCACTGTGGCACGCACCCAGGCATCGCTGACTTGTACCTGGGCGCTGGCGTGGGCGGCAAGGCCCAGCAGGGTCAGGCCGAAGGCAACGCGTTTGAGGTGTTGAACGGCAGTCATTAGCAGACCTCCATGACGGTGAGCAGGTCTTCTGCGCACTCTTTAGCGGTAAGGGATGCCGACAGGCCCAGGCGCAGGTTGCCGCGGGTGTCGAAGACGAAACTGGTCGAAGTGTGGGACAGCGTGTAGGTGTCACCGGCCGGGATCTTTTCATAGAAGATCCCGAATTCCTTGGCGGCCACGGCGATTTCTTCCGGGGTGCCGTACAGCGCTTCGAAGCTGGGGTCGAAGGCTTTCACGTAGCGGTCGAGCAGTTGCGGTGTGTCACGCTCGGGGTCCAGGGTGATGAACACCACCTGCATGATCTCGCCGTCGCGGCCCATCAGCTTCTTGGCCTGGGCGGCACGCGCCAGAGTGGTGGGGCATACGGCCGGGCACTGGGTGAAACCGAAGAACACCACCGGCATCAGGCCACGGAACGAGCTCAGGGTGACGGTTTCGCCGTCGGTGTTCTTGAGCTTGAAGGTGCGGCCCATAATCTTGTCACTGAGGTCCTTGCCGTACTTGAAGTTCAGCTTGGGGCTGTAGTCACAGCCGCCCAGCAGGCTACCCAGGCCCAACAGGCCCATACCGGTCAGCACTTTGCGGCGGGTGAATAACGTACTCATCAACTGTGCATCCTGTGAAGCGCCTGCATGGCTCTGGATCTACACATCAGGCTTTGAAAAGGCATTGAAACGTAGAAACGAGGAGGGCGCACAGTCTACCAACCCAGGCCTGCCTGCGTAATCTGCGACGTTCTGCCACAGGGGCGCGTCGCGCTTCATCCTTTTACGGCTTCGGTGGTAGAGTCGCCGCCATGAAACTGAGCCATCCCGACCGTTCGCTGATCGCCTGGACCCTGTACTTCTGCGTGCTGATGAACGTGTTCGTGTGCGGTTTGGGCCATGGGCAGATGCTGGGCCAGCAGCTCAACGGTATCGGCGGCGCGTTCTGTTCGGTGGACGGTAGCCAGGCGCCACTTTCCGATAAAGGGTTGGGCACTCCGTCGTCCAGCAACATCTCGAACTACTTTGCCTGCCCGGTGTGCAACGCGGTCACCGTGGCCATCGTGTTTCTTATCGGCCTGGCCTGGCTGCTGAGCCTTCAGCAAACCCCGGGCCCGGCCCATGAGCGGCGCAACAAGGCGCCGCCGCGTTATTCCTGGCCCTCGGCCAACCCCCGCGCTTCTCCCGCAGCCTGACGTGTGCCTTGGGCTTCCTGTGATCAGGAGGCGTTCTATCGTCACGACTGTGAGTCCATCTGATGACCTCTCTATTGCCTGCAGGCGCCAGTCGCCTGGTCAGCAAGGCGTCCCGTCGCCCGCTTGCGCAACCCTTGCGTACGGAACCGTTGTTGGCGCACTACCCGAGTAATTCCCGTTGCTTCGTGCACCTGGATGCACGCCTGCTGCCTCATTGGCACAGCTTGTTCGACATCTGCCCGACGCTGCTCAAACTCGACCCGCCCGAGGGCTTGAACCTGTTCCGCAGCTTCATGACCTGGGCCTATCGCAAGCAGCCGCCACTGGATTGGACCTACCACCTGAATGTGGCGCGCTGGCTGCTGGGCTCCCCGTACCGTGCGCAAATCAATGAGGAGCCGATCGAGACGTTCATGGCGGCCGCAGCGGCGTGCTGGATCAGCCTAGACACCAGCCAGGCCCGGGGTCTGGTCCTGGCCTGGCAAGGCGCCACTCTCTTCGATTGGAAAGGCCCGCCGATCAGCGCCGCGCAACAGCAGGCATTACCCGCTTCTACTTTGGACTTCGCCTGGAGCCCGCTGAACGCACGGGGTGAATTCAGCGGTTGGTTGCCGGTGCCCTGAGCAGTCAGCAGCACGCTGCGATGGCTGCGCAATTTTAATGAACCCTTGGCGCATCGGCTTGACCTAACGCATACGACCTAGGAGGTGAAGCATGCAAACTGAATACATCTGGATCGGCCTGGCCGTGGTTCTGGTGCTGGTGGAATTGTGGGCGATCAGTACCGTGTTGCGCAGTACCGGGGGCTGGGAAAGCAAGGGTTTCTGGCTGGTGATCTTGATCTTTGTGCCGCTGTTCGGGCTGATCGCCTGGGCGATGTTCGGGCCTAAACGCGAGATGCCTGAGCAACGTAGAAGCTAACGTACAAGCTGAAGCAGAACAGGCGCCCTTGAGGCGCCTGTTTTCATTCAAGGGTTCGGCTTATCCAGCAACCGCCTTGGCAATCGCGTCATTGAACGCCGGCAGGTCATCGGGTGTGCGCGAGGTGATCAAGGTCCAGCCATTGGCCTTGCATACCTTGACCTCGGCGTCGACCCAGCCCGCAGCTCCGGCATTTTCCAGGTCGATGCGCACGCTTTTATACGAGGTCAGCGTCTTGCCCTGGATCACGCCGGCGTCGATCAGCGTCCACGGCCCATGGCAAATCGCTGCCACGGTCTTGCCGGCCTTGACGAAATCGTTGATCAACTTCAACGCGCCGGCGTCCTGGCGCAGGGTGTCGGCATTGACGGTGCCACCCGGGATGACCAGGGCATCGAAATCGCTGCTCAACACATCCGACAGCGCCACGTCGGACTCTACGGTTTTGTCTTTCTCTGTATCGCCGACGAACGTCTGCGTGGTGCCGCCCTTGCTGGAACCGTGGGTTACGGTCGCGCCGTAGCCGCGCAATGCCTCCAGGGGCTTGAGCAGTTCATCGCGCTCGATACCGGTGTTGGAGGTGATGACCAGAATCTTCTTGCCGCTAAGGGGTGAGCTCATGATCGAGAGTCTCCTGATGGCTGGGTTTATGCGTGGATATGGGAGAGTTGATCAAGGCCAGGGGCTAAAGGTTTAAATTAATTTGGGTTGATGGGCTGGACGGTTGTGCGGGGCAGTTTCCTTGAACTATCGAAAGGGGGCGGGCTCTGCTGCATAAGGGCTCGCCTTTATTGCGAGCATTAAAAAAAAGCCTGGAGACCAAGCATGACTGTCGATAAAACCCCTGACCCGATCAGTTCCGAGCAAGCGCAGAAGGGCGCGGAAAAACCCGTCAAAGGCCGCACGCTGGAGCATCCGAACCCGAAGACCGAAACCATCGACAAGGTGCTCACGCCCACCTCGATCAAGGACACCGAGCGCCAGGTGGAGGCGATCAACCGGCAGGCCGACAAGGCTGAGCGCAAGCTGGACCACTGATCATGGCCAAGTCGATCACCGCTTCCGAACTGGGTATCGAACTGGCGCCCGAAGACGACGCCAGCCTGTTCAAATGGTTTATTGCCAGTTTCCTGATGGGCAAGCGAATCCAGGCGCCGATTGCCGCGCAGGCGTACCGCGTGATCGTCGAGCAAGAGGGGCGTGATACTGCGCGCAAGTTGCAGCACTGCACTGCTGGCGAACTGGTCAGGATGCTGGGGCGTGCCCACTACGTGCGCTATGACGAAACCACCGCGCAACGGCTGTTGGACCTTAGCGCCAAGTTGAACGCCGAGTATGCCGGCAAGATCACGCAGATACGCGACGCCAGTGGCGACCGTCCGGGGTTCGAGAAACGCCTGGGTGAGTTCGAGGGGGTCGGCCCCAAGACGATCGAAATCTTCATGCGCGATGCGGCCAAGGTGCTGTTTTGACCGCACCGTTGTATCTAGGCTGTGCGGGGTGGAGTTTGCCCCGTGAGCACTGGCCGGCATTTGCCGACGAGGGCACGCATTTGCAACGTTATGCGTCGCGCTTCAATGCAGTGGAGATCAACAGTTCGTTTTATCGCGCGCACCAGCCCAAGACCTACGAGCGCTGGGCACAATCGGTGCCGGCAAGCTTTCGCTTTTCGGTCAAGGTGCCCAAGCGCATCACCCATGAACTGCGTTTGCAGCGTTGTGACACGGCACTGGATGAGTTTCTGGAGCAGTGTCTGCACCTGGGTGAAAAGCTCGGTTGCCTGCTGGTGCAGTTACCGCCCTCACTGAGCTATGACCCGGCCGTGGCGTCGAATTGGTTCCTGGCATTGCGCCAACGTTTTGCCGGCGCCGTGGTGCTGGAGCCGCGTCATCCCAGCTGGCGAGAGGCCGAGTCGCTGCTGATGGACCTGCACATCGGCCGGGTGATCGCCGACCCGGTTGTCATCCAGATGAGCACCGGTTGGCCAGGCGTGCAGTATTGGCGCCTGCACGGCGCTGAGCGCATCTATTACAGTGCCTATGGGCCCGAACGCGTGAAGGCGTTCGGGCAACAGCTCGACCTCTCGGTAGCGGCGGGCGTGCCCACGTGGTGCATTTTCGATAACACCGCCAGTGGCCACGCGACGGCCGATGCCTTGTGCCTACTCGACCTCTACCCGAACCACTTCCAGACCTAGCTGTTCATAGGCTTCGACACTCGGCACATGCCACTCGGTAATCAGCGTGTGAAGACGGTTGCAGGGTGCTACGACAAAGGGCTCCACCGCGCCGAGCTTGTCCGCCATGGTCACTGCGACCACGTGGGAGGCGCTGTCGAGCAAGGCCTGTTTGACCACCACTTCATCGAAGTGCAACGAGGTGATGCCCACTTGCGGGTGCAGGGCGCACACGCCCGTGAACAACAGGTCTGCCTTGATACTCTGGATCAGGCGCACGGCATCGTGGCCGCCGGTGGAAAGCGTGGCTGGGTTGAGCTGGCCGCCGGCCAGGATCACTTTCACATGGGGATGGTCGGCCAGGGCGATGGCGATCATCGGTGAGGGCGTGACCACCGTCAGGTGAATCGAGCGCGGCAGCGATTGGGCAATGCGCAGGGTGGTCGAACCGGAATCGAACAGCACGATCTGGCCGTCCTCCACGCGCTGCGCCGCCAATTGGGCGAGCTGACGCTTGGCCTCGTTGGTCTCGCCGACCCGGGTAAAGAAGTCTTTGCCGGTGTCCTTGGGCCGGGGCAGGGCGCCACCGTGTACGCGCTGCAACAAACCGGCGGCGGCCAGTTCGCCGAGGTCGCGGCGGATGGTGTCTTGGGATACGGCAAAATGCTCCACCAGCTCCGCTGCGGTGACTTTTCCGTCGCGCTCCAGCAGCAACAGGATCTTCTGTTTGCGCAAGGAAGGCAGGTCAGTGGCTTGATGAGTGTTATGCATGTTTGTGCGTCTTTTTGCTGGTTTGTGCGACATTAGCCGCCTGCTGCTATAAACGCAATGGCTGGTTGCGCAACCGCTGGACGGTTACTCTTCGTGCTCGGTTCAGGGAGAGGTGACCTAGATGACGTTGATCACAACCATCGAAGACTTACGCAAGCTGGCGCAAAAACGTGTCCCACGAATGTTCTACGATTACGCCGATTCCGGCTCCTGGACTGAAAGCACCTACCGGGCCAACGAAAGCGATTTCGCCCGGATCAAATTCCGCCAGCGCGTGGCGCGCAATATCGACCAGCGCTCGATCCGCACTACGATGATCGGCCAGGACATGGCCATGCCGGTGGCCCTGGCGCCGACGGGCCTGGCGGGCATGCAGCACGCCGACGGCGAAATTCTTACCGCCCGCGCCGCCGCCGCATTCGGCCTGCGCTACACCTTGTCGACCATGAGCATCTGTTCACTGGAGGACATCGCCGAGCATGTCGGCCAGCCGTTCTGGTTCCAGCTGTATGTGATGCGTGATCGCGGGTTTATCGAACAATTGATCGAGCGTGCCAAGGCTGCCGGCGTGGATGCGCTGGTGCTAACACTCGACTTGCAGATCCTCGGGCAACGCCACAAGGACTTGATCAACGGCCTGTCGGCACCGCCGCGATTGACCCTGCCGAATATCCTCAACATGGCGACCAAGCCACGTTGGGTGATGGGCATGCTCGGTACCAGGCGCCGTGGGTTCGGCAACATCGTTGGCCACGTGAAAGGCGTGGCCGACATGAGTTCGCTTTCGTCATGGACCGCCCAGCAATTCGACCCGCGCCTGAGCTGGGACGATGTGGAGTGGATCAAACAATGCTGGGGCGGCAAGCTGATCATCAAGGGCATTCTCGATGTGGACGATGCGCGTCTGGCGGCAGACGCCGGTGCCGATGCACTGGTGGTGAGTAACCACGGTGGCCGTCAACTTGATGGGGCGCCGTCGAGCATCAGCCAATTGCCGGCGATTGTCGACGCGGTAGGCCAGCGCATTGAAGTGTGGCTCGATGGCGGTATCCGCAGCGGCCAGGATGTGCTCAAGGCGGTCGCGCTGGGGGCCAGGGGCACGATGATCGGCCGCCCCCATCTGTACGGTCTGGGCGCGATGGGGGAGGCGGGCGTGACCAAGGCTCTCGACATCATCGCCCGCGAGTTGGACGTGTCGATGGCGCTGTGCGGCTATAACGATATACGCGATGTGAATCGCGAGATTTTGCTGCCGGGAACCTTGCCTGAAGGGAATTGCTGAGCAAAAAAATCGTAAAAAAGTAAAAAGAGTTGTCCACGAAAACCGTGGGTATCTCTGTGGATAACTTTGCGAAGACCCGGCTGGGTTGGCGATTTAACCTGCGGTTAATATTTGATCAACTGCCGGCGAGGGCCAGTATGGGCAGGGTTTGCGCTTGACAGGCAAGCGCGAACTCAGTGCCGAAATGCGTGTTCAGGAGTCGCCGTCGGGTGCTGTGGAGTGTGTCACGACCTGGGACGGCGCCTTCGCTTGCATCAACCTGTCCAGTGCCTGGCCATAACTGCGACCGGCCAGGCTCATGCTGTTGTTGTGGGTGGCACCGGGCACCAGCAGCAGTCTCTTGGGCTGCTGGGCGGCGTCGAATAATTGCTGGCTGAAACGCGGCGGCACGTACTGGTCGGCCAGGCCGTGGACCACCAGCAGCGGCATGTGCACATCAGCGATCTTGTCGATGGAGTCGAACTTCTGCGAGAGCAACCAGCGCACCGGCAGCGAGGTGTTGGCCACGGCGGTCGCCGCGTCCCCCAGCGAGGTGAAAGTGGATTCGATCACCAGGCCGCGCACGGGGATCGGCGTTTGCCGGCTCAGTTCGGCCGCCAGGTCGATCGCCACCGCGCCGCCCAGGGAGTGCCCGTAGATCAGGCGCTTGTTCGGGTCGGGTTGCAGCACCTTGAAGCGTTCCCAGGCGATACGCGCGTCTGCGTAGACACTGGTTTCCGACGGCAGATCACCCTGGCTCTGGCCGAAGCCACGATAGTCGATGGCCAGCACCGAATACCCCAAGGCGTGCAATTGCTCGATGCGAAACAGCTGGCCGGTGAGGTTCCAGCGCACGCCGTGCAGGTAGAGGATCGCCGGGGCGTCCTTCTTGTCTGCCGGGTACCACCAGCCGTGAATGTTCTGGCCCGACTTGAAACTGGCCGGCTTGAGGTCGAATTCCTGTACCGCTTTGGGCAGCCCGGTATACCAGCCGGCGGTGCCCGGTTCGATGCGAAACACCAACTCACGTTCTTTGTGTTGCAGCACGGCACACCCCACCGGCAGGCCGATGATCAGCAGCGCCATGCACAGCAGGGGAAACCAGCGCAGGCCGAGGCGAGACAGAAAACGAGAGGACATGAAGATTCCAGGACAAAAACAAAGCAGGGGTTTTACCAGATGGCACATCGGGTAAGGAATTAATTCGACAGTCGTGAGTGGGCATTGCTTGCAAAGTGTTACATCGCCTCCGTTGAACTCGAGCGCACCTGCCAACTTGACGCTGGCCGGCGCCCGGGAACATGCTCGCCCTCCCACGTACAGAGGCCCAACCATGGACAACAGCCCCGTTCGCATCACCGCCGAAGAAACCCTCTCGAAAAACTGGTACCTGTTGAAAAAATACAGCTTCGACTTGCGCCGCCAGGACGGCAGTTGGCAAGCCCAGACCCGTGAGGTGTACGACCGCGGCAATGGCGCGACCATCCTGCTGTACAACCGTGCGCAGCGCACGGTGTTGCTGATCCGCCAGTTCCGCATGCCCACCTTCGTCAACGACTACCACGGCTATCTGATCGAAGCGGCGGCCGGCTTGCTCGACAACGCCAGCCCCGAAGAACGCATTCGCCTGGAAGCCGAAGAAGAGACCGGCTATCGCGTCGGCCACGTGGAGAAAATCTACTCGGCGTTCATGAGCCCGGGTTCGGTGACTGAGCGCATTCACTTCTTTATCGGCGAGTACCAACCGACGGATCAGGTCGGTACGGGGGGCGGCCTGGAGGAGGAGGGCGAGGATATCGAAGTGCTGGAGCTGGGGTTCGAGCAGGCGCTGGCGATGGTACAGGACGGCGAGATTGTGGATGGCAAGACGATCATGCTGCTGCAGTATCTGGAACTGCGGATGTTGAAAGACGGCTGGTGAGCCCCGACTGGCGGTTATTGTCAGAAATTTCCCAGAGGAGTACAAATGTACTCCATGACGACTCTCACTCCCCGCCGTACCGCCATCCTGACCTTTATCCGCGACCGTATCGCGCAGCAAGGTCAGCCCCCCAGCCTCGCCGAGATCGCCGAGGCGTTCGGCTTCGCCTCGCGCAGCGTCGCGCGCAAGCACGTGGTAGCCCTGACTGAAGCCGGGTTCATCGAGGTCAACGCCAACCAGGCGCGGGGCATTCGCCTGCTCAACCAACCGGCGCGCCCCGAATGGCTGGATGTGCCGGTGCTCGGCCGAGTGGCTGCGGGCCGGCCCATCGGCGCCGACGCCGAAGTGCACAGCCGCCTGCAACTGGACCCTGCCACCTTCACGAAAACCCCGGATTATCTATTGCGGGTGCAGGGCGACTCGATGATCGATGACGGCATCCTCGACGGCGACCTGGTGGGCGTGCGCCGCAGTGCCGAGGTGCTGAACGGGCAAATCGTCGTGGCGCGGCTGGATGGCGAAGTCACCATCAAGCGTTTCGAGCGCAGTGGCGAGCGCGTGCGCCTGCTGCCGCGCAACCCCGCCTATCAACCCATCGTGGTCGGGCCCGACCAGGACCTGGCCATTGAAGGGGTGTTCTGTGGCCTGGTGAGGCAAGGCTGATGGGCGCCGTGGTTGCCCTGGACGCGCTGTTCAATGGTGGGCGCGTGTGGAAGGGCCGGCCCGTTGCACCACCGGCCAGCGTGCACCCCACGGGGTTGGCGAGGCTGGATGCGGTGTTGCCAACGGGCGGCTGGCCGGAGTCGGCCTTGAGCGAAATCCTGATGGCCAAAGAGGGCATCGGCGAATTGCAATTGGTGCTGCCGACCCTGGCGCGCTTGTCGGCGGCGGGGGAGCGAATTGTGTTGGTCGCGCCGCCTTACACGCCGTACCCCCACGCCTGGCAGAACGCCGGGGTGGATGTGCGCCAGCTGTCGGTGATCCGGGCCGAGGAGCGCGATGCGTTGTGGGCGGTGGAGCAATGCCTGCGCTCCGGCAGTTGCGGCGCGGTGCTGTGCTGGCCGCGCAAGGCCGATGACCGAGCACTGCGCCGCTTGCAGGTGGCGGCGGAAACCGGGCAGACCCTGGCGTTTGCCTGGCGTGCCTTGAGCGAGGCGGTCAATGCGTCGCCGGCGGCTTTGCGCCTGGCGGTTGAGGCAGCGCCTGCACAAGTGCGGGTGCTCAAATGCCGGGGCGGGTTGGCCCATCCGGCGCCCATCGCGTTGGCGGGGCACTGAGGTTGCCATGCGTTGGGTGTGTATTGTCTTTCCGCAATTGGCGCTGGATGGCGTGCAGCGTGCGCACCCCGAGCCGGACGCGCCCCTCGCGTTGTTGGCCGGTACCCCGCAACGTCGCGTGCTGCAGACCGTCAATGCTGCCGCCCGTGCCTTGGGCCTGCGCCCCGGGCAATCGCTGACGGCGGCCCATGCGCTGGCCAAGTCCTTTGCCTGCGCCGAATACGACCCCGCCGAGATCGAGCGTTGGCAGCAGTTCCTCGCGGCCTGGGCCTACTGTTTCAGCTCCCAGGTCAGCCTGCACTACCCACGCGCCTTGTTGTTCGAGATCGAGTCGAGCCTGGGCCTGTTCGGGCCGTGGCCGCAGTTCGAAGCGCGTTTGCGCCAGGAGCTGAACGAGTTAGGTTTTCGCCACCGTATCGTCGCCGCGCCCAACCCTGCGGCGGCGCGGGTACTGGCCAATCTCTACGATGGCCTGGCGGTGACTGACGACGCCTTGAGCCAGGCCCTGGCGTCGCTGCCCATCGACCGCGCCGGCCTCGACCCGCAGGCCGCCATCGCGTTGTCCCGCATGGGCCTGCGCACCCTGGCCCAGGTGCAGGCGTTGCCCCGGCACACCCTGGCGCGGCGTTTCGAGGCGGGCTTGCTCAAGCACCTGGATACCCTCACCGGGCAACGGCCATTGGCCTTGGCGTTCTATCAGCCGCCGGATCAGTTCGAGGCACGCATCGAATTGAATTTCGACGTGCAATCCCACCAGGCGCTGCTCTTCCCCTTGCGCCGTTTGACCGGCGACCTGTCCGCCTTCCTCTGCGGTCGTGACAGTGGTGTGCAGCGCTTTGACCTGCACCTGGAACACGCCCAGCAACCCGATAGCGTGATCAAGGTCGGCCTGCTCAGCGCCGAGCGGGAACCTTCGATGTTGTTCGAACTGGCCCGCGGGCGCCTGGAGCAGGTGCAAGTCAGCGCGCCGGTACGCGGCGTGCGCCTGCTGGCCCAGGACTTGCCCGTATTCGTGCCGCAGCGCCAGGACCTGTTCGACGACCGCCCGCAACAGACCTTGCCCTGGGAGCAACTGCGCGAACGCCTGCGTGCGCGGCTTGGCGATGACGCGGTGCAGAGCCTGCGTTTTCATGCCGACCATCGCCCCGAATGCGCCTGGCAAGCGGCAGCGGCCAAACACCCGTGCCAGCCCCTGGACAACGTGCGCCGCCCCGGCTGGTTGCTGGCCGAGCCGACCCTGCTGGCCGAGCTTGGCGTGCAGATCCTCATGGGCCCGGAGCGCATCGAATCCGGCTGGTGGGACGGCGCGGATATCCGTCGCGACTATTACCTGATCCGCACCCGTGCCGGCCAGCAAGGCTGGGCCTACCGCACCGTCGGCGAACCCGATGGGTTGTGGTTGCAGGGTTGGTTTGCATGAATTACGCCGAGCTGCATTGCCTGTCCAACTTCAGTTTCCAGCGCGGCGCCTCCAGTGCGCTGGAGTTGTTCGAGCGCGCCAAAGGCCAGGGCTACAGCGCCCTGGCGATCACCGACGAATGCACGCTGGCAGGTATCGTGCGGGCCTGGCAGGCGGCAAAGGCCGTGGCGTTGCCGTTGATTATCGGCAGCGAAGTGCGCATCGAAAACGGCCCGAAACTGGTGCTGCTGGTGGAAGACCTGAGTGGCTACCAGCACCTGTGCCGCTTGATCACCCTGGCCCGACGGCGTGCCGCAAAGGGCGGTTATCGCCTGCTGCCAGCCGATTTTGAACAACCGTTGCCGGGCCTGCTGGCATTGTGGGTGGCCGAAGACAGCGACACCCAGGCGTCGATCCAATGGCTGCGCCACACCTTCGCCGAACGCCTGTGGCTGGCGGTACACCTGCACTGCGGCCAGGACGATGCGCGTCATCTGGAACAACGCCTGCACCTGGCCGCCAGCCTGAATATCAAGGCGGTGGCCTGCGGTGATGTGCATATGCATGTGCGCGGCCGTCGGGCCCTGCAAGACACCATGACTGCTATCCGCCATCACGTGCCGGTGGCCGAGGCCGGCACGCGCCTGCACCCCAATGGCGAGCGGCACTTGCGTGATCTCGACGCCCTGGCTGCGCTGTATCCGCAAGCGTTGCTCGACGAGACCCAGGCCATTGCGCGCCGTTGCACCTTTGACCTCGGCCAGTTGCATTATCACTACCCACGCGAGCTGGTGCCGGAGGGGCATGACGCAACGTCCTGGCTGCGTGCCGTGACGCAAGAAGGCATTGTCCGGCGCTGGCCAAAGGGGGTTGATAGCAAGACCTTGCAGCAGATCGACAAGGAACTGGAGGTGATCGGCACCCTGGGTTATGAAAGCTATTTCCTCACGGTTCACGACATCGTGCGCTTCGCCCGCAGCCGTTCGATCCTGTGCCAGGGTCGGGGTTCGGCGGCCAACTCGGCCGTGTGTTTTGCCTTGGGCATCACCGAGATCGACCCTAGCCTGACGGCTATGCTGTTCGAGCGCTTCCTGTCCAAGGAGCGCAATGAGCCCCCGGACATTGATGTGGACTTCGAGCACGACCGACGCGAGGAGGTGTTGCAGTACGTGTTCCAACGCTACGGCCGCACCCGTGCGGCGTTGACGGCGGTGGTCAGTTGTTATCACGCGGCCGGCGCGGTACGCGACGTGGCCAAGGCCCTGGGGCTGCCGCCGGACCAGATCAACGCCCTGGCCGACTGTTGCGGGCGCTGGAGTGACGATGCTCCGCCCCTGGAACGCCTGCGTGAAAGCGGCTTTGACCCGCACAGCCCGATCCTGCGCCGCGTGCTGACGCTGACCCGGCAACTGATCGGTTTTCCCCGTCATCTGTCGCAGCACCCCGGCGGCTTCGTGATTTCCGAATACCCGCTGGACACCCTGGTGCCGGTGGAAAACGCGGCCATGGCCGAGCGCACCATCATCCAGTGGGACAAGGACGACCTCGATGCGGTCGGCCTGCTCAAGGTGGATATTCTGGCCCTGGGCATGCTCAGTGCGATCCGCCGCTGTTTCGACCTGTTGCGCCGCCACCGTGGCCGTGACCTGGCCTTGGCGACGATCCCCAAGGAAGATCCGGCGACCTACGCGATGATCAGCAAGGCCGATACCATCGGCGTGTTCCAGATCGAATCGCGGGCGCAGATGTCGATGCTGCCCAGGCTCAAGCCGAATAATTTCTATGATCTGGTGATTGAGGTGGCGATTGTGCGGCCGGGGCCGATCCAGGGCGGCATGGTGCATCCTTACCTGCGTCGTCGGAACAATGAAGAAGCCACCACTTACCCGTCGCCGCAATTGAAAACGGTGTTGAAGCGCACCCTGGGCATTCCGCTGTTCCAGGAACAGGTGATGCAGATCGCCATGGTCGCCGCCGACTACAGCCCCGGCGAGGCCGACCAGTTGCGCCGTTCGATGGCTGCCTGGAAGCGCCACGGCGGGCTGGAGCCGCACCAGGAGCGCTTGCGCGACGGCATGCTCAAGAACGGCTACACCGAAGCCTTTGCCGCGCAGATTTTCGAGCAGATCAAGGGCTTTGGCAGCTATGGTTTCCCCGAGTCCCACGCGGCCAGTTTCGCCTTGCTGACCTATGCCAGTTGCTGGCTCAAATGCCATGAGCCGGCGGCCTTCGCCTGTGCGCTGATCAACAGTTGGCCCATGGGGTTCTACAGCCCGGACCAGATCCTGCAGGACGCCCGGCGCCATCGGTTACAGATTCGCCCGGTGGAAGTCCAGGCCAGCGACTGGGATTGCAGCCTGGAGCCTATCGACGGCGCGCAACCGGCAATCCGCATGGGCTTGCGCATGATCGCGGGGTTTCGCGAGGAGGACGCACGACGTATCGAGGCCGCTCGCCAACACCAGGCATTCAGTGACATTGCCGACCTGGGCGCACGCGCCGGGCTGGATGCGCGGGCCCAGGCCTTGCTGGCGGATGCCGGGGCCTTGCGGGCGTTGGCCGGGCATCGGCACAAAGCGCGCTGGGAGGTGGCGGGCGTGCAGCAGCAACTGGGCCTGTTCGCCGGCCTGCCCAGCCCCGACGAAGCGGTGGTGGAGTTGCCGGCGCCTTCGGTCGGCGAAGACCTGCACGCTGATTACGCCACCGTTGGCACCACCCTTGGCCCGCACCCGTTGGCGCTGTTGCGTGAAGAATTGCGCAAGCGACGCTGCCGCAGCTCCCATGAACTCCTGGCGGTCGAGCATGGTCGTAACGTGAGCATTGCCGGGCTGGTCACGGGGCGGCAGCGGCCCGGCACGGCCAGTGGCGTGACCTTCGTCACCCTGGAGGATGAGTTCGGTAACCTCAACGTGGTGGTCTGGCGTGACTTGGCCGAGCGCCAGCGCCAGGCGCTGGTGGGCTCTCGGCTGCTCAAGGTGGATGGGCGCTGGGAGGCGGTGGGCGACGTGCGACACCTGATTGCCGGACGTTTGACCGACCTGACGCCGCTGCTGGAAGGGATCCATGTGCGCAGCCGGGATTTTCACTGAAGACTGTGACACGGGTTGCATTTACCTGCTGGCGTTAAGGCAGTGAAACGATCTAGGGTTGGCGCGCTCCAACGCTGGTCGATGTTTTCTTTTCGTACTGAGTCAACCCATGCATTTTTTATCCAACTCTCATGGCTGCGAAGGCTGGGCCGGTGAAATGGCCCGGCGAATCCGCGCGTTCGACTGGTCGACCACTGATCTTGGCCCCATCGACTCGTGGTCCACCAGCCTGGTCTGCAACGTGCAAATGATGCTGGCCTCGCCCGTGCCGATGGTGATGCTGTGGGGGCGGGCGGGGTACATGATCTATAACGACAGCTATTCGGCGTTTGCCGGTGGCCGCCACCCGTATCTATTGGGCAAGCCGGTGGAGTTGGGTTGGCCGGAAGTCGCCGACTTCAACCGGCATGTGGTCGACACCTGCCTGGCGGGCGGGACCTTGTTATTCAACAACAAGGACCTGGTACTGTCGCGCCATGGCAAGCCGGAGACGGTCTGGCTGGACCTGTATTACAGCCCGGTTGCCGGCGACAACCAGCAGCCGGCCGGCGTGCTGGCGATTGTGGTGGAGACCACCGAACTGGTGAAGTCCGAGCAAGTGCGCCAGGAACTCACCCACAATCTGGAACAACGCGTCGCCGCTGAAGTGCAGGCGCGCTCCGCTGCCGAGGATCAACTGCGCCAGTCGCAGAAGCTGGAAGCCATCGGCGGCCTGACCGGTGGTGTAGCCCACGACTTCAATAACCTGCTGCAGGTGATCGCCGGCAACCTGCACCTGCTGGCCCGGCATGAGCCGGATAACGCCCAGGTGCAGCGCCGGGTCAACGCAGCCATTGAGGCCGTTGAGCGCGGCGCCAAGCTATCGGCGCAACTGCTCGCCTTCGCCCGTCGCCAGCCGCTGTCGCCGGCGGTGTACAACCCACAGCGCATCTATGCGGGCCTGGGCGAATTGCTGCAGCGTGCGTTGGGTGAAACCATTCATATCGATGTGCAGATGCCCACGGATGCCTGGTGCATCAAGGTCGACCGCAACCAGCTGGAAAACGCGCTGCTCAACCTCGCGATCAATGCCCGGGATGCCATGCACGGCGAAGGCGTGATTCGTATCACCGGCGAAAACATCATCCTCAACCCTGACGATTGCGCCGGTAAAAGCATCAAGCCGGGCGAGTATGTGCGCCTGGCGGTCAGCGACACCGGCGTGGGGATGTGCCCGGAGGTGCTCAAGCGCGTCTTCGAGCCGTTTTTCACCACCAAGCTCGAGGGCCAGGGCACCGGGCTGGGCTTGAGCATGGTGTTCGGCTTCGTGCGCCAAAGCGGCGGGCACGTGGAGATGTGGAGCGAGGAGGGCAAGGGCTCGACGGTGCAGATGTATTTCCCCCACAGCCTGGAGCCGGAATGCCTGGACACACAGGAAGAACTGGCGCTGCACTGCGGCGGCCAGGAGACCATCCTGGTGGTGGAGGACAATGAAGGCGTGCGCCTGACGGTCGTCGAGTTGCTCAAGCAAGCGGGCTATACCGTACTCACCGCCGAGGACGGCGACCGGGCGATGCGGGTGTTGCAGGACGGTGTACGGCCGGACCTGATTTTCACGGATGTGGTGATGCCCGGCCGCGTCAAAAGCACGGACCTGGCCGACTGGGCCCGCGTGCAGCAGCCTCCCGTGCCGGTGCTGTTCACCTCCGGGCACACCCGTGACATTCTCTCCAGCAATCATTTGCTGAGCCCGGATATCAACTTGCTGAGCAAGCCCTACAGCCCCGATGCCCTGACGCAACGGGTGCGCTCGGTGCTCACTACCCGACAAGGTTGTCCATGACCTCACAGCGCAACATGCCCAAGCTTTCTACCCCGGTCGGCTTCGTCCGGGTGCGTGGCGCCCGCGAACACAACCTGCGCGATGTCGATGTGGACATTCCCCGTGACGCCCTGGTGGTGTTCACCGGGGTGTCCGGCTCCGGCAAGTCGTCGCTGGCATTTTCCACGGTGTATGCCGAGGCGCAGCGCCGTTACTTCGAGTCGGTCGCGCCGTATGCGCGGCGCCTGATCGATCAGGTCGGTGTCCCGGACGTGGACAGCATCGAGGGCCTGCCCCCCGCCGTGGCCCTGCAACAGCAGCGCGGCACGCCGAGTGCGCGTTCATCGGTGGGCAGCGTAACCACGCTGTCGAGCCTGGTCCGCATGCTGTACTCCCGCGCCGGCAGCTACCCGCCGGGCCAGCCAATGCTGTACGCCGAAGACTTTTCGCCGAACCTGCCCCAGGGGGCCTGCCCGGAGTGCCATGGCCTGGGTCGCGTGTATGAGGTGACCGAGGCGCTGATGGTGCCTGACCCGTCGTTGACCCTGCGCCAGCGTGCGGTGGCATCCTGGCCGCTGGCCTGGCAGGGCCAGAACCTGCGCGATATCCTCGTGACGCTAGGCTATGACGTCGATATTCCGTGGCGCGACCTGCCGAAAAAGCAGCGCGACTGGATCCTGTTCACCGAAGAAACCCCGACCGTACCGGTGTATGCCGGCTTCACCCCCGAACAGACCCGCGACGCCCTCAAGCGCAAACTGGAGCCGAGCTACCAGGGCACGTTCAGCGGTGCGAGGCGTTATATCCTGCACACCTTCACCCACACCCAAAGCGCACTGATGAAAAAGCGCGTCGCGCAATTCATGCAGGGCAGCGCGTGCCCGTTGTGCGAAGGCAAGCGACTGAACCAGGCGGCGCTGTCGGTGAAGTTTGCTGGGGTGGATATCGGTGAGTTGTCGCAGTTGTCGTTGTCCCGGTTGGCCGAGCTGTTGCGCCCGGTGGCGGCGGGGCAGGACAAGATGAAACTGTCGGTGGAAAAGCGCCTGGCGGCGCAGCGCATCGCCCAGGACCTGCTGGAGCGGGTCAACACCTTGATCGAATTGGGCCTGGGTTATCTGTCCCTGGAGCGCAGTACGCCGACCTTGTCGTCCGGTGAATTGCAGCGCCTGCGCCTGGCCACTCAATTGGGCTCGCAGTTGTTCGGGGTGATCTATGTGCTGGATGAGCCTTCGGCGGGCCTGCACCCGGCCGATGGTGAAGCGTTGTTCAGCGCATTGGAGCGTTTGAAGGCGGCGGGCAATTCGTTGTTCGTGGTCGAGCACGACCTGGAAACCATGCGCCGCGCCGACTGGCTGATCGACGTCGGCCCGGCGGCGGGCGAGCAGGGTGGGCAGGTGCTGTACAGCGGCCCGCCGGCCGGTTTGGCCGACGTTGAGGCGTCGCAGACCCGTGAGTATTTGTTTGCCGAACAGCGCCCGCCGAGGCAGCCGCACCGTGCGCCCTCGGGCTGGTTGAAGCTCGAAGGGGTGACGCGCAATAACCTCAATGACCTGGACGTGGAGTTTCCGCTGGGGTGCTTCACGGCGGTGACCGGTATTTCCGGCTCGGGTAAATCCAGCCTGGTCAGCCAGGCGCTGCTGGAACTGGTGGGCACGGGCCTGGGGCGCGTGCTGGAGAACGACGAAGAACCAAGCCTGGAAGACGACGCGCCGCAAGCCAGCGGCGGGCGGATCAGCAGCGGCCTGGAACACCTTCGCCGTCTGGTGCAGGTGGATCAGAAACCCATCGGCCGTACCCCGCGTTCGAACCTTGCGACCTACACCGGGCTGTTCGACAACGTGCGCAAGCTGTTCGCCGCCACGCCGGCGGCGAAAAAGCGCGGTTACGATGCCGGGCAGTTTTCCTTCAACGTCGCCAAGGGCCGCTGCCCGAATTGCGAAGGCGAAGGCTTTGTCAGCGTCGAATTGTTATTCATGCCCAGTGTGTATGCGCCGTGCCCGACGTGCCATGGCGCCCGCTACAACCCCGAGACTCTGGCGATCCAGTGGCAGGGCTTGAACATCGCCCAAGTGCTGGGGCTGACGGTGGCGCAGGCGGTCGAGGTCTTCGCCGAGCAGCCGGGGATATTGCGCTCCTTGCAGGTACTGCGGGATATCGGCCTGGGCTATTTGCGCCTGGGCCAGCCGGCGACGGAGTTGTCGGGCGGTGAGGCGCAGCGCATCAAGCTGGCGACCGAACTGCAACGCAATGCGCGGGGCGCCACGTTGTATGTGCTGGATGAGCCGACCACCGGCCTGCATCCGCGAGACGTCGACCGCCTGCTCAGCCAGTTGAATCAGCTGGTGGATGCCGGCCACACCGTGGTGGTGGTGGAGCATGAAATGCGCGTGGTTGCCCAGAGTGATTGGGTGATCGATATCGGGCCGGGAGCGGGCGCTCAAGGCGGCAAGGTGGTGGCGTGTGGCACGCCGCAGAAAGTCGCCAAGAGCAAGGCCAGCCGCACCGCCCCCTTCCTCGCCCGGGAACTGTGAGGCCGATGCGGGACAAACTGTGGGAGGGGGCTTGCTCCCGATGACGGCCTGTCAGTCACTTCATGTGTCGACTGAACCCCGCCATCGAGAGCAAGTGCGAATCAACGCATTCAGTGTTGAGCCCGTTGGATCTGCTGCCTGGCCAGCTCCACCACATTCTCAACCGTAAACCCGAACTTCTCCTGCAACTTGGCCAGCGGCGCCGACGCCCCGAAGCTGTTCATCACCACTTTGGCCCCGGTCTGCCCGACATAGCGGTCCCAACCCAGGGGGCCGGCCTGTTCTATCGCTACCCGAGCCTTCACTGCGGGCGGCAACACACTGTCGCGATAGCTGCGTTCCTGCTCTTCAAACAGCTCCCAACTGGGCATTGAAACCACCTGCGCGGCAATCCCTTCGGCGGTCAACTGTTCATAGGCCGCCACGGCCATGCTGACTTCACTGCCGGTCGCCAACAGCAACACCTCAGGGCGCTCGGCACCCGCCAGCACATAGGCGCCCCTGGCCGCCCCCGAGGCGCTCGCATACTGCGTACGGTCCAGGGTCGGCAACGCCTGGCGCGACAGCACCAGGCAACTGGGCCGGTGGGTTTGCGCCAGGGCTACCTTCCACAATTCCAGGGTTTCATTGGCATCGCCGGGGCGCAGGGTCAGCAACCCCGGCGTGGCCCGCAGCTGCGTGAGGTGCTCGATGGGTTGGTGCGTTGGCCCGTCCTCACCCACGCCGATCGAGTCGTGGGTAAACACGAACACCACCGGCAACTCCATGATCGCTGCCAGGCGGATCGGCGGTTTCATGTAGTCGCTGAACACCAGGAACGTCGAGGTGTAGGGCCGCAGGTAGGACAAGGCCATGCCGTTGGCGATGGCGCCCATGGCATGTTCACGAATCCCGAAGTGCAGGTTGCGCCCGCTGTAGTCGTCGGCGCTGAAACGCCCGGCACCATCAAAGGTGAGATTGGTCTTGGTCGAGGGCGACAGATCCGCCGACCCGCCGATCAGCCAAGGGATATGCTGGGCGAAGGCGTTCAGCACCTCGCCGCCCGAGGCACGGCTGGCGACGCCCTTGGTATCCGCCGCAAAGTCCGGCAGGTCGGCTTGCCATTGTGCCGGCATTTCCCCGGCGCGCATGCGCTGGAGTTCGTCGGCCAATGGCGCGTCGAGCTGGGACAGGGTCTGGTTCCATTGGCTGAACAAGGGCTCGGCGCGTTCGAGCAGCGCATCGCGCAACGCCGTACGCGCCGCATCGGGCACCAGGAAGCTGGAGTCCTGTGGCCAGCCATAGGCGGCCTTGGTCAGGCGGATTTCTTCTTCACCCAGCGGCTCGCCATGGGCGGCGGCTGTGTTGTGTTTGTGGGGCGAGCCATAGCCGATCACGCTGTCGACCACGATCAGGGTCGGGGCGCCGGTGTTGGCCTGGAAGGTTGCCAGCGCAGCACTCAGGGCCTGCAGATCATTGGCATCGGTGACGTGCAGGGTGTGCCAGCCATAGGCCTGGAAGCGCTGGATCACATCTTCGCTGAACGCCAGCTCCGTGTGGCCCTCGATGCTGATGGTGTTGTTGTCGTAGATCCAGCACAGGTTATCCAACTGCAGGTGCCCGGCCAACGATGCCGCTTCGCCGCTGATACCCTCCATCATGTCGCCGTCACCGCACAGGGTGTAGACGTTGTAGTCGAACAGCACCTTGCCGTCACGGTTGAAACGCTTGGCCAGCCAGCGCTCGGCCATGGCCATGCCGACGCTGTTGGCACAGCCCTGGCCGAGCGGGCCGGTGGTGGTTTCCACGCCGGTAGTCATGCGGTATTCGGGATGGCCTGGGGTCTTGGAGCCCATCTGCCGGAACTGCTTGATGTCGTCGAGGCTGATCGCGGGCGCTCCGGAGCGTTTGCCATGGGCATCGATCTCGACCACACCGGCCAGGTGCAGCAGCGAATACAGCAGCATCGACGCATGCCCCACCGACAACACAAACCGGTCACGGTTGGGCCAGTCGGGTTGCTGCGGGTGATAACGCAGGAAGCGACTCCACAACGTATACCCCACCGGCGCCAGGCCCATCGGCGTGCCGGGGTGGCCGGAATTGGCCTTCTGCACGGCGTCCATGGCCAGGGTGCGAATCGTGTTGATGCATTGGGTGTCGACAGCGGTGGCAGCATGATTCATGAACCGGTCTCCCTCGGGTGGCGATCTAGAGTGGAGGGCAGGGCTGGGCAAAAGGTTTGATCCCATCGCCCGCCTTGCGACGAACGGAGCCCTATTGATCCCGGACATGACAAGACCCTGCGCAATGGGCTAGCTTCAAGAGCGTAGGCCATTGATCAACGTGCAGAGGTACGCCATGCCAGTGAAACACGACCTGATTCAGGACTTGGGTAAAAGCAAGGAAGAGGTTCACCAACGTAGGGCGAGTGATAAGCGCCTGGACGCGCTGTTCGACCAGTACAAGGACGCCGACGACGCGGTACTGAAAGCGGAATCGGCCAGCGCCAGTGATGAACAGGTGGAGGTACTGAAGAAGAAGCGGCTGTTGATCAAAGACGAAATTGTGCAACGGATGTTGTAGGAACGAAGGCAATATTTGTTCAGAATTGTCTGGGGGACAGACGGCGCCTTACTGCCTATGATGCCCCCCGTCCACCCGGCTCTGGGGATTTTTGCAGCGCATGGAATGCGCAGCTGAGCCGGGCGGGCACCTTTAGAAAACACGCGATGTTGAGTTGAATCGGTGTGCGGAAAATGATGAGAGAGAGACAAAAGGTTGTTGGCCGACAGCAACGTTGGCCAAAGCATCACCGATAGCCGGGGCGAATTTAAACCCGTGTCCTGAGCAAGCGGACGCAAAGTAAGTCGACTTCAATGCTTCAGATTTACCGATCAAGAACGACTCATCAGGACTCATCGTGTAAAAGCAATTTTTTTCTTTTATAGGAGAGCGCTCCAGCTTTGGAAACAGTGCTTCTACCGCCTCAGTTATTTCTTTTACGCTACTATCTTGCACCGCAAAACTCTTCCAGTCCGGTCTAGCGAAACTCTGCTGTCTATTGTGAAAACCAATTTTCACACCTGGCTCATCGCTGGCGATTGAGGGCATTCCGTAAAGAATGCTTCCATTTGGGCATTCATAGAGAAAGACCGGAAAACGCTTCCTTGAAAACAGTTTCTCGGAGTCAATTTTAGGTTTGAACCAATAGATCGGGACCCGCCGCGGTTCCAAGAGCCCATAGAGCTCAGGCATTAGCTCACTGGCAATCCATGGGCCGGTGGTGACTACTACCGCTCTCGCACGATAAGACCGACTGTTTCGAGTAGTCACAAGCACTTCTGCTCCCTGATTTTTAATGTCTACGACAGTGTTGCCAAATTCAGTAGTGGCCCCTCTACGCAATGCCTCATCCAACATTCCTAATCTGGCAACCTGCGCCGATATTGCGTAGGCACCGGGCTCGTGCACAGTTTGCATTCCCTCCGGGATGCTGAATGCCGGGAAGACGTTTTTTGTTTCTGACGGGGTCCATATCTCGTGTTCGATTCTTCCCTGCCTGGCGGTTTCAATGCTTCCCGCCACCACGCGACTAGACTGCGGTCCGATAAAAATCCCCCGTGTCCGAAATATAATTTGCTTCTGCAGCAAATGTTCCAGCTCCTGCCAAAGCAAGTCGGCATGTTGAAGCAAAGGAAGATATTTATTGCCCTCCCAATACGCGCGGCGAAAGATTCTGGAGCTTCCTTGCGAGGAACCATAGCAATGAGTTGGGCCAGAGGCGTCAATGCCTAGTGCGCGATCGCATTTCGCTGCGACTCTCCACAAAGCTGCAGCACCCATAATGCCAAGACCTATAACAATAACATCATATGTGTTTTTCATTTTGGCACTCTTTCATGGAGAGCGAGTTTTTAATGTGTCGTAAGCGAGTAGTGTGATAAGTATGCTGATGATTGCGATGGTTGAGGCTAACGCAGTGGTAGATGCTACTTCCTGGTAGAAAAAAACTCCAATGACAGTTAATGTAAGTGGCAATATGAACTGTAGGAATCCAGTCAGCGATAGCGGTAGTTTGCCAGTTGCATGTGAGAACATTAATAAAGGCGCGACCGATACTGCCCCGGCCAGCCAGATAAGCGCCCCTGATTGGCTGGGAAGCTTGGAGGGCCATGGAACGGGAAAGCTGAATAAATAAATGGCTGTTATTAAGCCTGTTGTCAAAAAAAGCGTTTCTATAAAAAGGCCGTTTATAGCGTTAAGTGAGCTTTTCTTTTTGATATACGTGTAAAAGCCCCATGATGTTGAAATTGTCAGGTAGGTCAGGTGATTTAGGTTATCATTAAAAATGATTAACACGGCAGTCAGGGCTAAAGCGATGATTGTTAATGTGAGTTTTCTGAGATTTAGTGGTTCATGGTATATTATTGCTCCGCCAATAATGGATATGAATGGGGCTAGTAAATATCCGATTGCGCTTTCTAAGAAATAACCATTAATGGAAGACCCTATGAAAGCTCCCCAGTTTATGGCGACAAAAAAAGATGCGATGCAATGCAGGGTGATTGAGCTAAGGTTAAATATTTTTTGTGGGCGCATGTGTTTTAATAGGGTGAAAAAAAGTATGAGGGTGGCCGCAGATAATATTATCCTGTAGGCGACTATTGTTGTGGGGGAGATATCACGAAACTCTCGCCAGTACAATGAGGAGAGCCCGAGGAAAAAATTCGCGAAGCCAGCCAGAAGCATCGCTAAAGCTGGAGACTGTTTAAGCTCTTCACGTGTTTTCATTTTGATTTATATCGTGCGAAGGGAAAATTCTATAATTTCGTACGACCAGTAAATATTGCCATTATGATCGATGCAGTAAGTCGCTAGGTCTTGGCTGGACCAGTGTTCGAATTCTTTCGTCAAGTGTTTTCTGCACGCTTTCCAATTGGCCGAGTAGTAAAGAAGCGGCAAGGTATGGCGCTCTGCCAATTTATAGACTAGCGGAGGTGCGCCATTGTGACGTTGGTTGTATCTGCTCAATACATCACGTATACCTACTAGTGAGTTAAGTCCCACGATTGCTTTGCCCGTAGGTTCAAGGTATTGCGGAAGATCTTCAAGAAAGCGAGTAATGACCTGCTCACCATAAAACATTGATTCAATAGGTATCTCTCCCGGAAGCTCTATGGCTTTCAAACGTTGAAGAAGTGACGGGGAGGGAGTGCGCCATCCGGGAGGGTTGAAGACAATGGTATGAAATTTCCTTCCTGCAATATTGTTGAATAGGTCGCTGACAAGGAAAGAAATTTTAGCTTGATTGAAATTGATGTGTTCGTGGAGCCTTGCCTGATCAATAGATTTTTCAGAAATGTCTGTCGCAATAATATCGTGGCCGCCGAGTGCGCGTATCAATAGGGCATGTACGCCACTTCCCGTGCCGATATCCAAAAAACTTCTGTTGGGAATGTCGGGGGCTAATGTGTGTGTTAAATAGTTACCGAGTTTTATGCCTGCAACGCTTACCTTAAAAACTTCAGGTGTGTTGATGAGTGTTAGATGTTGACCTAATCCGAAGTAAATTTTATAGTTACTGTCCATGCAGTCTATATGCCCTTTATTCAGGTGGTGCAAGCCTGCTACTCCATGATCGATAAGTCCCTGCATCTCTAGGTTCTCCCGCCCAGAATTTTCGAGCGCCTGCTTGATTGCTTCAGTCCGCTGATGATTGTTGCGCGCACATGTTTTTTGTCAAAGTGGTTAATCGCTAATTCTGTGGTTCCTTTGGGTGTCATGACCTGTTGGCAAAGTTTTTCTGGGGGCTCTTGATTTATTTCTAAAAGTGCAGCTGTCCCTTGTAGTATTTTGGTTGTCATTAAAAACGCGCTTTTGCTCTCAAAACCGACGGACTGTGCATATTCAATGAGCGCTGTTGCAAAGTAGCAGATGTAGGCGGGGCCTCCACCAATTATAGCTGTAGCATCGTCAATAAGATTTTCATCTTTAACGTGGAAATATGTGCCGAGTGTGGAAAATAAGTTGTTGATCAGGCCTTTATTGTCTTTGCTTAACCGTGGGGCACAAATTAGAGCAGTGACACCTTCATTGATAGCGCAGGGAAGGTTGGGTATTGCTCTACATATTTTGGAGTTTTTTAAGCGTGATTTGAGTTCGGCTATATTTATGCCTGCCATAACCGAAATTATGACCCCTGGATATTGCTCTAGTTGAGGAGTTCTTTTTGAAAATTCCAAGAAGGTTTGAGGTGGTATTGCGAGAATTAGGACATCTGATAGAAGAGGATCCGAAAGGCACTCCAAAGACGGAATACCTGCGGTGATTATTTCGTTGCGACGGATAGGGTTCGATTCTATGACAGTTATCGATAGAAATGAATTGGAACGCCTAAGGCCTAGCGCGATTGCCGAGCCCATATGACCTGCACCGACAATTACCACGTTGGTTGACGTCATGATGAAATTGTCCTTTCTCACGATTAGCGTCGCATGTTGTCTGCATGCTTTCAGCTTCATGTCGAATAGGATTTACATCAAACCCCTAGCTTCCTAAAGCAACGTAGGTCATTTCTGATGCTGGAAGGTAGTTGGGTATGAGTGACCGGCCGGCTCTGGGGATTTTTGCAGCGCATGGAATGCGCAGCTGAGCCGGGCGGGCACTTCATTTCATTTCAGCAGGGTTTTCAGGCATTCGTCGATGGAGCGCTGCTGCGTCTCGCCATACAGCTGCAATTCATCAATCGTCTGACGCCCCAGCGCCTGTTCGAACTGCGCCTGGTTGGCGTTGGCTGCGTAGTGACTTTGCGCCGCATCCCCCAGGTTCGACTGGAAAATCCCCGCCGCACTCACCGGCAGGAAATCCTCATAGACCAACGGCTCTACCGCCACATGGCCGGCTGCGATCAATGCCGCCAGGGTCTGTGGTTGATCGGCGTGGCCGCGTGCCGTCAAGCCTTGTTCGGTGGCGAAGTAGCGAAAGTACGCCAGGCCCTGTTCACGCATCTGTGCATGATCATCGGGGAAGGCCTGGAAGTGTTGTTCCATCAACGCCACATAACGCGCAGCGTTGCTTTCATTGGGGAAGGCGCCCAGCGCGTCGCGGGCGGCGTTCAGCAACTGGTCGTACAGGGCGCGGCCTTTGGGTGTCAGGGCGACGCCGCGTTGTTCGATTTCGCCGAAGCGTGCGCTGTGGCTGCCCTGGGCATCGGTGAAGGCGATGGCTTCGTCGAGGGCCTTGAAGCTGGTCTGGCGCAGCAGGATCGGGCAGCGACGGCGGGGTGGGCCTTCGATCACCGCCTTGGGGGTGATGCCTTTGCCAGGCATGGCGGCCTGCACTTGGTCGATATCCAGGGTGCGCGGTGTCAGGTGGTTGATGTGCGGGCCCTTGAACGCCACGACATCGGCGATCAGGCGATGCTGGTCGCTCAATTGCTGGTATTGCGCAGCGGTGACGGTGGCGGTGTGGTGCCAGCGAAAGGTTTCCAGGGCCTGGCGGATGAATTCATCAGCGTCCTGGGCGTTGAGGCCGCCGTCCCGTTCTGATTGTGCAATCAGCGCCAGTGCGCCCGGGGTGAAGATCGCACGTTTGGCCAGGGCCTGTTCGGCGAAGGCGCGCAGCTCGGGGTTTTCGATCAGTTCCAGGCGTAGCAGCGAGGTGAACACGCGAAACGGGCTGACCTGCAGCGAATGTTCATGCACGGCGCGAAAGGCCGTTGAATGCACCGGCACCCCGGCGGGGGTCAGGTCGTAGTAGCCCACCGGTTGCATGCCCATCACCGCAAACAGGCGGCTGATGGTTGCCAATTCCTCGGCGGTGCCCAGGCGGATGGCACCGTGGCGCTCCATGTCCAGGCGCTCGATCTCTGCAGTGCGCCGCAACTGCCGGGCCAGGCCCGGATCAGCGCTCAACACCCGGCTGTTGGTTTCGGCCACCAGCGCCATCAACGCGCCGTACAGCGGAACTTCATCTCGGTACATGTCCGACATCGCCTTGGAAAAACCTTTGCGGATCTCGTCGGGGCTGACATACGCGGCGCTGGGCATAAAAAAATTCCTGAACACTAGAGAGAGGGACATGCAATGACGCGGCCTGTGTCTGGATTTTGTTGGGCTGGGTGCCGGCGCGCAAACGAAGAATCTTCAGGACTTCATTCTGCGAATGAATGACATGACGCAAATATGACAAAAACCATGCTCTGCGAAATTTCATTTTTCCCCGACTTTCCTAACAAATTCTTCACGAGGTGCGCCCAGGGCGTCATGAAACAATCGTCACGTTTGTAGGGATGAAAGCTGTTCTAAACACCGCACACATAAAAATAGATTTAGGGGCCGTCATTAATGAAAATTTCGACACTGGCGTTAGCCGTCACCGCCGCCGTGCTCGCACAGCAAGCGAGCGCCGATGGTTTTGGGCTGGGTTCTCTGGGTACAGGCAACGGTCACAGCGGTTTTCTTGAAGACAGCCATGCTTCCGTCAGTTCGCGGACCATGTACTACAGCGCCGATAACCGCTCGGGAACCAACAACGATTTGCGCGAAACCGCGACCGCCCTGCGTTTTGACTATAAATCCGGCTACACCCAAGGCACCCTCGGCGTCGGTTTCGACGTGATGGCCTTTGGTGCGTTGCGCCTGGACGGTGGCGATGGTCACACCGCAGGCCCGGGCCTGGCGGGTAACGGCAACAGCTTCTTCCCGACCAAGAACAACGGTACCGAACCGGCCGACTCTTTCAGCCGTGCCGCCGGCAATGTGAAGTTCCGCATTTCCCAGACCGAGCTGCATGTGGGTGGCGGCCTGGCGCCGGTGTTGCCGATCCTGGTCTCGAACGACAGCCGCGTGGCGCCGCAGACCTTTGATGGCGGCATCCTCACTTCCAACGACATCCCGAACGTGAGTATCACCGCCGGTGAGTTGAACAAGGCCGAAGGCCGTGCGTCGAGCAACTCCACCGGGCTGAGCGTGGCCGGTGGTACCCGTGACAGCGACAGCTTCAAATTCGGCGGGTTTGATTACAAGCCGTTTGGCTCCTCCGACAACGCCATCGCTAAAAACCTGACGTTGCAGTACTACTACGCCAACCTGGAAAACTTCTACAAACAGAACTATTTCGGCCTGGTCCACGTGTTGCCGCTGGGCAACGATCAATCGTTCAAGACGGACCTGCGCTACTTCGACAGCAGCAGCGACGGTAAAAACGGCGAGTCCGGCTACGCGTTCAACAACAACGGCGGCTACGCCAAGCACGCCGGCGAAGTGGACAACAAAACCTACAGCGCTGCGTTCACCTACCAGTTGGGCGGCAGCAGCCTGATGCTTGGCCATATCGGTGTGAGCGATGACGGTGGCTTCGTCTGGGTCAATCAGGGCAGCCTTGCCGACCCTAACCCGCAAGGCGCGGGCGGCAGCGACTTCTACCTGTTCACCGACGCCGTGGTCGGCCAGTTCTCCCGTGCCGGTGAGCAGGTCAACTTCGGTCAGTACTCTTATGACTTCAAGGCTTTCGTACCTGGCCTGAGAGCGTCCGTGGCCTACCTGGACGGTACCGGCATCAAGTCCAAAGTGGCCGGCGGTTCCGACCAGAAAGAAAACGAAACCGACTTCCGTCTCGACTACGTCGTGCAGGAAGGGCCGCTCAAGGGCTTCGGTACTACGTTGCGCACCGGTACTTACCACGGCCACAACACCGGCACGCCGGATCAGGACCAGACGCGCCTGATCTTCAACTACACCTACGCGATCTTCTAAGAACGCGCCGGGATAACAAGCGGCCGCTGAATCAGCGGCCGTTTTTTTTGGCGCTCATAAAATGAGACTTCATGTGCATCCGGGCACGGCGGGGCTCTACACTGCCCCTCACTGTGTCAGTGATGGAGGACTCGATGACGGCCAAGCCCGCAACCCACATCCTTGAAACCCTGGAAGGCCGGCGCCTGGCGGCTCAAGACGCCGAGCGCTGGCGCGAATGGGGGCCTTATCTGAGTGAACGCCAATGGGGCACCGTGCGCGAAGACTACAGTGCCGACGGCGACGCCTGGGCCTACTTTCCCCACGAGCACGCCCGCAGCCGGGCCTATCGCTGGGGTGAAGACGGCCTGGCCGGTTTCAGTGACAAGGCGCAACGCTGGTGCCTGGGCCTGGCCCTGTGGAACGAGCGCGACGCGATCATCAAGGAGCGCCTGTTCGGCCTGAACAATGCCGAGGGCAACCACGGTGAAGACGTCAAGGAGCTGTATTTCTTCGTCGACGGCGTGCCCAGCCATGCCTACATGCGCATGCTCTACAAATACCCGCATGCCGCCTTTCCCTATGAAGATTTGCTCAACGAAAACGCCCGGCGCGGTCTGGACGCCGCCGAGTATGAAGTGCTCGACACTGGGGTATTCGAAGACAACCGCTACTGCGATGTCAGTGTCGAATACGCCAAGCATCAACCCGACGATATCTGCATGCGCATCACCGTGCACAACCGCTCGGACCAACCGACGCGCTTGCAAGTACTGCCCCAGCTCTGGGCGCGCAATGACTGGAGCTGGACCTACGACGCGCCCAAGCCAAGCCTGACCCTCAGCGGCGAGCAGGTGCTGGCCCGTCACCCTGAGCTGCCCGATCGCCATCTCAGCGCGTGGGGGCAGGAGGGTGTCGAATGGCTGTTTTGCGAAAACGAGACCAACTTCCCCAAGCTGGATGGGCTGGCAGCCTTGGGGCCGTTCAAGGATGGCATCAACGATTACGTGGTGGGTGCGGTGCAATCGGCGATTCGCCGCGACCGCGGCACCAAGGTCGCGGCGCGCTTTGTCCTTGAACTGGCGGGCCTGGAAAGCAAGACCCTGTACCTGCGGTTTGCCCCCACCGATGCGCCTGAGCTGAATGCGCGCAAGCTCTTCGAGCAGCGTCGCCAGGAGGCGGATGATTTCTACGCGGCCTTGCAGCAGGGTATTGCCGATGAGGATGCGCGTAATGTGCAACGCCAGGCACTGGCCGGCCTGCTGTGGTCCAAGCAACTCTATTATTTTGACGTGAACCAATGGCTCGACGGCGACCCGGCCCAGCCCGCGCCGCCGCCCGAGCGCCTGCATATCCGCAATACCCATTGGCGGCACCTGTCCAACTTCGACATCCTGACCATGCCCGATACTTGGGAATACCCGTGGTACGCCTCCTGGGACCAGGGCTTCCAGGCGGTGGCGATCGCACTGATCGACCCAGGGTATGCCAAGCAACAGCTGCTGTTGCTGGTGAAAGACCGCTTCATGCACCCCAACGGCCAATTGCCGGCCTATGAATGGCGTTTTGACGACGCCAACCCGCCGGTACGCGCCTGGGCCAGCTGGCGGGTGTATCAGCAGGACAAAGCGCTCAACGGCGTGGGCGACATGGACTTTCTTGAGCGGATATTCCACAAGCTGCTGTTGAATTTTTCCTGGTGGGTCAACCGCAAGGACGCCGAAGGGCGCAACCTGTTCCAGGGCGGCTTCCTCGGCCTGGACAACATTGCGTTGTTCGACCGCTCGGCGGCGCTGCCGCCGGGTTACCAGTTGGATCAGGCCGACGGCACGGCCTGGGTGGCCGCCTATGCCCTGGACCTGATGCGCATCGGCCTGGAGCTGGCCAAGCGCAACGCGGTGTACGTGGACATCGCCGTGAAGTTTTTCGAGCACTTCCTGTATATCGCCGGCGCGATCAATCGCGTCGACGACAGTGCCGAAGGCTTGTGGGATGAGCAGGACCGGTTTTTCTACGACGTGCTGCACCGCCCCGACGGCCAGAATGAACCGGTGCGCCTGCGTTCCATCGTCGGCCTGATGCCGCTGTTTGCAGTGCTGGTGCTGGAGCAGCGTGAGCACGAAGGCTTGCCGGGCTTGCGTGAACGTCTGTTGGGGTTCATGAAGCACCGGCCAGACCTGGCCAAGCTGGTGTCACGCTGGAACGAACCGGGGCAGGGCAATCGCCTGTTGTTGGCGCTGTTGCGCGGCGAGCGCACCAAGGACCTGCTGCGGCGCATGTTGGAGGGCGATGAGTTCCTTTCGGCGTATGGCGTGCGCTCTCTGTCCAAGGCATTTGCCGAGCAGCCGTTGGCGCTGAAAATGAATGGCGACACCCTGTGTGCGCGCTACCAGCCTGCTGAATCCGACTCACGCCTTTACGGCGGCAACTCCAACTGGCGGGGGCCGCTGTGGATGCCGGTGAACTACATGCTGATTGAGTCGCTGCGCGAGTTTCATCGTTACTACGCGGATAATTTTTCGGTGGAGTACCCGACGGGGAGTGGTTATCTGTCTTCCCTGGAGGAAGTCGCCGACAGCCTGAGCCAGCGTCTGACGGGTTTATTCCTGCGCGATGAAAATGGCCTGCGGCCTTCGATGGCGGGGTATGCGCAGTTGGAGGCAGATCCGGCCAGCCGGGATCTGGTGTTGTTCCATGAGTATTTCCATGGGGAAACAGGACGGGGGTTGGGCGCATCCCATCAAACGGGATGGAGTGCGTTAGTGGCGTTGTTGCTACAGCCGAACCGCAGTTGAATGTAGGAGGGAGCAAGCCCCCTCCCACCATTGGAGTTTCAGTGCACTCAGGCTGGGAACAGTTCGCTCAGCTTCATGGCCAACATCATGTCGCCTTCAGTGCGCAGTTTGCCGCCCATGAACGCCTGCATGCCGTCGGTGGAGCCGTCGACGATGCCTTTCATGGTCTCGCCGTCCATGACCAGGGTCACTTGGGCGTCCGGGTTTTCGCCTTCCAGCAGTTCGCAGGTGTTGTTTTTAACCACCAGCGAGAAGTTCTGGGTGTCATCGATACGGAAACCGAAGACCAGGTCCAGGCCGTCGGCGGCAGCTGGGTTGAATTTGGCTTTCATTGCTTCTACGGCTTTAGCTACGTCAGTCATGGTTTCGATCCTTTAGGGTGAGTCCAGTGACCTTGGGGTCACGGTTGGCCGCAATTCATCGGAAAGTGATGAGCTGCGGCGCCTTCAACAATTGCAAGTGGGTATGACTGTTGAAGGAAGCCAGTGCCACCTCGCGACCGCGGAATTTCAGCTGGTTGAGCGAGGTGTTAACAATTTGCCAGTTCAGTTCGAAGGCCTGGGCGGCAGGCATCCGGGTAATCAGGTGGAGCAGGGCGGTGATGGTGCCGCCGGAGGTAAACACGGCGATCTTGTGGGTGTTGTCGGCCGCCTCGAGGATGCGCTGCAGGCCACCCTGGACGCGCTCGACAAACCCCAGCCAACTTTCCAGCCCGGGCGGGTCATAGGTGCCGGCCAGCCAGCGCTCGATGATCAGCGCGAAAATGCGCTGGAATTCGCTGCGGTTCTGCGCAGCATTGCGCAGGATCTCCAGGGCGTGGGGCTCGGTGCCGAGCAGGTCGGGCAGCAGGGCGCGGATGATCGCCTCGGCGTCGAACTCGTTGAAGGCACTGTCGACTTCAAGCGGTGGCACCGCGAGGCCCAGAGCCGTGTACTGATCGAAGGTAGCGCGGGCGGTGTGCTGCTGGCGACGCAGGTCGCCGGCGATGCAACGGTCGAATGCCAGGCCGAGGTCGGCCAGGTGGCGACCGAGCACTTGCGCTTGCTCCACACCGACGGGCGACAGCACGTCGTAGTCGTCTGCACCGAAGGAGGCTTGGCCATGTCGAATCAGGTAGATGCTGCCCACGTCCGTTTTCCCGGTACGTTGAAAGTCTGGCGAGGTTATGAGGATGCCCGCGAGCTGTCAATGAAAAAACATACGCTTGTTTTAAAAGCGCGTTAGAGGGGCATTGCTGGCGGTTTGAGCACTGGTCCGAAGGCGGTGCCGCCGGTATGCTGGGGCATCTGCGCCTGGCGCACATCCATTTAAATTGTCCTTATAAGGAGCGACATGGATTTTCTGGCTGAATACGCGAGTTTCCTGGCAAAGACCGTCACCCTGGTGGTCGCCATCCTGGTGGTACTGATCAGTTTCGCGGCGCTGCGCAACAAAGGCCGTCGCAAGTCCGCCGGCCAATTGCAGGTCAGCAAACTCAACGATTTCTACAAGGGCCTGCGTGAGCGCCTGGAGTCGAGCCTGCTCGACAAAGAGCAGCTCAAGGCCCTGCGCAAAGCCGAAAGCAAAACCGAAAAGAAAAACAGCAAGAAGAAACCCGAGGCCAAGCCGCGGGTGTTCGTGCTGGATTTCGACGGTGATATCAAGGCCTCTGCCACCGAGAGCCTGCGCAATGAAATCACCGCGTTGCTGAGCCTGGCCACGCCCAAGGACGAAGTGGTGCTGCGCCTGGAAAGCGGCGGCGGCATGGTGCACAGCTATGGCCTGGCGTCATCGCAACTGGCGCGTATCCGCCAGGCGGGCGTGCCGTTGACCGTGTGCATCGACAAAGTGGCGGCCAGCGGCGGCTATATGATGGCGTGCATCGGCGAGAAGATCATCAGCGCACCGTTCGCAATCCTCGGCTCCATTGGCGTGGTGGCGCAACTGCCGAACGTCAATCGCCTGCTCAAGAAGCACGATATCGACTTCGAAGTGCTGACGGCCGGTGAGTACAAGCGCACCTTGACGGTGTTTGGCGAAAACACCGAGAAGGGCCGCGAGAAGTTCCAGGAGGACCTGGACATCACCCATCAGTTGTTCAAGAACTTCGTCTCACGCTACCGCCCACAGCTGGCGATCGACGACGTGGCGACCGGCGAAGTGTGGTTGGGGGTTGCCGCCCTCGACAAACAACTGGTCGATGAACTGCAGACCAGCGACGAATACCTGGCGAACAAGGCCAAGACTGCCGAAGTGTTCCACCTGCACTATGCCGAGCGTAAAAGCCTGCAGGAACGTGTGGGCCTGGCCGCCAGCGGCTCGGTTGACCGCGTGTTGCTGACCTGGTGGAACCGGCTGACCCAGCAGCGGTTCTGGTAACCGATGCTGGACCTGTAGCTTGTAGCTGATCCCTTGTGGGAGGGGGCAAGCCCTAATGCCTGTCAGTTAAATGGTGATGTAGAAAACATCATCTGTAGTGAGCGGGCTTGCCCCGCGCTGGGTGGCGCAGCCGCCCCAAACCCAGGCACCCCGGTCCTGCTGAAATACCGCGGCGTCTTTGTTGGGGCGGCTTCGCCACCCAGCGCGGGGCAAGCCCGCTCACTACAGAGTTTGGTTGCGGCAGGTTCTCTTAACTGACTGGCATTAGCGCAAGCCCCCTCACACATTTGTTGTGTGCTGTTGAAATCAGCGGGTCGGCAGTGGCGATGGGGTGGCTGCCGGAATGGGCTTGCGCATCAAGATCCCCACTACCACCGCCCCGAGCAACCCCAACAATCCGGCCACCCACAATACCCCGCCGAACCCACCCACAAACGCCTGTTGCGCCAGCGGTTGCACGCCTGCCCGTGCCGATGGCGGCAACAAGCCCATCGCCGCCGGCATATCCCCGGCCACGACGCGCGATGCAATAGCCGCCACCTGGGCCTGCCACTGAGCGTCAAGACTCGCACTGAGCAACCGCTCGCTATGGTTGCTTAACAACGCCCCATACACGCCGATGGCCAGCATGATCGCGCTGAAACGCATGGTGGTGCTCATGCCCGACGCCATTCCGGCGCGGTCGCGTGGCACGCAGGCCATGATGTTTTTCTGTGTATCGCCATTGAGCAGCCCCGCACCGGCGCCGGTGACGGCAATCGCCAGGGCGAAGGGCAGATAGCCGCCGACGTTCACGGCCCAGGCGCTCAGCAGGTTGCCGCAGCCCACCAGGGTCAAGCCGGCGGCCATCATCGTCGCGGGTGCAAAGCGTCCAGCCAGGCGGGCGCCGATCCGGGGGCAGATGAGCATGGTCAAAGCAAACGGCAGCATGCCCAGCCCCGAGGCAATCGCGGAAAAGCCCAAGCCGTTTTGCAGGTAGAACGGCAGCAGCGTCATCATCACCTGGGCGCAACCGGCGTAGGCAAACATTCCCAACAGTGCGCCGATAAAGCGCGGGTGGCGCAACAGTTGCAAATCCACCATGGGCCGTTGTTGTAGGCGTTCGACGAGCACAAACACACCCAGCAACAGCGCACCACCGACCAGGCGGGCGTAGGTCAGCGGGTTGTCCCAGCCAATGCGATTGGCCTCGATCAAGCCCCAGATCAGGCACAGCAAGCTTGCGCTGAAGGCCAGGCTGCCCCATGGGTCGAGGCGTGCCGACTGGGTGTCGCGTGATTCAGGAATTGCGCGCAGCACCAGGCTCATCAGCATCAGGCCCACGGGCAGGTTGAGGTAGAAGATCCAGCGCCAGCCCAGATAGTGGGTAATCAGGCCGCCCAGGGTCGGCGCGGCGGTCATCGCCACGCCCATGCAGGCGCCCCAGAACGCCCAGGCTTTGGCACGTTCCACTTCATCGTGGAAGGTGTGGCCGATGGAGGCCAGTGCCGAGGTCAACAGCAAGGCCGCGCCGACCCCTTTGACGGCACGGGCGATATCGAGCAACAACGCGTTCGGCGCAGCACCACAGCCCAGGGATGCCAGGATGAAAATGCTCAACCCCCAGATCAGCGATTTCTTGCGGCCAAAGCGATCGGCAATGCTGCCGGCCGGCAGTAACAAGGCAGCGAAGGCGAGCATATAGGCGCTGACCACCCATTCGATATCGGCAAAATTGGCGCCCAGGTCGCGGGCGATGCTTGGCAATGTCACCGCGACGATATTGGTATCCAGCACGATCAACGAACAGACACCGGAGGCGGTCAGCAGCGTCAGGCGTGGGCTGGCCGGGTTCATGGTTGAATTACCTTGCAGGCAATCCTGAAAAGACAATTGACGGGCATCGCGAGGGCTCTCTAGTGTTGAAGTGGTATGAGCTTATCCTTGGCTGTTAACGTCTTTGTTAGCCGCTGCGAAGCACTTCATTACCTTTGAGCTAATCCTCTATGGAACTACGCCATTTCCGTTACTTTCTGGCCGTTGCCCGGCACCGCAACTTCAGCCGCGCGGCCGAGCAGTTAGGCATCGCGCCGCCGACCCTGAGCCGGCAGATCCAGGACATGGAAAACAGCCTGGGCACACGTTTGTTCATCCGCCGGCAGCGCGAGGTCAGCCTCACCGAAGCGGGCGCCGCCTTGCTGATTGAAGCCGAGGCCACGGTGCGGCAATTCGAGTTCGCCCAACGCAATGCCCAGCGCGCCGGCCGTGGGGAGATCGGGCATATCGAGTTGGGTTACGTGGCTTCGGCGCTGTACTGCGGTTTGCTGCAACGGCAAATGCAGGGGTTCAGCCAGGCGTTCCCCGACGTGAGCGTGAACGTGCGCGAGTGCGCGATGGCGACCTTGGCCAATGCGGTGGCGGATGGGCGCTATGACATCGGCTACATCCGCTCACCCATGACCTTGCCCGATGGCGTGGAGGCGGTACGCCTGGACAGTGAGGGCTTCGTGCTCGCGCTGCCGCAGGATTCCTGGTTGCTCGGGCTCAAAGCCATCGGCTGCGAACACTTGCAGAATGAGACGTTTATCCTGCCGGAACAGATCAGCGGCACCCTGCACGTGGCCGCACAAGGTGGCTATGCGCCGCGCCTGGGGCCGCAACCGGGAGGTTTGGTCGCGGTGGTGGCGCTGGTGTCATTGGGGCAGGGCGTGGCGGTGGTGCCGGCGTCCATGGTGGGGCATGTGAGTTTGCCGGGCGTGGTGTACCGCACGATTCAGGGATGCGAAGCCTCGTCATGGTTGTCGTTGATTCACCGGCGCTTTGAGCAAGCGCCGGCGGTGGTGCGCTACCTGGAGCACATCAAGCAATCAGTCGCGGTTGTACCGAGTCGGCCAGGCGCGTGAGGATCAGGCAGCATGACACCGCGCCCGCATCCAGCACCCCCAGGGAGCGCTCGCCCAGGCGACTGGCGCGGCCGATTTTCGCCACCAGGTCCTTGGTCGAATCGCGGCCGCGTGACGCAGCGCTTTTCATCGCCTCCAACGCATCATGGAAGGACGCGCCGCCGGCATGCGCGCCCTCAAAGGCTTCGACCGCCGGGATCAGCGTATCCATCAAGCACTTGTCGCCCACGCCGGCTTCGGTAATGTCCTGCAGCGAGGTCAAGCCGCCGCGCAGCAAGTGGGCGAAGGTGGCGGCGTCGATGTCATCACAGCTGCGTACCTCGTCGGCCATGCCGATAAACAGGCTGCCGTACAACGGGCCCATGGAGCCGCCGATGCCTTCCATCAGGCTCAGGGTCAGTTCATCCAGGGCTTCGGCCAGCGTCAGTTGGCGGCCTTCGATTGTGCGCCCGCAATGGGCGAACCCTTTGGCCATGTTGATGCCGTGGTCGCCATCGCCGATGGCGCCGTCCACTTCGCTCAAGTATTCACGGTTGGCGACGATCACGCTGACCAGGTCGGCAACGATGGCGCTGCCGTCGTGGGTGGAAAAATGCTGGCTCATGGTTCACTCCGCCTGGGTCATGCCGATGGAACGGCAGGGATGATCGATCAGGGTTTTCAGCTCTGCGTCCAGGCCGAGCAGGGTCAAGGTCACGCCCATCATCTCCAGGGAGGTGAAGTAGTTTCCGACGTAGCAACGGTGAATCTTCAAGCCCTTGGCGCTGAGCTGGCGCTCCACTTCGGCGTAGAACACATACAGCTCCATCAGCGGCGTGGCCCCCAGGCCTGAGACCAATACCACCACGCTGTCGTCCTGGCTGAAATCGCGGTCGGCGAGGATTGGCGCGAGCATGCGTTCAGCCATCGCGGCTGCCGGTTCGATGGCGACCACTTCGATGCCCGGCTCGCCATGATGGCCGATGCCCAATTCCATCTGCCCGTCGGGGATCTGGAAGTTCGGCTTGCCGACGGCGGCAATGGTGCAGGGGGTGAGGCCGATGCCGATCGAGCGGCAATGATCGACGGTTTTTTGCGCGACCCGTATGACCCCGTCCAGATCGTAATGCTGGGCTGCAGCGGCACCGCCGACCTTCCACATGAAAATTTCCCCAGCCACCCCTCGGCGCTTGGCGATATCGGCCTTTGGCGCGGAGGCCACGTCATCGTTGGCGACCACCGTGCGGATGCGCATGTCTTTGCTGGCCGCCATTTTCATCGCCAGCTTCACGTTCATATTGTCGCCGGCATAGTTGCCGTACAGGCAGGCCACGCCCGCGCCATGGTCGGCGGCGCGGAAGGCATCGAAAAAGCTTTTGGCGGTGGGTGACGAAAAAATTTCGCCGACGGCTACCGCGTCCACCAGGCCCGGGCCGACATAGCCGAGAAACGCCGGTTCATGGCCTGAACCGCCGCCGGTGACAATGCCTACGCGGCCCTGGCCGGAGGGCCTGGCTTTGGTGATGACCCGAGGGTTGGTCTCGTACTGGCGCAACTCGGGGTGCGCGACCAGGATGCCGCGCAGCATGTCCTCGACCACTTGGTCCGGATCGTTGATGACTCGATTCATAACGCGGGTTCCTGTGTTCTTGTTCTGTTGGACGACAGCAATCCAGTGTGGAGCGGCTTGCTCCCACGTGGTGCGCCTAAGGTTTGAGCACAACCTTGAGCGACTTGTCTCCACGCTCCATCACCGCAAACGCCTCCTTGAAATCCGCGAGTGCGAACGTATGGGTCACCACATCGCGCATGTCGATCTTGCGGTTACCAATAAAGTCGATGGCGCGCGGGTACATGTAAGGCCCCAGGTGGGAACCGAGGATATCGAGTTCCTTGCGGTCGCCGATGATCGACCAGTCGACCGTGGCCTCGTCGTTGAACACGCTGAACTCGACGAAGCGCCCCAGTTTGCGCAGCATTGCCAGGCCCTGGTTGACCGCTTTGTGGTGCCCGGTGGCCTCGATGTAAATATCGCAGCCGTAGCCATCGGTGATCTCGCGGATTTTGCCCATGACGTCGACTTCGGCCGGGTTCCAGACTTCGTCGGCGCCCAGGCGCAGGGCGAGGGCGGCGCGCTCGGGCTTCATGTCCAGCACGATGAGCCTTTTCGGATTGCGCAGGCGCACGGCGCCGATGATGCCCAGGCCCAGCGTGCCGGCGCCGGCGACCACCACAACGTCGTCGTGGTCGACATTGGCGCGCTCGGCGGCGTGCAGCGAACAGGCCAGCGGCTCGATCAGGATCGCTTCATCGGGGGCGATGGATTCCGGCACTTTGTGAATGATGCCCTCCTTGGTGAAGATCATGTACTGGGCCATCGCACCCTGGACATTGTTCTGGAAACCGTAGAGGTCATGCTTCTGGCACATCCAGTACTGGCCGTGGTTGCAGAAGCGGCAGCCCCAGCAGGGCACGATCTGCTCGGAGATCACCCGGTCGCCGACCTGTACACCCCGCTTTTGCGCGCCCGGGCCCAGGGCGACTACACGACAGACAAACTCATGCCCGGGAATCATCGGCGGTTTCACGTAGCGCGGTTGTTCGGCATCGCCCCAGAACGACGGTGCGCCGCGATAGGTCTTGATGTCGCCCATGCAGATACCGCACAGCTCGACTTTGGTGAGGATTTCATCGGGGCCCGGCGTCGGGACGTCGACGGTTTCCAGGCGATAGTCTTCCGGGCCGTGGCAGACCACGGCCTGCATGGTTTTCGGGATGACCGGGTGCAGTTGATCAGGTGTGCGTTCGGTAGCGGTGGACATGACAGAACCTCACGACAAAAAAGAATTACTGAATGCTGTAGCCGCCGTCGATCACCATGTTGGCGCCGGTAATCATCTGTGCGGCATCGCTGAGCAGGTACAGCGCCAGCCCGGCGATTTCTTCGGGCTGGGCAAAACGGCCCGCCGGGATCTGCAGTTTGGCCCGCTCACCCACTTCACCGGCCCAGGCTTTCTTGCCCAGGGCAGTCTCGACGATGGTCGGGGAGATGGCGTTGACGTTGATCTGCGGCGCCCATTCCATGGCCAATACCTTGGTCATGCCGACGATCGCGGCCTTGCTGGCGCAATAGGCAACGTGGCGGTCGAGGCCGATCACGGCAGCCTGGGAGGCGAGGTTGACGATACGCCCGGCGCCCTGGGCCAGCATGTGCCTGGCGCAGGCCTGGGCCACGAAAAAACTGGCTTTCAGGTTGATGTCCAGGGTGCTGTCCCAGGCGCTTTCGCTGACGTCGATGGCTTTGTCCAGCAGCGCGATGCCGGCGCTGTTGATCAAGTAATCCAGGCGTTGAAAGTGTTCGAACACCTGGTCGATGGTGTGTTGCACCTGGCTGATCCGGCTGAGGTCGACGGCGATACCCAGATGTTCGGCACCCAGGCTTGCCGCGACATCCACGACCGCCGGATCACGGTCCAGCAGCGCCACGCGGGCGCCGCGTTCGGCCAGCAGGGTGGCGCAGGCCAGGCCGATCCCGGCGGCACCGCCGGTGATCACGGCGCAACGGCCGCTGAGGTCGAAGGCTTGGTTCCAGAATCCAGACATGCATGGCTCCTCTTGTGAGTGCTGTGACGATCCAATGTGGGCGGTGTTTCAGGCCAATAGCTATTTGCCGCCGCTGACTTGTTTGTACAGGGCGTCGGCGTTGGCGTCGGTCACCGGCACCCACGGCAGGATGTAGTTCTTGGCCGTGCCCTCAGCCCATTTCAGCTCTTTGGCATAGCGCTCCCAGATCACCGACTGGGGTTTGTAGTCCTTGCCGGCCAAGGCGCGCAGCGCTACATCCAGCGCACCTTGGGACTGGGCCTGGGCGTCCTGGAGGAAGGTGGTGACTTCGCCTTTCTTCGCCGCCTGGATCGCATCGGGCATGCCGTCAATCGAGGTCACCGGCACGTCTTTGGCGGTCAAGCCGTGGGACTTCAGCGCCTGCACGGCGCCCAGGGCCATGTCATCGTTCTGCGCGATCACACCGTTGATGCCTTTGGGGTGGGCGTTCAACCAGTCTTCGGTCAGTGCGAGGGCTTGGGCGCGGTCCCAGTTGGCGGTTTTTTTCTCGATGATCTTGATCTCGGGGTGTTGACCGAGCACTTCCAGCTCGCCTTTTTCCCGGTCGATTTGCGCCGATTGGCCAATCGGGCCCTGGATGATCACCACGTTGCCTTTGCCGTTGAGCTTGTCAACCATGGCCTGGGCCTGCAGGCGACCACCCTCCACATCGTCGTTACCCACATAAGGGACGGCGGCATCGGCGACTTTGGTATTGGACGCGATGACCACTACGTCGTTGCTCATGGCTTGCTTGACGGTGCCGACGCCGGCCTTGGTGTCGATCGGCACGAACAGGATGGCGTCGTAGTGCTGGGTCACCATGTTTTCGATCTGGTTGTTCTGGGTCAGGGCGTCGTAGTTGCCGTCGAAAATGGTCAACTGCACGGTGCCGTCCTTGACGGCCGGGTGTTCCTTCAGCTCGCGCACCCAATTCTGCATGAACTGGCCCTTGAGGCCGTAGACGGCCGCGCCGATCTTGTAGGACTTGCCTTCGGCGGCCAGGGTGATACTGCTGGCGAGCAGGGAGAGGGCCGCCACGGCGGCCAAGGTGGTACCAAGTTTCATGAGTAGAACTCCGGTTATTGTTGTGGGTCGTTCTTTAGGGTTTTTTCTTGCGCCACACGTCAATCAGTACTGCGAACACGATGATCAGGCCCTTGGCGACCTGCTGGTAATAGGAGGACACGCCGAGCAGGTTCAACCCGTTGTTGATCACGCCGATCAACAACGCACCAAACAGCGTGCCGACAATGCTGCCGGTGCCGCCCGACAGGCTGGTGCCGCCGATCACCACCGCGGCAATCGCGTCCAGCTCATAGGACACCCCGGCCTGGGGCAGGGCGGATGTGGTGCGGGCCGACAGCACCACGCCGGCCAGCCCGGCGAGCAGGCCCGAAACCACGTACACCGAAAACATCACTTTGCGTACGCCAATGCCGGAAGTGCGTGCGCTCTTTTCGTTGCCGCCTACCGCATACACATAACGGCCGTAGGTGGTGTAGCGCAGCACCATCCAGAAGATCAGCGCGACCACGGCAAAGATGATGATCGGCACGCCAATCGGGCCGATCTTGCCGATACCCAGCGCCAGGTAAGCGTCGGGCAGGTCGGTGATCGGGCTGCCGTCGTTGAGGATGAACGTCATGCCTCGTGCCACGCTGAGCATGCCCAAGGTCGCCACGAAGGGCGGGATCGACAGGTTGGCGACCATGAAGCCGTTCACCACGCCGAGCATCGCCCCGGCAAACATCCCCGCGCTCACGGCGGCCAGCAGGCCGTAGCCCTGAGTGGCAACCATGGCGCTGCACAGCCCGGCGAAGGCCAGGATCGAGCCCACCGACAGGTCGATGCCCTTGGTCAGGATCACGTAGGTCATGCCTACGGCCAGGATGCCGTTGATGGAGGTCTGGCGCAGGATGTCCATCCAGTTGCGCCAGGTCATGAAGTATTCGCTGGAAAATGCCATCACCCCGCACAGCAGGATAAACACCAGCGGCAGGCCGAAGCGGTCGATGGAAAGGCGCAGGCGATTGCGCGGCGCGGCGGTAATCGGAGCAGCAAGGGTTTTGGCATTCATGAGGCAAGACTCAACAAGGCTTCCTGGGAAAGGGCGGTGTCAGTACTGATGGTCACCAGCCTGCCGCCTTTGAATACGGCGATGCGATCACTCAGGTGCAGCAACTCAGGGGCTTCCGACGACACCACGATGGCCGCGCCGCCGGCCCTCACGAACTGATCGAGCAGGTGGTAGATCTCCTGTTTGGCGCCTTCGTCGATACCGCGGGTCGGTTCATCGCACAGCAGGCACACCGGCTCGGTGGACAAGCATTTGGCGAGCACGACTTTCTGTTGGTTGCCGCCGCTCATGGAGGCCACCGGCAGGTCCAGTGACGTGGTCTTGATCTGCAGGCGCTTGACCATGTCGCGGGCCAGTTGGGTTTCCTTGCGCGCATTGATCAACGACCAGTTCGACAAGCGCTTGTAGGCCGACAGGGCAATGTTGGAAAGAATGCTGCCGGTCAGCACCAGGCCGCTGTCTTTACGGTCTTCGGTAACCAGGGATACGCCGGCATTGATCGTGGCCTTGGGCAGGCCGATCGGCATGGGCTTGCCGTGCAGGGTGACGCTGCCGGAATCCGGTGTGGTCAGGCCATAGATGCAGTTGAGGAATTCACTGCGCCCCGACCCCATCAGGCCATAGATGCCGAGGATTTCCCCCTGGCGCAGTTGCAGGCTGATGTCGTGGAATTCGCCGGCGCGACTCAGGTTGTCCACTTGCAGGCAGGTACTGGCGGCGCATTCGCGGCCGACCTTGTGGTCGATGCGCGTCAGTTCCTGGCCGACGATGCCACGCACCAGGTGGTTGCGATCGATATCTGCCATGCGCCCGCTTTCTACAAAGGCGCCATCGCGAAAGATGCTGTAGTCGTCGGCGATCTGCGCCAGCTCGCTCAGGCGGTGCGACACATACACGATACCGGCACCTCGGGCGGTGAGGCGGCGGATCGCCTTGAACAGGGTTTCAGCCTCGCGCTCGCCGATGGCCGAGGTGGGTTCGTCCATGATCATCACCTGACAGTCATGGCTGAATGCCTTGGCTATTTCCACCAGTTGGATCTGCGCCACGCTCAGGCGGTGCATGGGCTGGGTCGCGTCGACGTCGAACTCCAGGCTTTCAAGCAGCTCGCGGGTGCGACGGTTGAGGGTCTTGCTGTCGACGATACAGCCGGCGCGGCGCGGTTCGCGGCCCAGCCAGATATTTTCGGCGACGGTCATGTAGGGGATGGGCTCCAGCTCCTGGGTGATCATCGCGATCCCCGCCGCCAAGGCTTCGCCTGGGCGGTTGAACTGCACCGGTGCGCCGTTGAGCAGAATGGTCCCGGCGTCACGTTGGGTGATGCCCATCAGGATACTCAGGAACGTCGATTTGCCTGCGCCATTGCCACCGCACAGGGCGTGGACGCTGCCGGCCCGCAGCGAGAGGCGCCCATCACGCAGGGCAGGCACCCCGGCATAAGCCTTGGCGACGTGTTCAGCCTGGAGCAGTAATGGCGTAGCCATCGGCGTGTCCTCGTGCTGTGAATTCTTATTAGGTCGCACAGTGATGTTTTGCTGTGATCATATGTGTATCAAATGAAATTCTGATCAGTCAATCTCTTTCATTGAAAAGCCATGATTCTGGTCCTGAGTGGCAATATCGCCTCTTTAAGCCGCTTTGACTGCTAGGTCAGTTAGAACTTGCTTGACAGAAAGGGGTGAATGCAAGCGAAATGACTGAGAGAAATTTCACTGAATGATCATATGATCAGTCGCAAGCATAAACACGGCAGCGGAGTCAGACGCCATGAACACACCTTTCCCGGTGGCTATCGGATGCGATGAAGCGGGTTTCGAGCTCAAGGAGCTGTTGAAGCGTCATATCGAGGCGCTGGGTTATCCGGTCACCGACTTCGGCACTCATTCCACCGCGCCGGTGCTGTATCCGGATATCGCCCTGGCCGTGGCCAACGCCATTAATGCCGGTGAGCAACGCTTGGGTGTGCTGGTGTGCGGCACCGGTATCGGCATGGCCATTTCCGCGAACAAGGTATTGGGCATTCGTGCAGCCCAGGCCCACGATACCTACTCGGCGGAGCGTGCCCGCAAGAGCAACGATGCGCAGATACTGTCCATCGGTGCGCGAGTGATCGGTGCGGAATTGGCCAAAAGCATCGTCAAGGCATTTCTGGAGTCGGAGTTCGAAGCGACGCGTTCCGGGGCCAAGGTCGAGCGCATCAATGCGATTGAGCGCGATGGGCATCAGTAGTGGACTAAACGGGGCAAGAGTCGGGAGAATGCGCCTTTGACGCCGAAACGGAAGCCCGTCCCCATGAGTGACAGTACCCAGCGCATTGCCAGCGATATCGATCAGATGACCGAAGTGGCGATGCTCTATTACCTTGAGAACGTCACTCAGGAAGCCATCGCCAAGCGCTTCGACCTGTCGCGGGCCAAGGTCAGCCGCCTGCTCAAGCGTGCGCGGGATGAAGGTATCGTCGAGGTGCGCGTCTTGCAGCATCCGGCGATGAACAACGAACTGGAGCGGGCATTGGTGGAGCGCTTCAAGTTGGATCGTGCGTTGATCGCGGTCGACCACAGCGACCCCGACACCCAGCGCTCGGCAGTCGCCAGCCTGGTGGCCAACTACCTGAACAAAACGTTGAGCGATGGCATGATCGTCGCCGTAGGCATGGGGCGCAATGTCGGCGCAGTGGCCGATAACGTCTTTCTGCCGGTGACGCGCAACTGCACATTTGTGTGTGCTATCGGTGGTTCGCTCAAGGCCGGCGAATACATGAACCCTGACCATATCTGCCGGCGCCTGGCGCTGCGCTTTGGTGGCGAAAGCGAAAGTCTGTATGCCCCTGCCTTAGTGGCCAACCCGGAATTGCGCGGCGTACTGATCAACAACGACACCGTGCGTTCCACACTCGACCGCGCCCGGCGCGCTGACATCGCGTTGATCGGCATTGGCGATATGAGCGAAAACAGCAATATGGTGCGCATGGGCTGGTTCTCGCCCCAGGAGATTGCCCAGGCGCGGTTGTCCGGTACGGTCGGGGACATGATGGGCTATGACTTCATCGACATTCATGGCCAGCCGGCGGTCAACGCCATTCAAGGGCGGGTGATCGGCTTGACGGTACAGGAACTGGTCCGCATTCCGGATGTGGTAGCGATTGCCAGCGAAAACACCAAGGCGGCGGCGACGCTGGGTGCGTTGCGCTCGGGGGTGATCAACACGCTGGCAACGACGGTTACCAACGCTCACACCATCCTGGCGCTGGATGATGCCACCCGTAAAGGCTGACTCAGCCGAGATCGGAATGAGGGTGGGGCGGTGCGATGATTCGGCTGGTTCCCGATGGCGGCGGATCAGTCGGTAGATAGGTTGACTGACAGGCTGTCATCGGGAGCAAGCCCCCTCCCACAGGGTGGCGGGGCGGCGTTGAGGACAGGTTTTGTAATAGTTTTGCGTTGTAGGAAATTTGTGTTCAGGCTGTACGATTCAAGTCCTTTTATGATTTCAGGACCTGCATGAACACCCTCTCGGAGCCTCCCAGTCGTCTTTCCCCAAGACCACCATTGCCGCTGTTCCAGCTGAAACCCTACCGTATTGCGCCTGCTAACCTTGTCCCGGTCCATCGACCGCACATTGCCGTGCCCGGCATTCTGAAAAATTCTAAAGAGGTTCTATAAATGGAGTGGTTAGCGGACCCCACGGCCTGGCTCGGCCTGTTGACGTTGATTGTGCTGGAACTGGTGCTGGGTATCGACAACCTGGTGTTTATCGCGATCCTGGCCGACAAGTTGCCGCCGGAGCAACGCGACCGTGCGCGGTTGATCGGTTTGTCCCTGGCGTTGCTGATGCGCCTGGGCCTGCTGGCAAGTATTTCCTGGTTGGTGACCCTCACCCAGCCGCTGTTCGAGGTGTTCGACAAGAGCTTCTCCGGCCGTGACCTGATCATGCTGTTTGGTGGCGTGTTCCTGTTGTTCAAAGCCACCATGGAACTGCACGAGCGGCTGGAAGGTCATGTGGCCCAGCGCACGGGCAATGTCGCCTATGCGATGTTCTGGCCGATCGTGGCGCAGATCGTGGTGCTCGACGCGGTGTTCTCCCTGGATGCGGTGATTACCGCTGTGGGTATGGTCGACGAGTTGGCCGTGATGATGATCGCGGTGATCGTATCCATCGGCCTGATGATTGTGGCGAGCAAGCCGCTGACCCGTTTCGTCAACGCGCACCCGACGGTGATCATGTTGTGCCTGGGCTTTTTGATGATGATTGGTTTTGCCCTGACCGCCGAGGGCTTGGGCTTCCATATTCCGAAGGGCTATCTGTATGCGGCGATCGGCTTCTCGATCCTGATCGAACTGTTCAACCAGATTGCCCGTGCCCGTCGCAAGAAGTCGGCGCAAGGTACGCTGCCGGTTCGCCAGCGTACCGCGCATGCGGTCATGCGCTTGTTGGGTGGCCGCAGCCTGGCGGTGGAAGGCATGGATGACGACGTGGCTGACTTGCTGGGCGAGCCCGACGCCAGCCAGGGGCCGTTATTTGATCGGCGCGAGCGCGTGATGATCAGCGGTGTGCTGCAACTGGCCGAGCGGCCGATCCGCACGTTGATGACGCCCAGGGCCAAGGTCGACTGTATCGATCTGGCGGACGATCCCGAGACGATTCGCCTGAAGCTGATGCATTCGTCCTACTCGCGTTTGCCGTTGATCCGCAACGGTGCGGTGGATGAACCGCTGGGCTTTGTGCACAAAAAGGAGCTGCTCAAGGAGTACCTGGCCGGTCACGAGTCTGACCTTGAGCGCCTGGCGCGCCGTGCGATCAACCTGCTGGAGAGTTTTTCGATCCTCAACGCCCTGGAGCAGATGCGCCAGGAATCCACCCACATTGCCTTCGTGATCAACGAGTTCGGCGATTTCATGGGCGTGTTGAGCATGACCGACATTCTGGAGTCCATTGCCGGTGAATTGCCCGATGCCAGCGAAATCGAAGGGCCGGATATCGTCGAGGAAGGCAACGGCTTCCGCGCCAACGGCGCATTGACCCTGAGCCAGGTCAGTCGGCGCACCGGCTTCAATGCCGTAGCCACCGAGGATTACCAGACCCTGGCCGGCCTGGTGATGAGCCTGCTCGACCGCCTGCCGGTGGTGGGCGACAGCCTGGAACATGCAGGCTGGCGCCTGGCGGTGGCGACGGTGGAGGAGCGGCGAGTGACCCAGGTTCACCTGGCACCCCTGCCTAGCCCGTAACCGGTCGCCGGGTGTGCGCTTCGAAAGCGCTTTCGAGCGCTTGCTCACCGAGCCCGGGAATGCTTTGGATCAGGGTCTGATTGAGGTAGATCAGCAGCATCGGAATACGATCGACCCGAGGGTGGCGCGGCGTATTGGCGCAATCGAGGATCAAGAGTTTGATTTGGTCCTTGTAGGGTTCGCTGATGCGCATGAACACTGGCATTCTCTCGCGACAGGCTCCGCAGCTCTCTGAGGTGAACACCACGAATACTGGCCTCGGTGTATCAAGCGCACGCTCAAACGCAGCCTTGTCCTCAATCACAGCGTTGACATAGTTCATCTGTATCTCTCCCGTTGGCACCTTGGCTTACGCTAAGGCCGGGCGAGATACGGGTCTACTGTCAACCTTCACAGGTACCTGCACCTCACGCGTCGCGGTCGCGCTCCAGTCGCTCGCGTTCCTTGCGCGCCTGGCTTGCACATTTGCGGTATTCCTCATTGTCCCGAGAGGCCTTGGCCTTGCGATAGCCGTGGTGGTTCTGGCTGGTGTAATTGGTGTCGAAGGCTTCCTTGAGTTTTTGCAGTTCTTGCGTGCATTCGTGGCGGTCGCTGGCGGCTGAAACGCTGCCGGCGGCCAGAAAGCTGAGCAGAACCAGAATAAGGCTGAGCTTCATCAGTGAGGTCCTTGTGGGGTGGCAATCTGCCAAGGCTAGTCCAGCGCAGGCTTTTTTGCACCGGTGTGGGCGCACTCGAAGGGGGCGCGGTAACACGCTTGTGACGCACTTTGCTGGAGCAATCACTGCGTGGTGGGGCATTGGGTAGCAAGGTGACCCTGGATGCTGGCGCAACGCCTTATATGGCTATTTGAATTAGCACGCTGATTTATAACGACTTTATCCCGCTCATATTTTTCTGCTGGCGCCTGTGGCACACTTTCTGCTGTCTATTCCGTTGTTACAAACCAAGTTCCGGTATAGCGGAATACACAATCCCTGGAGTGCTTGTCATGCATCACCGACCTTCCGTGTTTAAAGCGTGTGTTTTTCTCTTCGCCGCATCGGCTTCCCTCGCAAGCCTGGTGCAGGCGGCGGACAGCAAGCTCGATGATGTGCTCAAGCGTGGGCATCTGATCGTGGGTACAGGCAGTACCAATGCGCCGTGGCACTTCCAGGGAGCGGATGGCAAGTTGCAGGGTTTTGATATCGACATCGGCCGCATCGTGGCCAAGGGATTGTTCAACGACCCGAGCAAGGTGGAGTTTGTGGTGCAGTCTTCCGACGCCCGTATTCCCAACCTGCTGACCGACAAGGTCGACATGAGTTGCCAGTTCATCACCGTCACCGCCAGCCGTGCGCAGCAGGTTGCCTTTACCTTGCCGTACTACCGCGAAGGGGTGGGCCTGCTGTTGCCGAACAACAGCAAGTACAAAGAGATCGAAGACCTGCAGGCCGCCGGCGACGGCGTCACCGTGGCCGTGCTGCAAAACGTGTATGCCGAAGAGTTGGTGCACCAGGCACTGCCCAAGGCCAAGGTCGATCAGTACGACAGCGTCGACCTGATGTACCAGGCCGTGAATTCCGGTCGCGCCGATGCCGCCGCCACCGACCAGTCTTCGGTCAAGTACCTGATGGTGCAGAACCCCGGTCGCTATCGCAGCCCGGCCTATGCCTGGAGCCCGCAAACCTATGCGTGTGCCGTCAAGCGTGGCGACCAGGACTGGCTGAACTTCGTCAACACCGCGCTGCATGAAGCCATGACCGGCGTGGAGTTCCCGACCTACAAAGCCTCGTTCAAGCAATGGTTCGGCGTAGATCTGCCGGAGCCTGCGATTGGTTTCCCGGTTGAATTCAAGTGATGTGTAAACCGCGGGCGCCGCACATGGCGCCCCGTTTCAGGTACTGCCGACCATGAACTATCAGTTGAACTTTGCCGCCGTGTGGCGCGACTTCCCCAGCTTGCTGGCAGGGCTTGGCCTCGGCCTTGAGCTGGCGTTGCTGTCGATCGCCATCGGCTGCGTGATCGGCCTGATGATGGCGTTTGCCATGCTGTCCAGGCACCGTGCGTTGCGCCTCTTCGCCTCGGTGTATGTGACGGTGATCCGCAACACGCCGATCCTCGTGCTGATCCTGTTGATCTATTTTGCATTGCCCAGCCTGGGCATCCGTCTGGACAAGATCCCGTCGTTCATCATCACCTTGTCGTTGTACGCCGGTGCCTACCTGACCGAAGTGTTCCGCGCCGGGCTGTTGAACATTCCCAAGGGTTTGCGTGAAGCCGGCCTGGCCATCGGCTTGGGTGAGTGGCGCATCCGTGCCTACATCACGGTGCCGGTGATGCTGCGCAACGTGCTGCCGGCGCTGTCGAACAATTTCATTTCGCTGTTCAAGGACACCTCGCTGGCCGCCGCCATCGCGGTGCCCGAACTGACTTACTACGCCCGCAAGATCAACGTCGAGAGTTACCGGGTCATTGAAACCTGGCTGGTCACGACGGCGCTCTATGTGGCCGCCTGTTACCTGATTGCCATGCTGCTCCGTTACCTGGAACAGCGTCTGGCGATCCGTCGTTAAGGAGGGTTTCCATGTACGAATCTCCCAGCTGGTTGCACGAGTTGTGGGTCGCCCGGGACACCCTTTGGGCGGGGTTTGAAACCAGCGTGTATTGCTCGGCACTGGCGATTGTGTTCGGCACGCTGATCGGCATCGTCGCCGGGTTGATCCTGACGTACGGCAAGTTCTGGATGCGTGCACCGTTTCGTCTGTATGTCGACCTGATCCGCGGTACGCCGGTGTTCGTGCTGGTGCTGGCGTGTTTCTACATGCTGCCGGCCCTCGGCTGGCACATCAGCGCATTCCAGGCCGGCGCGGTCGGGCTGACGTTATTCTGTGGTTCCCACGTCTCGGAAATCGTGCGGGGCGCACTGCAAGCCATTCCGCGTGGGCAACTGGAGGCGGGCAAGGCCATCGGCCTGACGTTCTACCAGTCCCTGGGTTACGTGCTGTTGCCCCAGGCGCTGCGCCAGATCCTGCCGACCTGGGTCAATTCCTCCACGGAAATCGTCAAGGCCTCGACCTTGCTCTCGGTGATCGGCGTGGCCGAGTTGCTGCTCAGTACCCAGCAGGTGATCGCACGCACCTTCATGACCCTGGAGTTCTACCTGTTCGCGGGTTTTCTGTTCTTTGTCATCAACTACGCCATCGAGCTGTTCGGGCGTTACCTTGAAAAGCGGGTGGCCTTGCCATGAATCAACCTCAAACCCAGCAACCGCTACTGAACATCAGTGGCCTGCGTAAACAATACGGTCAGGTGGAAGTGCTCAAGGGCGTCGACCTGTCCATGCAACGCGGTAACGTGGTGACGTTGATCGGCTCCAGCGGCTCGGGCAAGACCACGCTGTTGCGCTGCGTCAACCTCCTCGAAGAGTTCCAGGGCGGGCAGATCACCCTGGACGGCGAGTCCATCGGCTACAGCGACGTTGCCGGCAAGCGTGTGCGCCACCCCGAGCGCGTGATCGCCCAGCACCGGGCGATGACCGGCATGGCGTTCCAGCAATTCAACCTGTTCCCGCACCTGACGGCGCTGCAGAACGTCACCCTTGGCCTGCTCAAGGTCAAGAAGATGAACAAGGATGAAGCCGTGGCCCTGGCCGAAAAATGGCTGGACCGCGTCGGCCTGCTGGAGCGGCGTAACCACTTCCCCGGGCAATTGTCGGGCGGCCAGCAACAGCGCGTGGCGATTGCCCGCGCCATTGCCATGAACCCCAGCCTGATGTTGTTCGATGAAGTCACCTCGGCCCTCGACCCGGAACTGGTCGGTGAGGTGCTCAGTGTGATCAAGGGCTTGGCGGAAGAGGGCATGACCATGCTGCTGGTCACCCACGAAATGCGCTTCGCCTATGAAGTGTCTGACAAGATCGTATTCATGAACCAGGGGCGCATTGAGGAACAAGGTTCGTCGAAGGACATCTTCGAACGCCCGCAATCGCCGCGCCTGGCTGAATTTTTGAAGAACATTCGTTTTTAATCAGGAGTTATTTTATGAGCATTACTCGTTACGGCACCGGCAGCACCGCCGGCGGCGGCCAGCCACGTCCTTTTGCGCGTGCGGTGGAAGCGGACGGTTGGCTCTACGTCTCGGGCCAGGTGCCGGCGGTGGACGGTGAAATCATCACCGGCGGCATCGTCGAGCAGACCCGGCAGACCCTGCGCAATGTGGTGGCGATCCTCGAAGAGGCCGGTTACGAACTCAAGGACGTGGTCCGCGTTGGCGTGTGGCTGGAAGACCCACGGGACTTCTGGAGTTTCAACAAGGTCTTCGGCGAATACTTCACCCCGGAACACGCTCCGGCGCGGGCCTGCGTACAGGCCAGCATGATGGTCGACTGCAAGGTCGAGATCGATTGCGTGGCCTACAAGAAAAAAGGCTAAATGCCCCCGACTCTAAATGATTGTTCCCGCGCTCTGCGTGGGAACGCCGCCTTGGACGCTCTGCGTTCGCTTCTGTGACGCAGAGCGTCACGGTATGCGTTCCCACGCGGAGCGTGGGAACGATCAATAACTCGGACCGATTACCGTTATGACCGAAGACACCATCAAACGCCGCGCCAAAGGCCTGGACCGTGCATTCGATATCCTCGATTTTCTCAAGGAAGTCGGCCAGCCCCTGCGCCCGAATGATATTGCCAACGGCATCGGCAGCCCCAAGTCCACGGTCTACGAATTGGTCGCCTCCTTGCTCGAGCGGCGCATCCTGGAAACCGTGGGCAAGGACGGCCATGTCTACCTGGGCCGCCAGCTGTATTTTCTCGGCCAGGCGCACCTGCGCCATTTCGACCTGACCCGCGAGGCTGACCATGCCTTGCAGGAAATCGTCAGCCAGACCCGCGAAACCGCGCAGATGTGCCTGCTCAACGGGCGCAAATACACCGTGGCGCTGATGCGCGAAGGCGAGCGGCATTTCCGCATTTCGTCGGACATCGGTGAAAACGCGCCGATCCCATGGACCGCGTCCGGGCGCCTGTTGCTGGGGCACTTGAGCGACCAGCAGATCATCGACTTGATCGACCCCGACGACTTTATCCTGCCGGACGGCCAGCGCTTGCCGCTGGAGACGTTCCTGGCGCAAATCCGTCAGGCCACCCTCGACGGGTTCTTTTCCTTCGACAGTGTGGCCGACACCTTTACCCATTGCTTTGCCGCCCCGGTCAGGGACGCGCAGGGCGTCAGCATCGCGACGCTGTGCATCGTCGCACCGCGTGCGGATGCCATCACCCATTACCACGACTATCGCCGGGTGCTGATCGAAAGCGCCAACAACCTGGCCCGTCGCATCAACGAATAGGAGCATGTCATGTCTGCCTTCAATGCTGTCGAAAAGGGCGCCGCCGCAGTGGGAGCCCACCTGGTCCGTGATGTCAGCCTGCCGGCGCTGGTGCTGCATCGCGACGCCCTGGCACACAACATCCGCTGGATGCAGGCGTTTGTCAGCAACAGCGGCGCCGAGCTCGCGCCCCATGGCAAAACCAGCATGATGCCTGCGCTGTTTCAGCGCCAGATCGCGGCAGGCGCTTGGGGCATCACCCTGGCCAACGCCGTGCAAACCCGTGCGGCCTATGCCGGTGGCGTGCGCCGTGTATTGATGGCCAACCAGCTGGTGGGCGCGCCGAACATGGCGCTGATCGCCGACCTGCTGGCCGATCCGGCTTTCGACTTTCACTGCATGGTCGATCACCCGGACAATGTCGCCGACCTGGGCCTGTTCTTCGCCGCCCGTGGCCTGCGCCTGAACGTGATGATCGAGTACGGCGTGGTCGGAGGCCGTTGCGGTTGCCGCAGCGAGCAGCAAGTGCGTGACCTGGCCAAGGCGATCAAGGCGCAGCCGGCGCTCGCGCTGAGCGGCATCGAAGGGTATGAAGGCGTGATCCACGGCGAGCATGCCGTCAGCGGCATTCGCGAGTTCGCCGCCAGCCTGGTGCGTTTGGCGGTGGAGCTGCAAGACAGCGGCGCTTTCGACCTGCCCAAGCCGATCATCACGGCGTCGGGTTCGGCCTGGTATGACCTGATCGCCGAGTCTTTTCAAACCCAGAACGCCGCCGGCCGTTTCCTCAGCGTATTACGCCCGGGCAGCTATGTGGCCCACGACCACGGCATCTACAAAGAAGCGCAGTGCTGCGTGCTCGACCGCCGCAGTGACCTCGACGAAGGCTTGCGCCCGGCCCTGGAAGTCTGGGCGCATGTGCAGTCGCTGCCTGAGCCGGGCTTTGCGGTGATCGCCCTGGGCAAGCGCGATGTAGCCTACGACGCCGGTCTGCCGGTGCCGCTCAAGCGCTACAAGGCCGGTATTGTGCCGGCGCAAGGTGATGATGTGAGCGCGTGCAAGGTCACAGCGGTGATGGACCAGCATGCGTTCATGACTGTGGCGCCGGGGGTCGAGCTGCGCATCGGCGATATCCTTTCGTTCGGTACTTCGCACCCGTGCCTGACCTTCGACAAGTGGCAAGTCGGCTGCCTGGTCGATGAGCAGTTGCAGGTGATCGAGTCCCTGGAAACCTGCTTCTGAACCGAGTCGCTCCTTTCGCGAGCACGCCCGTCCCACCGTTGAAATGCATTCCAAATGTGGGAGCGGGCCTGCTCGCGATGAGGCCATCAGCCACACCCGAGACCATCGCTATGAGCACCCATCCGCACATCGCCCTGATCGGCGAATGCATGATCGAATTGCAACACCGCGCTGACGGCAGCCTGCACCAGAGCTTCGGCGGTGACACCTTGAACACGGCGGTGTACCTGCGCCGTGAGCTGGGCGACAGCGGCAGTGTCGACTACGTCACCGCGCTGGGCGATGACAGTTTCAGCGATGCCATGTGTGCCCAGTGGACACAAGAAGGCGTGGGCCTGGGCATGGTCCAGCGCTTGCCTGGGCGCTTGCCGGGGTTGTACTGCATCCAGACCGACGCCAACGGCGAGCGCAAATTTCTCTATTGGCGCAACGAGGCCGCCGTGCGTGATTGTTTCACCACGCCTGCGGCCGAACCGATCCTCGCGGCCTTGCCGGGTTACGACGTGGTGTATTTCAGTGGCATCACCCTCGCGGTACTGGGTGAGGTCGGGCGTCAGCGCTTGCTGCAGGCCCTGATCGAAACCCGTCGACGCGGCGGCAAGGTGGTGTTCGACAACAACTACCGCCCCCGGCTGTGGGCCACTGTCGAGGCGGCGCGCGCGGCGTATCACCAGGTCATGGCCGAGGTGGATATCGCCTTGCTGACCGAGGATGACGAACGTGCATTGTTTGGCTATGCCGACAGTGAGCAGGTGTTCGCAGCGTATCCGAGGTTGGCCGAGGTGGTGCTCAAGCGTGGGGCGGATGCGTGTCTGATCCGTTGTGATGGCGAGCGTTTTGCGGTGCCGGCCTTGAAGGTGGAGAGGGTGGTGGACACCACGGCAGCGGGGGATTCGTTCAGTGCGGCGTATCTGGCTTGTCGGCTGAAGGGCGGCTCGCCTGGGCAGGCGGCTTTGGCTGGGCATCGATTGGCTAGCCGGGTGATCCAGTCTCCCGGCGCTCTCATCCCCCGAGTGTAGTGAGCGGGCTTGCCCCGCGCTGGGCGGCAACGCCGCCCCAACAAAGACGCCGCGGTATTTCAGAAGGACCGAAGTGCCTGGGTTTGGGGCGGCTTCGCCACCCAGCGCGGGACAAGCCCGCTCACTACAGACACTCGGTTCGACTTGCTCCCGATAGCGGTTTGAAGTCAAACGCTCAGTCGCGGTAGAACACCTGTACCAGGTGGTACCCGAACTTGCTCTTGATCGGCCCGTGAACCACCTTCACCGGTTTCTTGAAGATCACCGCATCGATCGCCCCGACCATCTGCCCTGGCCGTACTTCGCCCAAGTCGCCGCCGCGCTTGCCCGAAGGGCAGGTGGAGTACTTTTTGGCCAACACATCAAACGCTTCGCCCTTGGCGATGCGTTGCTTGAGCTGTTCGGCTTCTTCACTGGTTTTCACCAGGATGTGACGGGCTAGGGCTTTCATCTTGTTACCTTGCAACGGTCAAACGTCAGGGCGCGCGATTATGCCTGAACTCAGGCGTCAACGCCGATCATGCTGCGGATTTTCGTGGCCAGTAACTCGATGGAAAAGGGTTTGGCGACCATGTCCATGCCGTCTTCCAGAAAGCCTTGGCGCTCGGCGGCTTTTTCAGCGTAGCCGGTCATGAACAAGACCCGCAGGCCCGGGCGGTGCTGGCGGGCGATTTCCGCCAGTTGCCGGCCGTTCAGGCCCGGCAGGCCGACATCGGTCACCAGCAGGTCGACACGCAGGTCCGACTCCAGCAACGGCAGCGCCGTGCGTGCATCGCCAGCCTGGTGCGCGGTGTAGCCCAGTTCACCGAGCACGTTGACCACCAGCATCCGCACGGCGGGGTCGTCCTCGACCACCACGACGGACTCACCGGCCAGTGCCAGCGGGGCTTCGCTCAAGTTCGCGGGCTGGCGGCTTTCCAGTGCGGTGCCATGCAGGCGCGGCAGATACAGGCGCACGCAGGTGCCCTGGCCCGGTTCGCTGTGAATGGTCACATGGCCGCCGGACTGCTGGGCAAAGCCGTAGATCATCGACAACCCCAGGCCCGTACCCTGGCCGATGGGCTTGGTGGTGAAGAACGGGTCGAAGGCTTTGGCGAGGATTTTCGGTGCCATGCCGGTGCCGTTATCGCATACGCCGAGCATCACGTAATCGCCGGCCTTGACCGGTTCCAGGGTGGTGATATCAGTGCCATCCAGGTAACTGTTGGCGGTTTCGATCAGCAATTCGCCGCCGTCGGGCATGGCGTCGCGCGCGTTGATCACCAGGTTGAGCAGGGCGTTTTCCAGTTGGCTGGCGTCGGTGTTGACCGGCCAGATGTCCTTGCCCAACTGCACCTTGAGCGTGATATGCGCGCCTTTGGTGCGGCGGAACAGATCTTCCAGGGAGGCCACCAACTGGTTGGGATCGATCGGCCGACGGTCCAGCGACTGGCGCCGTGAAAACGCCAGTAGCCGGTGGGTGAGGGCGGCCGCGCGGTGGGCGGAGGACACCGCCGCGTCAGTGAAGCGGCCGATTTCGTCGCTGCGCCCGGCGGCGATATAACGCTGCATCAGGTCCAGGCTGCCAATGATGCCGGTGAGCATATTGTTGAAGTCGTGGGCGATGCCGCCGGTGAGCTGGCCCACCGCCTCCATCTTCTGCGCATGGCGCAGTGCGTCTTCGGCGCGCTCGCGCTCGAACATTTCGTTTTGCAGGCGCTGGTTGGCCTCGGCCAGCGCCTGGGTGCGCTGGGCCACGCGTTCTTCAAGGTTTTCGTTGAGGTGACGCAAGGCTTCTTCAGTGAGGATGCGTTCGGTCTCGTCGATCACAAAGATGTAGAAGCCGTTGACCGAACCGTCATTGCTGAAACGCGGCAGGTACTTCATCAAGGCGTGGCGCGCCCGGCCGTCGCGATGCGGGGTGATGGTCAGGAAACTGCAGGCCTTGCCCTTGAGGGCGGCGGCGATCTTGTCGGCGCGCCCGGCATACACCTCGTCGCCGAGCACTTCACGGATGCTCTTACCGTACAGCTCCTGGGGCGTCAGGCCGTACCAGTCGAGGTAGGCGCTGTTGTTCAGGCGAAAGCGCTCTTCGTGGTCGACGTAGCCGATCAGCACCGGCATGGCGTTGATGATCAGCTGCAATTCGGTCTGGCTTTGACGCAGGGCCTGCTCGGTGTGCTTGCGTTCGGTCAGGTCCAGTGCGGCACCGAGGAAACGTGCCGGGCGACCCTGCGGGTCCTTGTAGCAGCGGCCGCGGGCAAACACCCAGCGCAACTGGCCGTCGGCTTGCAGCAAGCGGTACTCCTCGGCGTATTCGGTGCCGAAGGTGATGCAGTGCTTGATGCTGCGCGCCACCATGCCACGGTCTTCGGGGTGCACGCCTTGCAGGTACGCGCTGATCGGCAACAGGTCGGCGTCTTGCGGGTCGACGCCGTGCAGGTAGGCGAAATGGGCGTCGGCGATAAAGCGGTCTTCGCTGATATCCCAATCCCAGGTGCCGACCGCGTCGGTCGCGGCCAAGGCCAGTTGCAGGCGTTGTTCGGTGTTGTGCTGGGCCTTGAGGCTGTCTTCGGAGCGTTGCTGCAGTTCGAGGGTTTTGCTGCGGCGTTCGTTGGTTTCAATCGCGGTGACCAGAATGCCGGCGACCGTGCCGTGCTCATTGCGTACCGGGCTGTAGGTCAGGTCGAGCCAGATCTCGGTGTCGCGGTGGTCACGCTGCAAGACGAAGCGCTGTTCGCTGAAGGTGCGTACCTGCCCGCCAAGGACCGCGTCATAGATCGGCGCAGCGAAACTCTCAAGCTCCGGCCAGGTTTCATGTGCCGGTCGGCCCAAGGCCTCGGGGTGCTTGTTGCCGGCGAGCCGGGCGAACCCATCATTGTAGAGTTGGGTCAGTTGGCTGCCCCACAACAGCAGCATCGGCATCGGTGAGTGGACGACGATATCGACGGCGGTGCGCAGGCTTTGCGGCCAGTTAGCCGCATCACCGAGAGGGCTTTGCGCCCAGTCCAGCCGCGCGATCAAGACTGCTGCTTCGCTGTCGGTGGATGTTCCATTCATGAAAAAAACCCTACGCTTGACGCTTTGAAATACGACAAAAGCCGATTATCCCGTGAGAGGGGAACGGCTGACTACCCCACGAAAAATAGCATGCATTGGGCGTTTGTCTTCAAATCAGTGCGTCAGGCTGAAACCTTTCCGCTTCATGTCGCCAGTTCAGGGCGGTCGCGAAACTGCGCCAGGGCCTGCGGGTTGGCCAGGGCGTCGGTGTTTTTCACCGGCTCGCCGTGAACCACATTGCGCACCGCCAATTCGACGATCTTGCCGCTGATGGTGCGCGGGATATCGGAGACGGCGAGAATCCTCGCCGGCACGTGGCGCGGTGTGGTGTTGGCGCGGATTACCTGGCGGATCTGCTGTTGCAGGGCGTCGTCCAGCTCGATACCGTCATTGAGGCGTACGAACAGCACTACACGCACATCGTCTTGCCAGCGTTGGCCGATGGCCAGGCTTTCCAGCACTTGCGGGATTTTTTCCACCTGGCGATAGATCTCTGCGGTGCCGATCCGTACGCCGCCGGGGTTGAGCACGGCGTCCGAGCGCCCGTGGATCAGCAGGCCGCCATGGGGGCGCTGCTCGGCGTAGTCGCCCTGAGCCCACACCCCGGGAAATTGACTGAAATACGAGGCGCGCAGTTTCTGCTGGTCCGGATCGTTCCATAAGCCGATCGGCATCGCCGGAAAATGCCGAGTGCACACCAGCTCGCCTTTTTCGCCGATCAACGGCCGGCCGTGTTCATCCCACACTTCGATGGCCATCGCCAGGCTCTTGCACTGCATTTCGCCGCGCCGCACCGGCAGCACCGGGTTGCCGATCACAAAACAGGAGACGATGTCGGTACCGCCCGACATCGACGCCAGGCACAGCTCGGGTTTGATCTCGCGGTAAACATAGTCGTAGCTGTGGGGCGACAGCGGCGAACCGGTTGAAATCAGACCCTTGAGGCTGTGCAGATCATGGCTCAGGCGCGGTTGCAGCCCGGCTTTTTCCAGGGTGGCGAGGAATTTCGGGCTGGTGCCGAACACGCTGATGTGTTCCGCATCGATCAGGTCGATCAACCGTTCAGGCCCAGGGTGGAATGGCGAGCCGTCATATAGCACTGCGGTTGCGCCAAGGGCCAGCACCGACACCAGCCAGTTCCACATCATCCAGCCGCAGGTGGTGTAGTAGAACAGGCAATCATCCCTGGACAGGTCGGCATGCAGGCCGTGCTCCTTGAGATGGGTGAGCAGCACGCCGCCGGTGCCGTGGATGATGCATTTGGGCACGCCGGTGGTGCCGCTGGAATAGAGGATGTACAGCGGGTGATCGAACGGCACGGCCACAAACTCAGGCTCGCCGCCAGGTTGATAGAAGTCGTGCCACAGCGTGACCCTGGCTCGGCTGCGGTAGTCGTCGACCCGCGCCTGAGGCCGTGCGTACGGCACGATGATCAGCTGTTCGAGGGACGGCAGGCGTTCGAGGATTTCATTGAGCTTGGCGCTCTGGTCGATGTCTTTGCCGGCATAGCGGTAACCGGCGCAGGTGATCAACACTTTGGGCTCGATCTGGCCGAAGCGGTCGATCACGCCCTGGGTGCCGAAGTCCGGCGACGAACACGACCAGATCGCGCCGAGGCTGGTGGTGGCCAGCATACCCACCAGGGTTTGCCAGGTGTTGGGCATGCACGCGGCGACGCGGTCGCCCTGGGTTACGCCGGCGTCGCGCAGGCTGCGCTGCAAGCCGGCGACATGCTGGGCGAGTTCGGCGTAGGTCAAGGCTTCGCGGTGGCCATCCTCACTGATGGCGACCACGGCCGGGTGTTCGTCGCGGCGGCGCAGCAGGTGTTCGGCGAAGTTCAGCGTGGCGCCGGGAAACCACTGGGCGCTGGGCATCTCGGCCTCTTCGATCAGCGTCGCAATGGGCGGGCTGCGAAACGCTACGTCGAAATAGCTGACGATGGCTTGCCAGAAATCCGGGCGCTGGTCGATGCTCCACTGGTGCAGGGCGGGGTAATCGTCGAGCTGCACGCTGTAGCGTTGGTTGATGTAGCGGCGGAACTGGTCCATGCGCGTGTTGGCGATGCGTTCCGGGGAGGGTTGCCAGAGGATGTCGGACATAGGCGAATCTCTTGTTCGTCAACGACGATCAAATAGGGGGGCGGGCTGCCTCACCCCTATTTGAATCTTCAGTGCCTGGATTACTGCGCCAGCCAGCCGCCGTCAATATTCCAGGCGGCGCCGCGCACCTGGGCACCGGCTTCGCTGCACAGGAACAGCACCAACTCGCCCAGCTGCGGTGGGGTGACAAATTCCAGCGACGGTTGTTTCTCGGCCAGCAGGTCATGCTGCGCCTGCTGGGGATCGACACCCGCGGCGGCACGATCGTCAATCTGCTTCTGCACCAGCGGTGTCAGCACCCAGCCTGGGCAGATAGCGTTGCAGGTGACGTTGCTGGTGGCCGTCTCCAGGCCCACGACTTTGGTCAGGCCGATGACGCCGTGTTTGGCCGCCACATAGGCCGCCTTGCCCACCGAGCCGACCTGGCCGTGCACCGACGCGATGTTGACGATGCGCCCCCAGCCCTTGGCCTTCATTCCCGGCAAGCTCAGGCGTGTGCTGTGGAACACCGAGGACAGGTTGATTGCGATGATCGAGTCCCAGCGCTCCACCGGGAAATCTTCTACCGCCGCCACATGCTGGATACCGGCGTTATTGACCAGGATATCGACGCCGCCGAACTCACGCTCGGCATAGGCGATCATGTCGGCGATCTGCGCCGGATCGCTGACGTCGGCCGGGTGGTGGCCGACCTTGCCGCCGAACGCCTGTACCTGGGCGATCACCGCGCTGGCATCGCCGAAGCCGTTGAGGATCAGGTTGGCGCCGGCCTTGGCCAGGCTCAGTGCGATGCCCAGGCCGATGCCGCTGGTGGAGCCGGTAACCAGGGCGGTCTTGCCATTCAAAGTCGTCATGAAAACCTCACACAATGCCGGTGGCGTAGAAAGTACCAATCACCACGAAGACCGCGAGGGTCTTGATGAGGGTGATGCCGAAAATGTCCTTGTAGGCTTCGCGGTGGGTCAGGCCGGTGACCGCCAGCAGCGTGATCACCGCGCCGTTGTGGGGCAGGGTGTCCATGCCGCCGCTGGCCATGGCCGCGACCCGGTGCAGCACTTCAAGAGGAATATTGGCCGCGTGGGCCGCCGAAATAAAGCTCTCGGACATCGCCGCCAGGGCGATGCTCATGCCGCCGGAGGCGGAACCGGTGATACCGGCCAGCAGGGTCACGGTAATCGCCTCGTTGACCAGTGGGTTGGGGATACCCTTGAGCCAGTCCGCCAGCACCAGGAAGCCCGGCAGCGAGGCAATCACCGCGCCGAAGCCGTATTCCGACGCGGTGTTCATCGCCGCCAGCAAGGCGCCGCTGACCGCACTTTTGCTGCCGTCGGCAAGCTTGCTCTTGATCGCCGACCAGCCGAATGCCAGCACCATCAGGATGCCCACCAACAGTGCCGCCTGCACCGCCCAGATCGCGGTGAGCTTGGCGATCTCGGTGGTCACCGGCGCGCTCATGCCCGGCAGGCTGAGGCTGTGGGTCTTGCCGTACCACTGTGGAATCCAGTGGGTGAACAACAGGTTCATCACGCCCACCAGAATCAGTGGCGACAGGGCGATCCAAGGGTTGGGCAGCCTCAGGTTTTCGGCGGTTTCCGGTTCGTTGCGCAACTCGGTGCCATAACCCTCGGCGGCGCGTTGTGCCTTGTTGCGCTGGCGTGTCAGGTAGAGCATGCCGGCGCAGAACACGAAAATCGTGCCGATCAGCCCCAGCCACGGCGCTGCCCACGCCGTGGTGTTGAAAAAGGTGCTGGGGATGATGTTCTGGATCTGCGGTGTGCCGGGCAGGGCGTCCATGGTGAACGAGAACGCGCCGAGGGCGATGGTCGCCGGAATCAGGCGCTTGGGGATATTGCTCTGGCGGAACATCTCGGCGGCGAACGGGTACACCGCGAACACCACCACGAATAGCGACACGCCGCCGTAGGTGAGCAGGGCGCAGACCAGCACGATCACCAGCATCGCCTGGCGGGTGCCGAGCAGGCGGATCGCTGCGGCAACAATCGAACGCGAAAAGCCCGACAGCTCGATCAGCTTGCCGAACACCGCACCGAGCAGGAACACCGGGAAATACAGTTTGATGAAGCCGACCATTTTCTCCATGAACACCCCGGTAAAGGCAGGGGCGACGGCGGAGGGGTCGGTGAGCAGTACCGCGCCGAGGGCGGCGATGGGCGCAAACAGGATAACGCTATAGCCACGGTAGGCAGCCAGCATCAGCAGCGCCAGGGCTGCCAGGGCAATGATCACACTCATGGTGTGTCTCCAGATTGTTATTTTTGTGGGGTGGTGCTTTGGAGAGGAGCTATAGCTAGATGTGTGCCAAAAATTTAACTGGTTGATATATAAAAGAATTTTCCGGAGGTTGACTGATAATTTGAATTTTTGTCTCTAATCTGAGACAGGTGAAAATCCACTCTGGGAGGGGGCTTGCTCCCGATAGCGGTGTTTCAGTCGGTACTTGTGCCAGCAGGAATGCAGCTATCGGGAGCAAGCCCCCTCCCACAGAAGGATGTCTCTACTTTGAGATTTGTATCTCTTTATTGAGATTTGATGATGCCTAGCGCCACCATCTTCTTGTACAGCGTCGACCGCCCAAGCCCCAGGCGCCTGGCCGCCTCCACCACATTGCCGTCACAGGCTTGCAATGCGCCCGTGATCACCTGCCGATCAAAGCGTTCCCGTGCGGCACTGAACGATTCACCCTCGATCGCCCGCAGCGTACTGCGCTCCACCGGGCTGAACGTACCGATCGCCGCTCGAATGTCTGCGGCATTCAACACCAGGTCATCACTCAACAACGCCGCACGCTCCAGCACATTGCGCAGCTCGCGAATATTCCCCGGCCACGCATGTTGCGCCAGCAGCCCCAGAGCCTCGGGGGCGAGTTCGTGGCGGCTGAGCAGTTCTTCAAGAATCGCCTCGCTCAGCGCCGGGATGTCCTCCAGGCGCTCACGCAAGGGCGGCACCTGGATCGGCAGCACGTTGAGCCGGTAATACAAGTCCGCACGGAACTCACCGCGCTTGATCGCCGCTTCCAGGTCCATGGAGGTGGCGGCGATCACGCGCACATCGCTGTGCAGCATCTCGTTGGAGCCGACCGGTTCATATTCCTTTTCCTGCAGCACCCGCAGCAGTTTGCTTTGCAGCGGCAGTGGCATATCGCCGATTTCATCGAGAAACAGCGTGCCGCCCTGGGCGATCTGCAGTTTGCCGGGGCGCCCCTTGCGGTCGGCGCCGGTAAACGCGCCGGGGGCGGTGCCGAAGAATTCGGCCTCGAGCAGGTCTGCGGGGATGGCCGCGCTGTTGATACTGACAAAGGCTTTGCTCGCCCGATTCGAAGCGCCATGAATCGCCTGGGCGAGCAGCTCCTTGCCGGTGCCGGTTTCGCCCAGCAGCAATACCGGTGACTCGGCACTCGCACTGCGGCGTGCCCGGCGTTTGACTTCCAGGCTGGCAGTGCTGGTGCCGATAAAGTGGGCGAAGTTGTACTTGCTCTGACGCTTGCGCAGCAGCGAGCGGGTCGACGCCAGCTCCTGTTGCATACTCAGGTAACGTTCGATCATCGGCGACAGGTTGCGCAGTTCATCAAACAGCGCAAAGCCAATCGCCCCGATCACTGCCCCGGCATCGTCATGGATCGGCAGGCGCATCACCACCAGCGGGCCTTTGGGCGTGTCCTGGATATCCAGCAGAATCGGCCGATCGGTGCGCACCACTTGGCGCAGCAGGCTGTTGGAAATGACCTTCTCACAGGGCTGGCCGATGGCTTCGTCAGCACTGTTGAGCCCGAAGCGCTTGGCGTAGCGCTCGTTCATCCAGACGATATTTGCGTCGCGGTCGACAATCACCGTGCCTTCACTGGACTGCTCGATGATCTCGAACAGCGACTGGATCGCCTGGCCGCGAACCTGTTGGTAGTCCTTGAGGCTGGTACTCATGCGTGCAGAATCCTGTAGGCGCGAGCTTGCTCGCGAAAAACATCAACGATAACGCAGCGCTGCCCGATACCCCGTGTCGCCTGTCTGTGCTTCGCGAGCAAGCTCGCTCTTACAAGGGGATGTGCGCCGCTGCCAGCAGCTCTTTGGTGTAAGGGTGTTGCGGTGCATCGAACACGTCGTGGCTCGCGCCGCGCTCCACCACTTTGCCGTCCTTGATCACAATCATGTCATGGGCCATGGCGCGTACCACGGCCAGGTCATGGCTGATAAACAGGTAGGTCAGGCCGTATTTTTCCTGCAACTCGCGCAGCAGCGCTACCACCTGTTTCTGCACTGTCCGGTCGAGTGCCGAAGTGGGTTCGTCGAGCAGCATCAGTGCAGGCTTGAGCACCAATGCGCGGGCGATGGCGATGCGTTGACGCTGGCCGCCGGAAAACTCATGGGGGTAACGATGCCGGCTCTCTGGGTCGAGGCCCACATCCTTGAGCACCTGGATCACCTGGGCGTCGCGATCTTCCAGGCTGCACGGCGCATGCACTTCCAGGCCTTCGCTGATGATCTGTTGTACCGACATGCGCGGGCTGAGGCTGCCATAGGGGTCCTGGAACACCACCTGCATCTGCTTGCGCCACGGGCGCATCTGCTGAGGGTTCAGCGGGTCGAGGGCTGCGCCCTGGAAGCGGATGCTGCCGGTGGACTCCAGCAGGCGCAGGATCGCCTGGCCCAGGGTGGATTTGCCCGAGCCGGATTCGCCGACAATCCCCAGGGTCTTGCCGCGCTGTACGCTGAGGCTGATGCCATCCACTGCGCGCAGGTAGGTCTTGCGTCGAAACAGACCGCCGCCGAGCGGGAATTGCACGCTCAGGTCGTCCACCTGCAACACCGTTTCGCGTTCGTCACGGCACAGCACATCACCGCTCGGCTCGGCGTCCAGCAGCAGGCGGCTGTAAGGGTGCTGCGGTGCGTTGAACAAGGTCTGGCAGTCCGCCTGCTCGACAATGTCCCCGGCGCGCATCACGCACACGCGTTGAGCAATGCTGCGGACCAGGTTGAGGTCGTGACTGATCAATAGCAGCGACATGCCCAGGCGTTCCTGCAGGGACTTGAGCAGCAGCAGGATCTTGCGTTGTACGGTGACGTCCAGCGCGGTGGTCGGTTCGTCGGCGATCAGCAGTTCCGGTTCGCACGCCAGGGCCATGGCGATCATCACCCGCTGGCGCTGGCCACCGGAGAGTTGGTGCGGGTAAGCCTTGAGCCGCTCCCGGGGTTTCTGGATGCCCACCAGGTCGAGCAATTGAAGGATGCGCGCCTGCGCCGCCTTGCCGCCCAGGCCCTTGTGCAGCAGCAAGGTTTCGCCGATCTGTTTTTCGATGCTGTGCAGCGGGTTGAGGGAGGTCATCGGCTCCTGGAAGATCATTGCAATCCGGTTGCCACGCAGCTTTTGCAGGGTGGCTGGCGACGCCCCGATCAACTCCTGGCCACGGTACTTCACCGAGCCGGTGGTACGCGTACCGGCTTCGGGCAGCAGTTGCAGGATCGAATGCGCCGTCACCGACTTGCCCGAGCCCGATTCACCCACCAGCGCCAGGCATTCGCCAGGACGGATATCCAGGCTCAGGTTGCGCACCACGGTCTGGCCGCTGAAAGCGACGCTGAGGTCGCGGATTTCGATCAGGTTCATACGGCGTCACTCATGAACGTGGGTCGAAGGCATCACGTAATGCCTCACCGATAAAGACCAGCAGCGACAAGATCAGCGCCAGGCTGAAAAACGCCGTCAGGCCCAGCCAGGGCGCTTGCAGGTTCTGCTTGCCCTGGGCGATCAGCTCGCCCAGGGAAGCGCTGCCCGCAGGCATGCCGAAGCCGAGGAAATCCAGGGCGCTCAAAGTGGAAATCGCCCCGGTCAGGATAAACGGCAGGTAGCTCAGGGTGGCGGTCATGGCGTTGGGCAGGATATGCCGGCGAATGATTTTGCCATTGCCCAGGCCCAATGCCCGTGCGGCCTTGACGTATTCCAGATTGCGTCCGCGCAGGAACTCGGCACGCACCACGTCCACCAGGGCCAGCCAGGAAAACAACGCCATGATCCCCAGCAGCCACCAGAAATTCGGCTCGACGAAACCCGACAGGATGATCAGCAGGTAAAGCACCGGCAACCCGGACCACACCTCGAGGATGCGCTGGCCGAGCAGGTCGACCCAGCCGCCGTAAAAGCCTTGCAATGCGCCGGCAGCGATGCCGATAGCGGCGCTGATGGCGGTGAGCGCCAGGGCAAACAGGATCGACACACGGGCGCCGAAGATCACCCGCGCCAGTACATCCCGCGCCTGGTCATCGGTGCCCAGCCAGTTCACCGCAGACGGTGGGCTGGGCGCTGGGCGGGTCAGTTCGTAGTTGGGCGTGTCGTCGCTGAACGGAATCGGCGGGAACAGCATCCAGCCGCCGTCCTGCTTGATCAGCTTTTGCACGTAGTCGCTGCGGTAATCGGCCTGGAACGGCAACTGCCCGCCGAACTGCTGTTCGGTGTAGCGCTTGAAGACCGGGAAATACAGCTCGTTCTTGTAGCTGAGCACCAGGGGTTTGTCATTGGCGATCAGCTCGCCGCCCAATGTCAGGATAAACAGCCCGATAAACAGCCACAGTGACCACCAGCCGCGACGGTTCTTCTTGAAACGCTCGAAACGCCGACGGGCCACGGGGGAAAGATTGAGCATCAGGCGTTCCTCGCGGCGAAGTCGATACGCGGGTCCACCAGGGTGTAGCAGAGGTCACCGATCAGTTTTATCAAGAGCCCGAACAGGGTGAAGATAAACAGCGAGCCGAACACCACCGGGTAATCGCGGGACACCGCCGCTTCGTAGCTCATGCGGCCCAGGCCATCGAGGGAAAAGATCACCTCGATCAGCAGCGAGCCGGCAAAGAACACCGCGATAAACGCTTGGGGAATGCCCGAGATCACCAACAACATCGCATTGCGGAACACATGCCCGTACAGCACGCGTCGCTCGCTCAAGCCCTTGGCGCGGGCGGTCACCACGTACTGGCGTGTGATTTCATTGAGGAACGAGTTTTTGGTCAGGATAGTCAGCGTGGCGAACCCGCCGATCACCAATGAGGTGACCGGCAAGACCAGATGCCAGAAATAGTCGGCGATTTTGCCCACGGTGCTCAGCTCTTCGAAGTTTTCCGACACCAGCCCGCGCACCGGGAACCAGTTCAACGAAGTGCCGCCGGCAAAGAGCACGATCAGGAACATGGCGAACAGGAACGCCGGCATGGCATAGCCGATGACAATCGCGGTGCTGCTCCACACGTCGAAACTGCTGCCATGGCGCACGGCCTTGCGAATCCCCAGGGGGATCGACACCAGGTAGGTGATCAGCGTGGCCCACAGGCCGAGAGAAATGGTCACCGGCATTTTTTCGAGGATCAGGTCGATCACAGTCTTGCCGCGAAAGAAACTGTTGCCAAAGTCCAGTTGGGCATAGCTCTTGAGCATCAGCCAGAGGCGTTCCGGCGCCGGCTTGTCGAAGCCGTACTGTTTCTCGATGTCGGCGATCAACTTCGGGTCCAGGCCCCGGCTGGCGCGCGAGCCGCCGCTGACGCTTTCGCCGGACGAGCCGCCGACGCCACCGCCGCCGATCCCCTGCAAGTGGGCGATGGCCTGTTCCACCGGGCCACCGGGCGCGGCCTGTACGATCACGAAATTCACCAGCAGGATGATCACCAGCGTCGGGATGATCAGCAGCAGGCGCCGTACGATGTAGGCAAACATCAGTGGGTCGCTCCGCGTTTTTTCAATTCGGCGTTCATTTGCTCATTGGTCAACGGTGTCGGACTGATCTCCCACCAGGTTTCCAGGGCTTCGTCGTTTTTGGCCTCGATGGCGGGGCGGCCGAAGCGGTTCCACCAGGCCGCCGAGGTGCCGGGCGGGTAGTAGTTGGGAATCCACAGGTAGTTCCACTGCAGCACCCGGTCCAGGGCGTGGGCGTAGGTGAGCATCTGGGCTTGGGTGTCGGCTTTGACCAGGCCCTTGATCAACGTGTCGACGGCCGGGTCCTTGAGCACCGCGTAGTTGTTGGCGCCTGGATCGTAGGCCGCAGCTGAACCGAAGTAGTTGTACAGCCCCATGCCGGGTGAGGTGGTGACCGGGAAGCCGATCACGATCATGTCGTAGTCTCGGGCCATGATTCGATTCACGTATTGGGAAGCGTCGATACGCCGGATATTCAGGGTGATGCCGATCTGCGCCAGGTTGCGCTTGTACGGCAGCAGCAGGCGTTCCAGCCCGGCCTGGGCGCTGAGAAAGGTGAACTCCAGCGCTTCGCCGTCGGCGTTGACCAGTTTGTCACCGTCGGGTTTCCAGCCGGCTTCTTCCAGCAGGGCCAGCGCTTGCAGCTGTTTGTCGCGGATCATGCCGCTGCCGTCGGTGACCGGTGCCTTGAACACCTGGGTGAACACCTCGTCGGGCACTTGCCCACGCAAGGGTTCGAGAATCGCCAGTTCCTCCTGTGTGGGCGGTTGGCTGGCGGCCAGCGGGCTGTTGGAGAAGAAGCTCTGCTGGCGGATATACATATTGCGCATCATCTGCCGGTTGGCCCATTCGAAATCCCACAGCATTGCCAGGGCCTGGCGCACGCGGCGGTCCTTGAACATCGGTTTTTGCACGTTGAACACATAGCCCTGGGCCGGTTGCGGCATTTCCTTGGCCAAATGGGCGCGTTGCAGGCGGCCATCGTCCAGGGCCGGCCCGTTGTAGCCGATGGAATAGCCGGTGGCGGAAAACTCGCGGTTGAAATCATAGGCGCCACCGCGCAGCACCTGGCGGGCGACTTCGGTGTCGCCGAAATATTCCAGGCTCAGGTGGTCGAAGTTGTACAGGCCACGGCTGACCGCAAGGTCCTTGCCCCACCAGTTGGGGTCGCGGGTAAAGGTGATGGTGCTGCCGGAGTCGATCTTGCTGATGGTGTACGGGCCACTGCCCAGTGGGGCTTCGTAGCCGCCGCCGTTGGCGAAGTCGCGGGTTTTCCACCAGTGCTCGGGAAACACCGGCAGGGTGGCGACATCCAGGGGCAGGGTGCGGTTTTCATTGCTGGAAAAGTCGAAACGTACCTGGCGCTCGCCTTCGACTTCGACGTGCTTGACGTCGGCGAACAGCGTCCGAAAGCGCAGGCTGCCCTGGGTCATCAGCAGGTCGAAGCTGTAGCGCACGTCTTCGGCAGTGATCGGCGTGCCATCGGCGAAGCGTGCCTTGGGGTTGAGGAAGAAGCGCAAGGACAAACCGTCATCGGCGCGTTCCATCTTCTCTGCCACCAGGCCATACACGGTGTAGGGTTCATCCAGGGAGCGCTGGGCGAGGGGCGCATAGAGCCAGCCGTCGACCTGGGATACGCCGATGCCTTTGTCGATATACGGCAGCACGTGGTCGAAGCGCCCGATCTCGATGGCCGAGCGCCGCAGGCTGCCGCCCTTGGGGGCGTCGGGGTTGACATAGTCGAAGTGGCTGAAGCCGGCGGGATACTTGGCCGGTTCGCCGTACACCGTCAGGTAGGTCTGCGGGGCCGCGATCACGGCGGTACTGGCCAGCAGCAGGGCCAGGGAGGTACTGAGCAGTCTGGAAAAAGCCAATCGCATTATCAGCCTTGAACGCCGGGTGAAGAAGAATAGGGACTTGTACGCTAACGGCATCCGTGTCGCCAGTCATCACATGCACAACGGCCCACCAAGAGGCGGGCCGTTGTTTATCGCATCAGCGCGGACGGGATCAGTCCTGGCGGCTGGTGACTTCCAGCAGGTGGTAACCGAACTGGGTCTTCACCGGGCCTTGCACGGTATTGATCGGGGCGCTGAATACGACGGTGTCGAATTCCTTGACCATCTGGCCTGGACCGAACGAACCCAGGTCACCGCCTTGACGGCTGGAAGGGCAGCTGGAGTTGGCTTTGGCGATTTCTGCGAAATCAGCGCCGCCTTCGATTTGGGCCTTCAGTTCGTTGCACTTGTCTTCGGTGGAAACGAGGATATGACGGGCGGTGGCTTTGGCCATGGGAGTAACTCCTTGAATGAAAAGGGTGAGCCTACCGGATTCAGGCGGTTATTTCCTGGCAAAGTTCCGATCCGATGAACCAGCGGTCATTCTTGAACGCCCAGGAACTGCCTGTGCTCAGCCCAGGACGATATAGTCATTTTGCTGAATGATGGGGCGATGCGAGCCTTGTACGAGGTGAATATAGCGGCCGTCCACCAGGTCGATGGGCAGGCAGTCGTCGACATCCATCACACGGTCGGTGTGGGCCAGAGACCAGTGGCTCAGCATCTTCTGTTTGCCTTTGGCCTTGGCTTCCTGCGGGTTGCGGGCCACGACCAGCACGTAGTGATGAGCTTCGCCAAAGGCGCCGGCTTCATAGCCGCCGAGGTTGATGAAGTACAACCGCTGGGCATCGGCGCTTGGCGCCAGGTGGCTCACTTCGACTTTCCAGCCATCCACACCGTCGACCCCCATCCACGCATCGATGTGCATACCGGACGGGCTGCCGAACCAGTTGTCGCGCAATTGCGGATAAGTGGCTTGCAGCGTATCTGCCACGGTAAAGACCACATCGTGCACTTCGATCCTGGCCCTGGGGTGCTTGCCCCCGAGCATCACTACAAACAGCATGGGAGAGCTTCCTGGCGAGTGGGCAAAACGTAACCATACTTCGATTGAACCCTTCTGTCCGCTCAGTGCCACACTCTAGACCTGCGAACTCATCAGGAGATTGTCATGCGTACCATTGATCTGGCTGGCATTCCTGTGCCGGTCATCGGCCAGGGGACCTGGCGCATGGGCGAAAACCCGGACCAGCACCGCGCCGAAGTGGCCGCGTTGCAGTTGGGTATCGACGAGGGCATGCGCCTGATCGATACCGCCGAAATGTACGGCGAGGGCGGCGCCGAACGGGTGGTCGGCGAAGCTATTCGCGGCAGGCGTGACCAGGTGTTCCTGGTCAGCAAGGTGTACCCTCACAATGCCAGTCACCAGGGCGTTCCACGAGCCTGCGAAGCCAGCCTGCAACGCTTGGGCACGGACTACATTGACTTGTATCTGTTGCATTGGCGTGGTCAGTATCCCCTTGAAGAAACCGTCGAAGCGTTCGAGCGCCTGCGTGAGGCCGGCAAGATCGGCCGTTGGGGTGTCTCCAATTTTGATGTCGCCGACCTGCAGGAGCTGGCATCGCCGGCCTGTGCGACCAACCAGGTGCTCTACAACATCGAAGAGCGCGGTATCGAGTTCGACTTGCTGCCGTGGTGGCAGCAACATCATTTGCCGTTGATGGCTTATTGCCCGATTGCGCAAGGCGGTGAGCTGTTGTCCAGTTCCACGCTCAAGCAGGTTGCTCATCGCCATGATGTGACGCCTGCCCAGGTTTGCCTTGCTTGGGTTTTGCGGCAGGAAGGGGTGATTGCGATCCCCAAGGCGGTCAAGCCTGAGCATGTGCGGCTTAATGCCGGGGCTGCGAAACTGGTGTTGGATGAGCATGATCTGGATGCGATTGATCGTGTATTTGGTGCGCCCAGGCGTAAGCATCCGTTGGCGATGGTGTAGCCCCTGTGGTGAGGGGGCTTGCTCCCGTGGCGGCCTATGGGCCGACCAGGATGTCGGAATGGGTTGTGTACATATCCATTGCTGCGGTAACGGCGGCTTAGGGTTCCGCTCTTACAGCGGCTCACTTTTGGAAAGGCCCAAAAGTAAGCAAAAGGCCTTTGCCCCACCACTCGGCACCTCGCTCAGGCTCGGTGTGCCCGAACGCAGGTTTGAATCCGTGGGCCGCCGCCACGCGCCATCCATGGCGCGGGGCGGCTAACCCGGCGTCCTGCCGGGTTACCCACGGATTCAAACCTGCGTTCGGCCAGCGTGGTTTAACGGGGCGCCTGAGATCAAGATCAAAAGCAGATCTAGAGCAGATCTAGAGCAGATCAAAAGCAAGATCAAAACACGGCAGACAGCGCGTCACGGCCGTTGTTGCTGTAGGTACCCACGCCTCCAGCAGCAGGAGCGGCGCCTTCCCTGGCTGCCGGTCCTGCGTGAGCCTTACTTAACTGGCCACTGGGCTGCGCCAGTCGTCAGAGCCGGACGTGCCGGCGACTTCGTGGGTCCAGACGATTTTGCGATAGGTGAAATACACATCCTCCAGATGGGTGAAATGCGCGTTGTCAGGGTCCTGGCAGTTGGGCATGCGCGATTGAATGTCCACGATGGTCGCGCCCTCGAGCTCCATGGTGAAGTAGTGTTCCTGGGTTCCGGCTGACGAAGTGCGGAACCATTCGAGCCGGCACGACACTTCCTCGCCTGAGGTCAGTGCGCTGAATAGCAGCGGTGAGGATTTGTCGAAAATCTTGCTGATCATGAGGGGCTTATGTACCCGTTGCCCCGTCGGCTGGCCTGATTGCGGGTCGCGGGGAATGATCACCTGGTGAGCAAATGCCTGCACCAGGATCTGATCTTCATGACCTTCCTGAAAAAGATTGCCTACTGAGTCCTGGGTGAATGTACCCGCCGTAATCAAACCTTGTTTGACGCCGGTGACGGAGAGGTACGCGGGTGTTGGCATGACTGGTTTCCTTGCCTGATTAAGTAGGGATTGCCGAACGGCTTCGTTGCCGGACGGGCGAGTAGTTCCTATAACAAGAAGCGTGCCTGAAATTGGAAGGGTCAATGAAATAAGGGGGCGGAAGAATTAATCGGGGAATGTTGGTAAGTTGTGATGAGAGTTTCGCAATTTTTTTGGTAGTTGTTTGCGCATGTATGTGCAGTTAGTTGCTCGTGCAGTTTTGGTTGTTACTGTTGAGTGCTGGGGTATGACGCGATTTTTTGATCGTTTTGACTGTGCAATTTGTTGCGCAGTCCTTGTTTTTATTGGGTTGTAGGAAATTCCTTAAGTGATTTTCTGTTGCTTGATGATTGGCTCGGGCATGGCTAGTGTTCGCACACTTCATTCACTCGCTGGATGAAAGTTAAATGGCATTCTGATACGCATCTAAAAAGCGGTTAGTTTGCTTTTCCTGTGATGGATAGTTGTGTGCGCCTCTAAATGGATTACTCAGAAAAGCTTTGCGACTATTACCTTGAATTGGCGCGGCGACCGTGTTCGCCAAACGCGTTTGCTGGAAGTGATATGCGCTTCTCAGGCGAGTTCGAGGCACTGGAAGCGGAGCTGGGCAAAGCGCATTCGATTCATGGCGCGAGCCTGCCCGATTGGCAGAAGGTCAGTGCGCTCAGCGAGCACTTTTTGCGTGAGCATTCCAAGGACCTGCGAGTCGCCGTCTGGTTGACCTGGGCCCTTCATCAGCGTGATTCATTCGCCGGGCTGTTGGCGGGGCTCGGCCTGCTGCGGCATCTCTGTGAGCATCACTGGGTTGTGGTCTACCCGGTCAAGCCGCGTACACGCGTTGCCGCGTTGGGCTGGTTGGTGCTGCGGCTGGAGCAGCTCTTTGCGCAGGACCTTTCGCTTCTGGATCAGCGGCCTTTGTTTCAGGCGTTGCATGACCAACTCATCCGACTCGATGAGCTATGGGACCAGCATCTTGGAGCGGACGCACCCCTGTTGTTACCGATCCGCAGGCAGCTGTCGGAGCGTTTGGCACGTACTTCGCGAAGCGAGGCTGAGCCTGGCGGTGTCTTGAGTGTGATTGCCCAGGTCAAGCAGGCGACCACGCAATTGCTCAAGCCGGAGCCGGCGGTGAACAACGAAAAAGACGCGTACAAATTACTACGCGCCTTGCAGGAGCAGGCCCGTCCTTTGTGCGCCTGGTGGTTGCGCCAGAGTGCCAGTGACGTTCGTGCATTGCGCCTGAGCCGCACCTTGGCGTGGCTGACGCTCATCAATTATCCCGACGCCAATGGTGAGCGCGTTACGGCTCTGCGCCCGCTCTCTGCCGACAAACTCAAGCGTTGTCAGGAGCGCCTCAGCCAAGGTCATTACGCTGATCTGTTGCTGGAGCTTGAAGTCAGCCTGGCCGGTGCATTGTTCTGGTTTGACGGACTGCGTATGGCCTGGGAGTGCCTTGAGGCGTTGCAGGCAGAACCCGCCAGGACCGAGCTGGAAATGCATTTCGCTTTGCTCCTGCAACGCCTGCCGGGCTTGCCTGACTACAGGTTCGACGACGGCACACCGTTCGCGGATCCGGCCACCTGTGAATGGATCAGCCTGCACGTCATGCGTCACCTGCAAAGGACCGAGCCCTCCAGCGTTGTGCCCGATGTGGCAGGCGAATCGTGGGATGCGGCCTTGCAGGCGGTGATGCCGGTGCTGCGCAAGGAAGGACTCAAGGCCGCGGTTGCTGTGCTCAAGCAAGGGCAGCAGGCGGCACGCGGCGAACGGGCCCGTTTCCACTGGCAACTCGCACTCGCCCGGTTGTGCATGCGGGCCGGCAAGCACGACCTGGGCAGGGTTCAGCTGGAACAACTGGACCTCGAATTGCAACGCGCCGGGCTCGAACGCTGGGAGCCGCAACTGGCTCTGCAAGTCGCTCGGCTGCTGTATCGCTGCTATGACCGCTTGCCACAAAGTCACGCCGTGCGCGAAAGCAAGGATCTCACCCATCGCCGGTTGTGCCACTTCGACCTTGAAGCAGTACTTGAATGAAGCCCGATCAAAAAGGAGAAACAACATGGCCAAAGACGGTTCGGTAGCCCCCAAGGAACGTATCAACATCACCTTCAAACCTGCGGTCGGCGGGGTTCAGGAGGAGATCGAGCTACCGCTGAAGTTGCTGGTGCTGGGGGATTTCTCCCAGCGTGAAGACCCGCGCAAGCTCGAGGATAGAAAGCCCATCGGCATCGACAAGAACACCCTTGATGAGGTGTTGGCGAAACAGGCGCTCAGCTTGACGTTGAGTGTGCCCAATCGCCTGCAGGAGGCGGCTGAGGTCGAGGAGCTGGCCGTCGAGGTGCGGATCAATTCGATGAAGGATTTCAACCCGGCGAATCTCGTCGAGCAAATTCCCGCATTGCAGAAGCTGATGGTACTGCGTGAAGCGTTGATGGCACTCAAGGGGCCGCTGGGTAACACCCCCAGTTTTCGCAAAGCCATCGAACAGGCGTTGGCCGACGACGGTTCCCGCGCTCGGGTTCTGGCCGAACTCGGGTTGAACAATCCAGATGCCTGACATTTTCAGTAAAAGGACACTGACAGCATGACGACCACCCCAAGCAACTCGCAGCCGCTGCAAGGCTCCGTCGAGGGCAGCATCCTCGATAACATTATTGCCCAGACATTATTGAGCGCCGACGACGAGGCTTACGGCATCGCCAAGCGCGGCGTGTCGGCGTTTATCGAAGAGCTGGTCAAGCCGCACAACCGTGCAGAACCGGTCAAGAAACACCTGGTCGACCGGATGATTGCCGAGATCGATATCAAGCTCAGTCAACAAATGGATGAGATTCTGCATCATCCGGATTTCCAGGCGCTGGAGGCTTCCTGGAGAGGGTTGCAGTTACTGGTCGAACGCACCGATTTTCGCGAGAACATCAAGATCGAACTGCTGAATGTCTCGCGCACGGACCTGCTGGACGATTTTGAAGACGCCTCGGAAATTACCCAGTCGGGGCTGTACAAGCATATCTACAGCGCCGAGTACGGCCAGTTCGGCGGTCAGCCGGTAGGCGCGATCATTTCCAACTATTACCTATCCCCCAGCGCACCCGATGTGAAGCTCATGCAATACGTCGCCAGTGTCGCGTGCATGGCCCATGCCCCTTTCATCGCCGCTGCCGGCCCGAGCTTCTTCGGGCTGGAAAGCTTCACCGGATTACCCGACCTGAAGGACCTCAGGGACCATTTCGAAGGCCCGCAGTTTGCCAAGTGGCAAAGTTTTCGGCAGAGCGAAGACGCCCGTTACATTGCCTTGACCGTACCGCGCTTTCTGCTGCGAACCCCGTACGATCCCCTGGAATGCCCGGTGAGAACCTTTGCCTACCAGGAAAATGTGGTCAACAGCCACGAGCATTATCTATGGGGTAATACCGCCTACGCGTTTGCCACAAGATTGACCGACAGCTTCGCGCGTTTTCGCTGGTGCCCGAACATCATCGGCCCACAGAGTGGCGGGGCGGTCGAAGATCTTCCCTTGCATCATTTCCAGAGCATGGGTGAGATCGAAACCAAAATTCCTACCGAGGTCCTGGTTTCAGATCGGCGTGAATATGAACTCGCGCAAGAGGGCTTCATTGCCCTGACCATGCGCAAGGGCAGTGACAACGCAGCGTTCTTTTCCGCCAGCTCAGTGCAAAAGGCCAAGACCTTCGGCATCAGTGAAGAGGGCAAGGCCGCCGAGCTGAATTACCGGCTTGGCACCCAGCTGCCTTACATGATGGTCGTAAACCGCCTGGCCCATTACCTCAAGGTGCTGCAACGCGAGCAATTGGGCTCGTGGAAGGAGCGCACGGACCTGGAGCTGGAGCTCAACAAGTGGATTCGCCAATACGTGGCCGACCAGGAAAACCCCAGTGCCGAGGTGCGTGGGCGTAGGCCATTGCGTGCAGCGCGCATTGTCGTCAGCGATGTCGAGGGCGAGCCGGGCTGGTATCGGGTCAATTTGAGTGTGCGCCCGCACTTCAAGTACATGGGGGCAGACTTCACATTGTCCCTGGTCGGAAAGCTCGATAAAGAATGAGCGGAGGCCAGGGAATGCCCCATCGCAATAGCCTGTTCGAGCGCCTGGAATGTGAGGGCTCGAGCCGAACGTGCGGCGTGATGTCCGTCGCCGCACATCTGGGAAAAATGCTCAGTACGCGTGCAGGCAGTGTTCAGACATTGCCGGACTATGGTCTGCCCGACCTCAATGACATGCGGCTCAGCCTGCACGAGTCGCTGTCCCGGTCGCGCTTGCTGATCGAGCGTTTTATCCGGGCTTATGAACCGAGGTTGGCGAATGTACATGTCAGAGTGTCTCCCATTGCTCGGGAACCCCTGGCCTTGGCATTTGCCATTGAGGCCGAAATGGCCATCGACGGTGTCAACCAGGCGGTCGTGTTCCATGCGCGCCTGGATGATGCAGGACGGGTTGAGGTCGGCACCGATGGCTTTTAACCGTTATTTTCAGAGCGAACTCAGTGCACTTCGCCAGCTGGGTCGGCGTTTTTCCGAGCGTAATCCGGCCTTGGCACCGTTTCTCGCGGAGCCGGGTCAGGACCCGGACGTCGAGCGATTGCTTGAGGGGTTTGCGTTCCTGACCGGTCGTCTGCGCCAGAAGCTGGAGGACGAACTGCCGGAGCTGGCGCATTCCTTGATGCATCTGCTGTGGCCCAACTACATGAGGCCCTTGCCGTCGTTCAGCATCCTGCAATTTGACCCTTTGAAACGCGCGGGCCCCAGTGTTCGTGTGGCGCGGGATACGGCAGTCGAGAGTCTGGCTATCCAGGGCGAGCGCTGCCGCTTTCGAACGTGCTACGCCACGGATGTCATGCCATTGCAACTGTGTGGCCTGGAGTACCTGTGCCGAGGCGAGGGCGCCTGGTTGGACCTGCGCCTGGTGATGAGTGCCGAAGGGCATTTCGGTGACTTGGTGTTCGACTCGTTACGCCTGCATCTGGCTGGCGACCGCTACGCGAGCCAGGCGCTTTATCTTGACCTGTTGCGCCATCTGGATGGCATCCATCTGTTGCTGTTGGACGAGGCTGGTTCGCAGGTGACGGGAGCCGATGGCCAACCCATGACGGTGAGGCTCGGTGCCGGCCAGGTTCAACCGGTGGGGTTTTCCCAGGAGCAGGCGCTGATTCCCTATCCGCAGAACACATTCCGTGGTTACCGCCACTTGCAGGAGTACTTCGCATTTCCCGAGAAGTACCTGTTTGTCGATATTGCGGGGCTGGATGTACTGCACACACTCCCACGAGCATCGCTGGAACAGGTGCACGGCATGGTCATGCGTTTTGAATTGCGCACCCAGACATCCAGCCCCCTGCGGCCCACCCTGGACAACGTCAAGCTGTACTGCACCCCCATCATCAATCTGTTCAAGCTGGATGCGGTGCCCATTCGGCTGGATTGCAAACAGGATGAGTACCTGTTGATGCCCGGGGATTACACGCCGGGCAACGCGGCGGTGTTCGCGGTGGACCGGGTCATCGGCTGGCGTCCTGGCGGGTTGGGCTACCAGACGTATGTGCCGTTCGAATCGTTCGAGCATGACGGCGATGCCGAGTCTCTGGAGGCGCGTCCCAGCTACAGCATTCGTCAGCGCCTGTCGGTGCAGCATGACGGGCTCGACACCTGGATGGGATTCGACGGTCGTCGCGAACAAGGTCATGAAACCGTATCGGTCGAACTGACCTGCACCAACTGCAACTTGCCACGGCGGCTGCGAGCAGGCGAGATCAATCAGCCCAGTGAGCAGACCCCAGAGTCGTTGACGTTCCGAAACATCACGGCGCCCACCGCAAGTTTCGCGCCGCCACTGGATCAGGACTTCCTGTGGAAAGTCATCAGCAACATGTCGCTCAACTATTTGTCACTGGCCGATATCAACGCCTTGAAAGTGATTCTCGAAACCTACGATCTGCCGCGTTATCACGATCGGCAAGCGTTGAAAGTCAGCCGCAAGCGCTTGGGTGCACTGCGTTCCATCAGCCACGAGGCTGTTGATCGATTGCATCGAGGGTTGCCCGTCCGGGGGGTGCGGGTGGACCTGAGCATCGACCCCCAAGGCTTTCTGGGGCAGGGCGACATGTTTGTGTTTGCGTCGGTCCTCAACGAGTTCTTTGCGCTTTACGCCAGCCTCAACTCGTATCACGAGTTGCGAGTCATCAGCACACAAGGAGATGTGTACCTATGGCCATCCCGGATGGGACAGCAACCCCTGCTTTGACCCTGATCTGCCAGGTTATCCGCGAGTACACGCTATTTCAGGCCGTGCTGCAGGTGATGGAACGATTGCGCGAGGCTCATCCGTTGCTGGATGACGACACGCTGTACGACCAACTGGAGTTCCAGGCCAATCCAGGGCTGGGATTTGCAGGGCATGACATTGACCGGGTGGAGTTCTTCAGGGAGCACGGGCAATTGCGTGCTCGCCTGCGCCTCAACGTATTGGGGCTGTTCGGTGCCGGATCTCCTTTACCGGCCTTTTATGCCGAGCAGGCCTTTGCCGAGCAGCCGAATGGGAATCCTACCCGCGATTTTCTCGACCTGTTTCACCATCGCCTGCAACGGCTGATGCTGCCGATCTGGCGTAAATACCGCTACCGGGTCTGTTTCCAAACGGGAGCCCGTGATGCTTTTTCCGAGCAGATGTTTGCACTGATTGGCTTGGGGGGCACTGCGATACGAGAGGCCTCGCAACTCGACTGCAAGCGTTTACTGCCTTACCTGGGGCTTTTGAGCTTGCGCGCCCACTCGGCCGCCTTGATTGAGTCGGTGCTGCGTTACTACTTCAAGCACGACCTCATAGGGATCGAGCAATGGGTCGAACGCACGGTGGAGATTACCCACCCACAGCGCAATGAACTGGGCTGCGGCAACAGCTCGCTCGGTCTCGACCTGGTGCTGGGGCACCGGATTGCCGACCGCAGTGGCAAATTCAGGGTGCACATTCTGGCGCTGTGTTGGCGGCGCTTTCACGAGTTCCTGCCCATGGGGCCTGCGTATCAGCCCCTGTGTTCGCTGGTGCGCCTGGCCACGCGTGACCCACTGGAATACGACCTGCGGCTGGTATTGGCGCAAGGGGAAGTGCGGGCGTTGCACATCGGTGAGAGCAATGTCTGTCGCCTGGGTTGGACCAGCTGGCTGGGAACCGAGCGCGCCGATGGTGTGGTCACCCTCTCCGGTAATTTTCATTAGGGACTGATGGTTATGATGAATGTGGACCTGCAACAACTGATCCGCACCTTGACAACCCAGGCACGCCAGGACCTGGAGCGCGCGGCCGAGCGGTGCGTGATGCGCGGCGGTCGTGAAGTGTTAGTGGAAGATTTGCTCCTGGCCTTGCTTGAGCATCCCGAGGGAGTAATGGCCAAGGCATTGGCAGACGCCAATGTCAACGCCGGTGAGCTGCATGCAGCCTTGCAGCCCCGCAGTGAGCAGAGTGCAACCCGCAACCCGGTCTTCGCGCAGGCACTGGTGTGTTGGCTGCAGCAGGCATTGATGGTTGCTCATGTTGAGTTGGGGCAGTCTTTCGTGGACCACGGCGCATTGATGCTGGCACTCCTGCGTCACCCACTGGAGTATGCGGGCAGTGGTTATCACGAGGTACTGAGCCGCGTGGATGCAGATCGGGTACGTGATTTTCTGACGAGCCAGCCTGCCGAAACCGAACCGGTAGCCAGCGCTTCTCTACTGCAGCGTTTTACCCATGACCTGACCCGACAGGCGCGTGAAGGGTTGATCGACCCGGTGCTGTGCCGTGATGGGGAAATCCGCCAGTTGATCGAGATCCTGGTACGACGACGCAAGAACAACCCGATGCTGGTTGGAGAGGCCGGAGTGGGCAAAACGGCGATCGTCGAAGGGCTTGCTCGGCAGATCGTTGCTTCGCAGGTGCCTGCGGCTCTGAAAGGGGTTCGCTTACTGACCCTGGATATGGGCTTATTACTGGCAGGCGCCAGCCTCAAGGGCGAATTCGAACGGCGTCTCAAAGGCCTCATCGATGAAGTGAATGCATCGCCGGAGCCGGTGATCCTGTTTATCGACGAGGCCCATACCCTGACCGGTGCCGGGGCACAGGCGGGCGGTGCCGATGCGGCAAACCTGCTCAAGCCGGCGCTGGCGCGGGGAGCCTTGCGGACCATCGCCGCCACCACCTGGTCGGAGTACAAGCAGTACATTGAGAAGGACCCGGCGTTGGCGCGGCGCTTCCAGCCAGTGTCGGTCGATGAACCCAGTGTCGAGGCGGCGGTGTCCATCCTGCGTGGCCTGGTTCCTGTTTATGAGGAAAGCCACGGCGTTTATGTTCGCGATGATGCTGTCGTCGCGGCGGCGCATATGAGCGCTCGCTATCTGGTGGGGCGGCAGTTGCCGGACAAGGCTGTGGATGTGCTGGACACCGCCTGTGCCGCGGTTCGCACGCGCCAGGCAATGCCACCTGAGGCGTTGCAGAAACTGTGTGTGGAGCTGGGCGAAGGTCGACGCCAACAGCGGGCGTTAAGTCGAGACACCGACCTCGGATTGCCCGTGGATACCCAGGCGCTGCAAACCTTGAACCTGCGTCTTGAAGCGCTTGAGCGACAGCATCAGGCGTTGGAGCAGTCGTGCGGGCAACCCACTCAGAACCTTGAGGTGTGCCCGCATCAGGTGGCTCGCGTTATCAGCGCCTGGACCGGCATCCCGGTCGAGCAGTTGGCCCTTGAACCGGATGAAAAAATCCTCGGCCTGGCCGGCGCCCTGCGTAAGCGCATCCTGGGACAGGAGCACGCGGTGCAAGCCCTTGACCGCGCTTTACGTGCTGTTGCCGCCGGCCTGAACAACGCGGATGCACCCGCAGGCGTATTTTTGTTGGTGGGGCCGAGCGGTGTCGGCAAGACTGAAACGGCACTGGCCCTGGCGGATCTTTTGTATGGCGGCGAGCGTTTTGTTACCACCATCAATATGTCGGAATACCAGGAGAAGCACACGCTCTCGCGCTTGATCGGGGCGCCTGCGGGTTATGTCGGTTACGGCGAAGGTGGGGTGCTGACGGAGGCCGTACGCCAGCGCCCTTACTCGGTGGTGTTGCTCGACGAGGTAGAGAAAGCCGACCCGGAGGTGTTGAGCCTGTTTTACCAGGTTTTCGACAAAGGGCGCGTCAACGATGGCGAGGGGAGAGAGATCGATTTTCGCAATACGTTGCTCCTGCTGACCTCCAACCTTGGCAGTGACCGCATCAGTGAACTGTGTGGCGATGGATGCCGGCCTGAGCCCCAGGTGCTGCAAGACGCGATCTACCCCATTTTGCGCAACCACTTCAAGCCGGCCTTGTTGGCACGGATGCGCGTCGTACCGTATTACCCGCTCTCAGGCGACGTGTTGGGTGACGTAGCGAAACTCAAGCTGGCGAATGTGGGCACACGGTTACATCAACGCAAGCTTGCATTCACCTACACACCTGAGTTGGTTGCGCATATGACCGAGCGTTGCGCTGATGGGGACAGCGGTGCGCGATACATCGATCAATGGATTGAGCGCCACTTGCTGCCACAGATGGTGGACGGTCTTCTCGACGCTACGGCCAGGGATGAGACGTTGACCGGCGTGCATGCGTGCCTCGATGGGAATGGTCGACCCACCTGCGAGCTCAGCCAATGACCGACAATCTCTTTGCACAGCGGCCCGATCCGCAGGCTGATAGCGATGCTTTTCTGGATTGCTTCACACGCTTGGGGCTCGACTGCGATGAAACCTCACTGCCCGATGTGTGTGTCGCAGGCGCGGCGCGACTGAGCGGGTGTGAACTCAGCCAGTTATACCTGCTCGATGAAGTGAGCGATCGGCTCGATCTGATTGCCCAGTATATGCCCGGGAGTACGTGGCGAGCTGGCGCAGGCGAGTGTCCTGACCTGAGAAACCAGCAACTGCTGCATTACACCTTGAGCCAGGGGCGTGCGCTTGGCTTGGATACGGTGCAAAGCAGTCTGTATGACATCGGTTTCTTGCCGGCCTTGGGTGCACCTTGGTGTGCCCTGTTGAGTGTGCCGCTGTTCAACCGGAGCGGTGGCGCCACGGGTGTATTGCTATGCGCCAGCCGGCGCTGCATTCAACTGCAAGGCCATGCAGCGGCGTTGGGGCAACTGGGTAGTTTTGCCTTGAACCAACTGCGGATGCTGCGGCAGGTGCAACCGGTGTCCGGCATTCCAGACCCGAGGCGCAGTATGCCCCTGGCCGGAGCGTACGGCTTGATCGGCACCAGCCCGGCGATGGAGCAGACCTGCAAGTTGCTCGGCAAGGTCCTGCATTCCCCTTACACCGTGTTGCTCTGTGGCGAGACCGGTACCGGCAAGGAGGTGGTCGCCCGCGCCATCCATGCAGCCGGGCCGCGTGGCGGCAAAGCCTTCGTGGTGCAGAACTGCGCAGCGTTCCCCGAAGGGCTGTTGGAGAGTGAGTTATTCGGTTACCGCAAAGGTGCGTTCACCGGCGCCGAACGCAATTATGCCGGGCTGTTTGACGCGGCCGACGGCGGTACGTTGCTGCTCGATGAAATCGGCGATATGCCGCTGGCGTTACAGGCCAAGCTGCTGCGGGTATTGCAGGAAGGCGAGGTACGCCCGTTAGGCGCCAATGCGGCCCATAAGGTTGATGTACGCATCATTGCGGCCACCCATCGCGACCTGGCTGCGATGGTTGCCGAGGGTAGTTTTCGTGAAGATCTGTATTACCGACTCGCTCAGTTCCCGATCCAACTGCCTGCCTTGCGTGAGCGCGACGGCGACGTGCCGTTGCTGGCGCGGCATTTCGCGCAGAACGCGTGCACGACGCTGGGGAGGGCGCCGGTGGGATGGTCGAATGCTGCCCTGGATCAACTGTTGAATCATCGCTTCCCCGGCAACGTGCGCGAACTCAAGTGCCTGGTCGAGCGCGCCGTACTGCTGTGTGACGACGAGGTGATTCTGCCGACGCACCTGTCGCTGCCACCGACACCGGCCGCATCGGCTGGCGATGATGTAACGCTGCGCCAGCGCATGGAGCGGGTGGAACGGGTGTTCCTGCTCGATTGCCTGCACAAGAACCGTGGCAATCGGACCCGCACCGCACGGGAATTGGGCGTCGCCCGACGCACGCTGCTCTACCGACTCGCTCGTTTGAACATTCCCCAGTGGGACGCGAGGGAAGAGTGCTGATTGCGAACTTGAATCTTGCTGGAACACATGCCGCCTTCATCGAAATGAGCCGGCCTGCCTTTTCATTCTGGGAGAAACCAAATGCCTGACCGTCCATGGCAAGCCGTGGTGCTTGTGTTGTGTTTGCTGGGTGGCTGTAACGCCAACTACGTTTTCGATGACGCCGATTATCGACCACTGGGTGACCCGCAGGCGATCACTCGTGGCCAGTGAATGGGGATGCCTGACGATGCAGCTCGTACTTGAAGTGTGTGGGAGCGATGGCGGCGCACCCGTGCCCTTGGCCCGTAAAGTCTTTGACCGTGTCGGCGGCGTGATTGGCCGCGGTTCCGGTTGTGACTGGGTGATTCACGATCCCAGTCGATTGCTTTCCAGTCACCATGGGTTGATCGGTTACCGCGAGGGCCGCTACTTCTTGACCGACATCAGTCGTAACGGGATTGGCGTGGCGGGCAGCCCCGAGCGCTTGCGCAAAGGGCAGGCGCGACCCATCAGCCATGGCGACGTTTTTCAGTTGGGGGCACTGGTGATGCGTGCCGGGTTGATGGAAGCACAGCGCGGTCCGGAAGCAGCGCTGGTCGGCGCGGGAGGACCGATCCCCGATGACGCCTTCCTGGGGCTTGACCCCTTGCAGGCGCTGGACCTTGAACAGCAGCGGCAGGTTGCCTCGAATGAGCTGCAAGCCTTGAGCGAGAGCAGCGAGGAGCCGGGTGCATGGCAGGAACGGCACGCGGCCGACAGGGCGTTTCTGGTCATGCCTCGCCGGGCGGAGCCGCCAGTGGAGGACGCCACGGACGCAATTTCCGCGCTTGGAGCCGCCGTTGAGGAGCCGTTTTGGACGGCGTTTGCTGCTGCCCTGGGCATGGATCTGGACCACCTTGACGGACCGGGCCGTGCGGCGTTGGCTATCAAGGTGGCGCACCTTTTTCGCGTGGCGATCGAAGGGTTGCAACAAAATCTGCGCACCCGTGAAGCGCTGAAGAACGAACTGATGCCGGCATCTACCGACAGGTCGGCGCAGAGGCAAAATCCGTTGGCGGTCTGTGTGGATACCCCGGCTGTATTAACCGCGATGTTAGGTGCGCAGGCGCTGGATCAATGCTCTGCCGAGCGCGCCATTACCCAGGCCCATCAAGACGGGCAAATCCATCAGGTGGCTCTGCTGGCGGCGTGTCGCAGTGCATTGCGTCACGCACATGCCGTCTTCGCCCCTGGGCATTTGCTGTTGAGCCTGGAGTCCCAGCGCAAGCCTTCCAGGTTTTTCAGCGACGCTGGGTACTGGCGGGCTTACCAGCGCTATTACCAACGTCTTGCCGAGGACGATCAGTTCAACGATCCCCTGCTGGGCCGCGAGTTCACCAGGGCTTATGAGGAACAGGTACATCTGGCCTCAGTCCTGCACATCGATTATCCAGGATGATATTCATGCATCGAACACCCCTCAGATTCATGCTGTGCTTGTGCAGCCTGTTGGCCGGCTGCACGGCGCTGTCACCTTTGTCGACATTGACCAAACTGGATGTGGTGCTGACAGCCACCGAACAGGTAAACCCCGACCTTCACGATCGACCCTCGCCGGTGGTGGTGCACCTGATTGAACTGCGTCATGCCGTAGCCTTTGAGAATGCCGACTTCTTCAGCCTGTATAACCATGCCGAACAGGTGCTGCCAAAGGATTGGGTGAGCAGTGAAGAGATCGAACTGCGTCCGGGTGACCGCCTGGCCCTCAAGCTTAGTGTTCGACCGGAAAGCCGTTTCGTGGGGGTACTGGCGGCCTATCGGGATTTGCCGCATGTGCAGTGGCGGCTGCTACTGCCAGTGACACCGCGACACCTGAACCGTGCCGACCTGGTACTGGACAAAGCCGGGGTTCGTATTGCCGGCCCGCTCTCCGGCACGGAGACGCAATGACATGCAGGTTCACAAAGTCATCTGGCAGGAAGGCATGCTGTTACGGCCGCAGCACTTGCAGCACAACGACCGCTATTACCAGCAGCAACTCAACCGCACGCGCTTGTTGGGCAATGATGCCTGGGGCTTCCTGACGCTGGAACTCAATGAGCAGTACCTCAACCTGGGCAAGCTGGTGCTCAACCAAGCCAGTGGCGTTTTGCCGGATGGCAGCTTCTTCGACCTGAGCGCAGTCATGGAGCCTCTGGTGCTGGACGTGCCTGCCGATTCGGGCAAACACGCGGTTTACCTGGCGCTCCCCCTGGCCACCGGCAATCAGGTTGAAACCCGTCAACCGTCCCAGAGCGAGGTGCTGGCCCGCTATATCGCCTGTGAAGTCGAAGTGGGGGATTCGAACGCCGGCATGGGTTCCCCTTGCCGGATCAACTGCGCACGCCCCGATTTGCGCCTTCTGCTGGACGAAGGGGAGAGCGATACGGGCTTCGTGAAACTCAAGGTCGCCCAGGTACTGGTGTCGTCGGGTGAAGGTGGTTTGAGCCTGGACAGGGAGTTCATGCCGGCCTTTATTTTTGTGCAGGACTGCGGGTATGTGTCGTCGTGCCTGCGGGAGGTCATCAGCCTGCTGGCCAGTCGAGGGGATGCCATTGCTGCGCGGATGTGCGGCGAGGGTACGGCAGCCGGAAGCCATGTGGGCGATTTCCTGATGCTGCAAGTGATCAATCGTACCGAGCTGGAGTTGCGTCATTACTTGAGCCAGCCTTTGGTGCGCCCTGAGACGCTGTTCCGGGCACTGGTGTCGTTGCTTGGTGAGTTATCAACGTTCACCTACGACAGCAAGCGTGCCCACCTGGACGTGCATTACCAGCATGCTGACCAGGCAGGCAGCTTCCGCGGCCTGATGGCGCAAGTGCGTGCCGCGTTGTCGGTCGTGCTCGAACAGCACGCCGTCGAGCTGACGTTGCAGCAACGTCAATACGGGGTGTTGGTCTGCCCGGTGAGCGACTTGAAATTGCTCGGCACTGCGACATTCATCCTGGCGGCGACTGCGCAATGTGACTCTGAGGAACTGCGCAATCGGCTGCCGGCCCATCTGAAAGTCGGCCCCGTCGAACGCATCCGTGAGCTGGTCAACCTGCATCTGGCAGGCATCAAGGTCAAGCCATTGCCTGTGGCACCGCGACAGATTCCATTTCATGCCGGCAAGACCTATTTCATGCTCGATATGAATGCCCACGACATCGCGCAGCTGGAGCAGTCAGGTGGCTTCGCTTTCCATGTAGGCGGGGATTTTGCCGGGATTGAACTCAACTTCTGGGCCATTAGGAATTGAACGCTATGGACAGTGACTACCCGCAGGACGAAAAGACCGTGCTGCTTGACCATGAAGGTCGCGGACCGGCACAGGGGCCGATGACCGACTTTCCAGCGCCGCCGCGTTATGAGCAGTTGGAAGACCGGATGATTTATGCGGGCCATCTGTTGGGGGCGCAGCGTTTCAAGGTGGGCCTCAACCCCCTGGTGACGGCGGCCTGGGAGCTGTTGTCGGAGTTGGTCCAACTCAAGGGCTGCTCCGCACGTGAGCAACTGGATACGATCAACGACCGGTTATTGTCGGCGGTCACTCAATTCGAAGCCCGCAGCTTGCAGAGCGGCATCGAGAGCAGCCAGGTCATGTCGGCGCGCTACGTATTGTGCAGTGTCATTGATGAAGCCGTCGTCACCACCCCGTGGGGGGCCAGAAGCGACTGGTCGAAGATGAGCCTGTTAAGCCGTTTTCACCATGAAACCTTCGGCGGCGAAAAGGTCTTTCAACTCCTGGAACGATTGTCTCGCGACCCGGTGAAACACCTGGCCGTCCTGGAGTTGATCTACCTGTGCCTGAGTTTGGGGTTTGAAGGCAAATATCGGGTCATGGAGCGAGGCGGGCTGCAACTCGAAGCCATTCGCGATGGATTGTATCGACAGATCCGGCAAGTGCGCGGCGATCTGCCGGTGGAACCTGTGCTTCCTGCCAGGGACTTGTCGCGTCGCCGCAGGCCGTTACGCCTGATCCCAGTCCCGTGGTTTGTGGCCTTTGTCTTGGCCTGTTTGTTGGTGATGTACACCGGGTTTTCCTGGGTGCTCGGCAAAGAGCGGGCGAATGCGCTGCAACCCCTTCAACTGTCGGCGTCGGATTTGAACCAGACGCCTTTGTAAACGCTGGGAGCGATGAATGAACGCATTCTTCAAGGGCGCGGGCGCTGTGCTGGGCACCGTTTGGGTCTGGAGCCTTTTACTGGTGCTGTGCAGCGCTGCTGTGGTGTGGTGGATCGGGCCGTTATTGGCCGTGGACGATCATCGGTTCTGGCAAGGTTCGGCGGCCCGGCTGGTCAGCATCAGTGTGTTGTTTCTGCTGTGGGGCATTGCGATGGCGCTGGCGGGCGGGGGCCAAGTTGCCGGCCTCGCGAAACCGGGGCGGCGGGCACGCCGGCAGCCATTGAAATGGGTCGAGGAGGAGCACCGGCATGTACGCGGTCGGTTCAAGCAGGCCGTTCAGTTGTTGAAGACGTCCCGGCGCTATGGCGAGCATAACCAGCGTTGGCGCCGTGACTTGCCCTGGTATCTGTTGATCGGTGAGCGCGGCAGTGGCAAGACGCAGCTGTTGGCCGCCGCCGGCTTGCCGTCGCCGTTCGACCAGGCGGGGGGGACGCCGACGAGCGGCGGCGTTCACTGTGACTGGTACTTCGCCGACGAAGGCGTGCTCATCGATACGCCGGGGCGTTACCTGTTACAGCCTGACGTTTCAGTCGATGCGACCGGTTGGACAGCGCTGCTGCGCCTGCTCAAGTGGCGGCGCCGTGCGCGGCCGCTCAACGGCGTGGTGGTGACGCTTTCGGTAGAGCGGCTGACGATCGACAGTGAGCATGATCTGGAGCAGCATGCACGAGCCGTGCATTCACGTTTGCAGGAAATCCAGCAGGTGCTGCATGTGGATGTGCCGATTTATCTGGTATTGACCCAGGCTGATCGGCTGCCGGGGTTTGCTGAGTTCTTCGACTCGCCCCTGGGAGAAGCTGCCGATAGCTTGCTTGGCCAGCCACTTGAGCCTGGCAAAACGGGTATTGAAGTCGCTCAGGTTCACCTGGCGTTCGAGCAGTTGCTGCAACGTTTGAATGATCAACTGATCGCTCGATTGCATCAGGAGCGTAATGCCGACCGTCGTGGCCAAATGCTGGGTTTCCCGCAGCAGGTTGCGCGCCTGGGCGAGCGCCTTTGCCTGTTCATCGAGCTGGCTTTTTCCGCTCATCGCTATCAGCGCGTCAATGGTCTGCGAGGGTTCTACTTGACCTGCGCCAATGGCAGGCGCAACCACTTTGTCCAAGGCCTGTTCAGCCGGGTGATATTCGCCGAAGCCGACCTCGCCGGTTTGCAGGCCCACGAGCAACAGCGCATACGGCGGCGTCAGGGTCTGCAGGCATTGGCAGCAGCGCTGGTGATCTGTGGGGTCGGGGGGCTGTGGATGTACAGCTATTCGCTGAACCAGCAACGCCTGGCTCAGATAGCGGCATTGGCAACTTCAGTTTCGAGCGTCCCGCAGGGTGGCGATGCAGCCTTGAATCTTGTGGCTGTGTTGGATGCGCACCTGTCGGCAACCCAGGTTTTCCCGGATGTGGCAGGCACCCGGCTGGTGGAGCGAGCAGGTTTGTATCAGGGCGAGTTGAGTCGCCCGCTCCTGGTTCGAGCCTATGAGCAGGCGTTGCACCAGCGGCTCCTGGCCCACGTCACGGCGCTGCTTGAAGACCAGGTACGCGCCAGCCTTGGGGATCGGGAGCGCCTGGTGGAAAACCTGCGCGCTTACCTGATGCTCAACCTGCGCGAGCGGCGCGATACCCGCTGGCTGGCGCAACAGGTGGCGGGCCATTGGGCCGCCGGTTTTGCCGGCAACGCTTCGGTGCAGGCGCGCTTGAATCAGCACTGGGTGCGCTTGCTTGAACAGCCGTTCACGGCGCATCTCAACGAGGAGTTGGTGGCGCAGGCACGTGCAGAGCTGCGAGGCGAGTCGTTGGCGGAGGGGATTTATCGCGTGCTGCGCGAGCAGTCGCGCCACCTTGAACCGCTGCGCCTGGCCGAGGGCAAGGTATTCGCCGCCATCGACCCACCGATTCCGGGTTTCTATACAAAAAAGTATGTGCAGTATTTCGAGGCCCAGGGGCCGCGACTGGTGAATGCTATCGCACAGGACAACTGGGTATTGGGGGAGGGCACTGATCTGGGTGCCATGGATTTGCGTCGGTTGATGGTCCAATTGCAGCAACGCTACTTCAGTGAGTATGCCGATGTCTGGGCTGCCGCTCTGGGCCGACTCAGGCTGCTGCCGACCGACAATCTGCGCCAGGACGCCGAGCAGCTGGCGGACCTGACCTCCGCTCAATCCCCGCTGATCCAACTGTTGCTGCAACTGCGTGAAAACACCCGTTTGCTGGCGGGGCATGAGCTTCTGGGCAAAGTGGCCCAGCAAACCGGTGAGCTGGGCCCCTTGACCTCGGCGGCGGCAGCGCAGGCGATGTTTCCCGACGCCGGGCGGCGGGCGTTGCAACGGCGTTTTGAACCCTTGCATCAATTGCTCGATGAGCAGGAAAACCCAGGCGCGCAATTGACTCAGGCATCGCGCTTGCTGGACGAATTGCATCTGCAATTGGCGGCCCTCAACCGAGACAGCTCACCGGAGCAAGCGGCCTTCCTCAGGGTCAAGCGGCGCATGGAGGGGCAACCGGATGTACTGGGTACGCTGCGTGATGCAGCCGCCCGTTTGCCGCTGCCGTTGGCGGGCTGGGTCGAGGGCATCGCGGATGACAGTTGGCGTCACTTGCTGGAACAGGCCTATACGCATGTCAACCAGCGCTACCAGAGCGACGTGCACCCACTCTATGCCAGGGCGATTCGCCAGCGTTACCCGTTCAACGCCCATGCAACCAGCGATGTGGCCCTCAACGACTTTCATGAGTTTTTCAAGCCTCAGGGCGTTCTGGTGCGTTTTTATGAAGGTTACCTGCGACCCTTCGTCAGTGCCGACGGCAACCGCTACCGGTTACGGGGCATGGATGGGCAAAACTTACCGGTCTCACGCTTTCTGTTGGACCAACTGACGAAAGCCCAGGTGATCCGTCGCGGTTTTTTCACTGAGGAGCAGGGAGAGCTGTCAGTCCGGTTTACCCTGGCGCCCTATAGCCTGGACCAGTCGGTCAGCCGGGCGATCCTGCGGGTTGGCGACAAGCAGTTGGAGTACCGCCACGGGCCGATCCTGCCCATGATGTTCCATTGGCCGAGCGACGCGGATAACGGTCGCAGCAGCCTGGTTCTGGAACGAGGCGCTGGGCAACGGCCATTGGGCCTTGAAAAAAGTGCCGGGGCCTGGTCGTTGTTCAGGTTGTTTGACTTGTTGCAGAAAGAGCCTGCCAGTGGGCGCAACGCCCAGTTGTTCAAGGCGAACCTGGCCGGCTTGCGCGCCAACTTCTTGCTGACCAGTCAACGTACGCCCGGGCCGTTTGAAATCGATACCTGGCGCACTTTCCGATTACCGGAGCAGCTATGAGCTGCGGCCAGCATCAATGGCGCAGTGCCGGGCGTTCGCAGCAAGGGCGAGCGCGAGCCCGCAATGAGGACGCCTTCCTGGACTGCCCGCAGCGAGGCTGCTGGGCTGTGGCGGATGGCATGGGCGGCTATCGCCATGGCGAGGTCGCCAGCCAGTGGGTGGTCAGCAGCCTGGCGGCAATGTCGGCCGAGGGTGACCTTGACCGACGGGTTGGCGCGCTTCGCCAACGTTTGCAAGACGTCAATCAACGGTTGGGCGATGTGCGAATGGCGCCCGCCACGGGCGGCGACGTCATGATGGGCAGCACCGTGGTTGCACTGTTGCTTGAGCACGGGCGTGCGGCCTGTATCTGGGCGGGTGACAGTCGCTGTTATCTGTGGCGCGATAAGAGTCTTTACCAGTTGTCGAGGGACCATTCCCTGGCGCAGCGCCTGATGGATGAGCGCCTGTTGAGCGTGGCGCAAGCCCAGGCTCACCCCGATGCCAGGGCCTTGACCCGCGCCGTGGGCGCGCGTTCGCGGTTGCAGCTTGAGGTGCTGGAACTCAGCACCCGCCCAGGCGATGTATTTTTATTGTGCAGCGACGGTCTGTACCAGGCACTCAGCCATGGTGACCTGGGATGTGCGTTGAGCCTGGGGGCACCCCGGCAGGCGGTGGACCACTTGTTTGCCAGGGCGTCGTGCCGGCCAACGGCGGATGACCTGACCGCTGTCGTGGTGCAATCTTGAACGCCGCGTCGACCCCTCCCGGCCTGCTCGTGGGGCGCTATCACCTTGAGCGCGTGTTGGGGCGGGGCGGGATGGGCGTGGTGTATGGCGCACGAGACCTGTTGCACGAGCAGTTTGGTGAGCCCTGCTCCAGGGTTGCGCTCAAGCGGCTGGATGAGACTTTTTCGGCGTGCCCCGATGCACATGTGCTGTTGTTCAGCGAGTTTGCGTTGACACGCAGCCTGCGTCACGACCGTGTGGTGCGCATGTTTTCGTTCGAGGTCGACACCCACAGCCAGGTCGCGTTCTTTACCATGGAGTGGCTGCACGGCATGACCCTGGATCGGTTGTTGCTGGAATGCCCGCAGGGTTTGCCCTGGCGGGAGCTGCAACCCTTGGCCATCCAGTTGCTGGATGCGCTGGTCTATATCCATCAGCAAAACATACTGCATGGGGATGTGAAACCGGCCAATGTCATGGTCGGTGAAGACGGGGTGCGTTTATTCGATTTTGGCCTGGGTTATACGCCGGCATGGGCGAAGGCGGGTTTGCCGAGTCTCAGCCGCGACCGTTTCAACGCCTGGACGCCCGCGTACGCGGCCCCGGAGCTGCTGGCCGGTGGCGCGTTGACGGCTGCTGCCGATGTGTACGGTGTCGCGTGCGTGTTGTATGAACTGGCCCATGGCCAACGTCTGGGTGAGCGCAGCTGCATCGCCAAGCTGACCCGGCCCAGGCAACTGCCTGGGCATTGCTGGCCTGCACTGCGCTGTGCGTTGGCTACGAGCCCCGAGCGGCGCAGTGTGACGGCAGCTGAGTTGCGCGAGGCCTTCGGCCGCAGGCGGTCTTGCTGGTGCCTCTAGGGTAGGGGGCAAACGGTCACGTCATACAACTGGGCTGACAAGAGGGGGCCCCTTAGTGAGAACGACGCGGCTCGATATCAGGGGAGGGCCGGCTGAGATGACGTCGAGCGCGTTTCTGGGCCTTGCGGCGTATCCAGTTTTGCAAGGGCGCCAGCAGGAAAAACATCAGGTAGGCCGTGAGCACCAGGGTCAGGTCTATCCAGGTTTCAGCGACTGGGCCGGTAAAGATTTCAATGACGTTTTTGATGATGAACAGCAACGCTACGCTGCACAGCCACAGCACCATGGTGACAAAGATCGGGCGCATAGGGTTTGGGCGTTTGTCTTGCATGGTAAAACTTCTCCTGAGTGCCTGCTTCCGTTCCAGACAACATCCTTGAGTGGGTAGCCCGGTTTTCATCCGGTCTGCAACATCCATTAATGCGCAGAACGGCGCGGATGATACCGACTCAGATCAGTTTAGGGAGCAGGTTATGTCGGAAAGTTCCTATTATTCATCTGGAAATTGGCGTAACTGATGGGCTTCCACCGCCAAAATGCCCCTGGATAAGTGGCAAAAGGCTTTCGCTTCCGCCATCAGGACGTGTAGCGTTGCAGCGAGTCACAGGCAGAGGGACGGGTCATGGCGCAAACGCTGTTCAAGCTTTTCCTTACTCAGCGCCTGGCGGCCCTGGCCAGTACGGATTCATTGCGCGCGATTCGTGAGGGGTTGCTGTGGATCCTGCCGTGCCTGCTGGTGTCCGCCGGCTTCCTGATCCTGTCCGAGTGCGCCAGTGTGCTGGGGTTCAGCTCACAAGTAGTGGGCTTTCTATCGGGGGTGCACAACCAGATCAGCTCGGTTATCCCCTTGTTGGTGGCCGCATCCATCGGGTACATGCTGGCCATTCAGTATCGCCTGCCACAGCTGCCGGTCGCTTTCCTGTGCCTTGCCCATGTGGTAGTGGCCACGTTCGTGCTGAGTGATTATCCCCGGGCTTCGGCGACCTTCGTGCTGTTCATCGCGATTGCGTCACCGTTGATCAATGTGCCGGCCATCGCCTGGTTGCACCGCTTTCGTTGGACGCGCCTGGTCAACGAGGACCTGGTGGGGCACAACCTCAAGGGCACTATCAACATGGTGCTACCGGGTGCAATCACGGCGCTGTCATTGGTGCTGGTGTTGTCGTCTTTGCTGCAGATTCCCTATGTCGGGCAACTCCAGGGGCCCCAGGTGCTCGATGCGCTGCAAACGCCCTACGGCAGCGGGTTGTTCGTCACGATGATGAATTCGTTGTTGTGGTTTTTCGGCATTCACGGAGTGTATGCCATGCAGCCGCTGTTCGATGTCCTGGACCAGGCCGTAGTGCTCAACGGTGCGTCGCTGGCGGCGGGGGAGCCCAGCCGATACCTGCTCAACAGCGGGCTGTTGGGGTGTTTCGCATTTATCGGCGGCTCGGGCGCGGCGTTGTGCCTGCTGTTTGCGATCCTGCTGTTTTCCAAGAGCCACACCGTGCGCCTGCTGGCGATTGCCAGTTTGCCGCTGTCGTTGTTCAACGTCAGCGAGGTGCTGCTGTTTGGATTGCCGATCATCCTCAACCCGCGTCTGTTCATCCCCTTCCTGCTGGCGCCTGCGCTCAACGCCATGGTGGCCCTGGTGGTGGTGCAGATGGGCTGGGTATCGCCGGCGGTGGCCAGCGTGCCGTTGACCGCACCGGTATTGCTCAATGCCTACCTGAGTACCCATGGCGACATCGGCGCGGTGGTGTTGCAACTGGCACTGCTGGGGCTCGGCACTCTGGTGTATGCGCCGTATGTGCGGGCAATGCATCGCCAGGCCAATGAAAGCGGTACGGTGTACCTCAAGTCGCTGGACATGACTTTTCGCGGCCTCGAGGAAAAAGGCCGCTTGCTGGAGCTGGACCCCGTGCTGGCGTCCCATCGCAGCGCAGCGCGCCAGGCGGTGGAGTTCAGCCGGATTCAGCAGATCAGCGATTACGAGTTCTACTTGGAGTTCCAGCCCCAGGTCTCCATCCGTACCGGCCTGTGCACCGGTTGCGAAGCCTTGATGCGTGCCCGCGACAACCAGGGCGTGGTGCATTCCCCCTGGGAGTTCCTGCAATGGCTGGCGCAGGCACGGCTGATGCCGGATGTGGACGTCTGGGTGGCGTCCCAGGCCGTGCGCCAGTATCAGCAATGGAAGAAGGTTGGCTTCGAGTTGCCGATGACCATTAATATTTCCAGCTCGACCCTGACGCACGCCGCCTATGGTGATCGCCTGGTGCAGATCCTTGCCCAGGCTCATGGGCGAGTGTCAGTGGAAATTACTGAAGACGCATTGGTCGGTGATATCCAGGCCACGCGCCAGACCATCCAGAAACTGCAATCGATAGGCGCCAAGGTGTATATCGATGACTTTGGTACCGGGTTTTCGGCGTTGAGTTACCTGCACCAGTTTCCCGTGGACTTCATCAAGATCGATCGCAGTTTTGTCGTCGCCCAACGCGACCCCAAGGGGGCCCAGGTGCTGACCGGCATGTTGCGTTTCTGCGAGGCGCTGAACCTGGGCGTCGTGGTCGAGGGCGTGGAGACCGCCGAGCAGTTGGCCTTCCTGAACACCGGCACTGAATTGTTTGTCCAGGGCTGGTATTTCAGCAAAGCGCTGCCCAGCGATCAGATGCCGGATTTCGTGCGCGAACGCGAAACTTTGGCGCAGGTCTAGGCCGATTCGTAACCGCGTCGCGTGCGTTCTATCTCGTCGAGCAGGTTATCGATGCCCGCCAGGCGTGCGCGGTTGTCGTGATCCCAGGGGTGAAAGCCCGGTTTGAAGTAATGCAGCCATGGCCGCAGCATGCGCGGGAACACCCCTTTGGGACCGTACAAAAACTTGAGCATGCGCCAGAAACCCTTCAAGTGCCCGCCTGAGGTGCGATCGGCCAGCAGCAGGCGCAGGTGAAAATCAAACACCACCAACCAGAACAGCACCGTCGTGGTAAGCATGGTGCCGGTGCGCAACAGGTAGCGCAGTGGGCCGGGCTTGATCACTGCGTTCCACACATCGAACGCCACCGCCTTGTGTTCGGTTTCTTCGAAGGCGTGCCAATACCACATTTGCTGGTAGCCCTTGAGCGAGTCGCCAAAGCGCGACGGGTCGCTGAGCAGAATCTCCGCAAGCATCGCGGTGTAGTGCTCAAGGGCGATGGTCACCGCCAGGTTGAACGAAGGCGGCAGGTGTTTTTTCTGCAGGTCGAGGATGAATTTGAGACGACGGTCGAGGGTGTGTGCCGGCAACCCGGCCGCTTGCAGCAGATCGTTGTAGGCCACGTGTTCGCGGCTGTGCATCGCCTCCTGGCCGATAAATCCCTGGATCTCGGCCTTCAAGGCGGGATCTTCAATCTGTGAGCGGTAGTGGCGCACACTGTCCATGAAAAACAGCTCGCCCTGAGGAAACAACAATGACAAGGCATTGAAGAAGTGGGTGATGAACGGGCCTTGTTCATGCCAGTTCTTGATGCGCTCGGCAGGCAAGGCAAAACGGATATCGCGGCGGATCGGCAGCATGGTGCGTTCTCCTGTTCAGTGACGGGGCTCGTCGTTGGTTTCAAACACCGGCCTGCGTGGCTTGGGGGCCATGCGTTTGCTGGCGACGACCACGAGCGCTTGATAGGCCGCCGGCAGGCAACGGGCGAGCAGGTCGAGGAAGTAGGCGTCACGGCCGATCAGCACGCGGCGTTTGTTTTTGCGGATGCCGTGCAAAATCACCTTGGCAGCCTGATCGGCGTCGGTGATGAACAACTTTTCAAAATCGGCGCGGGCCTGTTGTTCGCTGTGGATGAGAAAGCCGGTCATGTTGGCGTCGATACGGCTGCTGCGGCAGATGTCGGTGCGGATGCCGCCGGGGTGCACGCAGGTGGCCGAGACGCCGCAACGCTGCAGGTCAAGTTCCTGGCGCAAGGCTTCGGTAAAGCCGCGCACGGCGAACTTGGTGGCGTTGTAGCCACTCATGCCGGGCTGGGCGAACAAGCCGAATACGCTGGAAGTGTTGATCACATGCCCATCGCCGCTGGCTTTGAGGTGCGGCAGAAACGCCTTGGTGCCGTGCACCACGCCCCAGAAGTTGATGTTGACGATCCACTCCATGTCAGCGTAGTCCACGCCTTCGACGGTGCTCGACAGCGCCACCCCGGCATTGTTGAAGATCAGGTTGACCTGTCCATGGTCGGCGACGCAACGGTCGGCCCAGGCCTCCATCGCTTGGCGATCGGACACATCCAGCACCTGCGTGGTGACCGTCACCGGCGACGAGTTCGAGGTCCGGACCAGCGCCAGTGTCTGCTCCAGGCCCTGGCTGTTCTTATCGGCGAGTGCCAGGTGGCAGCCTTCCCGCGCCAGGGCCAAGGCCAATGCGCGGCCCATGCCGGATGCCGCGCCGGTGATTGCCGCCACGCGGCCGTTGAATGACTTCATGACAGGCTGCCTTCTGCGCGGGAGTGGGGCGCTGGAACCGGATGGAGGGAGGGGCTGGTCGCGATCGGATGGGTGACGTAATCCTTGAGCGCGAATTGGCGGGTCACCTGTTTAAAGCGCCAGGTCGAACCGGGCCACAAGGTGGTGTTCTTGCCGGTACGCGGGTCGAGGTACCAGCTGCGGCAGCCACCGGTGTTCCAGATGGTGCGCTTGAGCTTGTCCTGCAACCGACGGTTATAGGCATCTTCGACGGCGGGCTTGATGTCCACTGTGGCGATGTGATGACGCCGCATCTGCTTGAGGGCATCGAGGATGTAGCTGACCTGGGCCTCGATCATCAGAATCATCGAGTTATGGCCCAGCCCGGTGTTGGGGCCGACGATCAGGAACAGGTTCGGGTAGCCCGGCACGGTGGTGCCTTTGTAGGCATGGGCGCCCTCGCGCCAGGTGTCCATCAGGTCGATCCCGTCGCGGCCGATGATGCAGTCCCGAGGCAATGGGTCGGTGGCCTGGAAACCGGTGCCAAAGATCAGGCAATCGGCCGGGTGCTTGATACCGTCACGGGTGATCACGCCGTCGGCTTCGATACGCAGCACACTGTCGGTGATGACCTCGACATTGCTGCGCGAGAGCGCCGGGTAATAGTCGTTGGAGATCAGCACGCGCTTGCAGCCGATGGTGTAATCCGGCGTCAGGGTTTTGCGCAGGGAAGGGCGGGTGACTTGTTTGTGCAGGTGGCGCAGGGCGATTTTCTGCACCATTTTCATCAGGCGCGGGTGCCGGGCGAAGCCGAGCACACGCCCTTCCAGCGCCCAATAATACGCGCCGCGCACCAGCCGCTGCGTGAACGGCAGGTGCTTGAACGCCCAGCGCTCGAAGCGCGAAATGTTTCGGTCCGGTTTGGGCATGATCCACGGCGGTGTGCGTTGAAACAGCTGCAGATGAGCCACCAGCGGCGCGATCTGCGGTACGAACTGAATGGCGCTGGCCCCGGTGCCGATCACCGCCACGCGCTTGCCCCGCAATGAATAGGCGTGGTCCCACTGCTGGGAGTGGAAGCGCTTGCCTTTGAAGCTGTCCAGCCCGGGAATATCCGGCAGCGCCGGGCGCGACAGGCCGCCCATGCCCGAAATCAGCACGCGCGCATTGATGTGTCGTCCATTGCTGAAGCTGAGCTGCCAGCGTTGCTGCTGTTCATCGAACACGGCGCGTTGCAGGCCCATGCCAAAACGCAGGAAGGACGCCAGCTCATAACGCCGGGCGCAATGCTCCAGGTACGCGCGGATCTCCGGCTGCGGGGCAAATTGCCGGGTCCAGTCCGGGTTGGGGGCAAAGGAAAACGAGTACACATGGGACTGCACGTCGCAGGCGCAGCCAGGGTAATGGTTGTCACGCCAGGTGCCGCCGAGGGTCTCGGCTTGCTCGGCGATCAGGAAGTCGGTGACCCCGGCCTCCTTGAGTTTGATCGCCATGCACAGCCCGGCGAACCCTGAGCCGATGATGGCGATATCGATGGCGTCGCTGTAGGCATTCATAGCTTGTCCTTCGTGGGCATCGGTTGTGCTCCTGTTTTTGTTGTGTCTTTTGGATAGAACACCATTGCAAAGGAAAATTGAATTAATTATTTTAAAAAAGATTTTAAATAATCTACCTGAAAATATCGCTTACGCTAGGACCTTGTTGCGCAGGTCCGACTTTGTCCGACGGACGAGTAGGGTCTGCATGAGGTTCAAGTCCAGGGTGTGGACGATGGCTGAGGCCTTGATCAATACCGGTCGGGTCGCCAGCAGCAGGGAAGCAGAGGACCGAGCTATGGCTGTCGAATGGGTTGTCGCTGCGGCTGTGTGTGTGGGGGCAAGCGTTGTGTTATGGGGTTTCAGCGCCTGGATGACCCGGCGTATTGAAGCGGCTGTTCCGATCAACGGGCGTTTCGTGGAGGTCGATGGCGAGCGCTTTCATTATGTAGAAGAAGGCAAAGGCCCACCGCTGGTGATGATTCACGGGCTGATGGGCAGCAGCCGCAACCTGACCTACGCCTTGTCCGGCCAGTTGCGTGAGCGTTTTCGGGTGATCACGCTCGATCGCCCGGGCTCGGGTTATTCCACCCGGCATAGCGGTACCGCGCCGGACCTGCCGGCCCAGGCTCGACAAATAGCCGCGTTCATCAAGACCCTGGACCTGGATAAACCACTGGTGCTTGGGCATTCCCTGGGCGGCGCGATCGCCCTGGCGCTGGCGCTCGATCATCCCCATGCGGTCAGCGGCCTGGTCCTCGTGGCACCGCTGACCCATCCGCAACGTATGTTGCCGCCGGTGTTCCTGTCATTGGCGGTGCGCCCGGCCTGGTTGCGTCGTTGGCTGTCGCACACCCTGACGATGCCCATCGGCCTGCTGACCCAGAGGGCGGTGGTCAACGGGGTGTTTGCTCCGGATGCTCCGCCTACGGATTTCGCCACACGCGGTGGCGGGTTGCTGGGCATGCGTCCCGACAACTTCTACGCCGCTTCTACCGAGATCAATCGGGTCAACGATGACCTGCCGGATATGGTCAAGCGCTACCCGCAACTGAGCCTGCCCATCGGGTTGATCTATGGTGCGCGGGACAAGGTGCTCGACTTCCAGAAGCACGGCCAGGCCCTGGCCAGCAAGGTGCCAGGGCTGAAACTGCAGGTGGTGGAAGGGCGTGGCCATATGTTGCCGATCACCGCTACCGAGCGGGTCGCTGCGGTGGTGGAGCAGATCGCCAAACGCGTGCGGCCACTGCAAAGCGCCACGGTGCTGCATCCGCCGTTTGCCCTGGCGAGTCAATAATTTTGCAATCGAACCTGCGGTTCGGCGGCGTCAATGCTTGCCCTAGACACCTGACCCGGGAGCCGGAAAAGGGACTGCTCGGTCACGTCCAAAAGGCCCTTAGAAATTAGTTGACGACCTAACGATTCCGCGCTATTTATTTAAAAAAATTATTTCAATATCTAATTTGAAACAATTTTTGAAATGCCTAAGAGCGAATAAAATAATGAAAAAAACGCCTTTTATCGCATGGTTGGTTTTCCGGGGCAGTCTGCGCTCCGTGAACCTGTTGTCCGCTCGATTTGTCACCCCCGCCACCGGTCTCGTACGGAGGTTGCCATGAATCAGTCCCTGGCCACTTCCAACGTCTGGACCGACGGCAAGCGCCACTTGTGGTGGCTTGGCATCATGCCTCTGGCTACCCCATTGCTCTCTGGTGCGCTGGCCATCACCACCGGTGTGCAACAACTGTGGTGGGTCGGTGTCCTGGTCATCTTCGGCCTGATCCCGTTGATCGATGGCCTGCTGGGTGAAGATGTCAGCAACCCGCCTGAATCCGCCGTCAACCACCTTGAATCGCAAAGCTATTACCGCTGGATCGTTTACACCGGCGTCGTGTTCGTCATTGCTTCGGTGGTGATCACCGGTTGGCTGGCGGCGGGCGGTATCGACTGGATCATTCAGGGCGGCCTGTTGCAGGCCACCGCGCACCTCGACCCGTCGAGCTGGCCGGCCCAGGCCGCCAGCTACCTCACTGCACGCACGCAGCTGCATGGATCGGTAAGTTGGTTCACTTATCTGGGCATGGCACTGTCCACCGGCGCCGCCACCGGCATTGCGATCAATACCGCCCACGAGTTGGGGCACAAACCCAAACCCCTGGAAGTGTTTCTCGCCAAGGTGACCCTGGCGCCGACGTTCTACGGGCACTTCTACACCGAACACAACCGCGGCCACCACGTGCGGGTCGCGACCCCCGAAGACCCGGCCAGCTCGCGCCTGGGTGAGAGCTTCTGGGCGTTCCTGCCACGCTCGGTTTGGTTCAGCGCCCGCTCGGCCTGGAACCTGGAGCGCGAGCGCTTGCGCAAACTCGGCTTGCCGGCCTTGCATTGGAAGAACGCTGTCCTCAGCGCGTGGCTGTACAGCGTGGTGTTGTGGGGCGCGATGATTGTGTGGCTTGGCGTCGCCGTGATTCCTTTCCTGATCATCCAGGGTGTCTACGGGTTCTCGTTGCTGGAAGTGGTGAACTACGTCGAACACTACGGCCTTAAACGCCAGAAGTTGCCCAACGGCCGTTATGAGCGCTGTTCGCCTCGGCACTCGTGGAACAGTAATCGGATTGTCACCAATATCTTTCTGTTCCAACTGCAACGGCACTCCGATCACCATGCCAACCCCACACGCAGTTATCAGTCGTTACGTCACTTCGATGAGTCACCGCAACTGCCTTATGGATACGCGAGCATGATTGTCTGGGCTTATGTGCCGTACTTGTGGCGCCGTCGCATGGATCATCGAGTGCTGAATCATTACGGCGGCGATATCCACCTGACCAATCTTCAGCCGTCAAAACGCCTGAAGTATTTGGAGAAATACGCGAACGGTACGGCACCGTTCTGATAGCAACCTTGTCGTCGGGCTGACTCGGGATCCAGGTATTGCGCAGGTTCCGATCGCCCAAAGTTTAAAGATTGAATGCAAGTGAGTTGTTTGACCCGAACAAAAATAATTTCAAGGGAAGGACCTGCACCATGCAAACAGCTGCCAAGTTCACCACTCATATCGTGCTGGCCGCCCTCGGCCTGATTGTCTACCAACAGGCCCAGGCTGCCCGTATCGAGCCTGCGGGCAGCGCCTTCACGGCCCAAGGCCCGATCAGCTTTTCCAAGGGCGCCCTGATCAGCGCCGACTGCACCATCAAGGTGGCCGGCAAAGTGGCGGCCGATGGTGCGTCGGTGAACGTCGACAAAGTTGAGTTCGATGGCGGCCTTAAATGCAGCCGTGTCGAAGCCATCAACTTGCCCTGGATCCTGGTCGCCAAAGATACCCAAAGCGGTTCCATGTCGAAGATCAGCGTGGATGTGCACGCCTTCGGCCTGGGCGGCAAGTGCGGTCCTTCGACCGCCAACGGCACCTGGGATAACGCCACCGGCAAGTTGGAAGCCGCCAACGTGCCGATCGGCGAGGACTGCAAGATCAAGACGGTGTCGATCAAGATGCCGCCCAACTTCAAAGTGGTTGAATAAACACAGTCGAAAGATGCGGTGGTAATCGAATTGAGATTTGGCTGGAAAGGGAAGTTCTGCAGTTTCACCGTGACCTCTCGTTCATGGCCATTACCCCTGGCGAAATGACTTCGCCATAACATGTGAGGAAAAACAATGAAAAGCTTGAAAACCCTCGTTTGTGCAACTTCTTTTGCAATGTGCTTTGGCGCGGCTTCGATGGCCAGTGCGGCTTCGGTTTCCCCAGACGGTCCGTTCTCTACCAGCGCCGGCACCATCGTTGTGAAATCGCCATCTTCCTTCGGGGCTGCGGTGACCTGCGGGATTACCTTCACCGGCAACGTCAGCGGTGGCGTGGCTTCCATCAACGGCGCAACCCTGACCGGTGGCGGCCTGTGCGCGTTGCCGACGCTGACCAACCTGCCATGGGTGCTGACTGCGGCGACGGGCACCACCGGTACCGTGACCAACGTCGGCTACAAAATCTCCTCGATCCCTGCCACCAACTGCGGCCCTACCACCATTGCGGTGGCCTGGAACCCGAGCAGCAAAACCCTGTCTGCGGCCAACCAGGCGCTTTCCGGCAACTGCACCGTAGTTTCCCTGAGCGTGGCAGCGCCAACGCTGACGGTGAACCCGTAAACCGTAACTCCTGAGGGCTGATCACCCCCGGTACACACAGGCGCCTCGCCAGAGGCGCCTGTTCGGGTACCGAACACCGGCAGGGGCCGGGCGTAGATAATAATAAGGAGTACCGCATGAATAATAAGAAACCACACGCTCACACGTTACTGGGGCTGGCCTTGCTGGGCGGCCTGATGACCACGGGGCCGGTCGAGGCGGGCGGGTTTTCTACGCCTACCTACGGCGCACCGGGTTGGGGGCGTGCATTCGGGGGCGGTTCACTGTTCAAGAACGATCCGAGTGCGGCCTACAACAACCCGGCGGCAATGGCGTTCATCGACTCCACCATTGCGCAGCAGACGGTCGATTATGCTCGGGTCAAGATCAAATACTCCGGCCAGGCTTTTGACCACAACGGCAACCCGGTGACCAATACGCCGGTTCTGGATGATCAAGGGACCTTGGGCGATCCGGCTCTCAATACCAACAATGGCGGGCAAGGTGGCTTTACCGCCTGGCTGCCGACCGGCTTTCTGGTGGTGCCCATCGGCGACCGGTTCGCCTTTGGCCTGAGCCAGGTGGTACCCCAGGGCATGAAAACCACTTGGGATCAGAACTCGAAGCTGCGCGATTTCGCGGTCGACACCAAAATCGAAACGGTCGGCCTCACAGGCTCCCTCTCGTTCAAAGTCAATGATGAGTTCTCGGTGGGTGCCGGCCTGATCTATCAGCGCAGCCAAGGCTTTGTCAGCCAGAACATTGACTTGCTGGCGGCTGCGGACGTTTCTCCCGGGCTGGGAGGCACTGGTTTTCCAACCGGTGTCGGGCATTCACTGATGCGTGTGAAAGTCGATAACAGTTCAGTGGGCTGGTTTGGCGGCATTGTCTGGAAGCCGACGCTGCAAGACACACTGGGCCTGAACTATCACGCCAAGATCAAAAACAAGATGACCGGTAAATACAACATTTACACGGATGCCATTGGCCGCAACGCCATGACCAACCCGATCGGTCCAAACGGCGAAACCCTGGTTGAAATGGCTTATCCCGGCCTCAAGCTGTTCCCGGATGGCGCGCATGCCAGTACTCAGCTGGACATTCCGGCGACCGCCGCCGTTGACTGGGTGCACCAGTTCAATGACCGCTGGGCGTTGGGTGTGAGCGTGATGTGGACCGAATGGTCTTCGTTCCAGGACCTGACGCTCAAGTCGCAAGGTTCGACGATTGTCGCTATTCCCTACAACTACAAGAACGCCTGGATGACGTCGATTGGCGGCGATTACAAAGCCACCGACGAACTGACCCTGCGTGCCGGTGTGGCGTACGACCAGACCCCCACCCGCAATTCAACCCGAGACCCACGGATTCCTGATGGTGACCGCTACTTCCTGGCGTTCGGTGCCGGTTATGACATCAAGGCCGTGCCTGGCCTGTCGGTGGATGCCGCGTATTCGCACCAGTTCGTCGAGAAGGTCAACCTGAGGACCAAGAACGTGGATCGCCTCGGAGCCGCGCAGTTGGATGGCAAGGCCGAGTCGTCTGGTGATGTGGTCAGCCTGTCGGCCACCTACAAGTTCTAAAGCGTCTGGCACGGCAGTCGTGGGGCAGGGCGTCCAGCGCATCTAGAGGCTCGGCTCCACACTGTCGTCGGATTGGGCGGTTGGCCCTTGTGATGGTCCTGATATTTTCCTTTATAACCTGAAAGGCTGACGTGTTCAGCCTGGTATTTTTTCGCCAAACGATTAAATAAAAATTTCAAAACAAAATTTGAATTTGTCTTTTCAAGTTTGTAGTGTGGCTTTACGCAGCAGCTCATTTCGATCTGCCGTGCAACAGCCTGCCCTGAATCGAGTTGTTCTGGATCAAGTAGAGGTATCCCCCATGGTTATCTGGTTATTGATAGGTGTCGCAGCAGCGATTGCCCTGGCATATCGACAAGCCGCCGCTGCGGTTTGGCTTGGCGCTGGCCTGGTCTGGCTGGCGATGGGTTACCTGTTCAACGCGGTGGCAGGCTTCGGCGCCACCGTCGCGGCGGTGCTGGTGGTGTTACCCGCCTTGTTGATGAGCCTCAAGCCGCTGCGCCGCAGCTTGTTGTCGAGCAAGGCGCTGGAGCTGTTTCGTACGATCATGCCGGCGATGTCCGACACAGAGCGCGCCGCCATCGAGTCCGGTACTGTGTGGTGGGACGCCGAGTTGTTCAGTGGCAAACCCAATTGGGCGCGCCTGCTCAACGCGGCACCGGCGCGCCTGAGCGCCGAAGAGCAAGCCTTCCTCGACAACGAGGTCGAAACCCTGTGTGACATCGCCAACGACTGGGAAACCACCCAGGTCTGGCAGGACATGTCCCCTGAAGCCTGGCAGTACACCAAGGACGCCGGCTTCCTCGGCATGATCATTCCCAAGCAGTACGGCGGCAAAGGCTTCTCCCACTACGCCCATTCCCAGGTGGTGATGAAGTTGTCGACGCGCTGCTCGGCGGCGGCGATTTCGGTGATGGTGCCCAACTCCCTCGGCCCGGCGGAATTGCTGCTGCATTACGGCACCGATGCCCAGCGCAACTATTACCTGCCACGTCTGGCGCGGGGCGAAGACATTCCCTGCTTTGCACTGACCAGCCCTTACGCCGGCTCCGACGCCGGGGCGATTCCGGACCTGGGGGTCGTCTGCAAAGGCGTGCACGAGGGCGAGGAGGTGTTGGGTTTCAAAGTGACCTGGGACAAGCGCTACATCACTCTGGGCCCGATCGCCACGGTGCTGGGCCTGGCATTTCGCGCCGAAGACCCGGACGGGCTGCTCGGCCAGCCGGGCTCGTTGGGGATCACCTGCGCATTGATTCCGACGGCTCATCCGGGGGTGAACAGTGGTCGTCGTCACTGGCCACTCAACGCGGTCTTCCAGAACGGTCCGACCACCGGCAAGGATGTGTTCATCCCGCTGGAGTGGGTGATCGGCGGACGCGAACAAGTCGGCAATGGCTGGCGCATGTTGATGGAATGCCTGGCCGCCGGCCGCGCGATTTCCTTGCCTTCGGCTAACGTCGGCCTGGGCAAGGTCGCGGTGCGCGGCACCACCGCCTATGCGGCGATGCGCAAGCAGTTCGGTTTGCCGATCGGCAAGTTCGAAGGCGTACAGGCACCCTTGGCGCGCATGGCCGGGCACTTGTATGCCTGCGACGCCGTGCGCAAGGTCTCGGTGGCATCCCTGGATGCCGGCGAGAAACCTTCGGTGATTTCGGCCATCGCCAAATACCACGTCACCGAACGGGCGCGGATGATCGTCAACGACGGCATGGACATCGTCGCCGGCAAGGGCATCTGCATGGGGCCGAACAACTTCCTGGCCCGCGCCTACCAGCAGAGCCCGATTGCGATCACGGTGGAGGGGGCGAACATCATGACTCGCTGCCTGATCATCTTCGGCCAGGGCCTGATCCGTTGCCATCCCTACGTGTTCCGCGAGATGGAAGCGGCGCACCACTCGGACCGGCGCAAGGCGCTGGAAGCGTTCGACAGTGCGATGTTCGGCCATCTGAGCTTTGTGCTGGCCAACACCGTGCGCGCCGCCGTGCATTCGCTGACGGGCGGGCGACTGATTGCTGCACCGGCCAAGACCGACCCGGCGCTGGCGTCCTACTACCGGCAGGCCAACCGGCTGTCGGTGGTGCTGGCGCTGATCTCGGACATTTCCATGGGCGTGCTGGGCGGTGCCCTCAAGCGCAAGGAAAGTATCACCGGGCGCCTGGGGGACATTCTGTCGCAGCTGTACATCTTGTCCTGCGTGCTCAAACGTTTTGAAGATGATGACCGGCCCCAGGCCGACCTGCCGCTGGTGCATTGGGCTGCCCAGGATGCGTTGCTGCGCGCCCACGAAGCGTTGGCCGAAGTGCTCGATAATTACCCTTCGAAAGCGGCCGCACGGGTGGTGCGAGGCTTGAGTTTCCCCTTCGGTATTCCCCTGCGCAAACCTTCGGACCGTTTGCTGGCACAGGTGGCTGAGGTGGTGCAGACCCCCGGCGAAACCCGTGACCGTCTGTTGGCCAATTCCTACATCCCTCGGCCGGAAATCGACAAGCTGGCCTATGGCGAACTGGGCTTCCGTTTGCTGCCGCAGGTAGAGCTGATCGACGCGCGCCTCAAGTCTGCCGTCAAGCAGGGTCTGATCGAGCCGATGCCGATTTCCACCACCGCCTTTACCGCCTGGCGCGTCAAAGCGCGGGCGCTGGACCTGATCAGCGACGACGAAGACGCCTTGCTCGGGCGTTATGTGGAATACGCCGACCACGGCATCCAGGTCGACGACTTCCCGCAGGACTTCGGCTTGCTGGAAGCCTTGCAGCAGCGCCAGCAGGCGTTGGAACCCAAGGCCAGGCGCCGCACCGCCCAAAACGAAAACGCCCCGGTCAACTAGGCGAATGCGGCCAGTGTGGGGCCGCGTTTACAGAGCAAGTGAGTGAGTACCGATATGAGTGACAGCTACCTTTCATTCGTCAATTCGTCCTGGGGGCGTCGCCTGGCCCAGGCCATTGGCCTGCCGCAACCGTTGCCGCTGCAACGCCATCGCAGCGGCCAGCCTGGCCTGGCCAACCCGGTGATCGTCGCCGGGGCCGGGCGCCTGGCGCCACAGGTGCAACAGATCTTCAGCACCACTGACACAGTCGTCGCCACCCCGGCGACCCTCCAGGCGCCGTCCACGCTCAAGGTGCAGGGCGCGGTGTTCGACGCCAGTGGTGTGGTGGATGTCGAGCAACTCGATGAGCTTTACCTGTTCTTCCACGCCAATGCCAAGCGCCTCGGCCATCACGGTCGGGTGGTGGTGCTCGGCACGGCGCCGGAACATTGCAGCGATTTGCCCCAGGCCATCGCCCAACGAGCCCTGGAAGGGCTGGTGCGTTCCCTGGCCAAGGAACTGCGGCGGGCCATCACCGTGCAATTGATTTACGTCGCGCCGGGCGCTGAAGAGGCGCTCGACAGCAGCCTGCGTTTCTTTCTGTCACGCCGTTCGGCCTATGTGTCGGGGCAGGTGGTACGCCTGGAGAAGCCGGTGGAAGGGCACGTCACCGTCAATTGGGAAAAGCCCTTTGCCGGTCGTCGCGCCCTGGTTACCGGCGCCTCACGCGGGATCGGCCTGGCCATTGCCCAAGTGCTGGCCCGCGACGGTGCCCATGTCGTGTGCGTCGACGTCCCCCAGGCCCAGGACGCACTGCAGCAGGCGGCCGGCAGCGTGGGCGGCTCGGCGTTGCCGCTGGACATCACCGCCGCCGATGCGGCCGCCTTGTTGCAGGCGCATGCCAGTCAATACGGTGCCTTTGACGTGGTGGTGCACAACGCCGGGATCACCCGCGACAAGACCATCGCCAAGATGACCGAAACCGCCTGGCGTGAGGTGCTGGCGGTCAACCTGCAAGCGCCCCTGCAACTCAGTGAGGCGTTGCTGCAAAGCCAGGGTTTGAAGGCGGGCGGGCGCATTGTTTGTGTCTCGTCGATATCCGGGATAGCCGGCAACCTGGGGCAAAGCAATTACGCCACCTCCAAGGCTGGCGTGATTGGCCTGGTGCAGGGCTTGGCCTCGCGCGCGGCCGCGCAGCAGGTGACGGTCAACGCCGTCGCGCCCGGGTTTATCGAAACCCAGATGACGGCGAAGATCCCGCTGATGATCCGCGAAGCGGGGCGGCGCATGAACTCGCTGTCCCAGGGCGGCCAGCCAATTGACGTGGCCGAGACCATCGCCTGGCTGGCCCACCCGGCCTCGGGCGGGGTCAACGGCCAAGTCGTACGTGTGTGCGGGCAAAGCCTGCTGGGGGCTTGAGCCATGGACTACGTGACACAGATCATCGACCCGCCGCCGACCCGCACCCAGCTGTTGCTGGGCGGCCTGCGCGCCTTGCGCAAACCCACGCTCGATGGCGCCCCGTTGTTGCCCCAGGAGCGGCTGGTGCGCTCAGCCGTGGAATTGTCCGCCAGCGGCATTGCCGCCTACGGCCGCGCCTGCGGTTTTCGCCGCGAGCAGGGCGTGCCGCTGTCGTATCCCCACGTGCTGGCGTTTCCCTTGCATTTGCTGCTGCTGACTCGGCCGAGTTTTCCCTACCCGGCCAGCGGCATGGTGCATCTGGCCAACCGCATTCGGCAGCATCAGCGGCTGGCGGAGGGCCAGGCCCTGCGCCTGGAGGTGTACTGCGAGCGCTGGGTCGCCCACCCCAAGGGGCAGGCGCTGAGCATTGCCACCCGTGCCTACAGTGCCGGCACGCTGGTGTGGGAAAGCGACAGCCTGTACCTGCGCCGCGACGTGCACAACCCCGTCGGCGAGCCCTGGACTGACGGGTTGCCGTTGCAGGAAGAGGGCCTGTTGCGCACCCAGCGTTGGGTGTTGCCCGCCGACCTGGGCCGACGCTTTGCTCAGGTATCGGGGGACTTCAACCCGATTCACACCTCGGTGATCGGTGCCAGGCTCTTCGGTTTCCGCCGCGCCATCGCCCACGGCATGTGGACCCTGGGCCGAGCCCTGGCCGCGCAGCAACCGCCCGGTGGCGTGGACCAGGCGCAAGCCGATTGCGACTTCAAGTTACCGATCTTCCTGCCCGGCCAGGTCGTTCTGTGGAGCCACCCCGTGAGCGGCCCACGCCGCGAGTTTGAAGTGCGCAATTTCGCCGGCGATAAACCGCATATGCGCGGCTTGTTTATCTGGAATGAGACCTGTCGATGAGTGACTACAGCTTCAATCCGGCCCCGACCCGCCGCGTGGCGATTATCGGCGGCAACCGTATTCCGTTCGCCCGCTCCAACACGGTGTACGCCCACGACAGCAACCAGGACCTGCTGGTGGCTGCGTTACAAGGACTGGTCGACCGCTACAACCTGCATGGCCAGCGTCTGGGCGAGTTTGCCGCCGGCGCGGTGATCAAGCATTCGCGGGATTTCAACCTGGCGCGCGAGTCCTTGCTGTCGACCACGCTGTCGCCGCAAACCCCTGCGTACGACGTGCAGCAAGCCTGCGGCACCGGCCTTGAAGCCGCCTTGCTGGTGGCCAATAAAATTGCCCTGGGCCAGATCGACGTGGGCATTGCCGGTGGTTCCGACACCACCTCCGACGCGCCCATCGGCATCAATGAGTCCTTGCGGCATACCTTGCTCGCGGCCAACCGGGGCAAAAGCCTGGGCGACAAGGCCAAGGCGCTGTTCAAGGTCCGCCCCTCGATGTTCTTCAAGCCATTGCTGCCGCGCAACGGCGAGCCGCGCACCGGTTTGTCCATGGGCGAGCACTGCGAAGAAATGGCCAGACGCTGGCAGATCAAGCGCCTGGCCCAGGATGAATTGGCCCTCACCAGCCATCAGCGGTTGGACGCGGCCTACAAACGCGGCTTTTTCGACGATTTGATCAGCCCCTATCGGGGGCTCACGCGGGACAACAACCTGCGCGCCGACACCCGCCTGGAAAAACTCGCCGGGCTCGCCCCGGCCTATGACCGCCAGAACGGCACCCTCACGGCGGGCAACTCCACGCCATTGACGGACGGCGCCTCGGTGGTGCTGCTGGCCAGTGAAGCCTGGGCCGCCGAACGGGGCCTGCCGGTGTTGGCCTATCTGCGCACCGGCGAAACGGCGGCAGTGAATTTTGTCGACGGCACCGAGGGCCTGCTGATGGCCCCGGCCTATGCCGTGCCGCGCATGCTCCAGCGCGAGGGCCTGAGCTTTGCCGATTTCGATTTCTTCGAGATCCACGAAGCCTTCGCTGCCCAGGTGTTGTGCACCCTCAAAGCCTGGGAAGACGCCGATTACTGCCGCGAGCGCCTGGGCCTGGACGCGCCGTTGGGCAGCGTTGACCGCGCCAAGATGAACGTCAACGGTGGCTCGCTGGGCTGTGGCCACCCATTTGCCGCCACGGGCGGCAGGCAATTGGCGGCGTTGGCTAAAATGATCGATCAGAACGGCGGCGGGCGCGGTTTGATTTCGATTTGTGCGGCGGGCGGGCTGGGCATTACTGCGATCGTCGAAAAATAGCGCTGTCAAAAACAACAACAAGGAGACTGCCATGAACGCTGTAAGCCTGGAACAAACCGAACGGGTCTGGTTGAACGCTTACCTGCCCGGCGTGCCGGCAGACATCGACGCGGGGATCGAGGACTACCCGTCGCTGCGCGAGGTGTTCGTGGAGCACCTGGAAAAATTTCGCGAGCGGGTCGCCTATGTCAGCATCGGCACCGAGATGACCTACGCCGATTGGCACGCGCAAGGGGTCGCGTTTGCGGCCTGGCTACAGGGGCAGGGCGTGAAGAAGGGCGACCGCGTGGCGTTGATGATGCCCAACTGCCTGCAATATCCGATCTGCCTGCTCGGCACCATCCTGGCCGGTGCGGTGGTGGTCAACGTCAACCCGTTGTACACCTCCCATGAGCTCAAGCACCTGCTCAAGGACAGCGAGGCCGAAACCGTGGTGATCTTCGAGAATTTCGCCTACACCCTGGAAAAGGTCATCGCCGGCAGCTGTGTCAAACGCGTGGTGGTGGCGGCCATCGGCGATTTGCTCGGCACCTTCAAGGGCGCAGCCATGAACTTCATCCTGCGCAGCGTGCAGAAGCAGGTGCCGGCATTCAAGCTGCCGGGGGCGTTGCGCTTCAACGAGGTGCTCAAGCAAGGGCGGGCGCAGCATCATTTTCCGGTGGCGATGGCCCTCGACGACCTGGCCTTCCTGCAATACACCGGTGGTACGACGGGCGACGCCAAGGGCGTGATGCTCAGCCACCGCAATATTATCGCCAACCTGCTGCAAGCCAAGGCCTGGGTCGGTGACCAACTGGACCAGAACCAGCAGGAAACCAACGTCACCTTGCTGCCGCTGTACCACATCTTTTCCCTGACGGTGAACTGCTTGATGTTCATGTGCCTGGGCGGGCGCAACATCCTGATCGCCAACCCGCGTGATGTGAAACGCGTGCAGATGATCCTGCGTAAAGAGCGCTTCAACGGGATTGCCGGGGTCAACACGTTGTTCAATGGTTTGCTGGAGAACAAAGAGTTCTGTGCCCGGGATTTTTCTGCGCTGCGCATGGTGATCGCCGGTGGCATGGCCACCCACACGGCCGTGGCCAAGCGCTGGAAGGAAGTCACCGGGTTACCGATCATCGAAGGCTACGGCCTCACCGAGTGCTCACCGGTGGTCAGCATCAGCCCCATCGACATTGCGCGCATGCGCGAGATGGAGTTCACCGGTAGCATCGGCGTGCCATTGCCCTCGACCTGGGTGCGCTTCATGCGAGAGGACGGCGAACTGGCCGACATCGGCGAGCAAGGCGAACTGCAAGTACGTGGCCCGCAGGTGATGCAGGGTTACTGGAAGCGGCCCAAGGAAACCGCCGAAGTGCTGGATGACGAAGGCTGGCTGTCGACCGGGGATATCGGTGTGATGGACGAGCGTGGCTATATCCGGCTGGTCGACCGCAAGAAAGACATGATCCTGGTATCGGGCTTCAACGTGTACCCCAATGAAATCGAAGATGTGGTGGCGATGCATCCGGGAGTGGGTGAAGTGGCGGCCATCGGTGTGGAAGACCCGGTGACGGGGGAGCGGGTGAAGATCATTGTGGTGCGCAAGGACCCGAACCTGACCCAGGAACAGATCCTCGCCCACTGCCGGGAATACCTGACGGGGTACAAGGTGCCAAGGTATGTGGAGTTCCGCAGCATCGAACTGCCCAAGACCACGGTGGGTAAAGTACTGCGCCGGGCCTTGCGTTAGAGAGGATCTGATTTTGTAGTGAGCGGGCTTGCCCCGCGCTGGGCGGCGCAGCCGCCCCACCAAAGCCGCCGCGTTATACCAGTGAAACCCAAATCCCCGGATTCTGGGCCGCCTCCCAACCCATACCTCCGAAACCGGGGACACCGTTTACACATTCGAAACGCGGACGCCCCTGTGCGTAGCAGGCCCATTTTTGGGGCCGCTTCGCGGCCCATCGGGAGCAAGCCCCCTCCCACAGTGAAAGCGTTAGGCCTTAGCTGACTGGTATTAGGGCTTGCCCCGCGCTGGGCGGTGTAGCCGCCCCACCAAAGCCGCCACGTTGTCCCAGTGAAACCGAAATCCCGGATTTTGGGCCGCCTCCCAACCCATACCTTCGAAACCGGGGACATCGTTTACACATTTGAAGCTCGGACGCCCCTGCAGTGAGCGGGCTTGCCCTAATGCTTGTCAGTTAAGCGACAGAGTGGACGATGGATAACCTGTGGGAGGGGGCTTGCTCCCGATAGGCCGCGCAGCGGCCTCAAAAATGGGCCTGCTACGCAGTCCATCGGGAGCAAGCCCGCTCACTACAAGTTTCGCTTAAACTTCTTGCACTTTGATCCAGCGTTCTTCCTTCGCCGCCACACGGATCGCCGTCGCCAGACGCTCCACCGCCCATGCCGCGTCAAAGTCAGTGCCCTCGGCCCCTTGGCCGGCCACGGCCATGATCAATTCCTGCACCTCCAGCGTTTTCAACTCGTTGTAGCCCAACTGGTGACCGGCCGCCGGGCTGAACGCGGCATAGCCAGGCAGGGCGGGGCCGGCCAGCAGGCGTTGGAAGCCGTCCTGGCCGACACGGTACAAGCGCAGTTCGTTCAAGCGCTCTTGGTCGAATGCCAATGTGCCCAGGGTGCCGCTGATCTCGAAACTCAGGTGGTTCTTGTAGCCCTGCTTAAGCCAACTGCTGCTCACCGTGCCGCGCGCGCCGTTGGCGAACCGCAGCAATGCATGCACCTGGTCATCCACCGCGATGGCTTTCAACTCGCTGCTGCCTGATGTAACAGGACGTTGGGCGTGCACGGTGTGGGTGTCGGCACACACGCTTTCCACGTCGCCCACCAGGTAGTGCGCCATTGCCAGCAGGTGGCTGCCCAGATCTGCCAGGGCACCACCGGCATGCGCGACTTCGCAGCGCCATGACCAGGGGGACGTGGGGTCAGCCATGAAGTCTTCACTGAATTCACCCTGAAAACTGATGATTTCGCCAAGGTCGCCCTGGGCGATCATCTGCCGCGCCAGGCTGATCATCGGGTTGTGCTGGTAGTTGTAGCCGACCCGCGTCACGACCCCGGCGGCGTGGGCTGCACGGCGCATGGCGTCGGCCTGTTCCAGGCTGACCGCCAAGGGTTTTTCGCAATACACGGCTTTACCCGCGGCGATTGCCGCCATGGCCATGGGATAGTGCAGATGGTTGGGAGTGGTGATGGCCACCAGTTCGACGTTGGGGTCGTTGATCAACGCTTGCCAGTCGCCGTGGGCCTGGGCAAACCCCCAGGCGGTGGCGCAGCGCTGGGCGCGCTCAACGTCGGCGTCGGCCAGGGCGGCCAGCTTGAGGGTGACCGGCAGTTCGAATACCGCACGGGCATTATTGAACGCCAATGCATGGGCGCGGCCCATGAAACCTGTGCCGATCAAGCCGATTCCGAGTTCACGCATAGCCGTGGTCCTTTGAATTGTTGTTTTCAGGAATGGCATTAATGGAATAAAAATTTCTAAAATTCAACATTTAGAATAAATATTCATCGTGGGACTGTTTCGGCGCAAGATGTAGGAACAATCAACGCTACTGATGTGGCTATATTCAGCGCATGGCCAAATGCTGCCAGTTAACAAAAGATAACGTAGCGCCGATTGTCAGACGATTCGAAAGCCCGATAGGATGGCCCCTGCTTCCTTCAGGCGCTCTAGATTGCAGGTTTCAGCGCCTGGTAAAGCCCCTAACAATAATAAAATGGGAGAAGGTCTATGAGTGAGCCTGTCACGGGTTGGGTTGTCTGCCGCCCACGTGCCGCACGCAAGGTTGCGTTGCTGGCCACAGCGCTCTCGTTGCTGGCCGGTGCCGCGTTGTCGGTACCGGTGCTGGCAGCCAGTGATACCGCCGCACCGTCGGTGTTCGCGATTGAATCCCCCAAGGCCGCCAAGGGCCTGATGATCGATGTAGTCCATGCCGGTGCGCGCTTGGTGGCGGTCGGTGACCGTGGGCACATTCTCTACTCCGATGACCAGGGCAGCACCTGGACTCAAGCCAAGGTCCCCACCCGGCAGTTGCTCACGGCAGTGTTTTTCGTCGATGACAAACACGGCTGGGCGGTGGGTCATGATGCGCAGATTCTCGCCAGCACCGACGGCGGTGCCACCTGGGCCCAGCAGTACCAGGACCTCAAGCGCGAAGCGCCGCTGCTCGATGTCTGGTTCAAGGATGCGAACCACGGCATGGCCGTCGGCGCCTACGGTGCGTTGATCGAAACCACCGATGGCGGCAGGACGTGGGCGGACGTCAGCGACCGCCTCGACAACGAAGACCAATATCACCTCAACGCCATCGCCCAGATCAAGGACGCCGGGCTGTTCATTGTGGGCGAGCAGGGCAGCATGTTCCGCTCCAGCGATGAGGGCCAGACCTGGGAAAAACTTGAAGGCCCCTATGCAGGCTCGTTGTTCGGCGTGATCGGCACGGCCCAGCCGCAGACCCTGCTGGCCTATGGCCTGCGCGGCAACCTGTACCGTTCCACGGATTTCGGCAGCAACTGGGAGCCGGTGGCGTTGAACGCCACGCGCGGTGCGTTGGAGTTCGGCCTGTCGGGCGCCACGTTGCTCGATGATGGCACCCTCGTCGTGGTCGGCAACGGCGGCAGCGTGGTGGTCAGCCATGACGATGGCGTGACGTTCAGTGTGTTCAACCGCCCGGATCGCATTTCGCTGTCGTCCGTGACGGCGGCAGGCAATGGCAACTTGATTCTAGCCGGGCAGGGTGGCGTGCGTGTCGCCACGCCGACTGGCGCAGAACTCGTAAAACAATAATAAGGGCGGGGAAAGCATGAGCAGTCATCACAACGATAAAGCGACCCTCCTTGAGCGCCTGATCTTCAACAACCGTCCGGCGGTGATTGTCATCTGCCTGCTGGTGAGCATTTTCCTGTTCTGGCAGGCGACCCTGATTCGCCCCTCCACCAGTTTTGAAAAGATGATCCCCCTGAAGCACCCCTTCATCGAAAAGATGATGGAACACCGCAACGACCTGGCCAACCTGGGCAACACGGTGCGCATCTCGGTGGAGGCCAAGGACGGTGACATCTTCACTCAGGCTTATATGGAGACCCTGCGTCAGATCAACGACGAGGTGTTCTATATTCCCGGCGTCGACCGCTCCGGTCTCAAGTCGCTGTGGAGCCCCAGCGTGCGCTGGACCGAAGTCACCGAAGAAGGCTTCGCCGGGGGCGAAGTGATCCCACAGAGCTATAACGGCTCGGCGGGAAGCCTCGACCAACTGCGCAACAACGTGCTCAAGTCCGGCCAGGTCGGACGCCTGGTGTCCAACGATTTCAAGTCGAGCATCGTCGACATCCCGCTGCTCGAGTCCTACCCCGACCCGCAGGACCAGGGCAAGCTATTGGCCCTGGACTACCGCAAGTTCTCCCATGAACTCGAAGACAAGATCCGCGACAAGTTCGAAGCGCAGAACCCCAACGTCAAGATCCACATCGTCGGCTTCGCCAAGAAGGTCGGCGACCTGATCGACGGCCTGGTGATGGTGGTGATGTTCTTCGGCATTGCGTTCGTCATCACTCTGATTCTGCTGCTGTGGTTCACTCATTGCCTGCGCAGCACCGTCGCGGTGTTGAGCACCACGCTGGTGGCGGTGATCTGGCAGCTCGGGCTGATGCACTTTTTCGGTTTCGGTCTCGACCCGTACTCGATGCTGGTGCCGTTCCTGATTTTTGCCATTGGCATTTCCCACGGCGTACAGAAGATCAACGGCATCGCGCTGCAATCCAGTGAAGCCGATAACGCGTTGACCGCCGCACGTCGCACGTTCCGCCAACTGTTCCTGCCTGGGATGATCGCGATCCTGGCCGACGCGGTGGGCTTCATCACCCTGCTGATCATCGATATCGGCGTTATCCGCGAGCTGGCGATCGGCGCGTCGATCGGTGTCGCGGTGATCGTGTTTACCAACCTGATCCTGTTGCCGGTGGCGATCTCCTACGTCGGTATCAGCCAGCGTGCGATCGCCAAGAGCAAGAAAGATGCGCATCGCGAACACCCGTTCTGGCGCCTGCTGTCCCGGTTCGCCAGCGCCAAAGTCGCGCCGGTGTCGATTCTGCTCGCATTGATCGCCTTCGGCGGCGGCCTGTGGTACAGCCAGAACCTCAAGATCGGCGATCTCGACCAAGGCGCGCCGGAACTGCGCCCGGATTCGCGCTACAACAAGGACAACAACTTCATCATCAGCAACTACTCCACCAGCTCCGATGTATTGGTGGTGATGGTCAAGACCAAGGCCGAAGGCTGCTCGCGTTATGAAGCCATGGCACCCATCGATCAGTTGATGTGGAAGATGCAGAACACCGAGGGTGTTCAGTCGGCCATCTCGCTGGTGACGGTATCCAAGCAGATGATCAAGGGCATGAACGAAGGCAACCTGAAATGGGAAACCCTGTCGCGCAACCCCGACGTGTTGAACAACTCCATCGCCCGTGCCGATGGCCTGTACAACAACAATTGCTCCCTGGCGCCGGTGCTGGTGTTCCTCAACGATCACAAGGCCGAAACCCTCGACCGTGCGGTACATGCGGTGCAGGACTTCGCCAAGGAAAACAACAAGGACGGTCTGGAGTTTATCCTCGCCGCCGGTAACGCCGGGATCGAAGCGGCCACCAACGAGGTGATCAAGCAGTCGGAACTGACCATCCTGGTCCTGGTGTACCTGTGCGTGGCCACCATGTGCATGATCACGTTCCGTTCCTGGGCGGCAACGTTGTGCATCGTGCTGCCGCTGGTGCTGACTTCGGTGCTGGGCAACGCACTGATGGCGTTCATGGGGATCGGCGTCAAGGTCGCGACCTTGCCGGTGGTGGCATTGGGCGTGGGGATCGGTGTCGACTATGGCATCTATATCTACAGCCGCCTGGAGAGTTTCCTGCGGGCTGGCCTGCCGTTGCAGGAAGCGTACTACCAGACCCTCAAGTCGACCGGCAAAGCCGTACTGTTCACCGGCCTGTGCCTGGCAATCGGCGTGTGCACCTGGATTTTCTCGGCCATCAAGTTCCAGGCCGACATGGGCCTGATGCTGACCTTCATGCTGCTGTGGAACATGTTCGGTGCACTGTGGCTGCTGCCGGCGCTGGCACGCTTCCTGATCAAGCCCGAGAAGCTGGCGGGGCAGAAGGGTAATTCGTTGTTTGCCCACTGAGATCTGGGCGGGTGGGGGCTTGCCCTGCTGCCCATCAACCAGGAGGCAAATTACTCCTGTGGCGAGGGAGCTTGCTCCCGTGGCGGCCTGTCAGCCGACCGCGATGTGGGTCGTGTACATATCCATTGCTGCGGTAACGGCGGCTTATGGTTCCGCTCTTACAGCGGCTCACTTTTGGAGAGGCCCAAAAGTAAGCAAAAGGCCTTCGCCCCACCACTCGGCACCTCGCTCAGGCTCGGTGTGCCCGAACACAGGCTTGAATCCGTGGGCCGCCGCCACGCGCCATCCATGGCGCGGGGCGGCTAACCCGGCGTCCTGCCGGGTTACCCACGGATTCAAGCCTGCGTTCGGCCAGCGTGGTTTAACGGGGCGCCTAAGATCAGGATCAAAAGCAGATCAAAAACATAGGCGGTGAGTCAGGGTTGTCATGGGTGCTGGCAACTCAGAGCTTGAGGAACAGCTTCTGGTCCAGCGGTGGTTCGATCTTGGCCCGCACGATGCTGTTCAAGGGTTGGTTGTTGCGCCCGGCATTCTCCACCAGGTCTTTCTGGGTCATGTAGCGCTGCTCGGGCAGTTTCAGGTGCGCGGCGCTGTAGGTATTTCGTGCGGTGGTCGTGTTGGGGTAGTGGAAGTGCGCATACCAGAGCACGTTGGTACTGTTTTTCTCACGAACAGCGTACTCCGTGAGAAAGTCCGCGCCCTTGAGCTTTTTGCCACGGGTGACCAGGCTGATGTCGACGCGCCCATGGGTCCATAGGTAATCGATGTTCTCCGCTCGGGGGAGCTGGCGCAGGTAGCCGTCACAACGGTGCATGATCGCGCGCTCGCGCATGGCCTTGGCGGCATTTTTCCACGTTTCGACCAACGCTTTGGTTTCACTGGCTGCGCCGTGGTTGGCCTGGGCGTCCTGTGCGACTTGCTCAAGCTGGTCGGCCTGGGCTTCGAGCATGTCGCTCCAATCGCGAGGGTTGACGGTCTCCCGGCGAGCCGGATCATCCAGTTTCTTCTTCTGGAACTGGATCGAGCGCTCGATGCCGGCCTGTTCACCCATCAGTTTGCGGGCCGTGCCGATGGAGGCCGACAGCGGCTTGGGTGATGGCACGGAGGGGGAACTGACTGGCTCTGCGCTGACGATCTGGACCCAGTCACCCTCGGTCGAGTGCCAGCTGTAACTGCTCAGGGGTTGGCCGGTGCGGGAGTCAAGCACGTCGATAATCGGGATATCCTGGCCGGGTTGTGTATCACGTAACGTACCCACCAGGGTTTGTTTGTCGCGGGTCTTGAAGACCTTCTTGTTCAGCGATTTGCGCGCCCTGTCGTCACGGCGCGGGGCGACCGGTGGCAAATGCTGTTCTTCGCGCATCAGGTCCGCCAGCTCGACCTGGGCCTGGGTGATGACTTCTTGCAGGCACTCAAGATAACGCTTGCCATAGAACACACGGACGCTGTCGGGGCCGGTCTCTTGCAAGGCGTGCGCATTGTTGAATTCGGCCTGATATTTTTCGATCAGGTTGCTCAACACCGCGATACGTTCCTCGCCGGTGTAACCCTCATGTTGTTGCAGCTCGATATGGGAGTTCGCGGCGGCGTTCAGGTCGGCCTGGTTGAAGCGGTCGCGGAAAAAGGCTTCTTCGGGGGAGCGGGGGTCGATGGTTCGGTCCAGGCTCAACTCCCGCAGCGCGCTGAGGCGCTCCATGGTGGCGGTGAACACCTGATTGGCCGGTGGCTGCGGGAATTCCTTGATGAACGCCTCCGCGAGTTTCTTATTACCGGGGCAGTCGTTCTTCCATTCGTTCAGCACCTGGTTATAGGCTTGGGCGGCCTCAATCTGGCGCCCGAGGCGCTCGACGTGGTCAGCCATGTTCTCGATCAGATCGGCGTAGGCGCCGGGCTCATTGCGTTGGGTTCGTTCAATCAGCTTTGCGAGCGGCTCACCGGACTTCGCATGGGTGAACTGGTCGTTGACGTACACGTGATCGATCGTGCGTGAAAGCAGGGTGGCGGCGATGGCCTTGTACTGGTCCCCGCGTTTTTCCCGGAAAAGATTGAAATTCATCGCAGGGTTATCGCTGCTCAGCGCCTGGATCGCAATGCGCCTGTGGGCAAGCATTGCATTGGCGTTTTTCTGATCGTCTTCGAAGCGCATGCGCATCAAGGTCGACAGGTCTTTATTCTTCCTCAACTCTTGTTGGTACTGTTGCGCAAAGCCGGCACCACGCTCGCCACTGTTTACCAGGCCCCATAGCGTCCTCAGGGTTTTGTTCGACTTGCGCAGGGCTTCATCGGTTTCGTTCAAGCGCATATCACTGGTTTCGATGGCGCCCACCAGCGGTTGCATCGAGGCCACTTGTTCGGCGTATCGCCTGAGCATCGCATCGCTGAGTTCGATATTGCGGTCCAGAGTGGCTTTCATCCGTTCGCTGGCCCTGGGCATGCCGCCACGCAGTTTGGGGCGGGTGTCGAACTGCCATTGCCCCTTGGCGTCACGGGTCAGCGGCGGACCCGTGAGGGTTCTGTTTTGCTCGTTGATCACGAACGGACCATCCAGGTCCCTGGCGACACGATACCAATGGTTCTCGATGCAGGCGTGAAGCTTGCCATCGACGAGGTATAGGCCCGCCCGCGCGCCACTTTGAATGGGGGTGGTTGTACCGGTCGGTTTCGGTACGCTGAACGATTGAATGTGGGCGCGTTGCGAGGGGCTCAAATCACGCGGGCTGGAAAACGAGAAGTCAAAGGGTTGGTCGTGCGTGAGCAGGCCTTTGGCAACCGGTGCGGCGTCTGGCTCGACCACTACCCGCGGTACCTGGGATGTATCTCCGGCGGGTCGGCGCAACGGGGAAGAAACTTCCGGCCGCTGGTTAAAAGGCACATTGCCCACGGCGCGTTCCGGTGGGCGCACAGGCGTGGCATGGCTTAACAACGTGGCCACATTGACCAGCAGGTCCACCATCGCTCCCGCAGGGTCGGAGTTTTTCGGGTCGCTGGCCTGCCTGATGTCGTTTTCGACACTGGCCAGTTGCAGCAGCCAGCCGGCCATGGCGCCGGGGCCGCGCAATACCGGCAACAGGGTATTGAACAGTAACCAGCCCAACTCCTTGTAGGAGGCCCAACGACTCTGGATATCCGAGGTGGACTGGCCTTGGGCGAGGGTGACCAGGCTTTGGGTATTGGTAGTGAACAAGTGCTGCATCAACTTGCCGTCCCGTAAGTCCTTGCGCAGTTTCTCGCAGGCGCCATATCCGTCGATGGCCAGGCTCGTCGGGGCGGGTGTGGCGGGCGCATCGAACTCGTTAAAGACCCCGTAGCGGGCAATATGCGGCGTCTTGAAGCCGCCGTTGCCGTAGATCGCCCGCACCTTGTCGCTTGGCAGCCAGGCCAAAACGCTCTGTTGCAGAGGCCCCGGGGCCTGGATCGCAGCGAGCAGGGCATCGCGGCTGGCAAATTCCTGCAAAACCGGTGACAACTGCGGACGGTAGAGCAGGTGAGGGCCGTATGCAGGGTTTTGCGGTTCTATCAGGAACATATTGGCGACGACGTCCGGTGTGGCGCCGGGTTTGCGCACAAATGCCAGGGGGCGCAGGGTAATCGATTGACCGTCGACCTCTCGTGGGCCGGTGCCGGGCCGGGTCACGGCTTCCACCAACCGATAGCCCGTCTCGGTGATGCCGGCTTCGCCCTTTAACTTGAGCTCAAGCGCTTGCAGGGTCAGTTGTAGCGGCACTTGTTCAATGAAAAGCTTTGCGCGTGCCCTGGCTTCGTCGGTATCGCTGAGCAGGTGCTGATTGAGCAATGCGGGGTAGCGTTTGCCGATATCGATCGTGGTGATCAGATCCTTGAGCATCTGTGGCAATTCGGGGTCTTTGATCAGTTGCCCGCGCAGGCGAACATCCATGGCACCGGCGGGCAGCCCCGCAAGATTCTCCAGGGCCATGTCCACCAGGCTCATTTTCACCGGCTCGATGTAACCACTGCCCAGATCGCCGACCGGCACCTTAAAGGTCACTTCCAGATCTTTGGCGGCGTAGCCCTTGGAGGCCAGGTGGGCGTTGAGCTGTTGTTCGGCGTAAGTACGGATATCGGGAATATCCGTGAGGAACGTGCGGCCCTGGTTGCGCTGCACGCTGCTGGCCAGTTCCAGTGCCTGACGCTGGTAAGCGAAGCGCTCGGCGTCGGTGGCCTGGGTCAGCCATCCAGGCAGGTCACGGGGGCGGGTTGATGCCGTGTTGTTGAACCACATGGCCGTATCGCTGGCTTGGGAAAACAGCTGTTCCAGATCGCCGGCACGGCTGTTGGCCGGCAACTGTATTGCGTCCAGGTTTTGCAGTTGGCGGTCGAGCATCACGGCCGCCTGGGTATCAAAAATGTTGCCGTCCGGCTCCCGGCGCTTCCAGGTGAGGCGGTCGAACTTGAAGGACTGGTTAAGCTGGTGCTCCCATGCCTGTGTGAACGCCTCCAGGGAGGCGTAAGGCGTGACCTTGCCCGCAGCGGTGGCGTGCAGCACCAACGTTTCGCCGCCGATATTGCGGGTGATCAGCAGGCTCGGGTCCGAATGAGTGGCTGTGATCCCCGCTTGCTCAAGGGTTGTATCCACGATGAACGCGCGCGCGGCGGATTCGCCATAACGGCTGTTGCGTTCGCTGAGGTCGGGGTAGCCGGTGATCTGGTCCAGGGTTTCACGCTGGGTCGCGCTGAGGCCGGGTTGCTGGAGGCCGGCGATGCGCAGCGTATCCTTGAGTGTGTCGCTGAGCCAGCGCCAGCGGCTGGTACCGGCAAACGCGTCCTGCCCCCAGTAATGGCTTAACGCATCGGCGTAAGCGGCCTTCAGGTTGGGACGCAGGCTGCGGATGGCCAGTTCCATGGAGTAGGTGTCCAGGGGCGTGGCTCGGTTGCCGCTGGCGTCGACGACTTTGAGGGTGGTCGCCGTGTCGCGGCTTACCCATTTGGCGCCTTCGGGCAACGCCAGTTCGCCACCGCTGGCCATGTGCTCGAGCGCCAGGTCCAGCAGCGGGGTCAAGGTGTATTGCAGGGGATCCGTCGAGATCGGTACGGCCAGAGCGGTGTTGGCGCTGTTGAAGCTCAACGTGGGGTAGCGCTGGTTCAAGAGCGAGTCCAACTGCGCGGCCACCACGGAGCGCAACGTCGGGCGTGTGGCGAATTGGTTGGCGACGACACTGGCCGGTGTATCGGCAGCCGGAACGCCCTGGGCGTTCTCTTTCAAGCGGCCTTGAAGGCCCAGCGGCGGCTGGATTGAACGTATTGGCCTTGGAGGTGTTGAAAGCGGCGCCACGGCCGCTGCCGGTTCATCGGCAGGGGGCAGGGGGGCCATCGGCAGTGACACGGAGAAAAGATGAGGACGGGCGTTGATCGACGGCATGCAAGCGCTTCCTTGGCGGAGTGAAAAGAAATCAGCGCCGCGAAAGTACTGGGTTGTCGGCCAGCTAACGGTGCAAATGCGTTATGAACTGTTTCCAGTGCTGCGCGAGATCTTTGCCAACGCCCCGGTTGACGCGGGCCGGACACGTTTGTGTCGACGTATTTGCAGCCGGCCTGCCCGCAAAATCGGCACTGCCCCCGACACCCTGGGCTATCATTGGCGCTTTCCCGTAAATGATTGACTGCCATGACTGCCCAAACCCTGACCGCCGCCCTTGAAAATGCCGACATGCTCGAAATTGATGGCTTGCACGCCTTTGATTTCGTGTTGGACGACAGCAAACTGCTGATTACCGCGATGGACGGCCGTGCCGAAAAACGCTGGAGCTTCAGCCTGGAACAGGTACGGGCCGCGACCTTTGATGACACCTTGCAAAGCTGGACGCTCACGGGCGAGTCGGGCGAGCACCGCCTGGTCTGCCTGAGTGCGTTTACCGGCAACAATAACGATGAGGATGAAGCGGATGATCATGCGTAAATTCTGGCCCCTGCTGATGGCCGGCAGTGTGGGTGCAATGTCGGTGCAGGCTGCACCTGCCGACACCTATGAACTGCTGGTGGGCAGCTACACCGCCGGCACCAGTGAAGGGATCTACCGGCTGCAGTTCGACAGCCGTACCGGCCGGTTCAACGGCAAACCTGCGCTGGCGGCCAAGACGGCCAACCCGTCCTGGCTGACCCTTTCCAAGGACCAGAAGCATCTGTTCGTGGTCAATGAGAACGGCCCGGGCCAGAAAGACCCGGTCGGTCGGGTGAGCAGCTACAGCATCGACCCGCAGAACCATCAGCTGACCTTGATCAACCAGGTGCAGAGCCTGGGCAATGAGCCGACTCACTCAAGCGTGGCGGCCGATGGACATTACCTGTTCATCGCCAACTATTCGGTACTGGAAGATCCGGGCGGAAGCCTGGCTGTCCTGCCGGTGGACGCTGCCGGCAAGCTGTCGGCTCCGGTGCAATTGAGCGCCCACCCGGCCAGCCGCGTGAACCCTGAGCGCCAGGCGTCCAACCATGTGCACTCGGTGGTGTCGTCGCCGGACGGCAAGTATGTGTTTGTCCAGGATCTGGGGGCGGACAAGTTGTTTGCCTACCGTTACGACCCCAAGGCCAACCACGAACTGCCCCTGACCCCGGCCAACCCGGCATCGGTGCAACTGCCACCGGGCAGCGGCCCGCGTCACTTGCTGTTCAGCGCCGATGGCAAGCACGCCTGGCTGACCACGGAGATGAGCGCGCAAGTAGCCGTTTTCGACTACAACGATGGCAAGCTCAGCCAGACCCAACTGGTGGACTTTGCCGCCGGGCAGCCGGTGTCCGACAAGGCCGGTGCTGCGCTGCACGCGTCCAGCGATGGCAAGTTCCTGTACGTGAGCAACCGTGGCACCGCCAACCAGCTGCTGGTGTTCAGCGTTGACCCGGCTACCGCGCACCTCAAGGAGATCCAGCGCCGTTCCGTGGAGGGCGACCACCCGCGCGAGTTCAGCCTGGATCCGAGCGGCAAGTTCCTGCTGATCGCCAATCAGAAAAGTAACGAGATTGTGGTGGTCGAGCGCGACCCCATGACGGGGTTATTGGGCAAAACCGTGCAAAAACTGCCGATCGATGCGCCCAGCGACCTCAAGTTCCTGGTGCGTCAATAAGCCACAGGCCCCGAAGAGCGGGGCCTGAAGCTTTCTATTAATTCTATTAATAGCGGCTACTGTTTCAAAGCATTTCTAAGGTTTAGCCCTCGGGCGTAAGTTTGGTTCCAAGGCCTTCCAAGGCCACTTAATCAAACGAACACGAGGGTTACCGCCATGAACTTCAATCTCTTCTCGGTCATCGCCGCTTCCGCTGTTTCCGCCACCGTGGCCCTGCCTGCTGCTGCCAGCGTGGAAGTGACCGGTAAAAAATCCAGCACCAGCGCCTACACCCAGAAATACCTGCAACAGAGCGCTAATTTCTACGCCGCACTGGACCACAAGACCCAACAGTAGGAGTGAGCTTCAGGGTTTTGCCATCACCGCAATAAACAGCGGCGACTCCAGAAAACGTTGTAACCATTTCTGCAGCCGCCGATACGGTGTCGCGGCAAACCACTCCCGGTCCACATGGGCAAACTGGCGCACGAACGGCGCCAGTGCCGCATCCGCCAGGCTCATATGCTCAGCCAGCAGGTATTCATGCTGGGTCAGCAAACCTTCCAGCTTCTGCAAAAACACCTCGCCTTCGGCCCGATAATGCTCCATCGGGTGTTCGGGATAACGGTCGGCGTATTTGTATCGATTCAAGTGATGTTTGAATACCTGGTCATTCTCGGCAATCAGCGCCAACACCGCCGGGTCACCTTGCAGCAGCCAATCATCAGGGTCGTGCTGTGCCAGCGCCCATTGCATGATCGGCAGGCTCTCGTCGATCACCTGGCCCGCCACACTCAATACCGGCACCGTGCCCTTGGGTGACAGCGCCAGCATCTCGGCCGGCTTTGCCTTGAGGCTCACCTCGATAATGCGCACGGCCAACCCGCAATAACGCAGGGCCAGGCGCGCACGCATCGCGTACGGGCAACGCCGGAACGAATACAGCAGCGCCTCGCTCACTTGACCTCCAGGGTGCTCAACCCGTTGCCCTGGCGCTTGACCTGGATCTGCACCGGGATGCGCTCATGCATTTCCTGCACGTGGGAAATCACGGCCACCTTGCGCCCCTGGGCCTGCAAACCGTCCAAGGCGTCCATTGCCAATTGCAGTGATTCGGGGTCGAGGCTGCCGAAGCCTTCGTCGATGAACAACGACTCGATCTTCAACGTGCTGGACGCCATCGAAGCCAGGCCCAACGCCAGCGCCAACGACACCAGGAACGTCTCGCCACCGGACAACGAGTGCACCGAGCGCAGTTCATCGCCCATTTCCGTATCCATCACCAGCAGCCCAAGCATGCTGCCGCCACGTTTGAGGCGGTAGCGGCGCACCAGTTGGCGCAGTTGCACGTTGGCGTGGTGCACCAGCAGGTCGAGGTTGTAGGCCTGGGCGATTTTGCGGAAGGTATCGCCGGTGGCCGAGCCGATCAGCGCGTTCAGGCGTGCCCAGCGCTGCCATTCGTCATAGGCCTGGGTGATTTGTTCTGCCAGCGCCTGGTTGGCGTCCTGACGCCGCTGGTCCTCGACTTGCCGCGCGCGCAGCGCGTCGCAGTGCTTCTCGTCTTCGGTCAGGTGCTGATTGAGGGCCGCGAGGCTGTTGTCCAGTTGCTCGGCTTCCAGGTTGCCATTGTGCTGGGCCTGGTGTTCGGCAAGGCGTTGTTCGCGCTCCTGCAGCAGCACCCTGGCTTGCTCCACGGCTTTTTCGCTGTGTTGCAACTGCTGGCGCAGCGTACTGATTGCGTGGTCATCGAACGCCAGCAAGCGGGTGAGGCCGGCGTCATCCAGCTCGGGATGCAGGGCACGCCATTCGCCCAGGCGCAGGTCGAGGGTGTGTTGCTCGGCGCTGAGTGCCTGTTGGCGTTCCTGCTGGGCCTTGAGGTCGGCGGCCAGCTGGATCAGCGTGTTGCGCAAATCTTGCAACTGTTGGTTGGCGTCGGTTTCGTGTTGACGAGCTTGCGCCACCGCCTGGTCCAATTGCTGTTGCCAGTGTTCGGCGCTGGGGTATTCGCCCAACAAGGTGCCGAGTGTTTCCTGGGCCGCTTGCTGCTGGGCAGCCAGTTCCGCGACCTGCTGACGCAAGCCCTCCAGTTGTTGCTGGCGATGCTGCTGATGGGTCTGTTCTTTCTCGATGGCTTGCCGGCGCTCTTGCTGCTCGGCGTGTTCATCGCGCTGCTGTCCCAGTTGCTCTAGGCGCTGGCTGACCTGCTGGTCCAACTGCATGAAGGTCGCAGCCGGCTCGCGGCGCAGGCCGTCCAGGGTGGCGGCGGGCAGCAGGTTGGCGAAGGCGCTGAGTTCTTCTTCAAGGCGGTCGCGGTCATTGGACAGCTCGCGTTGCTGGTCTGCCAGCAACTGGCGCGCTTGCTGGCTGGCCTCCTGGGCGGCTTGCAATTGTTGCTGCAGGCGCCCGGCGTTTTGCTGCAGGTTGAGCAGGGCGCCCTGGCGTTGTTCATCCTGGCTGATACTTTGCGTCAACTGGTTGAGTTGCTGGGCCAGCCAGGCGCTGCGCTGAGGCGCCTCCAGGTTGAACAGCGCGGCGTACAGCGGATGGGCTTCCAGGCTGGGTTTGAGCGCCAGTTGCTGCGCCGCCAACTGCTCCTGCTGTTCCAGAAAACCCTTTTGCTGGGCGATCAAACCGCCCACTTCGCCACGCAGCTCGGTGAGTGTTTCCTTGAGGCTGTCGACCGCTTTCTGCGCCGTGGCCTCTTCATTTTCGTCATGGCGGCCGAGGCTTTGCAGCAGCGCCTCGGGCTGGTGGTACGGGTGCTCATGGCTGCCGCACACCGGGCACGGCTGGTCGTCTTGCAACTGCTCGCGCAACTCCTCGACGCTGGCACTGCGGGCCAGGCGCTGGCGCTCCAGCAATTGCTTGGTCACCGTGAGGGTTTGCTCGGCCACGGCCAATTCAGCCTTGGCTTGCAGGCCCGCCTGGTTGAGCTTTTCTCGTTGCTGCTGGGCCTGCACGAGTTTTTGCGTCAGCGCATCGCTCTGTTGATCCAGCTGTTGCTGGCTGTCCCACAGGCGTGTGAGCTCTTCGAAGGCGCGTTGCTGCTTGCGATTGTCCTGAAGCAGGCTGGCGAGCAATTGGATTTGTTCGGCCACGGCGTGGGGTTCGGCGCCGGCTTCCTGGTACAACAGCTCCAAGGCTTCGCGCTGCTGGGTGAACTGCTCGGCGGCGGCGCTGGCGCGCTGTTCCAGTTGCGGCAGTTCGGCCTGGCCTTTGCTCAGGCGATTGCCGATCAGCATCAGTTGTTGCAGGCGGTCGCGGTAGGCGGCCCAGGCCTCACTCAGCGGTGCGAGGGCGCTGCTGCGCTCAAGTTCGTTGGCCAGATGTTGCAGGCGCTCGCCCACTTGCGCTTGTTTCTCCAACAAGCCATCGAGTGCGACCTGGCCCTGGGTGCAGGCGGTTTCCTGCACGTGCTGGTCTTCGGTGCGCTTGGCCAGGTCTTTGCTCAAGCGGGCGAGGGTGCTCTGCTCTTCGAAGGCCCGGCGCAATAACGGCACGGCGTCGGCCTGATGTTTCAGGGCCTCGGTCAAGGCCGACTGAGCGGCGGCGTGCTGTTGTTGTGCCTGCTCTTGTCGGCTCTGCAACGCGGTTTGCTGCTCGATGTGCTGCGCAATCTGCGTGGCGAGCGGCGCCAGCAAAGTGCCCAGTTCGGCCTGCCGGGCGAAATGATGGCGCTGCGCCGCCAACTGCTCCAGGCGGCTTAAGTCCTGGCGTTGCTGGCCCTGGTCATGCCATTGCTGCTCGGCGTGCTGCAACTGTTCGGCGGCGGCTTGCCGGCGCTCCTGCCATTCGCGTAGCTCCTTGAGCCAAGTATGTTGCAATTCCAACTGCTTGAGCTGAGCCTGCCGGGTCTTGAGTTGTTGCTGGGCTTCGGCCAATTGTTGATCGAGTTCGGCCCGCGCTTCGGGGGCCAGCGGCACTACACCGGTGGCTTGGTCCTGCAGTTGCTTGTGGGCTTCCTTGGCGTCCTTGGCTTTGTCGAACGCACGGCGACCCAATTGCGTGTAAAGCGCGGTGTCGGTGAGTTTTTCCAGCAGTTCGCTGCGCTCGTTATCGTTGGCCTTGAGGAACGCGCTGAACTCGCTTTGCGCCAGCAATACGGCCCGGGTGAACTGCTCAAAGTTCAGGCCCAGGGCCTGTTCCAGCTGGGCCTTGTATTCGGTTTTCTGGCTGGCCAGCAGTTGATCGCTGTCCAGGTCGATCAGGCTTTGCCGGCTGTTCTGCAATTTGCCGCTGGCCTTGTCGCGGGCGCGGTTGGCTTCCCAGCGCGCACGGTAGCGACGGCCATTGACGCCGACAAAGTCCACCTCGGCGTAACCGCCGCCGGTGCCACGTCGCAGCAGGGTGCGCGGGTCGCCGATGGAAATGTCGCTGTCGGCATCGGGCATCTTGGCCTGGCCGGTGTCGCCCAGGCGCGGCACGGCACCGAACAACGCCAGGCACAACGCATCAAGCAGCGTGCTTTTACCCGCGCCGGTCGGCCCGGTAATCGCGAACAACCCGGCACTGGCCAAGGGCTCGGCGGTGAAGTCGATTTCAAACGGCCCGGCCAGGGAGGCGAGGTTTTTCAGGCGGATGGCGAGGATCTTCATGGCTGTTCATCCTCCTGTTGCACTTCCTGGAGCAGCACGGCGAAATCCTTCAAGGTCTGTTCATCCACTTCGCTGCCGTAACTGTCCTGCCAGGCGCGGCTGAACAGTTCCTGGGGCGTGAGCTGGTCGAGTTCAACCAGGCGCTCTTCATCGCGGTCTTCGCGGTTGCCCGCGCCTGCGTATTCGGCGGCGATGCGTACCAGGCGCACGGCTTTGCCTTGCAGGGCGGTTTCGATTTGCTGGCGCAGGTCCGGCTGTGGCTCGTCGAGGCGCACACGCACCTCCAGCCAAGGGTGGCGCTGGGTTTCGGCAAGCAGGTCGATGTCGGGCAAGTCGCCCAGTTGCTTGAGGATATCGGCCAGGGGCGCGGCTTCCAGGCGTTGCAGATTGACCGAGCGGGGGATCAGGCGCGGTTCGACGTTCACCAGCCGCTCGCCCTGAAACGTTACGTCAAGAATCTGGTGCTTGTAGCCGATTTCGGAAAATGACAGCGGAATCGGCGAACCGGAATAACGGATGCGTTCTTCGCCATTCACCTGCTGCGGCTTGTGCAAGTGACCAAGGGCGACATAGCCCACACGGTTATCGAACAGGCTGGCGGGCAGTGCTTCGGCATTGCCGATGATCAGGCTGCGCTCGGAGTCTTCCGACACCGAACCACCGGCCATATGCGCGTGGCTGATAGCGATCAACGCCTGGCCCTTTTTGCGTTTGGCCTTGGCCGCAGCGATCAGCCATTCATGCACCTGGCCGATACCGCGCAGGTAATCGTCCCCCAAGTGTGCGCCGGTGACTTCCGCCGGGCGCAGAAACGGCAGCGCCAGGCACCATGCGGCGATCTTGCCTTTGGCATCCGGCAGGGGAATCAGCAGGCGTTCGGCGTCGAGTTGCCCGTCGTCCAGCCACAGCACCCGGCCCAACGCATGGGTGCGCAAGCGGCGCATCAACGGCGCCGGCAATTCGATGCGCGAGCCGGAATCGTGGTTGCCGGCAATCATCACAATGGTGAGCTTGGGGTTTTGCTCGTGGGCGCTGATGATGAAATCGTACAGGCGCTCCTGGGCCTTGAGCGGCGGGTTGACCGTGTCAAAGATATCGCCGGCGATCAGCAACGCATCCGGTTGCTCGGCTTTTAATTGGCCCAGCAGCCACTCAAGGAAACAGGCGTGTTCGAAGTCGCGTTCCTGGCCGTGGAGGTTTTGGCCCAGGTGCCAGTCGGAGGTATGAAACAGACGCAAGGCGAACTCCGTGGAAAAGATGAAAAGGAGGGGAGTTTACCTGTAAAGCTGTGGGAGGGGGCCGGCTCAAATGCACAGTCAGTAAGGCGCAACGCTGTCCCTGCGGCGAGGGAGCTTGCTCCCGTTGGGCCGCGAAGCGGCCCCAGCTTATGGTTTGAAAAGACTGGGCCTGCTACGCATTCCAACGGGAGCAAGCTTCCTCGCCACAGGTTACCCGCTGCCTGCTTATCGCTTAACTGACTGGCATTTGAGCAAGCCCCTCCCACCGCTATTTGGGGTACAGCGGCGGCAAGCTGGTGGTGTCGGTGGCTGGGGTTTGGGTGCGTTCGGTCATGGGGATGGCTTTTACGGCGCGCCACAGGTCTTCGCCCAGCCAGTACTGGCCGCTCTCGCTGTACAACGCGCCATTGAGGCCATCCAGGGCGTCGGACAGCGGCACGAACCGCGCCGCCATGTCCGCCAGGGTTTCCGGCTGTTGCCGCGCCCAGGCGTCCAGTGCCTGGCGTGTGGCTTGCGGGTCGTTGGCCTGGGTGGCGCGCTTGAGGTCGTCGAGCAGGGTGCGTGGGCTCGGGCCGGTCTGCGCGGTGCGTTGTACGGCGGGTTGCCGGCGCGCGCGCCACCACAGGCCGAAGCCGAGCAGGGTGGTGCAGGCGAGCAGCAGTGTGCTGAGCTGCCATAGCCACAGGCGGTCATCGTCCGGTGCGGTGATCACGGTCGGCGTGGCGGGTGTGTCCACCACCAGGCTGGGGTTGGTCGCCACTTGCAGGGTGCGGGGCGGCAGGCTGGTGCGTTCGAGGTGGTCTTCGTGGGTGTTCCACCACACCACTTCCATTGCCGGCAGCTCCAGGGCTCCGGCGCGGGTCGGCACCAGCGCTTCGCGGTCTTCGCGGCTGCCGATCAGGCCGCGGTCGCTGCTCTGGTTGCCGAGTACCGGTTGATCCGGGTAGCGCCGCAGGCCACCGACGTCGGTACTCGGCAGGGCCGGCAGTTGCGCGCTGGAAAGACCTTCGGCCTTGACCGTGAGGCTGCGGGTCAGGGAGTCGCCGACTTGCAGGTGGTCGGGCTCGGGGTTCCAGGCTTCGCTCAGAGTCAGATTGCGTGCGGGTATCCACGGCGCATCCGCCGGGTACAGCGCCGGCTTGGGCTTGACGGTCAGCGGCAGTTCGGCCGAGCTGACATGGATCAGCTTGCCCGGCTTGGTGCCTTGCAGCGTGTTTTCCTGGGGCGGGCGCGGTTCGACCAGCGTGGCGCTGAAGGTCTGCGCCGGAATCAGCAGGGCGCCGCTGTGCTGCGGATAGATCGCGTAACGGGTTTCGATCACCCCATGGCGGATGCTGTTGATGACCTTTTCGTAGGTACGCGATTCGCCCAATTGCTCGATCCGCGCATCGGGGATCTGCAACGGCGTCAGGCTGCTGTCGTCATACAGTGACACCGAATGGTAAACGCGCACCGTCAACAATGCCTGGGCCTGCACGTACACGCTGTTCTGGTCGAGGCTGGCCTCGATGAACACCGGCGCCAGTTCGGCGCTGGTGTTCTGGCTGGCGGTTTCCAGCACCTGCAGGCTGATCGGCTGGGTCTTGAGGTCGCCCACTTGCAGCGGCGGAATCACCACGGTGCCGTTTTCCCTGGGCAGCAGGGTGATGATCCAGCGCGTGGTGGCGTGGTTGTCGCCGCCCAGGGTGGTGAGCTGGTTGATCTGGCGCGTGCCGCTGACTTCGAACTGTGCATCGAGGGGGGACAGGTCGGGTTTGCCGAATTGGGTGACGTCGCTGGACTCCACCGTCAGCTCCACCGTTTCACCGGAGTTGACGCGGCTGCGATCGACGCTGGCGACCAGGTTCGCCGCCTGGGCGTGGCCTGTCGATAACGCGAGCAGGAGCAGAAGGGTGGTGCGGCGGCTCATCGAGTCTTGTCCTGATGTTGTTGCTGTTCGTACCAGAATTTGCGGCGCAGCAGTTCACCGGGGTTGTCCGGGATCTCCCGCAGCCATTGCTCCAGGGCCTGGCGATGTTCGCCGTCAAGGCTGGCATCGGTGGGGCGCAAGGGCGGCGTAGTGGTTTGCTCATCACCCAGCTCGCTGCCCGGCACCTCATTGCCGCCGGCCTTTGGCGAGGCGTTTGCCTGGCTGTCGGTATTGCCGGCTTCACCCTGGCCCTGGGTGGACTGCTCGCCACCGGTAGAGCTTTGCCCGCTGGCGCCCGGTTGCGCAGTTTGGCCGGGTTGGGTGGTTTCGTCATCCTCGTTTTTGACAGGCTGCGCCGGTTCGGGCTGGGCCTGTTCCTGGATCAGGCTCTCCACCAGGGCCTTGTTTTTCAACGCCGGTTGCAGGTCGGGCTGCGCTTCAAGGGCTTGTTCGTAGGCGTCGACCGCAGCCTCCAGGGCGCCGGACCTGGCCAGGGCATTACCGCGATTGTAGTGGGAATAGGCGTCATTGCCCTCGGCAAAACGTTTGATCGCTTCGGCATAGTTGCCGGCCTCGTAAAGCGCCACGCCTTGCCATTGCGGGTCTTCAAAGTGCTCGGCGGCTTCGGCCGGGCGTTTGTGCTTGAGCAGGTATTGCCCCTGCTGGTCGGGACGCAGCCACAGGTCCTGGAATTCAAAGGCATAGCTCGGTTGCGGCGCGCCCAGCCACAGCAGGGGTAAGCAGAACAGCCAGCCGCGACGCCCGGCGCAAGCGGCCAGCAGCAACAACGGCAGGAGCAGCCAGTAGCCCTGGTCGGCCCAGGTGTCGAGGTGCAGCAGTTGGCCGTCGTTGCGCAGGGCCTGCGGGCCGTCGAGCAGGCCGAGTTGGCGCAGGTCTTTATCATCCAGACGTGCGGCGCGGTAGCGGCCACCCATTTCACTGGCGAAGGCCTTGAGGGTCGGGCTGTCGAGGCGTGGTACCAGGATCGCGCCCTGATCATCCTTGAGGAACTCGCCACTCTCCTGGGTGACCGGGGTGCCTTCGCGGCTACCGATACCGAGGATCGACAACGCCGGGGCCTGCGCCCCTTGCAGCAGCAGGCGGATGCCCTGGCGTTCCTGTTTCGACAGCGACGAGCCCACCAGCAACAGTCGCCCCTGGCCGAGGCCGCCTTGCTTGAGCAGGGCCAGCGCCTTGTCCACCGCCAGATCGGCGCGATGGCCGGGCTCGGGCATGATCGAGGGGCGCAAGGCTTCCAGCAGGTTGCGGCTGGTGCCCAGGTCATCCGACAGCGGCACCAGGGTGTGGGCGCTGCCGGCATACACCACGATGGCGGTCGGCGCATTGCCCCGTGCCTGCAGCAAGTCATAGAGCTTGCGGCGCGCCTGCTCCAGGCGGGTGGGCGGGCTGTCGGTGGCGAGCATTTCCGGGGTCAGTTCCAGCAGCACCACCAGCGGGTCGGCGGGTTTCTGGCTGGACTGCTCGACTCTTTGCCAGCTTGGCCCGAGCAATGCCAATACCGCCAGCAGCCAGGCAATGCCCAGCAGCACCCACGGCGATTTGCTCTCGCGCCCGCTGCCGCCACTGAGCAATACCGCATGAAAGGCCGGCGGCAGGATCACCTGCCAGCGCCCCGCGCGTTTTTGCCGGTGCCACAGCTGCCACAGCAACCAGCCGAGCAGCGGCAGCAGCAACAGCCACCAGGGGCGGAACCAATGCGGCCACAGGTCGATCATCGACGCCTCCGCAAACGCAGGCGTTTAAGGCGTTGGCGCCACTCAGGATGCTGTTGCAGGAACAGGCCTTTGCTCGAGAGTTTATTGAAGGCGCGTTGCAAGGCGTTGTCGGGCCAGCGCTCCTGGATCACCAGCAACATGCTCAGGATCAATGCCAGGGCCAATGGCGCGCTGTACAGCGCCTGGGCCGGGCGGGCCTGGGTGGGTTGTTGCGCCACGGGCTCGAGCTGGTCGAGGGTTTCCTTGATCTTTTGCAGCTCGTCGCCGTCGCGGGCGCGGAAGTAGCGTCCCCCGGTGGCGGCGGCAATGGCCTTCAAGGCGGGTTCATCCAGGTCCAGGCTCGGGTTGACGCCGAGGATCCCCAGGGAACCGGTCTGTTCGGGGTCGGCGCCGATGCCGATCGGGTAGATTTTCACGCCTTCTTCGGCCGCCAGGCGTGCGGCGGTCAGCGGGTCGATCTGCCCGGCGTTGTTGGCGCCGTCGGTGACCAGGATCAGTACGCGACTCTGCGCCGGGCGCTGGCGCAGACGTTTGAGGGCCAGGCCGATGGCATCACCGATGGCGGTGTTCTTGCCGGCGATGCCGATGCGCGCTTCATCCAGCCAGGTGCGCACGGTGTGCCGGTCGAAGGTCAGGGGAGCTTGCAGGTAAGCCTGGCTGCCGAACAGGATCAGCCCCACGCGATCGCCTTCGCGGCTTTCGAGGAAATCCCCGAGCAGGTGTTGCACCAGGCTCAGGCGGCTGACGTCGTCGTCCTGCCAGTGCATATCGGGGAAATCCATGGAACCGGAAACGTCCACCGCCACCAGCAGGTCGCGGCCACTGGCGGCAATCGGTAGCGGTTCACCCAGCCATTGCGGGCGTGCAGCTGCGGTCAACAGCAATAGCCATAACACCACGAACGGCGCTTGCTGGCGCCAGCCCGGCAGGTTGACGCGGGCGCGACGGCGCGCCAGGCCTTCGAGGTCGGCCAGATAGCTGACCTTCAAGGCGGGCTCGCCGCTGTCGGCCACGGGCAGGATAAAGCGCATCAACCAGGGCAATGGCAACAGGGCAAAGATCCACGGCCAGGCGAACTCAAACATGTTTGCGGATCCAGGTGTCGACGGCTTGGGTCAGGCCCGCGATGGCTTTATCGTCGAGTTTGCATTCGGGCTTGTAGGCGCCTTCCACCAACACCATCCAGCGGGTCAGGCCCGCAGCGGGGCAGCGGTTGTCGAGAAAGGCCAGCCACTTGCGACCGTTGAGCGTGTGGCTCTGGCTGTAGGGGTAGTCGTTGCGGCACAGGCGTTTGAGCAGGCCGTTGAGCTGCTGCAGCCAGGCCCCGGCCGGGGCGCCGTCGTAGGGTTTGGGCATCAGGGCCAGTTCGGCGAGGGCGGCGATGCGCAGCGGGTCCAGGGGCTGTTCGGCACGAGCCACGGGGCGTTTTTTGGGCAGGAAGCGGCGCAGCCACCACAAGCCCCAACCGAGCAGTGGAATCAGCAGCAGCAACAGCCACCAACCCGGTGCAGGCGGCCAGAAACCAATGGCGGGAGGTGCAATCAGCGGTTGCAGTTGGTCAAGGCTGCTCATTGCTTTTTAACCGGTCGTTGCGGGTTGAGGTATTCGCGCAGTTGCTCGACCATTTCGCTCTGGGTGCTCAAGGGCATCAATAACACTCGCAGCTTTTGCGCGAGCAGTTCCCAGCGGGCAATGCGGGCTTCGGCCTGGGCCTTGTAGGCTTGGCGCAGGTCGAAGTTCAGCGTGTCCAGTTCCAGCTCTGCGCCGCGCTCGGCGAAACGCAGCAGCCCGGCGGCCGGCAGGGCATGGTCCAGCGGGTCGGAGATCGGCAGCAGCAGCAGGTCGCAATGGCGTGACAGCAGGCTCAACTGCTGTTCGGCGCCTTCGGTGAGCGCGCGCTCATCACAGACCACGATCACCAGGCTGCCGGGGCGCAGCACTTCGCGGCCACGGCGCAGCGCCATGCCGAGGGCGTCGGCTTCCGGATGGCGTTCGGTATTCAGGCTCTGGTTGACCCGCACCAGCCGGTTGAGCAGTTGCAGCAGGCTTTGTTTGCTGCGTCGCGGTTTGATTTCGTAGTGCTCGCTGTCGCCGAATACCAACCCGCCCACGCGGTCGTTGTGCCCCAGCGCGGCCCAGCCGATCAGGCTGGCCGCCTGCGCCGCCAGCACCGACTTGAACATCTGCCCCGAGCCGAAAAACAGCCGGCAGCTCTGTTCCACCATGATGAAGATCGGCCGTTCGCGTTCTTCATGGAAGAGTTTGGTGTGCGGCTCCTGGGTGCGTGCCGTCACGCGCCAGTCGATGGTCCGCACGTCGTCCCCGGCCTGGTACACGCGCACCTGGTCGAAATCGACGCCACGCCCACGCAGCTTGGAGTGGTGCAGGCCGATCAACGGGCTGCGCTGGCTTGGGGTGGAAAACAACTGCACTTCCCGCACGCGATGGCGCATCTCGATCAATTCGCCGAGAGTGACGCGGATGCCATCGCCTGCGTTCATGGGGTTCAAGCGACGGCAACGACGTCGAGAATGCGCTGCACCACACGGTCCTGGTCAACGCCGGCCGCTTCGGCCTCGAACGACAGAATGATGCGATGGCGCAGCACGTCGAACAGCACCGCCTGGATATCTTCCGGGCTGACGAAGTCGCGACCGGCCAGCCAGGCGTGGGCGCGGGCGCAGCGGTCGAGCGCGATGGAGCCCCTGGGGCTGGCGCCGTAGGCGATCCACTCGGCCATTTCCGGGTCGAACTTGGCTGGCGTGCGCGTGGCCATGACCAACTGCACCAGGTATTCCTCAACCGCGTCAGCCATGTACAGGCCGAGGATCTCTTTGCGCGCCGCGAAGATCGCTTGCTGGCTGACCCGGCGTTCAGGCTTGGTTTCGCCGTTGAGCGCCTCGCCACGGGCCTGTTGCAGGATGCGGCGCTCCACGGTGGCGTCCGGGAAGCCGATCTTGACGTGCATCAGGAAGCGGTCGAGCTGGGCTTCGGGCAGCGGATAGGTGCCTTCCTGCTCGATAGGGTTTTGCGTCGCCATCACCAGGAACAGCGGTGACAGGTCGTAAGTGCTACGGCCCACGCTGACCTGACGCTCGGCCATGGCCTCCAGCAAGGCCGATTGCACCTTGGCCGGGGCGCGGTTGATTTCGTCCGCCAGCACCAGGTTGTGGAAGATCGGCCCTTGCTGGAACACGAAGCTGCCGGTTTCCGGGCGATAGATCTCGGTGCCGGTGATGTCGGCGGGCAACAGGTCGGGCGTGAACTGAATACGATGGAACTGCGCTTCGATGCCTTCGGCCAGCTCTTTGATCGCTTTGGTCTTGGCCAGGCCCGGCGCGCCTTCGACCAGCATGTGGCCGTCGGCGAGCAGGGCGATCAGCAAGCGATCAATGAGTTTTTCCTGGCCGAGAATCTGCGTAGAAAGAAAGGTTCGCAGCGCAAGCAGCGCTTCACGATGTTCCATCGATGACGGTTCCTGGAGAGATGAGCCCGGGCGTCGAACAAAAACACCGGGCCTGGGGCGCTTACTTTAATGCATCGAGGGGGGCGGCGACTAACGGCATAACCGGTATTTTTGGCAAAACTTGTAGGATTATTGTGTCAGAACGCCGTCAATGTGGGAGCAACTGTCTAAATGGATTCAATTCAGAAGTCATATTCATAGGCAGCAAGACTCCCACAGCTCTAGGCCATGCAATGCTGAACGAAAGAGCTGCTGCCGTGCTAAGCGGTGTGCTCTTTCCATTCAGTGCCGTCACGCAGCATCGCGTTCAGGCGTACCAATAAAACGCGCATACAGGCGATCAGTGCAACCTTGGCGCATTTACCTTTATCACGTAACAACTGGTATCGAGCTTGGAATTCCGGCTGGTCCCGAATGATCACCCAGCAGGCCATATACAGTGAGCGGCGGGCTGCAAATCTTCCGCCACTAATGTGGCGTGCACCTTTGTGCTTTCCGCTGTCGTTGTTGTAGGGCGCGAGGCCTGCAAGTGCCGCGATCGGGCGTCCCCCGATTTCGCCCAACTCGGGAAGGTAAGCCATAAGGCTGCTGGCCGTAATCAGCCCAATTCCCTTGACCGAGCACAGTCGAGCCACCTTTTCGCGATCTAGCTCGTTCGCACTTTGACGAATCAGCTGATTTATCGCTTCCACTGCTGCGCTCAAATACTCGATATGGCTCTGCAATGCAGGCTTCACCGCATCGCAGGACGCCGTTTTCAGGCGCCGCCTGTCGTCATCTCTTTGCTGAACAAAATGCTCTCGCTGCTGGACCAATGCGCGCAGTCTTTCATGCTCAGGGCTTGTGATTCGGGCGCTTGGCGAGTCTATGACGGCTGCAAATTGTGCAAGAGACTTTGCGTCTATCGGGTCGGTTTTGGCTTTTTGGCCCATCGCTCTGGAAAACGCTTTGGCGCGACGAGGGTTAACGCAAATGACCTGAAGGCCAGCCGCTTGCGCCGCTTTAACAACGTTTCGCTCGTAACCGCCCGTCGCTTCCACCAACACGCGGCTGACCTGGTAAAGCCGCAGCCATCCAATCAGCGCCGGCAAATCTTTCTCAGTATTTGAACAACTTACCCCAGCCTCAAGTAAATGAATCCGAGCCTCGAGGCTGTCTTTGGAAACATCAATGCCTGCTGAATAGGAAAACATGGCCAAATCCTCTTACACTCAGGGTGAGAGCGCTCTGGCTTGGCCCACGCTTGTAACTGTTCGAGGTGGGCTCGTTCAACTGTTCGGGCTCATGTCCAGAGCGGAGAGGTGAGTAGCAGCATGGGCTCCCACACGTGCTTTGAGCACTCGGGGCATTCAGCTTGCTACTCACCGCTCTCACCCTCAGTTTATTCCTGACTTAAGACACAAGGGG
>NZ_PYWX01000016.1 GCF_003031675.1 Pseudomonas palleroniana | reverse complement strand
AGCCAGTCGACGACCAGCTTGATTCGTTGGTTCATAGGGGACTCTTGGTTCCAGGGCATGATCAGTTACCTCCTGATCATGCGTATTAGCCTGTAAACCATGTCCCCGGTTAGAAATGTAAACGATGTCCCCGGTTTGTACCGGGGCAAGCCCGCTCACTACAATCAGTGCTTGTTCAAGGCTTGCGCCGCAGCCAGAACGGCATCCACGTGACCTGGCACTTTCACACCACGCCATTCCTGGCGCAGCACCCCTTCGCTGTCGATCAGGAAGGTGCTGCGATCCACGCCCAGGTATTCCTTGCCGTACAGCTTCTTCAGCTTGATTACGTCAAACAGTTGGCAAACCGCTTCGTCCTTGTCGCTGATCAGCTCGAACGGGAACGCCTGCTTGCCCTTGAAGTTCTCGTGGGACTTCACGCTGTCACGCGACACGCCAAAGACTTCGGTGTTGGCGGCCTGGAAGGCTGCGTACTGGTCACGGAAACCCTGGCCTTCGGTGGTGCAGCCCGGGGTGCTGTCCTTGGGGTAGAAGTAGATCACCACTTGCTTGCCCTTGAGGGCTGCGAGGCTGAAGGTCTGGCCGCTGGTGGCCTGGGCTTCGAAATCGGTCACGGGTGTGTCGATGGCTACCGGCATGAGGACTTCCTTACATTGGGTTCTGAGGGCGCCATGGTTCGATCAGGGCGTCAAGGTTCAGGGCGTCGGCGAAATCCAGGAACTGGTCGCGCAGCCAGCTGATCTGCACGCCGGCCGGCAGGGTCACGGTGAACGTGGCGTTGAGCATGGTGCCGCCGGTTTGGGGCGCCTGATAGGTATCACAGGTCAGGTTCTCCAGCTCGACGTTATGATCGATGAAGAACTGGCACAGCTCATTGACGATGTCCGAGCGATAAGCCGAGCTGACATACGCCACATAAGGCAGCGCCTGAGGGCGATTCTCCAGCGCGGCACTGCGTACCACGTTGACGGTGAAGTCGTGCTTCTTGGCCAGGCCCGGCAAGCCGGTCTCCAGGCGCGCCAAGGCATCCCAGGTGCCGGAAATCTGCAGGACCAGCGCACTGCACTCGCCGTGGCGGGTCAGGCGGGAGGTCACGACGGCGCAGCGGTTCTCATGGCTGGCGCGGCACAGGACGTTGGTCAGCTCCATGGGGTTGGCGCCGAGGGCACTGATAACAAGGAATTGTTCGCGAACTGTGGGGGTGGACATGCAGCCTTCCTAAAGCGATGAGCGGTCGATACCGTGTGGGCTGTATCGATCAAAGGATCAAGGGTAGCGAAAAGCGTCGCCAAGGGCTAGGAGGCGGCGTTTTCATTGCGCGACCGGTCTGGTTTCATCGTGCTTCAGGCCATGCTTTGGCCCAATGATGGCATTGCCCGTCGTTTAGTTGATCCAGAACGCGTCCTCAGACGGTACTTCGCTTGTGCAAGCATCTTGGCGCCAGTACCATTACGGCTCTCTTTTTCCGGCAGGAGCGGTTGCATGATTGCGGGCAGTATGGTGGCACTGGTCACACCCATGGATGCACAAGGTCATCTCGACTGGGACAGCCTGGGCAAGCTGGTGGACTTCCACCTGCAAGAAGGCACCAATGCCATTGTTGCGGTCGGCACCACGGGTGAATCGGCGACTCTCGATGTGGAAGAACACATCCAGGTGATCGAATTCGTGGTCAAGCGTGTCGCGGGCCGCATTGCCGTCATCGCCGGTACGGGCGCCAACTCGACGCGTGAAGCGATCGAGCTGACCAAAAACGCCAAGAAGGCCGGCGCCGACGCTTGCCTGCTGGTGACCCCGTACTACAACAAGCCGACCCAGGAAGGTTTGTACCAGCACTTTCGCGCCATCGCCGAAGCTGTCGAGATCCCGCAGATCCTCTACAACGTCCCGGGCCGTACCGCCTGCGACATGAAGGCTGAGACCGTGATCCGCCTGTCCACCGTGCCGAACATCATCGGTATCAAGGAAGCCACCGGCGACCTGCAGCGCGCCAAGGACATCCTGGCCGGCGTGAGCAGCGATTTCCTGGTGTATTCCGGTGACGACGCCACGGCTGTCGAGCTGATCCTGCTGGGTGGCAAGGGCAACATCTCCGTGACCGCCAACGTGGCCCCGCGTGCCATGAGCGAAATGTGCGCCGCCGCCATTGCCGGTGATGCCGTGACCGCCCGAGCGATCCACGAGAAGCTGATGCCGCTCAACAAGACCCTGTTTATTGAATCCAACCCTATTCCCGTGAAATGGGCACTGACTGAAATGGGCATGATGCCGGACGGTATCCGTCTGCCGCTCACCCGTCTCAGCGAAGCCTGTCACGAACCGCTGCGACAGGCCCTGCGCCAGTCCGGCGTCCTGGTTTAATTGAGGAAGCATTACGCATGAAGCGATTGGCCGGACTTTCCGCACTTGCCTTGATTATCTCCAGCACCAGTGGCTGCGGTTGGATTTGGGGCCCGGAAGGCTACTTCCGTGACCGCGGCAGCGACTACCTGGACGCGCAAGCGACCAAGCCGATGCAACTGCCGCCTGATGTCAATGTCGCCAAGCGCCTTGACCCACTGCTGCCGATTCCACGCAACGTTGCCGATGAAACCATCAAAGGCGAGTTCGTGGTACCGCGTCCACAGCCGATCACGGCCGTGGCGGATGCCAGCGACTACAGCCTGCAGAAAAGCGGCGACAACCGTTGGATCGTGGCGCAGCGCCCACCTGCCGAAGTCTGGCCGGTGGCGGTGCAGTTCTTCCAGGACAACGGTTTCCGCATTGACCAGCAGCGCCCGCAGACCGGTGAGTTCACCACGGCCTGGCAGCACGGCAGTGAACTGTCCGCTAACATGGCCCAGCGTCTGCAGGCCGGTGGTGTAGCGGCCGACAGCGAAGCCCGTGTGCGTGTGCGCATCGAGCCTGGCGTGCAGCGTAATACCAGTGAAGTCTATGTGGTCAGCGCCGAGCGTCCTGCCGGCAGCACGGCCAATGTCGAATTCACCAACCGCTCGGTCAACACCGGCGTTGACGCCGCGCTGGTCGATGAGATGCTGGCCAACATGAGCCGTATCTCCGAGAAGGGCGGTTCGGTTTCCCTGCTTGCCGCACGCGACTACGATACGCCTAACCGCGTCAGCCTCTCCGAAGACGGCAGCGGCAACGTGGTGCTGAACCTGGGTGAAGACCTGGATCGTGCCTGGGCCAGTGTAGGCCGTGCGTTGGAGAAGGGCCCTTGGCGTGTTGAGGACATCAACCGCAGCCTGGGCCTGTACTACATCAACGTGGCGGAAAAGGCCGAGAAGAAAGACGACGAGCCAGGTTTCTTCGGCAAGTTGTTTGGCAGCCAGCCGACCAAGGAAGAGATCGAAACCCGCGCCGAGCGTTATCAGGTTCGTTTGAGCAAGGTGGGCGACAGCGTGCAGGTCACCGTCGAGAAGAACATCAACACCGTTGCGCCGGCTGAAACCGCACGCAAGGTGTTGGGCGTGATTCAGGACAACCTGGGCTGATCCGATGCGTTTTGCCGTTCTCGGCAGCGGTAGCCAAGGGAACGGCACGCTGGTCGCTCATGACGACACGTACGTGCTGGTCGATTGTGGTTTCTCGTTAAGAGAAACCGAGCGGCGCCTGCTGCGCCTGGGGGTTCACCCCGCGCAGTTGAGCGCGATTCTGGTGACCCACGAACATGCCGACCATGTGCATGGCGTGGGTTTGCTGTCTCGGCGCTACAATCTGCCGGTGTACCTGAGTCGCGGCACCTTGCGCGGGATGCGCAAACCCATTGAGCCTGCGGGTTTCCTGGCCGATGGTGAGCAACTGCAGATCGGCGCGTTGAGCGTTAACGTGATTGCCGTGGCGCACGACGCCCAGGAGCCGACGCAATACGTATTCAGCGACGGTGAGCGGCGTTTCGGTGTGCTCACCGACCTGGGTTCCTACTGTGCGAAGGTGCTGGACGGTTACCGCAACCTCGATGCCTTGATGATCGAGTCCAACCACTGTCGTGACCTGCTGGCTCGTGGTCATTACCCGTACTTTCTCAAGCAGCGGGTGGGTGGCGAACTGGGACATTTGAACAACCACCAGGCGGCGTACCTGGTGTATGAGTTGGGCTGGCAAGACCTGCAACACCTGGTCCTGGCCCATCTGAGCAGCAAGAACAACCTGCCGACGCTTGCCCGGCAATGTTTTGTCGACACCCTCGGGTGCGACCCGGACTGGCTGCAACTGGCCGATCAAGATTCAGGGCTCGACTGGCGACATATCGCCTAGCCCACCTCACTCAAAGCGGAGCCCATCATGGAAAAACGTGAAGAACTCTACCGCGGCAAGGCCAAGTCGGTTTACAAGACCGACGACGCCAACCGCCTGATCCTGCTGTTTCGCAACGACACTTCGGCGTTCGACGGCAAGCGCATCGAACAGCTTGATCGCAAAGGCATGGTGAACAACAAGTTCAACGCCTTCATCATGCAGAAACTCGAAGCGGCCGGCATTCCGACCCAATTCGACAAACTGCTGGGCGACAACGAGTGCCTGGTGAAGAAGCTGGACATGATCCCGGTCGAGTGCGTCGTGCGTAACTACGCCGCCGGCAGCCTGGTCAAGCGCCTGGGCGTGGAAGAGGGCCTCAAGCTCAACCCCTACACCTTCGAGCTGTTCCTGAAGGACGACGCCAAGGGCGACCCGTTCATCAACGAATCCCACGTTGTGGCGTTCGGCTGGGGCACCGCTGAGCAACTGGCACGCATGAAGGAGTTGTCCCTCAAGGTCAACGACGTGCTGAGCAAGCTGTTCGACGACGCCGGCCTGCTGCTGGTCGACTTCAAGCTGGAATTCGGTGTATTCCACGACGGCTCCATCGTCCTGGGCGACGAATTCAGCCCGGACGGCTGCCGCCTGTGGGACAAAGACACCAAGAAAAAGATGGACAAAGACCGCTTCCGCCAGGGCCTCGGTGACGTTATCGAAGCCTACGAAGAAGTCGCCAACCGTCTCGGCGTACCGCTTTAATCGACGCAAGCATCTGATAGCACGGAAAAAAATCTCTTTTGGGGTTTGCTTCCGTGAAACACACTGTTATGATGCGCGCCGTTGGAGAGATGCCAGAGTGGCCGAATGGGACGGATTCGAAATCCGTTGTACCTTCACCGGTACCTAGGGTTCGAATCCCTATCTCTCCGCCATTACATAGAAAAAGCCCCGTAGCTGAGTGAGCTACGGGGCTTTTTCGTTTTTGGCAGAGCAGTTCATCAAATCCATAATCAGCTCAGCCGCTCTCTGATAAACCGATCACGTGGCTATAGAACGTATGGCGTTGTCTTCCAACCTCGACATCACTTCTTACCCTGTGGCTTTGACGGCGACTTTTTATCCTTCTCCTTCACCGTTTCCCTTGGTCTTTTCTTTGCCTCAGCCTCTGTCACGTACTCTCCGGTGACGGCATCACGATATCTGGTTGGCATGTAAGCTCCTTGGCAGTACGTCGCCACATGGCGACCCTTTCGAGGCTAGTTCAGGGGCGTGGGTACACAAGCTTCACTGTGAGAGTTTTCATTACGAAGCTTTTCCAAATCGGGACTTGCGATGAGCGTCCGCTGAAAAATAAAAAAGCCTGCCAAGCTCAATGCTTAGCAGGCTTTTCAACAGCTCTTTCTGCTCAGGCAGATTGCGCTACCAAGCTATTACTCACATTTCGCCCCAGCACCAGCACCGTGACAAAACCTACGCCGACCAACGCCGTAGCCAGGCTCAACAGCACCGAGCTACCCATCTGGTCCACAATCCGCCCGCCGAAGAATGAACCCAAGGCAATGATCACCTGAAACAAGGCGACGAACAGTGGCATACCGCGTTCAACATCCTTGGGCGCCACGACAAACATCCAGATACTGGCGCAAGCCGGGAAGGCACCAAAGGCGAAGCCCCAGAGTGCGATCAACATCGTCGCGCCGATCAGGCCGGTGGCGAAGTAGGGGAACAGGGCGGTGCTGGTGCCGATCATCAGTGCGACCAGCAGCAGGGTGTAGCGCACGCTGCGGTTGGCGGCGAAGCCGGCAAAAATGTTACCGGCGACACCGGCTATGCCAAACATCAGCAGCAGTGAGCCAATGGTCTGGCCGTCGAAGCCGGAGCTGTTCTTGAAGAACGGCGCGACGTAGGTGTAGGCGGCAAAGTGTGCCAGGCCGATCAGCAACACGGCGATCAAACCGACCCGAGCGCGTGGGTTGATAAACAAGGCCGGCAGGTCACTGATGAGGATGGCCTTTTCCGGGTCGAGCCGCGGCAGCAAAAAGACCTGCGCCAGCAGCACGGGCACGCCTACCAGCGCGGTGACCAGGAAGGTCATGCGCCAGCCCATCAGGCCGCTGAGCCAGGTGCCGACGGGCACGCCGAGGACGGTGGCCAGGGTCACTCCCATCATGATGATCGAGGTGGCCTTCGCCACGCCCACGCCTCTGGGAGCGAGGCGGCCGCTGAGGGTGATGGCGGTGGCCCAGAACCCGCCGATGCTGATGCCCAGCAGGACGCGACCGAACAGCAGCAGGCTGAAGTCACTGGCGAACGCCACGACGGTGTTGGCGATGATCATGATCAGCGTCAGGCCGATCAATAAATAGCGGCGGTCCATGGCGCCAATCATCACAGACAGCAACGGGGCGGCGAGGGCGGCCATGATGCCGGGCAGGGTGACCATCAGGCCGGCATGGCCGGCACTGATGCCGAGGTCGCTGGCGACATCATTGAGTACGCCCACCGGCAGGAATTCACTGGTCACCAGGGCGAAGGCACCCACCGCGACCGAGAGAATCGCCAGCCACTGCTGTTTGACACTTTGTTGATCATGTTCCGGGCGGCCGCTTGGGGCCTGGCTGGCACTTGGCATGGTATCGGGTTCCAGAAAGATGTGTCGCCTGAAGCCAGGCGCAGGGGAGGAGAAACTGGAGGCGATTATATAAATCGTTTTTAGCAACCACCGAGGCGCTCGTTTCGATAATAACCATCAGTACAATCGATTCGACGCTCATTAGGCCGACAGTCAGACCACGCTTAACCTGCCAGTAAAAATGGCGCATGGTGGCAGATATCTCTTGTTGCTGTTCTTCCTCAGTGTGACGGAGCATGACCATCATGAAGACTTACCGTGAGCAGGCCGTTGGTTACCGCAGCGCATTTCTCCTGGCTGCGGCTTTATTTGCAGGCCAGGTTCTCGCATCCGGGGACGAACCGGCGCCGCCCAAGCCGAACTGCTCCAAAGGCCAGGTCTGGGATACCAAGAGCGGAAAATGCGTGCTGCAAACCAGCAAGGCCATCTCGGACGCCGACCGTACCGATTACGCGTACCGCCTGGCCAAGGATGGGCAGTACGATGAAGCGCTGGCCTTGCTCGACACTCTGCAAAACCCCAACACCGCCAAGGCCCTCAACTACCGTGGTTATGCCACGCGCAAACTGGGACGCACCGATGAAGGCATCGGTTATTACCTGAAGTCCGTTGCGCTCGACCCCAACTATGCCCAGGTCCGCGAGTACCTGGGTGAGGCATATGTGATCAAGGGGCGTATGGATTTGGCGCAGGAACAATTGGCGAAAATCAAAGCCCTGTGCAGCACCAGCTGCGAAGAATATCAGGACCTGGCCGAAGCCATTGCGGCCGCGCCGCAGGCGTGACGCCGAGCGCTATTTCGAACATCCGAGTGCGAGGCGACGCTTTAAGTGCAATGCCTGCCTGGGTTTAGTACTCAGCAGGCTTTTATCGGCTTGATAAGGCTTTGTGCCGGAATTCCAAACATCTCATGCAATTTCCAGATCATCGGTAAAGTGAGGGCACGTTTTCCATTCAGTACTTCGTAAACGCGGTTCTGGCGACCGATGGCGGGCACCAGGTCTGCAGCTGACAGGCCAGATTGTTCCATGCGAAATCGAATCGCGTCGATTGGGTTAGGTAGGTCAATTGGGAAGTGCTTCGTCTCGTAAGACTCGATAAGAGTGATCATTACGTCAAAGTAATCACCTTCCGGTGTCCCGGGCTCCGGTTCGTTATCGAACAATGGGGAGACCGACTTCAGCGCGTCTTTGTAGTCTTGTTCGGTATGGATAGGTCGGATTTTCATGGGTTACTCCGTTTCAACCGTATCGGCATCAATTGCGTCGTATTGTTCATGCGTACCGACGAACTTTATATAGAGAGCCCCGTAGCGGTATGCCACAGAGACTACGAGCCGGTAGTCATTACCTTTGATGTTGAATACGACCCTGCGGCCTTTGAGAATGCTGGCATTGCGAAACTGTTGTTTGAGAAGTGCCGGTGTTGACCAGTTTGCATTTTTTGCCTCATCCAGCCAGGCGAGTAAGGGTTGCTCTGAATCAGGGTACTTTTGCCAGAAACTCTTGAGTTGACTGATCGCGATAATTCTCATGCGAAGATCCTAGTCCCAAGGCGGGACCTATGCAAGTGTGTGCTTTTTTGATTCCGGCTTTTCAAGCGCAGCCGACATGTCTGAGCACGGACACGTGGGCTGGGGAGTAATCAAAAATTGAGTTCTATGCCGTTTGTCAGGCTTCTAAAAGGGAGTTTTCCCACATAGAAAATTCCCCTCGTAGCCATGCATAAGCGGGCCCAGAAACATGAAGGGGCCACAGGCATACAAAGGGGAAGGTGAGGGAGGGGTTTTGCACACTGGGAGCTTCAATGGCAGAGGGATGCCGGCCCATAGCGTCATCCCGCACCACGCTCGCGCCGTATCGTTTTCTGTGGGTTGCTGAGTACCAGTGGTGGAGCTGGCGCGTTTGTCGGGAAGTGAGAACTGCACGCCGATACAGCCCGATAGACAAGAAATCAGCATTGCGGCAATGATGGTTTTTTCCATGTAAGACCTACTGAGAGGGGGGCATCCAAGCTCTCAGTATCGACGTCAGCTGGCGTTATGCATGATTTAATAAGAGTTAAATTACTGATATTTATGACTTTATGTTTAATGGGTCAGGCAGGCCAGAAAATTTTAGTGGTGCTGATCTGCTTCATGCCCACCTAGGGTAAAACTTTGCGGCTTTCCGGCACCAGTTCCAACACCCGGTTCCTACCCCCTTCCGCCAGCAGATAGGTGCCCCGTCCTGTCGGCACAATCGATTGCGGCGCCTTCAAGAACGACAGAATGGTCTGCTGCTCGCCCCGAGGGTCAATCAACAACAGGCGTGCCCGGTGCGTCGAGTCTTCGTTGACCCACAACCCGCGCTCATCACACATCAGGAAAGTTGGCTTGTTCAAGCCCGCCAGCACCACCGGGTCGCTGCCATCATCGGTCAGTTCGCGGACCACGCCTTTTTTCTTTTCGGTATAGAGCATGCGCCCATCCGTGCAACGCACGATGGATTCGCCTTCTTCGACCTGATCGCGCAGCACGCTCAGGGACTGGTCGCTCCAGCGGTAGCGCATCAGGCGGCCGGTGGGCTTGCGGTCTTCAATGGCGTACAGGTCGTCGCCCTCGACCCACAGGCCCTGTACGTTTTCACCGCGGAACAACTCCGTGACGGCGCCGTCCTTGAGAAAGCTGACCGGCGCGCCACCTGATTCCTGGCTGAACACCCAGCCGCCACGGGTGGCGACCATGCCGTCGGGTTTGGACAGGTTGGCCACTACGACTTCGCGTTGCCCATCCGCGTGGATCCGCACAATGCTGCCCAGCCCGTCCTTGAGTTCCTGGCTGACCATCAGCGAGCCATCGTGCAGGGGCATCAGCGATGCCGCCTTGGCCACGTCTCGATGAATCACGCTATAGCTCCAGCCGTCGCTCGCCCGCACCGGATAGAAACTCTGCCAGGCAAAAAAGCCCAGGGTAGCGAGGCATAGCGGGCCAAGGATCCATGCGCCGCAGCGCAGCGCCTGGTGTTTTTTTATTATTCGATTCATGGAGGTACGCCGGTAGGAGTGGGAAAAAATAATCGAGTCGGACACCCTACCAAGGCTGCCATTGAACTTCACCCCGGGAAAATCGGCTGTCCCCGAAAACCATGCTTCCAATCGACGTCCAGCCCCGGGTACATGACGTCCCATCCGCTCCCGTACGATAATGCCCCCATCCTGACAGCCACTGGCCACCTTCGTGATCATCAACTTCGACCTCAACGACCTTCAAGCCTTCCGCGCTGTGGTAGACAAAGGCAGTTTTCGCGGTGCCGCCGAGGCCATCCGAATCTCGCAACCGGCTCTTAGCCGACGTATCGAAAAGCTCGAATCCGCCCTCGATGTGAAGCTGTTCGAGCGCACCACCCGACGGGTCAACCTGACCATGGTCGGCCGTGCGTTCCTGCCCCAGGTGGAGCGTATTCTCGACGACCTCGACATCGCCCTGATGGGCATCAGCAATGTGGCGTCCACGCGGATGGGCAACGTCACCATCGCCTGCGTGCCGTCCACCGCTTATTACTTCATGCCCCATGTGATCTCCGAGTTTCACAAGCTCTATCCGAAGATTCGCCTGCAGGTGCTGGATGCCAGCGCCGGTGAGGTCTGCAACGCCGTGGAGAGCGGCGAGGCGGATTTCGGTGTGAGTTTCAGCGGCAGCCTGGCCGATGAAGTGGAATTCGAACTGCTGTTGCAGGAGCGCTACGTCCTGGCCTGCCGGCATGACCACCCGCTGGCCGGGCGCCAGAGTGTGAGTTGGGCTGAAGCCTACGAATACGACTACATCACCGTGGACAAGTCCTCGGGCAACCGCTTTCTGCTGGACCAGGCCCTGCGCGGCGTGCGGGTGAAGAAACCGAGTGTCTGCGAGACCCACCACGTGACCACGATGATCGGGCTGGTGGAGGCGGGGTTGGGCGTGGCGATGGTGCCATCGATTGCGATGCCGGCGGGCGAACACCCGATCCTGGTGAGTGTGCCGCTGGTGGAACCGCAGGTGATGCGCAATGTGGGCTTGATCAAGCGCCGCGGGCGGACGTTGCCGCCGGCGGCGCTGGAGTTGGAGCGGTTGGTACGGGAGATGCCGTTTCGGTCAGCGTGACACCGAGTCCAGGCCGGTGGATTGCACCACCGGTTGCGCCTCGGGTGAAGCCAGGAACTTCAGCAGTGCCTTGGCCTGGGCCGGGTGTTTGGCGTTGACCGGAATCCCCGCCGCAAAGCGTGTCACCGACTGCACGTCTTCCGGGATCTTGCCCACAAACGTCACCCCTGGTATCGGCAACAGTTCCGCCACCTGCTGCAAGCCGACCTCGTAGTCACCCTTGGCGACCTGTTCGGCCACCGGCAGGCGCTCGATCATCGTGCCTTTGGCGGGCATGCCGAGCTTTTTGAACAGTTCCTTCTCGACATACACGCCGCTGGCGCTGTCCGAATAAGCCACGGATTTGGCCTGGGTCAGCGTGGCCTTCAATTCGGCGTCAGTGCCGATCGCCGGTTTGGCCGCGCCGGCTTTCACCACCAGGCCAATACGCGAGTCCGCCAGTTCCACGCGGGACGCAGGGTCGACCTTGCCTTGCTTGATCAAGTCATCCAGCGCATAGCCGACCATGATCACCACATCGGCGGGTTCGCCACGCGCCAGACGGTTGGGAATCGCTTCCGGCGCCTTGCCCATGGACGGACCCAGGATGGTATTCAGGGTGTCGCCACTTTGTTTGGCATATTGCGGGCCGAGCAATTTATAGGCAGCGGTAAAACCACCGGAGGTCATCACGTTGAGTTCTTCGGCCTGCGCCGTCAGTGCCAGGGCGCCGAGTGCAAGGGCCGTAAGGCTGTTGAGTAGGGTGCGCATCATACAGCCTCCTGCAGCATCTGCCCGCGGGTATTGGCGCGACGGTACAGGGCCAAGGTCGAGCACAGGGCACACAGCGCGGCAAACATCATCCAGTAGGCCGGCGAAGCCTTGTCTTCGGTGACATGGATAAACCAGGTGGAGATCGCCGGGGTGAAACCACCGAAAATGGCGGTTGCCAGGCTATAAGCCAGGGAGAAACCGGCCACACGTACTTCCACCGGCATGATTTCGGTCAGGGCCGGGATCATTGCGCCGTTGTACATGCCGTACAGGAAGGAGAACCACAGCAGGGTTTCGAGCATATGCGCGAAGCTTGGCGCATTCACCACGAACGACAGCGCCGGGTAGGCGGTGATCACGGTGAGGGCGGTCATGGCCACCAGCACCGGCTTGCGTCCGAAGCGGTCGCTCAGGGTGCCGCCGATCGGCAGCCAGACAAAGTTCGACACCGCCACCAGCAACGTCACCAGCAAGGCGTCGGAAGTGCTCAGTTGCAGCACGGTCTTGCCGAAGGTCGGCGCGTAGACCGTGATCAGGTAGAACGCCGTGGTGGTCATGGCAACCATCAGCATGCCGCCGATCACCATGGTCCAGTTCTTCGCCAGGGTCGCCAGCACTTCGCGCATGCTTGGGCGATGTTTGCGGTTGGCGAACTCTTCGGTTTCCTGCAGGTTGCGTCGCAGTACAAAAATGAACGGGATGATCACGCAACCCAGGCCGAAGGGAATGCGCCAGCCCCAATCGGCAACTACAGCCGGTTCCATCCATTGGTTCAGGCCATAACCCAAGGCGGCCGCAACCACGATGGAGATCTGTTGGCTGCCGGACTGCCAACTGGTGTAGAAGCCTTTGCGGCCCGGTGTGGCCATTTCAGACAAGTACACCGACACGCCGCCCAGTTCCGCGCCGGCCGAAAAACCTTGCAGCAAGCGCCCCAGCAGCACCAGCAGCGGTGCCCACAGGCCAATGGTCTGATAACCCGGTACCAGCACGATCAGCAGCGTGCCGCTGGCCATGATCGACAGAGTCATGATCAACCCTTTGCGGCGACCGACGTCATCGATATAGGCACCCAGAACGATCGCGCCCAGTGGACGCATCAGGAAACCCGCGCCGAACACGGCGAAGGTCATCATTAATGACGCAAACTCATTGGCGGCGGGGAAGAACGCGGCAGCGATATAGGTGGCGTAGAAGCCGAACAGAAAGAAGTCGAACTGTTCGAGGAAGTTGCCCGAGGTAACGCGTAGTACTGCACCCACTTTCGAAGGGGCAGCGTCGGGCCGGGAAGGGCTAGTCATGGTTTTTGTGTCTCCAGCGTTCTTTTTAAGAGCTTGTTTCGCTTAAGACCCGGGATAGTGGCTGACACATTTAGAAATGATAAGTGAGTTATTTGGATGAATTGATGCGTAACCGTTATCAATTGGGGGCGTCCGCCCAAAATGCTTGCTCTGTTCTATGCTGGATGGGTGAACCATTCTTAAGGAAGGAAGGTGGCTATGAATAATGAGCAGAAGGAACGGGATGATCCGGAGCTTGCACAACCTCAGCGTCAGCGTGAGGAGGAAAAGCCCCAGACGTGGAAGCATGATGACTCTACGGAACTGTCACCGCTTGATGAGGAGATTCCGCTCAAGCGTTGAAAGGGTGTGCCCCGATCAATGGATCGGGGTACACAATTCCACCAGCGTGCCATCTGGGCAACGCACATAAGACACCACCTGCCCCCAGGGCCTGGTGCTCGGTGGCGACAGCTCTGTCGCGCCATGGACGAGGGCTTTGGCGTGGGCGGCGAACACGTCCTCGGTGACGAAACCCACTTCCATTCCTAGCGGTTTGCTGGAGGCATGGGCCTGCACGTGGCCGCCGTCGAAATTCATGCCCGCCAATTCGTGGGCGGCAAACGAGAGGGTGGTTTCGCCGGTTTCCAGCTCGCCATAGGTACCCGATTCATGCAGGAAACGGCGAGTGAAACCGAAGGCTATTTCAAAGAATGCCAGGGAGGCGGCAACGTCCGGCACATAGATGATGGTGTAGGCGAATTTCATGCTTGGCAGTCCTTGCTCACAAGTGGGTTGAGGCTATTCCAGATCAAACCAGCAGCGACGTCGGAAACCCCGCCGCCAGCACCATGTAGGCGACCACCGTCGCCAGGCACAAGCCGATAAAAACGCGCAGCAGTGTCCTCACGGTGGGGTTGGCGATGAATCGGACAACCCATAGACAAAACCCGGCCACGACAATGGCCAAGGCGATAATGAACAGCACGATGGTGTTCCTGTGACCTTCAAGAGCTGATTTATAGTCGCAAAGCCGCTCGATGAACAGTGTTCACATAGACGCAGCCCGGCGGCCTTTCTAAACTGCGCGTTGTCTTGGGGAGAGGGGCAGGCGCCGATGAATCGTAATGAACTACGCAAGGCCGACATCAACCTGATGGTGGTCTTCGAGGCACTGATGCTCGAACGCAACGTGACGCGGGTGGCGGAGAAGCTGTTTCTCGGCCAGCCGACCATCAGTTCGGCCCTCAACCGTTTACGCACCTTGTTCAATGACCCGCTGTTCATTCGCGTTGGCCACCGCATGGAACCGACGGCGCGGGCCGAGGAAATCATCCAGCACCTGTCGCCGGCCCTGGATTCGCTGTCGTCGGCCCTGAGCCTGACTCACGATTTCGACCCGTCCCGCAGCACCATGACCTTCCGTATCGGCCTGTCCGATGACGTCGAGTTTGGTCTGCTACCGCCGCTGTTGCGGGCTTTGCGCCAGGAAGCGCCCTTGGTGGTGTTTGTGGTGCAACATGTGGATTACTGGCGCATCCCTGACTTGTTGGCATCCGGTGATATCACCGTCGGCATCACCCAGACCCGCGGCCTGCCGGCCAATGCCAAGCGCAAGCTGTTGCGGCATATCCGCCCGTGCCTGCTACGCGCCGATGCCTCGGACACACCGCTGACCCTCGACGAATATTGCGCACGCCCTCATGTGCTGGTGTCGCACACCGCCAACGTGTCCGGGTTTGCCGATGAATGGCTGGCCGAGATCGGCCGCAAGCGCCAGGTAGTGCTGTCGGTGCCGCAATACAGCGCGCTGCCGGCGTTGCTCGCCGGCACCGACATGATCGCCAGCTTGCCGGACTACACCGCCCAGGCCATGGCCGCCAGCGGGCAGCTGTTCTGCGAGCCATTTCCGTTTGAAACCCCGACCCTCGACCTGTCCATGGTCTGGCTCAGCCACGTCGATACCGACCCGGCGGAACGCTGGATGCGCTCGCGGCTGGAGGCGTTCATGAGTGACCGCGACTCACTGGCGGCGCCGCCGGCAAAATCTTGAGATACCCCTTGAGGGAATACTGAAAGCGCTCTGAATCAGTGCGCCTGCGTGTTATACGTATGACTCTTTTCCTACAACCATCGGGAGCTTTTAATGCCGCACCTGCATCTGGAATACACCGCCAACCTCACGGACTTGCCTGTCGAGAAAACCCTGTTGCGGCTCAACAACGTGCTGATGGCGTCCGGGCAGTTCGCTTCCGAGTTCGATATCAAGAGCCGCGCAGTGAAGGTGGAGAATTTCCAGGTGGGCACCTCGCTCAGCCCACGCGGTTTTATCGCGGTCAAGCTGTCGCTGCTTAGCGGGCGGTCGCCGCAGATCAAGCAGCAGTTGTCGCAAAGCCTGTTGGCGGCCTTGCAGGACTTGGGCGAATGGCCGGCGGATGTGCAGGTTCAGCTCAGCGTGCAACTGGACGACATGGATCGTGAGTCCTACAGCAAAGTCGCAATCGGCTAAGGCTTGAAGCCGACGCCGTCACCAGGTCGAGGCGGCCTTCTGTTTCGGGTCGAAGGCCTGGCCGCCGGCGTGGCACAGGTTGATGCTCTCCAGGATCTTCTGCACATGGCCATACATGGTGGTGGCCTTGTAGGTCGGGCGCATGCCGGCCCGCGTGTTGATAAACAGCTCGTCTTCGAAGCTGGTGCGCAGCTTCTTCAGGCTGTAGCTCACGGTGGACTGACTGACGAACAGCGTTTCGGAGACCTCGGTAACGCTGCTCTGGTCATAGACGGCGATAAACACCATCAAGTCCTGCATATCGAGCTTTCTGAGCAAGTTACTGTTTAGCATCGGTTTCGTCCGTAAACCCGTTGTACCGAACTCAGTACAAGACTGCACAAAAGCTTAACGGAACGGCCGTACCAATAGAAAGCTCTGTAGGTCGTTTCTATGTTTGGTGTGGGACAAATAATGTTGGTAACACGACGTCAGTCCCCGCCTGCACGCCATCGATAGACACACCGTTCAATACCCTACGGCAGCTGCAACCTCCTGCATCCACAGTGCCTGGTCGACTTCAATCAGCGTCGGCCCCTGGCGATCCGTGGCGGCGCGCAAGGCCGCCCGCAACGGTTCGATGCCCCGCACACTTTCGGCCGCGCAGCCCAAGGCTTTAGCCACACCGATAAAGTCCGGCGTATAGATATCTACACCCACGGGTTCAATGGCGCGGTTGACCATGTATTTCTTGATCTCTTCGTAACCCTGGTTATTCCACAGCAGCACGATGACCGGCGTGCGGGCTTCCACGGCACTGGCCAGCTCCGGCAGGCTGAACTGCAACCCGCCGTCGCCGATCAGGCACACCACCGGCTGCCCGTCGCCACGTCCCAGCCAGGCGCCGATGGCGGCCGGCAAGGCATAGCCCAAGGTGCCGTAGCCGGTGGAAGAGTTGAACCAGCGCCGTGGGTGGTCGAGGTTCAGGGTCAGGTTGCCGCTGTACACCGGCTGGGTGGAATCACCTACCAGCACTGCACTCGGCAGTTCATCCAGAACCGTGTCGAGCAACAACGTCTGTGCGCGAGTGGCGGCATCCCAGGCCGGCGTCAGTTCCGCCCACAGGCGGGCGACTCGTTGGCCGCCCCAGGTCGAATCGCGGGTCGGCAATACCTGTTTGTGCAAGTCGTCGAGCAAGGCTGCGGCGGCGATTTGCGCGTCGGCCACCAGCGCCACCTGGGGCGGGTAGTTGCGCACGGTCTGGTCGGCGTCGATGTCGATACGCAGCAGCGCCCCTGGGATCTCGAAGCCACCGGCGAAGGTCACGTCATAGTCGGTTTCCGCCAGCTCCGTGCCGATCGCCAGCACCACATCGGCCTCGGCCACTAGCGCGCGCGTGGCGGGCAGGGTCTGGGTCGAGCCGATCAGCAGCGGATGGGAGGAGGGCAGCATGCCCTTGGCATTGATGGTCAGGGCTACCGGTGCGCCGAGGATTTCGGCCAGGCGCGTCAACTCAGGCGCGGCCTCGATGGCACCGCCGCCCGCCAGGATCAGCGGGCGTTTTGCTGCGCCAAGCAACTGGCCCATCTGCTTGACCGACGCGGGTGCCGCGCCGGCTCGCGCCACGCTGACGGGCGTACAGTCGAGCAATGCATCGGCGTTTTCCACCAGTACGTCCAGCGGAATTTCGATATGCACGGGGCGCGGTCGACCGGCCTGGAACACGGCAAAGGCCCGCGCCAGGACGCCCGGCAATTCTGCGGCCGACATCAAGGTATGGGAGAACGCCGCCACGCCCGCAATCATCGCGCTCTGGTTGGGCAGTTCGTGCAACTTGCCGCGCCCGCCGCCCAATTGGCTGCGCGATTGCACGCTGGAAATCACCAGCATCGGGATCGAGTCCGCGTACGCTTGGCCCATGGCGGTGGTGATATTGGTCATGCCGGGGCCGGTGATGATGAAGCACACGCCTGGCTTGCCGCGGGTACGCGCGTAACCATCAGCCATAAACCCGGCACCCTGTTCATGGCGCGGGGTGACGTGACGGATGCCGGAGCGTGCCAGGCCGCGGTACAGCTCCACGGTGTGCACGCCGGGAATGCCGAACACCTGGTCCACGCCGTAGCGTTCCAGGAGATTGACCAGTACTTCGCCGCAGGTCGCCATACATGTCGCTCTTGTGAGGGTTTCGAGGCGGTATTGGAGCGGCTGGGCGGTAGCGGCAACAATCGATAAAAAGTCATACTAGCCATGTCCCCACGTCATGGCTCAATTGCGATGAAACGTCTTCCTCCGCTGCCCGCCCTGCACACGTTCTGGGTCACCGCCCAGTGTTGCAACTTCACCCGCGCCGCCGAGCAATTGCATATCACCCAGGGCGCGGTGAGCCGGCAGATTGCCGGGTTGGAAAGCCACCTCGGCTACGCCTTGTTCCAGCGCCAGGCCCGGGGCTTGAGCTTGACCGAAGAGGGCCGTGAATGGTCGCTGCGCGTACAGCAAGTATTTGGCTTGATCGTGGATGCGCTGGAGCAGATAGGCGATCGTCGCGAAACCCTGCAACTCAAGGCGCCCACCTGTGTCATGCGTTGGTTGCTGCCACGCCTGATGCAATGGCAACGTGAACGTCCGGATGTGCCGGTGGAGCTCACCACCACCGTGGCCTACACCGTGGATTTTCGCCGCGAGTCATTCGACGCGGCGGTAATCTACGCGCCCATCGCCGAGCCACCTGCCGAAGCGCGGCATTTGTTTGATGAGCAACTCACGCCGGTCTGCGCTCCCGCCTTGCTCGGTGGTTTGCGGGCACCGGCCGACTTGCAGCAACAGGTGCTGCTGCACCCTACCCGGGATGGGCGGGATTGGGCGTTGTGGTTGAAAGCAGCGGATACGCGGCTGAGCAATCTGGCCCAGGGGCATCATTTCGAGACCTTGGATCTGGCCATGACGGTGGCGTCACAAGGTTCAGGCGTGGCGATCGGTGATAGCGCGTTGATTGGCGAGGATGTCACGGCCGGCAGGCTGGCGATGCCGTTTGAACTGCGGGTGCCGACGGGGATGGGGTATTACCTGGTGCGCCCACCGGGCGCCGAGCTGTCGGCAGGCCTTGAAGCACTAATGGAATGGCTGGCGAATCAAGCCAAACCCACCCCGACCTGACTTGTAGTGAGCGGGCTTGCCCCGGTACAAACCGGGGACATCGTTTACATTTCTAACCGGGGACATGGTTTACAGGCTAATACGCAT
>NZ_PYWX01000015.1 GCF_003031675.1 Pseudomonas palleroniana | reverse complement strand
GTGCTCTTGTCGATGAACACGTCATCGCTCGGTGCTGGGACGGTCACGGTGCCGACGGTGTCACCGGCCTTGATGGTAATGGTCGAACCGTTGTCGAGTTTCAGAGTGACGTCGGTGCCGGCCTTATTGCTCAAGGTCGCGGTGTAAGTGATCTGACCGCCTTCGTTAACTGCGCTTGGCGCAGTCAGGGTCACGGTGGTGGTATCTGCGGTGCCCGGAGTATCGGTAACAGTGGTGTTTACCGGCGTAGTGCCCGGCACCAGGTTCTCGAAGTGCTCGCCGCCGGTCACAGTTTTGATCGCGGTGGTGACGGTTTGGTCGCCGTTGTAAACGTCGTTCGGCGCCACGGTGGTGACGGTGCCGCTCGACTGATTCACACCGATGGTGATGGTCTGGCCATTGTCCAAAGTCACGGTCAGTGGGTTGGTGATGTTAGTCACCGCATTACCCGACTTATCGACCAGCGAAGCGGTATAAACGATATTGCCGCCTTCGCCCACAGTGTTGGTGGCGGTCAGGACCACATCGACCTTGTCGATGGTGTCGTTGATCGTCGTGGTTGCACCGTTACCTGCAACTTCCAGCTTCTCGAAGTTGCCGCCAGTAGCGTCGGTGATCTTGACGGTCTGCGTGCTCTTGTCGATGAACACGTCATCGCTCGGTGCTGGGACGGTCACGGTGCCGACGGTATCGCCAGCCTTGATGGTGATGGTCGAGCCGTTGTCGAGTTTCAGCGTGACATCAGTGCCCGCTTTATTTGAAAGCGTCGCGGTGTAGGTAATCTGTCCGCCTTCGTTTGCCTCAGTCGGCGCGGTCAGCGTCACGGTCGTAGTGTCGATCGAGTCCGTAATCGTGGTGACCGCCGGGGCCGTATTCGGCACCAGGCTCTCGAAATTGCCGCCGGTCGCCCCGGTAATGGTGGTGCTGACGGTGCTGCCATTGACGTAGACATCATTCGGCGGGGTGTCGACAACCACGCTGCCAACGGACTCGCCCGCCTTGATGGTAATCACCGAGCCATTGCTCAAAGTGACAGTCACCGGCGTCTGCGCCGGGTTGGTCAAGGTGGCGGTGTAGGTGATCTGGCCGCCTTCGACAACCGTTCCGGTAGCGGTCAGTGAAACATTGGTGGTGTCGACCGAATCAACAATCGTGGTAACGGCCGGAGTCGTGCTCGGTACCAGGTTTTCAAAGTTGCCGCCGGTGGCGCCGGTAATAGTAGTGCTGACGGTAGAGCCGTTGTTGTAGACGTCGTTGGCCGGGGTATCGACAACCACAGTGCCAGTGGACTCGCCCGCTTTGATAGTAATCACCGAGCCATTGCTCAGAGTGACAGTCACTGGCGTTTGTGCTGGGTTGGTCAGCGTAGCGGTGTAGGTAATCTGACCGCCTTCGGTTACGGTTTGGGCCGCTGTCAGCGAAACAGTGGTGGTGTCGACCGAATCAACAATCGTGGTAACGGCCGGAGTCGTGCTCGGCACCAGGTTTTCGAAGTTGCCGCCGGTCGCGCCAGTAATGGTAGTGCTGACGGTAGAACCGTTGTTGTAGACGTCGTTAGCCGGGGTATCGACAACCACAGTGCCAGTGGACTCGCCCGCTTTGATAGTAATCACCGAGCCATTGCTCAAAGTGACAGTCACTGGTGTTTGTGCCGGATTGGTCAACGTGGCGGTGTAAGTGATCTGGCCGCCTTCGGTCACGGTCGAGCCAGCCGTCAGGGCAACGGTGGTGGTGTCGACGGAGTCAGTAATCGTGGTAATGGCCGGAGTCGTGCTCGGCACCAGATTCTCAAAGTTGCCGCCAGTCGCGCCGGTAATAGTAGTGCTGACGGTAGAACCGTTGTTGTAGACGTCGTTAGCCGGGGTATCGACAACCACAGTGCCAGTAGACTCGCCCGCCTTGATGGTAATCACCGAGCCATTGCTCAAAGTGACAGTCACTGGTGTTTGCGCGGGGTTAGTCAGCGTGGCGGTGTAAGTGATCTGGCCGCCTTCGGTCACGGTCGAGCCGGCCGTCAGGGCGACGGTGGTGGTGTCGACGGAGTCAGTAATCGTGGTGACGGCCGGAGTCGTGCTCGGCACCAGGTTTTCAAAGTTGCCGCCGGTCGCGCCAGTAATGGTAGTGCTGACGGTAGAACCGTTGTTGTAGACGTCGTTGGCCGGGGTATCGACAACCACAGTGCCAGTAGACTCGCCCGCCTTGATGGTAATCACCGAGCCATTGCTCAAAGTGACAGTCACTGGCGTCTGTGCTGGGTTGGTCAACGTGGCGGTGTAGGTGATCTGGCCGCCTTCAGTGACCGTCGAGCCTGCCGTCAGGGCGATGGTGGTGGTGTCGATGGTGTCGGTGACCTGGGTCACTGCCGGCGTGGTATCGATGTTCAGCACCAGGTTGTTGCCGCCGGTGGTGCCGGTGACGTTGACGCTGATTTGGCTTGGGTCGATGTACGGGCTGTCGTTCGGGGCCAGGGGCACGTTGACGGTGCCGGTCAGTTGGCCCGACGGGATGGTGATCACTGCACCGTTGGACAACGTGATGTTGAGGTTGCCGATCGGTGCCTGGGTCACGGTGGCGGTATAGGTCAGTACGCCACCGGCTTCGGTAATGGTCGACGTGGCGCCCAATGTCAGCGTGGCGGTTTGCAGAGTCAGGCCACCGTTATTACCGCCAGGCTGGGCGCCGACGTTCTGGGTCAGTGCCGCGTTGGCCTGGCCCAGGCCCGCGGTCGGGAAGCCGATGGTCGGGTCAACGCGGCCGGCGGTCGCGTCCAGCACGACGAAGCTGTGGCCACCGCCTGCGGCGCCATTACCGGCAGCGGCTGGGCCTGCGGCAGCGGCTTCCAGGTCGGTGGTCGGGTCCGCGCCCGCGACGATGGCTTGTTGCAGCTCGGCAACCGAGGGCGCCGCGTTCTCGGCGGCAGCTGCCAGATCGACGGTGGAGTCCGGCAGGTCGGCGCTCCACTGGGTTTCCCGGCCCAGGTCCAGCGTGCGGCCGTCGGCCAGTTCCAGGCTCACAGCGCCCGACATGCCGGTGTCGACCTGGTCGCCTGCAAACAGGCGGTCACCTTCTACTAATACACGCCGCGTTCCTTCCGGAGAAATAACGAAAACTTGACCAACAATGCTTTTGACGATGGCAACAACACTGCTCATTAAAATTTTCTCCGGCGATCCGTTTCTGATGATTTCCATGTGGCCGCTCGGGGGAGGGCCAAACAGGAGGGGCGTAGTCTGTAAAGATGGTTTCGTCAAATATTTGGCTAGATTTATTCGCGATCTAGTTTATGCCAAACTATTGACCTTATGACCGCCATCCTAAACAATTGGCCCCGTAATGTCACATTGATATTTATGCGGCGAACCGTCCTACATGTGTGAAGCAGTTCCGCTTTTTGAACTTTCCGACGTACGGTCATTACGGTAGCCATTATCCGACGCAGCGGCCTGAATCGCTGTGATTTGAGACAAGAAGTCCTGGGGAATTTTTTAATGCGTCTGCACCTGTTCAAGGCAATACCGTTCGTTCTCGCCGCCAGTTTCGTACAAGCCCAGACACTGCCCCAAGCCATGCAGCAGGCCTTGGACGTGCACCCGGAAATTCAAGCCGGTGTGAACAGCCGCATCGCCGCCGATTACCAACTGCGTGCAGCCCAGGGCGGTTATCTGCCTCGGGTCGACCTGAACGCCGGTTACGGCCGCGAAGGCACCGATAACTCCACTACTCGCGCCGCCAATGGCCCCAACGGCAACCACTGGGACACCCTCAACCGCGGCGAGTCCAGCCTGCGCCTGCAACAGATGATCTTTGACGGCTTCGCCACTTCCAGCGAAGTCGGTCGCCAGCAAGCCAACGTCAACTCCCGCGCCTACTCCTTGCTCGGCACCTCCGAGCGCACCGGCCTGACCGTTGCCCAGGTGTACCTGGATGTACTGACCCGTCGTGAGTTCGTGCGCCTGGCCGAAGAAAACCTGCGCAACCACGAACGCATCTACGATCAGATCAAACTGCGTACCCAGCGCGGCGTCGGCAACGGCGCCGACCAGGACCAGGCCGAAGCGCGTCTGGCCCAGGCCCGCAACAACCTGATCACCGAGCAGACCAACCTGGCCGACTCCGAGGTCAACTACCTCAGTGCCGTTGGCCAGATGCCCGACCAACTGGAGCGTCCGGCACCGTTCATGGCCATGCTGCCGGCAGACCTGAATGAGGCACGCCGCCAGATGCTCGACAACAGCCCGGTGCTGCGTTCGGCCGAGTCGGATATCTCCGCCGCCGAGAAGCAGTACGAAGCCGCCAAGTCCACCTTCTACCCGCGTTTTGACGCCGAGCTTGGCACCAACGCCGATAACAACGTCTCGGGTGACGCCAGCCACAACAACGGTTGGGAAGCCATGGTGCGCATGCGCTTCAACCTGTTTGCCGGTGGCAGCAACAAGGCTGACTTGCAATCCAAGTCATACCAGGCCAACCAGGCCCTGGATATCCGCAACAACGCCCTGCGCCAGCTCAACGAAGAACTGGGCCTGGCCTGGAACGCCCTGAACAACGCCAACGCGCAGTTGCCCGTGGCCCAGCAGTACGTGGACCACAGCACCCGGGTGCGTACCTCTTATCAGCAGCAGTTTAGCCTCGGCCAACGAACCCTGCTCGATTTGCTCGACAGTGAGAACGAATTATTCACCGCTTCCCGTCGTCTGGAAGAGATCAAGAACATTCAGTTATTTACTCAGTATCGAATCAAGGCGACCATGGGCGAATTGCTCAAGAGCCAGGGAGTGGTCCCACCGATGGCCTCCGTCGTGCAGACCGACGTGAAGCCTAACGTCCAACTGCCTGGGATGAATTGAGCCGTCCCCATAGCCCCATCTGTTAGTCGAGAGTGCACCGCGTGGAATCCGAAGTCAGTCGAGTTCATCTCAACCATGATCCACGCACGCTGCACGACGACCCGTTACTCGACGGGTTGCTTGCGCTGTGCGCCCTGCACCAGAAACCGGCCAGCGCGGCCATGCTCACCACCGGCCTGCCGCTGCCTTCGCAGCGGTTGAGTGCCGAGTTGCTGCCCCGTGCAGCCGCGCGGGCGGGCCTGCAGGGGCGGTTGCTGCAACGCAAGCTGGAACAGATCCCAACGATTGCCCTGCCGGCGTTGCTGCTGCTCAAAGAGGGGCGCAGTGCCGTGCTGGTAGGCTGGCAAGGCGAAGACGAAGCCCGCATCCTGCTCAGCGAAAGCGACGGCGGTGAAGTCATCATCAAGCGCGAGTTACTGGCTGGCGATTATGCCGGCAAGGTTTTCTTCGCCCAGCCGCAGCACAAATTCGACGTCAACCACGGCACCCTGATTCCTCGGGCGCGTTCGTGGTTCCGTGACACGCTGATGCGTTCGCGCTGGCTCTACACCGACGCCATTGCCGCCAGCTTCCTGATCAACATCATTGCGATGGCCGCGCCGCTGTTCGTGATGAACGTGTACGACCGCGTGGTGCCGAACCAGGCCACGGCCACCCTGTGGGTGCTGGCAGTGGGCATCTGCGGTGCCTATCTGTTCGACCTGATCCTCAAAAGCCTGCGCAGCCTGTGCCTGGACCTGGCCGGCAAAAAGACCGACCTGATTATCTCGGCCACGCTGTTCGAGCGCATTGTCGGCATGTCCATGAAGTACCGCCCGGCACGGGTCGGCAGCTTCGCGCAGAACATCCACGAGTTTCAGAGCCTGCGCGATTTCCTCGCTTCGCTGACCCTCACCAGCCTGATCGACCTGCCCTTCACCCTGCTGATCTTCCTGGTCATCGCGATTCTCGGCGGGCACCTGGTGTGGATTCCGGTGCTGGCGTTCCCGATTGCCCTGGGCATCGGCTATGCCCTGCAGAAACCACTCGTTGCGACCATGGAGCGCACCATGGCGCTGGCCGCCGAGCGCCAGTCGAGCCTGATCGAAACCCTCGCCGGGCTGGACGCGGTCAAGGTCAATAACGCCGAGAGCGAGCGCCAGTACGGTTGGGAACAGACCATCGGCACCTTGAGCCGCCTTGAACTGCGGGTGAAGTTGCTGTCGGGCCTGTCGATGAACATGACCCTGCTGATCCAGCAACTGGCCGGCGTGATCATGATCGTGTTCGGTGTGTACCAGATCATCGACGGTAACCTCAGCATGGGTGGCCTGATCGCCTGCTACATGCTCAGCGGCCGCGCCTTGAGCCCGTTGGCTTCGCTGTCGGGCCTGCTGACCCGTTACCAGCAAGCCAAGGTCACCATGATGTCGACCGACCAGATGATGGAGCTGCCCCAGGAGCGCAATTTCGAAGAGCGCCCCATGAGCCGCCGCACGCTGCAAGGCGCCATCGAATGCCGGGGCCTTAATTTTACTTACCCGAATCAACAGAACGCCGCGCTGAAAAACATCAATCTGGTGATCAAGCCCGGCGAGAAAATCGGCATCATCGGCCGCAGCGGCTCGGGCAAAAGCTCCCTGGCCAAACTGATCGTCGGCCTTTATCAGCCGGACTCCGGCGCCTTGCTGGTGGATGGTGTGGATGTGCGCCAGATCGACGTCAGCGAACTGCGCCACAACATCGGTTACGTGGCCCAAGACATCCAACTGCTCGCCGGTACGCTGCGCGACAACCTGGTGTGCGGTGCACGCTATGTCGAAGACGAAATGGTCCTGCAGGCCGCCGAACTGGCCGGCGTGCACGAATTCGCCCGCCTGCACCCGCAGGGTTATGAACTGCAGGTCGGCGAGCGCGGGCAAAACCTTTCCGGCGGCCAGCGCCAGAACGTTGCCCTGGCCCGTGCACTGTTGCTCAACCCGCCCATCCTGCTGCTGGACGAACCCACCAGCGCCATGGACAACACCGGTGAAGAGCGCCTGAAACAGCGCCTGCAAGCCGTGGTGCAAAACAAGACCATCGTGCTGGTCACTCACCGTGCCTCACTGCTCTCGCTGGTGGACCGCCTGCTGGTGGTCGACCGTGGGCAGATCCTCGCAGACGGCCCGAAAGCCGTGGTCATGGAAGCGCTGAAAAAGGGGCAGATCAGTGTTGCTTAACTCCATCAAAAGCGCGGTTGGCCGCTATTTCAAAGGTTCCGATTCGCTGCAGGGTCAGCCCCTGCCCGAAGTCAACAAAGCACTGGTCGAAGATGCGCCGCGGGTTATCCGCCTGACCATCTGGGCGATCATCGCGTTCTTCATCTTTCTGGTGACGTGGGCAGGCTTCTCCAGCATCGACGAAGTCACCCGTGGCGACGGCAAGGCAATCCCCTCGTCCAAGTTGCAGAAAATCCAGAACCTGGAAGGCGGTATCGTCTCCGAGTTGTACGTCAAGGAAGGCCAGGTGGTGGAAGCCGGCGCGCCGTTGATTCGCCTCGATGACACGCGTTTTGTTTCCAATGCCGGTGAAACCGAAGCCCTGCGCCTGGCCATGCAACTGCGCGTCGAGCGCCTGAGTGCCCAGGTGGATGACCGCCCGCTGAACATCCCCGACGATGTGCTCAAGGCCGCGCCCAACCAGGCTGCCAGTGAGCGCTCGTTGTATGACAGCCGCCGCCAGCAGTTGAAGGACGAAGTCGGCGGCTTGCAGGAACAACTGGTGCAACGCCAGCAGGAACTGCGTGAATTCACCTCCAAACAAAGCCAGTACCGCAGCCAGTTGTCCCTTCAACGCCAGGAAATCAACATGTCCGAACCGCTGGTGGCCCAGGGTGCGGTGTCGCCGGTGGAAGTGCTGCGCCTCAAGCGTGCCGAGATGGAAACCCGCGGCCAGTTGGACGCCACTACCCTGGCGATCCCCCGGGCCGAGTCGGCGATCAAGGAAGTACAACGCAAGATCGACGAAACCCGTGGCAAGTTCCGCAGCGAAGCGCTGACCCAGCTCAACGAAGCCCGCACCGAACTGAACAAGGCCGAGTCCACCGGCCGCGCCCTGGAAGACCGGGTCAGCCGCACCCTGGTCACCTCGCCCGTGCGCGGGATCGTCAAGCAATTGCTGGTCAACACCGTCGGCGGCGTGATCCAGCCGGGCAGCGACATGGTAGAGATCGTGCCGCTGAACGACACGCTGCTGGTGGAAGCCAAGATCCGCCCGCAAGACATCGCCTTCCTGCACCCGGGGCAGGAAGCGATCGTCAAATTCACCGCCTATGACTACACCATCTACGGCGGCCTGAAAGCCAAGCTCGAACGCATCGGTGCCGACACCATCACCGATGAAGACAAGAAAACCACCTACTACATGATCACCCTGCGCACCGACCGCAGCCACTTGGGAACCGATGAGAAGCCGTTGTTGATCATCCCGGGCATGGTCGCGTCGGTGGACATCATCACCGGCAAGAAGAGCATCCTGAGCTACCTGCTCAAGCCGATCATCAAGGCGCGGGCCGAGGCGTTGCACGAGCGTTGACTTGTAGCGCCTGAATGAGCCTCATCGGGAGCAAGCCCCCTCCCACACTCGACCGCATTCCTATGCTGGAACTCGGTCAAGTGTGGGAGGGGGCTTGCTCCCGATAGGGCCATCAGCCTCCCCACACAACCCCGCACCCAATGCATATAGATATTCTTTAACGGTATTTAATCGCCAGTTCTTATATCTATAAAGTCACTCCCCAGTCCGACCGGGAGTGCCCACATGTCCGCCACCTCTACTGTTCCAACAGCGACCTCAACCGCCCAACTCTTCGAGATCCGCCCACTCCCTGGCAGCGTCGGCGCCGAGATCATCGGCCTGGACTTGTCGCGCCCGGTCAACGACCAGGACTTCGCCCGCATCCACCGCGCGCACCTGGATCACCATGTCGTCGTGTTCCGTGACCAACGCATCACCCCCGAACAACAGATCGCCTTCAGCCGCCGTTTCGGTGTGCTGCAGATCCATGTGCTCAAACAGTTCCTGCTGGCCAATCACCCGGAAATCCTGATCGTCTCCAACATCATCGAAAACGGCCAATCCATCGGCCTGGGCGATGCGGGTAAGTTCTGGCATTCGGACCTGTCGTACAAGGAACTGCCCAGCCTGGGTTCGATGCTGCACGCCCAGGAGTTGCCGTCCGAAGGTGGCGACACGCTGTTTGCCGACATGCACAAAGCCTGGGACCAACTGCCTGAACATTTGCGCAAAGCGGTGGAGGGCCGCAGCGCTGCCCACTCATACACGGCGCGTTACAGCGAGACCAAATTCGAGGGCAACTGGCGCCCGACCCTGACCCCCGAGCAACTCGCTCAGGTCGCCGAAGTAGTGCACCCCATTGTGCGCACCCACCCGGAAACCGGGCGCAAGGCGTTATTTGTCAGCGAAGGCTTCACCACGCGGATTGTCGACCTGCCGGAAGACGAAAGCCGCGATCTGCTGGCCCAGTTGTACGCCCACAGCGTGCTGCCGCAAAACATCTACCGTCACCAGTGGCAGCCCCACGACATGGTGTTCTGGGACAACCGCTCGTTGATTCACCTCGCCGCCGGCTGCCCGAGCCACCTGCGGCGCAAGCTGTTTCGCACCACTATCCAGGGCGATGCGCCGTTCTGAATCCCATTCCCGGCAAGAGAGATGAAATGAACGCGCCCCTGCAAGGCCACGCGGCCAGCACTCTGAATACGGCTCAACCGTTGTTGGCGGTGGACAACGTCAGCCTCGAATACCGCACGCCCGAGCGTGTGGTGCGTGCCACTCACCAAGTCAGTTTCGAGATTGATCCGGCCGACCGCTACGTGTTGCTCGGCCCATCGGGCTGCGGCAAATCCACGTTGCTCAAGTCCATCGCCGGGTTTATCAAACCCTGTGAAGGCGAGATCCGCCTGCTGGGGCAAAAAGTCGAACAACCAGGCCCGGACCGTATCGTGGTGTTCCAGGAGTTCGACCAACTGCCGCCCTGGAAAACCGTCAAGCAGAACGTGATGTTTCCCTTGCTGGCGTCCAAAACCCTGAAGCGCCGCGACGCTGAAGAACGGGCGCTGCACTACCTCGAAAAAGTCGGCCTCAGTGCGTTCGCCGAGGCTTATCCGCACACCCTGTCCGGTGGCATGAAAGCCCGTGTAGCCATTGCTCGCGCCTTGGCCATGCAGCCGAAAATCCTGCTGATGGACGAACCCTTTGCCGCCCTCGATGCCCTGACCCGCCGCAAGATGCAGGAAGAATTGCTGCAGCTGTGGGAAGAAGTACGCTTTACCCTGCTGTTCGTAACGCACTCCATCGAAGAAGCCTTGGTGGTGGGCAATCGCATTCTGTTGCTGTCGCCCCACCCCGGGCGGGTGCGTGCTGAAGTCCACAGCCATCAATACGACCTGCACAGCCTTGGCGGTGTGGAATTCCAGGCATCGGCGCAGCGCATTCATCGCCTGCTGTTCGACGAAGCGCCTGAAGCCGAGCGCGAGTTGGGTTTCGCCGATATCCGCATCGCTTACTGAAAGGGGCTGCCCATGCGTCAGGAATTTGAAATCAACCTCGAACCGCTGCTCAGCGTTCCCGTGGAGCGCGAGCTGCCGTTGCGTCAACGCCTGTGGCAACAAGGCTGGCTGCGCAAAGGCTTGATCCTGGTCGTGCTGGCGATCCTCTGGGAAGCCGTCGCGCGTTATCAGAACAACGACCTGTTACTGCCCAGCGTTCTGCAAACGACTCAGGCGCTGTTCGACGGCCTGCTCAGCGGTGAACTGCTGAGTAAGGTCAGCATCTCGCTGGCGGTGTTGATCAAGGGTTACCTGATCGGCATCGTACTGGCGTTTGCCCTGACCACGCTGGCGGTGTCGACCCAGCTGGGTCGCGACCTGCTGAGCACGCTGACCTCGATGTTCAACCCGCTGCCGGCGATTGCGCTGTTGCCGTTGGCGCTGCTGTGGTTCGGCCTGGGGCAGAACAGCTTGATTTTCGTGCTGGTGCATTCGGTGTTGTGGGCCTTGGCGCTGAACACCTATTCCGGTTTTCTCGGTGTCTCCGAAACCCTGCGCATGGCTGGACGCAACTATGGGCTCAAGGGCATGCGCTTCGTGCTGTTCATCCTGATCCCGGCGGCGCTGCCTTCGATCCTGGCCGGCCTGAAGATCGGCTGGGCATTTGCCTGGCGCACCCTGATCGCCGCCGAGCTGGTGTTCGGCGCCACCAGCGGCAAGGGCGGGTTGGGGTGGTACATCTTCCAGAACCGCAATGAGCTGTACACCGACAAGGTGTTTGCAGGGTTGGCCGTGGTGATCTTGATCGGCCTGTTGGTGGAAAACCTGGTGTTCAACACCTTCGAACGGCTTACGGTGAAGCGTTGGGGCATGCAGCGCTCCTGACCCTGCTAGGATTGCACCCCATTCACTCCCCACTGATCACGAGTGCTTGGCATGCAACTACCGGATATGAACCTGCTGGTCGCCCTCGACGCCTTGCTCGACGAGGGCAGCGTAGTGGGTGCCGCTCGCAGGATGAACCTCAGCCCCGCCGCCATGAGCCGTACCCTGACACGTATTCGCGAGGCCGTGGGCGACCCGATTCTGGTGCGCGCCGGACGTGGCCTGGTGCCGACGCCCAAGGCTATTGAGCTGCAAGGCCAGGTGCGCAACGTGGTGGAGCAGGCGGCGCTGCTATTCCGCTCGGCGGATCAGGTGGATCTGAGCACCTTGCGCCGCCGTTTCAGCGTGCGCGCCAATGACTTCTTTATCGGCGTGTATGGCGGTCGTCTGTTTGACACCATGGAACGCATGGCGCCGTTGTGCGAGCTGTGCTTTGTGCCCGAGGGCGACACCGACGACGAAGCGCTACGCGAGGGGCGGCTGGATCTGCGCGTGAGCAACACCATGCCCGCCAGTCCTGAGGTGAAAGTGCAGAACCTGTTCTCCACCACCTTCATCGGCCTGGCGCGGGAAGGTCACCCGCTGTTTGACGAAGAGATCACCGCTGCGCGCTTTGCCAGCTATTCCCACATCAGTATCTCGCGGCGCGGCATCTCCCGTGGCCCGATTGATACGGCGCTGAATGCGCAGGGCCTGGAACGCCGCGTGTCAATGATCGCCCCGGGTTTCCATGGGGCAATGTTCATGTTGCCCGATTCCGACCTGATCCTGCCGGTGCCGAAGGAAGCACTCTACAGCGCCAATCGCTTGAACCTGCCGTTGCGGGCTTTCCCGCTGCCGATCTCCCTGCCGACCTTGGTCTTGGCTCAATCCTGGCACCCTCGCTTCGACAAAGACCCGGCCCACAAATGGCTGCGCGAGACCATGCGCGCGAGTTGCCATGCCACGTGGCTGGAGGCCCAGCCGACCTGATTCCTGAGGCGGGAGGGATAAAACAGTGGCAGGGGGCTCCTGTGGGAGGGGGCTTGCTCCCGATGGACTGCATAGCAGTCCCAATTTTGAGGCGCTGCGCGGCCCATCGGGAGCAAGCCCCCCCTCTCACATGGATTGCGTCTGACGCACTTATAACCTTCCAACAAGTAACTTTTTGTCATGGATTTGCCTGATTAGACTGCTCCGGTATTTCTAATGCCGAGCTGCCTGTTCATGACTTCCCTCGCTGCCCCCGCTCTCCAGGCCGCAGCCAAACCGACCGCGCTTACGCCACCGGCGTTCGGCCCGCGCATCATCATCGGCCTGGTCGGCGTGCTGCTGGCGGTACTCGTATCTGGTCTCAACGAGATGGTCACCAAGGTTGCCCTCGCCGACATCCGGGGTGCGCTGTACCTCGGCTTTGACGAAGGCACCTGGCTGGTCGCCGCCTACACCGCGACCTCCGTGGCGGCGATGGCCTTTGCGCCTTGGTGCTCGGTGACGTTTTCCCTGCGCCGCTTCACGCTGTGTGCGATCGCTTTGTTTACGGTGCTTGGCATCCTGTGCCCGTTCGCGCCGAACTACGAAAGCCTGCTGGTGCTGCGCACGGTTCAAGGCCTGGCGGGTGGCGCGCTGCCGCCGATGTTGATGACCGTGGCGCTGCGCTTCCTGCCGGCCAACGTCAAGCTGTACGGCTTGGCCGGGTATGCGCTTACCGCCACCTTCGGCCCGAGCCTGGGTACGCCACTGGCGGCGTTGTGGACCGAATACGTCGGCTGGCAATGGGCGTTCTGGCAGATAGTCGCACCGTGCCTGTTGGCCATGGCCGCGGTGGCCTACGGCTTGCCGCAAGATCCGCTACGCCTGGAGCGCTTCAAACAGTTCAACTGGCGCGGCTTGCTGCTGGGGTTCCCGGCGATCTGCATGCTGGTGATCGGCCTGTTGCAGGGCAATCGCCTGGACTGGTTCGAGTCGGGCCTGATCACCTTCCTGTTGAGTGGCGGCAGTCTGTTGCTGGTGCTGTTCATGCTCAATGAATGGTCGCACCCGGTACCGTTTTTCAAGTTGCAGATGCTCGGCCTGCGCAACTTGGCGTTTGCACTGATCGTGCTGGCTGGCGTGCTGGTGGTGCTGACGTCGGTGATCATTATCCCGTCGAGTTTTCTCGCCCAGGTCCAGGGTTATCGCCCACTGCAAACCGCGCCGGTGATGCTGCTGATGGCACTGCCGCAGTTGATCGCGCTGCCGTTGGTGGCGGCGCTGTGCAACCTGCGCGGGGTCGATTGCCGGTGGGTGCTGGGGGTCGGTTTGAGCCTGTTGGTGCTGTGTTGCGTCGGCAGTTCGCACCTGACCTCGGCGTGGGTTCGTGACGATTTCTATGGCTGGTACCTGTTGCAAATCTTCGGTCAGCCAATGGCGGTGCTGCCGCTATTGATGCTTTCCACCGGCAGCATCCAGCCGATGGACGGGCCGTACGCTTCGGCCTGGTTCAACACCATCAAGGGGCTCGCCGCCGTGGTCGCCACCGCCGTGCTGGATACCTTGACCACACAGCGCCTGCATTTTCACTCGACCCTGTTGGTGGACCGCCTGGGCAACTCGCCCCTGGCCGACGGCGACTCACCTGGCCTGGCCCGGCGCCTGCACGAACAGGCCGTGGTGCTCACGTCTTCAGATCTCTACTACGTCATGGCCGCGGTCGCGGTGGCGTTGATCCTGCTGATTTTCTGGATGCCCACGCGGATCTTTCCGCCTCGCGCACCGACCTAGCCCAAAGGACTTCTCATGAAACGCAAAGACAAAATAGCCGTCTCCGTTATTGCGGTGTTCGCCGTGGGTGTGCTGGTTTACCTGGCCGTGCCGCAGCTTCTGGCCAACAAGCGCCAGACCACCAACGACGCTTTCGTCGCCGCCGACTTCACTTTGGTTGCGCCGCGCGTGGCGGGCTTCATCAAGGAAGTGCTGGTGGAAGACAACCAGCGCGTCAAAGCCGGCCAACTGTTGGCGCTGATCGACGACCGCGATTTTCGCGCCGCCGCCCAAGCGGCTGATGCGGATACCTTGGTGGCCCAGGCCCAATTGAAAAACGCCAACGCGACCCTGGAGCGCCAAAGCTCGGTGATCGCCCAGGCCCAGGCTACGGTGGCGGCTGATCGCGCCGAAATGGCCTTCGCCGAACACGAGTTGAATCGCTACAACCACCTTGCTGGTGTCGGCGCAGGCACGGTGCAGAACGCCCAGCAAGCCAAGACCCGCATCGATCAGGCCACCGCGCGTCTGGCCAAAGCCACGGCGGTGTTGGCAGCCGAGCGCAAGCAGGTGGAGATTCTCACCGCTCAGCGTGATGCCGCCGAAGGTGGACTCAAGCGTGCCCAGGCCGCGCTGGAAATGGCCAGTTACCAGCTGTCCTACACCCGCATCGTTGCGCCGGTAGATGGCATGGTCGGCGAGCGTGCGGTACGGGTGGGCGCTTATGTGACGCCGGGCAGCAAGATCCTGGCGGTGGTGCCGTTGGCCGAGGCCTATGTAGTGGCCAATTTCCAGGAGACGCAACTGTCGCATATGCAGGCTGGCCAGGCGGTGCAGGTCAGTGTCGACAGCCTCGACGGCGAGTTGCTCAAGGGGCATCTGGAAAGCCTTGCGCCCGCCACCGGGGTGACCTTTGCCTCGGTCAAACCGGATAACGCCACGGGTAACTTCACCAAGGTGGTACAGCGGATTCCGGTAAAGATTGTCCTCGAATCCAACCAGCCGCTGACCGAGCGTCTGCGCGTCGGTATGTCGGTGGAAGCCAGCGTCGACACGCATGCAGTCGCGCAGCCGCGTGAGGTGGTCCAGCAATGAGACAGATGGCCTGGCTTACCTTGAGCCTTATCAGCCTGAGCGCGTGTACCGTTGGCCCGGACTTCCAACGGCCCCAAGGTCCACACGTCACGCAATGGAGCCAACCCCAGGGGCGACAGGCTGCCAGCCGTGCAGTGACCGACCCGTTGCAGGAGCGCTGGTGGGACGTGTTTCACGACGCACAACTGTCGGCGCTGACCCGTCGTGCGCTCACCGACAACCTTGACCTGAAACTGGCCAGCAGCCGTCTGCAACAAAGCCGCGCCGTGCGCCAAGTGACCACCGCTGAGCGTTATCCCAACCTCGTTGCAGCGGGCGGCTATCAGCGCAAACGCAACAGCGGCAAAGGCTTGAGTGACCCGTCCGGCGAGAACGGTCGCGCAGCGTTCAACCAGTGGGATGCGGGCTTCTCCGCCGCTTGGGAGCTGGACTTCTGGGGCCGGGTCAAACGCGAAACCGAAGCTGCCGACGCTACGCTGCAAGTCGCTGAAGACGACCGCCGCGCCGTGCTGCTTTCGGTGCTTGCCGAGACGGCCCAGGACTACATCCAACTGCGTGGCGTACAGAACACCCGCGCCGTCACTGAGCAAAACCTCGACGTCGCTCGCCACAGCCTCAAGCTCTCGCAATTGCGCCTGGCCGATGGTGTGGCCACGGATCTGGACGTCGCCGAAGCCGCTGCCCAGGTAGCGGCCATCGAAGCGCGCCTGCCGGAGTTGCAGCAACGCCAGGACCAGCTAATCAACGCCCTGAGCCTGCTGATGGGCGAGCCGCCACAGGCGCTGCATGCGCAATTGTCCAAGGACGCCGCCGTGCCACAAACCCAGCGCCAGGTCGCTATAGGCCTGCCGTCGGAACTCGCGGAGCGTCGCCCTGATATTCGTCAGGCCGAGGCCCGTTTGCATGCAGCCACCGCCAACATCGGTGTGGCCAAGGGCGACTTCTACCCGCGTATCACCCTGTCCGGCAGTCTCGGTTCGCAGGCCATGCAACTCGCCGATTTCGGCTCCTGGGGCTCTCGCGCGTTTGCCTTCGGTCCGCAATTGAGCTTGCCGCTGTTCAATGGCGGGCGCCTGCAAGGCATGTTGAATTTGCGCGAAGCCCAGCAGCAGGAAGCGGCGCTGGCGTATCAGCAAACCGTGCTGCGGGCCTGGCACGAAATCGACGACCAGTTGACTCGCTACAACGCCAGCCAATTGCGACGCGACAGCCTTGCCGAAGCCGTGCGCCAGAACCAGATCGCACTGACCACGGCACAGCAGCAGTACGTTGAAGGCGTAGTGGATTTCGTCAACGTGCTCACCGTGCAAAGCGCTTTGTTGGCGACGCAGGAGCAATGGGTGGAAAGCTCCACCGGCGTTTCGCTGGCGATGGTTGGCTTGTACAAAGCCTTGGGCGGTGGTTGGGAATCGGTGTACCCGCAGCAAACCGCGCAGCGCTGAATCATACAGTGTCTACGACGCCAACCTGAGCTACGACTTGGGTCAGTCACCGCTGCAACTCAAAGGCGTGAAACTGGCGATGAACGTGCAGAACCTCACCAATAAGACCTACGTGTCGCAGTGCACCGGTGACCTGGATTGCTATTACGGTGAAGGGCGCACGGTGGTGTCGAGCCTGACCTACGACTGGTAGACGTGTGCTAGGTCCGCAATAACATAAAGGTGGCGTCATCTTCGGTTGAGTGCCCATCAAGGGTCTGCTCAGCGATAGCCTTGATCTGGTTTTCGACTGACAGCTCTGCCCAGAACCCATCGGTTGCCAGTATCCATGTTGTGTCTTTGATGATCTGCAGGGTTTGAATGTGAGGCTCATGCGCACGACGGTGGCTCATGCAGTTGAGCAGGGTTTTGCGCGCGGGGTTGCTGGCGATGGCTGAGTGGCTCAAATCACCTCTCCAGTTGGGACCACAGTGGGGAGCATTGAGCCAGTTCACCCGCTGATCGTCGTCCAAGTAGCCTATGCAGCAGTCCCCTGCGTGAATGGAAACGGCCGTTTGCCCCACTACCAGTAGCGTCAGGTAACTGGTGGAGGCAAATGGAAAGTCTGCGGAAAGGTTTGAATGCACGTCGTCGAGTAAGGTAAGTGCCAACCGCATTGCCTTGTCAGGACATGATGCGATGGAGGGCGCTGCACGGGTAAAGGACTCAAGAAGGTAGCGGGTCAGTGTTCTCGCCAATTCGCCACTGTTCGGCTTAGAGGAGCCATCGGCGATCACGTAGAGATAAGCGTCCGAGTTCTGTGCTGAGCCGCTGACATCGCAGTTTTCGGCTCTGTCAGCACCTTGACGGCTGAGGCTCAAGTACCGGATCAAGTAGGCACTCCGAATCCAACCAGGGTCGTTAATCGTTCGAGAAGCAACGCCTCGCGATCAGAGTCCTGAGCGGTGCTTTGGATCACGTCCTGAAATGCGGGTAACTTCAGAAACGCCTCAAACTGCTCGCTTACAAAACGGCGCAGTTCGATCGGTGCTTGCGCCACTTCTTGAATGAGTTCTTCCCGACCGTCCAGTAACGCGACGATGTCTTCAATATCATTGGACATCAGCATGTCACCCCGACCTCGTCCTTGATATGCCTGTAGTTTTGCGGCGAGAAACCACGGAGCGGCAAATGTCTTGATGAGTGTTCCGCTGGGGAGTTTGTAGTCGACGGCATTTTCTAATCCGCCGACAAACCAGCTATTGGAAAAGCCCAGTACCTTTTCATCCGTTGGCATGAAGTCGACCTTCAGATGACCTAGTCTCAGGCGGCAGGTGACGGAGTCCTGGCCGGTATTTTTGAAGCCTCGGGGTTTCAAATTTTCTTCCAGGCGATACCAGTCGGCGGTGCCAGTCAGATGAATGACTAGGTCAACATCATCCGTGCCGCGAATCGACTCTAAGGTGTATTCGTCAGTGATAAGCAAGATGGTTGTACATCCACCGACAAACGCTACATGCTCGCGTAGGTCACTGCCCAGCGCATCGGCGACTTCTTCAAGCATTTGCAACATCATTTCCCGGTTCGATGTCATAAGATCCACTCCCGTAGCATGGCGTCAGCGATTTTGGTTTCACGAGGACCACCGATGCGAATGGCGTCCACTAGTGCAAGGAAGTGATAGAGCAATTCATCTTTTTTGACTGCTACCGGTACGGTTTTGAATAAAGGCAGCACTTGCTGCCCTTTCCTCTTCCCGTTGGCGTCGGGCCAGACGGGGATGAGATCACCACCACTCATGACCTTGCCTGCCATTATTGGGGCGGCAAATGCGGTTGGAATGCCGCGTACGATAGGACCTGGCTTGGCGGGAAATACGTAGCGAATTGCATATTTTACGAAGTCCAGTAGAGCGGTGTTTCTGACGGTTGGTTTTCCACTCGATAAGTCGGTGAAGATAAGACCAATCTCCCGGCAGCGATTAAGCGAGTTGGATACTTCGCTCTTGCTCAGTGCGAGGGAAGCCGACAAGGCCCTGACTGAATAGCTTTCAAGGTTGGGTGGAGTGGTGGCGTCTTCGCTGTCCTCCCATCCTTCCCATTTCTCTACAGGTGAAAGTTCGATTTTCTCACTATTTCCTGTAAGGCGCAGATTGAGAACGTGATCCAAGTAGTCTGGGGATGCCTCCGGTGCAAGCAGCATCGCTTCCTCAAAGTCGCGTTTGAGCGTGAACTCTCGCTTCTTGACTCTCTCGCCTCTGGCCTGCAGGTCCAGACTAATCAGCTTGAAGAGTATTACAATGTCTTGACTTTTCATTCATGCTCGCATTCCAGTGTCCACCGTCCATGGACTGTGGACAAAAACTTTCATGTCTACGGCACCCATGTCAAGAAATTTGTCAGTTCTGCAAAAACACCACATACCCTCGAAACCACTCATTCCCTTGCAAATACCCCGGTGCTTCCCATTCCCCGCCTTGAATCAGCCCCACCTTGAACGGCAATCCCAATCGATTCATCCGAGGTAAGTACGCCGCGTAATCCGGGATGCTATGGCGGCCCTGATAGGTCTGCACCACCACCTCATCCACCACGCCCTTGAGCTGGGCGATGGCCGCCGGGTCGGCGTTGCTGCTCCAGTCCATCAGGCCGGTGATGCTCAGGCGCAGGTCGGCGGGCAGGCGTTGGCGCAGGTCGCGCAGGAAGGCTGCGTATTCATGCAGGTATTGGGTGCGGGCGTCGAAGTCGATCTGGATCCCGACCACCGGGTTGCCGGCGTCGCGCCAGCGTTGCACCTGGCCGAACACTTGGGTGTAGATCTGCTCCGGCCAATGCAAGGTGTGGGCACGGTAGACCACCCAGACCTCGCCTTGGGTGAGGCGCGGTACGCTGATGCCCTGGGCGATCAATTGCACGCCGCGCTGTGGCGCGCGGCGGGTGGAGTTGATCTGGCCCTGCAGGATGTACAGGGTTTTGGCCTGCTTGAGTACCGGCTGCGGCGTGACGCCGCTCCATAGCCAGAAGGCGTCATAGTCGCGGGCGTCAACAGCGCCAAAAGCCGGGCTTGCCAACAGCAGCAAGCCGAGCCACAGGTGCTTCACCAGTAGTACTGCAGAGACTTGCCCCACTCGGTGTCGGCAAAGCTGGTTTTGAGCTGGCGGAACCACGCCTTGCGCACGGCCGGTTCAACTTCATTGCCACCGCAGCTGTTATAGCCTGACGGCGCATAGCAGTTGATGGCGCGGAACAGGGCATAGGCCTTGTCGTTCTTCGGAGCCTTGGCGTTGGCGATGACGAGTTTGTAGCCGTCGAGCCGCGAGAAGGTTTCACCTTTGAAGTCCGACGCCGTACTGCCCAGGCTGCCGGCGGCGCGGGCTTGTTCCAGCGGCATGCCGTCCAGGCCGTTACGCAGGATGAACTCGCCGAAGCAATTCAGGCCCTGCGGGTTTTTCGCGTCGTTTTGCAAGGTTGCTGCGGTTTGCGCGATGCTCGGGCACGCATAGCCGGATTCGGCTTTGTCCCCGTTCCACTGGAACATTTTCAGGCTCTGGCCTGAGGTATAGACGTAGCCCAGGCTGGTGCCCAGCTTGTCTTCGGGCGCCGGGGCCGGCAGTTGCTTGAAGTCGGCTGCGAAGTCGGCGAACTGGCCGTGTAGCAGGTCTTTATAAAGCAGCACGAATTGCGCGGTGTTGCGCTCCACGGGGTCACTGGCCTTGGCCAGTTGTTGGCGCAGCAGGTCCGGCCCGGCCACGTTGCGCAGCAGGATGTAACGCACTTGCTGGGCGCTGATCGGCGAGTCGGCGGCAAACACCTTGGCCAATTGGCCGCTGCGTTCGTAGTTCATGGCCAGGGCCAATTCCAGTTGGTCACGTTGCAGTGGCAGCTTGGCCAGCGGCAGCAATTGCAGCCACAGCGACTCGGCGGCTTTCCAGTCTTTTTTCTCCTCCAGGGCCAATGCGCGCAAGATCTGTTGGCTGAAGGCGAAATAATCCAGGCTCGACGGCACTTCCTTGGGCAACAGCTTCAAGGCGTTGTCGGGCTGATGCTCGACGTACAGCGCGTAGGCCGCCTGTACGTAGTCGAACTGAGCCGGCTCATTGGCAAACACGCCTTTCTGCCCGTCGAGCTCTTCGCGAGTCAGTTCCGGCGGGGTATGGGCGCGCATCGCCATCAGGTCGGTGACCAACTGAATCATGGGGTTTTGCACGGTGCTGCGATTGACCATCAACAGTTTGAGGTCGGCTTCTTCCACCAGTTCTTCCAGCGACGCGTTGCGCTGTGTATCCGTCGCCTGGGTCAGTTGCCACGCATAGGCCTCGGCCAGTTTGTCGGTGTCATCCGCCAGCCAGTACACCCGGCGCAGCAGGCCGCGGGCCGAGGTAGCGTACGCGCCCTGTGGATAAGTTTTCAGGTAACCGAGGAAGCCCTCTTCGGCGTTGCTCAGGGCCGACTTGTCCACACGCTCGAGCTTCGGCATGCCGTATTCGTCGAAGGCCTCGGCCTGTGCCTGGTTCAGCGAGGTGCGGGCGGTCATGTACAGCGCGGTTTCTTTCAGCCAGGGCAGGGCGCTGCTGCCGGCAGCGGCAAAACCGCGTTCGGCGTCGCTGAAGCGCCCGCTGTAGAAGTCGGCGGCTGCTTGCAGATAGGTACGCAGCAGTTGGCCTTCGGGCGACTGAATCTGTTGCGGCTCCACGACCTGGCCATTCCAATCGCAAGTGGCGAGCAACTGCACACGGGCTTTGACCAGCACGTCGCGCTCGGCCGCCGGCATGTCGGCCTTGACGACCTGGCCGATAAACGCCGCGGCGCTGTCGTCATCATTGCTGCGGCAACGGCTGCCTTCACCGCTGAGGAAGGCTTGGCCGGCGGCCTTGCTATCGCCGCGCTGGATGCCCAATGGCGCGAGCAGTTCGTCAAGCCCGGGGGCCGAGGAGTCGTCTGCTTCTGCGGGCGGGGTGTCATTGGACGTCAGGCGATACACCGGGAACGGCACCGGACCGAAGCCTTGCTCCAGGTCGGTTTCATTCAGTGCGTTGGGTGTCAGCGGCATCGCCTGTTTATCTGCCAGTAACAGGCGCAGGTTGACCCGGCTGTCATTGCCCGGGCTCAGGAAGGGCAGGTTGCTGCAGCCTTCAAGGCTGTCGCGTGATACCCGCCAGTCGGGGTAGCACGAATCATCGCCGCTGGCCTGGGCTTGGAAGGAAAGGCCGGCGAGCAACGCCAGACCCAGAGGAGGCAGAAAACCGATGCGCATGACGTGTCCTTTGATCCTGAGTCCTTGGAGGGTCGCAATCATAACGTACGCCTGCGAAGACGTCGGTAGCGCCCTACAATAAATTCAGATTTATCCGTTTTAGGTAGTGGCAATTTGATTTGCCTGCCCTAGACTGCCGACATCATCAGGGAGTAGTTACCGCATGGAGCCGTTACGTAGTTGGGTGTTTGGAGTTTCATGTCTGATGGGCCTGACGCAACTGGCCATGGCGGACGACCCGTTGCTGGATCACCCCTCTGCGGCGGCGACCGGCGCCGACGAGGCGCGTGGCGTGTTGCGTGCCCGCGACCAGGCGATGCTGGCCAGCGAGCTGTCGGGGCGGATCGTCGAGTTGCCCTTCAGCGAGGGCGAATCGTTCAAGAAGGGCGACACTCTGGCGCGCTTCGACTGCTCGGCCTACCAGGCCCAGCTCAATGCCGCCCAGGCCGCCAGCCGTGGCGCCGGTGAGGAGCTTGCCCACAACAAACAACTGGCCGCACTCAACTCCGTCGGGCGTTTTGAAGTGGCCCGCGCCGAAGCCAAACTCACCGAGACCCAGGCTCAAACCCAGGTTTATCAAGTACAGGTCAAACGCTGCAGCGTGCTGGCGCCGTATGACGGCCAAGTGGTGCAGCGCAAGGTCCAGCGTTACGAAAGCGTATCGGCCGGGGCGCCGTTGCTGGAGATCGTCGATAACCACAGCCTGGAAATCCACCTGCGGGTGCCGTCGCGCTGGATGGGCAAACTCAAGCCCGGGCAAACCTTCAATTTCACTCCCGACGAAACCGGTCAGGCATTCACGGCCACGGTCAAGCGCCTGGGTGCTCGTATTGATGAAGGCAGCCAGACACTGCTGCTGGTCGCCACCTTGCCGAACGCTTCCGGGCTGCTGGCAGGCATGAGCGGTACTGCCCGCTTTGCGCAACTGCAATGAACGCACCGATGGCGGGCCACGCCGAGCGCGTGTTTGCGCAGTTTCTCGATCTTGAGCGTCAGATTCGTGCGGCGCGTACCACCGAGCAACTGGCCTACAGCCTGGTCAACGATGGCCAACCACTGTTTGGCTATCGCCATGCCGCCCTGTTGATCGCCGGTAAGGTGCGGGCGGTGACGGCGGTGAGCAGCGTCGACCCCAACGCGCCGTTCGTGGCTTTTGTCGAACAAGCGGTGGCGCAGTTGCACAAGCTGGCGTTGAGCCAGACCGCACGGGTGGTGCCGGCTGAGCAATTGAGTGGCGCGGTGCAAGCCGATTGGCAGGGCCTGTCGGCCGGGCATGTGTTCTGGCTGCCGTTGGTTGACCCCCAGGGCCGAGTGTTCGGCGGCCTGTGGCTGGCGCGGGACACGCCGTGGAGCCCGGCCGAGCAAGTACTGCTGGCGCAACTGGGCGACACTTGCAGCCATGCCTGGCATGCGTTGCAACCGCGCCAGCCGTGGCGCTTGCGCCTGACCCGCAAACGCCAGATAGCGGCGGTGGTGGCGTTGCTGCTGACGCTGCTGATCCCGGTACATCAGTCGGTGCTGGCGCCCGCCGAAGTGGTGCCGCTGGCCGGGCAAGTCGTCGCGGCGCCGCTGGATGGGGTGATCGCGGAGTTCCTGGTCAAACCTAACCAGACGGTGAAAACCGGCGACCTGTTGCTGCGCTTTGAAAGCACCACGCTGACGGCCCAGGCCGATGTGGCCGCGCGTGCGCTGGGCGTGGCCGAGGCGGAGCTCAAGGCCAATTCCCAGCGTGCCTTTGCCGATGCCGAGTCCAGCTCGAAGATTGACCTGCTGGCCGCCCGCGTCGAGCAAAAACGTGCTGAACGTGACTATGCACGTGAGCTGCTCAAACGTAGCGAAGTGCGCGCCGAACGCGACGGGATCGCCGTATTCGCAGATGCCGATCGCTGGACCGGTAAACCGGTGCAAACCGGCGAGCGGCTGTTGCAGATCGCCGATCCGGCCCAGGCGGAGTTGCGCATTGAATTGGCGGTGGGTGATGCGATTGCCTTGGCGCCCAATGCCCAGGTCGCGCTGTTTCTCGACAGCGACCCGCTGCAACGTCACCTCGCGACCCTGCAACGGGTCGCCTATGAAGCGCAGCCCACACCGGGTGGGCAGTTGGCCTATCGCCTCGATGCGCAATTCGATGATGCGCCGCCCCGTATCGGCCTGCGCGGTACCGCGAAACTCTATGGAGAGCGGGCGCCGCTGGCCCTGTACCTGCTGCGCCGGCCGCTGGCAGGCTTACGCCAGAGCGTGGGTCTCTGATGAGCCTGCCCAGGCTGCGCGAAGACCTGCAACTGTCCGCCGCCGGCGCCGCGTTGGACGGCTCGCCGCGCTGGACCCTGGCCGACCCGGTACGTGGGCGCTATTTCAAACTTGGCGCCAGCGCGATTCGTTTGTTGCGTCACTGGTCGCTGGGCGATCCGGAAAAAGTCCTGCAGGCCGCCAACCGCGAACCGGGTTTGCCCCTGGAGGGTCACGAAGTGGAGGAGTTGCTGAGCTTTTTACGTGCCCATGACCTGATCGCCGCCTTCGACCCGCAGCAGCGGGCGAGTTACCTCTATAAAGCGGCCGCGCAAAAGCGCAGCCTGTGGCAGGTGTTGCTGCATCAGTACCTGTTTTTCCGCATTCCGTTGTGGCGCCCGGATGCGTTTCTCAACCGTGTATGGCCTTGGCTGGCGCGCTTCGGCCCGGGATTGTTGCGTTACGGTTTGCCGATCATCCTGGGCTTGGGCGTGTTCCTGGTCGCACGCGACTGGCAGCGTTTCCTGGCGACGTTCCCGCACCTGTTCAGCCTCGGCGGCGCCCTGGCATTTGGTGTGGCGTTGTTTTTCGCCAAGCTGTGCCATGAATTCGGCCATGCCTTCATGGCCAAGCGCGCCGGGTGCCGGGTGCAGAGCATGGGCGTGGCGTTCATGGTGTTGCTGCCGATGTTCTACACCGATGTGAGCGACGCGTGGCGGGTCAATGATCGCCGTGCGCGGTTGATGATCGGAGCCGGCGGGGTGATGGCCGAGTTGTTGCTGGCGTGCATTGCCCTGCTCGCATGGTCGTTGTTGCCCGACGGTCCGGCGCGCACGGCGGCGTTCATGTTGGCCAGCGCGACTTGGCTGACCACATTGGCGATCAACCTCAACCCGTTCATGCGTTTTGATGGTTACTTTTTGATCAGTGACTGGTGGGGCGTGGATAACTTGCAGGGCCGCGCTTTTGCACTGTGCCGTTGGCGCCTGCGCGAACTGTTGTTCGGTTATGGCGAGCCGGCGCCGGAGCCCTGGTCGCCGACGATGCAACGACGCTTGCTGGGGTGGGGTTACCTGGCGTGGCTGTGGCGGGCGGCGCTGTTCCTGGGGATTGCGCTGGCGGTGTATCACCTGTTCTTCAAGCTGCTCGGGATCTTCCTGATGCTGGTGGAACTGGTGTGGTTCATCGGCTTGCCGGTCTTCAAGGAGTGGCGCGAATGGTGGAGTCGTCGCACCCAGGCCCATGCCCCCCGGGTGTTGCTCAGCAGCCTGGGCCTGCTGTTGCTGCTGCTGGCGCTGGTGGTGCCGTGGCGCAGCGCCGTGGAGTTGCCGGCCATGCTCGAAGCCGGACGTGCCAGCGCATTGCATGCGCCCGTGGCGGCGCGGGTCAAGCAGGTACGGGTGGCCGATGGCGAGGCCGTCACCCAAGGCCAGGTATTGTTCGAGTTGGAGTCGCCGGATCTGGAAGCGCGACAAAGCATCGTGCGCCGTGAAGTGGAGATTCTGCAGTTGCAGATGCGTCGCCAGGCCGGGCGCACTGAAACGGCGGCAGATGCCGGGATCAACGATCAGCGTCTGTCCCAGGCCCTGGCCGAATACCGAGGCCTGGACGCCCAGCGCGAGCGGTTGCTGTTGCGCGCACCCCATGCCGGCACGGTGCGCGATGTGTTGCCGCAATTGAGCGTGGGCCGTTGGCTGTCGCCCAAGGATTCGCTCGCGCAAGTGGTGGAAGAGGGGGCACGCCTGCGGGGTTACCTGGCCGAGGCAGAGTTGTGGCGGGTAGCCCCGGGCGCCACCGGGCGCTTTATCGCCGATGACCCGATGCATGCCGCTATCCCTGTCGAATTGACCGATATCGACACCAATGGCGTGGCCTACCTGGACCAGGAGGCACTCACCTCCGACCACCATGGGCCAATCGCCGTACGCCGTGATGAAAACCAGCGCCCGGAGCCGGTCCAGGCCCAGTACGGTGCGCGGTTGAAAAGCGTGCAACCGATCCAAACACCCCGCCAGCCCCTGCGCGGCGTGGTGGTATTGCAAGGGCGCAGTGAGTCGGTGCTGGGCGTCGCCTGGCGTCGGGCGGCAGCGTTGGGGGTGCGGGAAAGCGGGTTTTGACAGGAGTTGAACGATGTTGAACAAGGATGACGCCCTGGCGCAGGGCTTGGTGGTCCGCCCGTCACGCAGCAGCGATGGGCCGTTTTTGCAGAGCCTCTACCGTTCGGCGCGTGCGGATCTGCAATGGATAGATGGCGAGCAAGCGTTGGTGGAGGCGGTGATTGCCCAGCAGTTCCAGGTGCAGGAACGAGGGATGGACGAGCATTTTCCCGGCGCCCTGCATTATGTGATCGAGAAACTGGCCACGCCCATCGGTGCGTTGAGCGCCGACTTCGGGCCTGCTGAAATCCGTGTGTTGTACCTGGCTTTTGTCCCTACCGCGCGAGGGCAAGGCTTTGGTCGTGCGGTGTTGCAAGGGGTGCAGCAGGCCGCTGCCCAGGTGTGTTGCCCGGTGGCGACGGTGGTGTGGGCGAGTAACCCCCATGCGCGCCAGCATTATCTGGCGCTGGGGTTTGAGGTGGAGGAACAGACACCCGCCGCGCAGCGCCTGGTGTGGTACCCGTCTCAGTTGAAAACGATGCAGAAATAGCCGCGCTGGGTGTCGCGGCCCATCGCGGGTTCGCGGGATACGAACACGTTTTCCAGGCAGCTGTCCCCGAGTGGCAGGCGGCAGAGGCCGTCGACGAAATCGGTCGGTACGAGGCTTTCGAGCAACACGCTGAACGCCGTGCGTGAGCCGCCAGGCAGGCTGGCCTTGGGGGCGTGGGTGAGGCGTTGGATCTGGATGGGCAATGCAGAACCATCGGGCAGGTAAAGCACGCTGGTCTGGTTCAACAAAGGCTGGAAATGATTGAGGGTCATCAGGTTCAGCATAAGGCGGCTCCACTTGAGAAATGCCGAGGCCCGTGGGCCTCGGCCAGGGCTTAGCTGCGGGACGGAAAGATGCCGTTCAGCGCAATGCTGAAGTTGATCACCAGGAACGGGTTCATCGTGGCCATGGCCTGGCCTTGGCCGGCGGGGTCGATGGTGCCGGTCAAGGTGGTACTGACGCCTTTGAGCGTCACCGGGTTGGCGCCCTGTTGGTCCGAGTAGATCGTCGCGCTGCCCGGGCCGGGGCCGGAAGCGCCGATAAACGCGTTGGCGGCAGTGGGGACCGTGACCGGGTTGCTGGTGACACTGGTCAGTTGCACGGTGGTGGTGGAAGTGAAGGCCGCGGTGCCATGTGTGTGGGTCGGCAGGTTGGCCAGCGTGGCGGTGACGTTCTCGACCCCGGCGAACGCGCCGATGACCCGCGGCGACAGGTTCGCGCCGTTGCCTTGGCCGATGGGCAGGCGCCCCTGCAAATCCGGCAGCTTGAAGGACTGCACCCCGTCGCCGCCGTACGTGGTGGTGATCAGGGCGAACAGCGCCTGGTACTGGCTGATGGACAAGGTTTGACCGGCGCACAAGGCCCAGTCTCTAGGGGCGAAATTAAACGCGAACGGTTGAATAGTGCCGATGAATACTTCCATGGATCGTTCATCCTTGCTTATGGCTCTATGGGTGTGTGACGCCAATTGATCTGGCGTCATCGCAGAGCGTAGACGCCGCTGATGCACGGCGCCCGGTGGTCGCGAAACCGCGAGCGAAACCGGGGCTTTTGGCCTAGAGTGGCGCATGTTGACGCAACGGCGGGTTTGCCCGGGAATCGGGCAGTATCAGGGGAATTGAGGTGCGACGGTCTGTGGTAGAACAAGACAACAAAGTGGGGGTTTTTCCCGCAGTCAATCGCCTGTCGGCGGCTTGGGAAGGTGCCGGTTGGCTCAGCCGTTTATGGTGGGTGCCGATTCTGGCGCTGGCCATGGCCGTGCGTTTCTATGGCCTCACGGCCTCGGCGATCTGGGGCGACGAAGGCTCGAGCCTGTTGCTGAGCGAATACGCCATCGATGACCTGTGGTTTCACGCGGCCCATGATGTGCATCCGCCCTTGTACTTTTTCATGTTGCGCGGGTGGATCGGGCTGTTTGGCGATGGCATCTGGTCGATTCGCGGCATGAGTGCAATCCCCGGTGTGGTCGCGGTAGGCCTGGGGATCTGGCTGACGCGGCAACTGTCCACCCGGCGCGCCGCGATACTGGCGGGTGTGCTGCTGGCGCTGTTCCCCACGGCCGTGCGTTACAGCCAGGAAGTGCGCATGTATTCGCTGCTGGCCGTGTGGCTGCTCGCTGCCACGCTGGCGCTGGTGTACTGGGTGCGCCAGCCCGAGCGCACGCGCTACCTGGTGGCCTATGTGCTGCTGATGGTGGCCGGGTTCTATACCCATTACTTCACAGCCTTGTGTGTGTTGGTGCATTGGGCCTACCTGGGGCTGTTGTGCGCGTCCCAGGCGCCGGGCCAGCGTCTGATCCTGCGCCCGTCGTGGTGGTGCGCCAATACGCTGATCGTGGCGCTGTACCTGCCCTGGTTGCCGAACCTGCTGGACCTGACCCAGCACGTCGAACAGCTCAAGGTCGGCGGCGATATCGGTTGGGAAGACCCGGTCACGCTGATTTCCGTGCCGTCGATGGTCTGGCAGTTCATGCTCCAGGATGAGGGCCTCGATTTCTGGAAACCGTTGTTCTGGCTGTTTCCGCTGTTGCTGATTGGCGTCGTGGTTGCGACCGCCTGGCGTGATCGTGAGGCCCATCGGCCGGCCGGCCTGCTGGCGCTGTTTTTCCTGCTGCCGCTGTTGCTGGTGTACGCGGTGTCGTTTATTTCCCCGGTGTTTATCGAGCGCTACCTGACGGTGTATGCCCTCGGCTTGCCGATCATAGTGGCCTTGGCCATCGACCGTTTGCCCAAGCGGCTGTCACGTTGGGGCGCGGCGTTCCTGGTGCTGTTTGTCAGCGTGGAACTGCTGGGGGTGAAGAACAACGCCACGGTGGACGAGCATGACCAATTCAACGTGCCGGTGGAGTTCGTCAACCGTAACTATCAGGAAGACGACCGCATCGTCCTCAGTGACATGCTGTGGTACCTCAGCTACGTGTATTACGACCAGACCGACGCCCAACTACAGCTCTACACGCCACCCAAGCCTGACGGCACGCCGACTCGGCCGACCGCGTACGGCTTTGGCACGCTGGTGGATCAGGACGGCGGGCGCATTTATCTCGACCGTCTGTCGGCATTGCCGGTGGATACCCGTCGCGTGTGGCTGATCAGCGGCGCCGAGCCGCCGGATGATTTCGCGCCGATTCCCGCCGATTGGCGCGAACTGATGCGCCAGGATGGCGGCGGCGCAAGAGCACGCCTGTTTGTCCTGTGTCGCGGCCCAGAGCCTTCGCAGCCTGAGGGCTGTCGCTAATTGCGAATCGGCATTAAGAAAATGTCGAAATAGTGGCAAATAACCACTAGTGGACCCTGCAATCCTCAGCTACGCTTTGGGCATAAATGGACTTGTCCTACAAAGTGGTGAAGGGATTGCAGTATCACTTTATCTCCGGTCTGCCGCGTTCCGGCTCGACCTTACTCTCTGCGATCCTGCTGCAGAACCCACGCTTTCGCGCGGGCATGAGCAGCCCCGTAGGGACATTGTTCAATGGCGTGCTGGCGCAATGCAGTGCCGGCAGCGAGTTTGGCTCGGTCATTGATCCGGACACCCGCCGTCGTCTGTTGCGCGGGCTGTTTGATGCTTACTACGGCGACAAACCCTCCACCCCTGTGGTGTTCGACACCAATCGCCAGTGGTGCGCGCGCATGCCCGCCTTGCACGACCTGTTCCCCCAGGCCAAGGTCATTGCCTGTGTGCGCAATGTCGCGTGGGTCATGGACAGCCTCGAGCGCCTCTACCGCGCCAATCCGTTTGAGAACACCAAATTGTTCAACGACGATATCGAGCGCAACACCGTGTACAGCCGCGTCGAAACCCTGGGCCAGCGCAATCGCCTCGTGGGATATGCCTGGTCGGCCCTCAAAGAGGCTTACTACGGTGAAAACGCCGGCTCCATGCTGATCGTCGACTATGACCTCTTGTCCCAGGCGCCTGAGCGCGTGATGCGGCTGGTCTACGAATTTATCGGCGAGCCGTGGTTCGAGCATGACTTCGACAACCTCAGCTATGACGCACCGGACTTCGACGAAGCGCTGGGCGTCAGCGGGTTGCACCGGGTCAAACCCAAGGTCGCGCTGCAACCTCGGCGTACGATCTTGCCGCCTGACCTCTTCGAGCAGTTTGCGCATATGGACTTTTGGCGGGATGGGACCTTGAGCGCCGCTAATGTAATTCGCACCAAAGCCGATGCCGTGATCAATTGATCGCGGTTTTTTCATAGCGGGTATCTGCATTCGACAAGCGGGTGAGCAACATGTGGTGGAGCAAAGGTAAGGCACGGCAGACAACGACAGGCGCCAACACCCTGGCGACGCCGATGATCATGTTCCTGGAGCCGCGCATGTTGTTTGACGGTGCGGTCGCGGCCACCGTGGCCGATGCCGCCCAGGCTGACAGCCACGCCACCGCCGATGCGGCGGCCAAGGCACCGACGGCCGAACATGCCTCCGTCAGTAAAGACACCCATGGCCAAACCGATGCGCCGGCGACACCGGCACCCGTGGCGGTACCGGGGCAGACCGTGGTGTTCGTCGACGCCCGGGTCAAGGACTCCGCCGACCTGCTCAAGGGGGCTGCCCCCGGCACTCAGGTCGTGCAACTGGATGCGAGCAAGGACGGCCTGCAGCAGATGGCCGATTACCTGGGCAGCCATCAGGGCGTGAGTTCGGTGCAGATTATCGCTCACGGCAACACCGGTGATCTGTGGCTGGGCAGTACCTATCTGTCGGCCGACAACGTTGCGGCTCGCAGCGAAGTGTTGGCGCAGATCGGCCAGGACATGAATGTGGGTGGCGACATCCTGATCTATGCCTGCAACACGGCGCAGGGCACCCAGGGGCTGAACTTTGTCGACTCACTCGCGCAATTGACGGGCCGGGATATTGCCGCATCCACCAACCGCACCGGCGGGGGCGGCGACTGGACGCTGGAAATTGCCACGGGCTCCATCGAGAGCCACACCGCGTTGTCGTACCAGGCGATGTCGGCGTACCAGTACGGCTTGGCCACGATTACGGTGACCAACAACGGCGACAGTGGCGCCGGTTCATTGCGCCAAGCCCTGAGCGATTCGGTGACGGGCGATACCGTGACGTTCAACTCAAGCATGACGGTTAACCTGAACTCTCAACTGGTGATCACGAAGAATGTCACGGTTGCGGGTGATTTGAACCACGACGGCGTGGCGGACGTTACCCTCAGCGGGCAGTACAAGACCCAGGTGCTGAGAGTGAATAATGGGGTGACCGCGACACTCGATGGCCTGGTCATCACCCAAGGGCTGGCGGTCGGGAATGGCGCGCAGGCAGGTGTCGACGGCACAGCTGCGATGGGCGGCGGTATCGTCAACTTCGGTAACCTGACCTTGAATAATGTCACGGTGACCAGTAATGCCGCCTCGGGTGGCGGTGGCGGTGGCGGGGTGACCGCGCCTTATGCCGGTGGCCCGGTCGGCGGTGGTGGCGGTGGCGGCGGTGCGCTTGGTGGGCAGGTCGGAGGCCACGGCGGTATCGCCGGCACTGGTACGGGGGTATACGCCGGGACCTCCGGTAGCGCCAACACCGGTGGCACGGGCGGCTCCTATAGCCCCACCTATATGGGCGGCAAGGGTGGCAGCAACGTAGGGGGGGCCGGTGCTGTAGGCGTCGGTGGCTACAGTAACGGTGGGAGCGGCGGCACGGCGAACAACGGCACTATCAGTATCGGCGGCGGTGGTGGCGGCTCTGGATGGGACAGGCCGGGTCGTGCCGGTGCCTCGGCCAGTGGCGGTATCTATAACGCCACCAGCGGCACCCTGACCGTTGTCGGCACTTCGGTGATTTCCAATAACATCGCGGCCGGTGGTGGTGGCGGCGGCGGTGGTGGGAGTGGTGGCAGTGCCGACCCGGGCGGTGCGGCCGGCAAAGGCGTCGGCGCAATCTGGAACAAAGGCACGCTGTTGATGACCGCCGCCAACTTTGCGGCCCTCAGCGGCAACGTTGGTGGCAGTGGCTCCGGCGGCCAGGCGGCAGGCGGAGGTGCCACGGGCGCTTCCGTGGCGGCCGTAAACAATATCTTCAACGATGGCGGCACCCTGAACACCGCCTACTCACCCACGCCATCAGCAACCATTGTCGTCACCACCACGGCCCAGCACATTGGCAGCACTTCGTTGGTGACCATTACCTTCAGCCAGGCGGTCAACGGGTTCACTAACGCCGACCTGACCGTGTCGAACGGCACCTTGAGCGCTGTCAGTTCCAGTGATGGCGGCGTCACCTGGACGGCGACGTTCACCCCAAATTCGAGCGTGACCAGCGCGACCAACCATATCGTCCTGGATAATACCGGTGTCACCGGCGTGTCGAATGGCCTGGCGGGCAGCGGGACTTCTACCTCCAATAACTACACCGTCGATACGGTACGGCCGACCGCCACGGTTGCGGTAGCCAGCACGGGTTTGAATATCGGCGGCACCTCCGTGGTGAACATCACCTTCAGCGAAGCGGTCTCCGGCTTCAGCCTGGCCGACATGACGGCCTCCAACGGCACCCTGAGCAACCTGGCCACCAGCGATAACATCCACTGGACAGCGACCCTGACACCGACGGGCGGGATCACCAGTGGTGCCAACGTCATTACCCTGGACAACACGCTTTACACCGACGCCTCGACCAATACCGGCACCGGCGTCACCACGTCCAATAACTACAGCGTCGACACCGTGCGCCCCACCGCAAGCATTGTGGTGTCTAACCCAGCGCTGAACATCGGTGGCACTTCTCTTGTGACCATCACTTTCAGCGAAGCCGTCTCCGGCTTTACTAACGCCGACCTGGTCGTCGCCGACGGCACGCTGAGTGCGGTGAGCAGCAGCGATGGCGGCATCACCTGGACCGCCACCCTGACGCCAAGCGCTGGGGTGAGCCATAGCGGTGACGTGATTACCTTGAGTAATACCGGGGTCGCCGACCTGGCAGGCAACGCCGGCAGTGGCACCACCAGTTCCAACGTGTATGCCGTCGACACGGTACGGCCGAATGCGACCATCGTGTTTGCCAGCACCAACCTGGCTATCGGTCAGACTTCCCTGGTGACGATTACGTTCAGCGAGGCGGTAACCGGCTTCACCAATGCCGACCTGACGATCACCAATGGTACCTTGAGCGCTGTCTCCAGCAGTGACGGCGGTGTGACCTGGACCGCCACTTTCACCCCGACAGCCAGTATCACCAGCCCGACCAACCACATCACGCTGGACAAGACGGGCGTGCAGGATCTGGCAGGCAACGCCGGCAGCGGCACGACCAACTCCAATAACGTGGCGATCGACACCCAGCGTCCGACGGCCACGATAGTGGTCGCCAACCCGATATTGGCGATTGGCCAGACTTCGCTGGTTACAGTGACCTTCAGCGAAGCCGTCACGGGTTTCACCAATGCCGACCTGACTATCGCCAACGGCACGCTGAGTGCGGTGAGCAGCAGTGACGGTGGGATCACCTGGACCGCAACGTTCACCCCGTCGGCGAGTACCACCAACGCCGCCAACCACATCACCCTGGACAATACCGGCTACAGCGACCAGAGCGGCAACACCGGCACCGGCACGACAGACTCCAATAACTTCGCCATCGACACCCAGCGGCCGACGGCGACTATTGTCATCGCCGACCCAGTGCTGAGCGCCGGTGAAACCACGTTGGTGACCATCACATTCAGTGAGGCCGTGAGCGGTTTTACCAACGCCGACCTGACCATCGCCAACGGCACCTTGACGGCGGTGAGCAGCAGCGACGGCGGTATCACCTGGACCGCTACCCTCACGCCGACGGTCGGTGTCAGCGATGCTACCAACGTCATTACCCTGGCCAACGCCGGTGTCGCCGACCTGGCCGGCAACGCGGGCTCGGGCACCACCAGTTCGGCCAACTACACGGTCGACACCGTGCTGCCCACGGCGACCATCATTGTTGCGGACAGCGCTTTGAAAATTGGCGAAACCTCTGCGGTGACGATCACGTTCAGCGAGGCGGTGACAGGTTTCACCAATGCCGACCTGACGATTGCCAACGGCACCTTGACGGCGGTGAGCAGCAGCGATGGGGGGATCACCTGGACGGCGACCTTCACGCCGAGCAGCGCCATCACCGACGCGACCAACCTGATCACCCTCGACAACAGCGGCGTACGCAACCTTTCGGGCAATGCCGGCAGTGGTACCACCAGCTCCAACAACTACGCCATCGATACCCAGCGCCCAACCGCAACTATCGTGGTGACGGACACCGCCCTGGGTATCGGCCAGACCTCGTTGGTGACGGTGACATTCTCCGAGGCGGTCACCGGCTTTACCAATGCCGACCTGACGATTGCCAATGGCACATTGAGCGCGGTGAGTAGCAGTGATGGTGGCATCACCTGGACCGCGACGCTCACCCCGGCGGCCGGTATTACCGATACCAGCAATGTGATCACCCTGGATAACACCGGCGTTGCCGATTTGGCCGGCAACGCCGGCGGCGGCACGACCGACTCCAACAACTACGCCGTCGACAGTCAACGGCCGACCGCGACCATTGTGGTTGCTGATTCGGCGCTGACAGCCGGTGAGACGTCTCTGGTGACTATCACTTTCAGTGAGGCGGTGACCGGCTTCACCAACAGCGACCTGAGTGTGCCCAATGGCACGCTCAGTGCCGTGAGCAGTGCCGATGGCGGCGTGACCTGGACGGCTACCTTCAGCCCGAACGTCGGCACCCGGGACGCCACTAACCTGATCATCCTGGACAATACCGGCATCACCGACCTGGCCGGCAACGCGGGCTCAGGCACCACCAACTCGGCCAACTTCACCATCGATACCGTACGGCCGACCGCGACCATCGTGGTGGCGGACAACGCGGTGAAAATCGGTGATACCTCGCTGGTGACCATCACCTTCAGCGAGGCGGTGAGCGGTTTCACCAACGCCGACCTGACCGTTGCCAACGGCACCTTGACGGCGGTGAGCAGCAGCGACGGAGGGATTACCTGGACGGCGACCTTCACGCCGACCAACAACATCACCGACACCACCAACCTGATCACGCTGGACAACAGCGGCGTGCAGAATGCCTCGGGCAACGCCGGCAGCGGCACCACCGACTCCAACAATTACGTTATCGATACCCTGCGGCCGACGGCAACCATCGTCGTTGCCAATAACGGCTTGAACATCGGCGCCACGTCGTTGGTGACCATCACGTTCAGCGAGGCGGTCAGCGGTTTCAGCAACGCCGACCTGACCGTCGCCGGCGGTACCTTGAGCAACGTGAGCAGTGCCGACGGGGGTATCACCTGGACCGCCAACTTGACGCCCACCCAGGGTGTAAGCCATACGGGCGACGTCATTACGCTGAACAACGCGGGCGTCAACGACCTGGCCGGGAACAGTGGTGCAGGCAGTACGCTGTCGAATGCCTACAACATCGACACCCAGGCGCCCACCGCCACGATCGTGGTCGCCAACCCGACTTTGGCCATTGGCCAGACTTCTGGGGTGACGATAACCTTCAGCGAGGCCGTCAGCGGCTTCGACAACAGCGACTTGAGCGTGCCCAATGGCACTCTGAGTACCGTGAGCAGCGCCGATGGTGGGGTGACTTGGACGGCGACCTTTACCCCTACCAGCAACATCCGCGACACCACTAACCTGATCACCCTGAATAATGCGGGCGTCAGCGACCTGGCCGGCAACGCGGGCTCAGGCATCACCAACTCGGCCAACTTCACCATCGATACCGTACGGCCGACCGCGAGCATCGTGGTGGCGGACAACGCGGTGAAAATCGGTGATACCTCGTTGGTGACCATCACCTTCAGCGAGGCGGTGAGCGGTTTCACCAACGCCGACCTGACCATCGCCAACGGCACCTTGACGGCGGTGAGCAGCAGCGACGGAGGGGTTACCTGGACGGCGACCTTCACGCCGACCAACAACATCACCGACACCACCAACCTGATCACGCTGGACAACAGCGGCGTGCAGAATGCCTCGGGCAACGTCGGCAGCGGCACCACCGACTCCAACAATTACGCCATCGACACCCAGCGGCCAACGGCGACCATCGTCGTTGCCAATAACGGCTTGAACATCGGTGCCACTTCGTTGGTGACCATTACGTTCAGCGAGGCGGTCAGCGGTTTCAGCAACGCCGACCTGACCGTCGCCGACGGCACGTTGAGCAACGTGAGCAGTGCCGACGGGGGTATCACCTGGACCGCCATCCTGACACCTGTCGCTGGTGTGACGCATGCTGCAGCCGTCATCACGCTGAACAACACCGGAGTCGATGACCTTGCGGGTAACAGTGGCACGGGCATCACCCAGTCGAATGCCTACAGCGTCGATACCCAGGCGCCGACCGCCAGTATTGTGCTTGCCAACCCGACGTTGGCCATTGGCCAAACCTCGTTGGTGACCATTACGTTCAGTGAGGCGGTCAGCGGTTTTGACAACAACGACTTGAGCGTCCCTAACGGCACACTGTCGGCGGTGAGCAGTGTGGACGGCGGTATCACCTGGACCGCGACCTTCACCCCGACCAGCAACATTCATGACACCACCAACCTGATCACCCTGAACAACACGGGCGTCACCGACCTGGCCAACAACGCCGGCACAGGTGTTACCCTTTCGGGCAATTTCAGCATTGATACAGTGCGGCCGACGGCGAACATCGTGGTCGACCACAGCGCACTCAAGCAGGGTGAAACGGCTCAAGTCACCATCACCTTCTCCGAGGCGGTCAACGGTTTCACCACTGCCGATCTGAGCGTGGCCAATGGCACCCTGAGCAACCTGGCATCCAGTGATGGCGGTATGACCTGGACGGCGACGTTGACGCCAACGGCCAACATCACCGACACCAGCAATCTGATCACCCTCGACAACAGTGGCGTGCAGAACGCTTCAGGCAACGCGGGCAGCGGCACCACCGACTCCAATAACTACGCCATCGACACCCAGCGCCCCACCGCGACTATTTCCGTGGCCGACAGCGCCCTGAACATCGGGCAAACCACCACGGTGACCATCGCTTTCAGTGAAGCCGTGACGGGCTTCGACCTCTCGCAGCTGAGTGTGGCCAATGGCGTGCTGTCCAACCTGGCGAGCCAGGACGGCGGCAAAACCTGGACCGCCACCCTGACGCCGACGGCCGCTATCACCGACGCAACCAACCTGATCGTGCTGGATGCCAGCCAGGTCAACGACGCCGCCGGTAACGCCGGCAGCGGTATTGCGATCTCCAATAACTACGCGATCGATGGCGAACGCCCCACTGCGACCATCAGTATTGCCAACCCGAGCCTGACCGTCGGCCAGACCACTGTCGTGACGTTCACCTTCAGCGAGAAAGTCAGTGGCTTCAGCCTGGATGACCTGAGTGTGGCCAACGGCGCCTTGTCCAACCTGGCGACCAGCGATGGCGGCAAGACCTGGACGGCGACGTTGACGCCTACGGCCAATCTCAACGATCCGAGTAATTTCATTACCCTCGATAACCGCTTGGTGAGTGACCTTTCGGGCAACGTGGGCAGTGGTTTTGCCAACTCCAATAACTACACGATCAATACCGTGGCATTGACTGGCGACCCACTGTTCCGCGTCACCAACCCGGCACCGCCTCAAGGCGCACCGAACGCGCCGTTGCAGCCGAGCGTGTTTGGCGCGCCGCTGGGCAACCTCGGCTCACCTATCGGCTTCCCGCCGTTGTTCGAGCCACGTCAGCTGGGTGCAGGCTTGCCACCGGTCGGCAGCATCTTTATCCACAACGGCGCGCTGGCACCCAGCTATATCGCCCAGGTGTTCGGCACCGATGGTGCCGGTGACGGCAGTGCCAACGGTTTCCTGGGTTTTGGCGGCGGCGATGGTGGGGTATTCGGCTCAAGCACCTTGTCGAGCCTGTTCAGCCATGAAACCCACGGCGATGACAGCACCCTCAAAGCGTTCGACAGCAAACCGATCAACGGCCAGGGCGACCCGGCCCAGGGGCTGCGCGGCGTGTTTGGCGCGCCGAGCCTCGGCCAGCAATTGCAGCAGCTCAAAGACACAGAACAGCGCCAGGTAATGGACCTGGCGCACGCACTGCAACAAGTCGGCATCAGCGAAATGCAGGCTTGAACATACTTAACTCCAGGCGCAGTAACAGGGGCAGTCCAAGGATGAAAACAAGTCATAAGTTGTTCGGCGCCAGCCTGCTGGCGCTGGCGATCAGCGGTTGTGCAGTCACCAGTGAACCGATTGAACGCAGTGTCAGTGAGCAGCGAGCCCGTAGCGATCTGCAAGGTATGTACAAAGGCCAGGAGCCGCTGAATGGCCCGCTTACCCTGCACCAGGCCATGGCCCGTGCGGTTAAGTACAACCTCGAAGGCCGCTTGAAGGTGATGGAAGAGGCGCTGGCCAAACGCCAATCCGACCTCTCCAGCTTCGACATGCTGCCACGCATGGCCTTGTCCGCAGGCTATGCCGGGCGCAACAACACCAACGCCTCCAGCAGCCAGAGTGTGCGCACCGGCACCCAATCCCTGGAGCCGTCGACTTCCCAGGACCGCGACCGCCGCGTAGCCGACCTGACCATGGTGTGGAACGTGCTCGACTTTGGCGTCAGCTATATCAGCGCCAAGCAGCAGGGCGACCAGCGCCTGATCATCCAGGAGCGTCGGCGCAAGGTGATCAACACCATCGTGCAGGATGTGCGCTCGGCCTATTGGCGCGCGGTAGCGGCCGAACGCTTGCTGACCCAGATCGACAGCCTGATGGCACGGGTCGACCAGGCCCAGACCAACAGCCAGAGCATGAGCGAACAGCGTATCGGCGACCCGGTGCAGGCGCTGGGTTACCAGCGCTCGCTGATCGAAGCCACGCGCCAGTTGCAGGAGCAGCGCCGCGCGTTGTCGCTGGCCAAGACCGAACTGGCCACGCTGATCAACCTGCCCATGGGCAGCGAGCTCAAGCTGGCCACACCGGATGACTACAGCGTGCCGCAGTTGAAGGTCAACCTGGCCAGCCTGGAACAGGAAGCCCTGGCCAACCGCCCGGAACTGCGCGAGCAGGACTACCAGACCCGTATCAGCGCCGCCGAAACCCGCAAAGCCATGCTGCGCCTGCTGCCGGGCCTGGAGTTTTCAGCCGGGGGGCATTACGACAGCAACTCGTTCCTGACCGACAACCGCTGGGCTGACTACGGCGCCAAGGTCACCTGGAACCTGTTCAACGTGATCTCCGCACCCGCCGCCATCGATGTGGCCAAGGCCGGTGAAGAAGTCGCCACCGCACGACGCCAGGCCATGTCCATCGCGGTGCTGGCGCAGATCTACGTGGCCAATGCCAACTATCAGGACGCGGTACGCCAGTTCAAGACCAACGAACAGTTGGCCAACATTGATGGGCAAATCCTCACCCAGCTGCGCAACCGACATGAGGCAGCAGGGCTGGGCGAACTTGACCTGATCCAGGGCGAACTCAACACCTTGCAGGCGGACCTGCGTCGCGACCTGGCCTACGCTGACCTGCGCAACGCCTACGGCCAGATCTTCGCCAGCGCCGGGCTTGACCCGCTGCCTGAGCAGTTGGACTCCGACCGCGTGCAAACCATCGCTACGGCACTGGCCAGCCGTGAGTCAGCCTGGGCTGCGGGCAACATCACGACGCCGGTGCCGCGTGCCGTCGCCCAGTAACCTGGTGGCGCCGACGGCGAGCATCACGCGCCGTCAACGCGAGGCGCGCAATGGGCATCGCGGTGTGGCGATCTTGCTCACCGGCCTGCCGGCGTCGGGTAAATCCACCCTGGCCCAGGGCCTGCACGCGGCGCTGTTCGAACAAGGCAAACAAAGCCTGGTGCTCGACGGCGACGCCTTGCGCGGCGGCCTCAACCAAGACCTGGGCTTTACCGACAGCGACCGCCTGGAAAACATCCGCCGCGCCAGCGAACTCGCGGCGCTGCTGGTGGACAACGGGCAAATCGTGATCCTTGCGATGATCGCGCCTCTGGCCGAACTGCGTGCGGTGTTTGCCGAACGCCTGGCTGCCGATTATCGGGAAGTCTGGTGCAGCGCCTCGCTGGCGGTGTGCGAAGGGCGTGACCCCAAAGGGCATTACGCCCGTGCACGGCGTGGGGAGTTGCCAGGGTTTACCGGGGTTGGCTCGCCGTACGAACAACCGTTGCACGCCTCGTTGGTATTGGATACCGGCGTGCTGTCGGCGCAACAGTGCGTCGAGCGGCTGTTGGCGTGGCTTGCGCCTGAACTAGACTCTGGGGAATCGTCTTTTTAGGAGGCTCCCATGGAATCGCCAGTGCATAGCTTGCCGTCACTGTTCAAACAACTTGGGCTACCGGATGACCCGGTGAGTATCGAGAAATTCGTGGCGGTGCATTCGCCGCTCAAGCGTGACCAGAGACTGGAAGATGCGTTTTTCTGGACCGACAACCAGAAGCAATTTCTGCGCAGCGAAATTCTGGATGATGCGGATTGGGCTGAGGTGGTGGATGAGTTGAACGTTCTGCTGCACGGTGGGCGATGGGTGCAGAAAACTGAGTAACGTGAAAAACCAGGCTCGCCACCCATCCGCAAATTTGTATCAAAACTTGACGACATTCGAATGATCCACCATATTGATAGTTAGCAAACTAACAGTATGCGAACTATCCAGTGTCCCAAGCCCTCGAACAACTCCAGATGAACCTCAGCAGCAGCATGGTGGTGGGCGCCCGTAATTGGCGCAAAATCTGCCAGACTACGCTGGTGAGCTATGGCATCTCCGAAGCCTGCGCCGTGCCGCTGTTGATGATCGGCCGCCTGGGTGACGGTGTGCATCAGGTCAAAGTCGCCCAGGCCTCCGGGATGGAAAGCCCGTCGCTGGTGCGCCTGCTCGACCAGCTGTGCAGCGGCGGCTATGTGTGCCGCACCGAGGACATTCACGACCGTCGCGCCAAGGCGTTGAGCCTCACCGAGCGTGGCCGTGAGTTGGTGGAAGCCGTGGAAGCGCAACTGGTCCGCCTGCGCCATGACGTACTGGCCGATATTCCCCACAGTGACTTAGAAGCCGCGCTGCGAGTGCTGCGTGCCTTTGAGGCGGCGTCGCTTTGAACGGATTTTTTACCGGTATGCCGCCGGCCCGCGATTGGTTCTACGGGGTACGTACGTTCGCGGCATCGATGATCGCGCTGTATATCGCCATGCTCATGCAAATGCCGCGTCCGTATTGGGCGATGGCCACGGTGTATATCGTCTCCAGCCCGTTTGTCGGCCCCACCAGCTCCAAAGCCTTGTACCGCGCCATCGGCACCTTGATGGGGGCCGCGGCGGCAGTGTTCTTTGTGCCGATGTTCGTGCAGTCGCCCTATGTGCTGGTGGTGGTGATTGCGCTCTGGACGGGCATTTTGCTGTTCCTGTCCATGCACCTGCGTACCGCGAATAACTATGCGTTGATGCTCGCCGGCTACACCTTGCCGCTGATCGCCTTGCCGGTCGTGGATAACCCGCTGGCGGTGTGGGACGTGGCTGAGGCGCGTACCGAAGAAATCTTCCTCGGTATCGCCGTGGCGGCGGTGGTGGGCGCGATGTTCTGGCCGCGTCGTCTGATGCCGGTGTTCGATGGTTCGGTGGCCAAGTGGTTTGCCGACGCCCAGGTCTATAGCCAGCGTTTTCTGACACGCAACGTGGATCCCGAACAGATCAGTACTTTGCGCAGCGGTATGGTTGCCACCTTCAACACCCTTGAATTGATGATCGGCCAGCTGCCCCACGAAGGCGCGCGGCCGCAGACGGTGCGTAACACCAAGGAGCTGCGTGGGCGCATGATCCACCTGCTGCCGGTGGTGGATGCCCTGGATGACGCGCTGTATGCCATCGAACATCGCGCCCCGGAGTTTCTCGAGCGCCTTACGCCTGTGCTTGAAGCGGCCCGCCAATGGCTGGAAACCACCCAGCAAAGCGCGCCCATGGAAAGCTGGCGCGCCCTGCGTGATCAGATCGACGCTCAGCAACCCCAGGGTGACGCGCTGGATGACCGGCACTCGTTGTTGTTCTCCAACGCCCTGTATCGTTTGGCCGAGTGGGTCGACCTGTGGCAGGACTGTCGCAGCCTGCAAGCCGCCATCCAGTGCGAAAGCCAGGAGCCCTGGCGCGCCGTGTACCGCCACTGGCGCCTGGGCCGGCTCACGCCGTTTCTCGACCGTGGCCTGATGTTTTACTCGGCGTTTTCCACTGTCACCGCGATCATCGTCGCTTCGGTGCTGTGGATTTTGCTGGGCTGGACCGACGGCGGCAGCGCGGTGATTCTGGCCGCCGTGGCGTGCAGCTTTTTCGCCTCGATGGACGACCCGGCGCCGCAGATCTACCGGTTCTTTTTCTGGACCGCGATGTCGGTGCTGTTCGCCAGCCTCTATCTGTTTCTGGTACTGCCCAACCTGCACGATTTCCCGATGCTGGTGCTGGCGTTTGCCGTGCCATTCATCTGCATCGGCACGCTGACGGTGCAACCGCGTTTCTACCTGGGCATGTTGTTGACGCTGGTGAACACCTCGTCGTTCATCAGCATCCAGGGCGCCTATGATGCGGACTTCCTCAACTTCGCCAACGTCAACCTGGCCGGGCCCGTGGGCTTGCTGTTCGCCTTTGTGTGGACGCTGATCGCACGGCCCTTCGGCGCCGAACTGGCGGCCAAGCGCCTGACCCGTTTCAGCTGGCGCGACATCGTCAGCCTGACCGAGCCTGCGACCCTGGCCGAACACCGGCATATGGCCGTGCAAATGCTCGACCGCCTGATGCAGCACTTGCCGCGCCTGGCCCTGATCAACCAGGACACCGGCACCGCCCTGCGCGATTTGCGCGTGGCCCTCAACCTGCTCGACCTGTTGGCCTACGCGCCGCGTGTCTATGGCGTACCCCGGGTGTTGCTCAACCAGGTGGTGGAAGGCGTGGGCGGTTACTTCAAGGCATGCCTGAAGGCCGGTGAACGCTTGCCCGCGCCCAGCGGTCTGCTGATGACCCTGGACCGCACGCGCCGCGCCCTCAACGGCCAGGGCCTGCAGGATGAAGACGACACCCGCTTGCATCTGCTGCATGCACTGGCCGGCTTGCGCCTGTCGTTGCTGCCCGGCGTGGAATTTATTGGGGGCAGCGAAATGCAAGCGCCGTTGCCTGATGGAGCGCCTTTATGATCGGTGATCTGGATATCAGCGGGGTGTTCCTGCCCACGCTACTGGTGCTGATGGGCATTACCTATGGGTTGTTCCTGGTGGTGCACGGGCTGTTGAACCGTGTCCACTTTTATCGCCTGGTCTGGCACCGGGCATTGTTCAATGTGGGGCTCTACGCGCTGTTGCTGGGCGCCGTGGACTCACTCAGTCGATACCTGATGACATGAAAAAACCTTTTTTGACCATCGGCCGTGTAGTCCTGACGCTGTTGATCGTATCGTTTGCGGTCGTCGTTGTGTGGCGCATGGTCATGTACTACATGTTTGCACCCTGGACGCGTGACGGGCATATCCGTGCCGACATCGTGCAGATCGCTCCGGACGTGTCCGGGCTGATCCAGCAAGTCGACGTGCGCGACAACCAACTGGTGACCAAGGGCCAGGTGCTGTTCGCTGTCGACCAGGACCGTTTCAAGCTGGCTCTGCGCCAGGCCCAGGCGGCCGTGGCCGACCGCCAGGAAACCCTGGCCCAGGCCCAGCGCGAGTACAAACGTAACCGCGGCCTGGGCAACCTGGTGCCGAGCGAGCAACTGGAGGAAAGCCAGTCCCGCGTCGCCCGCGCCCAATCGGCCCTGGCCGAAGCTCAAGTGACCGTGGACGCGGCCCAGCTCAACCTCGACCGCTCGGTGATCCGCAGCCCGGTCGACGGCTACGTCAACGACCGGGCACCACGTACCCAGGAGTTCGTGACCGCCGGGCGCCCGGTGCTGTCGGTGGTGGACAGCAATTCGTTCCACATCGATGGCTATTTCGAAGAGACCAAGCTCGATGGCATCCACGTCGGCATGGGCGTGGATATCCGCGTGATTGGTGACAACGCCCGTCTGCGCGGGCATGTGCAGAGCATTGTCGCCGGGATCGAGGACCGCGACCGCAGCAGCGGCTCCAACCTGCTGCCCAACGTCAACCCGGCGTTCAGCTGGGTGCGCCTGGCCCAGCGGATTCCGGTGCGGATTGCCTTTGATGACGTACCGGCGGATTTCCGCATGATCGCCGGGCGTACGGCCACGGTGTCGATCATCGGTGACAAACCTCAAGACGGAGCCAAGCCATGAAGCAGCTTCTGGCAACCGCTGCGTTGGGGGTGTTGCTGTCGGCCTGCCAAGCGGTAGGCCCGGATTACAAGCTGCCGGAACAATCGGCCGTCAACCGTAGCGACCTGCAAGGACCGCTCGCGGGAGACGGGCACAACGTGGTGTCGGCGCCGGTGCCGGCCGACTGGTGGAAACTCTACAAAGACCCGCGCCTGGATGAGCTGGTGCGTCAGGCCATGGCCTCCAACACCGACTTGCGGGTGGCTGCCGCCAACCTGCAGCGTGCTCGCTACCAGACCCAGGAGGCTGAATCCGCCGGTGGCTGGAATGCCGGGGTCAAGGCCGAGGCACAGCGCTTGCAGGAGTCCGGCGAGGCGTTTCTGCTCCCGGAAAAAGTCCCGGTGTCGAACATCGGCAGCGTCGGTATCACCACCTCGTATCAGTTTGATCTGTTCGGCACTCTGCAACGCGGCATCGAAAGCGCCCAAGCCAGCGCCGACGCGGCCCAAGCCGCCGCCGATATCGCACGCATTACCCTGGTGGCCGACGTGGTGCGTTCCTACACCCAGGTCTGTGCCGCCAACGAAGAGCTGGCGATTGCCAACGAATCTCTCGACCTGCAGGGCCAAAGTACCCAGCTGACCCAGCGCCTGCGCGACGCCGGGCGTGGCGATGAAACCCAGGTGACCCGTTCGCAGACCCAATACAAATCCCTGCGCGCCGACATGCCGCGCTATACCGCAGCGCGGCAGGCGGGCTTGTTCCGCTTGTCGATGTTGCTGGCCAAGCCGGTGGACCAATTGCCGGCCGGCACCGCCACGTGCGCCGAGCTGCCGCACATCGCGCAGTTGCTCCCGGTGGGCGATGGCGCCGCGCTGCTCAAGCGTCGCCCGGATGTCCGCCAGGCCGAACGCCAATTGGCCGCCGCCACCGCACGGATCGGCGTGGCCACCGGCGCGCTGTACCCGGACATCAGCATCGGTGCCACCGTGGGCACCGTGGGTATTCTGGATGACCTGGGCACGGCGCCCACCAACCGCTGGGGCTTTGGCCCGCTGATCAGTTGGACGGTACCGACCAACGGCGCGCGGGCGCGCATTCACGAGGCCGAAGCCGCCACCCAGGGCGCTCTTGCGCACTTTGACGGTGTGGTGCTTAACGCCATCCGCGAAACCCAGACCGGCCTGGCGCAATATACGGCGCAGTTGCAACGCCGCGACGCCCTGGCCGATGCCGGCGCGTCGGCCAAGGTGGCTTCGGAGCAGACACACCGCTTCTTCCAGGCCGGTCGTGCATCGTTCCTCGCGGACCTGCAAGCCACCCGTACCTACACCGACGTGCGGGCGCAACTGGCGGCGGCGAACACTCAGGTTGCCATGAGCCAGATCGACCTGTTCCTGGCCTTGGGCGGTGGTTGGGAAAGCGGACGAACGCAAGCGGCGCCAGCCAGCAAACCCTGAGCAAATAGCTATGCTTTGACAGGCGGGCCCCCGTGGTTTTCCAACCAGGGGCGCCTGCGGCTCACTGCTCGCGTTTGCTCATGGGGATTCCAATAATGAAAAACCCTTATGCTCCCGCTTTCTGGTGCGTGCTCTTCGCGCTGGTGCTGTTATCGGCTGCCTATTTCTACGGTGTCATGCTCGCGCATCAACTCGACAAGGCCATGGTGTTCCTCGACAGCGCCTGCCTGGTGATCGGCACGTTGTCCATCGGCGTGGTGGCCTGGGCGTCGTACCAAGGCCAACGGGTGAAGCGAAAACTGCTCGAACAGGGTAAGACCCGCGTGGCGATCTGGGACACCAAAGTCGCCCTGCGCCGCGTCGAAACCGTGTTCGACCGCTATTTCTGGGGCAGCTACTGGCAGCCTGGGCGCACCTTCCAGGAAGTCATGGGCGAACTCACCGGCACGCCCCTGGAAAAAAGCCTCGAAGCCCTGAAAAAACAGTGCGTGGTCCTCGACCGGCAGGTCGCCGACGGCAGGCATTGGCTGAAGAACGCCCGGGAACTATCGGACGTGGCCAACCAGATGGCCCGCGAGCGCTACCAGTTGGACTTCTGTGATCCCAAGGTCGACACCCCGGGCAATGCTGTGATCCACCGTGAATTCGAGGTGCTGGTCTACACCTGGACGGCGCGCCTGAAGAGCTTTGATCACCAACTCGATGAGATCGATATGGAGTACTCCTGAACCAAGTGCGGACTTGATCGCTCTGAGAAAACTGGGCCGTGCGCGGCCGCCAGTGCTAATCTTTCCCCGTTTTCGGCGGGCTTGAGCCAACCCCTGCGGGGTTCAAGGAAGACAGCCCACTTCTCACAGGATTTGATCAGGTCACTTCATGAATAAGCCAGCCGTTGTTTTCTTGGGTCTTGTTGTCGCGATCGGTGCCGTCAGTGCAGGCGGTGCCTGGTACACCGGTAAGCAATTGGAGCCGGTGCTGCAAACCGCGATCCAGAACGCCAACAAGGAACTGCAGACCGCCATGGCCGGCGTCGACGGCAACGTGAGCCTGGAGCTGGTGTCGCTGGAGCGCGGCGTGTTCAGCAGCACCGCGCACTACCGCCTCAAGGGGCAGGGCACGGTATTCGGCCAGGACAACCCGAACCCCGAGCTGCTGTTCGTTGACCATATCGAACACGGCCCCCTGCCGTTCTCGCGCCTGGTCACGCTGAAGTGGCTGCCGGTCATGGCGACCAGTCACTACGCTCTGGAAAAGAACGCCACCACTGAAAAATGGTTCGCTGCCAGCAAAGACGTGTCGCCGCTCAAAGGCGTGGCCAATATCGGCTACAGCCGTTCGGTCAGCGGTAACCTCGAGTTGCTGCCGCTGGAGCTCAAGGACGACAAATCCTCGGTTAGCTTCTCCGGCGCCAACCTGGACTTTGACAGCACCGCCGAAGGCCAGAAGGTCAAGGCCAACGGTTACATGAACAGCCTCAAGGTCAGCGCCATCGACGGCAATGGCGAGCCGTTCGAAGCCGAGCTGGCCGGCCTGACCGTGGCCAGCAACCTGCAAAAGTCCACCTTCGGCTTCTACACCGGGCAAAACACGGTTGAGTTGACCGACACCAAAGTCACCTTCGGCCCGCAGAAAGCCGTGCTGACCCTCAAGGGCTTCGAGCAGAAAGACACCAGCGAAACCAAGGACAACAACCTGGCCGGCCGTGTCGACTACAAAATCGACGAGATCGGTTACCAGGGCAAACCTGTTGGTTCGGCAGCCATGGCCCTGAGTATGAAGAACGTCGATATCCCGGCGATGCTGGTGCTGACCAAGCTCTACCAGGACAAGATGCAGCCGGTGCAAGCCGCCGCCGCTGCCGGCCAGCCAGTGCCTGAACTGCAGTTGACCGAAGCCGAGCAGACCCTGGCTGAAACCAACGTCAACCAGGTGCTGGCCGCCAAGCCACAACTGGCGGTGGAAAACCTGTCACTGAAAACCACCCACGGCGAAAGCAAATTCAACCTGGTCGTGGACCTGGCCAAACCGGCCTCCATGGAACTGCCGCCGGTTGAACTGGGCAAGCAGATGGTGGCCTTGCTGGATGCCAACCTGACCCTCTCCAAGCCGATGGTGGCGGACGTGGCGGCGTTGCAGGCCCAGCTGGGCGGTGTCACTGACCCGCAAACCATCGAACAGCAATCGCAGATGACGGCCGAAACGGTCAGTGGCGTGGCCGTTGGGTCTCAGTTGGCGACCCTGGTCGGTAGCGACGTGGTCTCCAAGCTGCATTACGCCAACAATGAAGTGACCTTCAACGGCCAGAAGATGACCGTCGAGCAATTCATCGGCTTTGTCATGGCTAAATTCGGCACCGTCAACCGCGCTCAATAACCCTACAGGTTGCGAGCACGGTCAAAAAAATGTGGGAGGGGCGGTGCGACGATTCGACTTGCTCCCGATAGCGGTAGCTCAGCCAGTGCATTGGTGACTGGAGGACCGCTATCGGGAGCAAGCCCCCTCCCACCTGCACGGCTAATTCTGAACAATTGTTCCTGCCAGGTCTTTTCCTTACATTTCTGATGGATAGTTCCTACAGGAAAGCTAGGTCGGGTCACTAGACGCCGACACCCTGATGCAAACTGCTCAGGACCACCTATCGTTGTAGCTTTCCGTGTGTAAGGAAGCTCACGACATGCTGCGAAACCTCCCTCTCAGTGCGCCAGGCCGTCTACGTCTGCTTATCGGCGCCGCTTTGTGCAGCCAGTTGCTCACCCCCGCCTGCGCATTCGCCGATCCGGCCTACGATGCGCTGATCATCCAAGCGCGTAACGGCAACTTCACGCCCGCCCTGACCCAACTGCGCCAACTGCCCGTCGAGCGACAGACGCCGGGGCAGATCAGCGATCACCTGGTCATCGCCGGCTGGGCCGGGCAAGACGCCGAAGTGCTGAAGGTGTACGAAGCCCAAGGCAAACATCGCAACCTGACGACCCAGGCACTGGCCACGGTGGCCCGTACTTATCGCAACCAGAAGCAGTGGCCGCAGGCCCTGGCGGTCTACCAGCAGGCGCTGCTGCGCGAGCCGAATAATGTCGACCTGAAACTGGGCCAGGCCCTGACCCAGGCCGACGCCGGCCAGACCAACGAAGCGCTGTTGCGCACCCGTACGCTGGTGGCCGCCAAGCCGGATGACGCCAACCGGCGCATGGCCTTGGGCTACGCGCTGACCCGCGCCGGCCTGAACTACGATGCCCTGAATGAGTTCGACAAGGCATTCGTGCTCGCAGGTAGCAAGCCTGAGGTGATCCGCGAATACATGGTTGCCCTGCAAAGGGCCCGCTTGCCGGAGCCGGCGTTGCGCCTGTCGGCCAAGCATCCGGGGGTGCTGGACGCGGTGACCCAGCGCCGCCTGGAAGGTGATCTCGCCGCCGAGCGCGTGCGGATGGCCGAGTTCGCCACGCGCAGCGAGAAAGAGCGTTATGTGATCGCTGACCGTGCCCTCAACGATTACGACCAACTGCTGGCCCGTTGGACGCCGGACGCCAGTGCCCATGACGATGTGGTGGGCTGGCGCATCGACCGCCTGGGAGCCCTCAAGGCGCGGGCACGCACCGCCGAGGTGATCCGCGAGTACCAAACCCTGCAAGGCGAGGGCGTGCAATTGCCGACGTACGCCATCCGTTGGGTCGCCGCCGCTTACCTCGACCAGCGCCAGCCGGAAAAAGCCGAGCCGCTGTACCGCCAGGCACTGGCTGCGCCGGATGCCGACCCGGCCGACCGTGTCGAAGACAGCACCGCGCTGTTCTACGCCCTGGTGGAAAGTGACAAAGCCCTGGAGGCCCGCGACGTCGCCAACAACCTGGCCAAGAGCCAGAGCCCTCGCCAGGAACTCAAAGGCTTGCCCATCGGCAACCCCAACGACAACTGGATGGACGCGCAACAACTGGCCGCCCAGGCCAGCACCTTCACCGGCAACCTGCCGGACAGCGAAGCCGGCCTTGAAGCACTGGTGCAAAAAGCCCCCGGCAACGTCAGCCTGCAGCTGGCCCAAGCCAATATGTACCGTGCCCGCGATTGGCCGCGCCGCGCCGAGGCGGCGCTCAAGGAAACCGAAGCCCAGGCGCCGCGAGATATCGGCCTGGAAGTGTCCCAGGCCTATACCGCCATGGACCTGCAAGAGTGGCGGCAAATGGATGCGCTGACCGACGACGTGCTGGCGCGCAACCCGGACAACCGCCAGGTACAGCGCCTTGACCGTCTGCGTAATGTGCACCACATGGCCGAGCTGCGCGTGGAAGCCTACACCGGCAAAAGCTATGGCGGCGGCAATAATGGCGACGTCGGCGCCGTGAGCGGCAGCCGCGATTGGGGTATTGAAAGCGTGATCTACACGCCGCCCATCGATGAAGATTGGCGCCTGTTCGCAGGGGCCGGCTACGCCACCGCCGACTTCAGCGAAGGCACCGGCCAACACCGTTGGCAACGTGTCGGCGTGGAGCGGCGTACCCGCGACATGACCCTGCAAGCCGAGGTGTCCAACCACTCCTACGGCTTTGGTTCCAAACAAGGCGCGAGCGTGTCGATTGCTCGCGACATCAACGACAACTGGCAATACGGCGGCAGCCTCGGCTACCTCCTGGCCACGACGCCGCTGCGGGCGTTGAATGCCGACATCACCGCCAATGGCGGCAGCGGTTTCATCCGCTGGCGTGCCAACGAAAGCCGTGAGTGGAAGCTGGCCGTGAGCCCGTCCCATTTCAGTGACGGCAACGACCGTCTCGAAGCCTTGCTCACGGGCCGCGAGGGCCTCTACCGCTCGCCCCATGTGCAAGTGGACCTGGGCCTGGAAGTCGGCGCCAGCCATAACACCAAGAGCGACACGGTGTACTTCAACCCCAAGTCGGACTTCACCGTGTTGCCCACGGTCACGGTCAATCATGTGCTCTACCACCGCTATGAAACCCAGTGGAGCCAGCAATTCCAGGTCGGTGTCGGTACCTACAGCCAGCGCGATTATTCCACCGGCGGTATCGGTTTGATCGGCTACGGCCAGCGCCTGCTCTGGAACGATGTGCTGGAGGTCGGTGCCAACCTGAGCCTGATCAGCCGCCCTTACGACGGCGACCGAGAACGCGATCTGCGTCTGCTCGTCGACCTCACTTACCGATTCTAGAAAGAGCCGACCATGACCGTCCTCCGCCATTGCTTGTTGATCCTGGGTGTAATGCTGGCCGGCGCCTGCGCCCAGCAACCCGCGCCTTACACCCCGCCCGCCGAACGGCCGATAGCGCCCAACGAAGCGCCGTGGCCGAAAAACCACTTCCTGGGTATTGCCTACCACGACGTTAACGACCGCGACCCCGACCAGGCCGTGGTGGCGGTGCGTACCGAGCGTTTGATCGAGCAGTTGGCGTGGTTGCGCGAGAATGGCTATCAGGCGGTTTCCGTCGACCAGATCCTGGCGGCGCGCCGGGGCGGCCCCGAACTGCCGCCCAAGGCTGTCATGCTCAGTTTCGATGATGGTTATTCCAGCTTTTACACGCGGGTCATGCCGATCCTGCGCGCCTACCACTGGCCGGCGTTGCTGGCGCCGGTAGGCTACTGGATTGATACGCCGATGAATCAGCCGGTGGATTTCGCCGGGATGCCACGGCCGCGCGGAGAATTCCTCACCTGGCAGCAGATCCGGGAAGTGTCCCAGTCCGGGCTGGTGGAGATTGCCGCACACACTGACGCCAGCCACACAGGCATATTGGCCAACCCTCAGGGCAACCTGGAGCCGGCCGCGACCAGCCTGCGTTTTGACCCGGCCACGGGCCGCTATGAAACCCAGGCGCAGTTCGATGCGCGGATGCGTGCCGATATCGCCGCCATCTCGAAAAAAATCCAGACCGTCACCGGCAAGGCGCCACGGGTCTGGGTGTGGCCGTACGGTGCGGCCAAGGGCACTACATTGGCGCTCGTCGCAGAGCAGGGTTACCAGATGGCGCTGACCCTGGACGACGGCATCGATGACCTCGGCAAGCTGATGAACAGCCCGCGCTTCCTCGTCGCCTCCGACCCGGATGGCGAACACTTCGCCAACAGCATCGTCGCGGTACAAACCCCGGCGCCGCTGCGCGTGCTGCATGTGGACCTGGATAACGTGTATGACCCGGACCCGGCCCAACAAGCGCGCAACCTCGACCAGTTGGTGCAGCGCGTGGTGGACATGGGCGCGGGCACCGTCTTCCTGCAAGCCTTCGCCGACCCCAAGGGTGACGGCCTGGTGCGTTCGCTGTACTTCCCCAACCGTCACCTGCCGGTGCGCGCCGACCTGTTCAACCGCGTGTCATGGCAGTTGCATACCCGCGCCCATGCCAGCGTCTATGCGTGGATGCCGGTGCTGAGCTTCGCCCTCGACCCCAAGTTGCCCCGCGTAACGCGTTGGGATCCGCAGACCGGCAAGGTCGGTCTCGACCCGGATCAATACAAACGCCTGTCGCCGTTTGATCCCCAGGTGCGCAAGGTCATCGGTGAGCTCTATGAGGACCTGGCACGCAACAGTGCCATCGACGGCGTGCTGTACCACGATGATGCGGTGCTGTCGGATTTCGAAGACGCCAGCCCCGCTGCGCTCAGGACCTATGCCGCCAACGGCCTGCCCGGCAGCATCGCGGCCCTGCGCGCCGACCCTGCGGTGATGCAACGCTGGACCCGCTTCAAGAGCCGCTACCTGATCGACTTCACCAATGAACTGACGGCCAAGGTCCGCGCCATTGGCGGGCCGCAGGTGCTGACCGCGCGCAATATCTTCGCCGAGCCGATGCTTAACCCGCCAAGCGAAGCCTGGTTTGCGCAGAACCTCGACGACTTCCTCCAGACCTATGACTGGACCGCGCCGATGGCCATGCCGTTGATGGAAGGCCAAACGCAGAAAAACTCCAATGCCTGGCTGGAGAAACTGGTTGCCACGGTCAAAGCCCGCCCCGGCGCGCTTGAACGCACGGTGTTCGAGCTGCAAGCCAAAGACTGGCGTACTCAAGAGGCGACCGACATCGACGGTGCGCAAATGGCTGAATGGATGGGGGTACTCAAACGCCAGGGGGTCAAGAGCTTCGGCTATTACCCGGACAACTTCCTGGAAAACTCACCGGACCTGAAAACCGTGCGTCCGGCCCTTTCCAACCAGTGGAATCCTTGATCATGTTCGACAGAATCCTGGCTTTATTCGTCCTGGCGCTGGTATTGGGCGTGCCCCTGGGCTTGATCTTCCTGGTCACCGGGCAGTTCCTGATGGACTTCGTGTTTTTCTACCCGTTGTTCATGTCGGGGCTGTGGATTGCCGGCGGCTTGTACTTCTGGCTGCATTGGGAGCGCCACTGGGCCTGGGAGGAGGACACCCCGGCGCCGACCCTGACCGGCAACCCGATGATTTCGATCATCGTCCCTTGCTACAACGAGGGCGATAACGCTGCCGAGACCATTTACGCGGCGCTGGACCAGCTGTACCCGAATATCGAAGTGATCGCGGTCAACGACGGCTCTAGCGACAACACCGCCGCCGTGCTTGACGCCCTCGCTCTGGAAAACCCGCGCCTGCGCGTGCTGCACCTGGCGCAGAACCAAGGCAAGGCCGTGGCCCTGCGCATGGGTGCTGTGGCCGCCCGCAGTGAATACCTGGTGTGCATCGACGGCGATGCGTTGCTCGACAAAAACGCTGCCGCCTACATGGTTGCGCCAATGCTCGATAACCCGCGCCTGGGCGCCGTGACCGGTAACCCGCGCATCCGCACACGCTCCACCTTGATTGGCCGGGTGCAGGTGGGCGAGTTCTCTTCGATCATCGGTTTGATCAAGCGTACCCAGCGCGTGTTCGGGCGGATCTTCACGGTGTCGGGGGTGGTGGTGGCGTTCCGTAAAAAGGCGCTGGACCGCATCGACTACTGGAGCACCGACATGATCACCGAGGACATCGATGTCAGTTGGAAGCTGCAACTCGACCACTGGGCCATCTTCTACGAGCCCCGTGCCCTGTGCTGGATCCTGATGCCTGAAACCGTCGGCGGCCTGTGGAAGCAGCGCCTGCGTTGGGCCCAGGGCGGCGCCGAAGTGCTGTTCAAGAACATCCGTGGCATCTGGCAATGGCGCCATCGTTACCTGTGGCCGCTGCTGTTCGAATACTGCCTGTCCACCGGTTGGGCCTTCACCTTCCTGCTCTCGGTGATTTTCTGGGCCGTGGGTAAATTCATCGTGCTGCCCCCGGCGATTGCCGTGGACTCGCTGGTGCCCCCGGCGTTTACCGGCCTGGTGCTGGCGATGGTGTGCCTGATGCAGTTTGCGGTGAGCATCCTGATTGACCGGCGTTATGAAAAAGACCTGTGGAAGACTCTGTTCTGGACCGTGTGGTACCCGATGGTGTTCTGGCTGGTCAGCTTGTTGACCACGCTGGTCAGCTTTCCCAAGGTGTTGTTCAAGCAACACCAGAAACGCGCACGCTGGGTCAGCCCGGATCGCGGTATCAAACCTAGCCCAGAGGAGGCGTGAGCATGAAACTGGTCAGAACCCGGCAAAACGCCGTGATGTGGTTCATCGATGTGCTGCTGACCCTGGCGGCTTGGGCCGGTCTGATCTGGCTGCTGGCGCGCGGCATGAGCGCCATGCTGGAAACCCATGGCGGCCCACGCCTGGAAGCGCCGATCTTCGCCGCACTCAATACCTTGCAGGTGTACCTGTGGATCGCGGTGTTCAACGCGCTGATCCTGATCAGTTGGGCGCGTTACCAACAACGCAAGGGCCGCAAGTTCGCCCAGCGCCGCGCCGAGGCCAATGCCCTGAGCGACAAGCTTCTGATTGAGAGTTTCAAGTTGGGCGAAGGCGACCTGGAACAATTGCGCAAGCCGGGTGTGCTGGTGATCCACAACGACGAAGAGGGTGGCGTGGGGGAAGTGAAGCCCCACGTGTCCCGGGACGTGGAACGCCCGCCACTGACCCTGGTGCCCGGCCAGCCAAAAGACCAAGGCGCCGGTAATATGTAGGAGCGAGCTTGCTCGCGAAAAATGTCAACGATAACGCGTGCTTCCTGAAGGGGCGCGATGCCTGTGAGTTTTTCGCGAGCAAGCTCGCTCCTACAAAAAAGCGGTGGGGGCAGTCGGTGGATGAATCCGATAAATGGGATCCAATTCACACTATACCCGCGAACTTTTCCCAAAACCCTCGCACTAACCTAACGCGCCAAGAGCTTAGTGGCCTAATAATGGCAACTAATCGGTTCTTCGCCTTATCGCCATCAAAAAATCAGCCACCTGTCGGAATAATCCTTCACGGTATCGGCATGTTTGTTTTTTGATAGGTTTTAATTGTTATTAATCAATGGGTTATGAGTTTAATGCGGGCGAATGTGCAACTAGCCCAGTGTCTTTGAACGCTGGAACTTCGATGTTAATTTGCCGCCCCTTGATTTTTCGATGGATCGAACATGTCTTTGTTACCACGGACTCGGTATTTACTGTGCACTGTCTTGCTCGCCTACTTGAGCCTGAACAGCGCCACCGCCGCCCCCACGCCGGGCGATCAAGACTTGATCCGTGACCGGCAGAATCGCCTGCTCGAAGAGCAGCAGCGACGCCTTGAAGAACTCAAGGACCTGCCCGGCAAAGAGGCCAAGCCCCAGGCCCCGGCCACGCCTGCGGACACCCGCTGCTTCCCGATCAAAGACATCGAACTCAAGGGCGCCGACAGCCTGTCCGCCAGCGACCGCACGCTGCTGCTCAAACCCTATGTCGGCCAATGCCTGGGCGTCTCGCAGCTCAATGAACTGCTCAAGGTCATCACTGACTATTACATCGCCAAAGGCCGCGTCACCAGTCGCGCCTACTTGCCGCAGCAGGACCTCTCCAGCGGCCACCTCCAGGTCTTGGTGGTGGAAGGCAAACTCGAAGCGGTGCGAAGCGCAGACGGCAGCAACGTCACCGACCGCGAACTGGCCATGGCGTTTCCCGGCAAGGTCGGTCAAGCGCTGAACCTGCGCGAAGTCGAGCAATTGGTGGACCAGCTCAACCGTCTGCCGTCGAAACAGGCGCAAATGGAACTGACCCCCGGCCAGCAGATCGGCGGCAGCGACGTGGTGGTCAAAAACACTCCGCAAAAGCCCTGGCGCGCCAGCCTGTCGCGCAATAACGACGGGCAACGCAGCACCGGTGAACAGCAATGGGGCGCGGGCCTGGAGTGGGACAGCCCGCTGGGCCTGGCCGACCAACTGGTGCTGCGCGGCGGCCACGATGCCATCAGCGACCACCAGAAAACCTCGAAAAACAGCATGCTTTATTACAACGTGCCGTGGGGCTGGTGGAATTTCAGTTACACCTACAGCGAGAGCGATTACCGCACCTACGGCACCACCGACGACTTCAAATTCAAGCAGGACGGCGACAACCAGAACCACCAACTGCGCGCCGAGCGGGTGATCCACCGCGATGACGTGAGCAAGACCTCGGTCAACGTCGGCCTGGCCCACCTGCGCACCAACAACTACATCCTCGACGTGCGCACCGAGTCCAGCAGCAACCGTCTCAGCGAATTGCAACTGGGCGTCAACCACGGGCGACGTATCGGCAGTGCTTTCGTCAACCTCGACCTGGGCGTGCAGAACGGCATCGGCCTGTTGGATGCCCAGGCCCAGGATGAGCGCGACTCGCTTGGTCGACGCCAGCCGAACTCGCGCTATCGCAAATACACCGCCACGGTCAGCTACCTGCAGCCATTCAGCCTGTGGGGCGAGTCGTTCAGCTTCAGCAGCCTGGCCACCGGCCAACGCAGCGAAGACATCCTGTTCTCGCCGCAGCGCATGAGCCTCGGCGGTTCATCGTCGGTGCGCGGCTTCAAAGACCAATTGCTCACCGGCGACAGCGGTGGCTACTGGCGCAATGAAGTGCGCTGGGCCCGCCCGGTCACGCTCGACTGGCTGCGCCCAGCGTTCGCTGAGTATGGCGCCAGCGTTGGTTACGACCAGGGCGTGATTACCAACGACCGCTACAACGGCGATAACCATGGCCGCGTATCCAGCAACTCCCTGGAACTGTTCGCTCGCGGCAAACACGTCAGCACCAGCGTCACCTTTGCCCATTCGTTGGAAAGACCCGCTGTATTGACCGAGCGCGAAGCGCCGATCTACTTCCGCATGGATTTCTTCCTGTAATTCAACGCCCGTTACATCGAGAATTTGACAATGGATGTTCGCCACTTTGCCTTTCTGGCCCGCCAACCTTCCGCTGCCCTGAAACGCCGGGATTCGTTCTTCGGCCTGCCCAAGCGCGGCCTGGCGTTGATCCTGGCCAACGCGCTGTTCTGGCAGCCGCTGCTGGCCCAGGCCGAAGGCATCGTGGTCAGTACGCCGGGGACTACGGTTGGCCAGGCGGGCAATGGCGTACCGGTGGTGAACATCGCCACGCCTAACGGCGCAGGCTTGTCCCATAACCAGTTCAAGGACTACAACGTCGGCCCCAACGGCGTGATTCTCAACAACGCCAATGGTGCCATGACCAACACCCAGTTGGGCGGAATCATTGTCGGCAACCCGAACCTCAAGGGCGGCGCGGCGAACGTCATCCTCAACGAAGTCAACGGCGGCAGCCCGAGCCAGTTGCGCGGCTACACCGAAGTGGCGGGGCAGTCGGCCAAAGTCATCGTCGCCAACCCCTATGGCGTCACCTGCAGCGGCTGCGGCTTTATCAACACCCCGAATGTCACGCTGACCACCGGTAAACCGGTGATCGACGCAAACGGCCAACTGCAGCGTTACCAAGTCGACGGCGGCGCCGTGACCATCGATGGCCAAGGCTTGAACGCCAGCAACGTCGACCGCTTCGAGATCATCACCCGTTCGGCCAAGATCAACGCACAAATCAACGCCCGCGAGCTGGCCGTGGTTGCCGGGCGCAACGATGTCGACGCCCAAAGCCTGAAAGCCACCGCACGTGCCGACGACGGCAGCGCCAAACCCGAGCTGGCGATTGACTCCTCGGCCCTGGGCGGCATGTATGCCGGCGCGATCAAACTGGTGGGCACCGAAGCCGGTGTGGGCGTGAAGCTCGACGGCACCCTGGCGGCCAGTGGCGGCGATATTCAGCTCGATGCCAATGGGCGCCTGAGCATGGCGCAGGCGGCGGCCACCGGCAACGTCAAGGTCACCGCGCAGACTGTCGACCTCACCGACAAGGTCTACGCCAACGGCAACGTGCAGGTCTCCAGCGCCCAGGCACTGGTCAACCGCAAGAGCATCGCCGCCGGCCAGCGCATCGAAATCAACGCGGCCAGCGTCACCAACCCCGGCATCATCGAAGCCGGTGTCGCCGCCGACAACAGCCGCAACGCCACCGGCGATCTGGTGGTCAACGCACAAACCGTCACCACCAGCGGCAACCTGCTGGCCAGCCGGGCGCTGGCGATCACTGCCGCGCAAGCGCTGACCAACCAGGGCGCGATCATCCAGGCCAAGACCGTCGACGTCAGCAGCGCCACACTCACCAACCAGGGTGCCGGCGCACGCCTGTTCGGCGAGCAGAGCCTGGCGCTCAACTCGCCGGCCATCGTCAACCTCGGCGGGTTGATTCGCTTCGGTGAAGGCCAGGCCGCCACGCTCAACAGCGCATCCCTGGATAACCGCCAAGGCCGTATCGAAATGGCCGGCGGCAGCCTGGTGCTGACCAGTGCCGACCTGAACAACAGCGGCGGGCAAGTCATCGCCAACGACTTGACCGTCAACGCCGGCAACCTGAACAACCAGAATGGCGTGCTGGTGGCCAAAACCACCACCGTCAAGGCCAACGCCCTCGACAACAGCCTCAAGGGTTTGATCCAGGCAGACGGCGGCGCGCTCAACCTGAACGTCACCAACGCCTTCAATAACAACCAGGGTTTTGCCCAGGCCAGCACCGACCTCAACGTCACCGCCGGCAGCCTCAGCAGCAACGCAGGCGGCGTACTGAGCGCCGACACCGGCAAACTCACCCTCACTGCCGCGCAACAGCTCAGCAATGCCCAGGGTCGCCTGCAGGCCGGGCAGGGCGATATTGAATTGCACGCGGCAAACCTGGATAACCAGAGCGGTGTGATCGTCGGCAAACAACTGCTGCTCGACGTGGCCGGTGGCGACATCGACAACCGCGCCGGACGCGTGTTGGGCGACCACCTCGACGTGCGCGCCTCCGGCCTCGACAACCGCAACGCCGGCCTGCTGGCCGGTGGCGCCCAAGGCGTCAGCCTGCTGCTCAAAGGCCCGGGCCAATTGCTCAACGCCCAAGGCCGTATCCAGAGCGAAGGCCTGCTGCAATTGCAAGGCGAGCGCTTCGACAACAGCGCCGGCATCCTGCTGGGCCAGACCGTTGACGTGACCGCGCAGACCCTCAACAACAGCACCAAAGGCGCGCTGGTCAGCGATGGCGGCGACGTGGTGCTCAAGGTCAGCGACCTGCTCACCAACGTGGGCGGCCAGATCGACGCGGGCGAACGCAGCGTGCTGGTCAAGCAACTCACCACCCTCAACAACGCCGGCGGCACCCTGCGCGGCAAGCGCCTGGACATCGCCGCACAGCAGATGAACAACGACAACGGCCAACTGCTGGCCGGTGCCGGAGGCGTGAGCTACAGCGGCCAGGACCTGAGCAACCGCAAGGGCCTGATCCTCAGCAGCGGCGCCCCCACCGTACTGAGCACCACCCGCCTGCAAAACCAGGGCGGCACCGTGCAGGGCGACAGCCTGAGCGTCACCGCCAACACTGCCGATAACAGCAGCGGCGGCCTGATGGCGAGCCTGGTCGGCAATCTGCAACTGACCGTCGAAGCCCTCACCAATCGTGGCGGCAAGCTGTTCGGCAAAGAACAAGTGACCGTCAGCGGCGCCACTCTCGACAACAGCGCCAATGGCCAGCTCAGCGGCAACCAGATCAGCCTGACCTCACGTGACACCCTCACCAACCAGGGCGGCCTGATCGAAGCCAACCAGGGCCTGACCTTCACTGGCGGCAACCTGGATAACAGCGCCAACGGGCAACTGCGTGCGCTGGGCGGCGTCAGCAGCAGTGTCAACCTCAGCGGTGCGTTGAACAACCAGAACGGCACCCTCGAATTCGGCAGCCAGGGCTTCAGCCTTGACGCAGCCAGCTTCAACAACCAGAACGGGATGCTGCAACACGCCGGCACCGGCCTGTTCCACCTCAACACCGCGAGCCTCTCCGGCAGCCAGGGCAATATTCAGGGCATGGGCAGCGCCGACTGGGCATTCGGTAAAGTCGATGGCCTGGGCCGTGTGCAACTCAACGAAGTACTCACCTACAAGAGCGACCAAGCACTGGCCCTCAAGGCCGGCGATCGCATGGCCAGCGCCAAGGGCTTGATCCTCAATGTGGCGAGCCTGGACAACGGCGGTGAACTGCTCAGCGACGGCGACCTGAGCATCACCACCGGCGATATCACCAACAGCGGCCGCGTATCGGCCCTGCAAACACTCACCGTCGCAGCCAACAACCTCAGTCAGAACGGCGGCCGCCTGGCGGCCACCAATGCGCGCCTGAGCCTGGGCGGCACCCTGGACAACCTCGGCTTCCTCACCGCCCGCCAGCAACTGGATATCGCCGCTGCGCAAATCAACAACCGTGGCACCCTCGGTGCCCAGGGCGCGGTGAACCTCACCGCAGTCAATGGCATCACCAATGCCGCCAACACGCTGCTGTTCAGCGGCGGCGACATGACCTTGCGCGGCAATAGTTTCAGCAACCTTTACGGCGACATCTACAGCAAGGGCAACCTGACATTTGCCGCCGTCAATGGCGGGCGCGCAGCCGGTTTCAGCAACCTTTCGGGCACCGTGGAAAGTGAAGGCAATATCGGCATCAGCGCCGCCTACATGGAAAACGCCAAGGCTGAATTCGAACTGGGGCAGACCCTGACCGGCGGCCGTGTGGAGTGGATTTGTGGCCAACATTGCGGCGGTCACGACTCGTTCAAGCGCGGTCAAATCAATATCTACCAGACCTACCTTGAATCGGCGATCAAGGACTCGGCAGCCGCCCGTTTGGTGTCTGGCAAAGACCTGGTCATTCAGGGCGACAACGTTCAGAACCGCTACAGTCTGCTGGCCGCCAACGGCAATCTGAGCATCACTGCCAATGATCTGCTCAACCAGGGCGCCGGCACCCGTACCGGCCAGAACACCATCACCATCGGTACGCCGAGCAGGATCAACACCGGCGAATGGGACCAGATGGAGTTCCACGATATTCCGGCATTCAATGCCGCCGTTGCTGCGGGCAACTTTGACGTGGCACGTTTCGAAGCGCTCAAGGCGCGTTCCTCCGACGGCCGCTTTGTCGAGCAAAGCAACGTCACTACCTGGACCAACAACGGCGGCCCCGGCTACGACGCCACCCTGCAAGCCGGCGGCAGCGTCAACCTCAACGTCGCCCGCACTTTGCAAAACGGCACGCTGCATAACAACACCCTGGCCCAGTTGACCGGCACCCTCGGCGACGACCAGACGGGTATCCCCGTCGGCGGTATCAACATCAACCTGAGTAAGCACGCCAACGACGCCAGCGCCCAGGCACCCGGCACGGTATTGCCGGTTGTCGGTGCCGCCCCCGGCGGCGGCTTCGTGCCCGTGGATTACACCGGCACCGCGTTCGCGGCGGTCGACCCCACCACTTCGCCCAACTTCCAACTGCCCAAGGGCGAGTACGGCCTGTTCGTCAAGAGCGCCGACCCTACCAGCCACTACCTGATCGAGACCAACCCCGAGTTCACCTCGGCGTCCGGTTTCTTCAGCTCCGACTACATGCTCGGCAAACTCGGCTACAACGCTGACAACGCCTGGCGCCGACTGGGTGATGGCCAATACGAAACCCGCCTGATCCGCGACGCCGTCCTCGCACAAACCGGCCAACGCTTCCTCGCCGGCGGCCTGGCCAGCGACGCCGACCAGTTCCGCTACTTGATGGACAACGGCCTCGCCAGCAAAGACGCCCTGCGCCTGAGCCTCGGCGTGTCTCTGACCAGCCAGCAAGTCGGTGCCCTGACCCACGACATCGTGTGGATGGAAAACCGCGTGGTCGACGGCCAGACCGTCCTCGTGCCCGTGCTGTACCTGGCCCAGGCCGACTCACGCAACGTGCGCGGCAACAGCCTGATCCAGGGCCGCGACCTCAACCTGGTCACCGGCGGCGACCTGATCAACGTCGGCACCCTGCGCGCCAGCAACAACCTCTCCGCCGTCAGCAGCGGCAGCATTTACACGGGCGGCCTGGTCGAGGCCGGCAACAACCTCAGCCTGCTGGCCCAGGACAGCATCCGCAACGCCATGGCCGGCGAAATACGCGGCAAACAAGTCAGCCTCACGGCGCTCAAAGGCGACGTCACCAACGACAACACCGCCATCCAGGTGCGTGACGGCGCCGGTATGCGCACCCTCACCGACACCAGCGCCGGCACCATCGTCGCCCGCGAAAACCTCGCCATCGATGCCGGCCGCGACCTCACCAACCGAGGCGCACTGGTTGCAGGCAACGACGCCAACCTCACCGCCGGCCGTGACCTCAACCTAGTCGCCGCCAGCGACACCCGCGTGAAGCACGCATTCAGCGACGGCGGGCATAAATCCAGCATCGCCACCGACGTCAAAAATCTCGCCGCCAGCGTCACGGCGGGCGGCAACCTGAATATGCAGGCCGGGCAAGACGTCAACATCATCGGCAGTACCGCCACCGCCGGCAAAGACCTCAACATCGTCGCCGGCCGCGACTTCAACGTCGCGTCGGTCAGCGACATGCATAACGTCGAAGGCAAGGAAAAGGACGGCAAAAAACGCATCAAGACCTCGGACGACCAGACCACTCAAGTAGCGAGCGTACTGACGGCGGGTGGCGATTTTGTCAGCCAGGCTGGGCGTGACACCACGATCGTGGCGAGCAGGATCAGCGCGGGGAATGAGGCTTATCTGTATAGCGGGGATAAGTTGAGTTTGTTGGCGGCGCAGGACAGCACGCATACGTTGTATGACATGAAAGAGAACGGCGGCTGGGGCGCGAAAAAAGCCAAGCGCGATGAAGTCACCCACACCACCAACGTCGGTACCGAAATCAAAACCGTAGGTAACCTGACGCTGGTCAGCAATGGCGACCAGCGTTACCAAGTCGCAAAGCTCAATAGCGGTAACGACCTGATTCTGAAAAGCGGCGGCGCCGTGGCGTTTGAAGGTGTGAAGGACTATCACGACGAGAGCCATACCAAGAGCAAGAGCAACATGGCTTGGTTCTCGATGAAGGGCAAAGGCAAAACCGATGAGACCTTGCGTCAGAGCGAACTGGTTGCCAAGGGGCAGACTGTCATCGAAGCCGTTAACGGTCTGAAGATTGACGTTAAACAAGTCGACCAGCAAACCGTCAGCCAGACCATCGACACCATGGTCAAGGCCGACCCGCAATTGGCCTGGCTCAAGGACGCCGAGAAACGCGGCGACGTGGATTGGCGCCAGATAAAAGAGCTGCATGACTCCTTTAAGTACAGCAACTCTGGTATGGGCCAGGGTGCCATGTTGGCGGTCATCATTATCGTCACCATTGTCACGGCAGGTGGTGCGAGTGCGCTGGTGGGCGCAGGAGCATCGGCCGGTTCAACCATGGCCGCCGGCACTGCTGCGGTTGCGGCGACCAGTACTTCGGCGGCGGTTGCAGCCACGAGTGCCGGGCTAGGTAACATGATGGCCACCGCCGCACTGACCTCTCTAGCCAGTACCGGTGCCGTGAGTACAATTAACAACAAAGGCAACATCGGCATTGCGCTCAAGGACACCTTCAGCAGCAGCAGTCTGAAAAACGCCGCCATCGCTGGGCTGGCAACCGGGGCGTTGAACTACGCAGACAGTAATTGGTTCAAGGGCGCAAGCCCGGCCGACGGAGCGGGCGCGAAAGTCACAACGGCAGGGCCGGTGCAGAACCCGGGCTATTCCAGTGATTGGCTCAGTTGGCCGAAAGCGCAGGATGCAGTCCTACGCGGTGGCACCCATGCCGTCATCGAAAGTGGCATTTCCACTGCCATCAACGGCGGCAGTCTGAAGGACAATCTAGGCTCCGCCTTGGTGTCGCAAGGTTTCGACCTTGCCGCTGCTGCCGGCAACAAGGGCCTTGGTAATCTGGCGAACGACCTTAATCTGAGCCCCGGCTCAGCGGAGAAGGTCTTGATGCACGCCATCCTGGGCGGCGCACTTTCAGCTGCTCGAGGTGGTGACTTCAAGACCGGCGCCATTGCCGCTGGTGCGGCTGAAGGGCTGACAGCAATTGCGACCGAGAACTTGGGTAAATACCTGGATGATCGTTTTGCGAAGGATGATCAATTCAAAGTCGCAACCGCGCAAATCATCGGTATTGCGGCCGGGTCTCTGGTAAACGGCAATCCGAATGACGCCGCTTGGGTGGCGGGCAATGTTGAGCGCTACAACGAGCAACTGCACCCACGAGCCGCAGACCTGATCAAAGAACAAGCGCCAAAAATGGCAGCGGACCTGAATATCAGCCAGGAAGAGGCCTCACGGCGCATGGCGGTTGCGCTGGCGTATTACACCGATGAAGGCTGGAGCAAATCAATCCCGGCAGATGATGTAAGCAATATTGATACAGCGACCATGCAGCACTTAGGTATCGCTTTGGCACCCATTGCGGATAACTACGCCCGAACCGACGCGTCCACAGACGGAAACCAGCGTGGGTACAGTGGCAACGAGACGGCGGCGTTGATTCTCGATTTCAAGGACACCCGCCCATCTGCCTACAAAGACAGCACTAGAAATGTCGACTACCTGGGCGACCCTGAAGGGCACAACAGCCAAGGGACAGTGGATTTCTATCAGTCCAACTTGAACTACAGCGATAAGCCGACGGACTACTTGGAAAGCTTCAAAGGCGGGGTGGCTGGTATCGGTCGCAGTGCCTGGGGGCTAGTTGCTTCCACTGCCAAGCTCGGTGGTGAGCTTTTAGGCGGAAACGCACTGGGCGTCGCCAACGATTTCCTGGGACCGGTCGCAGATCCGTCTCTAGACCCGGTTGGTCAAATGACTACCCGGCAAACGGGTAGGGCACTCGTTTCGAAGTTTCAAGGCAACAGCTATGAATCAGCTGCGCAAGTTTCAGAGTTAGTCACTGACGCTGCAACCATGGCCGCCCCAGGTTCTTCTGCAGCCAGATTTGGGCAAATTTCCAAGGCTAGCGAAGCCTCAGCATTTATCAGGGCCGACGGAGCTCTAGCGGCGAGAAGTGAAGCCGCTGCGGGGCTGACGACTCGATTGGCGGATGACATCCCAACCTATGGTCTGAGCCCCAATAGCTTTGACACTACTTTACAGTTTGAGCGCTCAGGCGCTCGTACACCGACCACATCCATCAGCGCCTATCAACCGACTGCCCTTACTGGTGATTTAGGCAGCTACGTTAGAGCCGATGACTTACTTGCTGCCAGAAGCAATGAAGTCGTGCTGACGAAATACAAAGAGCCTTGCTGCTTCGCGGCAGGTACTAAAGTCTCAACTCCGAACGGCGACCGCGCCATTGAATCACTTCGGGTCGGGGACGTGGTCTGGAGCAAGCCGGAAAGGGGCGGCAAACCTTTCGCCGCGAAGATTCTGGCGACCCATCAGCGCTCCGACCAACCGATTTACCGCCTTAAACTGAAAAGCGTTAGGGCAGACGGTGAAGCTAAGGGCGAAACCCTGTTAGTCACGCCGGGTCACCCGTTCTATGTTCCGGCTAAACGCGACTTTATTTCTGTCATCGATCTGAAACCGGGCGATCTGCTGCAGTCCCTGGCGGATGGCGAGACGAACAACACCTCGTCTGAGGTGGAGTCGCTGGAGCTTTACTTGCCAGTGGGCGAGACCTTCAACCTAACGGTAGACGTGGGACACACGTTCTACGTTGGGGATTTGAAAACGTGGGTGCACAATACCGGGCCGTGTGCGTTGCCGTCGGATTACTTCGGTTTAAAAGGATCCGTGCCTTCGAAAACGGCGGTTCAAGAACTTGAGGTCGACGCCTATAAAAACCTTAAGGCAAGAGAGGTTGTTGGAGATGGTCTAGAACACGACCATATCCCTTCATTTGCTGCGTTGCGCACAGCAAAGGAAGCAGAGTTGGGCCGCCCCCTTACTGAGTTGGAGACAAAGACTCTCTACCAAAACTCTACTGCTGTAGAGGTTCCACGAGATGTACATATTGCAGGTCCGACGTATGGCGGGAAAAATACTCCTGCTCAGATTCAGCAAGATGCTGCAGATCTGTGCGGTGCAGTTTGTCGTGACACAGAAGCTTTGCGGGAAAATCTGAACAGTAGAGGTTATGATTCGAAGTTAGTAGATGAAACTGTTCAAAAAATAGTGGAAAGAAATCGCAAGACGGGGGTTATTAAATAATGAACACTTGGTCAGATTTTGTTCGGGCTCTTGGTCAAAATGAAAGCGGGGAAATAGTCACCGACTTATGTCGAAGAGTCGGAGAATTGCCAGCCGTTTCGGAAACCCCGGATAACTATAATGACCCGGAAGGTAAGACAAGATTTTATAAGTTTATTAAATCTGGCATAGAGATTGGGTTTCGTTCGGAAAAATTAAGTCACATTCATTTTTTTGTGCAACCTCATGAAGGTTATTCGGCATATAAGGAAGATGCGCTTGGTCGTATAGCTCAAGCATGGCGTGTTGAAGATGTTATTGCAGAGCTAGGCTCGCCTAGCAAAGAGGCGCCAGGTAGAGTGGATATGTTAATCGGCTATGTACAGCAGTGGCTGAAATATGAGTTTAATACGTACGCTCTACGCATGGAATTTTCGAAAGATGGACGCTTGTGGAAAGCGACGCTAATGTCAAATTAATTGCTTTACGTGTAGTAATGGATTAGATAGTTGTGTGATTTTTAGATGGTTCAAAAGGTGCCGGTTCTAGTGGTTTCAGTGGCGGTAAACCATCTATTGATCCAAAGGAATAGGGGTCAGACCACGGTTTTATGTTTTTTGAGGTCAGAAGAATTGCTCTTTTAAAATGTATTTTGTTTTTCGTAATTATTCGATTTTGTTGGCCTGGTGATGGGCGGCTAAGCTGTAAGCTCTTATATAATTAGAGAAGAATAGTGGTCTGCCCCCTATTTCCTCCTGCTACCCTAAAGGCTAACTCTGGGTTGCCGAAAAAATCATTTAGTCCAAGGAGATAGCTTGGTATGGATTCTAAATTAATCTCACTCCGTAAAGAGCTGGCGAAAATGACTTCTGATCAGGCGGCAGCTTGGATATTGAGCCGGTACCCTCTTTCTTCAGATAATTGGGGTTAGGCTTTATTGCTTCTTCCTCATAGATCTTGGAAAAGACCAGAGCAGAAACGTTTAGCGGACTATTATTTCAAGAAGATTCCGTTCTCTAGCGCTAGAGGGTATGAAGTGTTCGCGTCAATCATGTCAATTAAGTTAATGGTTGCATGTATTAACGATGCATTGCCCAAAGATCCTAGCAGGATGGAGTTATTGTTTTATCATCTTATCCCTGTGCTTAAGCGTTTTGCGAAGAATGATGCAGATCGAAAAATTATTGAAGTTTTTCTTTCGGCTTCTTCGATAGTTCCGTCAAAAGATACTTGATAGATAAAAATAAGGGTGGGACCACGGTTTTACTTTTTTTGAAGGTCAGCAGAGTTGCTCTTTTAAATGCCTTTCCATCCGCGCACAAAGCCAAAGCGGGCGACACTGCGGCCGCCCGATTTTCACTCATGGCGGATCAGCATTAAGCCTACGACTGATGACATCCAGCAAATCACACCCGTCGCGTAGCGGAATGGCCAGCAAGTGGGCGAAGTCTGAAAGTACTACGGCATCGCTGCTGAGTTGTTCTCGGAAGGCCAGGTTTTCCAGCAATTGGGTGACAGCCCGAATGCGGTGCACGGCGGCGTCGTGAAGGATGTCGAGGGGTGCCTGGGTGTCGATCATTAGAGCTGGGACGGTGCAATCGTGGCCGGTTAGGGGCATGTATCGATTCATGGGTACAACCTCGGTCAGTATGTGAGGCTGTCACCTGTCGTCGCCAAACGATTGGGTGACAGCTGTACGCAGGTTGGCGAACCGGGACCGAGTTCCGGCAGACCCGAAGGTCTCCCGCGCACAGCCGCCATGAAAGCAGCGATGCGGGTACGAAAACTCCTGCAAGCAAGCAGAAAGCTTTCGCATACGGTCAACGGATCGCCAAACCCGATCGCCCTGTTGGGCGACGGCCGGACTATAAGCCCCTCACCCAAACCCGCGCAAGCCTTGCGCTCGGCGCTTCCCGGCATCATCTTTATTTTGTGAAATAAGGAGTCGACCAAGTTTTTTTCGCATGGCTGTCTGAGCCCTATTTTTCTTTGGTGGTGGCCTTGTGATATTATTAGGTTGGCGGGTCGTTGCTGGCTTTTAAGCCTGAACCTAAACCCATCATCTGCATGGACAACGCGCCGTTTCGAATGAAATAGGCTGCGATAGGGAGTATTCAATGCGTTTTGCTGTATGGGTTTTGCTGGGCATAGCACTGTCACTTACCGGCTGTAACACCACTCCTTACGATAGAGCGACGGTTTACTACGACCGCGCGCAGTACCCTTCCGATCTGGTCAAAAGCTTTCCGGATATCAGCGACCCGATTATTCAACATGGCCGTTGCTCACTGATCATCACTACGCCCAACTCGAATACAGGCACTTACTACTTCTGCACTTTTGCGCTGACGTCCAATGATTTGTTCGTGATGGGCTGGAACGGCAAAACCATGAAGTATGAAGAACTGGCGAACGTAAAATTGTCGGCCCTCAAAAAGATCTCTATCTGGTCCTTCTTCCGTGCCCGGCAATTGCAGTTGACGGAAGGCCAGCGGCTGCTGGGCCTGAGCGTAACGATTGATGATGGCGGGTACGACGATGCAGCTGGGACCGAGCGGTTGTTCGAAACCCTGAAAAGCAAAGGAATCACGGTGGTAAAGAGTGAAGGCCAGATTAGTCCGCCGCCTGCACCTGCGCCGATGTTTATTCCGATCATCATTCCAAAATAAACCGATGCAGCCGCCTCTACAGCGCAAATATTCAAGGACTGATATGAAACACCTCTTGCTCATATTGCTCACCGCTTTCATCCTCGGCGGCTGCGTCAGCCATCCCATGACTCCCGAAGACCGCGCGCAGATCAAGACCGTGAAAGTCCTGCCCGTGAAGTGGGAAAAGAACATGGTGTATTTCGGTCGTGAACAAGCCTGGGGCGCGGCGTTGGGCGCCGGGCTTGGCGCGGGTGTTGGCATGGCCAGTGGGGCGTCCAAGGTGGGCACTGCCGCATTGAGCGGCGCCGGGTTTGCGGCGGGTATGAAGCTTGGGCAACTGGCCGAGATGCCGACACCGGTGGCAATCCTGACGGTGATGGATGCCGAAAAAATCGATTTAGGTGTATTGCTCAAGCAAGGCTTTATCGATGCGTTGGGCAAGACTTCTACCCTCAAGGTCGTAGGCGACGATGAGCCTGCCGATGCACAGATCCAGCTGACCGTGGCCGAGTGGGGCTTTCGCCTCACCCAGGGTTTCAGCAGCGTGATTTACCCCACCCTCAACGTGGTGGCGCAGATGGATCGCGGTGACAAGATGATCTGGCGCACCAGTGAGGCGATCACCCCGTTCAATGGTCAGAATGTCTATGGCTACACCCCGCTGACCTACCGCACCGACCCTGAAGCCGTGCGCCGGGCGTTGACCGGCATCACCCGGATATCCGGCGAGTACCTGGTCAAAGAGCTTAAGTAGTTTTTTGTTCGAGACACGCTGTTGTGCCAGCGCATGCGGATTAACCCGAACCCTTATTAACTTGCGTCTGACCTTGTGAACGGATCATTCACTCACGAGGTTCAGCCCATGTCCCATCCTCTGCTCTTCTTGCGTCCTACCGCCCAAGGTTTTGCCGTTACCATGCTGGTAGCGCTGGCCGGCTGTGGGGGCCCGTCGTCCACCCAAGTGGCCACGCCGGATGAGTCGGCGCCCATTTCCGAGTTGCAAAGCGTGGCGCCCCAAGGGGCTTTGGCGAAAGCCGCGATAACGCCCGCACCGATGACTGCGCGCTTGCAGATGCCGGAATCAGCGGCGGTGGACTATCGCAGCGAACCCCGCGAGCAATACGAAAACCTGCCGCAGAACCCGGTGCATCGCGTCGCCGAAACCCCGGTCTCCACCTTCAGCGTGGATGTCGATACCGGCAGCTACGCCAACGTACGACGCTTCCTCAACCAAGGCCGCCTGCCGCCCGAAGGCGCCGTGCGACTGGAGGAAATGCTCAATTACTTCCCTTACAGCTACGCACTGCCCACCGACGGCTCGCCCTTTGGTGTGACCACCGAAGTCGCCGCCACGCCGTGGAACCCGCATACCCAGCTGCTGCGCATTGGCATCAAGGCGTCCGATAAAGCCGTAGCGGAACTGGCGCCCGCCAACCTGGTGTTCCTGGTGGATGTGTCCGGCTCCATGGACCGCCGCGAAGGCTTGCCGTTGGTGAAAAGCACGCTGAAATTGCTGGTGGATCAGTTGCGCGAGCAGGACCGCGTGTCGCTAGTGGTCTACGCCGGTGAATCCCGCGTGGTGCTCCAACCGACGTCGGGCCGTGACAAGGTGAAGATCCGCAACGCCATCGACCAGCTCACCGCCGGCGGCTCCACGGCCGGTGCCTCCGGTATTGAAATGGCCTACCAGATGGCCCGCGAAGGTTTTATCGACAAGGGCATCAACCGCATCCTGCTGGCCACCGACGGCGACTTCAACGTGGGCGTCAGCGACTTCGACAGCCTCAAGCAAATGGCGGTCGAGCAGCGCAAAAGCGGCGTATCCCTCACCACCCTCGGCTTCGGTGTAGACAACTACAACGAACACCTGATGGAGCAACTGGCCGACGCGGGCGACGGTAACTACGCCTACATCGACAACCTGCGCGAAGCGCGCAAAGTGTTGGTCGAGCAACTCAGCTCGACCCTGGCCGTGGTGGCACGGGATGTGAAATTGCAGGTGGAATTCAACCCCGCCCAGGTCAGCGAATACCGCCTGCTGGGCTATGAAAACCGCACCCTCAAGCGTGAGGATTTCAACAACGACAAGGTCGATGCCGGTGAAATTGGCGCAGGGCACACGGTGACCGCGCTGTACGAAATCGTCCCCAGGGGCGAGAAGGGCTGGCTGGAGCCGTTGCGATACGCCGCTGCGCCTGCGGCCGACGGTCAGTCCGCCGAGCTGGCGATGTTACGGGTGCGCTACAAGCCTGCTGCGGGCGGCAACAGCCAGTTGATCGAACGCCCTATCGCCAACCAGCCCACCCCGGCCAGCGACGACCTGCGCTTCTCGGCTGCCGTGGCCGCTTTCGCCCAACAGCTCAAGGGCGATGGCCGCTACACTGGCAGCATGAGTTTGCAGGACACCGCCAAACTGGCCCGCTCGGCTCGCGGCGATGACCCTTTCGGCCTGCGCAATGAGTTCGTGCAACTGGTGGAGTTGGCCCAGAACCTCAAACCCTGATCTCGACCCCGTCCAAATCTGGGCGGCATGCCCTAACCTGTAGTGAGCGGGCTTGCCCCGCGCTGGGTGGCGCAGCCGCCCCAACAGGGACGCCGCGGTATTTCAGAAGGACCGAGGTGCCTGGGTTTGGGGCGGCTGCGCCACCCGGCGCGGGGCAAGCCCGCTCACTACAGATGATGTGTTCTGCAACTGGCCTACCGTTAGATCAGCTTCGACCGACAGAAAGGAGTTCGCCCACCCCATGGCCGTTCCACACGACTCACCCAGCGACGAATCGCTGCTGGCCCGTTACCGCGCCGGTGATGCCGCCGCCTTTGAAGGGCTCTATGCGCGGCACCGCCAGGGCCTGTACCGGTTCCTCGTGTCCCTGAGCAACAAGGCTGAACTGGCCGAAGAAATCTATCAGGACACCTGGCTCAGCCTGATCCGCAGCACCACCCAACCCCAGGGCCGGGCAAGTTTTCGTACGTGGTTGTTTCAGATCGCCCGTAACCGCCTGATCGACCATTGGCGCAAGCACGGCATCCACAACCCGTTGCACGACAGTTACGATGAACAGCTGCACGCCCAGGCCGACGACAGCGCCGGCCCCGAGCAGCAACTGAGCCTGAGCCGCGACCAGGCGCGCCTCGACGCCGCGTTGCAAGACCTGCCCGAAGACCAGCGCGAAGTCTTCCTGCTGCGCCTGCACGGCGACCTTGAAGTGCCGCAAATTGCCGCCCTCACCGGCGCCCCGCTGGAAACCGTAAAAAGCCGCCTGCGTTACGCCCAGCAGAAACTGCGCCGCCTGCTGGCCGAGGAGATACCTGTATGACCGACTCCCGACAGACCCCGGATTCCGACGACCTGCTGATCCAGCATGTGCGTCAACACAGCATTGGCGAGCCGCCTGCGTCGCTGGATGCCTTCATCCTGGCCACCGCGCGCCGCGAGGTGCCGGCGCCCAAGCTCAGCCTGTGGCAGCGCTGGAGCCGTGCCTGCCGTCAGCCGCGTTGGCAAATGGCGTTCGCCACGGTTGCCGGCGTGGCATTGATGCTCGGCGTGGTGATGCGTACCACCGAGCTCGACCTAGATACACAGGGGCCACAGGGCCCACAGGGGCGCCTGGCGGCGCCGGCGGCGCTGTCTGCGCCTGCGCCTATGAGTGCACCGCCCCAGGCCGAGTCTTACAGTGCCCCGCAGCGCAGTGAGGCGTTGCCCCAAGGCAAACTGGCCAAACGAACCGCGCCGCAGCCGCTGGAGCAGGGGCTGCTGGAAGTATTGCGCTTGCGTGCGGCAGGGGACGAAGCGGCTGCGACGGCAAAACTGGCCGAGTTGAAGCAACGCTTTCCCTCGCAAGATATCGAGGAGCAGCTAAAGGCGTTGCAGCCTCGATGAGCCTGTGGCGATGGCATCTTCCGCTGCCATCGCCAGCCTCTGGGCAACGGGTCATAAGCATATGAATTTATAATTAGTCGCGGCGCTTACAATTGCTGCTAGTTTAATCAGCGAAAGACGTCGTTGTGCTTGCCAGCCCCCAATTACCTTGAGTGTGTTCATGCCATGCCCTGACTGCGCAATGCATCGGCGTGGTCGGCTCCAACCAGAACACGGTGGAAGTTGCGCTCGACCTGATCGCCAGGCTTCCAGACAAGGACATCTATTCGTTGCACCGCAGCTTCAGCATCCGTCCCAAGGGCACCAGCCCGTTCAGCGATAAGGTGTATTTCCCTGAGTTCATCGGCCGATGAGGGTGAGATCAACGCGCTGTCTGTGCGCATTCATGAAGAAAAACTGCAGGGGAAACAGCGCATACACATTCTCAACGATGTTGCCATCGAGCAGGTGTCCATAGGCGCCTCCCGGCTGCTGCTTACAAGGAGTTCTCATGTTTACAGCGGCATTGATCTACATCCTGGCGGTGATCAGCCCCGGCCCCAACTTCATCATCGTCAGCCGGTTTTCGTCGCTGGGGTCCGTCTCCACCGGCATCGGCGCAACCTTGGGCATCTGTACCGTCGGCGTGTTCTTCTCGACCGTTTCCCTGCTCGGCCTGGCGGCGTTGCTGCATCGGTATCCGGCGTTTTCCAAAGTGGCCACGCTGTGCGGTTCGGCGTACCTGCTGTACATCGCCTACAGCATCATCAAAAGTGTGCTGGCGAAAAACACCGGCACCGCCGACAGCCCGGTGCCGGGGGTGACCCGTTTTGCCAAGGCTTATCGGGTGGGCGTTATCACCAACATCAGCAATATGAAAACCATCGCCTTCATGATCAGTATCTATGCAGGCTTTCTCTCTTCACCGCGTTCGGACCTGGATAAAGTCCTGGTCGTCATGCTGTGTTCGAGCCTGGAAATCATCTGGTACTCACTGGTGGCGCTGCTGTTTGGCCAAGGCCCGATCAAGGCACTGTTCCTCAAGTACACGCGGCAGATCGACGTCGGGCTGGCGGTCTTCCTCGTCGCGTTTTCACTGAACAACGCCATCCCTGTACTGATTGCCAGTCGATGAGGCTTTGTCATGCAGTGGAACGAAGTACTCAGGGACGTGGGGGCGCACTTCCAGGATTTTCGATGGGCGTGCTGAGCGCCCACAAAAAAGCCCCAGGTCTTTCGACCTGGGGCTTTTTCATGCATATCTGGTGCACCCGGCGGGATTCGAACCCACGACCCCTGCCTTCGGAGGGCAGTACTCTATCCAGCTGAGCTACGGATGCTTGTGCGGGCGACATCATACCCATGTCGGCCAGATGCGTCCATGCCGGTGTTTTCACTGGCGATCGTAGGCAGTCTCAGGGCCAAAAGCGGCTATTTGCCATTATCTTTCACAACTCCTCCTACCGTACGTCCCTTTGTTTGCTTTGCTCTTGTGGCTCCAGCACCGCTGTGGCGCCGCAATTCCCTCCCCCCTGGCCAGGTGAACGCATGCATTCCAAAGGAACCGTGATGCTCGATCTCCCGCTGAGACTGACCTTGCTCGCCCGCTCCGATTTATTCCGTGGGCTGCCGGAGCCGCTCTTGTGCTACGTCGCCACCCATATGGTGGAGCGCACGCTGGTTGATCGTGAGCTGCTTTATTTCAAGGATGACGCTCTCGAATTTATTGCGTTGGTGGTGGAGGGCCGGATCTATTCGGTGGTTCACGGGCCGGATGGGCGCGAGCAGATCATCGGCAGCATGGGCGCCGGGCAGGTCGTGGGCGAGACGGCGTTGATCAATGACCATGGTCGTGAGTCTTCGACCTTTGCCGGCGGCCCGACGCGCTTGCTGCAACTGGGGCGTCGACATTTTGCCCCGCTGTTTGAGGAACCGGTGTTTCTGCGGCGCCTGTTGATGCTGATGATGGTGCGCCTGCTGCATGCCATCGAACTACTCGAGTTGGTCTGCCTGCATCGGCTGGAGTCGCGGCTGGCGCGGTTCCTTTTGGCCAATATGGGTGAGATCGATCTGGCTCTGGCCATGCCCAGCGTGTCATTGCCCGCCAACCAAGGGGTGTTGGCGGCCATGCTCAATACCAGTCGCCCCAAGCTCAATGTGCAACTGCAATTGTGGCGCCGCAGTGGCCTGATCAGCGGCAGCCTGGAGCGGATGGTGATCAACGACCTGGAGCATTTGCGGCGCAAGGCATCTGCCTTGAATTAGCCCTCGCGGTGTTCCCCAGGTAACAGCGCGCGCCTGTTTGTGCCTCGCACACTGGCCCTTCATCAAGGATGCACAGGAGTGCTTGCGATGGGGATGACTGTTCCGTTCAAGGATCAATGGGTGGCGGATGACCGCTTGTTTGAAGCGAGTTGGCGCGCCGTCCAGGGCGAGTTGAAGCGGCGTGCGCTGCGGCGTGCCAAGGGTAACCGGGATCAGGGCCAGGAGTGGTTGTCGGCAACGGCGATCAAGGCCCTGCTGTTTTTTCGGCGTTCGCCCGAGCGTATTCGCGACCCTCAGGGGTTTCTGTTTCTCGTGCTCGACCATGTGTTTCTCGACAGCCTGCGGCGTGGCAAGCGTGAGGGGCAACTGTTCGATGACTCGGTCGATCTTGAGCACGATCACCTGGCCGCGCTCGCCGCCCCCTGCGCCTCGGTGCTGGAGTGGGTGGAGCGTTATGAGCGCCTGGAGCAAGTGACGGCGCATGTGGCGCGCTTGCCTGTCGCACAGCAGCGGTTGTTCGAGATGCGCTTTGTCGATGACCTGCCTTACCCCCAGATCGCCGCTGAACTGCAGGTCAAGCTGCCATTGGTGCGCAAGCGGGTGCAATTGCTGCGCAGCGCTTTGCGCTGAATACCGTTCACAGACATCGGCGTGAGGCGTTCTAGTTTAGGAGCGCGTCACGCCACCCCCACCCGATCGGGTGAATTCCATCAAGGAGAGATGTATGACAGAGGTCAATAGCCAGATCACCGACGCGGTGACCCAAACCAACGTCAAGGTGGTCGCGGAGGCGCCGGCGCAGGCCATTGCGTCGTTGTATCAGGTGGCTAGCAGTGCGGCAGGCTTGTCGTTGCAGAACGCCGTCAACAGCCAGCAGGCGATGAACCAGATTTCCAACGCGGTGATCTCCAAGGCCGTTGCGTTGATCATGCAGATTGGCGAGAAGGGTTAAACCCTGGGGAGACTTGCCATGTCATGGTTCAGCAAAAAGAAGCCCAGCCCGGCGCCTGAAACATCCGCCGCGCAACCTCCGGCGTCCGCCCCGGCAGCGCCACCCACGCGCTCGATCATGGCGCGCATGAACGAGCATTTGCTCAACCAGGCGAGCACGCCCTCATCTGACAGCACCGCCGCGCTCAACAGCCAGATCGTCCAGGCGGTGCAGTTCACCAATGCGCAGAATTTCGCCTATGCGCCGGCGCAGATCGCCGTGCCGGCCGACATGATGATCAGCCAGGCGGCGGGGTTGGTCGCGCAATCGGCGGCGGGCTATTTCGATGGGGTCAGCAAGATCGCCTTGGCGGCCCAGGCTGTGCTGTTGCAGCAAATGACCGAGAACATCGTCAAGGACAACCTGCCGGCCGCCGCCGAAGACGCCCTGGGCGCATTGGCCACCGACCTGCTGGTGGGCGCGGCCGCCGCCGTGGCTGCCGCAGCCGGTGCGATGGAGGCGGAGGCCGCCAGCGTGGCCATCGACAAGATCGACCAGAGCATCGCCAAGTACGCCGACACCTTGGCCAACCGGGCAGCGCCGGCGGCCTGACCGAGCACAGCGTTCCGGCGTTCTGCTGGAACGGTGCAACAGCAACTTGAAAGTAACTTTTCTTGAGTGAGGAGCGACATCATGGACGTTGGAGATCTTATTTTTTCGGTGAAGCAAGAAGACGACAGTACGACGCGGGCATTTATCAAGGCCGGTCAGTTGGTCAAAGCCAAAGTGTTCTCCCAGGACACGACGTATCTGAATGTGGTTCACCCGGCGATTGCGGTGAGCAAGACGATGGTGATCGAAAGCGTTGGCAGTGGCTTGGCCTTGACTGACGTGAGCCTGGAAAAACCACCTCGCACCGCCATGGTGTTTTCCTGCCGTGACACTGAACTGGGGTTTGCGGCGGCGGTAGCGGCCAAACAGTTCTACTTCGACAAGCTCGGTGGCGAAATTGACGGTCGCTACAGCATGTGGAACGCGATGCTTTCGGCGTTCAAGGCTTGGGAGTCCGACACTTCCCTGCAGGATCGAATCAATGAGTCGGTAGCCATTGGCAGCAGTTCCTTTTGCTCACAATTCGCGGCCAACGCTTATGAGGTGGGCAACCTCTACAACGCGGCTAACCTGGTGCCACCACCGCCTGCCATTTTCAATCGGCGGCCTTCGGCGATTACGCCCGCGGAACTTGCGACGTTCTGTGATGCGTCGCCGCGGTTCTACTTTGCGGGCTTCTGGGAAGACGGTCAGGAGGTGCGGCTTTAGCGGGCCTCCCGCCAGCCCTACATTGCCCAAGGAGATCGACATGGCCCACCCATCCATCCCCTCAGTGCTATCGAGCGATGACCGTCAACGGCTGGAAGCGATGCTGCGCAACCCGCAGATGTTCGCCGGAACGCCCCAAGCCATCGTCGACGAAACCCTCAAGCGCGCTACCCAAGTACTTGAGCAATCGAGAGTCAACGAACAGGCGATCCGCAAGGCCGCCGAGCAGAGTGAAGAGGCGGTACGCCAAGCGTTGAACAGCACGCCTGAGGACAGCGCCGGTCGGGCGCAGCTCAAGCGTGAAGTGAACGCTGAGATCCAGAAGTTGATCGCGCAGATCGAGGCCGCCCTGGCCAAGGCTGCCGGCTCCTGAAACCGCACACTTCACAGCGCCTGTTGCGCAACGTTCATTCATGAACACGGAATGCACCGTGTACTCAATAAGGAAGTTAATCATGGCATTTGTTAACGAACAAATTACCGACGCGGTCACCCAGACCAACGTCAAGGTCGTGGCCGAGTCGCCGGCGATGGCGATGAGCACCATTTATCAATCGATGGCGCAGGCCACGGCGATTCTGTTCCAGAACGCCGTGTCCGCGCAGCAGCAGCAAAACACCCTGGCCCAGGCTGCCACCAACCAGGGCGTGATGCAGATCTACAGCGTCGACACCACGGCGGGTGCGGCGGCTACCGAGAAAGTCGCCCAGGGCGGCGTGTCGGATAACCTCACCAGCCTGTTGACCGTGCTCAAGTCTTTCCAGTCTTAAGCACTGAGCGATAACGGATGTTGTTCTTTCTTAACAAAGGAGTTTCACCCATGAGTACTGTCAGCCCGCAAATCACCGATGCCGTTACCCAGACCAACGTCAAGGTCGTTGCCGAGGCACCGGCGATGGCCATGAGCACGATCTACCAATCGATGGGCCAGGCCACGGCGATCCTGTTCCAGAACTCGGTCTCGGCCCAGCAGCAGCAAAACACCCTGGCCCAGGCCGCCACCAACCAGGGCGTGATGCAGATCTACAGCGTCGACACCACCGCAGGCGCTGCCGCCACCGAGAAAGTCGCCCAGGGCGGCGTGGCCGACAACCTGACCAGCCTGTTGACCATCCTCAAATCGTTCCAGCCTTAAATCACAACCGCCCCAGGCACCCCCGTCGCCCAACAGGCGGCGGGGGTGTTGTCGTTTGCACGCTTGATCCGAAAGGTGCGGCAAATGCGCGGTTTTCGTTCTTTTTTTCGAACAGACTATTGCCCTGCCCCCCCATTGATCCTAGGATTCGTTTGAGATTTCAAACGCTCTGTCTCCCGTGCGCTTTCTGATCATCGTGCGCGCTGGGGCTGATTTCCCTGACGGCAGCCCACAAGGCGCCTTTCAACAACTCTAATTCGCTCCGCGTGCGCGCGGTGCTGTTAAGGAAAGCCGACATGCAGCTCAAAGATACCCAGTTGTTTCGCCAGCAAGCCTTTATCGATGGCGCTTGGGTCGATGCGGACAACGGTCAAACCATCAAGGTCAACAACCCGGCCACGGGCGAAATCCTCGGCACCGTGCCGAAGATGGGCGCTGCGGAAACCCGCCGCGCCATCGAAGCCGCCGACAAGGCCCTGCCGGCCTGGCGTGCGCTGACGGCCAAGGAGCGCGCCAACAAGCTGCGCCGTTGGTTCGAACTGCTGATCGAAAACCAGGACGACCTCGGCCGCCTGATGACCCTCGAACAAGGCAAGCCGCTGGCCGAAGCCAAGGGCGAAATCGCCTACGCCGCATCCTTTATCGAGTGGTTCGCCGAAGAAGCCAAGCGCATCTACGGTGACGTGATTCCCGGCCACCAGCCCGACAAGCGCCTGATCGTGATCAAGCAGCCGATCGGCGTGACCGCTGTGATCACCCCGTGGAACTTCCCGGCCGCCATGATCACCCGTAAAGCCGGCCCGGCCCTGGCCGCCGGCTGCACCATGGTGATCAAGCCCGCTTCGCAAACCCCGTTCTCGGCCCTGGCCCTGGTTGAGCTGGCGCACCGTGCCGGTATCCCCAAAGGCGTGCTGAGCGTGGTGACCGGCAGCGCCGGCGATATCGGCGGCGAGCTGACCAGCAACCCGATCGTGCGTAAATTGTCCTTCACCGGCTCCACCGAAATCGGTCGCCAGTTGATGGCCGAATGCGCCAAGGACATCAAGAAAGTCTCCCTGGAGCTGGGCGGCAACGCGCCGTTCATCGTGTTTGACGACGCCGACCTGGATAAGGCCGTCGAAGGCGCGATCATCTCCAAGTACCGCAACAACGGCCAGACCTGCGTCTGCGCCAACCGCTTGTACATCCAGGATTCGGTGTACGACGCGTTTGCGGAAAAACTCAAGGTGGCCGTGACCAAGCTCAAGATCGGCAACGGTCTCGAAGAGGGCACCACCACCGGTCCGCTGATTGACGAAAAAGCCGTGGCCAAGGTCCAGGAGCACATTGCCGATGCCCTCGGCAAAGGCGCCAAGCTGCTGGCCGGTGGCAAGGTGATGGAAGGCAACTTCTTCGAGCCGACCATCCTGGTCGATGTGCCGAAAGACGCCGCCGTCGCCAAGGAAGAGACCTTCGGCCCGCTGGCGCCGCTGTTCCGCTTCAAGGACGAAGCCGAAGTCATCGCCATGTCCAACGACACCGAGTTCGGCCTGGCCTCCTACTTCTATGCTCGCGACCTGGGCCGTGTGTTCCGTGTGGCCGAGGCCCTGGAGTACGGCATGGTGGGCGTCAACACCGGGTTGATCTCCAATGAAGTGGCACCGTTCGGCGGCATCAAGGCGTCGGGCCTGGGCCGTGAAGGGTCCAAGTACGGGATCGAGGATTACCTGGAAATCAAATACCTCTGCCTGGGCATCTGACCGGCAGGAGCATGCGGTAAACGCAGAGGGCACGAGAGCGCTGACCCTTTGCGTGTTTCACCCCGTTATTCGTAGTGGCCGGGAAAGCTGTGGCAGTCGATCATCGCATGCTGCCGTAGTTGCCTCCCGCCACGTATGCCTTGGACCACGCCACCCGATGAGTGGCGAATGAGGACTTTATGAGCAAGACCAACGCATCCCTGATGAAACGCCGCGAAGCCGCTGTACCCCGCGGTGTCGGCCAGATTCACCCGATCTTCGCCGAATCCGCGAAGAACGCCAGCGTGACCGACGTTGAAGGTCGCGAGTTTATCGACTTCGCTGGCGGTATCGCCGTGCTGAACACCGGCCACGTGCACCCGAAAATCATCGCGGCCGTGACCGAGCAACTGAACAAGCTGACCCACACCTGCTTCCAGGTTCTGGCCTACGAACCTTACGTAGAACTGTGCGAAAAGGTGAACGCCAAGGTGCCAGGTGATTTCGCCAAGAAAACCCTGCTGGTCACCACCGGTTCCGAAGCCGTCGAGAACGCCGTGAAAATCGCCCGTGCTGCCACCGGCCGTGCCGGAGTGATCGCGTTCACTGGCGCTTACCACGGCCGCACCATGATGACCCTGGGCCTGACCGGCAAAGTGGTGCCTTACTCGGCCGGTATGGGCCTGATGCCAGGCGGCATCTTCCGTGCGTTGTACCCCAATGAGCTGCACGGTGTGAGCATCGATGATTCGATCGCCAGCATCGAACGCATCTTCAAGAACGACGCCGAGCCCCGTGATATCGCGGCCATCATCATTGAGCCGGTGCAGGGCGAGGGCGGCTTCTATGTCGCGCCGAAAGCCTTCATGAAGCGCCTGCGCGAACTGTGCGACAAGCACGGCATCCTGCTGATCGCCGATGAAGTGCAAACCGGTGCTGGCCGTACGGGCACTTTCTTCGCCATGGAGCAGATGGGCGTCGCTGCCGACCTGACCACCTTCGCCAAATCCATCGCCGGCGGCTTCCCGCTGGCCGGTGTGTGCGGCAAGGCCGAATACATGGACGCCATCGCTCCAGGTGGCCTGGGCGGCACCTATGCCGGTAGCCCGATCGCTTGCGCCGCGGCCCTGGCCGTGATGGATGTGTTCGAAGAAGAGCACCTGCTGGACCGCTGCAAGGCCGTGGGCGAGCGCCTGGTGACTGGCCTGAAGGCGATTCAAGCCAAGTACCCGGTGATTGGCGACGTGCGTGCTCTGGGTGCGATGATTGCGGTCGAGCTGTTCGAAGATGGCGACAGCCACAAGCCGAACGCCGCCGCTGTGGCTTCCGTGGTGGCCAAGGCGCGTGACAAGGGCTTGATCCTGCTGTCCTGCGGTACCTACGGCAACGTGTTGCGCGTACTGGTGCCGCTGACCTCGCCGGACGAGCAGTTGGACAAAGGCTTGGCAATCATCGAAGAGTGCTTCTCCGAGCTGTAAGCGGACGCTGAACTGTTTGACGGAAAAAACCCGCTTCGGCGGGTTTTTTTACGCCGGTTACCTAACGGACGCCCGAGTTGAAATGTGGGAGGGGGGCTTGCCCTAATATCAGTCAGTTAAGGATTAACGCGGTCACTGTGGGAGGGGGCTTGCTCCCGATGGCGGTGTGTCAGTTACGGTTTCTGAACCTGACACACCGCCATCGGAAGCAAGCCCCCTCCCACAATTTATTCATCGTCCGCTTTATCGCTTAACTGACTGGCATTAGGGCTTGCCCCGATAGCGTCGTGTTAGCTAATCATCTGGTGCCTGGCACGCCCTCCGCCGGGCTTCAGCCCGCTACCACGCGGTTCTTGCCCTGGCGTTTGGCTTCGTACATCGCGGCGTCGGCCCGGGCAAACAGGCTGTCCAGGGTCGAGTCGTCTTCGCGCAGGCCGGCCAGGCCCTGGCTGATGGTCACGGTGAACTCACGGCCCTCATAGCTGAAACCCAACGCCTGGATTTCCTTGCCCAGCCGCTCGGCGACCTGCAATGCCATCTCGGGCGCACAACCGGGCAACACCGCGGCGAACTCTTCGCCGCCAATGCGTCCGAACAGATCGCCACGGCGCAATACCCCTCGACCGCTTTCGGCGATGCGCCGCAGTACCTGATCGCCCTCCAGATGGCCGTAGGAGTCGTTGATGTCCTTGAAATCGTCAATGTCCAGCAACAGGAAAGCCAGCGGGGTGCCTTGGGCACAGGCGCTGTCGAACGCCTGGTTGGCGCACTCGAAGAAGTGCCGGCGATTGCTGCTCTGGGTCAGCACGTCGGTGGTGGCCAAGCGATGCAGCTCAAGCTCCAGCTGCTTTTTTTCGGTGATGTCCTCGGCTATGCCGACCACGATCACCGGCTTGCCCGGCTCGACCTGTTGGTTGATATAGCACTTGTCGCTCAGCCAGCGGATGTGACCGTCGGCGGTGATGATGCGGTACTCGCGGTCTTCCACGGCGCCTTGTTCGAGCACGCGGGCCAGGCTTTGTTCGGCGTAGTCGAGGTCTTCGGGGTGGACGCTGTTGCGCCATTCACGGTGGTCGGCCAGCAGCAGGCTGGCGGAGCGACCAAATATCCGTTCATAGGCCGGGCTCACGTAAAGCACGCGGCGGGTTTCCCAATCGATGGACCACAGCACGGCATTCACGCTGACCAGCAGCGAGCTGAGCAGCTGTTCGCGCTCACTCAGCCGCTCGACCTCTCCTTGGGCATGCATCAACGCCAACAGGGTTGATGCCGCAGCCGGGCGGGGGTGTTCGGCCGTCGGGGTATTGGGTGCAAAGGGCTTTTCGTGAACCATCGGCACAACTCTCTCTGGGCACGCTGCCGGCATCGGGCAGCGGTCACTACAAGGGCCACCATGATGGCGAAGTGTTGATTGAGAGAGGGGATTTGCGGTGAAGTTCCATGATCCGGTTGACTAAGAAATGACGTCAGAAACCGGTGGCAAGCCAAACTCAGCGTGCTGTCAAGTCAAGGCGAGCGCTCTACCTTGGGCGATCGAGCTTGCTCGGGTTGGACTGCGCAGCAGTCCCAGCCAAACCAAAGGCTGGGGCCGCTTTGCGGCCCAGCGGGAGCAAGCGCCCTCACCATAGGAGGGCTTTGAGTACCAGTCAGGCCGCTGCAGGGCGCAGCGAATAGGTCTTGAGCTGGTGAGCAAAATCGCGCAGGGATTGGATGCCGCTGGCCTCGGCCTCGTGCACCCATTCCTTGATCGCCGCCAGCATGTCGTGGCCATTGGAGCTGGTCTTCACCCAGATCTGCTGCAGCGCCAGGCGCTTCTCGTAGATCACGGTCAGCGCGTGGCTGTGCTCCAGCATGTTCTGGATGCGCAGGTGGTGACGGTCATCCAGCAGGCTGGTTTCCCGCGAGAGCAGGCGCTTGGCACGGTGGAACTGGTGACGCACCGAGTGATCGACTTTCTCCAGCTCCTGCTTGACCAGCGGCCCGATCACCAGCTTGCGGTACTGCGCCATGATCTGGAAGCGGTTGTTGAGGATCGCCATGGCGGTGTCCATGTCCAGGTGGCCCTTGCCCTCGACGCGGTGCGCGATAGGCGCAACGCGCTGCACCTTGGCCAAGCGCAGGAAGCTGAATACCTTGATCCACGCCCAGCCCAGGTCGAACTCCCACTTCTTGACCGACAGCTTGGCCGAGTTGGGGTAGGTATGGTGGTTGTTGTGCAGCTCTTCGCCGCCGACGATGATGCCCCAGGGCACCAGGTTGGTGGCCGCGTCTCGGCATTCGAAATTGCGGTAGCCCACGGCATGCCCCAGGCCGTTGATCACACCGGCGGCCCAGAACGGAATCCACATCATCTGGATCGCCCAGATGGTGATGCCGATAGTGCCGAACAGCAGCAGGTCGATCACGCCCATGATCGCCACGCCCAGCAACGGGTAGGGCGTGTAGATTTTGCGTTCGATCCAGTCGTCCGGGCAGTTCTTGCCGTAGATGCGCAGGGTCTCGGGGTTTTCAGCCTCGGCCCGATACAGCTCGGCACCTTTGCGCAGCACTGTGGACAAACCTTTGATGACCGGGCTGTGCGGGTCGTCGACGGTTTCGCATTTGGCGTGGTGTTTACGGTGGATGGCCGTCCACTCGCGGGTGTTCTGCGCCGTGGTCAGCCACAGCCAGAAGCGGAAGAAGTGTTTCAGGCCGGCATTGAGCTCCAGGGAGCGATGGGCCGAATAACGGTGCAGATAGACGGTGACCCCGACAATGGTCACGTGGGTCATCAACAGCGTGACTGCCACCAGTTGCCAGGCTGACAGGTCAAGAAAACCGTTGTACCACATAGGCTGTATGGCCCTCAGATAAAGAAAAAGACAGCTCACGCATTATCACTAAGCCAACAGAGAAAACCAGCCACCGTTTCAGATAGGAGTGACTGGATGTTTCTTATTCTATAATCCTCAGCCTTTGTAGGGCGATTCTGTTTTTTTGGTAAGGATTACTGAAGATATGCTGTATTCATACCGAGGAGCCCTACGCGTAGGGCTGGTGTACCTGCTGGTTTCCGTTGTGTGGCTCCAGCTCAGCAACCACCTATTGATCAACTTTCTCGATAACCCGTCGGAGTTGGGACGCTGGCTGCAGGCGCGCGGCTACGTGTGGGTGGGCCTCAGTGCGCTGGTGATCTACCTGATCTGTGCGCGCTTTGCGCGTACACACCAGGTGCAGCAGCCCTTGAAGGAGAATCGCGAGCGCCTGCAACAGGCTGCCGCAGTGTTCGATTGCACCCGCGAAGGGGTGCTGGTTACCGACGCTCGGGGGGTGATCGTGCACGTCAACCGCGCCTTCATGGCGATCACCGGCTACAGCGGCGAAGACGTCATGGGCAAGCGGCCGAGCCTGTTCAAATCGGGGCGCCACTCGTCGAATTTCTACCAGCAGATGTTCCAGACCCTGGAGCGCACCGACGAATGGAGCGGTGAAATCTGGAACCGGCGTAAAAGCGGCGAGATTTATCCACAGTGGCAAACCATCCGCGTGATCCGCGATGACCAAGGCAAGGCCACTCACTACGTGGCGGTCTTTTCCGATATCAGCGCCATCAAGGATTCCGAGCACGAACTGGCCCGCCTGGCCCATCATGACCCGCTGACCGACTTGCCCAACCGCCTGCTCTTCAGCGACCGTGCCCACCAGGCATTGACCTCGGCGCAAGTGCATAAACGTGGCTGTGCGTTGCTGTTGATGGACCTGGACCACTTCAAGATCATCAACGACAGCCTCGGCCACACCACCGGCGACCAGTTGCTCAAGGCGGTGGGGGAGCGCTTGAAAGGCCTGTTCGGCCCCGGCGTCACGCTGGCGCGCCTGGGTGGGGACGAGTTCGCCGTGTTGGTGGAAAGTTGTCCACAGGTGGTTCAGGCGGCTGCATTGGCCCAGAGAATGCTCGATGCGATGCAAGAGCCGTTCGTGTTTGACGGCAACCAGCTGTTTATCAGTGCCAGCATCGGTATCAGCCTGTTTCCCAGCGATGCCCTCAGCGCCGAACAGCTGCTGCGCAATGCCGACTCGGCCTTGTTCAAGGCCAAGAGCGCCGGGCGCGAAGGTTACGCGCTGTACACCGAAGAACTCACCGCCCATGCCCAGCATCGGGTGGAAATCGCCGGTGAATTGCGCCGCGCCCTTGAGCAGCAAGAGCTGCGTGTCTACTACCAACCCGTGCATGACCTGCAAGACAGCCGCCTGATCGGCGTCGAAGCCTTGGTGCGCTGGCAGCATCCGGAGCGTGGCCTGGTGCCGCCGGGTGAATTTATCCCGATCGCCGAGCGCACCGGGCTGATTGCCGACATTGATGCCTGGGTGATGCACGAAGCCTGTCGCCAGATGTGCCAATGGCTGGCTGAAGGCGCGCCGCTGAGTTTTATCGCGGTCAACGTGTCCAGCCGTTTGTTCGCCCGACGCGAACTGTACGAACAAGTTGCCCAGGTCTTGCACAGCACTGGCCTGGCGCCGGCGTTCCTGGAGTTGGAAGTCACGGAAAGTGCGGTGATGGATGACCCTGAGGTCGCCCTGGAGCAACTGCACCGCCTGCGTGAACTGGGCTTGCGCCTGGCCATCGATGATTTTGGCACCGGCTATTCCTCGCTGCTGCGCCTCAAGCGCCTGCCGGTGCAGAAGCTCAAGATCGACCAGGGCTTTGTCGCCGGGTTGCCGTGGGATGAAGACGATGCGGCCATTGTGCGCGTGGTGATCGCCCTGGCGAAAAGCATGGGCATGCAAGTGCATGCCGAAGGGATTGAGCAGGTGGAGCAGGCAAGGTTTCTGTTGGAGCAGGAATGCGATATGGGCCAGGGGTATTGGTTTGGGCGGCCCATGCCGGCGGCGGAAATCGACTGGTCCCGGGCGCCTGCGATCCGCCCTTGAAGATGGCCAAGTGTGGGAGGGGGCTTGCTCCCGATAGCGATGGGTCAGGTTGGAAACTCTTGGCTGACCCACCGCTATCGGGAGCAAGCCCCCTCCCACATGTGGAACGTCACTGGGCTTGATTTCAGCGAATGAAGATAAAAAACCTTTGCAACTCCAAGTCTTGCCAGAAAATTCTTTCTGGTTATATAAACATTCTTAAATAGTATTTTTAAGAATATCCGCGCTTATCTACTATCGCTCTCACGCCGCAAGCAGTGCCGCCACTGCGAGGCACTATTCATTTCAGGAGCGAGACCATGAGCGCATCTCTACGTAGCGTCGACGGCCAGGACGAAGCAGCCATTTTGCGTGAGATCCAGAGCGCCTTGCGCGATCTGCGGTTTGGCGCGGTGGAAATCACTGTGCACAACGCTCAAGTGGTACAGATCGAACGCAAGGAAAAATTCCGTTTGCAGAACCCGGGTAACAAACCGAACTAAGCAACTACGGCGATAGACCCCGCAACTATAAGAAAAAGCCAACACCCCGAATTTCAGGAGCCTTCTATGTCGTCGATTCGCCGTTATGCCTTGGCCGCCCTGGCCAGTGCCGTGTTTGCCGGTTCCGCCGTTGCCAAGGACTACGAGTTGCTCAACGTCTCGTACGACCCGACTCGTGAGCTGTACCAGGACTACAACGCTGAGTTCACCCAATTCTGGAAACAGTCCCACCCGGATGACAACGTCAAGATCCAGCAATCCCATGGCGGTTCGGGCAAGCAGGGCCGGGCGGTGATCGACGGCCTGCGCGCTGACGTTGTGACGCTGGCGCTGGCCGGCGACATCGACGAAATCGCCAAGCTGGGCAAGACCCTGCCGGAAAACTGGCAAACCCGCCTGCCGGACGCCAGCACCCCGTACACCTCGACCATCGTGTTCCTGGTGCGCAAGGGCAACCCCAAAGGCATCAAGGATTGGGGCGACCTGATCAAGAAAGACGTTTCGGTGATTACTCCGAACCCGAAAACCTCCGGCGGTGCTCGTTGGAACTTCCTCGCCGCCTGGGCCTACGGCCTGAAGGCTGGTGGTAGCGAAGCCAAGGCCCAGGAATACGTGAAAGAGCTATTCAAGCACGTCCCTGTGCTGGACACCGGCGCCCGCGGCTCGACCATCACCTTCGTCAACAACGGTCAGGGTGACGTGTTGCTGGCCTGGGAAAACGAGGCGTTCCTGGCGTTGAAAGAAGACGGCGGCGCCGATAAGTTCGATATCGTCGTACCGTCCCTGTCGATCCTCGCGGAGCCGCCGGTGGCCGTAGTCGACAAGAACGCCGAGAAAAAGGGCAACACCGAGATCGCTACCGAGTACCTGAAACACCTGTACAGCCCGGCTGGCCAGGAGATTGCGGCGAAGAACTTCTACCGCCCACGCGATGAGAAAGTCGCTGCAAAATACGCCCAGCAGTTCCCGAAACTGGACCTGGTGACTATCGACAAAGACTTCGGCGGCTGGAAAACTGCCCAACCGAAATTCTTCAATGACGGTGGTGTGTTCGACCAGATCTACACGGCGCAATAAGCCAAATTATCTGTTGGAGCCCGCTTTCCGTGGCGAGGGAGCTTGCTCCCGCTGGAGCGCGAAGCGCTCCCAAACCGGCAACGCAGTCGCCTGGTTTTGGGGCTGCTGCGCAGCCCAGCGGGAGCAAGCTCCCTCGCCACGATAGGTTCGCTACCGCAGTGGTATGTCACCGCTAACCAAGGACTCTTATGTCGCGTCGTATTTCCCCCGTCATACCCGGCTTCGGGCTGACGCTGGGCTACACCGTGGTGTACCTCAGCCTGATCGTACTCATCCCCCTGGCGGCGATGTTTGTACACGCCGCTCAACTCACCTGGGATCAGTTCTGGAACATCATCAGCGCACCACGGGTGGTGGCGGCGTTGAAACTCAGCTTCAGCACCGCGCTGTATGCCGCCCTGATCAACGGCGTGATCGGCACGCTGCTGGCCTGGGTGCTGGTGCGCTACACCTTCCCCGGACGCAAGATCATCGATGCGATGATCGACCTGCCGTTTGCCCTGCCCACCGCCGTGGCCGGTATCGCGCTGACTGCGCTGTACACGCCTAATGGCCTGGTTGGCCAGTTCGCTGCGGACCTGGGCTTCAAGATCGCCTACACCCCGTTGGGTATCACCCTGGCGCTGACCTTCGTCACGTTGCCATTCGTGGTGCGTACGGTGCAGCCGGTGCTCGCCGATATCCCCCGGGAAGTTGAAGAGGCCGCCGCCTGCCTGGGCGCCAAGCCGCTGCAGGTTTTCCGCTACATCCTAGTGCCTGCGTTGTTGCCTGCCTGGCTGACCGGCTTCGCTCTGGCATTTGCCCGAGGCGTGGGTGAATACGGTTCGGTGATTTTCATCGCCGGCAACATGCCGATGAAAACCGAGATCCTGCCGTTGCTGATCATGGTCAAGCTCGATCAGTACGACTACCGCGGCGCCACTTCCATCGGCGTGTTGATGCTGGTGGTTTCCTTTGTCTTGCTGCTGCTGATCAACTTGTTGCAGCGGCGCATCGAACGTCCATAAGGAGGCGCGGAACATGTCCCAATCGTCTATTTCCGCCGCGTCCTCGGCCAACGCTGCCCGGCGTGGCAGTGCCGTATCGCGACGTATCCTGATCGGCCTCGGCTGGCTGGTGTTTGCACTGTTCCTGCTGCTGCCGCTGTTTATCGTGGTGTCCCAGGGCTTGAAGAACGGTCTCGGTGCGTTCTTCACCGCGATCCTCGAACCCGACGCGCTGTCGGCGCTGAAGCTCACGGTGATCGCGGTAGTGATTTCGGTGCCGCTCAACCTGGTGTTCGGCGTCAGCGCGGCATGGTGCGTAAGCAAATATTCGTTCCGTGGCAAAAGCATCCTGGTGACGCTGATCGACCTGCCGTTTTCGGTTTCACCGGTGATCGCGGGCCTGGTCTATGTACTGATGTTCGGGGCCCAGGGGTTCTTTGGCCCATGGCTGCAAGCGCATGACATCCAGATCGTATTCGCCTTGCCCGGCATTGTGCTTGCCACCATCTTCGTCACCGTGCCTTTCGTGGCGCGTGAGTTGATCCCGCTGATGCAGGAGCAGGGCACTCAGGAAGAAGAGGCAGCGCGCCTGCTCGGCGCCAATGGCTGGCAGATGTTCTGGCATGTGACCGTGCCGAACATCAAATGGGGCCTGATCTACGGCGTGGTGCTGTGCACCGCCCGGGCCATGGGCGAGTTCGGCGCGGTGTCGGTCGTGTCCGGCCACATTCGTGGCGTGACCAACACCCTGCCGCTGCATGTCGAGATTCTCTACAACGAATACAACCACGTTGCCGCGTTTGCGGTGGCCAGCCTGTTGCTGATCCTGGCGCTCTTCATCCTGCTGCTCAAGCAGTGGAGCGAGAACCGTATCAACCGCCTGCGCAAAAGCGCCGGTGAGGAATAAGTCATGTCGATCGAAGTCCGTAATGTCAGCAAGAACTTCAACGCCTTCAAGGCCCTGAACAGCATCAATCTGGACATCCAGAGTGGCGAGCTGGTGGCGTTGCTCGGCCCGTCCGGCTGCGGCAAGACCACCTTGTTGCGCATCATCGCGGGCCTTGAGACCCCGGACGCCGGCAATATCGTGTTCCACGGTGAAGATGTGTCCGGTCACGACGTGCGTGATCGCAACGTCGGCTTCGTGTTCCAGCACTACGCGTTGTTTCGCCACATGACCGTGTTCGATAACGTCGCCTTCGGCCTGCGCATGAAGCCGAAAAACCAACGCCCGAGCGAAAGCCAGATCGCGGGCAAGGTACACGAGCTGCTGAACATGGTGCAGCTCGATTGGCTGTCCGATCGCTACCCGGAACAACTCTCCGGTGGCCAGCGCCAGCGTATCGCCCTGGCCCGTGCCCTGGCGGTGGAGCCCAAGGTGCTGCTGCTGGATGAGCCGTTCGGTGCCCTTGACGCCAAGGTGCGCAAGGAGCTGCGCCGCTGGCTGGCGCGCCTGCACGAAGACATCAACCTGACCTCGGTATTCGTGACCCATGACCAGGAAGAGGCCATGGAAGTCGCCGACCGTATTGTGGTGATGAACAAAGGCGTGATCGAGCAGATCGGCTCACCGGGCGACGTCTATGAAAACCCGGCCAGTGACTTTGTGTACCACTTCCTCGGTGACTCCAACCGTCTGCATCTGGGCGAGGACCAGCACGTGCTGTTCCGGCCGCACGAAGTGTCGCTGTCACGGCATGAGCTGGAAGACCACCACGCGGCTGAGGTGCGCGATATCCGTCCATTGGGGGCCACCACACGGGTAACCCTGAAGGTCGAAGGCCAGAGCGAGCTGATCGAGGCCGAAGTGGTGAAGGATCACGACAGCCTGATCGGCCTGGCGCGGGGCGAAACGCTGTTCTTCAAACCCAAGGTCTGGCAAAAAGCCTGACAGGCTCGCAAACCCAATCTGAATGGGGCCAATCTGAGATAGGACCAATCTGAAATGGGGCCAATGTGGGAGGGGGCTTGCTCCCGATAGCGGCGGGGCAGCGGCAGATAAGCTGGCTGATCCACCGCCATCGGGAGCAAGCCCCCTCCCACTTTTAGACTTCCCTCGGTTTCAGATCGCGGCGTGCCACAGGGCCTGAGCGCTGTTCGATCTGCTCTTTCAGGCCATGGCGCAACCCCAGCAAAAACGCCAACTCCGCCACCACAAACAACGGCCCGACGATCAGCCCCGACACATCATCCACAAACGCAGGCTTGCGGCCTTCGTAGTAATGCCCGACAAACTGAATCACCCAGCCCACCACAAACAGACCGATGCCACTGCTCAGCCACACTGTCGTGTTCTGCGCTGCGAGTGCGTGCCCGGCCCACACCGACAAACCCATCAATACCGTCATCAACACGCCCAGCGCCAGCTCCAGGCGCAGGTAAAACCACGCCGAAAACAACGCCAGCAACACCGCGGGTGATAACCACAGCCCGCCTACCGCCCACTCGGGGCGTGACAGCAGCACGGCAACTGCCACTACGATGAGTGGGATGCCGATAAAGTGGCTGGCGATATTGCGCGGGTCGCGATGGTAGGCGGCATATTGACTGAGGTGGTCGACGAGGCTTTTCATTGTTGTTCCTCCTGTAGGATGTTTGATCATGCCCTGTCAGCCAGCGACTGACTGTCAACTGGCCGACAATCTTCGGAGTTCTCATGGACACAGAGCAATGGCACTCACGGCTGGCCGCCGGGCATTGGTTCAGCCATTTGCCTGAGCCTTTTCAGCATAGCCTGCTGGCCCATGCCCGGTTGCGGCAGCTGGAGGCCGGGCAATACCTGTTCAAGCGTGGCGACCCGCCTTGCGGCCTGTATGCGGTGCTGGACGGCGCGGTACGCATCAGCGCGGTGAATGCCCAAGGCAAGGAAGCGGTATTGAGCCTGGTTGAAACGCCTTACTGGTTCGGCGAAATCTGCCTGTTCGATAACCTGCCGCGCACCCACGATGCCCTGGCCATGGGCGCCTGCACGCTGTTGCAGGTGCCACAGGTGGCGCTGCTTGGCGTCCTCGAACACCATCCGGCGTATTGGCGCGACCTGGCCTTGTTGATGAGCCACAAGCTGCGCCTGTCGTTGATCAATATCGAACAGATGAGCCTGATGCCCGCGTCCGCACGCCTGGCCCACCGGCTGCTGATGATCGCCGAGGGCTACGGTGAAACCGACCAGGTGCGGCGCACCCTGCAACTGCCCCAGGAGGATCTTGCGGCGATGCTGGGCCTGTCACGCCAGACCACCAACAGTCTGCTCAAGGCCCTGGAACAGCAGGGGACCATCGGCCTGAGTTACGGCGCGATTGAAGTCCTGGATTTGCAGGGCCTGCGGCGCGCCGCAGGCACCTGAGTGAGGAACTACGAGCCGCGATAGGTGGAGAACCCGTAAGGGCTGAGCAGCAGCGGGATGTGGTAATGCTGGTCGGCCTGCTTGACCTGGAAAATCACCGGTACCTCGGGGAAGAATGTCTCGCGGTTGGCCTTCTTGTAATAGTCGCCGGTCTTGAACACCACGCGATACTCACCCGGCGTCATGCTGCGGTTGGCGGGGAATAGTTCGGCGATACGGCCCTGCTGGTTGGTGACACCTTCGGACAGTGGCTGCCACTGATTGCCGACCTGCTGCTCCAGGGTCACGCTGACGCCGGCGGATGGCAGCCCATTTTCCAGGTTGAGTACATGCACGCTCAACGGGTTGCCATCGGCCAGGGCCAGGTTGCACAAGCCACTGAGGCTGAGGGCGGCGAGGGTGATGCTGAGGGTTTTCATCGAGAACTCCTTGTCAGGGGAAAAATCAGAGGGAAATGCTCAAGCCCAGTTGTTGGGCGGCCTGCACGGCGCAGGTTTCGTCTTGCGCTGCGCCACCGGCCCCGGCAACGCCCAGCGCACCGACCAGTTGTGCATCGGCAAACAGCGGCACGCCACCACCGAGCAACAGCAGCTCGGGCAAGCTATTGAGGTTGGCGGCCTCGGGGTTGTTGCGCGCCCGTTCGGCGAACAACCGGGTCGGGGTTTTGGTCGAGAGCGCCGTGTACGCTTTGCGCTGGCTGGCGAGGCTATTATGCGGGCCGACGCCGTCGGCGCGCAGGCTCAGCAGCAGGTTGCCGCCGCGGTCCACTATGGTCAGCGCGGCGTTGCAGTGCTCAAGGCCGGCGTCGGCCAGTTGGCGTGCAGTATGCAGATCAAGATCGGCATGGCGGGGCAACGGCGGGGCGGCCAACACCCCGGTGCAGACGGCAAGGCTCAAGAACAAGGCATGGCGAGGCATAAGGACGACTCCGGAAAACAGGTCGCCACTCTAGGCGGTGAACAGGGTCAGAAACCGCACAATTTAATGACAGGTTTGTAATCAAACCCGGCCGCAACCAGCACGGCATCCTCTAGCGCAACCCCTCGCGAAACTGCCCCGGTGTCATCCCCGTCCAGCGTTTGAACGCCCGGTTGAAACTGCTGGTATCGGCAAACCCCAGCAGGTGGCTGATTTCAGCCAGTGAAGAGTGCGGGTCGCGCAGGTGCAACAACGCCAGGTTTTCCCGGCAGTCGTTGAGCAAGGTATCGAAGCGGCAGCCTTCATCCGCTAGATGGCGTTGCAAGCTGCGCAGGCTCAAGTGCAGTGCCTGGGCGATCCGTTCGGCACTCGGCTCACCGTCGGGCAACTGTGCCTCGATAGAGGCCCGCACCTTGCGCTCCCAGGTCAGCGGTTGCAATTGGGCGAGGGTGCGTTTGAGCACGGTTTCGTTGTGTTCGGCCAATTCGGGGTTGGCATCGTCCAAGTGGCTATCGAAATCGTGGGCGGCGAATTCCAGGCGGTCTTCTGCGGCGCCGAAAAACAGCGGCGCGCGAAACACCGTGTGCCACGGCTTGGGGTCGGCCGGTTCGGGCCGCCGCAAGTACACCGCCAAGGGAGCGTAGTCACGGCCCAGGCGATTGCGGCAGGTGCGCACATAAATCGCCGCAAACGCGTCAATGGCTTCGAGCGCCGGTGCCGGGCTGCCTGGCGGTTGTAACAGACGGAAGCGGTAGCGCTCGCCATCGCCGCTCAACTCCAGGGTCAAGGCATCGCTGACCACCTGGTGATAACGCACGATGCGCTCGAACACCTCGCGCAAGCTGCCGCTGGCCACCAAGGCATAACCCAGTGCATGAAAGGTGGTGGGACTGACGAACCGCGACACCCGCAGGCCAATCGCCGGATCGCCGCTGGCCTGTACCGCCAGTTGCCACAGGCGCGTGGTCGCCGACAGTGGATAGCGCGCATTCGGGTCGTCCATCTGCTGTGGGTCGAGGCCGGCCTCCGCGCACAACGCGGCACTGTCGAGGTCCAGGGCGTCGAGCTGTTTGCGCAAGGCGCGGGTCCAGCTGGCGAGGGAGGTGGGTTCAGTCATGGCGATTGGCGCTTGCGGTCAACAGGTTGGCGTGTGGGGCTGATGCCCTGGCGCACCGCTTGGGCCAGGATGCACCTATCCATAGACAAGAGGATGGAAGCATGGACGGTACTTCTGCAAGTCCCCAACAGATGAACGCACAACAACGCTCGGCGCACATCCGTGACGTGGTGCTGGCCGAAGGGCTGCGGCTGCGCCGGCGCCACCCCTGGTTGCTGCATCAGGATGCACTGGGCGCGGGCATCCTGGCGTTTGCGCTGGTCGGCATGCTGGGCTCGGCTGCGCTCTACATCAGCGGGCACCTAGCCTGGTGGGTGTGCCTGCTGCTCAATGCTTTTCTGGCCTCATTGACCCATGAGTTGGAGCACGACCTGATCCACAGCATGTACTTTCGCAAGCAGCGCCTGCCCCACAACCTGATGATGGGCCTGGTGTGGCTGGCGCGGCCGAGCACGATCAACCCCTGGATACGCCGGCATCTGCACCTCAATCACCACAAGGTCTCCGGTACCGAAAGCGATATGGAAGAGCGCGCCATCACCAATGGTGAACCCTGGGGGTTTGCGCGATTGCTGATGGTGGGCGACAACGTGATGTCGGCGTTTATCCGCATGCTGCGCGCCAAGACCTGGAACCACAAATTGAAGATTCTGAAACGTTCGCTGCTGGTCTACGCACCGCTGGCGCTACTGCATTGGGGGGCGTGGTATGTGTTTCTGGGCTTCCATGCCGCCAACGGCATTGCCGGCCTGATGGACACGCCGATTGGCTGGTCCGACGGTACTTTGCAGATGATGCAGGTGATCGACATCGCCGCCGTGGTGATCATCGGCCCCAACGTGCTGCGCACCTTCTGCCTGCACTTCGTCAGCTCCAACATGCATTACTACGGTGATGTGGAGCTGGGCAATGTGATCCAGCAGACCCAGGTGTTGAACCCCTGGTGGTTGTGGCCGTTGCAGGCGTTCTGCTTCAACTTCGGCAGCACCCATGGCATCCACCATTTTGTGGTGAAGGAGCCGTTTTACATTCGCCAGATGACGGCCAAGGTGGCCCACAAGGTCATGGCCGAGATGGGCGTGCGCTTCAATGACTTCGGCACGTTTGCCCGTGCCAATCGCTTTGAGCGCCAGGAGCGCCCCGACGCCGCGCTGTCTTTCAGCAAGCAATAAAGGCCAGGGGCAGATCGCGGATCTGCTCGCGCACGGGCGGCTGGTAATGGCCATCACTGGTCAGTTCGTGCAACAGCTCTTCGCGCAACTGGTGGAACTCGAAGCTGCTGCGCTGGCGCGGATGCGGCAAGGCGATGTTCACCACCTGCTTGATCCGCCCTGGCCGGGGCTCCATCACCACCACGCGGTCGGCGAGGAAAATCGCTTCTTCCACATCGTGGGTCACCAGCACCGTGGTGATCCTGGCGCGGGTGCGGATAGCCAATAACTCGTCCTGCATCTGCTGGCGGGTCAGTGCATCCAGGGCGCCGAACGGTTCGTCCAGCAACAGGATGCGCGGGCTGGCCACCAGGCCACGGGCGATGGCGACCCGTTGCGCCATGCCGCCGGACAATTGGTGAGGATAGGCGCGGGTAAAGTCAGTCAGGCCGACCAGCGCGATAAAGTCGCTGATGCGCCGGTCGCGTTCGGCTTCGCTCAGCGCTTCGTTGACCAGGCCCAGGCCGATGTTTTGCGCCACCGTCAGCCAGGGGAACAAGCGGTGCTCCTGGAACACGATGCCGCGCTCCCCGCCGATGCCGCGCACGGCTTTGCCGTCGACCTGGATCTCGCCGCGAAACTGCGTGTCGAGCCCCACGAGCAGGCGCAGCAGGGTGGATTTGCCACAGCCACTGGAACCCACAATCGCGACAAACTCGCCTTCGGCGATGTCCAGGTTGAATTCGCGGATGGCTTCCAGCGGGAAGCCGTCCACATCAAAGGTTTTGCCCACATGGTTGAAGCTGACGATAGCTGCGTTCATACGTGTCTCCAGCGGGTGGCGCGGGTTTCGATGCGTTGGCCGATCAGGTTGAGAGTGGCGCCCGTGAGGCCGACCAGCAGCATGCCGCTCATGATCAGGTCCATGCGCAACAGCTGCTGGGCGCCGATCATCAGGCTGCCGATACCGCCGTTGGAAGGCATGAAGTATTCCGCGCCGATGGTGCCCAGCCAGGCGTAAATCAGGCTCAGGCGCAGGCCGGCGAAAATGCCCGCCGCCGCCCCCGGCAGTACCAGGTGGCGCAGGCGTTGGAACAGGTTCAGGCGCAGCACCTGCGCGGCTTCGCGCAGCTGCGGCGACAGGTTCAAGACGCTGCGTTGGGTGGCAATAAACAGCGGGAAAAATGCCGCCAGCGCGATAAACACCGACTTGGCCGCTTCACCCAGGCCGAACCAGGCGGTCAACAGCGGCACCCAGGCGAAAATCGCGATCTGGCGCAACGCGGCCAACGATGGGCCGAGCACCCGCTCACTGCGTCGCGACAAGCCCAGCCACAGGCCCACGGCAAAACCCAGCCCGCCGCCCAGCAGCAGGCCGGCGAGCGTGCGCCCCAGGCTTTTGCCCAACGCACTGCTCAAGCTGCCATCCAGCACGCCGGCGATCGCGCTGTGCAGCACGGTCCACGGGCTGACCAGAATGTTCGGGTCTACCCACGCCTGTTGCGTCGCGACTTGCCACAACGCCAATAACAGGAGCGGCAACAGCCACGGTTGCAGGCGCTGCCAGCCGGTATAGCGTGGCCCGCGCCGGATCTGCGCGGTGGCCGGGTGGGGCCAATGCACCCAGAGGCGATCCAGCCAGCCGACGCCACGATCCATCACCACACCCAGCACGCCGATGACCACGATGCATACGAAGACGATATCGAGCATGAACAACTGGCGCGCCCAGACCATCAGGTAGCCGATGCCTTCGCTGGAGGCCAGCAGTTCCACCGCCAGCAACGATGTCCAGCCGGCTGCCAGCGCCAGGCGCACCCCAGCCATGAACGCCGGCAGCGCGGCGGGCAGGATCAGTCGGCGGATCAGCAGGTGAGCGGGCAGGCGCAGCACGCGGGCCGCTTCGCGCAACGTGGGCTGGGCGTCGCGTACGCCGACCAGGGTGTGCAGGGTGACGGGCACCACGATCGCCTTTACCAGCACCACCAGTTTCAGGGTTTCGCCGATGCCGAAAAACACCATGAACAACGGAATCCAGGCCAGGGTCGGCACTTGTGACAGCGCACTGAAGGTAGGGAATACCAGGCGCTCGGCGCGTGCACTGAACCCCAGCAACGCGCCCAGTAAAGCCCCGGTGCCGATACCGGCCAGCAACCCCCAGAACAGGCGTTGCAAACTGATCGCCAGGTGGCTCCACAGCTCGCCTCCAGCCAGTTCCACTGCGCTGCTCCACACCAGCGCAGGCGGCGGCAGGATCTGCTCGCTCATCCAGTGATTGCGGCTGGCCAACCACCACAGTGCGAATAACGTCAGGGGCAGCAGCCAAGGCAACAGGCGTTCGCCAAGGTTCGGCCAGCGCCGCGCCGCACCTTTGGCCGCATCGGTGGAGGGGGCCGCGAGCGGTAGGCTCAAAAGTGAAATCCGGGCCATGGAGGACCTCCGTTGTTGCCGAGGGCTTTATGTGATTTTGATCTTACAAAAACTCAATCAAGATGATTGGGGGATAAGAAAATCATTTAAAGCTTCCGTCCGACACGCATCCAATGCATTCGAAGAATATTTTCGATGCTGTTGATGCATAGCCCTCTGGAGCCAGCGGTTTAGCTTGCATAGTGCTAAAAGCTATTAAATTGTGAATTTATAGTATTTAAAGTTTTGATCGGCCTATGCCTACTTTCTGCTCCCCAGGCGACCTACGCCCACCAGGAGCTGAGCTTATGAAACTGCCTTTCAAACGACTGATCACGCTGTTCGCGGGCACCGCGTTGGCCGGCCTGGTGCACGCCGCCGACCTCAAGGAAATCCGCATCGCCGTGCCTGACCTGAGTGCCGGCAGCCAGCACAGTGGCGGTGGCATTACCGACGTGCTGCACAGCCAGCAGATTTTTGAAAAGGCTTTTGCCGACCAAGGCATCACGATCCAGTGGAATTACTTCAAGGGCGCCGGCCCCGTGATCAATGAAGCGTTTGCCAATGGCCAGGTGGATCTGGCTTACCTGGGCGACCTGGCGGCGATCATCGGACGTTCCAATGGCCTGGATACCCGCCTGCTCAGTGCCTCGGCGCGAGGTGTGAAGCACTACCTCGGCGTGGTGCCGGGTTCGGGCATCAAGACCCTGCAAGACCTCAAGGGCAAGCGCGTTGCAGTGTTCCGGGGCACGGCCAGCCAGTTGTCGTTCGACGCTGCCTTGGCCAGCCAAGGCTTGAGCGAGAAAGACCTGAAGGTCATCAACCTGGACTTCAATGCCGCCGTGGCGGCGCTGGCGGCCAAGCAGATCGACGCCACCTGGGGCAGCTCGGGCCTGAGCGCGCTGCAGGCCAAGGGCCTGGCTGAGATCCCCTTGACCACCAAGGACCTGGGCGGCGCGGGCAGTGTCCAGGCGGTGCTGGTGGGCAGCGGCAAATTTGTCGACGAGCACCCGCAGGTCGTGGCGAAGTTGCTCAAGGCCCAGCAGCAGGCCGTGCAGTGGTTGACCGATGACAACCACAAGCAGGCTTACATCGAGCTGGTGTCGGAACGCGCCAGTTACCCCGCCGTGATCCTGACCAACGATTTGAAGGACCAGAAACTCAGCGAGATTTTCCCTTCGACCCTGGACCCGGTGTTCCTTGGCAAATTACAGAATGCGGTGGACTTGGCGTCGAAGGAGCGGCTGATTCGCAAGCCATTCCAGGTGAGTGATTGGGTGGTGCCGAATCTGGCGGCGGCGGGGCTTTGAGGTTTTGGGGGTCTGGGCTATCGCCATCGGGAGCAAGCCCCCTCCCACAGTTGAAGGTATTCACAGATCAACTGTGGGAGGGGGCTTGCTCCCGATGAGGCCCTCAAACCGCTAAACGAACGGCCTGACTGTCCACTTCCACCAATGTCTCGATCATTGCCTTCGCCGCCGGCGACAACCGCGAGCCGGTGCGGCTGACCACGCCGCATCGCGCACTCATGGTTTCCATGTTTTGCGGCAGATTGCGCCAGTGCAGCAGCACCAGGGTGCCCCGGGCGATGTCTTCGGCAAACGCTTCCTCGGTGCCCACCCCTATGGCATTGGACTGCAGCACGATCTTCACCAGCGCCGGGAAATGCTCGGTCTGGATACTCGGTGAAAAGTCCATACGCCCACTGAGGTTCGCCAGCAGCTTGCGGATGCCTTGGGAGATCAGTGGGGAGGCGAGCGGGTAGTCGAACATGTCGTTGGTCGACAGGCTGTCCTTGGCCAGCAGCGGGTGGCCCGGGCGGCAGAAAAATACGCCGCGCTTGGGCGTCAGTGCGCGGGTCTGGAAGTTCGGGTCGGCTTCGAACTGACGAATGTCGGCAATGAAGAATTCGATCTCTTCACGGCTCAGGGCGCGGCTGAGTTTTTCCCAGTTATCCACCTGGAAATGCGTGCGGATTTTCGGGTGGTCGGTGATAAAGCGTGCCACCGCATCGGGTACCAGTTTCACGGCCGGGGCCGGGCCGCAACCGAAGCGCAGGTCGCCGGCGTCAAGCTTGGTCATGCGCGTCACTTCACTGCTCAACAAGGCGGCGCCATGCACCAGGCTCAGGGCATGTTGCAGCACCACCTGGCCTTCCGGAGTGGGGCGCAAATCTTTGTGGCCACGGTCTACCAGTACACAGCCGAACTCTTGCTCCAGCCCCTGGATGCTGCGGCTGAACGCCGGTTGGGTGATACCCATGGCGTCTGCTGCGCGCACGAAACTGCGGTGTTCGTTGAGGGCGATGAAGTACCGAAGTTGGCGAAGATCCATATGCTTTCCCGGCATCTGAAAAATAGGTCGAAGGCATTTGCGACCCTGGGAGCTGAGGTTTTAAATGCAAGCTCTTATTCCGTCAACGAAGCATATGTTGATTTGCTAGATCTAAATTGCATATCAATAGAGCGCACTAGAGGGTCGTCACCATGAGCAACGCCGCATTAGCTGTTCAACACGTGCCCCAGGCACTGGACATCCACCCGGTCGCCGGGCGTATAGGGGCCGAGATCCGTGGCATCAAACTGTCTGGGGAGCTGGACGCCGCGACGGTCGAGGCCATCCAGCAGGCCCTGGTGCAGTACAAGGTGATCTTCTTCCGCGAGCAGACCCACCTGGATGACCAGAGCCAGGAAGCCTTCGCCCACTTGCTCGGCGAACCGATCGCGCACCCGACGGTGCCGGTCCGCGACGGCACGCGCTTTCTGCTGGAGCTGGACGGCACGCGCGGCCAGCGCGCCAACTCCTGGCACACCGACGTGACCTTCGTCGACGCCTACCCCAAAGCCTCGATCCTGCGTTCGGTGCTGGCACCCAAGGCGGGTGGCGATACGGTCTGGGCCAATACGGCCAGCGCCTACAACGACCTCAGCATCGAACTGCGGGCCCTGGCCGACAACCTGTGGGCGGTGCACAGCAACGAATACGACTACGCCGGGCGCAAGCCGGATGTGTCGGTGGAAAAGCTTGAGGAATACCGCAAGGTGTTCACCTCCACGGTGTACGAAACCGAACACCCGGTGGTGCGTGTGCATCCGGTCAGTGGTGAGAAAACCCTGCTGTTGGGGCACTTCGTCAAGCGGCTGAAGGGTTATTCCCAGGCCGATTCGACACAGCTGTTCAACCTGCTGCAAAGCCATGTCACCCGCCTGGAGAACACTGTGCGCTGGCGTTGGAACACCGGCGACGTGGCGATCTGGGACAACCGCGCCACCCAGCATTACGCGGTGGATGACTACGGTACCCAGGAGCGCATCGTGCGTCGGGTGACGCTCAAGGGCGACGTGCCGGTGAGTGTGCAGGGGCAGCGCAGTCAGACGACAAAGGGACTTTGAGCGGCAAGTTTTCAGCGACAAGCTACAAGTAAAAGCCACCTGGCTCTTACTTGTAGCTGCTCCCGAAGGCCTACCAAACCCCGATTTGAACCACTTTTTCCGCCTCCGGCTCACCGTATCTGAACTGCCGGCCACGCACGTCGATTTCCGTGTGGCTGATGGTGGTGCGCCGCTTCAAGCCGCGCAGCCACTCGAACAGATAACCCAGGTGCGTTTCGCGCACCGCCGCATAGGCGGGGTCGGCACCCAGGTCGTGCACTTCCTGCGGGTCGTTTTCCAGGTCGAACAGTTGTGCGCGAAAGCCGTCATACGCCAGGTATTTCCAGCGTTCGCTGCGCACCATGGTCATGCGGCAGCGGTCGATAGGCTGCGCCAAGCGTTCGCGGGCGGGGGCCTGGAACGCGTAGTCGTATTCGGCGATGGCGTAGTTGCGCCAGCTCACGGGGGCGCCGTGCAACAGCGGGATCAGCGAGCGGCCTTCGAGGCGATGGTCGGCCGCAGGCAAGCCCAGGGCGTCGAGGAAAGTGGGGAGCGCGTCGATGGTCTCCACCAGGCGTTCGTCCACTGAACCACGGGTGATATCGGCGCTTGCGCGTGGGTCGCGCACGATCAAGGGCACGCCCACCGCCGGCTCCAGCAGGAACTCTTTTTCCCCGAGGAAGTGATCGCCCAGAAAATCGCCATGGTCACTGGTGAAGACGATCAAGGTGTCGTCCCAGCGGCCGTTGCTTTGCAAATAATCGAACAGCCGGCCGAGTTGATCGTCGATCTGTTTGATCAGGCCCATGTAGGTTGGAATGACCGTGAGCCGCACTTCGTCACGGGAAAAATTCACGCTCTCCTGGTGCTGACGGAACGCCTGGTATACCGGGTGATCGCTGGTGTGCTCCGGCTGGATCGGCGCCTGGATATGCTCGGCGCCGTACAACGCGTGATACGGCGCCGGGGCGATATAGGGCCAGTGCGGCTTGATGTAGGACAGGTGCAGGCACCAAGGCTGCTCGGCTTGCTCGCGAATGAAGTCGATGGCGCGGTCGGTGGTGTAGACCGTTTCCGAATGCGCTTCGGCGACGCGCGCAGGCAGCCCGGCGTTGCGCATCTTCCAGCCGCTGAGCACCTCACCGTTTTCACCGGCGGCGGCATTAGCCCATTCATGCCAAGGGTTGGTGCCGTCGTAGCCTTTTTCGCGCAGGTAGTGGGTGTAAGGCGCTGACTCGCGCTTGTCTTCGAACAACGGGCTGTCGGGGTAGATGCCGTCGTGCCGGAAGTAGGCGTCGAAGCCGACCTCATTCAGCGGCTCGGCCTGTGCGCTGTCGGGGTCGATATGCAGGCGCTGCAAGGCTTCCAGGTTTGGCGTGGCGTGGGTCTTGCCGACCAGCGCGGTGCGGATGCCGTGGGGGCGCAGGTAATCGCCGATGGTCAGTTCTTCCAGGGGCAGCGGCACGGCGTTCCACGCCACTTGATGGCTGCTGACATAGCGCCCGGTGTACGCCGACATCCGCGACGGCCCACAGATGGTGCCCTGGGTATAGGCCCGGCTGAAACGCACGCCGGCTGCGGCCAGACGGTCGATATTCGGCGTGTGCAGGTGGGCATGGCCGTAGCACGACAGGTAATCGCGACGCAGTTGGTCGCACATGATGTACAGCACGTTGCGCAGGGGTTTTGGCTGAGGCATGGCAAGGGCACCGAACGGAGGAAAGGCTTACGTTTTCGCCGTTCGGTCGGGTGATCGGCAAGTGCATTTGGCGAATGGTTTTTATGCAGCGCACGCATCGTGCTCAATCGGCAAAAGACCTGATGTGCGTGGCCAGCTCAGCCAGCACCGAATCGTCAGCCCTGGCTGAGTCATGGGAGGAGATATAGCCCTCATAGTGATCAAAAAATTTGTCTACGCTTGAGCTGATCTTCTTGAACGTGCTCTCTTCCCCAGTCCCATGCATCGGGAAGAGTTTGGCGTGCAAGTGGTCAACGCCATACCCCTCCAGAATCATGCCGGTCCGCGCGACACCCTTCAGCGCACTGTCCAGCAGCAGCGCAGTCCTTTTGGCCGCGATGATCAGATTACTAAGCACTTTGTCCGACTCGGCAAATGCATAACTGCCGTGATGAGCCTTGGGAATGACGACACTAAAACCTGGGGTATTGGGGAAGATGGAGAGAAAGGCCATGTGGGTTTCGTCTTCCCATAGCACATGAGAAGGAGCGGTGCCTTGGGCGATATTGCAGAAGATACAGTCCATTAAACAACTTCCTGTTTACAGATAGGCTCGACGGTTTTTATAAATTTATTCTTGAGGAGGTGAGTTGTTTTAATAGCCGTCAAGTATGAAGAGAATGTTAGATATTTATTAATCTATGAAGCCGATGGCGATTCAAACTGCAAAATTTTCCAATGAACAGACATCCTCATCCTGTTCATCCACTTCTTTGATCTGCTCAATCATCGCCTCCGCCAGCGGCGACAGCCGATAGCCCGCCCGGCTGACAATGCCGTAGCGGGTGTAACGCTCCTCCAGGTCCTCCGCCAGCCCATCGATGGTCAGGCACACCAATTCGCCCCGGGCCATGTGCAGCACGTCGCTGTTGGCACTGACGATACCGATGGCGTCCGAGCGCAGTACCACACCCATCAGGCTGTAGCCGTTTTCACATTCCACATTGGGCAGGTAATCCGGGCGGCCGCTGAGGTCGACGATGACTTTGCGCAGGTTCGGCGGGCGGATGGTCACGGCCAGGGGGTAACTCATCAGCTCGGCGGCGCTCACGCTCTCGCGCTGGGCCAGCGGGTGCCCGGCGCGGCAGCAGAAGTACCAGCGGCGTGGGCGCAAGCGGTGGGTGTGGTAGTCCGGGTTGGCTTCGAAGTGGCGGGTGTCGGCGACGAAGAACTCGAACTCTTCGCTGAGCAGGCGTTTGCTCAGGCTTTGCCAGTCATCCACCTGGAATTGCACGCGGGCCTTGGGGTAGCGCCCGATAAAACTGCCGATGGCGCGGGGGACCAACCCGCCGGCCGGTGCCGGCCCGCAACCGAAGCGCAGTTCACCGGCCTCCAGGCCATTGAATTGGCTGATCTCGTTGGCCAATTGCTGTGCGCCGCTGACCAGGCGGCGTGCATGTTCCAGCAGGACCTGGCCCTGTTTGGTGGGCGCCAGGTCCTTGCGCCCACGATCGACCAGTTGGCACCCGGCGCTGTGTTCCAGCGCCTGGATGCTACGGCTGAACGCTGACTGCGACAGGCTCACGGCCAACGCCGCGGCGACAAAACTGCGGTGTTCGGCAAGGGCGATGAAGTGGCGAAGCTGGCGCAGGTCGATATGCATTTTTCACATCAAAAATATCCGGGAAATGCATTGGCTATGCATCAGGTCGACTCCTTATAAAGGCAATCTCTTATGCAGTAAATGTTCGTTAAACCATAAATAAATAACTTTAGGGAATATGCGTTGTTGGATATTTCCGCTTGGGGAGCCGCTTATGAGTCTGTTGAAGTCCTTGCCCATGGCCATGTTAGTGGCCGGTAGCAGCAGTTGGTCGCCGAGCCAGGCCGCCGAAGTACCCGTGCCGGCAAGCAAGGGCGAGAACGCCAGCGGCCAACTGGAGACCGTCACGGTCACCGCCAGGCGGCGTACCGAAAGCGCCCAGGACGTGCCGACGCCGATGAGCGTGATCGGTGGCCAGGCCCTGGAAAGTCAGCGGGTGTATCGGATTCAGGATCTGCAGCAACTGGTGCCCAGCGTCAATGTCGCCTACATGCATGCACGCCAGTCCAGCGTGTCGATCCGCGGGCTGGGCAACAACCCGGCCAGTGACGGTCTGGAAGGCAGCGTGGGGCTGTATATCGACAACGTGTACCTTGGGCGGCCGGGCATGGCGGTGTTCGACTTGATGGACATCGAGCAGCTTGAAGTATTGCGCGGCCCGCAAGGCACACTGTTCGGCAAGAACACCACGGCGGGGGTGATCAACATCAGCACCCGCGCACCGAGTTTCACCCCCGAGCGCAGTATCGAGACGTCGTTGGGCGAGGACGGTTACTTCCAGACCAAGGGCACGATCTCCGGCCCGCTCAGCGATGACTTGGCGGGGCGTTTCTCGGCTTACCGCACGCGCAGCGACGGTGACATCAAGAACCAATACGACGGCCACGACCTCAATGGCGGTTCACGCCAGGGCTTTCGCGGGCAACTGCTGTACAAGCCCAGCGAGACGTTCAACCTGCGTTGGATTGGCGATTACAACGAGGAAGACTCCAGCGCCGGCACCCGTGTGCTGTACAGCACCGGGCCGACCATCAATGGCACCAATCTGTATGAGTCGCGGGCCGCTGCAGCGGGGGCAACGCTGGTGGACGGCACGCATCGCAAGGTCAACCTGGACAGCGACCAGCACGTCACCGTGTTCCAGGGCGGTACATCGCTGGAGGCCAACTGGACGTTGCCGAGTGACTTCACGCTGACGTCGGTCAGTGCCTATCGCTGGTGGAATTTCACCCCGCGCAACGATGACGGACTCAACGTGCCCGCGTCGTACAACGCCGGCGTATCGGTGGAAGATAAACAGTGGTCCCAGGAGTTCCGGCTGGCCTCGCCCACGGGTGGCTTCTTCGACTACGTGCTGGGCGCGTATTACTTCGGCTCCGACCTGGATAACAAGTCCTTCGCCTACTACGGGCCCAAGGCCGATATCTGGAACGGCACACCTGCCGGTGCGTTGAACAATGTCAGCAGTGTCGGCAACGGGCATATCCGCACCGACAGTTTTGCGTTGTTTGCCCAAGGCACCTGGCACCTGACGGAGCGTCTGGATTTCACCTCCGGCCTACGCGGCACCTATGAAGAGAAAAGCGCCTGGGTCACGCGTAATGCGCCGCTGGGTGGTGCTGCGGTGGCCGGCGCCGCTGCCACGGCGCGACGCGGGCGCACGGGAGCGTATGACTCGGGCGACCTTAATCAGTACAGCGCCACGCCCTCGGGGCTGCTCAACCTCACCTATCACTTCAATGAAAACCTGTTGGGTTACGCGACGCTGTCCCATGGCGAAAAATCCGGTGGGGTCAATTTGGCCGTGGGCTCCGCGCCAACCGCCGGGGCCGACTCTTTGCTGATCGGCACCGAGCGTGCCAACAACGCCGAATTGGGCTTCAAGAGCACGCTGTGGGATCGCCGCCTGCAGCTTAACGCCAACCTGTTCTGGACCCAGGTCAACGGCTACCAGACGAACGCCTATGACCAGGACAACCGCGTGCAGTACCTGACCAATGCCGGCTCCGTGCGCTCACGTGGCGTTGAAGTGGAAAGCACCCTGGTGCCGGTCAAGGGCCTGACGCTGAACCTCAACGGCTCGTTCAATGATGTGAGCTACCTGTCTTACAAGGATGCGCCATGCCCGCCGGAAGTCAGCTTGCGCCCCGGTGCGCCGGCGTCGTGCGACCTCACGGGGCATCAAGTGGTCGGCGCGTCGAAGTGGATCGCCAACGCCAATGGCGAATACAAATGGAACCTGGATAACGGCTTCGAGCCCTACGTGACCGCCAGCTATGCGTTCCGCTCCAAAGCGGTGGGCACCGTGGAAGACTCCGATTACGGACAGATTCCCGCCTATGCCGTGGTCAACCTGTCTACCGGCCTGCGCGGCAACTACCAGCAGGGGCAGTGGGACGTGTCGTTGTGGCTGAAAAATGCCTTCGATAAAACCTACTACACCACGTTGTGGACAGGCGGTAACGGCGGCTATGAAGGCTTGCTGGGGACGCCTCGTACCCTAGGCGTGACTGGCCGCTACGACTTCTGAGCCGCTGCGATAGGTGGCCGGGCTGAACACCCGCGTCACCACCAGCATCGCCACCACGGTAACGGCCAGTACCCACCAGGCGCTGACAAAAGTGCCGGTGAGTTCACGTAGCCAGCCCGTCAGCCATGGCGAAATGGCGTTGATCAAAAAGCCCACGCCTTGCACGAAGGCCGCCAGTTGCCCGGCCTGGCGCGGGTCGCGGTGGTGGTCGAGGGTCAGCAGCAAACTCAAGGCGAAGCAGGCGCCCAGGCCGAAGCCGATCAGCGCCACCCACACATGGGGGAACTGCTGCGGTGCCATCAACAGGCCGAGGTAGCCCACGGTCTGCGCCAGCAGACTGATGCCGAGCAGGGGGCGTCGGTCGATGCCGCGCTGGGCCAGCACCGGCATCAGCAGCGCGGCGCTCACTTGGAAGAGGGTCATGAAGGCCAGCAGCGAACCGCTGGGCAGTACGCCCCAGCCCAGTTGCTGATAGTACGCAGGCAGCCACGCCACCATGCTCATGTAACCGCAATTGACCAGGCCGAAATACACGGCCAGCAGCCACGCCCGACGATTGCGCAGGCTCTTGAAGGTGGGGATCACGGTTGCGCTTCTCGCCGCACCCAGCGGTACAAACCCCCACAGCAACAGTGCAGCGATTGCGGGCAGCAGCCAGACCCCAAGGCCCGCCTGCCATTGCTGAAAATGCGTGGCGACTACCGGGCTCAGCAGGGCCGCCAGCCCGCCACCGGCCATCAATGACGCCGAATACACGCCCATCGCCACCGGCACGCGGTGGTGGAATTCGCGCTTGATCATCGCCGGCACCAGCGCCTGGATCAGCGCCACGCCGGCACCGCCCAGCAACGCCGTGGCCAGCAGTGCCGAAGCCTGGCCCATCAACCAGCGTGCCAGGCAGGCCAGCAGGATCATTATCAAGCCCAGGGCGATGCCGCGTCGTTCACCCAGACGGGCCTCCAGACGCACACCCACCAGTGCCACCAGGCCCATGCAAATCACCGGCAGGCTGGTGAGCAGGGCGCTGCTCTGAAAGCTCAAGCCGGTAGCCTGGCGAATGTCCGCAAGCAACGGGCTGATGGAGCTGAGGATCGGCCGCAGGTTCAGGCCCAGCACGACCAGCAGGCCCCAGCCGGCGAGGGATGTATGGCGGCTCATGCAGTGCCCTTACGCTCAATCGACGAGGCGTGAGTATGGCGAGCACCCGAGGTATTCTGAAATTAAATATAACCATGCCAACCAGTGGCAAATGCAATGGTGACGCCCATGTTCGATCCCGTGTTATTGCGCAGCTTTGTGACCGTGGTGGATTGCGCCAATTTCACCCGCGCCGCCGAGCGCCTGCACCTGACCCAATCCACCGTGAGCCAGCAGATCCGGCGCCTGGAAGACGCGGTAGCGTGCCAGTTGCTCGACCGCGACCAGCGCCGGGTGGTCGCTACCGCCGAAGGTGAACGGTTGCTGGCCTATGCACGGCGCATCCTCGCGCTGCATGAAGAAGCCGCCGATGTTTTGGTCAACCAGCAAAACGACGGTGTGCTGCGCCTTGGGGTGCCGGAGGATTTTGCCGCCGAGCGCCTGATGCCATTGCTCTCGGCCTTTGTGGTGAGCCATCCCCGAGTGAGGCTGGAGGTCACCAGCGGCCTCGGTCCCGAATTGCAGCGCCAGTACCGCAGCGGTGAATTTGACGTGCTGCTGGTCAAGCAGATGGGCCACAGCGATGACTGCCTGGCTTCCTGGCCGGAACCGTTGTGCTGGGTCGACAGCCGCAGCACCCCGTGCCTGGGGCGCGACCCGCTGCCGCTGGTGGCTTTTCCGGTGGGTGGGTTGTATCGCAATGAAATGTTGCATCACTTGGAAGTGGGCGGCTGGCGCTGGCGTATCGGTTATTCCAGCGCGAGTTTGGCCAGCGTGTGTTCGGCAGTGTCGGCGGGGTTGGGGATCAGCCTGTTGCCGCGACGGGTGCTGCAGCCTGGGCATGTGGTACTCGGCGAGGAGAGTGGTTTGCCGACGGTGCAGGGCGTGCGGCTGGCTGTATACGGCCGTAGTGGCTTGGGGGCGCCAGGGCAGACGCTGCAGCGTCAATTGCTCGATTTGTGTGCAAACAGCCCAGGCTGAGCCATACCTTTTCTGAATATTTTGTATGCCTGAAAAGCATTGAAAAATAACGTCTTCGCTCAAAGCCGCAGTGGGCGGGGGTTTGATGATTCAGGATATTTCTTTTATTCGGTTTAGGTATATGTATAACTTTAAAGATTACTTTAAGAGATAAGCGTCTAACCCCGATGATTCAGCCCTCGACGGCCACTTTGGCTGGCCTGTCGGTTTTTTTTGTACGAAAACCGTAGGGAGTGAATCAATGGGCAATGTCCAGACCGCCGCCAGTGCACATGAGGCGCAGTGGCGCCAGGGGCCGGGTGGTGAGTTGGTCGACCTTGGCCGACCGCACCGTGCGCCCTTGGGGCAACTGCGGCTGCAGAAGACGCCGAAGCGTTTCTCGAGTCGCCGCGAAGGATTTGTGCTGGGGCTGCTGGTGTTGGCCTTGCATGGCGCGTTGATTTACTGGGTGAGCCAGAAACCCACGCCGGTGCTGCCGATTGTGCCGCCGGAAATACCACCGATGACCATCGAGTTTTCCCAGCCGGCACCGCCGGTGGTCGAGCCGCCACCGCCTGTGCCGCCGCCTCCACCGCCGCCCGTGGTTGAGCCGCCGCCACCGGTGGTGGATGAGTTGGCAGCCAAGCCTGCGCCGCCAAAGCCAATCCCGAAACCTGTGCCCAAGCCGCAGCCCAAACCCAAGCCGAAACCTGAGCCGGCCCCGAAGGCGGTCGAGCAGCCGCCCGCGCCACCTGTGCCTGCGCCGCCCGCTCCGGCAGCGCCCGTCGCAGCGCCTGCACCGGTTACACCGGCTTCGGCCAACGCCGCTTACTTGAAGAACCCGGCGCCCGAATACCCGTCATTGGCCCAGCGTCGTGGTTGGGAAGGCACGGTACTGCTGCGGGTACACGTCTTGGCCAGCGGCAAGCCGGGGGAGATCCAGGTGCAGAAAAGCAGCGGTCGCCAGCAACTCGATGATGCCGCGCTGGCTGCTGTAAAGCGCTGGAGTTTTGTACCGGCCAAGCAGGGCGATGTTGCCCAGGACGGCTGGGTCAGCGTACCGATCGATTTCAAGATTCACTAACTATCGCGCTGCGGTGTGTTTTGCACGCCGCGACCTGTAAAGAGGAAAAACATCATGGCATTGGCATCTCCACTTGAATCCATCGAAAGCGCGGTGATCTGGCTGTTGGTGGCCTTTTCGGTCGCCACCTGGGGTCTGGCGTTGTTGAAGGGCGTGCAATTCGGTCGCCTCAAGGCCCAGGACCGCAAGTTCCATCAGCGGTTCTGGGCGGCCTCCAGCCTCGATTCCGCCGCGGAGCTGGCTGAAACCCAGCCGGGCGCGGCGGCCCGGGTAGCCCAGGCCGGTTATGCGGCGATCCAGGTGGGTGATTCTGCCCATGCAGCGGATTTGAGCCAGGCCATCAACCACCAGGACCGTCTCGAACGTGCCCTGCGCCAGCAGATCGTGCGTGAGCGTCGCTCCCTGGAAACCGGCCTGGCCGTGGTCGCGAGCATCGGCAGCACCTCGCCGTTCATCGGCCTGTTCGGCACCGTGTGGGGGATCATGGAAGCGCTCAAGGGCATCAGTGCTGCCGGCTCCGCCAGCCTGGAAACCGTGGCCGGCCCGATTGGTGCGGCGCTGGTCGCCACGGGCGTGGGGATTGCCGTGGCCGTGCCGGCGGTGTTGGTCTACAACTATTTCCTGCGCCGCCTGAAGCTGACGGCGGCCGATCTGGATGATTTTGCCCACGACTTCTACAGCCTGGCGCAGAAGCATTCCTTCCGCGTGCTGCTCCACCCCTCGCTGACCAAGAGCGCGGCCGGCAACCCGCAGAAAGTGAAGGAGGCGTCCTGAGATGGCCTTCTCCACGCAAGACAGCGATGAGGTGCTGAGCGAGATCAACGTCACACCGTTGGTGGACGTGATGCTGGTGCTGCTGGTGGTGTTTATCGTCACTGCGCCGCTGTTGACCAACGCGATTCCGATCAACCTGCCCAAGACCCAGGCCGTGGCGCCGGTGGAGCAAAAAGATCCGCTGGTGGTGAGCATCGACGGTGCCGGCAAACTGTTTATCAACAAGGACGAAATCCAGCCGGACCTGCTGGAGTTCAACCTGCAGGCGGCCAAGGCCAAGGACCCCGATGTGCGGGTGCAACTGCAGGCTGATGATGGTGTGAACTACGGCGAAGTGGCGCGAGCCATGGCGTCTATCGAGCGCGCGGGGATTACCAAACTGTCGGTGATAACCGCTCGTTAGTTGCAAAGCCTCGACGATTTTTTGGCCGTTTCCTTGGCAGGGTGCGGCCTTTTTTTTTGCCTGAAATTCACACATCACCAAAAATCTCAGTTTGGAAAACGATCAGGGTGGGAGGGGGCTTGCTCCCGATAGCAGTGGTTCAGCCAATAAATCGGTGGCTGACAGATCGCTATCGGGAGCAAGCCCCCTCCCACTTTTGATATTTAGGGGTTATGTGATTTTGGTTATTAATAAATAGCTTCTTATTCCTTAACGAATATAAACCCTGTCCTTATACTGCTCAGCAACGTTAGACGCTGCAGGAGGGCACACCCATGCACAGCGAGTTGATTCGTTACCTGATCGTGCCGGGCTGGCAAGGATCGCCAGAAGATCATTGGCAGAGCCATTGGCAGAACAGCCTGCCCAACAGTACGCGCGTGGAACAGGCCGATTGGCTGACTCCCCGTCGCGAAGACTGGGTGGCGGCGCTGGCCGAAGCGATTGCCGCCGACAGTACGCCGGTGATTCTCATCGCCCACAGCCTGGGCTGCATCACGGTCGCCCATTGGGCGGCCACGGCACCGCTGGCGTTTTTGCGTCAGGTGCGCGGCGCTTTGCTGGTGGCTCCGGCCGATGTCGAGCGCCCGGCCTGTGCCCCTGCCTTGCGCAACTTTGCACCCATCCCCACCGACTTGCTGCCGTTTCCCAGCCAAGTGGTCAGCTCCGACAACGACAGTGCCGTCAGCGCTGCGAGAGCCTTGGAGCTTGCACGCCATTGGGGCGCCGAAGCCGGCATTTTGTCCGGGGCCGGTCATATCAATGTGAAGTCCGGCCACCAGCGATGGGAGCAAGGCTTCGCCTACCTTTATCGCCTGCAAAGCCGTCTCGAACATCACGCCCGGCGCACTGCCTGAGATTCTTTCAACGCCCCGTCCCTTGAGCGGATTTGGGGCGGGAGCCTGCCATGAGCCATGAAACCTACGGCCAGCCACTGCTGACCTTCCCCGATTCTGAAAAAAGCCCGCTGAGCATCCGTGCCAAGGCGTTGATGTTTGTCGACCCGCGTTCGCGGCAACTGCGCGAAGACCTGGAAAACCTCGCGCCGCTGGCCCTGCCCGTGTTGATTCGCGGCGAGACCGGTACGGGTAAAGAGCTGCTGGCGCGGCAGATCCACCGTGGCAGTGATCGCACCGGGCTGTTCGTGTCAGTCAATTGCGGTGCGATCAGCCCCACCTATGCCGATGCCGAGTTGTTCGGATACGCCGCCGGCAGCCACAGTGGCGCGGCCAGTAGTCGCGCCGGGTGGTTTGGCTCGGCCAATGGCGGCACCTTGTACCTGGACGAAATCGGTGACTTGCCTCTGCCGATCCAGGTGAAGCTGCTCGCCGCCCTGGAGAACCACGAAGTCACCCGTGTCGGCGCCCATCAGCCAAGCCCGGTGGATGTGCGCCTGGTGGCCGCGACGAGCATCGACCTGGCCCAGGCCGTGGCGGCCGGCAAGTTCCATGAGCGCCTGTTCCATTACCTGAGCGAGGGCCAACTCGAGCTGCCGGCCTTGCGCGAACGCGTCGGCGATATCCTGTCCCTGGCCGAATATTTCCTCGGCATCTACAGTCAGCGCCTGGACCTGCCGGTACCGCTGATCAGCGACGCCGCCCAGCGTGTGCTGGAGCGCCACAGTTGGCCGGGCAATACCCGTGAACTGGAAAACGTGATCCATTTTGCGCTGCTGGTCAGCAGTGGCGATGAGATTTTGCCCGAGCATTTGAACCTGCCGGTGGCCGGCTCACCGCTGGAACAGGTGCAGCGCCTGTTCAGCACTGCCACGCCGGCGGAACAGGAAACCTTGCGCAAATGGCTACATGAACAAAATGGAATATCAACGTGAATAAAAGATATTGTTCGGGAATAAAAAATCTAGGTATTGTCCCTTCCACGCCGCGATAGCACTTCGCTGGCACCCCACCTAAAAACGGTCGTCAGAGACGCCCCGGAATTTCGATAAGGACACTGCATGAAAAAGGTTCTGTTGTTTACCGCACTGGCGGCTGCCCTGACTGCAAGCCTGGCCCAGGCCAACGAGAAGCTGGTGGTCGCCGCGACCCCGATCCCGCACGCCGAGATCCTTGAGCTGGTCAAGCCGACCCTGGCCAAAGAAGGTGTGGACCTGGACATCAAAGTCTTCACCGACTACGTGCAGCCAAACGTGCAGGTGGCCGAGAAGCGTCTGGACGCCAACTACTTCCAGACCCTGCCGTACCTGGAAAACTTCAACAAGGGCAAGGGCACCAACCTGGTCACTGTGGTCGGTGTGCACGTTGAACCTTTCGGCGGTTACTCGAAGAAGATCAAGAACATTTCCGAGCTCAAAGATGGCGCCACCGTTGCCATTCCAAACGAAGGCTCCAACAGCGGCCGTGCCCTGTTGCTGCTGCAAAAGGCCGGTGTGATCACCCTGAAAGACCCAAGCAACGCCCTGGCCACGCCGAAAGACATCGCCAGCAACCCCAAGCACCTGAAATTCAAAGAGCTGGAATCGGCCCTGTTGCCACGCGTGCTGGACCAGGTCGACCTGGACCTGATCAACACCAACTACGCCCTGGAGGCTGGCCTGAACCCAGCCAAGGACGCGCTGATCATCGAAGACGCCAAGTCGCCGTATGTGAACTTCCTGGTGGCTCGCCCGGACAACAAGGACAGCGATGCTATCCAGAAACTGTCCAAGGCCCTGACCAGCCCTGAAGTCAAAGCCTTCATCGAGAAGAAGTACAACGGCGCGGTCGTGCCTGCGTTCTGATCTAAGCCAGACCCCCTTCAAGGTTTGAATTGTGGGAGGGGGCAAGCCTTAATGCCAGTCAGTTAAGGCTTAACGCTATCACTGTGGGAGGGGGCTTGCTCCCGATAGCAGGGTGTCAGTCACCAGATTTATTGGCTGATTCACCGCTATCGGGAGCAAGTCGAATCGTCGCACCGCCCCTCCCACATTTTGATTTCCTTCTCAAAGTGATTCTTCAGTGTTTTAGAGAGTGCGGCTGTTGATCGCGCGGCGCAACGCCACCAACCACTTCACCAGCTCCTGCGGATCCATCGGTTTCGCTTCATTCATTGTTCGATCCCTCGAATCTTTCGACCCCAAAACCATAGTTGCCACTGGCCAAACCCGCGAGTTCGGGGGTTATCTTTTTGGGTGATATCAATATGCTATTTTGGTATTTAAATTTTATTTTTTATACCTTTAAAGTTTGTGCTACCCGACGTTACCCACGTCGATATGGATTGCACTCGCCGCCTTACCCTGCGGCGTCACGGACTCACGATGACCTTCGATTTCGCATTTATCCTCAGCACCTTGCCGGCGTTTCTCCGCGCTGTGGGGGTGACGCTGCAAGTGGGCCTGATCGCCATCGCCACCTCACTGCTGGTGGCGCTGGTCAACGCAGCGCTGCTGGTGTTTCGCACGCCGTATTTGTCGCGCCTGGTGGCGCTCTATGTGGAGTTGGCGCGTAACACGCCGCTGCTGATCCAGCTGTTCTTCGTGTACTTCGCCTTGCCGGCCCTGGGTTTCAATCTCTCCGGGTTCTGGGCAGCGATCATCACCATGACGTTCCTCGGCGGAGCCTACCTCACTGAAGTGCTGCGCGCCGGTGTAGAAGCGGTGCCACTGGCGCAGATCGAGTCGGGCAAGTCCATCGGCCTGTCCGACTGGCAACTGTTGCGCCATGTGATCCTGCCTCAGGCCGGCATTCTCAGCCTGCCGGCGCTGTTCGCCAATTTCATTTTCCTGCTCAAGGAGACCACGGTGGTGTCCGCCGTGGCGGTGCCGGAGATTCTCTACACGACCAAGAGCTACATCGCGCTCTACTACAAGACCTACGAAATGCTTGCCGTGCTGACGCTGATTTGTGTGTTGCTGTTCTTGCCGCTGTCGTTGCTGCTCAGCCGCCTGGAAAGGAGGCTCCAGCATGGCCAGTTCGGGTCTTGAGTTGTTGTGGGTGTCGTTGCCGCAACTGGGCAAGGGCGCTGCGCAAACCCTGTCGATATCTTTGTTGAGCATCGCCTTCAGCACCGTCGGCGGCGTGGTGTATGGCGTGTTGCGCATGCTGAACAACCGGGCGGTCAACCGGGTGCTGCGGGTCTACCTGGAGCTGTTCCGGGCGATTCCGGTGCTGGTGTGGCTGTACCTGCTGTTTTTCGGCCTGCCGATTTTCTTTGGCCTGAGCATTCCGAACTTCTGGTGTGCGGTGTTGGTGCTGTCGCTGTGGGGCGCCAGTGAAGTGGGCGAAGTGGTGCGCGGCGCGTTGCATTCGTTGCCCCGGGGCCAGCGCGAAGCGGGCTTGTCGATTGGCCTGTCCACGCCTCAACTGTACGGCTACGTGCTGCTGCCCCAGGCTCTCAAACGCATGACGCCGCCGACCATCAACGTCTACACGCGGATCATCAAGACCAGCTCCCTGGCCGTGCTGATTGGTGTCGTGGATGTGATCAAGGTCGGCCAGCAAATCATTGAACGCACCTATGAGTCGGTATTGATCTACGGCGTGCTGTTCCTGTTTTTCTTCTTTATCTGCTACCCGTTGTCGGCCGCCTCCAAGGTGCTGGAACGGCGCTGGGCCCAAGCATGAGTGCATTGATCGAGTTCCAGGGTTTCAACAAATACTTTGGCGAGGCGCAGGTGCTCAAGGGCATCGACCTCTGTGTGCAAAGCAGCGAAGTGGTGGTGATCCTCGGCCCCAGCGGCTGCGGCAAGAGCACCTTGCTGCGCTGCCTCAACGGGCTGGAAGTTGCGCATAGCGGCAGCCTGCGTTTTGCCGGCAGGGAGCTGTTGGATAAATCCACGGACTGGCGCCAGGTACGCCAGGACATCGGCATGGTGTTCCAGAGCTACCACCTGTTCCCGCATATGAGCGTGCTCGACAACATCCTGCTCGGCCCATTGAAAGTACAAAAACGCGACCCCCGTGAAGCTCGCGAGCAGGCGGAAAAACTACTGCAACGCGTGGGCCTTGCCGACAAGCGGGATGCCTTCCCGCGCCAGCTCTCCGGCGGCCAGCAGCAACGCATCGCCATCGTGCGTTCGTTGTGCATGAACCCACAGGTCATGCTCTTTGATGAGGTCACCGCAGCCCTCGACCCGGAAATGGTCAAGGAAGTGCTGGAGGTGATCCAGGACCTGGCCCGCGATGGCATGACCTTGCTGATCGTCACCCACGAAATGGCCTTCGCCCGCGCCGTCGCCGACCGCGTGGTGTTCATGGAGGCCGGTCGCATCCTCGAACACAACACCCCCGAAGAATTCTTTACGAACCCGCAAACCGCACGCGCGCAGCAGTTCCTGGAGAAGTTCTCCTTTGTTTCAACACTGCCCAAAAAGACCAAGGAACTGGAGCTGATATGAAAAAGTTACTGCTGCCACTGTTTGCCGTCGCGTTGCTGGCCGGCTGCGATAAAAAGGCCGAAGAGCCTGCCAAACCTGCGGCCGCCGCCGCGAGCTACATCGACAAAATCAAAGCGCGCGACAAGCTGATTGTTGGCGTATTTACCGACAAGCCGCCGTTCGGCTTTGTGAATGAGGCGGGTCGCTACGTCGGCTTCGATACCGACATCGGCCGTCAATTTGCCAAGGACCTGCTGGGCGACGAGAACAAGGTCGAGTTCGTTGCCGTCGAGCCGGCCAGCCGTATTCCGTTCCTGCAAAGCGACAAGGTCGACCTGATCCTCGCCAACATGACCGTCACCCCGGAACGCAAGGAAGCCGTGGATTTCACCAACCCCAACCTCAAAGTCGCGGTACAGGCCCTGGTGCCCAACGACAGCGCGGTGAAGAGCCTGGATGACCTGGCGACCCGCACCACCATCGTGACCACCGGCACGACCGCCGATATCTGGCTGACCAAGAACCATCCGGATTGGAAACTGCTCAAGTTCGAGAAAAACTCCGAGTCGCTGCAAGCGCTGTCGGCCGGCCGGGGCGATGCGTATGCCCAGGACAATCTGGTGTTGTTCAGCTGGGCCAAGCAGAACCCTGGCTATCGTGTGCTGCAAGAAAAACTCGGTGACGAAGCGCCGATTGCACCGGCGGTGAAGAAGGGCAATACCGAACTGCGCGATTGGGTGAATGCCGAGTTGGCAAAGCTGGGCGAAGAGAAGTTTTTGCTCAAGCTGTATGACCAGTATGTGCGTAAGGAACTGAGCGATGACACCTCGCCTGAGAGCGTGATTGTCGAAGGCGGGAAGTGGCAGGGCTGATAGCCTTACCCCTGTAGGAGCGAGCTTGTGTGGCGAGGGAGCTTGCTCCCGCTGGAGTGCGAAGCACTCCCAGACCGGTTGACGAAGTGTATCTGACACATATCGATCGCACGGT
>NZ_PYWX01000014.1 GCF_003031675.1 Pseudomonas palleroniana | reverse complement strand
TAGATGGCACATACAGCTCTCCAGGACGTTTCATACCGAGTGCTTCATGAGGCCGCACGTAATTGAACTCATGCCTGAAGTGCTCCAGCAAAAGCTGCTGCTCTATCAAGTTTTTCCCTAACGGCAACTCAAGTTTCAAGCTACGGTGCATTCGCTCATGGCGACCATTCTGGGCGGGTCTTCCCGGCATCGTTCGTTCCGGATAGATACCTAATCGGATCCACCAAACTGCCAAGGTGGACATTCTTGCCAAGCCCGGAGAGGCGAAGGGAACACCGTTGTCAGTACGAATGACGTCCGGCATTCCATATTCCTGAAAAAGCCTCTCAAAGGCCTGTTTTACCGGCTTGGTCATGATCTTGGGATGGGCCCTGCACGCCAAAATCATGCGGGAGGCGTGGTCTGTAACGGTCAAAGGGAAGCACATCTGTGCGTCGAGCATCTTGAATTGCCCTTTGTAGTCAGCACACCACGTCTTATTGGGTTCGTTTGCTTCTCGCATTTCTCTGTGAGAGGTGCCGTGTCGGCGCTTGAAGCGCCGTTTACTGACTAACCCGAGCCGTTCAAGCCATTGACCTGCCGTACTTGGAGAGGGCCAGGCGGTGCAAGGGTCATCGATTCGTAATAGCTCGATAATCTTCTTCGGCCCCCATTTATCGTGAGCGTCTTTCATTGCCACGATGCGGGCCAATATCTCGTCGTCAGTTTTGTTTGGGCTGTGATGAGGACGCCGGGAAAGCTCGGCCAACGACTTTAAATCGCCGTCAACATGCCGAGAAATCCATTTATCCACGGTCGGCCGACTAACGTTGAAGCGGCGTGCCAGCTGGCTTTTTGTGTAATCGCCAGAAAGCCAGTCGACGACCAGCTTGATTCGTTGGTTCATAGGGGACTCTTGGTTCCAGGGCATGATCAGTTACCTCCTGATCATGCGT
>NZ_PYWX01000013.1 GCF_003031675.1 Pseudomonas palleroniana | reverse complement strand
CCATGTGAGAGTAGGTCATCGTCAAGATTAAATTCCGAAACCCCATTTGCGAAAGCAGATGGGGTTTTGTTTTGGGCGATCGAAAACTTCCGGCAGTTGTCCACATTCAACCTGTATCGAGTCTGGCCGCTTCTACGGCTGTACCCACAGAGCCCAAATACCTCACCAGGTTTTGGCGGCTGGGCTGCGATCAGATAGTGCGCCGCGTATATATCGCTATCGTTGTGTACCTTTCAGACTGCGATGCGGCGTCTGAGTGTTTAGCAAAATAATCCCCGGAAACAGCTCATATCGCCTGTCCGGACACAGTCACCCAGGACTATCATGCCGATAACCCTGTCCCTCACTACAAGGAGCCGCTCGGAACGCCGATGCGCCAGATCTGGAAATCTTTTCGAGCCCTTTATTTCGCTTCCTTGATGATGCTGATCGGCTCCGGCCTGCTCAGTACTTACCTGGCATTACGCCTGGCAGCAGACCATGTTGACAGCTTGTGGGTGGGGGCATTGATGGCGGCCAACTATTTTGGCCTGGTGCTGGGTGGCAAGATCGGGCATCGCCTGATCGCCCGCGTCGGACACATCCGTGCGTATGCCACTTGTGCCGGAATTGTCGGGGCCGCCGTACTGGGTCACGGGCTGGTCAACTGGTTGCCGGCCTGGATCGTGCTGCGGATGATCGTAGGCCTGGGGATGATGTGTCAGTACATGGTTATCGAAAGTTGGCTGAACGAGCAGGCAGACGCCAAGCAGCGCGGCTTAGTGTTCAGTGGCTATATGATCGCCTCCTATCTGGGCCTGGTATTAGGCCAGTTGATTCTCGTGTTGCATCCTCAGCTTGGCCTGGAGCTGTTGATGTTGGTAGCGGTCTGTTTTGCCTTGTGCCTGGTGCCGGTGGCCATGACTCGACGCATTCACCCTGCGCCGCTACATCCGGCACCGATGGAACCGCGATTCTTTATCAAGCGTGTGCCGCAGTCGTTGAGTACGGTGCTGGGGGCCGGGCTGATTGTGGGCTCCTTTTACGGTTTGGCCCCGCTGTACGCGTCCCAGCAGGGGTTGACGACTGAACAGGTCGGTGTGTTCATGGGGTGCTGCATTTTTGCAGGTTTGGTGGTGCAGTGGCCGTTGGGTTGGTTGTCTGATCGTTATGACCGCGCATTATTGATTCGCTGTTTCGCTTTGTGCCTGGCAGTGGCAGCTCTGCCCCTGGCGATCCTGACCCAGGTGCCATTGGAGGTGCTGTTTGTCGCGGGTTTCCTGTGTTCGTTGGTGCAGTTCTGTCTTTACCCGCTGGCCGTGGCGTTTTCCAATGACCATGTCGAAGGGGACCGTCGGGTATCGCTGACTGCCATGCTGCTGGTGACCTACGGCATCGGCGCCAGTGTCGGGCCGCTGTTGGCGGGCGTGGTGATGAAGTTGTTTGGCAGCCATATGCTGTACGCGTTTTTCAGCCTGTGCGCGCTGATTCTGGTCTGGCGTATCCGTCCGAAAGCCGTGACTAACCTGCATCAGGTTGATGATGCTCCGCTGCACCACGTAGCGATGCCCGACAGCATGTCCAGTTCACCCTTGGTGGCTGCGCTCGATCCTCGTGTCGATGAGGCGGTGGTGCAGGAGCAGATGCAAACCACCGTAGCTGAGCCTGGGGCCGACGCTAATCCGCAAGCACCGACCGAGGGGGATGCACTGGATACTCCACCTGAGCATCCAGACCCGGATAATCATCCTCATGACCTGAGCAAGGCACGCCCCTGAATATAAAAACGGGCAGATCCCATCAGGATCTGCCCGTTTTTTGACGCGAGTTTCACGCCTTAAAAATCGTCATCCTTGTCGAAGCGTCGCGCTTCACGCTGCAGCTGATACACAAACCGTTCTACCTGGCGCTGCACCAGGCCGCTCATGTTATGAAAGCGCACGCCGGCGAAAGTGGTATTGATCTTGTCTTCGAAGTGCAGATAACGCAGTTCGACGGACGTGCTCATGCTGCCAAAGGGCAGGGCAGCGATAAAGCGGTCATACACCTGACCCAGTTGCAGGCGCTCGGATATGTCGCCTTCAAAGCGCAGCTTGCAGCCGGTAGCGGAAATATCCAGTAGCTTGCCACTGATGGGGGCCTTGAGCTTTTCGCCGCCCAGCTCGATGTTCACCAACTGTGCCAGCTTCAACGCAGCGCGGAAGGCATTGCGTCGCTGATGGTAGACCACTTCGCCAGGTATGCTGCCGGTGTAAATGCGGTGCCCATCTTTCTCGCTGATGGCCAGCGTACCGTTGCTTTCCCAGGCAACCCGCACACCCTCATGAAAGCCTTCAATGCGGAAGGACTCGCCATTCTCGAGGTAGCGTTCGCCATCGCGGGGAATCATTTCGTCCAAGGCCAGCGTCTTGCTGTCCCGGTCAACGTCTACCAGGTAGCTTTGAAAGCGCTGGCTGCGCTCGTGGAAAGTGATGATCAGTGGATCATGGCTTTCCTGCAGCATTCGCAAAGTACTGGCGATTTCCAGAGGCGTGGTGAGGACCTTTGGTGGCTGCGGGGCATCTTCCGCATTAAGGGCGTTGAACACGGTTCTTCCATCTCCAGACAAAATACGACTACACGCAAGAAGGGGCATTTTGCCAGTATGTAGCGTGCCTTGGATAGGCGCGCGGTGAACCGGCGTCAGGCTTGGCTGCGGGTGCTTGGTTTGACCAGGCGCGAGGTCGAGCCTTGGGCGTTGTAGAGGGCCGGAGGTTCTCCGCCGTGGAGTATGCGCAACTGGTTGGCGGTCGTGGCTTGCTGAAGCTGGATCGACTGACCGTTGAGCAGGTTGGCTTCCTGGCACTGGGCGAGCAATTGATTGAGCGCGCTACTCTGGGTCAGTAGTTGATCACCGACCGAGGAATGGCTGGCCAGTTGGGCAAGGCCGTCGTGATCAGCCGGCAGGCCCAGGCTGATGAGAATTTCGCTGCGCTTCTTGCCGTGTTGTTCAAGCAGCACAATCAGCGACTGTTTGCGTGCCAGGATTTCTTCCAGCAAACGCATATCCCGGCCATACAGGGCCAGGGATTCTTCTTTGAGCAACTCGAGCAAATGTTGCGTCGGCGCCAGATCATCAATGATCAGTTGGAGCAAATGTTCGTCGTGGTGCATGGCTGGCCTTGGGTTTTAAGCGTCCAAAAGCCCAGCGCAGGCCTTTGCCTAGCGCTCGGCTTCGAAGTTAAGCAGCTTGCTGGCTACACGGTTGCTGTCGACTTTATAGCTGCCATCGGCGATAGCCTGTTTCAACTCGGCCACACGGGCTTTATTGACAACCGGTTGATCGCGCAGCGAGTCAGTGACCTTCTGCAACTGTTGAGCCTCATTGCTCAGGTGTACCGATTCCCCGCTCTGGCTGACACCGGCCGGTTCTGCCTTGGTAGGCGCAGGCTGGGACTTGGCTTCTACACTGTCCTTGGCACCACCGGTGCGCGTAGAACCGGGCAAAGCCGGGGCGTTATTCAAACGACTGAAATCAATGACCATGTTAAAAAACCTCTGGGTATTTGGACGCTTGCCATGTTTTCGGCCATACCCGGATAAACTTTAGGCGCGATTGAGAATAAACCTGAATGCGCGGATGTTCAGCCCACAGTGTAGGAAAAGCCAGCGTCCTATGCCAGTGAACTCTATAACGCCACCTCGACTTGTCCCGGTGCGGTCACCTGCGCCTTGATCACACGGTTGGAGTTGAGATTCTTGACGCGAATCTGTTCGCTCATACCGCCGTTGGACAATGCCTCCCCCGGCATTTTTACTGTCAATGCGCCGCTACTGGCGGAAATCACCACCTGATCCCCCTTGCGAATCACCTCGGCCTGTTCCAGATGGACCAGCGTGATGACTTGATCGGTAACCATTGGTCGGGTCAATTTCTGCCCGATGGCTTGGTCCACCGATGTGAGATAGCCCTGGTTGATCTGGCTGATATCACGTTCGCGCAGGGCAACATCTTCGAAACCGATGATGCCGGTGCGCTTCAGCGGGCGTGTCACCACCACGACATCGCGGAACAATTTGACTTGAGCGGGCACGAACACCGTCCAGGGCGAAGCGCCTTCACAACGGACTTTGACCGTGACGCGACCAATAGGCTGGGCAGGGCTTTCCAAGGTGGCAGTCAATTCCTTGTCGCACATTGGCATGCGCAGGCGAGGGTCTAACTGGTTGACTTGGATCTCGTAGCGTCCCGGCGTTTGTGTGGTTGTCAGATAATCTTCTACAGTGAACTCAAGAAAGCCCTGAGTGACGCCGATAAGTAGATCAGGCAATGTGACGTTGTCGGCACGGGTCGTAGCGCCTGCCGTCAAGGCAAGCAAAACCATCGTGGCGCAGAGCAGTCTGCGGTAGCGAGGGCGGGGGTGTCGGGAAACTGTCGTTTTAATGTCCATGGCCAATAAATAGCAAAGCTCGTGCCGTTTCGTGTTAGGGCGCGCGCCGCCTTGTAGGTATGGCCCAAGGTTTTAGCGTAGGAGTGCAGGCATGGCAGGTGTAATGGATTCAGTAAACCAGCGTACACAGCTGGTAGGGCAGAATCGCCTGGAGTTGTTGCTTTTTCGCCTGGACGGCAGCCAGCTATATGGCATCAACGTGTTTAAAGTTCGGGAAGTGTTGCAGTGTCCCAAACTGACGATCATGCCCAAATCCAGCCCTGTGGTGTGTGGTGTAGCCAACATCCGTGGTGCGACCATCCCGATTCTTGACCTGGCATTGGCCACAGGTTCCGCCGGTTTGCAGGACCGCGGAAACCCGTTCGTGATCATCACGGAGTACAACACCAAGACCCAGGGTTTCCTGGTGCGCTCGGTGGAACGTATCGTCAACATGAACTGGGAAGAGATCCATCCGCCACCCAAGGGCACTGGGCGCGATCACTACCTCACGGCGGTGACGCGGGTTGATAACCAGTTGGTGGAAATCATCGACGTGGAGAAGATCCTCGCCGAAGTGGCGCCGACCTCGGAGTCTATCTCGGTAGGCGTGGTCGACGCGGAAACCGCGCACAAGGCGGTATCCCTGCGCGTACTGACCGTGGATGACTCCTCGGTCGCTCGCAAGCAGGTCACGCGTTGCCTGCAAACCGTTGGCGTGGACGTGGTGGCTCTTAATGATGGTCGCCAGGCGCTGGATTACCTGCGTAACCTGGTCGATGAGGGCAAGAAGCCGGAAGAAGAGTTCTTGATGATGATTTCCGACATCGAGATGCCGGAAATGGATGGTTATACCCTCACGGCCGAAATACGCAGCGATCCACGCATGCAAAAATTGCATATCATCCTGCATACTTCATTGTCGGGTGTATTCAATCAGGCAATGGTCAAGAAGGTCGGCGCTGATGACTTCCTGGCCAAATTCCGCCCTGATGACCTGGCATCCCGGGTAGTCGACCGGATCAAGGCTGCAGATCACGGCTAGGGGCTTTCCCTGGCGATCACACGATTTAAGAGGCGGTATCATTGTCTACGGGTAATTTGGATTTCGAACAGTTCCGGGTCTTCCTGGAAAAGGCCTGTGGCATATTGCTCGGTGAAAACAAGCAGTACCTGGTATCCAGCCGTCTCAACAAGCTGATGGAGCAGCAGGGTATCAAGTCGCTGGGCGAGTTGGTTCAGCGCATCCAGGGACAGCCGCGCAGTGGGCTCAAGGAAATGGTGGTCGATGCGATGACCACCAACGAGACCCTATGGTTTCGCGACACCTACCCCTTTGAGGTGCTCAAGAGCAAAGTGCTGCCGGAGGCCATCAAGGCCAGCCCGGGCCAGCGCCTGCGCATCTGGTCGGCGGCTTGCTCTTCGGGGCAGGAACCGTATTCGATCTCGATGTCTATCGATGAGTTTGAGCGAACCAACATGGGCCAGTTGAAGGCGGGGGCACAAATTGTTGCCACCGACTTGTCCGGCACCATGCTGACCAATTGCAAGACCGGCGAATACGACAGCCTTGCTCTGGGGCGTGGGCTTTCCCAGGAGCGCCTGCAGCGTTACTTTGAGCCTAAAGGGGCAGGGCGATGGGCGGTCAAGGCGCCGATCAAGAATCGCGTGGAGTTTCGCTCGTTCAACCTGCTCGACAGCTATGCCAGTCTGGGCAAGTTTGACATGGTGTTTTGCCGCAACGTGCTGATCTATTTCTCGGCCGAAGTGAAGAAAGACATCCTGTTGCGCATCCACGGCACCCTCAAGCGTGGCGGCTACCTGTTCCTGGGGGCTTCAGAAGCGTTGAACGGTTTGCCGGATCATTACCAGATGGTGCAATGCAGCCCTGGGATCATCTACCAGACGAAGTGATGCACCCTTGAACAAAAAATGGGAGGCCCCACACAGGCCTCCCATTTTTTTCGCCTCAAAGCGGCAACTTGCATTGCCGCTTTACTGGCTTCACGCGGAAGTCCATTGCCGCTTTTCTGGCATTGCCGCTTAACAGCATCCAGCAAACCCTTGAAATACGGGCCTTCGAAGAATTGGCATGAGCCTTGCTATAACCCAGATACGAAAAGCAGGTCAGCCTAAAGGTTTCCGCCATGAGCATCAGCTTCGATAAAGCGCTCGGTATCCACGAACAAGCCCTGGGCTTCCGCGCCCAGCGTGCCGAAGTCCTGGCCAACAACATTACCAACGCCGACACCCCGAACTACAAGGCTCGGGATCTGGATTTCTCCGCCGTGCTCGCGGCGCAGCAGGACAAGACCAAGAACGGCACCTTTGCCTTGAATATGACCAATAGCCGGCATATCGAAGCACAAGGCCTGAGCAGTGGTGACGAGGCGTTGTTGTATCGCACGCCGATGCAACCGTCGATCGACCAGAACACCGTCGACGCCCAGCTTGAGCAATCGGCCTATGCCGAGAACTCGGTGAACTTTCAGGCCAGCTTCACCCTGCTCAACAGTAAATTCAAAGGGCTGATGTCAGCCCTGCGTGGAGAGTAAGCCATGTCCCTGTCCAGTGTTTTCAATATTGCCGGCAGTGGCATGAGCGCGCAGACCACGCGTTTGAACACCGTCGCCAGTAACATCGCCAACGCCGAGACCGTGTCTTCGAGCATCGACCAGACCTACCGCGCCCGTCACCCGGTGTTCGCCACCATGTTCCAAGGTGGCCAGGGCAACGGCAGCGATTCGCTGTTCCAGAATCAGGATGCCGCAGGCTCCGGCGTGCAGGTGTTGGGTGTGGTCGAAGACCAGAGCAACCTTGAGGCCCGCTACGAGCCCAACCACCCTGCTGCGAACGAAAAGGGCTACGTGTACTACCCCAACGTCAACGTGGTCGAGGAAATGGCTGACATGATCTCCGCCAGCCGCTCGTTCCAGACCAATGCGGAAATGATGAACACCGCCAAAACCATGATGCAGAAGGTCCTGACCCTGGGTCAGTGATAAGGGGCGCCAAATAATGGCCATTGTTGATACCACTAATCCAGCCAACACGCCGGTTCAGGACCTGTTCAATACCAAGGTCAAGACGGCGACAGACAACAGCAGTCTCAATAACGCTGCCAAGGCCGCCACGGGTAACCAGGCACTGGGCAAGGATGCGTTCATGCAACTGCTGGTGACCCAACTGAAAAACCAGAACCCGCTGTCGCCCCAGGATAACGGTGCGTTCGTGGCGCAACTGGCCCAGTTCAGCAGCCTGGAAGGCATCAACACCCTGAATGACTCGGTGAATGCGATCTCCAGCAACTTCAGCTCGTCGCAGGCGCTGCAAGCCTCGTCGTTGGTCGGGCGCTCGATCATCACCCAGACCGACAAAGCGTTGGTCGATACCAGCAAGAGCATGACCGGCTCGGTGGCGGTGACGGCAGCGACGGGTAACGTCTCCGTCAAGATCACCGACAAGGATGGGAACGTGGTGCGCACCATCGATATGGGCGCCCAGAGTGCCGGTAATAGCAGCTTTATCTGGGACGGCAAGAACGACAAGGGTGAAGTCGCTCCAACGGGCACCTACACCTTTAACGCCACCTACAAGAATGACAAGGGCGACTCTGCTGCCCTGTTGACTTCGCTGCCCGCCACGGTGACCAGCGTGACATTGAGCAAGACCGGCGGCGAGATGCTGCTCAACCTTGCAGGCGGCATGGGCAGCGTCAAGCTGTCGCAAATTCAGACTATCGGTACATAGAGCCGGCTAAATACGGCAGAGGGAGAGAAACATGTCTTTTAATATCGGCCTTAGCGGCCTCTATGCGGCCAACAAACAGCTGGACGTGACCGGTAACAACATCGCCAACGTTGCGACCACCGGCTTCAAAACGTCGCGTGCAGAATTCGCGGACATTTACGCGGCCTCCAAGCTGGGTACTGGCCAGAACAGTGTCGGCAGCGGTGTGAGCCTGGCAGCCGTGTCCCAGCAATTCACCCAGGGTGATGTCGTCGGCAGCGGCGGCCTGTTGGATATGGCGATCCAGGGCGGTGGCTTCTTCGTCCAAAAGGGCAGTGACGGGTCGCTGGAGTACACCCGTAACGGTTCCTTCCACTCGGATAAAGACGGCTTCATCGTCAACAACACCGGTACCTCGCGCTTGCAAGGCTACGCGGCGGATGCCAATGGCAACATTATCAAGGGCGCCCTGACTGACTTGCAATTGAACTTGTCGAACCTGCCGCCCAAAGCCTCCACCAAAGTGGACTCCCAAAGCAACCTGAACTCATCGTCGCCGGTGATCGACCAGACGGCCACACCGTTCGATCCCACCAAGTCCGAAACCTTCACGACCCAATACAACACCACCTTGTATGATAATCAGGGCAACGCCCATTCGATGGTGCAGTACCTGGTCAAGACCGGTGGCAATACCTGGAAATCCTATTCCCTGATCGATGGCCGCAACCCGGATGGTACGGCGCCGACGGGCACGGGCTCCACACCGCCGGTTGCTTCGACCTTGAGCTTTGACGGCGCCGGCAAACTCACCGGGATCGTTACCGGTGGCGCGTCCAGCACTACGCTGACCATTTCCAACTGGACCCCAGGTACCGTGACCAATGGTGTGTGGACGCCAAACGGTGCGACGGCCAACCCGACCGGCATCGCCATCAACATGGCTAACATCACCCAGTACAACTCGGCCACCTACCGTAACCCACCGGTCACCGATGGTTACGCCACCGGCCAGATTACCGGCTTGAACATTGATGGTAGCGGCGTGCTGTTCGCAACATTCAGCAACCAGCAGAGCAAGGCGATCGGCCAGCTCTCTTTGGCCAGCTTCAACAACGAGCAAGGCCTGCAGCCGGCCGGCGGCACCACCTGGAAAGAGACCTTCGCCTCGGGCCAGCCGGGTTATGACAACCCACAAGCCGGTACCCTGGGTTCGATCGTGTCCAAATCCCTGGAGAGCTCCAACGTCAACCTGACCAACGAGCTGGTGGACCTGATCAAGGCCCAGAGCAACTATCAGGCGAACGCCAAGACCATCTCCACCCAGAGCACGATCATGCAGACCATTATCCAGATGACCTGATGCATCTGGGTTGGCATGCAGTCTGAAGGCCCCTCGTATGAGGGGCTTTTTTTTGCGTGGGAAAACACCCGCTGAGGAGTAAAGGAATGCTGTGGAACGCCTGAGTCCTGAATCGCCACTGAGTAGGCCTGTGACTCAATGGAGAGGCTTGGGAATGTGGAATTCAGGTGTAGTGGGGTTCGGATATGGGCGTGTGGGTTCTACGCCGGGTGTAGAGCCTGCGACGTCGGCGCCTGTCGCGCCTGTTAATGAGGCGGGTGCGATCAAGAAGCTGCTCAATGAGCTGCTTGACGCCGAGCAAGGTTCCAAGTCCCAGACGGCCCGGGACGTGCGCGACAAACTCAATGCCCTGCGCGAGAAGCTGGGCGACGAGAAATTCAAGGCGCTGATTGACGACCTGATCGCAGAGGCTTCCGCGCAGTTTCGTGAGTTTCTCAAGCGACTGTTGAAGGAATGGTTTCCGGATGCGGATGACGCCCCGCCCAGCCCATCACCGGTGTCGCCAGGCAGTGGCGGTCGTGGTCCTGGCGTGCCTAGAAGCGATTTCGGCCCCAGTGAATCCATGAGCAACAAGCCCATTACCGAAGGGGCGAAACATTTCAACTACAAGCCGGACTACAGTAATCCGGGGAAGAAACCGGACAACATCTGGAGTGGGTTCAGTCAGGGGCCGGACGGCAATTGCATCACGGTTATCCGCGATAAAGGCGGCGATGATGCAGTACGGCCAGAAGCCCACCGATGTGTACAAAGAGGTCAAGGAAAATGGCGACGGTTATGACGTGACCATGCGCGATGGCTTCAAACTGCATTTGTCCAAGGGCGAGTTGCAGCTTGCAGCGCGGGAGGCACGCTTCAAGGGTGATGACCCGCAAATGATGACCGACGCAAATTTCATGTATGCCGTGAGCGCAAAGCGGGCTCAAATGGAAAACAACGATGGCACTGCCGGGCGCAGTTACCAGGCTGCATTGAACAGCTTGAACGACGGGGAAGACAGTCGGGAGGGTTTGGATCGTTTGGGGCTCAAAGGACGTTACCGGCCGGCAACTGACTCGGACTTGAGAAACAGCAAGGTGGGCACGGTGGAGTACAACGGTCACTCGATGGCTGTGATCAATGGCCGGATCGAGCTGTGGGGGCAGAGAGGTGGAGCACCCAGGTCGGGGCTGGCCACCGTCTTGTTCTAAGCGGCCTGTCCGACTAAAGAAAACCTCCGAAAAGAAAACCCCCGATAAACCCCATTGCAGCCAGGGTCTATCGGGGGTTTTTCGATCCCGGCTGTTCAAGCCCGGGACCGGTTCAGCTTATTGGCAAGCTTCGCAATCCGGCTCGTCGATCGCGCAGGCCTTTGGCACGGGGGCCGGGCCGGCTGGCGCTGCGAGAACCGAATCATCACCGTGGTTACCGCTGGAAACAGCGTTCAGCTTGCCGGTGTTGATGGTCGACTTCTCGGTGCTGGTCGCGGCCAGGGCACGGAGGTAGTAAGTGGTTTTCAGGCCACGGTACCAAGCCATGCGGTAGGTCACGTCCAGCTTCTTGCCCGATGCACCGGCAATGTACAGGTTCAGCGACTGCGCCTGGTCGATCCACTTCTGACGACGGCTGGCGGCGTCAACGATCCACTTGGTGTCCACTTCGAAGGCGGTCGCGTAGAGCTCTTTGAGTTCTTGCGGGATACGCTCGATCTGCTGCACGGAACCGTCGTAGTACTTCAGGTCGTTGATCATGACCGAGTCCCACAGGCCGCGGGCCTTGAGGTCGCGAACCAGGTACGGGTTGATCACGGTGAATTCGCCCGACAGGTTCGATTTCACATACAGGTTCTGGTAGGTCGGTTCGATCGACTGCGACACGCCGGTGATGTTGGCGATGGTTGCAGTCGGTGCGATGGCCATGATGTTGGAGTTACGAATGCCTTTCTGTACACGAGCACGTACCGGTGCCCAGTCCAGGGTTTCTTTCAGGTCAACGTCGATGTACTTCTGGCCACGGGCTTCGATCAGGATCTGTTGCGAGTCCAGCGGCAGGATGCCCTTGGACCACAGCGAACCCTGGAACGTCTCGTATGCACCGCGCTCGTCGGCCAGGTCGCAGGACGCCTGGATCGCGTAGTAGCTGACCGCTTCCATGGACTTGTCGGCGAACTCGACCGCGGCATCCGAACCGTACGGAATGTGCTGCAGGTACAGCGCGTCCTGGAAGCCCATGATGCCCAGGCCCACTGGACGGTGCTTGAAGTTGGAGTTCTGCGCCTGTGGTACCGAGTAGTAGTTGATGTCGATAACGTTATCGAGCATGCGAACGGCAGTGTTGACGGTACGTTCCAGCTTGGCGGTGTCCAGCTTGCCGTTGACGATGTGGTTCGGCAGGTTGATCGAGCCCAGGTTGCAAACGGCGATCTCGTCCTTGTTGGTGTTCAAGGTGATCTCGGTGCACAGGTTCGAACTGTGGACCACGCCGACGTGCTGCTGCGGGCTGCGCAGGTTGCATGGGTCCTTGAACGTCAGCCATGGGTGGCCGGTTTCGAACAGCATCGACAGCATTTTGCGCCACAGGTCTTTGGCCTGGATGGTCTTGAACAGCTTGACCTTGCCTGGGTACTCGGTGAGGGCTTCGTAGTACTCGTAGCGCTCTTCGAAGGCTTTGCCGGTCAGGTCGTGCAGGTCCGGTACTTCGGATGGCGAGAACAGGGTCCATTTGCCGTCATCGAAGACGCGCTTCATGAACAGGTCAGGGATCCAGTTGGCCGTGTTCATGTCGTGGGTACGACGACGGTCATCACCGGTGTTCTTGCGCAGCTCGATGAACTCTTCAATGTCCATGTGCCAGGTTTCCAGGTAGGCACACACAGCGCCTTTGCGCTTGCCACCCTGGTTGACCGCGACGGCGGTGTCGTTCACGACTTTCAGGAACGGTACGACGCCCTGGGACTTGCCGTTGGTGCCCTTGATGTACGAACCCAGTGCGCGCACCGGCGTCCAGTCGTTACCCAGGCCGCCAGCGAATTTGGACAGCATGGCGTTGTCGTGGATCGCGTGGTAGATGCCCGACAGGTCATCCGGCACGGTGGTCAGGTAGCAGCTGGACAGCTGTGGACGCAGGGTACCGGCGTTGAACAGGGTCGGTGTCGACGACATGTAGTCGAACGACGACAGCAGGTTGTAGAACTCGATCGCACGGTCTTCTTTGTGCTTCTCTTCGATCGCCAGGCCCATGGCCACGCGCATGAAGAACACTTGCGGCAGTTCGAAGCGCACACCGTCCTTGTGGATGAAGTAACGGTCGTACAGGGTTTGCAGGCCCAGGTAGGTGAACTGCTGGTCACGCTCGTGATTGATCGCCTTGCCGAGTTTTTCCAGGTCGAAGGAGGCCAGGACCGGGTTCAGCAATTCGAATTCGATACCCTTGGCAATGTAGGCCGGCAGGGCCTTGGCGTACAGGTCGGCCATCTCGTGGTGGGTGGCGCTGTCGGCCACGCCCAGGAAGCCCAGGCCTTCGGCGCGCAGGGTGTCCATCAGCAGGCGCGCGGTCACGAACGAGTAGTTCGGCTCACGCTCGACCAGGGTACGGGCGGTCATCACCAGGGCGGTGTTGACGTCGGTCAGGGCCACGCCGTCGTACAGGTTCTTCAGGGTTTCGCGCTGGATCAGGTCGCCGTCGACTTCTTCCAGGCCTTCACAGGCTTCGGTGATGATGGTGTTCAGGCGGCCCAGGTCCAACGGTGCAAACGAACCGTCGGCCAGGGTGATGCGGATCGACGGGTGAGCTTGCACCGCAGCTTCTTCAGCGGGGGAGCGCACGGCACGTTCCTTGGCGCGTGAGTCACGGTAGATCACGTAGTCGCGAGCGACTTTCTGCTCGCCGGCACGCATCAGGGCCAGCTCGACCTGGTCCTGGATTTCTTCGATGTGGATGGTGCCGCCCGAAGGCATGCGACGCTTGAAGGTTGCGGTGACCTGTTCGGTCAGGCGGGCAACGGTATCGTGGATGCGCGACGAGGCAGCAGCGGTGCCGCCTTCAACTGCAAGAAACGCTTTGGTGATGGCGACGGTGATTTTGTCATCGGTGTAAGGAACGACAGTGCCGTTACGCTTGATCACACGCAGTTGGCCGGGTGCAGTGGCGGACAGATCCAGGTTTGAATCAGCGGCCTGCGGCACGGAGCCTTGCGGGTTCTCGCGAGTTGTGTCGGTTTGCATGGGGGGTTGTCTCCACGTTCTATATTTGATTGCGAGTGCCAGGCTTTTTCCTGCAACACCCGTACCGTTTTCCATGTCGGGGATGGAGAACAGATGCCATCCGCGTGAGCGGTTTGGTCTACTGAAAATCTGTTGGTTCCACGTCGCGCTAACAAATAAAGCGCTTGAGTTTCGAGCCACTTGTGTGGTTAGGCACTTTGCTCGAAAACCCTACATGTAGGGTCTCGTTTGTCCTCGAGGTACAAGATAATGCGTTTTTGAGGGGTTAGCAACGGAGTAACCTGTGGATAAGGTTGTGAGTAAAATGTGTAAGAAAGGTCGAATGCCCGTGTAGGCCGCGTTACTGCTGGATTGCACCGTTTGTCATTAAATGTTTCGGGTGCAAAACAACCGAGCCTTTTTCGAAGGGCGCGAACCCTATCACAAAAAAATGCGATCACCGAGTGGATTTCCGGGCTTGTGCGCAAGGGCAGGCCCGTGGCTACAATCGGCCTCTGTTATGCCCTCTAAACATTACAAATAAGGTGTGGCCGGCGAAGATCAGCATGTGGGAGAAGCATGTGAGAGATAGACACGCTTGCTCCCCTATCCGGCCGCATTGTCATAACGACTCTCTATCGCGACGAGGATCACCCGTGGAGCAAGAGGCCTGGCAAATACTGATTGTCGAGGACGACGAGCGATTGGCCGAGTTGACCCGTGATTACCTGCAGAGCAACGGCCTGCGGGTGTCGGTGGAGGGCGATGGCGCCCGGGCTGCGGCGCGTATTATCGACGAACAGCCGGACCTGGTGATCCTCGACTTGATGCTGCCCGGCGAAGACGGCTTGAGTATCTGTCGCAAGGTGCGTGCGCGCTACGACGGGGTGATCCTGATGCTGACCGCCCGTACCGATGACATGGATCAGGTGCAGGGACTGGACTTGGGGGCGGATGACTATGTGTGCAAACCCGTGCGCCCACGCTTGCTGCTGGCGCGCATTCAAGCCCTGCTGCGGCGCAGCGAGCCGACGGAAGCCGGCGTTGTGGAGAACCAGCGTCGCTTGCAGTTTGGTCCCTTGGTCGTGGACAACGCCCTGCGCGAAGCCTGGCTGCATGACGGCGGCATCGAACTGACCAGTGCCGAGTTCGACCTTTTATGGCTGCTGGTGGCGAATGCCGGGCGTATCTTGTCCCGCGAAGAAATCTTCATTGCCCTGCGCGGCATCGGCTACGACGGCCAGGACCGCTCCATTGATGTGCGTATCTCGCGTATTCGCCCGAAAATAGGCGACGACCCGATCCACCCACGGCTGATCAAGACCATCCGCAGCAAAGGCTACCTGTTCGTCCCCGAAGCCGCTGCCGATATGCCGCTGTGAACTCGATCTTCCTGCGCATCTACGGCGGCATGTGTGCGGCGCTGATTCTGGTGGCGCTGCTGAGCGTGCTGGCGCTGCACCTGCTCAACGAGGTGCGCAGCGGGCAATACCGCGAGCGCCTGGCCCACGGCACCTTCGCGTTGATGGGGGACAACCTGCAACCCATGAGCGCCATCGAGCGTCAGCGCGCCCTGGCGGTGTGGGAGCGTTTGTTGGGCATCCCCCTGGAACTGCGCAGCCTCAGCGATGCGCAGCTGGACCTTGCCCAGCGCAATCGCCTGCAACGCGGCCAGGTCCTGGTGCAGCAGACCGGGCCGCATGCCGCGCGGGTACTGCGTTTGGTCAGTGAGAAAGAGTCGTTGGTGCTGACCGGCGAAGTGCAGCAGATCAGCGAGCAGCTGGCGCGTGCAACGATCTACCTGTTGGCCGATGAACTGGTGCGTTACCCGGTGGCGGAGCAGCCGCAGCGTTTGGCCGACCTAAAGGAAGCCAAGGGCTTTGGCTTCGAAATGCACCTGATGACCCTCGATCAGGCTGATATGGATGAGGATCAGCGCCGTCGTGTGTCGGAAGGCGATACGGTGATGGCGCTGGGTAAAGGCGGTGATTCGATTCGCGTGTTCGCTGGTATGGTCGGTACGCCTTGGGTCCTGGAACTCGGCCCGCTGTATCAAATGAACCCTTACCCGGCGCAGTGGCTGATCCTGATCGCGTTGGTCAGCCTGACCCTGATCGGCTTGATCGTGTATTTCCTGGTGCGCCAGCTCGAGCAGCGCCTGCGCGGGCTGGAAGCGGCGGCCACGCGTATTGCCAAAGGCAGCCTGGAGGTGCGTGTGCCAGCCCGCGGGGCGGACTCGGTCGGGCGTCTGGCGGCAGCCTTCAATGGCATGGCCGAGCATCTGCAGCAGTTGCTGGCAATCCAGCGCGAACTGGTGCGCGCGGTGTCCCACGAACTACGTACCCCGGTGGCGCGCCTGCGCTTTGGCCTGGAGATGATCGGTGACGCCGCTACCCCCGAGGCGCGGCGCAAGTACATGGACGGCATGGACAGTGATATCCAGGACCTCGATGGCCTGGTGGACGAAATGCTCACCTATGCACGCCTGGAGCAAGGTGCGCCGCAACTGAGTTTCCAGCGGATCGACCTCAGCGCGTTGCTCGATCAGGTCATCGGCGAATTGTCGCCACTGCGCCCGCAGATCAGCGTGAGTCGGGGGGCCTGCCTGTCCTCGGCGCATTGGGACGACGCCTGGGTCGACGCCGAACCGCGTTACCTGCATCGGGCTTTGCAGAACCTGGTGAGCAATGCCATGCGCCATGCCCAGGGCCGAGTGTTGATCAGCTATCAGGTGGGGCAGGTGCGCTGCCGTATTGATGTGGAAGATGATGGCCCGGGCGTGCCGGAAAGTGCATGGGAGCGGATCTTCACACCCTTTCTGCGCCTGGATGACAGTCGCACCCGGGCCTCGGGTGGGCACGGCCTGGGTTTATCGATCGTACGGCGGATCATCTATTGGCACGGCGGGCGCGCCTTGATCAGCAAGAGCAACAACCTGGGCGGGGCGTGCTTCAGTCTGAGTTGGCCCAGGGATCAGGAGAAATCCTGAAACCGCGATCTCCTGTGGGAGGGGGCTTGCTTCCGATAGCGCCCTATCAAGCGCCGATAGCCACCAGGCTCAATAACTGATCCCCATCCACCGCATACTGCCCCTCCAATACCTTGCCGTGGCACCACTCGGCCGACAGGTCCGTCAGCAGGCGCAAGCGCACATGGCCGGCTTCGGACCACTCCAGCACCTCGGCATGCTCAAAGTAGAAACGCTGCTGCACAATCGGGTAGAGCGCCTTGAACAGGCTTTCCTTGAGCGAGAACGTCAGCGTCACCAACCGAGCGATCTGCTCACGCGGCAGGGCGGCCATGCGTTGCAGTTCATCGGCGGTGAGAATTTCCCCGGCCAGGCGCTCGGCCCGCTCCAGGCTCAGCAGGTTCTCCAGGTCCATCCCCAGCCCACGCCATTGCGCCTTGTACCCGACGATGGCGGCTGCATGTCCGGTGCTGTGGGTGATGGAGCCGCTGATATGCCCTGGCCACACCGGCGCCCGGTCTTCGCCGATGGCCGGGACGCAATCGAGCTGATCCAGTTGTTGCAACGCCGTACGCGCACACAGCCGGCCGGCAAGGAACTCGGCCTGGCGCTTGGCCACCGAGCGCTGGATGCTGGCCGGTGGCGGCACGGCGCTGCGCTGGAAGTCGCCGGCCTTTAATAAGGTGGGGTCGAAGCGGGTGCTGAGAAACACCGTATCCGGCAAGGGTTCGGGTAGGGGCCAATGTGCATCGAGCGGGGTGCAGCAAGCGGGTAGGGGCGTCATGGGCGGTATTTTGCTTCAGTTGGCACACCAGTGGATAGCCCGCAACGGTTCAGGTGCGGTTCAGAGCCCGTTCAGGGGGAGTTCAGGGGCGCCTGCGTAGTCTGGCACCCATAGCCAAACGCGTAGAGGTAACCCCATGACTGCGATCAAACAGCTGCTGTTGGCCTTAACCATGCTCAGCGCCACTGCCGGAGTGCAGGCTGCGGACGGCTCCTTTGCCGCGTTCGGCGGCGAGAAAACCAAGAAGTCCGGCAACCTGATCCACCGTGTCAGTTTCGACGACGCAGGCAGCCAGGCTGCGCCGTGGGGCCAGTCGCTGGGGCAGACTGCCCCGCAGCCGGGTTACCGCACCGGCTATGAACACCTGACGGGCCAATACAATGGCATTAAACTGCGCCCGCAAGACCTGCAGGGCCGCTATGATATCCCTCTGTCGGACAGTTGAATCGCCTTGGAGAGCCTTATGAAATTGCTGGTGGTGGAAGATGAGGCGCTGTTGCGTCATCACCTGTTGACCCGCCTGACCGACAGTGGGCATGTGGTCGAAGCCGTGGCCAATGCCGAAGAAGCCTTGTACCAGACTGGCCAGTTCAATCACGACCTGGCCATCATCGACCTCGGCCTGCCCGGCATGGGCGGCCTGGACCTGATCCGCCAATTGCGCACCCAGGCCAAGAGTTTCCCGATCCTGATCCTCACGGCCCGGGGCAACTGGCAGGACAAGGTCGAAGGCCTGGCCGCCGGTGCCGACGACTATGTGGTCAAGCCATTCCAGTTCGAAGAACTGGAGGCGCGCATGAATGCCCTGTTGCGCCGCTCCAGTGGTTTCACCCAGTCCACGATCGTGGCGGGGCCGCTGTTGCTGGACCTCAACCGCAAACAGGCTTCCCTGGATGAGCAACCCTTGGCGTTGACCGCTTATGAGTACCGTATTCTCGAGTACTTGATGCGCCACCATCAGCAGGTGGTCGCCAAGGATCGCCTGATGGAGCAGCTCTATCCCGATGATGACGAGCGTGATCCGAACGTTATCGAAGTGTTGGTGGGCCGCCTGCGTCGCAAGCTGGAAGGCCCGGCGGGGTTCAAGCCGATCGATACCGTGCGCGGCTTGGGTTACCTGTTCAATGAGCGCTGCCGTTGATTCGCTCGCTACGTGTGCGCTTGATGCTGGCGGCCGCGACCCTGGCCGTGCTGTTTATGTTGGGCTTGTTGCCCGCCATGCAAGGCGCTTTCAGCCTGGCGTTGCAGGATTCCATCGAGCAGCGCCTGGCGTCGGATGTGACCACCCTGATTTCTGCGGCACGCGTCGAAAACAACCGCTTGCTGATGCCCGCGCAGTTGCCCGATGAGCGTTTCAACCTCACCGACAGCCGGCTGCTGGGCTATATCTATGACCGCGAAGGCCATCTGGTGTGGCGGTCGCGGGCAACCCAGGAAGAAAACATCAACTACCGGCCGCGTTACGATGGGCGTGGCAACGAATTTGCGCGTATCCGCGAAGCCGGTGGCCAGGAGTTCTTCGTGTATGACGTCGAGGTCAAGCTGCTGGGAGGCAAAAGTGCCGCGTTCAGCATCGTCGCGTTACAACCGGTACGCGAATATCAACTGACCCTTGAGGGACTGCGGGAAAACCTCTACCTGGGCTTCGGCGCGGCCTTGCTGGTGCTGTTGACCTTGCTCTGGCTGGGCTTGACGTGGGGGCTGCAAGCCCTGCGACGCCTGAGCCAGGAGCTGGACCAGATTGAAAGTGGCACGCGCGAAAGCCTCACCGAAGAACACCCACGCGAACTGTTGCGCCTCACCGGCTCCCTCAATCGGTTGCTGCACAGCGAGCGTGAGCAGCGTACCCGCTACCGCGATTCCCTCGACGACCTCGCCCATAGCCTGAAAACCCCGCTGGCGGTATTGCAGGGCGTGAGTGAAGACATGGCGCAGCGTCCCGAAGAACGTGGCCAGGCCATGGTTCTACAATCGCAGATTGAACGTATGAGCCAGCAGATCGGCTACCAGCTGCAACGTGCCAGCCTGCGCAAAAGTGGCCTGGTGCGCCACCAGGTGCATCTTGCGCCGGTGCTGCAAAGCCTCTGCGACACACTGGGCAAGGTGTACCGCGACAAGCGCGTTACCGTGTCCTTCGACTTGCCGGACGAGGGTTATGTGCCCATCGAGAAAGGCGCCCTGCTCGAAATGCTCGGTAACCTGCTGGAAAACGCCTATCGCCTGTGCCTGAGCGAAGTGCGTATCAGCCTGGTAGAAAGTCTTGCCGGCACTGAGCTATGTATCGAGGACGATGGCCCCGGTGTGCCACCGGATCAGCGCGCACGGATTCTGCAAAGGGGCGAACGGCTGGACCGTCAGCATCCGGGGCAGGGCATTGGGCTGGCGGTGGTCAAGGACATTATCGAAAGTTACGGCGCACGCCTGACTTTGGGTGATTCGGCGCTGGGTGGCGCGGCGTTCAAGATTCACTTCCCGGCTGTGTGATTTTTTGGTGGCCGAACTGGCCTCATCGGGGGCAAGCCCCCTCCCACATTTTGATTTGTGAACACATTCAAGGGTAGGAGGGGGCTTGCTCCCGATGGCGTCAGTACTGGCGCCACCTTAATTTTCCTGCGCCCGGTAGGCGCCTGGCGTGAGCCCCGTCCACTTCTTGAACGCCCGATGAAACGCCGACGGTTCGGAGAACCCCAACTGCTCGGCGATTTCCTGCAGCGACAGATTGGCCCGCCCCAAGTGATAAATGGCGATGTCTCGCCGCAACTCATCTTTGAGTGCCTGGAAACTGGTGCCTTCCTCGCGCAGGTGTCGGCGCAGGGTCTGCGGGCTGATGTGCAGGTGCTGCGCCACGGCCTCCAAGTCCGGCCAAGGCGTGCGGTCACGGCTTAACAAGCGGCGTAATTGGCTGCTCAAGCTGTCGCCTTCGTCCGGTCGTGACAGCAAGTCTGCGGGCGAGCGCTGCAGAAAATGCTTGAGCGTACGTTCGTCCTGCAGCAAGGGCAGGCTCAAATAGCGGCAGGGGAATACCAGGCTACTGCTCGGTGCGTTGAATACCTGAGGGCAGGGGAAGAGCAAGTCATATTCGCCTGCATGGGCCGGCATCGGGTAGTGGAACGTCGCCTGATGCAACCGGATTCGCTGGCCGATCAACCAACTGCCCAGGCGATGCCAGATCACCAGCAGGCATTCGCTCAGGAAGTGATCCGGGTCCCACAGCTGTGAGTCATCCAGGCTCAGACGAGCCATGTCGCCTTCTCTTGTCAGATGCCAGCGCGGCCCCTGTGGGAATAAGCTATAAAATAATAAACCGCGTTCCAGAGCCTTCTCCAGTGTGCGGCAGTGAATCAGCGCGTGGCACATCATGGCGAAGGTGCCGCGTTTACTCGAACCTTCAGCGAACCCCAGGTACTCGTCGTCGAGCTCCAGCCAGAGCATCTGCAACAGCCGGGTAAATTGTTCCGGCGCAATGCGGGCGCGGGGCTCGGTCAGCAACTCAGGGGTAATGCCCACCTGTTGCAGCAGGGCCGAGTAGTCATAGCCCGCCCGACGGGCACCGACCAGGGCCGCTCGGGCGTAGTGACTGGCGATGGTGCGTTCACGCATGTGAGGGCCTCGTCCATGGAGTGGCGGATGTTAGCCATCACCGGGTGGGGCGACAAGGCGGATATCCGCCAAATTGTAGGACGGGATTTGGCTGCATGGCGGAAAACCGCCACTTGTTCACGGCGCGCAAGGGAAGGCTGAACGCGCCCAGCCCTGATGTCTAAGGGTCTTCAGCGGATTTGCAGAAAGTGGCACGGCGTTTGCGATAAGAGATGGCAGCGCAGGCCAGGTTCTACCAGCCTCGCAAACAACAAATCCCTCCAGTGCAGGAGGGTTCGCAATTCAAGTGTCGTGGGCAATGGCGGATATTTGCTACACGGGACGATTGAGGAACTTTGCAATGACGACTCGTCAGCCACTGTACAAATCCCTGTATTTCCAGGTGATCGTTGCAATCGTTATCGGTATTTTGCTCGGTCATTTCTACCCGCAGACCGGCGTGGCGCTCAAGCCACTGGGTGACGGCTTTATCAAGCTGATCAAAATGGTCATCGCCCCGATCATCTTCTGCACCGTTGTCAGCGGTATCGCTGGCATGCAAAGCATGAAATCGGTCGGCAAAACCGGCGGCTACGCGCTGCTGTACTTCGAAATCGTTTCCACCATCGCCCTGCTGATCGGCCTGGTCGTGGTCAACGTTGTGCAACCGGGCGCCGGCATGCACATCGACGTGGCTACCCTGGACGCCTCGAAAGTCGCGGCCTACGTGACTGCCGGTGCAGACCAGAGCGTGGTTGGCTTTATCCTCAATGTGATTCCGAACACCATCGTCGGCGCCTTTGCCAACGGTGACATCCTGCAAGTGCTGATGTTCTCGGTGATCTTCGGTTTTGCCCTGCATCGCCTGGGTGCCTACGGCAAGCCGGTGCTGGACTTCATCGATCGCTTCGCCCACGTCATGTTCAACATCATCAACATGATCATGAAGCTCGCGCCAATTGGTGCCCTGGGTGCCATGGCGTTCACCATCGGTGCCTACGGTGTAGGTTCCCTGGTGCAACTGGGTCAGCTGATGATCTGCTTCTACATCACCTGCGTCCTGTTCGTGGTGGTGGTGTTGGGTGCCATCTGCCGCGCCCACGGTTTCAGCGTGTTGAAGCTGGTGCGCTACATCCGTGAAGAACTGCTGATCGTACTGGGCACTTCCTCTTCCGAATCCGCGCTGCCACGCATGCTGATCAAGATGGAGCGCCTGGGCGCGAAGAAATCCGTAGTCGGCCTGGTGATCCCCACCGGCTACTCCTTCAACCTCGACGGTACTTCGATCTACCTGACCATGGCTGCCGTGTTCATCGCCCAGGCGACTGACACCCACATGGATATCACCCACCAGATCACCCTGCTGCTGGTGCTGTTGCTGTCCTCCAAAGGCGCCGCGGGCGTGACCGGTTCGGGCTTTATCGTACTGGCCGCCACCCTGTCGGCCGTCGGCCACCTGCCGGTTGCCGGCCTGGCACTGATCCTGGGTATCGACCGCTTCATGTCCGAAGCGCGCGCCCTGACCAACCTGGTCGGTAACGCCGTTGCCACTATCGTTGTCGCCAAGTGGGTCAAGGAGCTGGACACCGACAAGCTGCAGAGCGAGCTGGCGTCCGGTGGTACCGGTATCTCCGATACCCGTCCGGAAGATGACCTGGGTGTGGCCGAAGGCCCTGCTCCTGTCATCAAGTAATTCGCTGCTGGCGTGAACTGACGCCGAAGCCCTCCACAAACGCCCCGACTGTTTCGGGGCGTTTGCGTTTGTGGCCGGCCACTCTGGAGGCTTTTGCTTTACAGTGATTGGGTGAGTAATCGTTGTAAGGCCGGCAGGAGGTTGGATGGATAGCGTGGATCTGAATGTCCTGCGCAGTGTGCTCGAATGGCGTCGCGCCGGGCAGCGGGTGGTGTTGTACAGCGTGGTCCAGACCTGGGGCAGTGCACCGCGTCCGCCCGGGGCGATGTTGGCATTGCGGGGCGACGGGGTCGTGATCGGCTCGGTGTCCGGCGGTTGCATTGAGGATGATCTGATTGCGCGCCTGCAAGATGGTCGCCTGGCGGAAGATGGCCCACCCGTGCAGTTGGTGACATACGGGGTGACCCGTGATGAGGCGGCGCGCTTCGGCCTGCCGTGCGGTGGCACGTTGCGCCTGACCGAAGAACGGGTAGGCGACTGGCAATGGGTTGCACAGCTGCTGGCGCGTTGTGAGGACCATCAGATTGTCGCCCGGGAGCTGGACCTGGCCACAGGTACTGTGACCCTCGGCAGCGCAAGCAAAACGGATGTGGTGACATTTGACGGGGAGCGCCTGCGCGCCATCTATGGCCCGCGCTGGCGCCTGCTGTTGATCGGTGCCGGGCAGTTGTCGCGCTACGTGGCCCAAATGGCGCGCTTGCTGGATTTCGAAGTGTTGGTCTGCGACCCGCGTGAAGAGTTCGTCTACGGCTGGGAAGAACAGCATGGTCGGTTTGTGCCGGGCATGCCGGATGAGGCGGTACTGAACATTCAGACCGACGAGCGCACAGCTATCGTCTGCCTGACCCACGACCCGCGCCTGGATGATATGGCGTTGCTGACGGCATTGAATTCCGATGCCTTCTACGTCGGCGCGCTGGGCTCGCGGGTCAATACCCAGAAGCGCCGGGAAACCCTGGCGGCGCTCGGGCTGACGGCCGAGGCGATTGCGCGCTTGCATGGACCGATCGGCTTGCATATCGGTAGCCACACGCCTGCTGAAATTGCCTTGTCGCTGATGGCTGAAGTCGTCGCAATCAAGAACGGTGTTGCGCCGATGCAGAAAAAGCCGCTGCCGGTGGTCGCCGAGTGACGGTGACGGCAATTGTACTGGCGGCAGGGCAGGGCAGTCGTTTCCGTGCCGAAGCCGGTGCCGACCAGGACAAGCTGCTGGCCGATTGCAGCGGATTGGATGGCGTGACGCGGCCGGTACTCGAGCAGGTGCTGGTGAACCTGCCGGCGACGCTCGTTGAGCGTTGGGTGGTGACCTCGCCGGAGCGCCTGGAGGTCATTCGGTTGGCCGAGGCGCAGGGTTGCAAAGTCGTGTTGCTGGAATCGGCGGGCATGGGCGACAGCATTGCCGCGGCGGTTGCGGCCAGCGGTGCGGCGGATGGCTGGCTGGTGGTGCTGGGAGATATGCCGTTTATTCGGCCCTCGAGCATTGAGCGGGTGATCGAGGGGCTGGAGGCGGGCGGTATCCGTGTGCCGGTGCAGGATGGGCGGTATGGGCATCCTGTAGCGTTTGACCAGGCATTTGGGCTTGAGCTGATGGCATTGACCGGTGATCGTGGAGGACGATCATTGTTTGCGCACGCGTTGGTCAGCGAAGTGGCGGTTGAAGACCCGGGTGTGCTCTGGGATGTCGATGTTCCGCAATCCTTGAACTTCAAGCCGATCTGAGTGTGGGAGGGGGCAAGCTCTAATGCCTGTCAGTTAAGCGATAGAGCAGACGATGAATAACCTGTGGGAGGGGGCTTGCTCCCGATAGGCCGCGCAGCGGCCTCAAAAATGGGCCTGCTACGCAGTCCATCGGGAGCAAGCCCCCTCCCACAATGACCGCGTTAAGCCTTATTCAGGACGGGACAGATCACATAAAAAAGCCCCGCCTGATCACTCAGGCGGGGCTTTCTTGTGGCGGCTGGAATCAGGCGAGAGGTTTGCTCTCGTGCTCTGCTTCCTGTGCTGCGGCAGCAGCTGCTGCGGCGGCCTCAGCTTCCTTGCGGCGACGGCGCACTTCACGTGGGTCGTTCGGTGCACGGCCGTTTTCGGTCAGGGCGCTGACCGGTGCGGCTTCAACCACAGGGGCAGCCACTTCGGCAGCTACCGGCGCCTCAACCACTGCTGCAGGTTCTACGACCGGAGCAGGTTGAACCACTGGGGCTGGCTCGGCAGCCACGACTTCGGCAACCGGTTCCGACGCTTCTTCTACCGCAGTGGCAGGCGTTGGCGCTTCAACCGGAGCAGTTGGCTCGGCAGTCCATTGGAAGGCGGTCTGTTCTTCGCGAACTTCTCGTACTTCCGGAGCCGCTTCGACAACCGGAGCTTCAACAGCAGCTTCGACCACTGGCTCAGGCTCAGCTACAGGTGTCGGCTCAACAGCCGCCACTTCAGCTTCTGGCTGGGCTTCAGGAGCCTGGGCAACTTCCACTTCCGGAACAACCGGAGCTTCGATTGGGGTAGTGGCTTCGACTACTGGTGCTTCTACGACTGGGGTTTCAACGACAGGTGCTTCAACAACCGGCGCTTCAACCACTGGGGTCTGGGCAGCAGGTGCTTCTACAACCGCAGTTTCTTCAACAGCAGCAGTTGCGCGTTCAGCCTGTTCGTGAGCCTGGGCTTCAGCAGGTGCGCTGATGACCGAGCTGGCAACCGCAGCAGTCACGGCCAGGCCGGCAGCCAGTTCGGCGCCAGTCGGCTCGCTGGTAGCGGCTTCGGCGTTCTCGCCGGCTTCTTCCGAGCCTTCGATCACATTGCCATTGGCATCGCGTTGACGCTCACGACGGTTGCTGCGACGACGCTGGCCACGGGAGCGGCGGCGTGGACGATCGCCTTCGGCGTTGTCCTGGCCGTCTTCCTGCAGTTGCTCTTCGCCGTTCAGGACTTCTTCTTCACTGGCGGCAGCGGCTTGTTCGGCACGCGGTTGACGCTCTTCACGCGGTGGGCGTGGTTGTCGCTCCTCACGAGGCGCACGCTCTTCACGTGGCTGGCGAGCCGGGCGCTCTTCGGCGACGACCGCAGCACCGGCAGCGGCAGCGGCTGGCGCTGCGTCCAGCGGTTCGCGCAGTTCACGCACGCGTTCTTCACGCTCGCCACGTGGCTTGCGATCTTCACGCGGTGCACGTGGCGTGCGCGGTGCACGCTCTTCACGCGGTGCGCGTTCTTCGCGGGCTACGGTCGGGGTTTCTTCACGGGCTTCGCGAGGTGCACGCTCTTCACGTGGCGCGCGTTCTTCACGCGGTGCACGTTCTTCGCGTGGCTTGCGCTCTTCATCGCGACGACCGTTGCGGTTACGGCTCTGCTGGCGGCCGTTGCGACGTTCTTCGTTGCGCGCCGGACGTTCGGTGGCCGGTTTTTCAACCACAACCGGAGCAGCAGGCTCTTCCTTGGTGGCGAACAGGCTGACCAGCGATTTCACCAGGCCTTTGAACAGGCTCGGCTCAGGCAGGGCGGCCGGAGCGGCAACCGGGGCAGCCGCTTCAGTTGGAACCGGTGCATTGGCACGCGCCGGTGCAGTCTTCACGGCAGCTTCCTGGCGAACCAGGGTGCGCGTCGCGGCAGCCGGCTGGACTTCTTCCACTTCGGCAGCGGCAGCCGCGATTTCGTAGCTGGACTGGTTGTTGTGGGCTTCCGGGCTGTCGTCACGCAGGCGCTGCACTTCGAAGTGCGGCGTTTCCAGGTGATCGTTCGGCAGGATCACGATACGGGCACGGGTGCGCAGTTCGATCTTGGTGATCGAGTTGCGTTTTTCATTGAGCAGGAATGCGGCGACCGGGATCGGCACCTGAGCGCGGACTTCGGCGGTGCGGTCTTTCAGGGCTTCTTCTTCGATCAGGCGCAGGATCGCCAGGGACAGCGATTCAACGTCACGGATGATGCCGGTGCCGTTGCAGCGCGGGCAGACGATGCCGCTGCTTTCGCCCAGGGACGGACGCAGGCGCTGACGGGACATTTCCAGCAGGCCGAAGCGCGAGATGCGGCCGACCTGTACGCGGGCGCGGTCAGCTTCCAGGCATTCGCGGACTTTCTCTTCCACGGCGCGCTGGTTCTTGGCGGGGGTCATGTCGATGAAGTCGATCACGATCAGGCCGCCGATATCACGCAGGCGCAACTGGCGGGCGATTTCTTCAGCCGCTTCCAGGTTGGTCTGCAGGGCGGTTTCTTCGATGTCGCTACCTTTCGTGGCGCGCGCCGAGTTGATGTCGATGGACACCAGGGCTTCGGTCGGGTCGATCACGATGGAGCCGCCGGAAGGCAGTTCGACCACGCGCTGGAAGGCGGTCTCGATCTGGCTTTCGATCTGGAAACGGTTGAACAGCGGCACGCTGTCTTCGTACAGCTTGATCTTGCTGGCGTACTGCGGCATCACCTGGCGGATGAAGGTCAGGGCTTCGTCCTGGGCTTCAACGCTGTCGATCAGCACTTCGCCGATGTCCTGGCGCAGGTAATCGCGGATGGCGCGGATGATCACGTTGCTTTCCTGGTAGATCAGGAACGGCGCGGAACGATCCAGGGACGCTTCTTTGATGGCGGTCCACAGTTGCAGCAGGTAGTCGAGGTCCCACTGCATTTCTTCGCTGCTGCGGCCCAGGCCGGCAGTGCGCACGATCAGGCCCATGTCGGCCGGGGCGATCAGGCCGTTCAGCGCTTCACGCAGTTCGTTGCGCTCTTCGCCTTCGATGCGACGGGAAATGCCGCCGGCACGTGGGTTGTTCGGCATCAGGACCAGGTAACGGCCGGCCAGGCTGATGAAGGTGGTCAGGGCGGCGCCCTTGTTGCCACGTTCTTCTTTCTCGACCTGGACGATGACTTCCTGGCCTTCGCTCAGGACGTCCTTGATGTTCACGCGGCCTTCAGGAGCTTTCTTGAAGTATTCGCGGGAGATTTCTTTGAGGGGCAGGAAGCCGTGGCGCTCGGAGCCGAAGTCGACAAAGGCAGCCTCAAGGCTTGGTTCGATGCGAGTAATACGGCCTTTATAGATGTTGGCCTTCTTTTGCTCGCGTGCACCGGATTCGATGTCCAGGTCGTAGAGGCGTTGGCCATCTACCAGTGCAACACGCAACTCTTCGGGTTGAGTTGCGTTAATCAGCATTCTTTTCATGTTGTACCGTCGGTTTCCGGGCTGCCGGAAACGGCGTTCGGCACACACGACTTCTCACGGTCGGTGTCAGGTGCGTCAAGAGTGGTTGGCCACTCCAGTGTCCAGCAAACACCAGCCAATTGGGCCGGTATCGCGACGGACGCGTCCTGCTTGTTAGCGGTGGTGACAAAGGCACCACTTCAACAAAAGCTAAGGTCAGGAGGAGGAATCAACCGGCGACTGTGGACGAGATGAAGCGTCTAAATATAAGCCTAGTGCTACACGGTCCGACGGTTGTGCATCTCCACCCTACACGTATCCCTGATAATTCGGGTGCTGCCGCGCGCAGAATCCGCAGCGGGTTGGCATTTACCGTGTTCTCCAATGGGGAGTTCACGCTCATGGCTAAACAGGACTGGGTGTGGGCGATTGCGCTCTCACTCAGCTCTTAACAGGCGTTATTTCCGAAGCATTCGCCATGGTCTGGCTCAAGACTGACTGCACTTTGTGAACTGGCCGTAAATATCGGCGCAAAACGCGAGTATTCACTCTGCTTTCTGCACTCGCTTCAGGCCTCATGTCACCTGCGCTTGTTACAATCCCGAGTCTTCCAACGTGGCGAAAGCCCCGTAGGACGGCCTCGCGTCCTGATGAATTGCGATGGTCAGGGCCGGCAGTTTGCCGCAAGTCCTCTGGCCAGGCCGCTTTTGGCGGCGTTCGCGACTATAGCAGTAATGATTAAGTGCTTCAATTCCATAAAAAATTGTTATCATCGCCGCCATGACGACTACCGCCCCCCAGACCCCCAGCGTCCAGCTGCTTGAGGTCTCGCCGGAATATGCCGGCCAACGCATCGACAATTTTCTCCTGGCCAGGCTCAAAGGCGTGCCCAAGACCTTGATTTACCGCATCTTGCGAAAAGGTGAAGTGCGCGTGAACAAGGGCCGGATCAAGCCCGAGTACAAGCTGCAGGCGGGCGATATCGTCCGTGTGCCGCCGGTTCGCGTGCCGGAGCGTGACGAACCTGTGCCGTTGGCCCAGGGTTTGTTGCAGCGCCTGGAAGCCTCGATTGTCTTCGAAGACAACAAGCTGATCGTGATCAACAAGCCGTGTGGCATTGCGGTCCACGGTGGTAGCGGCCTGAATTTCGGGGTCATCGAAGCCTTTCGTCAGTTGCGCCCGGATGCCAAGGAGCTGGAACTGGTTCATCGCCTGGACCGTGACACCTCCGGCCTGCTGATGATCGCCAAGAAACGCAGCATGTTGCGTCACTTGCACACCGCCCTGCGGGGTGACGGTGTGGACAAGCGCTATATGGCGCTGGTGCGCGGTCACTGGGCCAGCTCCCTCAAGAGCGTCCGGGCGCCGTTGCAGAAGAGCAATCTGCGCTCTGGCGAACGGATGGTCGAAGTGGACGAGGAGGGCAAGGAGGCGCTGACTCTGTTCAAGGTGCTGCGCCGTTTCGGCGACTTCGCCACCATGGTCGAGGCCAAGCCGGTGACCGGGCGTACCCACCAGATTCGCGTGCATACCTTGCACGCGGGCCACTGTATTGCGGGTGACACCAAGTACGGGGACGAAGATTTCTCCAAGGAAATCCGCGACCTGGGCGGCAAGCGCCTGTTCCTGCACGCCTACATGCTGACCGTGCCGCTGCCGGACGGTGGCGAGCTGAAGCTGCAGGCGCCGGTCGACGAGATGTGGGCCCAGACCGTGGAGCGTTTGAGTGCCGCACCCTGACTACAAGCTGCTGATCTTCGATTGGGATGGCACGCTGGCTGACTCCATTGGCCGCATTGTCGAGTCCATGCACATGGCCTCGACCCGTTCCGGCTTCGCGCTGTGCAGCGACCTGGCGGTCAAGGGCATCATCGGCCTGGGCTTGCCTGAAGCGATACGCACGTTGTATCCGGAGATCGACGATCAAGAACTGATCGCGTTTCGCCAGCACTATGCCGATCATTATATTGCCTTGGAGGCGCAGCCTTCGCCGCTATTTGATGGCGTGCGGCAATCCCTCGAGGCCTTTCGCGCCGAGGGCTATCACCTCGCCGTGGCGACCGGCAAGGCCCGGCGCGGGCTCGATCGTGTGCTCAAGGCCCATGGCTTTGAGGATTATTTCGATATCACCCGCGCTGCGGATGAAACTGCCAGCAAGCCTCACCCTCTGATGCTGGAGCAGATCCTGGCTCACTGTGGTGTAGCGCCGCGCCAGGCGTTGATGGTGGGGGATGCTTCCTTCGACTTGATGATGGCGCGCAATGCCGGGATGGACAGTGTGGCCGTCAGCTATGGTGCCCAGTCGGCCGAGGCCTTGCAGCCCTACGAGCCGAGGCTGATGATTGATCATTTTTCTGAATTGCAGGCCTGGCTCAGTCGGGCCCGATAAGTCTTTGCTGGGGTTGATGGCATGAGTGACGAGTGGAAAGCGCCCGAAAAGGCCGAAAGCAGCGACGATAAAAGCTGGAAGCTGTTGGAGAAGACGCTGCTGGCCAGTGTCCAGGAGCAGCGTCGTTCAAGGCGTTGGGGTATTTTCTTCAAATTGCTGACCTTTGTTTACCTGCTCGCCATGCTGGCGCTGTTCAGTCCTTTGATGGACGTGGAAAAGAGCGCTACCCGTGGCAGTCACTACACTGCGCTGATCGAAGTGCGTGGGGTGATAGCCGACAAGGAGTCGGCCAGCGCCGACAACATTGTCAGCAGCCTGCGCGCTGCGTTCGAAGATCCCAAGGTCAAGGCCGTGATCCTGCGCATCAACAGCCCAGGTGGCAGCCCTGTGCAATCAGGCTACGTGTATGACGAGATTCGCCGCCTGCGTACGCTGCATCCGGATACCAAGCTGTACGCAGTGATCGCCGACCTGGGTGCCTCGGGTGCTTATTACATCGCCAGCGCCGCTGATCAGATCTACGCCGATAAGGCCAGTCTGGTCGGCTCCATTGGTGTGACGGCTGCCGGTTACGGCTTTGTCGGCACCATGGAGAAGCTGGGGGTGGAGCGTCGCACCTATACCTCGGGTGAGCACAAGGCGTTTCTGGACCCGTTTCAGCCGCAAAAAGCCGATGAAACCCAGTTCTGGCAGGGCGTGCTCGACACTACCCATCGTCAGTTCATTGCCAGTGTGAAGCAGGGGCGTGGTGATCGCCTGAAGGATAAAGACCATCCGGAGTTGTTCTCCGGGTTGGTATGGTCTGGCGAGCAGGCGTTGCCGCTGGGCTTGATCGATGGGTTGGGCAGTGCCAGTTCGGTGGCGCGGGATGTGGTGGGCGAGAAGGAGTTGGTAGATTTCACGGTTGAAGAATCGCCGTTCGATCGGTTCTCCAAGAAGCTCGGTGCCAGTGTGGCGGAGAAGCTGGCCTTGTATATGGGCTTCCAGGGCCCGACTTTGCGCTGATACCTCCAGGTGTATGCAGCTTAAAATGTGGGAGGGGGCTTGCTCCCGATAGCGGTGTATCAGTCACTTTATTTGTAGCTGACCCGCTGCAATCGGGAGCAAGCCCCCTCCCACAGTGGTTTTGTGGTGTTGTCAGGGGATCTGTACGCCTTCGGCCAGCAGCATATCCACCAGTCGGATCAGCGGCAGGCCCACTAAGCTTGTCGCATCCGGCCCTTCTGTGCTCTGAAACAAACTCACGCCCAAACCCTCGGCTTTGAAGCTGCCTGCGCAGTCATACGGCTGCTCGATCCGCAGGTAGCGTTCGATGCGCTCAGCGTCCAGGACACGCATGTGCACGGTAAACGGCACGCAATCCACCTGGCACTGCCCGGTTTGGCTGTTGAGCAGCGCCAGGCCGGTGAGGAAGCTGACGCGCTTGCCGCTGGCCGCCAGCAACTGTTCGCGAGCCTTCTCGAAGGTGTGCGGTTTGCCGATGATCTGGCCGTCAAGCGCGGCTACCTGGTCCGAACCGATGATCAGGTGCCCTGTGTGGGTAGTGGCGAGGGCGCGGGCCTTGTCTTCGGCCAGGCGCTTGACCAGCGCCATGGCGGACTCATTTGCGTGAGGGGTTTCGTCGATATCCGGCGAGCTGCAGATGAACGGCAGGTGCAGTCGGCTCAGCAATTCCCGGCGATAAACCGAGCTGGATGCGAGTAATAAAGGCAGCATGGACGTCTCCTCAAGGCAGTCACCGATTCTAGCGGGGCGACCGGCTGACGCACAGGGCTGAATTTCCTTTGACATGGCTGGGTGCATCCCTATAATGCTGCGCCTATGTTGAATGACCCGATTCCACCTCACGTTGACCCGCGCAAATTGGCAGATCGTGGCACTTCCCTTCAAGGTGAATTGCCGCTGGCCGATTTGGAGAGACTCTGCGACCCGCTTTCCGACACTGTCGGTACGGTGCAGGCCAAATTCGTTTTTGAACGAGATGAGCGTAAGGCTGTGGTAATCCACAGTTTTATCGACACCGAAGTCAAAATGGTTTGCCAGCGTTGTCTTGAGCTGGTCACCCTGCCGATCCACAGCGAGTGCAGTTATGCCGTGGTGAAGGAGGGTGCGAATACCCAGTCGTTGCCGAAAGGTTATGACGTGCTGGAACTGGGCGAAGATCCTTTGGATCTGCATGCACTGATCGAGGAGGAGCTTTTGCTCGCCTTGCCCATTGTGCCTGCTCATCATCCGGAAGAATGCCAGCAGCCGGCGGGCCTCGATGACGAGCCCGAACCGAGCGAGGACGAGGTAACGCGGTCCAACCCGTTCAGTGTATTGGCGCAGTTAAAGCGTGACCCAAACGTTTAGGAGTTAATCAATTATGGCTGTTCAGCAGAACAAAAAATCCCGCTCCGCCCGTGACATGCGCCGTTCGCACGACGCTCTCGAGGCAAGCACCCTGTCCGTAGAAAAGACCACCGGTGAAGTTCACCTGCGTCACCACGTATCGCCAGAAGGCGTATACCGTGGCCGTAAAGTGATCGACAAGGGCGCTGACGAGTAATCACTTGTCTGCTCAAGTCATCGCGATTGACGCAATGGGCGGGGACTTCGGTCCCCGCAGCATTGTTCAGGCTTGCATTGCCAGCCTGTCTGCTACGCCCTCGCTGCACCTGACCCTCGTCGGTCAACCCTCCTTACTTGAAGAACTGATTGCTGGCCATCCGGCAGTGGATCGCGCGCGCCTGACGATTACGCCGGCCAGCGAAACCATCGGCATGGATGAAAAGCCTGCGACCGCCTTGCGTGGCAAACCTGATTCCTCGATGCGGGTGGCCCTGGAGCTGTTACGCGATGGCAAGGTGCAAGCCTGTGTCAGTGCGGGGAACACCGGGGCCTTGATGGCGTTGTCGCGCTATGTGCTCAAGACGCTGCCCGGTATTGATCGGCCGGCGATGGTGGCGGCAATTCCGACGCAGAAGGGCTATTGCCAGTTGCTGGACCTGGGCGCGAACGTCGATTGCAGCGCCGAGCACCTGTTCCAGTTCGCCGTGATGGGCGCGGTGGCCGCCGAAGCGCTGGGCGTGGCCCGGCCGCGGGTGGCCCTGCTGAACATTGGCACCGAAGACATCAAGGGCAACCAGCAGGTCAAGTTGGCGGCTACGTTGCTGCAGGGCGCGCGGGGCTTGAATTACATCGGCTTTGTCGAAGGTGATGGTTTGTACCGGGGCGAAGCGGATGTGGTGGTATGCGATGGGTTTGTTGGCAATATCCTGCTTAAATCCAGCGAAGGCCTGGCGACCATGATCGCCGCGCGTATTGAAGCGTTGTTCAGGCGAAACCTGGCGTCGCGTGTGGTCGGCGCCCTGGCGTTGCCGTTGATGCGCCGCTTGCAGGCTGACCTGGCCCCGGCACGGCACAATGGCGCCAGCTTTCTCGGTTTGCAGGGCATCGTGGTGAAAAGCCATGGCTCGGCGGGGGTGGAAGGCTTTCAAAGTGCGATTGCGCGTGCGGTGATCGAAATCCAGGAAAACCTGCCGCAGCGTTTGCACGGCCGGCTTGAGGATTTGTTGTCTTAGGCGAATCGGCCCGGGAATGCTTAAATGTGACCGGCCAGTTCAATTGACCATCCAATCTGTCAGTTTCGTTCGTTCCCACCGTAGGAGCGACCATTTTTTGACGACCAGATCATTAGGGGCTTGTTACATGTCTACATCCCTCGCATTCGTCTTTCCAGGGCAGGGTTCGCAGTCCCTCGGCATGTTGGCCGAGCTGGGCGCGCAATATCCGCTGGTTCTGGAAACCTTCAAGGAAGCTTCCGATGCCCTGGGTTACGACCTGTGGGCACTGACCCAGCAAGGGCCGGAAGAGCAACTCAATCAAACCGACAAAACCCAGCCGGCCATCCTGACCGCTTCGATCGCCCTGTGGCGCTTGTGGTTGGCAGAAGGTGGCGCGCGCCCGGCATTCGTTGCCGGCCACAGCCTGGGTGAATACAGTGCATTGGTTGCCGCGGGCAGCTTGACCCTGGCCGAAGCGGTCAAGTTGGTCGAGCGTCGGGGGCAGTTGATGCAAGAAGCCGTTCCGGCCGGGCAGGGCGGCATGGCCGCGATCCTGGGCCTGGACGATGCTGTGGTGATCGAGGCTTGCGCCGAAGCCGCCCAGGGCGAAGTGGTCAGTGCGGTCAACTTCAACTCCCCGGGCCAAGTGGTGATCGCCGGCGCCAAGGCTGCCGTTGAGCGCGCCATCGAAGGTTGCAAGGCCCGTGGCGCCAAGCGTGCGCTACCCTTGCCGGTGAGCGTGCCGTCCCACTGCGAGCTGATGCGCCCGGCCGCCGAGCGTTTTGCCGAGTCCATCAATGCGATCGACTGGCAGGCGCCGCAGATTCCGTTGGTACAGAACGTCAGCGCCGCCGTGGCTGCCGACCTCGGCACCCTCAAGCGCGACCTGCTGGAGCAGCTCTATAAGCCTGTGCGTTGGGTTGAATCGGTCCAGGCTCTGGCTGCCAACGGCGCCACCGAGTTGGTCGAGTGTGGCCCGGGCAAAGTCCTGGCCGGCCTCAACAAGCGCTGTGCCGACGGCGTGTCGACTGCCAACCTGAATACCCCGGATGCCTTCGCTGTCGCGCGCGCGGCACTGGCCTGATCCCCACACTTAGGAGAAGCCTGCATGAGTCTGCAAGGTAAAGTTGCACTGGTCACCGGCGCAAGCCGTGGCATTGGCCAGGCGATCGCCCTGGAATTGGGCCGTCAGGGCGCGGTCGTGATCGGCACCGCCACTTCCGCTTCGGGCGCCGAGCGTATCGCCGCGACCCTGAAGGAAAACGGCGTTCAGGGCACTGGCCTTGAGCTGAACGTGACCAGCGATGAGTCCGTGGCTGCCGTGCTGGCTGAAATCACTGCACAGTTCGGCGCCCCGTCGATCCTGGTAAACAACGCCGGCATCACCCGCGACAACCTGATGATGCGCATGAAAGACGACGAGTGGTACGACGTGGTCGACACCAACTTGAACAGTCTGTTTCGCTTGTCCAAGGGCGTTTTGCGCGGCATGACCAAGGCGCGTTGGGGCCGAATTATCAATATTGGCTCCGTAGTGGGTGCCATGGGCAACGCAGGCCAAGTAAACTATGCCTCCGCCAAGGCCGGCCTGGAAGGTTTCAGCCGTGCACTGGCGCGTGAGGTCGGTTCGCGGTCGATTACGGTCAACTCGGTGGCCCCTGGGTTCATCGACACCGATATGACCCGTGAACTGCCTGAGGCGCAGCGTGAAGCCTTGCTGACGCAGATTCCGCTGGGCCGTCTGGGCCAGGCTCAAGAGATCGCGAATGTGGTCTCTTTCCTGGCATCCGACGGTGCGGCATACGTGACTGGGGCTACAATCCCGGTGAACGGCGGGATGTACATGAGTTAAATTGTGACGGATCGCTTCAAAAAAATGTCATACGAGCTGTCTAAAATCCGTTATAAAGCTGCAACTTAATTTATAGGCAGGTGGCCGACTGGGTACAGGGTGAAGCTTTCAGTTGAAAAGCTGAAATGGCTTTCTATACACTTACCCACTGGCCAGCTGCCTGAATTTGTCCATTAGGAGTTAAACAAGGTATGAGCACCATCGAAGAGCGCGTCAAGAAAATCGTCGCCGAGCAACTGGGCGTTAAGGAAGAAGAAGTGGTCAACACTGCTTCCTTCGTAGAAGACCTGGGTGCCGATTCCCTTGACACCGTTGAGCTGGTGATGGCTCTGGAAGAGGAATTCGAGACCGAAATCCCGGACGAAGAAGCTGAAAAAATCACTACTGTTCAAGCTGCTATCGACTACGTTACTGCCCACCAGGCGTAATAGTTTGTAGTCGTCGCTTGCTGTCAGGGAAAAACCGCACTGCTGCAACGGCGTGCGGTTTTTTCTTTAGCTCTGATGAAAAGTAAGCGATGAAGCAAAAGTGTCGTCATTAGAAAAAGGAGAGTGCTGTGTCGCGTAGACGCGTCGTAGTCACCGGTATGGGTATGTTGTCGCCACTGGGCACGGATGTGCCGAGCAGTTGGCAGGGCATTCTGGCTGGCCGCAGTGGTATTGGTCTGATCGAACACACGGACCTTTCTGCCTATTCCACCCGTTTTGGCGGCTCGGTAAAGGGTTTCAATGTCGAGGAGTACCTCTCGGTCAAGGAATCCCGCAAGCTCGACCTGTTCATTCAATACGGCCTGGCAGCCGGTTTTCAGGCAGTGCGTAACGCCGGCCTGGAAGTCACCGACGCCAACCGTGACCGCATCGGCGTGGCCATGGGGTCGGGTATTGGCGGTTTGACCAATATCGAAGAAACCAGCCGCACATTGCACGATTCCGGCCCCCGTCGAATTTCACCGTTCTTCGTGCCGGGCTCGATCATCAATATGATTTCCGGTTTCCTGTCCATCCATCTGGGGGCACAGGGGCCTAACTACGCCATCGCCACGGCGTGCACCACCGGCACGCACTGCATCGGCATGGCGGCGCGCAACATCGCCTATGACGAAGCCGACGTGATGATCGCCGGCGGCGCCGAAATGGCGGCCTGCGGTCTGGGCATGGGCGGCTTTGGCGCGTCTCGCGCACTGTCGACCCGCAATGACGAGCCGACCCGTGCCAGCCGTCCGTGGGACAAAGGCCGTGACGGTTTCGTACTGTCCGACGGCGCCGGTGCCCTGGTACTGGAAGAGCTGGAGCACGCCAAGGCGCGCGGTGCCACCATCTATGCCGAGCTGATCGGCTTCGGCATGAGCGGTGACGCCTACCACATGACCTCGCCACCGTCCGACGGTGCCGGTGCTGCCCGCTGCATCGCCAATGCCCTGCGTGACGCGAAGGTCAATGCCAACCAGGTGCAGTACATCAATGCCCATGGCACTTCGACTCCGACGGGTGACCTGGCGGAAGCCGAGGCAATCAAGTCGGTGTTTGGCGAACACGCCTACAAGCTGGCAGTCAGCTCGACCAAGTCCATGACCGGCCACCTGTTGGGTGCGGCGGGCGCGGTTGAGGCGATCTTCAGCGTAATGGCCATCAAGGATCAGGTCGCACCGCCGACCATCAACCTCGATGAGCCGGACGAAGGTTGCGACCTGAACTTCGTGCCCCACGAAGCGCAGCCCATGCCGATCGACGTGGCGATCTCCAACTCGTTCGGTTTTGGTGGCACCAACGGTTCCCTGGTGTTCCGCCGGTTCGCCGAGTGATGCACAGCTGGGTCGACGGTCAGCCAGCGGGCAGCGTGCCTCTGAAAGATCGCGGCCTGGCGTATGGCGACGGGCTGTTCGAGACCATCGCCGTCAGGGCCGGGCAGCCTGTGTTGCTCGACCGCCACCTGCAACGCCTGGATGAGGGGTGCAGGCGGTTGGCGCTGGTTGCGGATCAGTCAATGATCCGCAGCGAAGTGCTGGCGTATGCCGCCGCCCTCGGCGACGGCGTCCTCAAGTTGATCCTCACCCGCGGCGATAGCCTGCGCGGTTACGGTATCAACCCTGGCGCTCCCGTGCGCCGTATCTTGCAGGGCAGTCCGCCCGCATCCTATCCCCCGGCCCATGGACTTGAAGGTGTCCGCCTGTTTCCGTGCGCCACCCGCTTGGCCGAACAGCCATTACTGGCAGGGCTCAAGCACCTCAATCGCCTGGAGCAGGTGATCGCTCGCGCCGAGTGGCAGGACGCCGAGCATGCCGAAGGTTTGATGCTGGATATGTCCGGTCGCGTGATCGAAGGCGTGTTCAGCAACCTGTTCCTGGTATGCGACGGCGGGTTGCTGACCGCTGATCTGAATCGTTGCGGGGTTGCCGGGGTCATGCGCGCTGAGGTTTTGGCCCAGGCGCAGGTACTGGGCCTCCCTGTTACCGTGGCCGACATCAGCCTGGAGCAGTTGCGGCAGGCTGACGAAGTGTTTGTGTGCAACAGCGTTTATGGCATTTGGCCGGTGCGTGGCTGCGCTGCGATGAGCTGGTCGGTTGGGCCGCTCACCCGTAAACTGCAGGGCATTGTTCGCGCACTATTGGATATTTGAGTTGATACGAAAACTGCTTTTATTGCTGCTGATAGGCTTGGTCTCGGCAGGCATTGTGCTGGGCTTTTCGGCCTGGAAGCTCGATTCTGCCCTGAAACAACCCCTGAAGCTGAGCCAGGAGCAATTGCTGGATGTACCGGCCGGGGCAACCCCGACGGGCACCTTCAATCGCCTGGAGGCCGAGGGTGTGCTTGACGGTGCCTTCTGGCTGCGCCTGTACTGGCGTTTCAACCTTGACGGCCAGCCACTGCACAGCGGCGAATACCGCGTGACCCCTGGCTTGACTGCTGAAGGCTTGATCGGTCTATGGCTGCGTGGCGAAGTGGTGCAATACAGCCTGACGCTGGTCGAAGGCTGGAATTTCCGCCAGGTGCGCGCAGCGTTGGCCAAGCACGAAAAAATTGTGCAGACCCTGTCCGGCCTGAGCGACAAGGAAGTGATGGAAAAACTCGGCCACCCGGACGTGTTTCCTGAAGGGCGCTTCTTCCCGGACACCTATCGCTTCGTGCGCGGCATGACCGATGTCGAATTCCTGAAAAAAGCCTACAACCGCCTGGACGATGTACTCGCTCAGGAGTGGAGCAAGCGGGCTGCCGATGCACCTTACACCGATCCCTATCAAGCGCTGATCATGGCCTCGCTGGTGGAGAAGGAGACCGGGGTGCCGGAGGAGCGGGGGCAGATTGCCGGGGTGTTCGTGCGGCGCATGAAGATGGGCATGCTGCTGCAGACCGACCCGACGGTGATCTATGGCCTGGGCGAACGCTACACCGGCAAGCTGACGCGGGCGCATCTCAAGGAGGCCAACCCGTACAACACCTACATGGTCGCCGGCCTGCCGCCGACGCCGATCGCCATGGTCGGCCGCGAGGCCATCCACGCGGCGTTGAACCCGGTGCCGGGTAGCAGCCTGTATTTTGTTGCGCGTGGCGATGGCAGCCATATTTTTTCCGATGACCTGGATGCGCATAATGCGGCCGTGCGTGAGTTTCAACTCAAGCGCCGTGCCGACTATCGCTCCAGCCCGGCGCCGGTGGTCAAGCCGCCGCAAGACACAACGCCACCGGCCGATGCGCCCACTGAGCCCGCGCCGGACACCGCCGCGCCGCAAAGCCTGCAATGACTCTGACTAAGGACTGCCTGTGACTGGCTTGTTTATTACCCTGGAAGGCCCGGAAGGTGCCGGCAAAAGCACCAATCGCGATTACCTGGCCGAACGGCTGCGCGCAGAGGGCATCGAGGTTGTGCTGACCCGTGAGCCAGGGGGCACGCCGCTGGCCGAACGTATTCGTGAAGTGTTATTGGCGCCGGGTGAAGAACAGATGAACCCGGACACCGAGCTACTGCTGGTATTCGCCGCCCGTGCCCAGCACCTGGCCGAAGTGATTCGCCCGGCGCTGGCACGCGGTGCCGTGGTGATCTGCGACCGTTTCACCGACTCCACCTATGCCTATCAGGGCGGCGGCCGGGGTTTGTCGGTGGAGCGCATCGCCAAGTTGGAAACGTTCGTGCAAGGCGATTTGCGCCCTGACCTGACCCTGGTGTTCGACCTGCCGGTTGAAGTCGGCCTGGCGCGGGCCAGTGCCCGTGGTCGCCTGGACCGTTTCGAACTGGAAGGCCGCACCTTTTTTGATGCCGTGCGCACGGCGTTCCTCAAGCGCGCCGCCGCCGAGCCTGCGCGTTACTATTTGCTGGACGCGGCGCAGCCCCTGACTCAAGTGCAACACGCCATCGATGCGCTGTTGCCTGCATTGCTGGAGCGCACCCGTGGCTGAAGCCTACCCCTGGCAGGATAGCCTCTGGCAGCAATTGGCCGGTCGTGCCCAGCACGCCCACGCCTACCTGCTGCACGGGCCGGCAGGTATCGGCAAGCGTGATCTGGCCGAGCGCTTGATGGCGAGCCTGTTGTGCCAGCAACCGGTCAACCTGGACGCCTGCGGCGTATGCAAGTCCTGCCTGTTGCTCAAGGCAGGCAGCCACCCGGATAACTACCTGCTGGAACCCGAGGAGGCCGACAAGGCGATCAAGGTCGACCAGGTGCGCGACCTCGTCAGCTTCGTGGTGCAGACCGCACAGATGGGCGGGCGCAAGGTGGTCTTGATCGAGCCGGTGGAGGCCATGAACATCAACGCCGCCAACGCCTTGCTCAAGAGCCTGGAAGAACCGTCCGGCGATACGGTACTGCTGTTGGTCAGCCATCAGTCCAGCCGTTTGTTGCCGACCATTCGCAGTCGTTGCGTGCAGCAGGCATGCCCATTGCCGAGTGAGGCGATGAGCCTTGAGTGGCTGGCGCAGGCACTGCCGGACTGTTCCGCGGATGAGCGGGTCGAGCTGTTGACCCTGGCCGCCGGTTCCCCTTTGGCCGCCGTCAAGCTGCAGGCCCAGGGCGTGCGTGAGCAGCGGGCGCTGGTGGTCGATGGGGTGAAGAAACTGCTCAAGCAGGAACTCTCGGCCACCCAGCTGGCTGAAAGCGCCTGGAAGGATGTTCCCCTGCTGCTGCTGTTCGACTGGTTCTGCGACTGGTCGAGCCTGATCCTGCGCTACCAGTTGACCCAGGATGAAAGCGGCCTGGGACTGCCCGATATGCGCAAAGTGGTGCAGTACCTCGCGCAGAAAAGTGCGCAGGACAAGGTACTGAATATCCAGGACTGGATTCTCGCTCAGCGCCAGAAGATCCTCGGCAAGGCCAACCTCAACCGTGTGCTGTTGCTCGAAGCACTGCTGGTGCAATGGGCCGGTCTGCTCGGACGTCGTTAATTTCCGTGGCTGACGGGTGTATCGTTGGCCAGACACTTATCGTGACTCAAGTTGTAACTTCCTATGCTCGTAGATTCCCATTGCCATCTTGATCGACTCGACCTTGCCCAGCACGGCGGCTCCCTTGACGCTGCCCTTGAAGCGGCGCGCCAGCGCGGGGTAGGGCACTTCCTGTGTATCGGCGTCAGCGCCGAGAACGCCGCCGACGTCAAGGCCCTGGCCGAGCGTTACGCCGATGTGGATTGCTCGGTGGGTATCCACCCGCTGGACCTCAAGCCCGGCGAAGCGCCGGCCCTCGATTGGTTGCTGAGTGAACTCAACCACCCGCGCGTGGTGGCCATCGGCGAGACCGGGCTGGATTACCACTACGAGCCTGAAGCGGCCGAATTGCAGCAAGCGTCGTTCCGCCTGCACCTGCAAGCCGCCCGGCAAACCGCCAAGCCGGTGATTGTCCATACCCGTGGCGCCCGCGCCGACACCCTGGCCTTGCTGCGCGAAGCGGCACTGCCCCAGGCGGGTGTGCTGCATTGCTTCACTGAAGACTGGGACATGGCCAAGGCCGCTCTGGACCTGGGTTTCTATATCTCCCTGTCAGGCATCGTCACCTTCCGCAATGCTGACGCTTTGCGTGACGTAGCGCGCCAAGTGCCGGCCGACCGCCTGCTGGTGGAGACCGATTCGCCGTACCTGGCGCCGATTCCCCATCGTGGCAAACCGAACCTGCCGGAGTATGTGCGCGACGTAGCGGATTATCTGGCAATGCTGCGCGGCGAGTCCTACGAGCGTTTTGCCGAACAGACCACCGAGAATTTCCGGCGCCTGTTTCCGTTGGCTCACGTCGCTGTGTAAGAGGCTTAAACGGCAGGCAAAAAAAACCCGGGTTCTGGGGGGTGAATCCGGGCTAAGACCATTAGGAGTAAACAAGGGTACGCAGTCCGTCGGTACCCGGGTCGACGCGCCACTTGGGGGAGATGCCACGCCGACAGTTGAAGTATTGATCACTATCCTATTCAGTCCAGTCGGATCTGATCGTTTTTTAAACAGATTTGGAATACACGCGCTTCCCTTGAGTTCTCATTGGGTTGATGGGCAGGTGCAGGTGTTGCGTATTATTTCTGACTGATATCGGTAAAAACGTTGGCGTGCTGAAAGTTTAGTGCGGAGCGGGTTCACATAGGCGTTGCCCAACGACCGTTCAGTCGGGATAATCCCTCGAACCGGGTAAATCGTATCGCCAGGTATCCCTGGCCCTGCGCAACCCTTCACCTATTCACTCTGCAGACCTTTTCCTCATGCAAAAAGAACCCCGTAAGGTCCGTGAGTTTCGCCGCCGCGAGCAGGAAATTCTCGACACCGCACTCAAGCTGTTCCTCGAACAAGGTGAAGACAGCGTCACCGTCGAGATGATTGCGGATGCCGTGGGTATCGGCAAAGGCACCATCTACAAGCACTTCAAGTCCAAGGCCGAGATTTACCTGCGCCTGATGCTCGACTACGAGCGCGACTTGAACGAGTTGTTGCACTCGGCCGACGTGGACAAGGACAAGGAAGCCCTGTCCCGGGCCTACTTCGAGTTCCGCATGCGCGACCCGCAGCGTTATCGCCTGTTCGACCGCCTGGAAGAAAAGGTAGTCAAGGGGCATCAGGTGCCGGAAATGGTCGAGGAGCTGCACAAGATCCGTGCCTCGAACTTCGAACGCCTGACCTTGCTGATCAAGGGCCGGATCAGCGAAGGCAAGCTTGAAGATGTGCCGCCCTATTTCCACTACTGCGCCGCCTGGGCGTTGGTGCACGGCGCCGTGGCGCTGTACCACTCGCCGTTCTGGAGTAATGTGCTGGAAGATCAGGAAGGCTTTTTCCAGTTCCTGATGGACATCGGTGTGCGCATGGGCAATAAGCGCAAACACTCGACGGACCTGCCGCCCGCACCCTGATGATTTTCTGCCTGGCGCGGTATCCCGGGAATATACTCAGGCAGGGATCTTGCTAAAAGCTGATTATTGAGTCAGCTTCTAGCGCGCCCATATTATCCTCTGCCGGAGTGATCCATGATCGTTGATCGTCAAGGCAGGCGGTTTCGCAATTTGCGGATCAGCCTGACTTCAGCCTGCAATTATGCGTGTACCTATTGCGTGCCCAATGGCAAGCGATTGGTGGCTGCCCAGGATGAACTCTCGGCTGAGGCGATGGCGCGTGGCGTGGCCTACCTGATCGAAGCGGCGGGCATCGACCGCCTGCGTATCACCGGCGGCGAGCCGTTGGTTAGCCCCAAGCTGGAAGCCTTCATGGGCGCGGTAGGGCAGATGGGCCTGAGTGACATCAGCCTGACCACCAACGGCCAGTTGCTCGCGCGCAAACTGCCGCTGTTGCTGGATGCCGGTATTCGGCGCATCAACGTCTCCCTCGATACCCTGGACGCCGACGCCTTCCGCGGCATTGCCCGTGGCGGCGACCTGGCCAGCGTGCTCGCCGGTATGGACCAGGCCCGTGCGGCCGGGATCAAGATCAAGGTCAACATGGTGCCACTGCGCGGGCAGAACCTGGACCAGGTGATGCCGCTGCTCGACTACTGCCTGGAGCGTGGTTACGAGCTGCGCTTTATCGAGCTGATGCGCATGGGCCACCTGGCCAAGGACTCCAACGCGTTCCTGCAGCAATTTGTCAGCCTGCAGCAACTGCTCAGCCTGATCGGCGAACATCACGACTACCTGCAAGCCGATGCCCCCGTGGATGCCACGGCGGTGCGTTATGAGGTGCCGGGCAAAGGCTTCTTCGGTGTGATCGCCAATGAAAGCGTACCGTTTTGCCGCACGTGTTCGCGACTGCGGCTGTCCTCTACCGGTTGGTTGCATGGTTGCCTGTCGTCGAGTAACCGGCATTACATCGGTGACCTGCTGGACAAGCCGCGCCACCAGGCTTTGCCGGCCCTGCAAGGCTTGTTGATGAAAGCCCTGGGCGACAAGCAGGAAGTCGCTTTCTCCGGCGGCGCGACGATCATGAAGATCATAGGCGGCTAACCCACCCCCAGGGCAACCCAACACCCAATGTGGGGGCTTGCCCTAATACCTGTCAGTTAAGGCTTACGCTGTCACTGTGGGAGGGGGCTTGCTCCCGATAGGCCGCGCAGCGGCCTCAAAAATGGGCCTGCTACGCAGTCCATCGGGAGCAAGCCCCCTCCCACATTTGTTATGTGTTGCTACCAAATGGCGCAAAACCTGCATCTGACCCCCATTCGCCGGTTTTCCGTCACCGGCTTCTGGAGGATTAGGATGCGTAGTCTGGTTTTGTTGCTGGCGTCGTTGACGCTGAGTGGTTGCATGACCGTCAGCGATATGGCCGAAGGCACCCGTTATCAGATGAGCGACGCCGGGTTGCTGGACCACAGTGATACACGCCGTACGGCCTCGGTTCGTATACAGCCGGACTCCTTTGTGTTTATCGCCCAGGGCGCCTTTGTGCCGCCGGGCAGCGCCTACCCGCGTCCCAACGTGGTGGCCGAGGAAGCCTTCAATGGCTTCGTCGAGTATTTCCCCATGGTGCGCCGCGCCCGCAAGCCGGAAGGGCTCGAACAAGCCATGGCTGAAGCGCGGGCCGCAGGGGCGCATTACCTGTTGTATTGCCGCTTTGCGGCAGCCGATGACCGTATCGGCAACGCCGATGAGTGGACCGATCAGCAGGCCCTGGACCGGCTGGGCCTGGACAGCGGGGTGATCCAGATCATGTTGATCGAGACCAGCACCCAGTATTTGATTGATACTGCACGCATTCGCAGTCGTGGCGGTTTACTGACGTTCCACGACAACAAGCCAGAAGATCTGATTGCCCGCCCACTGGCGCAGTACGCCCGAGGCTTGCTGGGTATGAGCAATCAGTAAGAGCAGGAGAACCCGATGACCGATTCCGCCAAGGCCAATGATCTGTTGGCCCAATTGCCCAAGGGTAAGGGACCGGCGCCAGTGCACCTGTGGAATCCGGATTTCTGCGGCCACATCGACATGCGCATCGCCCGCGACGGCACCTGGTTTTATCAGGGCACGCCGATTGGACGTAAGCCGATGGTCAAGTTGTTTTCCAATATCATCCGCCGTGACGGTGACGAGTACTTTCTGGTCACGCCCGTGGAAAAGGTCGGCATCCGCGTCGATGATGCGCCGTTTGTCGCGTTGACCCTGGAGGTGCAAGGGCAGGGCGAAGACCAGGTGCTGCGCTTTACGACCAATGTCGACGAGCAGATCGACGCCGGCCTCGACCACCCGTTGCGGGTGGTGATCGATCCGATCACCCAGGAACCGGCCCCCTATCTGCGGGTGCGTACCAACCTGGAGGCCCTCGTGCATCGCAACGCGTTCTATCAATTGGTCGAGCTGGCGGTGAGCCGCCCGATCAACGGTCAGAACTGGCTGGGAGTCTGGAGCGGCGGGGAGTTTTTCCCCATTGGCCTGGAACCCTGAGGCGCGTTTTTTCATCTCCCTGAAATAATTTGCTTGCGGGAAACCGGCGCTTTCGGCTATCAATTTGTACATGATTAAACATGTTCGATTTGATAAGAAAAAACGCGTCGTCGACGAACTCATCCGCCGGATCGAGGCTGGAGTGATGGCCGACGGTTTCCTGCTCCCCGGCGAGCACCAGTTGGCCGAAGAGTTCGCGGTCAGCCGCGGCACCCTGCGCGAAGCACTGGCCGAACTCAAGCGGCGCAACTACATCGCCACCCAGAGCGGTGTCGGCTCCATCGTCACCTTTGACGGCATGGCGCTCGACCAACGCAGCGGGTGGGCCCAGGCCCTGGCCGATACGGGCGCGCAGGTGACCACCGATATCCTGCGCCTGGAAGCCGTAACCCGTCCTGACCTGCTCAGCCGTTTCGGCAGCGACCAGTTCATTGCGCTCGACCGCCTGCGCCGCACCCCCGATGGTGTCGCGGTGTCCCTGGAGCGCTCGTTGATGCCTGCTTGCGGTGGTTTGGAAAGCTTGCCCAGTGTCGGCCTGATCGATAACTCACTGACCATCACCTTGGCAGCCTTTGGCTACATAGGCGCCAACGGCGACCAATGGATCGGCGCCGAAGCCTTGAGTGACGACGATGCCGAGTTGCTCGGGCGACCCGCCGGCTGCGTGTTTCTCAAAGCCGCACGCACTACCTACGACCGTCGCGAGCGTTTCATGGAATATGTCGAAAGCTGGCTGGACCCTCTGCATTTTCGTCTGCACCTGCAGTTTGGAGCGTCGAAATGAGCCCGCAAGACCGCGCGCTTGGCGCCTTCTACGGCTTGGCCCTGGGCGATGCCTTGGGGATGCCCACCCAGTCCCTGAGTCGAGAGCAAGTGCGCATGCAATTTGGTGCCATCACCGCTCTGCAAGACGCTCACGCCGACCAGCCTATCGCCCCGAACATGCCGGCCGGTTCGATTACGGATGACACCGAGCAAGCGATCCTGGTCGGTGAGTTACTGGTCGAAGGCCAGGGCAAGATCGACCCCCAGGTGCTCGCCCAACGTCTGATCGACTGGGAAGCAGCCATGCGCGCCAAGGGCTCCCAGGATTTGCTCGGCCCGTCGACCAAGCGCGCGATCGAGATGATCCTCGCCGGCCACACGCCGCAAGAGTCCGGACGCTACGGCACCACCAATGGTGCGGCCATGCGTATTACGCCGGTGGGCATTGCCGCCGACATCCGCGACCCGGCGCAGTTTATCCAGGCGGTGGTCCAGGCGTGCCAGGTCACCCATAACACCACGCTGGGTATCTCCAGTGCGGCGGCGGTGGCGGCGGTGGTGTCGGCCGGCATCAACGGCGTGGACCTGGGTGAAGCCTTGAACATCGGCGTCCAGATCGCCCAACAAGCGCAGGACCATGGCTATTGGGTGGCTGGCGGACGCATTTCCACGCGGATCAGTTGGGCGCGCACCTTGAGCGTGGGCAGCGGCGACAAGGCGCTGTTCGCCGACCTGCTTTATGAGTTGATCGGCACCTCCGTGGCGTCCCAGGAATCGGTAGTGGTGTCGTTCGCCCTGGCCCAGCAAGTGGCGGTGGGTGATATGAGCGCATTCGAAGCGCTGTGCCTGGCCGCCAGCCTCGGCGGCGACACCGACACCATCGCCGCGATGCTCGGTGCCATGCTCGGCGCGTGCCTGGGGCTGCAGTGTTGGCCTGAGGCGATGATCGAACAGGTGAAGGTCGTCAATCGTCTGGATCTACAGCCGTTGGTCACAGCCTTGCTCGCACTGCGCTAGGCGCCGCAGGCAAACCTGTGGGAGGGGGCTTGCTCCCGATAGCGGTGGGTCAGTTGATACATCAGGTGGCTGACCCACCACCATCGGGAGCAAGCCCCCTCCCACATGAATAAAACAACCATAACAATACCGGCACCAGGAGCTCCCCATGAGCAGCACTTCTTCCGGCCAGAGCGCCGGGCAACTGGAAACACGCGGCATCGAGCCCGTCCCTGAGAGCGAGTGCAACGGCCATCCGCTGCAACTGTTCTGGGTCTGGTTCGCGGCCAATATCAGCATCCTCGGCTTGCCGCTTGGGGCGACCCTGGTGGCGTTCCGTGGCTTGTCCATCTGGCAGGCGATCATTGTCGCCATCCTCGGCGCTGCCGGCTCCTTTGCGGTCGTGGGCATTATCTCGATCGCCGGGCGTCGTGGCCGGGCGCCCAGCCTGACCTTGTCCCGCGCCATCTTCGGCGTGCGCGGCAATATCGGCCCTACGGTGGTGTCGCTGATGTCGCGCCTGGGCTGGGAAACCGTCAACACCACCACGGCGGCCTTTGTGTTGCTGTCGTTGTGTTCGATCCTGTTCCAGTCGCCGGTCGAAGCGAAAAGCGCACCCGTGCTGACCTTGATCTTCATCGCGATTTTCGTGTTGCTGACCTTGTCGGTTTCCGGCCTCGGGCATGCGACGTTGCTGGTGATCCAGAAGTGGGCCACCTACGTGTTTGGCGCCTTGAACATTCTGGTGGGTGGCTTCCTCTGTGCCACCATCGACTGGAGCGCGGTATTCAATGCCACGCCGGCACCGCTGAGCGCGATGATCATCGGCGTCGGCACCATGGCCGCCGGTACCGGGATCGGTTGGGCCAACGCCGGTGCCGACATGTCGCGCTACCAGCATCGCAGCGTCAAGGCCGCGCGCCTGGTGGCGTCCGCCGCGTTTGGCGCGGGCATTCCGCTGGTGCTGTTGATCACCCTCGGGGGGCTGTTGTCGGTGGGTAATCACGACCTGGCCTCGGCCACCGACCCGATCATTGCGATCCGCGACATGTTGCCGACCTGGATGGCCGTGCCCTACCTGATCACCGCCTTTGGTGGGCTGCTACTGTCGAACAACCTCTCGGTGTACTCGGCCGGGCTCACCACCTTGACCCTCGGCCTCAAGGTCAAGCGCGTGCATGCGGTGATCGTCGACATCGTGGCGATCTTCGCCGGCTCGATTTACTTCATGCTGATCGCCGACAGTTTCTATGGCCCGTTCATTACCTTCATCTCGCTGCTGGCGGTGCCGATTACCGCGTGGGTCGGGATTTTCGTGGTGGACTTGATCCACCGTCACTACTACAGCGCCAAAGACTTGCTGGACGTGAGCCCAAGCAGTGCCTACTGGTATCGCGGTGGCGTGGAGTGGCGTGCGTTCGGCGCCTGGGCCGTGGCGATTGTGCTGGGCTTCAGCTTCACCACTATCGGTACCACCGCCGAAAACATCTGGTTCGCCGGGCCGTTGTCCGACTCCTGGCTGGGCCATAACGGCCTGGGCTGGATCGTCACCTTCCTGGTGGCCGGCGGGATCTATGCGGTACTGGGCGGCGCGGCCGACCGTCGCCCCGCGTTACTTGTCGAGAACCACAATGTCTAGATTGCTGCACACCGGCCAGGTCATCGTCGATCTGGTCATGGCGTTGGATACCTTGCCGGCCACGGGCGGCGATGTCTTGGCGCAATCGGCCAGCTTTGAAACCGGTGGTGGCTTCAATGTCATGGCCGCCGCTCGACGTAATGGGCTGGCGGCGGTCTATCTGGGCCGACACGGTGACGGACGTTTTGGTGATTTGGCCCGTACGGCGATGCAGGCCGAGGGCATTGAGATGGCCCTTGCGGCCAGTGCGGGCAAGGACACCGGTTTGTGCGTGTGCCTGACCGAAGCCACCACCGAGCGCACCTTCATCTCCCATATCGGCGTCGAGGGCGAATTGAGCGCCGAGGACTTGGCCAGGGTTCGACCGCAGCTGGACGACTACGTGTACGTCAGCGGCTACAGCTTGTTGCTGGAGGGCAAGGCGCAGCCGCTGGTGGACTGGTTGCTGGCGCTGCCCCGGGCGATCACGGTGGTGTTTGACCCTGGCCCGCTGGTAAAGACGCGAGACTCGGCCCTGATGCGCGCACTGTTGCCGCGTATCGATATCTGGACCAGCAATGGTCCCGAAGCCCTGGCATTTACCGGTGCGCCGCAGATTGCAGGCGCATTGCCACAGCTGAGCCGGCTCCTGCCTGCCGGAGCATTGCTGGTGGTACGCGATGGTCCGAATGGTTGCTGGGTCGGGCGCTCGGGAGCAGTGGAGCAGGTGCCCGGTTTCAAAGTGCAGGCCGTGGACAGTAACGGCGCCGGGGATGCGCATGCGGGCGTGTTGATTGCCGGCTTGGCCAATGGCTTGAATCCTGTATCGGCAGCACGACGGGCGAATGCGGCGGCGGCATTGGCGGTAACGCGCTGGGGGCCGGCGACGTCTCCCGGCACCGCTGAAGTCGACGCGTTAGTCGCGCAATAAATGGGGGAGGGGACATGCCCCTCCCTTCTTTTGAACGGCTTTGGAACTGCGCTCAGCCCGCTTTACGCAGCGCTTCGATCAATTGATCCTTGCGCATGCTCGACCGACCAGGAATATCCTTGGCCCGCGCTTCCTTCAACAAGCTCTCCTTGGTCTGGGTTTCCAGCGAAGCACGGCTGCTGCGCGGGTGCCCCTGGCGCGAGGCGGCGGCGCGCTTGGCCGACTCATGCCGGTCCTCGGCTTTCTGGGCAGAGGGCTTGCGCCGGCCCGACCCGCCCGCCTTTTCGCCACCGCCGGACTGCTTGTTCACAGTGGCCCAGGCGCGGGCTTCAGCGTCCTCCTTGGACAGGCCTTTGTGCTCATAACTCTCTTCGATACGCGCGGCTTTACGCTTTTGTGCGGCGGTGTATTTGGCTTTGCTTCCAAGAGGCATTGCGATACTCCTCCTGGCCCCGGCAGCGGGGCCAGACCAGACAAAATGGATTACTGCGGGCTGTTACCGTCGAGCTTGCGCGCTTCATCAACGCCAGAAGCAGTCAGCTTGATCGGCAGGTTCAACGAATATTCACCGGCATCGTCGGTGGTCACATGCCCATCCTTGATAAACCCGCGCTCCTGCAGGAAGGCCAGGACACTGGCCACCTCCTTTTCGCCGCGGTAGTTATCCAGCACCTCCTTGCCCAAACCGTTCGGGTGAGCGTGCAGCAGGCGGGTGAGGACTTCTTTCTCAAGGTTTCTATCGACGTTCATGTGTACCTCTTCACTGGGGAATGATCGGGTGTTCGTCATGCTCGCGGGGTCAAGGCGCAGGCTGTTTCGGTGCGCCAGGGATATTGCTGTCGTCGCCTTTGTTCACTTTGGGTTCGGCATTCACACCCGGGCCCATCTTGCCATTGCCCACGGCAGGCGGCGCCTGGCGCTGGGTATCGTTGCCCTGGGTACGTGGGTCGGCACCGGCGCCGTTATCGATGATCGCGCCGCCGTTGGTGTCCATGCCGGTGCCCATGGATTTTTGCGATTCGCTGGTGGCCGGGTTGGTCGGCCCTGTGGAGGAGGTCGCGGCAAACGCGCTCAGCGCAGTAGCAGACAGCAGGCCGGTGAGGGCAAGGGCGGCAAACTTGGGATGCTTCATGGGGATGTCTCCATAGAGTTAATGTCCTTACCTCTTATTGGTCCGCTCCGGTTTGTGGATCGTGCCTTGTTGACGACGAGCGGTAGCGGGGCGCCTGTAAAATTTTGTGTGGCAGGCCGCCAATTGCCCTGCAATCAGTCATCAAAGCCCCTTAGTATGTGTGCTTTGAAATTGTCCAAGGCCTGCCCATGACCATCGAGATTCGCCCCGCCGTGCCCAGCGATGCTGCGCAGATCCTGACGTTTATCACCGAGCTTGCCGAATACGAAAAGGCCCGGCATGAAGTCATCGCCAGCGTGGCGGATATCGAGCGCAGTCTGTTTAGCGAGGGCGCCACGGCCCATGGCTTGATGTGCCTGCGCGACGGCTTGCCGATCGGCTTTGCGGTGTTCTTCTTCAGCTACTCCACCTGGCTTGGCAGCAACTGCCTGTACCTCGAAGACCTGTACATCAATCCCGAACAGCGCGGTGGTGGAGCCGGCAAGAAATTGTTGCGCCACTTGGCGAAGATCGCCTGCGACAACGGTTGTGGGCGTTTCGAATGGAGCGTGTTGGACTGGAACGAACCGGCCATCGCCTTCTATAAATCCATCGGCGCCCAACCGCAGGAAGAATGGGTGCGCTACCGCATGGAAGGCGACGCTCTGCGCGACTTCGCCCAGGGCTGACCCGACCGAATGTGAGAGGGGGCTTGCCCTAATGCCTGTCAGTTAAGCGATAAAGCGAGCGATGGATAAATTGTGGGAGGGGCGGTGCGACGATTCGACTTGCTCCCGATAGCGGTGTGTCAGGTTCAGAAACCGTGACTGACACACCGCTATCGGGAGCAAGCCCCCTCCCACAGTGACAGCGTTAAGCCTTAACTGACTGGCATTAGGGCTTGCCTCCTCTCACATTATTTTTGGTTTTTCTCACTATATGGGATGTAAATTTATATATTGAGATGTTTCGAAAGATGGGTTTATAGTCGCCTGCATCAGCACTCACTACCAAAAATAAAATAGGTGAAGCGATGCAGTCCCAACCGTTGTCATTGCCTGCGGTGCCCGAGCCTACCTATGGCGAGCGCCTGAACAACAAAGTGGTGATCGTCACCGGGGCCGCCCAAGGCATTGGCGAGGCGATCGTGGCCTGCTTCCAGGCCCAGCAGGCGCGCCTGGTCATTGCCGATGTGCAGGCCGAAAAGGTCGAGCAAGTCGCCGCCCACTGGCGTGAGCGTGGCGCGCAAATCGTCGCGCGGCCGGTCGATATCACTTCCAAAGAGCAATGGCAGGCACTGGTCAATGTGGCCATCGAGCGTTTCGGTCGCGTCGATGTGCTGGTCAACTGCGCCGGGGTCAATGTGTTCCGTGACCCACTGCAGATGACCGACGAGGACTGGCGCCGCTGCTTCGCCATCGACCTCGACGGTGCCTGGTTCGGTTGTCGCGCCGTGTTGCCGCACATGATCGAGCAGGGCATCGGCAACATCATCAATATCGCCTCCACCCATTCCAGCCACATTATTCCCGGTTGCTTTCCTTATCCGGTGGCCAAGCACGGCCTGCTCGGCCTGACCCGGGCGCTGGGCATCGAATATGCGCCCAAGGGCATCCGCGTCAATGCCATCGCCCCGGGCTATATCGAAACCCAACTCAACGTCGATTACTGGAACGGTTTCCCCGACCCCCAGGCCGAACGCCAACGCGCCTTCGACCTGCACCCGCCCAAGCGCATCGGCCAGCCCATCGAGGTGGCGATGACCGCGCTGTTCCTGGCGACTGACGAAGCGCCTTTTATCAATGCAACCTGCCTGATGATCGATGGCGGGCGTTCTGTGATGTACCACGACTAAAGCGTTTCCCAAGAATAAGAAGGAGGTGGTTCATGCTTAAGAAAACACTCGGCACGCTGGCGCTCGCCGTCGCTTTCAGCGGCTTTGTATCGGCCGAAGAAGTGAAGATCGGCTTTTTGGTCAAGCAGGCCGAAGAACCCTGGTTCCAGACCGAATGGGCGTTTGCCGAGAAGGCCGGCAAGGAGCACGGTTTTACCGTGATCAAGATCGCCGTGCCGGACGGCGAGAAAACCCTCTCGGCCATCGACAGCCTGGCTGCCAACGGCGCCAAGGGCTTTGTGATTTGCCCGCCGGATGTGTCGCTTGGGCCGGCTATCGTCAGCAAGGCCAAGGTCAATGGCTTGAAAGTGATGGCCGTGGATGATCGTTTTGTCGACGCCAAGGGCAACTTCATGGAAGACGTGCCGTACCTGGGCATGGCCGCCTTTGAAGTGGGCCAGAAACAGGGCGCCGCAATGGCCGCCGAAGCGAAAAAACGCGGCTGGGACTGGAAGGAGACGTACGCGGTCATCAACACCTATAACGAACTCGATACCGGCAAGAAACGCACTGACGGTTCGATCAAATCCCTGGAAGAGGCGGGCATTCCCAAGGACCACATCCTCACCGCCGCGCTCAAGACGCTCGACGTTCCCGGCAGCATGGACGCCACCAACTCGGCCCTGGTCAAGCTGCCCAGCGGCGCGAAGAATCTCATCATCGGCGGCATGAACGACAACACCGTGCTCGGCGGCGTGCGCGCCACCGAAAGCGCAGGGTTTGCCGCTGCCAACGTGATCGGTATCGGCATCAACGGCACCGACGCCATTGGCGAGCTGAAAAAGCCCGACAGCGGCTTCTACGGTTCAATGTTGCCCAGCCCGCATATCGAGGGCTACAACACGGCGCTGGCGATGTACGAGTGGGTCACGACGGGTAAAGAACCGGCAAAGTACACGGCCATGGATGAAGTGACGCTGATCACCCGCGCCAACTTCCAGCAGGAACTGACCAAGATCGGTCTGTGGAAATGACCGGCGCGGCCTTGCGCTTCAATGGCATCGGCAAGGAGTTTCCCGGGGTCAAGGCTCTGGCGCAGATCAGCTTTGAAGCACGGCCGCACACGGTCCACGCGCTGATGGGCGAGAACGGCGCGGGCAAGTCGACGCTGCTGAAAATATTGGGCGGTGCCTACATCCCCAGCAGCGGCACGGTGCAGATCGGCGAGCAGACCATGGCCTTCAAATGCGCCGCCGACAGCATTGCCAGTGGTGTCGCGGTGATCCACCAGGAGTTGCACCTGGTGCCGGAAATGAGCGTGGCCGAGAACCTGTTCCTGGGGCATTTGCCGACGCGCTTTGGCGTGGTCAATCGAAGCCAGCTGCGCAAGCAGGCGCTGGCGTGCCTCAAGGGCCTGGCCGATGAGATCGACCCGGACGAGAAACTGGGGCGGTTATCCCTGGGCCAGCGCCAACTGGTGGAAATCGCCAAGGCATTGTCCCGTGGGGCTCATGTGATTGCCTTTGACGAGCCGACCAGCAGCTTGTCGGCGCGGGAGATTGACCGCTTGATGGCGATCATCACGCGCCTGCGCGATGAGGGCAAAGTGGTGCTGTACGTGTCGCACCGCATGGAAGAAGTGTTCCGTATTTGCGACGCGGTGACCGTGTTCAAGGACGGCCGCTTCGTGCGCACCTTCGACGACATGCGCGCTCTGAGCCACGACCAGTTGGTGACCTGCATGGTCGGTCGCGATATCCAGGATATCTACGACTACCGTGCGCGCGAACAGGGCGCGGTGGCGCTCAAGGTCGACGGCCTGCTTGGCTCGGGCTTGCGCGAGCCGATCAGTTTTGAGGTGCGCAAAGGCGAGATTCTTGGGTTGTTCGGGCTGGTCGGGGCCGGGCGCACCGAGCTGTTGCGCCTGCTCAGCGGCTTGGAGCGTGCCAGCGCCGGCACGCTGGAACTCTGTGGTGAGCCATTGCCGCTGCGCTCGCCTCGCGACGCGATTGCCGCCGGGGTGTTGCTGTGCCCGGAGGATCGCAAGAAGGAAGGCATCATCCCGCTGTCCAGCGTGGCCGAGAACATCAACATCAGTGCCCGTGGTGCGCATTCGAGGTTTGGCTGGTTG
>NZ_PYWX01000012.1 GCF_003031675.1 Pseudomonas palleroniana | reverse complement strand
AAAGTATGAGCCGTAAAGGCGAGTGCTGGGACAATGCCCCGATGGAGCGTTTCTTTGGTAGTTTGAAGTCCGAGTGGGTGCCTGAAACGGGCTACAAACTGGAGCATGAGGCCCGGGCAGATGTGCAGCGCTATGTCTCGCGCTACAACATCAGTAGGCCTCACAGCTATAACGACTACAGATCGCCGGTCGTGAAGGAAAGGTTGGCGGCGTGAACCGTAATCAGTGTCCAAGATTACTTGACCAGTTCAGCTTGCTCCCGATAGCGGGGCATCAGTCACAAATAAGCTGACTGACAGGCCGCCATCGGGAGCAAGCCCCCTCCCACAAAGTTGTGTGCAGGCAAGCCAACCCTCATTCCACTTGTGCCGCATGAGTGACCTGCATTATCAAGCGCTGGCGCCCTGCACATCGCATAACCCTGTGGGAGGGGGCTCGCTCCCGATAGCGGGGCATCAGTCACAAATAAGCTGACTGACAGGCCGCCATCGGGAGCAAGCACCACAAGTCTGGACGTTCTGTTATAAACACCCCCTCAAATCACGGACGACGACCATGCAGATACGCGAGATGACTCACGATGACTTACCCGGCGCCAGCGCCCTGTGCCTGGAGGCGTTCATGCTCGCGGTTGCGCCCTCGCTGTCGGCGCAGGGCGTGGAAACCTTCGTCAAGGTGGCCGCACAGCAGGCGTTTGCCGAACGAATGGTGGGTGACAACCTGATGCTGGTTTGTGTCGCAGAGGGACGCTTGACCGGGCTGATCGAGCTCAAGGAAGGGCGACATGTGACGATGCTGTTCGTTACACCGGGCTTGCAGCGCCGTGGCGTTGGCAGGCGCCTCGTGAACGCGGCGCTGGAGCAGGCCAGGACCAATGTGGTGACGGTGAGGGCGTCGTTGTCCTCGGTGGCCGCTTATGAACGTTACGGTTTTACGTTGGCGGGGGACGTAGGCGAGTTTGCCGGGCTGGTCTATCAGCCGATGGAAAAGCAGCTGACTGCTTGAGAGCCTGCTTTCAGTACCAGTAGCTGCCGCTCACTACCCAAAAAGGGACGGATTTATTTTCCGCCTCAGCGTTGCGAAGCCTTGGCTCGACGACGCCAATGCCGCACTACCGCCGTGAGGGCGACGAGTGCCAACACCCCGAGAAAGATCGGCAGGCGATACGGTTTCAGATCACCCAGCAAATGCTGTAACGCCTCACCGGCCCAATATCCGGCGCCAACGAACAGGGTTGCCCAGATCGCCGCACTCAGCACATTGATCAGCGCGAAGCGCCAGGGGGCCAGACCGCTTGCGCCTATCACCATGGGGCCTACTAGGCGCATTCCGTAGAGAAAGCGTACGGCGAATACAGACGTCATGGGGTGGCGGTGGATCAGGCCCTCGACCCGTTCGATTGCAGAGCGATGTCGCTTGAGTTTCGGCAGCAAGCGCTCACCGGAATAACGCCCGGTCCAGAACAGCAACTGATCACCCAATAGGCCGCCCAGCGTGGCCCAACCGATCACATGCAGCGTTTGCAAGGTGCCCTGATGGGCAGCCATTCCACCGAGGATCAGAACGGTTTCGCCTTCCAGCAGGCAGCCGATAAAAATGACCCAGTAGCCGTAGACGGCTATCAGCGCATTGAGGTCTAGATGTTCGAGCATGCGATCTCTCTTGCGGAATGCGAGCACGTCCGGTTGTTCATGAATATCCAGCTACGTTAGTTCGGTGGCAATCACAGCAAGTTCCGTTACCTGCAGTTGAAACGATTTCTGCATCGCGCGCGCCCCAGGGATCTGGCTGGTGGTGCGCGCCGACGCCAGTCCCCGCTCCTGAGTAGGTTCGTATGAGGTTCGATGAGACTTCAGATTTGCGACAAACCACCGTCGACCATCAACTCCACGCCGTTCACGTATCTGGCGTCGTCGGAGGCCAAAAACAGTGCCGCACTGGCGATTTCTTCAGGTTGCGCCATGTAGCCCAATGGTGTGATTTGTTCGACGTACTGGCGCAGTGCAGCGATGTCGATGTCGCTCATTTTCAGTCCGTTGTCCATCAGCGGTGTACGGGTAAAGCCGGGGCTCAACACATTCGCACGGATTTTGCGGTGCTTGAGTTCATTGGCCCATGTGCGTGCAAACGATCGCACCGCGGCCTTGGAAGCGTTGTACAGGCTCAGCCCTTCCATGCCGTTGCTGGAACAGATCGAAGCGGTCAAGACGATGGACGAAGCGTCTTTCATTAACGGAAGAAGCGTTTGAACACTGAAAAAAACGCCTTTGACGTTCACGTCGAACAGTGCGTAGTAAGCGGCCTCACTGGTCTCTCCGAGCGGATTTTTCTCACAGATCCCGGCATTTGCGAACACGGCGTCCAGCCGGTCATCCCGTGTTTCAATTGTCGTCTTGAGTGCATCCAGATCCGGCTGGCGCGAGACGTCGGAAACCACCGCGACAGCTTTGTCGCCGAGTCTGGCAACCGCCGCCTCCAGCGTGTCCGCTGTCCGTCCAGTGATGTAAACGCGCTTGGCGCCCTCGGCGATCAAGGCTTGCGCAATGGAAAATCCGATCCCCGTGGACCCGCCGGTCACGACGGCAACCTGCTCTCTGAATTTACCTGACATGTCTGACTCCTGCGTCATTGATAACGAAGTCGCGTGAAACGACCTTGTCTATGGTGAGGCTCGTCGCAGCAAAGCGGCACTGACACGAATGAACAATGGCCGTGCAGTTTTGTAAGGCGAAAGCCCCAGAGTGATCGCCTAAATTGGCATCCATCGGCTCGGCGCGAGCGGGCGAGAAACCTGCGCGCACCGAGCCCGGCGTTTTACTCATCGTCAAACCTGAGTTTCCACACAGGATGCCTGTCATGTCCCCAATCGAAATCCAAGTGCCCGAGCCGCGGCGCTGGTTGATGTTCGCTATCTTGCTCGTCGGTGCGTTTTTGCCACCGCTGGATTTTTTTATCGTTAACGTCGCACTGCCCTCGATACAGGAGGACCTGGGTACAGGGTCTTCCGCCGAGCAACTGGTGATCTCTTCCTATGCGACGCTCTATGCCGTGACGCTGATTACCGGCGGGCGGCTCGGCGACTTGTACGGTCGCGGGCGGATGTTCTTCCTCGGCCTGCTGGGCTTCGCCGCCGCGTCGCTGATGTGCGGCCTGGCAGCTTCGCCCTGGCTCCTGATCCTTGGGCGAGCCTTGCAGGGCGTGACCGCTGCCGTGATGGCGCCTCAGGCGCTCGCATCGGTGCAGGCGATTTTCCCGGCGTCACAAAGACCCTTGGCATTGAGTCTGTATGGGGCCGTGTTCGGTCTGGCGTCGGTCATCGGTCAGGCGCTGGGCGGCGTCTTGATTGCGGTCGACCTGTGGGGCATGGGGTGGCGTGCGATATTCCTGGTCAACCTGCCGATCGCGTTGCTGGTCATTGCATTCGGCATGCCGGTGCTCAAAGAAACCCGAGCGCTGCACGCGAGCAAGCTGGACCTGGTAGGCACGGCGTTGTCGATGCTGACCCTGACCGCCCTGGTCGTGCCCTTGATTGAAGGCCGCGAAGCGGGATGGCCGTTGTGGGCCTGGCTGTCGCTCGTCGCTTGCGCAGTGCTGGCGGTGTTGTTCTGGCGATACGAGACCCGCTTGCACCTCGCTGGCGGGAACCCCATCCTCGCGCCCGCCGCACTCAAGGCGCCGGGCCTGGGCCGCGCCTTACTGGTCGCGTTGTGCTTCTACTCAATCGGTGTATTTTTCCTGATGTTTTCGATGTACCTGCAAGGCGCATTGCAAATGAGCGCACTGCATGCCGGCCTGATCTTCCTGCCGTTCGGCGCAGGCTTCCTGCTCGGCCCCCTGTCGGTGCCGCTACTCAGGCGCGTACTCGGCGACTATGTGAACCCCGTAGGCATGGGCCTGGAAGTATTCGGACTACTATGGCTGGGCTGGCTCATGTCAGTGACGCCGATCACCCTCGCCCCGCCCTTCACGTCCCTGGCGGCCATCCTGTTCTTGATCGGCCTGGGCCAAGGGCTGGCCCTGCCGACGTTGATGCGCATGGTCACCGGCCGGGTCGCGCCGGTGTATGCCGGGATGATTGCCGGCATCACCAGTGCCACGTTGCAAATCAGTACATCGCTGAGCGTCGCCCTGATCGGCGGCATTTTTTATACCTTGCTGGGGGAACCGGCAACGGCGGCCAGCATCACCCACGCCTTCACGGTCTCGGTGCTGTGCATCGCCGCCTGCCTGGCCGTGGGGGCTGCGCTGAGCCTGACGTTGGCACGCCAGCCAGCGCAGAGCCCGCAGGCGTCGGCTGTTGGTTCGAGCTGAGACGCTTCGGCGCTAGCCCGCGCCGATCATGCTGGACGCCAGGTCGGCCAGCGCGCGTAGCCGGTCCATCTGGCGCATGTCCTGGTGATACCCCATCCAGATGTCCCGCCCCGGCGGTGGCTGGTCTTCGTCCAGCAGGCGCAGCCCCGGCACCGAATCGCCGAGCACGCGGGGCAATACGGCAACGCCAAGCCCGCTGGCGCACATCTGCGCCTGAACCGTGCGGCTGCTGCTGGTGAACACGGTGTGAGCCAGCGGATAGCGTTGCTGCAGCCATTGCACGTCCGGGTAATGGGCCTGGGCGACGTTCATAAGGATCAGGCCCAGGCCCTCGCCGTCCGGATGCGGCGCCGGGGCCTGCAAGGCGGCATAAAGCCCGTACGGCAAGGTTGTCAGCTTGCGATGGACGATGTCGGGTTCGGTGAAGGGCACGATCCGGAAGGCAATGTCGGCATCCCGGCGGGCAAGGTCGAACAGCCGATGCCCGGCGATCACTTCGGGAACGATCAACGGATACCGCTGCACCAGTTCGCTCAGGACCGGCGACAACACATGGCAGGCGAACCAGTCGGCGGAGGATATGCGCAACAAGCCTTCCGGTTGATCGCCCTGCCCCGCCAGCCGACGCTCGATCGCCAGGGCGCTGTGCTCCATGTCCTGGGCCAGACTGAGGATCTTCTCGCCACTGTCCGTCAGCACCAGCCCTTGGGCCGTGCGCAGGAAAAGCGCTTGCCCACAAGTTTGCTCAAGCACCTGCAAGCGCCGCCCGACCGTCGGGTGACTGACCCCCAACTGCCTGGCGGCGCCACCCAGCGAGCCGCTGCGGGCAATCGCCAGGAAGATCCGCAGGTCACTCCAGTCCATGTCTCACCCCCACACTAAAATGAACGATGAGGTTGCAACAATGGCTATCTCGCGGCAATCCCCCGGGCCTCAAACCTTGAAGCCATTAACCGCAGCAGGGGCTTGAACATGCACCTCGGTTTTTTCAATCCTATGCAGAGGGCCTGCGCTAACGCTCCAGCGCAATGGCATCAGCTCCAGCAGCAATGCGCATCGGTGAGGTGGGGTCGTTCGCTGCACGCCATATCGCTTCGGCGACGTCTTGGGCCTCAGTGACGACAGTGGATTGCGACCACTCGGTAAACACCCGCTGCGCCAGATCGGAGTAAGCCTCTGGGATGCTTCCTTGCATTCGTGGTTGCGCATTTTTACCGAAGTCTGTCGTAGGAGCCCGCCCCGGCAGCACCAGGCTCATCCGAACATTGAACGGTTCAAGCTCCAGCGCGAGAGACTCGGTGAAGGCATTCACCGCAGCCTTGCTGGCGGTATACACGCTTAGCAGGGGTAACGACTTCATCGTGACGCTTGAGGTGACATTGACCACAACCCCGGACTTACGCTGGCGAAACTGCGGTAGCACTGCTTGAGTCATCGCCATGGTGCCAAAGGTGTTGGTTTCAAAAATGCCACGAATCGCTTGCATCGAGATGCCTTCAAGGGCCCCGAGCAAACCGATGCCGGCATTGTTGACCAGCACATCGATGGGGCCGGCAGCCTCTACGACCTGTTGAATGCTGTCGGGGTCTGTGACGTCCAGGGGCAGCACGCGCAAATGCTCGGAGGCCTTCAAGAGTTTTTCGTTCGGGTTGCGCATCGTCGCAATGACCTTCCAGTCACGCTCGAGAAAATATTGCGCGGTGGCCAGACCAAAGCCGGAGGAGCAGCCGGTAATCAGCACAGTCTTCATGGAAGTTTCCATTCGTTGATTGACAGGACTGCAACGATAGGCTGTCGTGGTCGGACTTAATATCATCGCCAGTCCGCGAATCTTTCGCAGGAGTCCGAGATGTTCGACCCGCTCACCGAAGTCGTCACCCTGCTGCAACCCGGTGCCTCGCTATCCAAGGTCGTCACCGGTGCCGGCGCCTGGCGCGTTCGACGCTCGGTGTACGGGCAACCCTTTTACTGCGCGATTCTCGAAGGGGGTTGCAGGCTTTCAGTGGCCGGGAATCCGCCCCTGAGTTTGCAAGCCGGTGACTTTGTGCTGATCCCGGCCGCCTACGACTTCACGATGATGAGTGTCGAGCCGCTGGCCGCCGAAGACGCCGATACCGTGCCTGTAGAGTTGCGGCCGCGGCACATCCTGGTGGGTACACCCGATATTGCGGCCGACGTTCAATTACTGGTAGGCCACTGCACCTTCGGCTCGCCGGACGCTGAGTTACTGATAACCCTGCTGCCCCAACTGATCCATGTTCGCGGCGAACGCCGACTGACCGTGCTGGTGGAACTGCTCACCGAGGAAGCGCGTGGGCAGCGCCCGGGGCGGGATGCCATCCTGGCACACCTGCTTGAAGTGCTGTTCATCGAAGCCCTGCGCTCTACCGCCACCGAAACCGCACCCGCCGGCCTGTTGCGCGGGCTCGCAGACGAACGTCTGGCGGTGGCAATACGCCAAATTCATGAGCGCCCGAACCAGCCATGGACAGTGGTGCAACTGGCCCGAGAAGCGGCCCTCTCCCGCTCCACCTTCTTCGAGCGCTTCAAACAAGCGATGGGCATGGCCCCCATGACCTATCTGCTGACATGGCGAATGGCCCTGGCCAAAAACCTGCTGCGTACACGAGACGACAGCATTGCCGAAATCGCGCAACGGGTCGGCTACAGCTCCGTGAGCGCCTTCAGTGTTGCCTTTACACGCTATACGGGCATTACGCCTGGACGCTATTGGCAAGCAGTCATCGCTGAATGATCCCCGGAAACAATAGTGGCCTGGCAGCTGTTTCTCGTCACGCTAAGGACAAGGGGGATCGGCTTACGCAATTTCGGACTTTCACAAAAATTTTGCTCAACTACGCTATGTTCATCTGAATCCGTTTTTCCCATGGATGGCCTCAATATGCACCTTGATAGGCCGATAGGATTGGTATCACTCAAGAGGCGGTTTCCCATGTTCAACAACAAGTTCAAGAAGCAGCTTGAAGCGCAGGCAAGCGAGCTGTCGGAGCTGCGCCAACTGCGCGATGGTTTGAACCGTGAAATGCTGAGGCTAAGTATCGATTCCACCTTCAAAATTACGGCCTGCAACGAAAATTTTGCCAATGCGTTGGGCTATACCCCGGACCGGCTGACAGGCCGCCCCATGGCCGAGATCGTGCCGCAGTACGTTTCCAAGCTGCCATGCTTTCATAACTTTCGCGCGGCAGTGGCCGCAGGCAAGTCCATCACCGATGAGTACCGGTACCTGCATGCCGATGGCTCGTTAGTGTGGATTCATGCCCATTGGCAGCCCATCACGGATGAGAGCGGCCAGTTGAGCCACATCACGTGCTACGCCACGAACATTACCTCCCGCGTAGAAAAAGCCTCGGAAAACGCCTCTTTCATTGAGGCATTGCTTCGCTCGACGGCGGTGATCGAGTTCGATCTTTCCGGGCATGTGCTGACGGCCAATGAGCGGTTTCTACAGGCGATGGGCTACAGCCTGGCACAAGCAAAAGGCAGCCATCATCGTATTTTCTGTAAACCAGAGGAAACTTCGTCCCAGGCCTACAAGGATTTCTGGTCAACGTTGAACCGGGGTGAATTTGTGGCCGGCCGGTTTGAACGTTTAGACAGTCACGGCCAAACCGTATGGTTGGAAGCCACCTACAACCCGGTTTACGACACCGAAGGCAACCTTTGCAAAGTGGTGAAATTTGCCACGGTGGTGACCGATCAGGTTGCCCGTGAAGAGGAAGTCAGTGGAGCGGCCCAGACTGCATTTGAAATATCTCAGCAAACGGATGTCAGCGCTCAACGCGGCGCCGTCGTGGTCAACGACACGATGCACACCATGCGTAAAATCGCCGTTGATATGCAGGCTGCGTCCGGGGGAGTCGAAGCGCTTGGCAAACAGTCACTGTTGATCAGCTCGATTATCCAGACGATCAGCAGCATCGCCCAGCAAACCAATCTTCTGGCGTTGAATGCTGCGATTGAAGCGGCTCGCGCAGGTGAGCAAGGGCGAGGTTTTGCGGTAGTGGCAGATGAAGTTCGCCAACTGGCTGGACGCACCAGCACGGCCACGGAAGAAATCGCCTCGGTCGTCTTGCAAAACCAGAAGCTGGTGGATGAGACCGTCGCGGAGATGGCAAACAGCAAGAACCAGGCTGAGCAAGGTCTTGAACTGGCCACACAGGCAGGCCAGGTGATTGTTGAAATTCAGGACGGAGCCAAGCAAGTGGTCGATGCGGTGGGCCGGTTTGCGACGCAGTTGGCTTAGCGAGCGAGGTGGGCCGCAGGCGACCTCGCTCAGGCAGGGACGGCCCTTGGCCCACGAGGCCGGGTCGCCTCAGTCGAACTTGAGCAAGTCCTTGAAAATCAGCTGGCCCCAGCTATTTCCAAGCGCCTGCACGAGTAGCCCACCTTCCGATAGCCCGCCAAGCTTGATCGGCGAGAAACCAAGGTTTTGCGCAAGCGCGGCGACTTCGGCCAAACCCTGCTCATCGTCGCTCGCCAGGAACACGACGCGCCTGCCGCCCTGTATGGCCGGGTCTTGACCTAGGACGCCGGCAGCCAAATGGTTGAAGCCCTTGACCAGTCTGGCTCCGGTGAAGGCTTGAGCGACAACTTTGGAAGAAGGCTGCCCTCCCAGCTCTTCGGGTGGTACGCCGTAGGCGTTGGTCACATCGATGACGGTCTTGCCTTGCCAGCTCGGCAGTGCCTTCGCGACCCCCGGGTGAGACTCAAAACGCACGGCCAAAAAGACCCAGTCCGCCTGGAGGGCTTGCGCCAACGTCGCAGGAATGCCCCCTGGCCCGATCGCGGCCGCCAGTGTCAGCCTGGCTGAGGCGATTGTGCCGCTGTGCACTTGGGGAACTGAGAATGCGGCGCAAATGGCGCGTATTTTTGCCAAGCGTGATGCGGTGGTTTAGCGGGCGCGGGAGAGACACTCAATTGAAAGAACAAATACCTACGCGATGATCGAGAACGTTAACAAGACGGTGCCAAGGAGGGCATATGCGTAATCTTTCAACTTCGAAGCTTGTGCAGGAAATTGCTGGCGATGCTTTTTATCGGAGGTGGATGGTTTGGCTTCCATTATTGTTCACGTCTGTAATAGTTTTTGGAGGGTACAGTGAGGACATTTTGGGGGTTCAATGGGTAGCGGAGTTCGCCGCGCTCGCCGGAGCCAATATCTCATCGATAAACGTTTGGGCCGAAAAATCGTCATTCCCTCAGGCGACACAATTAATATTTTTACTGGCTTGGATATTTAGTTTTTATTACGCCTTTCTTATCGCACGATGGAAACCCTATAGGAAAATGTATGTCGACTCGCTTACCGGGTGGCGGCGGAACCTGAAAGCATTACCGGGATTGGTGATGATTTGCGTTGGACTATTTTTCTTTAATATTACGTTTCCGGCAGAGCCGAATTGCACGAAACTCTGCATCTATGAGTCAAAACTCATTCAAGTGATCTATTCCTCCGGGATGTCTATGCTTTTGGGTTATGGGCTTGCGCTGACTTACTGGTGCCTGGCTAATTTCTCAAGAGCTTATTTCTGTAGGGAAAAAAGTTAGTACACAGGAAATTATCCTCCAGCCGGGCACCTTGTATTGTGGACCCAGATTTTCTTAGACCACAAATAATGGTGCTCTGCCCCCCGTTTATACTGACGCAACCCTGGCCGTCGGCGCAGGGTGACGCGACGTCATCAAGCCGATAAAAGAAATCGCCAGGGCCAAGCCAATGGTGGTGGTGACTTCGGTACGGTGCTCCGGGGTGAACATCATCACCGCCAGCGCTGCGCAGATGAATACAATGACCAGCCACGTCAGCCATGGAAACAGCCACATGCGGAACGTCAGCTCGACATTGCGCTGACGTAATAGACGGCGCATACGCAACTGCGAGACCGCAATCGCCAGGTATACCAGCAAGGCAATCGCGCCGGAACTGGCCAGCAGGAACTCGAACAGTCCGGCAGGCATGAAGTAGCTCCACACGGTGATCGACGCACCGAGCACGGTGCTGGCAATCACCGCTGCACGCGGCACGCCTGCCGCAGAAGTCGCCTTCAGGACCTTGGGCGCATCACCGCGACGCCCCAGCGAGTACAACATGCGCGAGGCGATGTAGATCGAGGAGTTCATGCAACTGGCCACGGCAATCAGCACGACGACGTCGACTATGAACTTGGCATGGGGGATGTTCATGATTTCCAGGGCGCGCTGATAAGAACCTACCGAGTCCAGCAGCGGGTCATTCCAGGGCACTACGGAGATGACCACAAAGATCGAGAGCAGGTAAAACACGCCGATACGCCAGATCACCGAGCGCGTGGCCTTGGCGATATTCTGCGCCGGGTTATTCGATTCGGCTGCCGCGATGGTCACCGCTTCTGTGCCGATAAAGCTGAACATGATGGTGATGAAAGCGCCGACCACCGCCGACAGGCCATTGGGCGCGAACCCGCCGTGCTCGGCCATCAGGCCGCTCAGCCCACTGACCTCATGATCGGGCACCCAGCCCATCAACACCGCAAAACCGACACCGATAAACCCGATGATCGCCACCACCTTGGCCATGGCGAACCAGAACTCGAACTCACCATACTTGGACACGCTGAACAGGTTGGTCACCACCAGCGCTATGATCGACCCCAACGCGAACAGCCAGGCATCGACCTGCGCAAACCATTGGTTCAACACATGCCCGGCCGCCAACGCTTCGATAGGAATCACCAGAACCCAGAACCACCAGTAAAGCCAGCCAATGGTGAAACCGGCCCAGCGCCCGATGGCTTGGTCGGCATAGGTCGAAAACGAGCCGGTGTCCGGATTGGCCACCGCCATTTCGCCGAGCATGCGCATGACCAGCACCACGAGCAGCCCCGAGAAGAGATAAGCCAGCAGCACCGCCGGGCCCGCCGCCGCAATAGCATGGCCGGAGCCCACGAACAAACCGGCGCCGATGATTCCGGCGATGGACAACATGGTGACATGACGAGGCTTGAAGCCCTGCGCCAATTGGCTACTCGAATCCATTGAGTTCGGGCTGATCATTGGTTTTTTTATTCTCTGCTGATCGACATTTGGCGAGTGGAGTCAGTTAACGATGACTATCGCTGCCTGGTGAGCTTCCCGAAAGAGGCCCGTACAACCGCCGCAGTTCTTATCAGACCCATCGTCATGATGTGGTCGTTTGGGTGGAAAGACACTTCACAGTACTTGGCCCGTGCGCTGACTGAGTAGCCTGATTGCGTCGTGGTCATGTCTGATATCGACACGTCAGGAGGGTGTTCACGGTTGGAACCATTGGGTCACAAGAGGACTGAGGATAATTATCGTGGTTTGTTGAGTGTTCTTTTAATGAGGCTGTTCACTGAGAATGCGCTATTTAGCGATTTCAGCTTCGTAATGGCTGGGAAGGGTTGGTCAAAAGCGTAGGCTCATGAACGGCCACTTCCGGCCAAAAGCAGTCACTTGCTGCTGGCAGAGTAAGCCCTGGGACTCCTCGCCAGCATTAATATCATGCGTGCACCCGGTTAGTTAATTTATTGAAATGGGCAATAATTTTTCCTAAAGATCCAGCTGCATGCCGTCCTTATTTACTAGCTCGTAGGTATTGAGAAAGTTTTAGGCTTGTGATCTTCAGATTGAAGCCAGCGGCGTCTTTCTGGATCAAAAAAATACTTTGCTACAGTTACTACCGTAAGGTTATTGTCAGGCTGCTGCCTGACACTTAAGCGATTGTATTGCAGAGGTTGTGAGGCTCGCTCGCTGTTTACCACACCTGTGCTTCCACAACCGACTATGAGCAATTTATTGCCGCCATCACCATTTTGATCAATCAGTTCTTCGTGGGCGAAGTGCCTATGCCCGTGCAGGGCAATGCTGAACCCATTTTCAATTAGCGAGTGCTTTATATAGGCTGCATCCCTGAGTACTTCGTCAGGTTTCTTAAGGTTCGTTTCAAGCGAACTAACGGGTAATAAATGGTGATGTAGCAAGGCGATTTTTAATGGCTTTCTTTCGGAGCAAAGTGCGTTAATTTCTTGCATTGCATTTTTAAATTGCGTTTCCCCAATGTAACCTCTGTGATCATCTGGCCCCTCTAGGACTGCCGAGTTAAAGCCCACGATCACGATGTTCCATTTTTCAATCAGGTCATGTATTTCGTACAGCCGTTCTGGCTCTACTTGATTGTCAATATGCAAGCCGAAGCTGCTACGAAATCGAATGTAAGGTGAAAACCCTAAGTATCGGGCTTTAGGGTCGGCCTGTTGGATGCTCCAGTTGACATCGTGATTTCCCGGGATTATTGCTATGTTTTTTCCTGAATGACGAACCCCATCGTTTAGTGCATTCCCAATTGCGGTTATGCATTTTGCAGCTGATTCAAACTCATCAGTGAGTGCCATTTGTGTTACGTCACCAGTAACGGCAAGAAAGTCTCCGCGATTTGAGGTGGCGCTTAGCGATTCAATAAAGTATTTTTCCAAGCTAGGCCTGTCTGACATTGGAATGTTGTCATTGGCAATAGGGATGCTAGAGAAGTAATGCTTCGATCCGAAGTGGATATCGGAAATTTGAATTAGCATGAAATTTTTCTCATGCTCTTCTTTTGTGGCGTTAAGTCCGATTGCAGTGTTGGCTAGACGAGGGGGGGTCGCAGATACGTAGGCTCTAAATAATGGGTCTTGAATCCTGTAGTATTGCTCAGCAACTTTAACCAACTCAAATCCTGAAGACTCTTTTTGCAGATCCGCTACCCAGTATGATGGATTGGATATACCCTGCGTTTCTGCAAGAGGATAAGCAATGGTTGTATGCACAACATCTTCACCTACAGAGGCAAAAATACGCAATACCGTCTCTCGTTGGTGTGAATTACCTATCGCTTTTAAATACCTATCTTCTAGAGATCTGTCGGCTCGGCTGCTAGCTATATGCTGGAGAGCCTCCTCTAGAGTACCTTTGTCAATAAGATTTTTTTTGTTTTTAAAAGCCAGGGACAGCGCATGCTTCCCAACAAGGTGTAACAGGTAGGGGTGACCATTTACAATCTGAACCAAATGATCTACAGCTGTTTTTTCAAACACAATCTCGCTGGAGATATATTCTTGCGCCTTAGCTACAATTAGCCGAAGTTCATCCTCGCTCATGTTGGGGACTTCTAGCTTTCCTGTGTCTAGCTGACGCTCTATTGACTTATGGTCTCTTACGAGCTCTTTTTCCGTTTGACCGATTCCGGTGACAATAAACACACAATTTCCGGGGTTTGCCTTGATCAATGAGGCAAAGCCAGCGTGGTTATCTATTAGCTCAAATTCATCTATAAATACAGCAACGCCATTACTAGAAAGAGTCGCGCATTTCGCAACTCGCCCCCAGAAGTCAGAAACAAGCTTCGGGTTCAAAGTATCTCCCAAGTCATATGTCCCGACTTCCCTAAGATCAAGCAATTCATTCCACTGTGCCAGCGCATTTTCATCAATCAGCAATCTGTATAATAATTGATTGATGTTCGTGATTGACGAGTCTCTGGTTAAAAAACAGATAACATAATCGAAGTTCTCATCTGCCAGCTCTGAACCTATCGATCGAAGTAACTCATTATTCCCGGAGGCTATTAAGGAAAGCTGGCGCGCCAATGAGGACTTTCCAATACCTCTGTTGCCATGAATAAATATATTGTCATTAGATAGTAAAAGTTCCGCTCCTTTCTCAACTTGGCTTTTTCGGCCAGAAAATCGATTTGGGTCAGATATTTCTTTTGCTGGCTGAAAGGCCTCGAGAATATTTTTATATAGAATTGCCACAGTTAGCCAAATCCTTTATTAAAATTATATAACCTCTACTTGAATTTAATCAGGAGGAGATATTGCGAACTGCTCCAGTGCCAAGGAGCCTCATTTTTGCATAATACACGAATGATGGCATGTTGATGTCATTTCTATGCGTGATTTGGTGATAGAGGGCGATATTTTTAGGGATAAGCGGGGGTAATAGGGTTGGTCGCATCTCTCAAATAATTTTGGTTTCCAGAGAAGGTTCGAATTAGTGTTTCATCCCAGATCGTGCGGGGATGGGCGAGGGACGTCCAGTTCCCAATGGCCTTTTTTGGCCGAAAACGGCCTATCGAAACCTGCTACTGCAACCTCAGCAGCCCTCATGTCGCGCAGCGCTCGAATGATCCATGCCAAGCAGCAAATATTAGTGCTGACCACGTTTGCAGGCAAACTGCCATCAAAAGATATGCATAATGAAGCCATTGCCTAGTCCCTCGGATCAGTCGGTGCCCGATGATTGCCCTGTTCGTCCTGCTCGCCGCCCTACCCTCCCTGACCCTACTGCGGGCACTGCACCGCCAACGCCAGGAACACTGCACGCTGCTGGCGGATTTGGACGTGGGCGTAGTGCAACTGGCCCGCAATGGCCGAGTGCGTTGGCATAACCCGGCCGCCGCCGAATTGCTCGGTTGTGCCCGTACTCCGCTGCTGGGCCTGCGCCTACGAGAACGCTTGCCTCCGTTGACCGCGCCCGCCGGCACGCTGCAGGTCACGGGTGACGATGGTCAACCACGCGCGTTGCACATCAGCCAGCAAAGCACGACCCATGCAACGCAATGGCTGTTGATCCGTCCGGTGCTGGTCGAGGCCGAACGCTTTCAGCGCAGCCAGTATTTCGCCTGTATCGGCACCTGGGACTGGGACATCGACACCAACCGCCTGTACTGGTCCGACGCCATTTTCGGCATGTTCGGCTATTCGGTCGATGAAGTGACGCCCAGCTACGAGTTGTTCTGCAACGCGGTTCACCCGGACGATCGGGCCGGTGTGCGCGCCGGCGAATTGCGCTGCATCGAAACCGGCGAGAACCACGACGAGGAGTATCGGGTGGTCTGGCCGGACGGTACGCTGCGCTGGCTGCGCGAGACCGGAAACGTGATCAAGGATGCACTTGGCACGCCCATCAAGATGATGGGCGTGGTGCGTGATATCACCGAGGAGAAAGCATGGGCCCATCAATTGCACCGGCTAGCCCACCATGACCCGCTGACCGGCCTGCCCAACCGTTTAGCGTTCGAGGAACGCCTGGAAAGTGCCCTGGCTTTGGCCCGGCACAACCACAACCGGGTTGCACTGGTGTTCATCGACCTCAACGGGTTCAAGGCGATCAACGACAACCTTGGCCACGCGGCCGGCGATCAGGTCTTGAAGACCACCGCGACCCGCCTGCACGAAACGCTGCGCAACTCGGACAGTGTGGCGCGGCTGGGCGGCGACGAGTTTGTCACCGTGTTCGAAGGTCTATCGGCCGAACGTTCCCCCGAAGACGAGGCCGGGATGATCGCGCAGAGGTTGCTGGCCTCGCTGGACGCTCCCATCAGTCTGGGTAATACGCAGCAGTTGGTCGGAGTCAGCCTGGGCATCGCCCTCTTCCCCGATCACGCGCAGACGCGCGACCAACTGATTCATGTCGCCGATCTGGCGATGTACGAGGCCAAGCGCAGCGGCGACAACCAGTACCGCCTGGGCCAGGCGCAGACTCAGGTGCTGCGCGCCCGCAACGGCTGACTCAGATACCCACGCAAAGCGCAGAGACTTGTAGTCGAATTACCCCCTCGCAACGACCGGTGCATGCTCGGCCATCAACTCTATGACCCAGTCGATAAACACCCGCACCTTGGTGCTGACATGACGGTTGGGCGGGAATGCCAGATACATCGGCATCGGTTCCATCTGCCATTCCTCGAACAGCGGCAGCAGCTCGCCGCTGGCAAGGTGCGGTTTGGCCATGTACTGCGGTAGCCAAAGCACGCCCAGGCCCGCCAGCCCTGCGGCAAGGTAGGCATTGCCATCGTCGGTGATCAACAACGGGCGGCCTTGGACCTCGATGATCTCTTCGCCGCGCTGCAGGGTGTAGGGCAAGGCTTTGCCGGTACGCGACCACAGAAAGCCGACCGTACTGTGCCGGCCATCCTCCAGCTCACGTGGATGCGCCGGCTTGCCGAAACGCTGCAGGTAGTCTGGCGTGGCATAGATGCCGAGCTTGAGGTCCCCCACATGCCGTGCCACCAGGGATTGATCGGTGATCTCGCCGCCACGCACTACGCAGTCGATGTTCTCGCCAATGATGTCGATGATGCGGTCGCTCACGCCCATGGTCAGCTGGATTTCCGGGTAGCGTGCATAGAAGCCTGGCAAGGCGGGGATCAGTACCATGCGCGCCAGCGGGCTGGGCACGTCCACCCGCAATCGGCCGCGGGGTGCGGTCGATGCGCTGGACAAGCTGGTCTCGGCATCGTCCATATCGGCCAGCAGCCGGATCACGCGTTCATAGTAGGCCGCGCCATCGGCGGTGATGTTGACCTTGCGTGTGGTGCGGTTGAGCAGACGCACGCGCAGCCTCGCCTCCAGTTGCTGGACGAGTTGCGTCACGCTGGTCTTGCTCATGTGCAGGGTGGCTGCCGCCTTGGTGAAACTGCCGGTTTCCACCACTCGGACGAAGGCCTGCATCGCATCGAAACGGTCCATTTCACGCCTCAATAGGTCGGGATAGTTTGGATTCTACAAACAATCATGACCAGAGTTGCTGGTTTATCCAGGCCGGTGGCCTTTTTACAGTGGCTCCCTCTTGAACAGCGGGCCGCGATGGCCCTGAAGGAGCTAGGCCATGACCCCTAAACGTGATGCCGTTTTCCCGCCTGACCGCCATGCACTCTACGAACTGCACCGCTATTCGCCGGCGATTCGTTCCAATGGCTTTCTGTTCGTATCCGGCCAGGTCGGCAGCCGCAAGGATGGTTCGGCCGAACCGGACCTCGCGGCACAGGTGCGCCTGGCCTTCACCAACCTCAACGCGATCCTGGCAGAGGCCGGCAGTAGCTTCGACGATGTGGTCGACACGACCATCTTCATGCTCGACCCCGACTCGAAGTTCGAAACGATCTGGGAAGTAGCGGCTGAGTACTGGGGCGAAGCGCCCTACTCCACAGCGACCGCCATCGGCGTGACCTGGCTGGCCGGCTTCGACTTCGAGATCAAGGTGATCGCCAAACTACCGGAGGTCCGCTAGCACGAGCGTTTCCATCAGCAAGAGGGCGTCAGCAAGAGGCTCTGGGCTCGGTTGCAAAATGCCCACTTGATCATGAGCGCGACTAATACTTTATTGAAATCAATTCGTTTTTGTTCATACAGCACCCCCCATAAAATACCGGCAGCTCTTCACTGAGGCGCCCTGAAGGCTGCCACGGGAGAAAACAGACTATTGGCCAGAACTGAAAGGCAATCAGCCCATTCAGTTCTGGCAGGTAAAAACGGGGTGCAAGGCACGATGAACGAAGAACTCACATTTTCTATCAAAAGCGTTTGCTTTGATGAGCATTACACGCCTTCAGACAACACCCGAATCACGACCAACTTCGCCAATCTGGCCAGGGGTGAGAGCCGTGAAGAGAATTTGCGCAACACCTTGAAGATGATTGATAACCGCTTCAATGCGCTGGCGCACTGGGATAACCCCACGGGTGATCGTTACAAGGTCGAGCTGGAGATCATCTCCGCCGCAATGAGTATCGACGCGCAAAGCCGAGACAATGCGGTCCCGTTGATTGAAGTGTTGAAAACTACGATTGTCGATCGACAAACCGGTGAGCGCATCAACGGCATCGTGGGTAACAACTTCTCCTCTTACGTACGCGACTATGATTTCAGTGTGCGGTTGTTGGAGCACAACAAAAACCAGTCCGGTTTCAGTACGCCAGAAGACTTTGGCGATTTGCATGGCAAGCTGTTCAAGTGCTTCGTCAATTCAACGACGTACAAGCAGCACTTTGACAAACCGCCGGTTATTTGCCTGAGCATTTCCAGCGCCAGAACCTACCATCGAACCGAGAATCAGCACCCAGTGCTGGGCTTTGAGTACGTGCAGGATGAGTACTCATTGACGGATGAATATTTCAAGAAGATGGGCTTGAAGGTTCGCTATTTCATGCCGCCGAACAGCGCTGCGCCGCTGGCGTTTTATTTCTCGGGCGATCTGCTGGGCGATTACACCAACCTTGAGTTGATTGGCACCATCAGCACGATGGATACCTTCCAGAAGATCTATCGGCCGGAGATCTATAACGCTAACTCAGCGGCCGGAAAATCCTATCAGCCGAGCCTGAAGAACCAGGACTACTCCTTGACTCGGATCGTGTACGACCGAGAAGAACGCAGTCGGCTGGCGATCGAGCAAGGAAAGTTTGCCCAAGAACAATTTATCAAGCCCTATCAAGCCGTACTTGAGCAGTGGTCTGTCAGTTGCGCTCTTTGATTAATTGAAAGCCAAGGTCATTTTTCATGAAAAAACTGTTACCCACTTCTACCGCAGGCAGCTTGCCCAAGCCTTCCTGGCTTGCTCAACCCGAGACGCTCTGGTCACCGTGGAAATTACAAGGTGATGAACTGGTTGAGGGCAAGCAAGATGCGCTGCGCCTGTCGCTGCATGAACAACAGTTGGCCGGAATCGATATCGTCAGCGACGGTGAGCAGACTCGTCAGCATTTCGTAACGACCTTCATCGAGCACCTCGACGGCGTTGATTTCGAAAACCGCGAGACGGTCAGGATTCGTGATCGTTACGATGCGAGCGTGCCGACCGTCGTGGGCGCCGTCGCTCGGAAAAAGCCGGTCTTTGTTGAAGACGCCAAGTTCTTGCGCCAGCAAACCGGGCAGCCTATCAAGTGGGCCCTGCCAGGCCCGATGACGATGATCGATACCCTCTACGATGCTCATTACAAGAGCCGTGAAAAGCTGGCCTGGGAATTCGCCAAGATTCTCAACCAGGAGGCCAAGGAGCTGGAAGCTGCCGGGGTCGACATCATTCAATTCGACGAGCCGGCATTCAACGTGTTTTTCGATGAAGTCAACGACTGGGGTGTCGCCACGCTGGAAAGGGCGATTGAAGGGCTTAAATGCGAAACCGCCGTGCATATCTGCTACGGCTATGGCATCAAAGCCAACACCGATTGGAAGAAGACACTGGGCTCGGAGTGGCGACAGTACGAGGAAGCCTTTCCCAAGCTGCAAAAATCCAGCATCGATATCGTTTCGCTGGAGTGTCACAACTCCCATGTCCCCATGGAGCTGATCGAACTCATTCGAGGCAAGAAGGTGATGGTCGGCGCCATTGACGTGGCCAACCATGCCATTGAAACGCCCGAGGAAGTGGCCAATACCCTGCGCAAAGCACTTCAATTCGTCGATGCCGACAAGCTCTACCCCTGCACCAACTGTGGTATGGCGCCCCTGCCGCGTCGCGTCGCCAGGGGCAAATTGAACGCGTTGAGTGCTGGCGCAGAGATCGTTCGCAGAGAGCTTCTGAACGCACGCTGAGCACGGTCATCTCGTCACACGTCGATGGCGAACCGATTGGTTTCACCTGCCAGTCGTTTTATAGCGTATCGATGAGCCCGCCACTGGTGTCGCGCGGCATCAACATTCATCTGCAAACCCGTCTATATTTCGACGACGAACCTGAGGCCAATGCACTGGACCCGGTACTGAACCTGATCGAGCAGCCCCATCGTCGCGCCCCCTTGATCGCCAAGCGCTGTACCGTGGATGGCCAGTTGGCCTACTGCTTCGATATTCATGTCCAAGGCGCAGCAGAAACCGTGCTTTTCGATTTCTGACGCCCAAGCAACACCTTGGTGCCTGAACCGTTCAACCGAGCACAGGCATACAAGACCTCGGGTCCGGTTTCACACGATAGTGCGCTGAGCCACTTGCCCCCATCCGAGGAGTTTTACATGAGTACATTCGTAGCCAAAGACGGTACACAGATCTATTTCAAAGATTGGGGCAGCGGTAAGCCCGTGTTGTTCAGCCACGGCTGGCCGCTGGATGCCGACATGTGGGAATACCAGATGGAATACCTGAGCAGCCGCGGTTTTCGCACCATCGCGTTTGACCGCCGGGGTTTCGGCCGCTCGGATCAACCGTGGACCGGTAACGATTACGACACCTTCGCCGATGATATTGCCCAGTTGATCAACCACCTGGACCTCAAGGAGGTGACCCTGGTGGGCTTCTCCATGGGCGGCGGCGATGTATCCCGCTACATCGCACGCCATGGCACCGCCCGCGTAGCCGGCCTGGTGCTGCTGGGGGCGGTGACACCGCTGTTCGGCCAGAAACCGGATTACCCGCAGGGCGTGCCGACCGAGGTGTTCGATGGCATCAAAGTCGGTCTGCTCAAGGATCGTGCGCAGTTCATCGCCGACTTCAATGCGCCGTTCTTCGGCCTCAACAAGGGCCAGAAAGTCTCGGACGGCGTCCTCACCCAGACCCTGCAGATCGCCCTGCAAGCTTCGCTCAAGTCCACCGTGGATTGCGTCACCGCCTTCTCGCAGACCGACTTCCGCCCGGACATGGCCAAGATCGACGTACCAACCCTGGTGATCCACGGCGACGGTGACCAGATCGTACCGTTCGAGACCACTGGCAAGGTCGCCGCCCAGATGATCAAAGGGGCCGAGCTCAAGGTGTACAAGGACGCACCCCACGGGTTCGCCGTGACGCATGCCCAGGCATTGAATGAAGATCTGCTGGCGTTCCTGAACCGCTGAAACACCGTCTCCTCATTTGGTCGGGCTTGCCCAGATGCCACGGACGATGAATAACTTGTGGGAGGGGGCTTGCTCCCGATGAGGGTGTGTCAGTCAGCAGTTTATCGACTGACTCACCGCTATCGGGAGCAAGCCCCCTCCCACAGTGACAGCGTTAAGCCTTAACTGACTGGCATTAGGGTTATGCACGCCCAGGCATTGAATGAAGATCTGCTGGCGTTCCTGAACCGTTGAAACACCGTCTCCTTATTTGGCCGGGCTTACCCTGATACCAGTCAGTCAAGCGATAGAACGGACGATGAATAACTTGTGGGAGGGGGCTTGCTCCCGATGAGGGTGTGCCAGTCAGCAATTTATCGACTGACTCACCGCTATCGGGAGCAAGCCCCCTCCCACAGTGACAGCGTTAAGCCTTGACTGACTGGCATTAGGGCTTGCTCGGCCCTTTTTTATTCAGGACCTTTTTATTCAGGCCCAATGCCGGCCCAATGCCAAAGGGCCCGGCCCACTGATCAGCACGCTGGTGAAGATGATCAGCAGCAACCAGCCGAACTGCCCTTCGAACAGCGTCCACTCAGGATGCACCACCAACATCGCAATCAGCAGCACAGCCAGGATCGGCAAGCACGCCAGGCGGGTCAGCACCCCGGCGATGATCAGCAACGGGCACAGCACCTCGGCGAAGATCGCCAACAGCAAGGTGAGATTGGCGCCCAAGTGAAAAGGATCCTCGATCAATTTCAGCTGCGCGCTGTAGTCCAGCAACTTCGGCAAACCATGGACCCACAGCAGGAACAACGCCCCGCTGACGCGCAAAAACAGCAGCCCGATATCCTGATGTCTTGATTCGTTCATACGCACCTCGTGTCTAGGGAAACCAAGACGATTGTCTTGCAGCCACCGCCCATTGGCTTGCAGCCATGTGCTCACATGAAAGGGTTCCGATTGAATCAACGGCCGCGTAAGGTAGTCCCACTTCATAGGTCCACGACTACAGGAATCGCACGATGTCCCTGCCTCAAGACATGACGTTGATTGAAATCACCAGCCCTGGCGCCCCCGAGGTGCTCAAGCCACGTTCGGCACCGGTGCCCGCCCCGGCCGCCGGCGAAATCCTGATCCGCGTGCATGCCGCCGGGGTCAACCGCCCCGACGCCCTGCAACGCGCCGGCAAGTACCCGATGAAACCTGGCATGAGCCCGATTCCTGGGCTTGAAGTGGCGGGTGAAGTGGTGGCGCTGGGCGACGGCGTGACGACCTACGCCCTGGGCGACAAGGTGTGCGCGCTGACCAATGGCGGCGGCTACGCACAATATTGCAGCGTGCCTGCCAGCCAGGCGTTGCCGGTTCCCGACAGCATGGATTGGATTCATGCCGCCGCCATCCCGGAAACCTTCTTCACGGTGTGGGCCAACCTGTTCGGCTTGGGCGGTGCGCACAAGGGCCAGCGCGCCTTGATCCACGGCGGCACCAGTGGCATCGGCACCACCGCGTTGATGCTGTGTCGCGAATTCGGCATCCAGGCCTTTGCCACCGCCGGCAGCGACGACAAATGCGCCGCCATCACCCAGTTGGGGGCCGAGGCGATCAATTATCGCGAGCAGGATTTCGCTCAGGTCATCGCCGAAAAAACCGGCGGCCAAGGGGTGAATGTGGTGCTCGACATCATGGGCGCCTCTTACCTCAACAACAACCTCAAGGCCCTGGCGATGGACGGCCGCCTGGTGATGCTGGGCTTCCTCGGCGGCGGCAAGGCCAATGACGTCGACCTGCTAACCATCCTGGCTAAGCGCGCCAACATCACCGGTTCACTGCTGCGCCCGCGCACCCGCGAAGAGAAAGCCGCGATTGCCGAGCAGTTGCGCGAACACGTCTGGCCGGCGCTGTCAGCGGGACGTTGCGTGCCGATGATCGACCAGGTGTTCGATTACACCGAGGCCGCCCAAGCCCATGCGCGGATGGAAGGTGGCGACCATATTGGCAAGATCGTGTTGCGGGTCGCCTGACTATTCGGCGTAGGCCGGGTAATCGGTGTACCCCGCCTGCGTCCCGCCATACAAGCCTTCAGCCCGCAGCGGATTCAGCGGCCAGCCGTTGAAGAGCCGCTGCGGCAGGTCCGGGTTGGCAATGAACGGACGTCCGAACGCGATCAGGTCCGCCAGGCCCGCTTCGACCAGCCGTGCACCGCGTCCAGCGGTGTAGCGGCCGGCGTAAATGATGCGGCCGCTGAAGGCGCTGCGCACCGCTTCACGGAAGGTGTCGGGCAGGTCCGGCGCGTTGTCCCAGTCCGCCTCGGCGATCGACACATAGGCAACCCCCGACGCCTCCAGCACCTTGATCGCTTCGATGTAGGTGTGATGCGGATCGTCTTCCACCAGGCCGATATACACCCGCTCCTGCTGCGTGCCACTGAACAGCGGCGAGAAACGCACACCGAGGCGCTGCGGCCCGACCACGGCACTCACGGCCTCGACGATTTCCCGCAGGAAACGCAAGCGATTGTGCAGCGAGCCACCGTACTCGTCGTCACGCTGGTTGGCATGCGCGGAGATAAACTGATTGACCAGGTAACCATTGGCGGCGTGGATTTCCACACCGTCGAAGCCCGCATCCAGGGCATTGCGGGCGGCTTGGGCGTAATGCCCCACCAGTTCTTCGATTTCCAACACGCTCAACGCGCGCGGTACCGGCGGTTGCACCAGCTCACCCGTGCCCGGCCCGGTGGCAATAAAGGCTTTCGCTTGTTGGGCAGCAATGGCAGACGGCGCAACCGGAGCGGCGCCATCCGGTTGCAGCGCGTTATGCGAGACACGGCCGACGTGCCACAACTGCGCAAAGATCACCGCGCCTTCGGCATGGACCGCGTCGGTGACGGTGCGCCAGCCGTCGATCTGCGCCGGGGTGTAGATACCCGGCGTCCACGCGTAGCCCTGGCCTCGGGGCTCGATCTGCGTGCCCTCGCTGATCATGAAACCGGCGCTGGCGCGCTGGCGGTAATACTCGGCCATCAGCGCGGTGGCGATGTCGCCGGGTTGTGCGCTGCGTTGGCGCGTCAAGGGTGGCAGCACGATGCGGTTGTTCAAGGTGTGGTTGCCCAACTTGATCGGGGCATTTAAAACACTGTGGATCATCAGCAAGATTCCAGATTCAGCACGAACGAAAGCCTTGGCGACCCTTGAGGGTCGCCAATTCAATAGAGAGGTTGAGTGAGTTAAGCGGTGAGTTTCAGCAGGGCCTTGGCCGCATCACTGGAGCTGGCCGGGTTCTGCCCGGTGACCAGCAAACCGTCCTGGAGCACGAAAGACTGCCAGTCGGCGCCTTTTTCATAGTGGCCGCCGAGGGCCTTGAAATCATCTTCAACCAGAAACGGCACCACGTCGGTCAGGCCCACGGCCGCCTCTTCCGAATTGGAGAAGCCGGTCACTCGGCGGCCCTTGACCAGCGGCTCGCCGTTCACCGCCTTGACGTGGCGCAGCGCGCCCGGCGCGTGGCAGACAAAACCGATGGGCTTGCCGGCGCGTTCGAACGACTCGATCAGTGCGATGGACGTCGGCGACTCAGCCAGATCCCACAGCGGGCCATGGCCGCCGGGGTAGAACACCGTGTCGAAGTCTGCGGCCTTGACCGTGTCCAGGCGTAGGGTGCTGGCCAGGGCTTGTTGCGCTGCCGGGTCCGCCGCAAAACGTCGCGTCTGCTCGGTTTGCGCATCCGGTTGATCGCTCACCGGGTCCAGCGGCGGCTGGCCACCGGCCGGGGATGCCAGTACCACCTCGGCACCGGCGTCTTTGAATACGTAATAGGGTGCAGCAAACTCTTCAAGCCAGAAGCCGGTTTTCTTGCCGGTATCGCCAAGCTGGTCGTGAGAGGTCAGTACCATCAATACTTTCATCGTTCAGTGCCTCGGGATGTCTGTGGGTTGAAGCTTATGAGCCGGGTGGTTGCCGCACAACGTCATATCCGCAAGGTTTTCGGACATGCCACAGTGGCAGTTGCCGTTTGCCCGCCATCCACCGACAATCCCTCGCCCCTGCCCCTGGAGAAACACGATGCATAGCGTCGCGCTGCTGGTTTACCCGAACTTCCAATCCCTGAGCCTCAGCCTGGCCTCGGTGTTCGAGTGTGCAAACCTGCTCCAGGGCGAGCCGGTCTATGAGTTCCACCTGGTGTCGGAGCATGGCGGTGCCGTGATGACGTCCCAGGGCTTTTCGGTCAATACCACGCCGATGCGGCCTGAGGGCTATGACACGTTGATCGTCAGCGGTTACCTGGAGTTCCAATTACCCGAGGCCAACTTGCCGGCCCTGGTCAAGAGCGCCTCCACGCAGTCGCGACGGATCGCTTCGCTGTGCATGGGCATCTTCGTGCTGGCCGAAGCCGGGCTGCTCGACGACAAGCGCGCCGCCACCCATTGGATTCACGCCCCGGCCTTCCGCAAGCGCTACCCCCACATCCACCTGGAAGAAGACAAGCTGTTTGTCGTCGATGGTCAAGTGTGGACCGGCGCCGGCATGAGTGCCGGCGTGGACCTGGCGCTGGCCATGGTCGAAAACGACCTGGGCAGCGACCTGGCCCGGCGTATCGCACGCAAACTGGTGATCGCCCAGCGCCGTGGCAGCGAGCAGTCGCAATTGTCGGCACTGCTGGAACTGGACCCCAAGTCCGACCGCGTGCAACTGGCCCTGGCCTATGCCCGCGAGAACCTGACCCATGACTTGTCCGTGGAAGCCCTGGCCGACGTGGCGCGGCTCAGCCCACGCCAGTTCAGCCGGGTGTTTCGTGAAGAAACCGGGCAAACCCCGGCCAAGGCCATCGAGTCCCTGCGGGTGGAGGCGGCCCGGGCCTTGATGGAAACCAGCCGTCATCCGGTCGAAGTGGTGGCCCGCGAAACCGGCTTCGGGGATCGCGAGCGCATGCGCCAGGCGTTCCTGCGCGCGTTCGGGCAACCGCCGCAGGCGATGCAGCAGCTGCTGTTCGCGACACACTCGGGCAGCACCCGCGCCTGATCGCCGGGCATCTCGACGCTCAACCCTGCTGTCAGTGCAGCGCTGCCCGTGTGATCAGGTAACTCACCAACTGCGGTTCATCGTCCAGCTCGAGGGTTTGCACCGGGCGCGGCAGGTTATCCAGCACATTGCGCCAAAACGCCTGCGCCACTTCGTCCTGGTCATAGAAACGCAACAGCCAATTGGCCTCGCCGCTGCACAGCACCTGGGTGGCGATGGCGCGGCCGATGCCTTTGCGGCGATAGCGCTTGAGGATGAACAGGTCGGCCAGTTCCAGCGCGTCGATGCCCGGCAACTCGCTGCCTTCGATCAGCAGGAAGCCGGCGATGTAGCCATCGACCAACAACAGGTTGGCGCTCCACTGCGGGTCTTGCCAGTAACGGGCCAGGTGTTCGTCGTGGATGTAGAAACGGCCGTCCGCTTCGACATCTTCCTGCTCCCAGTCCGAGGACTCGTAGGCGTAGTACTGGTAGAGATTGCGGATCAGCTCGGCTTCGTCGGGGCCGGTCTGGATCAGTTCGACGGTGGTTTCAGGCATGGGGCTCTCAGTGAAAAAACACAGGGCGCCATTGTTCACAAAACCCGCAGGCAGGCCAATACATTGTCCAACCTTTCTGTTGGCTGAACCGATTGCGTATTTATCCAGCCCCGGCCAAAATCCTGAAACATTTAGAATAAACTTTGCCAATTACCCCGCCCTTTATTCAAGGACACCTATCTTGACAAACGTTTGTACCGCTGGCCTTGACGTAGGTTTTGCCTCCCTGGACTACCTGCAGATCTTCATCCTGGGCGTGATCCAGGGCATTACCGAACTCTTGCCGGTGTCGTCCACCGCCCACATGCGTGTAGTGCCGGCACTGCTCGGCTGGCAAGACCCCGGCTCGGCGTTTTCCGCTGCGATGCAGTTGGCGGCCCTGGCGGCGGTGGTCAGTTACTTCTGGCGCGATGTACGCCAGGTCACCACCGGCAGCATCAGCGCGGTGCGCCGGGGTGACTACAACGACCGCTGGTTCAAGTTGGCCGTGGCGATTGTGCTGGCAACCATCCCTATCGGCATCGCCGGCCTGGCGCTGTCTTCCACCCTGAACGCCTGCAACTCGCCGTTGCGTGGCTTGATGGTGATCGGCATTTCCTGCGTGGTCATGGCCGTGTTGCTGGCGGTGGCCGAGGTGCGGGCTCGCCATACCCGGGAAGTGAGCGAAATGCGCCTGCGTGACGCCTTGATCGTGGGTATTGCGCAGATCGGCGCATTGATCCCAGGCGTATCGCGTTCGGGCTCGACCCTGACCGCCGCGCTGTTTCTCAACTTCAAGCGTGAAGAAGCCGCACGCTTTTCCTTCCTGCTGGGCCTGCCGGCCATTGCGTTGGCCGGTTTGAAGGAACTGTGGGTGCTGCTGCACGCCGAGATGCCGGCCCATGCCTGGTCGCACTTGCTCTTCGGGCTGGTGGTTGCCAGCGTATCGGCGTTCTTTGCGATCTGGGGCCTGATGAAGTTCCTGGAGCGGTTCTCCACCTGGCCGTTCGTGATCTACCGCGCGCTGTTGGGGGTTTTCCTGATTGTGGCGGTCAGCACGGGGTTGTTGGGCTAAGACCGGGTTCGCGGTCGGCCAGCTCCTCGAGCAGGTCGGCCGACGGCACAAAAAACAGGCTCCCGGTGACCGCCGTGCTGAAGTCCAGCAAGCGGTCATAGTTGCCGACCGGACGGCCGACGAACATGTTTTCCAGCATCTGCTCCAGCGGCTGCGGCGAACGCGCATAGCCGATGAAGTAGGTGCCGAACTCCCCGGCGCCGGGGCGGCCGAAAGGCATGTTGTCGCGCAGGATTTTCACTTCTTCGCCGTTTTCGTCGGTGATCACCGTCAACGCGCTGTGGGAGTTGGTCGGCTTGGTCTCGTCATCCAACTCAATGTCCGCCAACTTGGTGCGCCCGATCACCTTTTCCTGGGCTTCCACCGTCAGGCCGTTCCAGGCCGTCATATTGTGCAGGTATTTCTGCACCAGCACGTAGCTGCCACCGCTGAAACCCGGGTCTTCGTCGCCGACGAGGGCGAACGCCTCGGCTTTGCGCCCCACCGGGTTCTCGGTGCCGTCGACAAACCCGATGATGCTGCGCATATCGAAGTAACGGAACCCCTGGACCTCATCCACGACTTTCACGCTGTCGCCCAAGGCCGCCATCAACTGGGTGGCCAGCTCGAAGCACAGGTCCATCTGATCGGCGCGGATGTGCAGGAGAATATCCCCTGGCGTGGCCACCGCCTTGCGCCCTTCTACACCGAACTCGCGAAACGGATGCAATGCCGCCGGGCGCGGCGCGCCGAACAGTCGGTCCCACGCCTGGGAGCCAAACCCGCACACACAGGTGAGATTGCCCGACGGTACGCGCTTGCCCACCGAACGCACCAGGCCGGCGATATCGGCGCACCAGGCGCGCACGCTGTCGACGTTACCGGGTGCGAGGGTGGCGACCATGAAAATCGCGCTGCTGGTGATCGGGTGGCAAACAGACTGCGGCTCCAGGGGCGGCCGTACCGGACAGGTTTTCATGATGAGGTTCCACAGGCTAAAGGAGGTTTGAATTCGCGCAGATTAGCAGTTCATATCCGACAGATCAGTCAAGATCACTCGCCGCATGCCGTTCAAGCACACCCTCATCGGCCGAAGTCCGATTCACCCGCCGCCCGCGCTGCACCGCCGGCCGTGCCTCGATCGCCTCGGCCCAGCGCAGCACATGCTTGTACTCATGCACCGACAAAAACTGCGCCGCGCCATATAGACGCCCTTTCACCAACCCGCCGTACCAGGGCCAGATCGCAATATCGGCAATGGTGTACTCATCCCCGGCAATGTATTGGCTCACCGCCAAACGCTGGTCCAATACATCGAGCTGGCGCTTGGTCTCCATGGCAAAGCGGTTAATGGGGTATTCCATCTTGCTCGGCGCATACGCATAAAAATGCCCAAAACCACCGCCCAGATAGGGTGCGCTGCCCATCTGCCAGAACAACCACGACAAACACTCGGCATGCGCGGCCGGCTCGGTCGGCAAGAACGCGCCAAACTTCTGCGCCAGGTACTGCAGGATCGCCCCCGACTCAAACACCCGAATCGGCGTATCGCCGCTGTGGTCCATCAAGGCCGGGATCTTGGAGTTCGGGTTGACCGCCACAAAGCCGCTGCCGAACTGATCGCCGTCGCCGATCTTGATCAGCCAGGCATCGTATTCCGCGCCCTTGTGCCCCAGGGCCAACAGCTCTTCGAGCAGGATGGTGACCTTCTGCCCGTTCGGCGTGGCCAGGGAATATAGCTGCAACGGGTGCTTGCCGACCGGCAGCGCTTTCTCGTGAGTCGCGCCGGCAATCGGCCGGTTGATACTGGCGAAGGTGCCACCACTTTCGCTGTCCCAGGTCCATACTTCAGGCGGTACGTAATCGGTCATGCTGAGTGCTCCAGAGGCGCTTTCGATCAACGAAGCGCTCCAGACTAAACCAAAGGTTGATGGTTGGTCACGCAGTGGATGCCACCCCCGCCCGCCGCGATCGCGTCGATATTGAGCTGCACCACGGTGCGCTTCGGATACAGCCGCGACAACAGCTCCAAGGCCCTGCGATCCGCTACCGGGTCGCCAAATTCAGGCGCGATCACCGCGCCATTGATCACGAAATAATTGATGTAGCCGGCGGCGAAGTCGGCGTTGCCTCGGCTGAATTTGCTTTTGCGCGGGTTCAGCGGCGGCGACACGGTGTGTACCTGCAACGGGCGGCCATCGGCGTCGGTGGCGCTGTTGAGAATTGCCAGGTGCGCCAGGGTGACCTTGTGATCGTAGGACTCAGGGTCGGTGTCGAGGTTGGCGAGCACCACGCCGGGCGAAACGAAACGTGCATAGAAGTCGACGTGAGCGTCGGTGATGTCCTTGCCCTTGATGCCCGGCAACCAGATGATCTTGCGCAGGCCCAGGCGCTCCTTGAGTTCGGCTTCGACGTCAGCCTTGCTCCAATCGGGGTTACGGTTACGGTTGATCCAACTGCTCTCGGTCATGATTGCAGTGCCCAGGCCATCCACCTCGATCCCACCACCCTCACCCACCAGCTCGCTGCGGATATGGCGGGCAGCGGTGACTTCGGCAACCTGCCCGGCCAGCATGGCGTCTTCGGCGTGCTGTTGCTTGTTGCCCCACCCGTTGAAGTTGAAGTCCACCGCGCCCTGGCCACCCGCACCGTCGACGACGAAATTGGCACCGGTGTCGCGCATCCAGATATCGTCCAACTCGGTTTCTACAAAGGTGATGTTGCGCGTACCACAGTGCTGCTCGGCCAGCCCGCGCTCGTCTTCACGGCAAAATACCGTGACCGGCTCGTACACGGCAATCGCCCGGGCAATACGGCCCAGCGCCGCTTGCACGTCGGCGGTGAAGTCTTCCCAGATCGCATCCTGGGCGCCAAAGGCGATAAACGCCTGGCGATGCGTTTCACCCTCGTCGGGCATATAGAACTGGCCCTTTACGGCGGCGCGTACATAAGGGGTGAGCAACGTCATGGCGCAGACCACACTGGCTTGTTTGAGGAAGGTTCGACGGGTTGGCATATCAGTCTCTGAGTACGGCGTTGAATTAACGGGGCTTTGTAGTGAGCGGGCTTGCCCCGCGCTGGGGGGCGAAGCCGCCCCAATATCAAGGACGCCACGGTGTTTCAGAAAGACCGAGGTGCCTGGTTTCAGGGCGGCTGCGCCACCCAGCGCGGGGCAAGCCCGCTCACTACAAGGGGGTTGTTTTGAATTTAGTCCATATGCGCATGCGGGCGCGCATGTCGGCCTGGGGGATGTCCTTGCCGGCAATCAGCCGTTCAAAGGTGGGCGCATCCGGGTAGAGGTCGGGGTTGTCGCGCATACGCGCCTCCACCGCCGGCCGCGCCTTGGCGTTGGCCGTGGGGTAGCCGGTGAAGTTGCTGATGGCGGCCATGTTCTCGGGGCGCATCACGAAATTGATGAACGCGTAGGCATATTCCGGGTGTTTCGCGTCGACGGGAATAGCCATCGTGTCCATCCACACCGTGGTGCCCTCGCGGGGGATGTGATAACCGAAAGTCACCGGTTTGCCGGCGGCATCGGCGGCACGCTGGGCCTGGGTCATGTCGCCGCTGTAGCCGAGGGACAGGCACAGGTCGCCGTTGACCAGGTCGGTCACCGGCTGCGACTGGAACTTGCGGATGTACGGCCGCAGCTTCAGCAGCAGCGCGCTGGCGGCGGCCAGGTCCTCGCGCTTGGCGCTGCGCGGGTCGCGGCCGAGGTAGTTGAGCACCACGGCCAGCACTTCGTCCGGCGAGTCGATCAGCGAAATGCCGCAGTCGGCGAATTTGGCCGCCAGTTCCGGCTTGAACAGCAGGTCAAGGCTGTTAACCGGCGCATTCGCCAAACGCTGTTCGATCTTCTGCGCGTTATAGGTCAGGCCGATGGTGCCCCAGGTGTAGGGCACCGTGGCTTTGTTCGAGGCGACGTAGCGGCTGCGCAGCTGTTGCAGGCCCGGCTCGATATCGTTCAGCGCAGTGAGCCTGGCGGGGTCCAGCGGCTGCAGGCTGCCGGCGCGCATCAGGCGCTCGGCCACCGTGTCGCCCGGGAAGATCAGGTCGTAGCCGCTGCCGCCGGCCATCAACTTGGCTTCCAGGGTCTCGCTGCCGTCCATGACGTCGTAGATCACCTGGATACCGGTTTCAGCGGTGAATCGGGACAAGGTGTCGGCCGCGAAGTAATCGGCCCAGTTGTACAGCTTAAGGGTTTTGTCGTCGGCCGAGGCGCAGGCGGCGCTGAGCATCAGTGTACCTATCAGCAGTCGTTTCATGATGGGCGACCGTCCAGCGTCAGCAGTGCGCCATACATGTCCGGACGGCGATCACGGAAGATGCCCCATGTCAGGCGCTCTTCGCGCATCGCCGCAAGGTCCAGGCTGTGGACCCATACACCTGTCGAGTCGCGGTCAGCCTCGGCCAACAATGCGCCTTTATGGTCACAGATAAACGAGGAACCGTAGAAGTCCATTTGCAGCGCGCTATCGGTGGTTGCGACTTCGCGGCCGACACGGTTGGCCGCCACCACCGGCAGCAGGTTCGCCGCCGCGTGGCCGCGCATGGTCATCTGCCAATGGTCGCGGGAGTCGAGCGTCGCGCAGCCGGGTTCCGAGCCAATGGCAGTGGGAAACAGCAGCACTTCGGCGCCCTGCAAAGCCAGGCAGCGTGCAGTTTCAGGGAACCACTGATCCCAGCAGATACCGATACCCAGGCGCCCGAACGCTGTGTCCCAGACGCGAAAGCCTGTGTCGCCGGGGCTGAAATACTCCTTCTCCTGATAGCCGATGGCGTTGGGGATATGGGTCTTGCGGTACACCCCCAGCAGTTGCCCATCGGCGTCGGCCACGCTCAGGGAGTTGAAGAAGGCATTGCCGGCTTTTTCAAACCAGCTCAGCGGCAGCACCACCCCCAACTCCCTGGCCAAGGCGGCGAAGCGTTTGAGCACCTGGCTGTGCGAGTACTCCTCGGCCAGCGCCAAGTGCCTGGGGTGCTGCTCGATGCAGAAGTAAGGCGTGGCGAACAGTTCCTGCAACAAAATCACCTGGGCGCCCTGGGCTGCGGCAGCGCGCACCCACTGCTCGGCGCGATCAAGGTTACCGGGCAAATCCCAGGTGCACGGCATTTGCGTCGTCGCGATCATCAGCAGGCTCATCGCATGGCTCCTGCAGGCTGTTGCTGGGTGATGCAATGCACGCCGCCGCCGCCATGGGCCAGCTGGTTGATCTGCACCGGGACGATTTCCCGACCAGGGAACGCCTGGGCCAGCACCTCTGCGGCAGCCTGGTCGGCGGCAATGCCATAGGCCGGCATGATGATCGCGCCATTGGCGATATAGAAGTTGGTGTAGGAGGCACAGAACACCTCGGCCTCGCTATCGACGGCCTCGCTCGCTTCGTACAACTCAAGCATTTCAAAGCGGCGCCCGTTGGCGTCCGTGGCCAACGCCAGGGCGCGACGATTTTCGCGCACCACCTCGGCGTAGACCGAACCTTGGTCGTGGGTCGCATCCACCAACAGCACACCGGGGCGCGCGAAGGCACACACGCCGTCGACGTGGCCATCGGTCATGTCGCCGGTGACGTAATCCGGATCACCGGGCAACCAGAGGGTTTTACGAATGCCCAACAGGCGCTCGAAGATGTCCTCGATATCGGCCTTGGTCATGCCGGGGTTGCGGTTGGGGTTGAGCAGTACCGACTCGGTGGTGATCAAGGTGCCCTCGCCGTCGACATGGATTGCCCCGCCCTCATTGCTCAAAGGCGTGCCGAAGCACTCCAGGCCCAGGTGATTGAGCACCCGTCGCGCCAGGCTTTCGTCCAAGTCATGCGCCGACTTGCCGCCCCAGGCATTGAAGCGCCAACTCACCCCGGCCAAGCCCTGTTGCGGGTGGCAGATGAAGGTCGGGCCGGAGTCGCGACACCAACTGTCGTTGACCGCCTGCGCAATCAGCTCGACCCCTGGCCCGCACAGCGCTCGCGCACGGGCCAGGGCCGATGGATCCACGATCATCTTCACCGGTTCGAACCGTGCGATGGCATTGGCCACCCTGGCGAAGTCCTCCTGCACCCCGGGCAAGGTGACGCCCCAGGTGGTTTCCCAGAGCGATTGGTTATGGGGCCAGACCATCCAGGTCGCCGCATGTCGGGTCCACTCCGCGGGCATCCACCACCCCCTGCTTGAATGTTCATTGCGCTGCATGACAAGTACCTTTGAGTTAAGTCATTGTGTTCAGTGAAAACTGCCCACGGAGTGCTGGCATGCATGCTACGTTGGCGCTATTGACCAAACAAACGATGGATTTTGTAGGAAACTGATTAGAGGAACTTATCAGCATGCTCAATCACTGGCCGCCCCTCGGCACCCTGCGCGGCTTTGAAGCCGCCGCCCGGCTGGGCAGCTTTCACAAGGCCGCCGAGGAACTGCACCTGACCCAATCGGCGATCAGCCAACAGATCCGCAGCCTGGAGGCGTACCTGGAACAGCCGCTGTTCTTTCGCAGCGGTCGCAGCGTAAGCCTGACCGACGCCGGCCACGACTTCCTCAGCACCACCCAGGCGTTGTTGCAGCAACTGGCGGTGGGCGTGCGCCGGCTGGGGCAGTACCGCAAACCGAATCAACTGGTGCTCAACACCACGCCGACCTTTGCCCGGCATTGGCTGCTACCGCGCCTTGCGGATTTCCGCCTTCAGCACCCGCAGGTCGACCTGTGGATCTTCAGCACCGACGAAGTCCCCGACATGGCCAGCCAGACCATCGACCTGGCGGTGCGCGACGACATCAGTTCCCAGGCCGAATGCAGCTTCAAGGTCTTGCACGCCGACCGACTGTTTCCGGCGTGCCACCCCAAGGTATTGCAACTGCCCATCGACCAGCGCACCACCTTGCACGGCGAACGGGAAATGGACTGGAGCCATTGGGCGGTGGAAGCCGGGATCGACGTGGGGCAGCAAGCTCAGGGGCTGAATTTTTCCGACCCTGGCCTGTTGCTGGACGCGGTGTGTACCGGATTGGGCATTGGCCTGGTCAGCCAGTTGCTCAGTCGCAAGGCGCGGGCGGACGGTTTGCTGTCGCCCCTGGTGGAAGCCACGATCCGCGGCCCCAGTTGGGCGCTGCTGACCCATCGTGACAGCGAGCACGACCCCATGGCGCGTCATTTCACCGCGTGGCTGCTGACCCATTTGCAGGTAGACCCGACATGAACGAGCGGCTTGAAGACATCCTCGCCGAGCACCTGAGCGTGGTGTTCTGCGGTATCAACCCCGGCAAGGGCTCCGCCGCCATCGGCCAGCACTTTGCCAATCGCAGCAACCGCTTCTGGCGCACGCTGCACCTGGCGGGTTTTACGCCCCATGAGATTCACCCCGAGGACGGCCCCACGTTGTTGCAATACCACTGCGGCCTGACCACGCTGGTGGAGCGGCCCACCGCCAGCGCGGGGGAATTGGCCCGGCATGAATTCCAGCAGGCGGCGACAGCGTTCGAACAGAAAATCCGCCGCTGTCGGCCGCGCTACCTGGCGTTTCTCGGCAAGGCAGGTTATAGCGCACTGTCAGGCCAGCGCACCCTCGCCTGGGGGTTGCAGCCACAACCCTTCGCCGAGGCCTCGGTGTGGGTACTGCCCAACCCCAGTGGGCGCAACCTGGCATTCAGCCTGGAACAATTGGTGCAGGCCTACCAGCCGCTGCGTGAAGCGATTGCGCGCGCCGAGCCGATGCCCTTACTCTCTTGAGCCCGATACCCGCAAGCAATGGAGGCTTCATGAAACTGATCGGCATGCTGGACTCGCCCTACGTACGCCGCGTGGCCATATCCCTGGACCTGTACGGGGTGGACTTCACCCATGAAGCGCTCTCGGTGTTCAGCACTTACACCGAATTCGCCCAGATCAACCCGGTGGTCAAGGCGCCCACCCTGGTGCTGGACGATGGCACGGTACTCATGGATTCGAGCCTGATCCTGGACTATCTGGAAACCCTGGCCCCGGCTGACAAAAAGCTGCTGCCCCCTTCGCCCGCCGCACGTGCGCGCGATCTGCAACTGCTCGGGCTGGCGCTGGCCGCCTGCGAGAAAAGCGTGCAGATCGTGTATGAGCACAACCTGCGGCCCGCCGAGAAGCAACACGCCCCCTGGCTCGACCGGGTCAGCGGGCAATTGCTGGCCGCCTTTGGCTTGCTCGACAAACACCTGGGCCAGGCCGCCGGTAACGCGATCTCCCAGGCGTCGCTGACGGCGGCAGTGGCCTGGTCCTTCAGCCAATTCACCGTGCCCTCAGTGGTGAAAGCCGATGCCTTTGCCAACCTGCAACGCCACGCCGAGCAGTTGGAACAGCATCCAGCCTTCAAACGCTACCCGATCGAGTAAATTCACAGCGTCGTCGCACCACACGGTGCGGCGACCAGCTCGCCCTCCAGATAAACGCGATCCTTGCCATTACGCTTGGCGCTGTACAAATTCCTGTCGGCACTCTTGAGCACCACCGACAGCTCCGCCCCCGCTGAAAACCGCGCCATGCCCGCACTGCAGGTGTAGTTGTGCGGCGCGGCGACACTGCGCCGGATCGCCTGCAACAGGTCCAGGGCAAAGTCGCAGGCCAGCGCCGAGTCATCGCCCAACCAGAGCACGCCGAACTCTTCGCCGCCGATCCGGCCGAAACTGTGGCTGCCCTGGGCATTTCTCAGGCAGGTGGCCATGGCACACAGGATCTTGTCGCCGACATCGTGGCCGTAAAGGTCATTCTTGGATTTGAAACTGTCGATATCCAGCATCAGGAAGTAGCCGCTTTGCCCCTCGGCGATCAGGTTGTCGAAGCATTGCATGAACGCGCGGCGGTTGAGGATGGAGGTCAGATAGTCGGTCTCCGCCATCACGCGGAACTCACTTTCCACCAGCAGTACCGAACGCAAGGTCTTCAAATAGGAAAAGCTCAAGACAAAGCCGATCGACACCGACGACAGGCAAAACATCCACAGGTAGGTCTGCGTTTGAGCGTAGTTATCGGTCTGCATCAACGGCCACAGGATCAGCCACACCAATGCCGTGCAGACCAGATAGTCGCGAACACTGATAAACAGGATGGCGCTGCTGATGACCAGTGTGACCGCCAGCGGCAGCACAAAAATACGCAACGCGTCCTGAGCCTCGATGACATAGGCAAAACCTGCCGACAGCACCACCACATAGACAATGCCCAGCGCCCGCCACAGGTGAAAGTTCTCGACCACATAATGAAGCCGGCACACCACCAGCAGGCAGATACTGATCAACAAGGTGATACCGTCGAACTCAATGCCCGGATGAATCAGCAACTGGCCCACCCAGGCCACAATCCCTATCCCTTCGGCCCAGGTGACCGCCGGCGAGAGCAACCGGCGCATTCTGGGTCTCAACTTCAAGTGAGCAGGCATCTTTTAGGCTCCCATCTCAACGGCATGCACGCTCACCGCAAATGAAAACGCCATAAACCGCCGGACCAGGCTGGCAAATCGCGGCAGCACTTCCAATCGGGTCTTGGAGTGGACTTTGAAGTAGCCCTTTTCGACCCCCTCCTGAACCACTCGGATGACGTGGGTTTTCGATACTGAAAGTTGTTTGGCCAGTGCCAGGTAGGAAGACGAACGAAAGCGTGCCCGTTGATTGTCCGGCGCAAACGCATCGTTGTAGATGGCGAGCATCAACATATGCCCGGCATCTCGCTTGACCAGCCAGTAACACTCGGGCAGCAACACATCGACGGTCAGGTCGGCGGCCAGGATGACACCAAAGCCTTTGAAATAGGTCGCCAGGAACTGCTGGTCATCCAGCGCATGCATGCGCTGCAAGGTGGCGCGATCCGGGCACATCCGGGTCAATGAGTGGGTAATCGACGCCAGCATCAGACGCACTTCGCGACAGGCTTCCTCCGACGGTGAATACACCCGGAAACGGCTGTCTTCCGGGTGTGGCGCGACTTCCATGAAACCCAGGGCGCGGAGTAACGAAAAGATCGACTCCAGGCTGTTTCGCGAGCAGTACCCGCGCGCCACACAAAAGGTTTTGACCTCGGACAGTAACGGCGTCGGCTTGCGGAAGTATTCACTCAACAACGCAAACGACACCATCAAACGGCTGTATTTGAGTGCGCTCTTGTAGAAAAACGGCCGTCTTGAATAGGGGCCCAACTGCACCGTGTAGTGGGCCCGGATGGAACGTTCAAAATCCACATGGCGTTCGAGCTCCTGCGCCGTGTGACATATAGCCAACTTCAACGAACTGACGTGCATGAATGAGCCCTGACCAACCAACTGTCTTCCACTGATCTCGGCCACAGAAGTTTCCGTGACCCGGTCCCACAACAAATCACGTCGCAAAACTTCAGGTAATGGCGCTTTGCCTGATGGCGCAATGTACAGCGATTGGCCGACCACACATCATCAATACCAAAGTTGTTCCAAGGCGCTGATTGCGCACAATCCAGAGAACTCTTGTGACACTTCCCCCGTATTTACGCCTTGCACTTATTGAATAACTCCATTCACGCATTGATCAGCGAACCTTTCCCAGACTGCGCACGTCCGAATCAGAGCACTGTTACCAACCGTTCCCTGCGAGGTCTTGATTTGAAAGCCGCGATCCTCAAGAAATACCGTCTGATCATCAAAACCATGGGTTATGTGGGCTGGTCGCTGTTCTGGCTGCTGTTGTGGGATATCGCCGTCACGGTGGATTTCATGCTGTTTCTCAATGCCAAGATCAACCTGCCGCTGATGCCCCTGACTCTGCTGGGTTCGGCCCTGGTGGTATTGATCAGCTTTCGTAACAGCAGCGCCTATAACCGTTGGTGGGAAGCGCGCACGCTGTGGGGGGCGATGGTCAACAACTCGCGCAGCTACGCCCGCCAGGTGTTGACCTTGCTCGATGATGTCCAGGGCGAGGTGAACCCGATCAAATCGACTTTGTTGCGTCGCCACGTCGCCTATGTGAACTGCCTGGCGGCGCACCTCAGGGGTCGCCCTTGCCCTGATGAGGTGCGTGCGTTTATTCCCGCAGACGAGTTCGCACGCAACGGCGCCACCAATAACTTTGCCAATGACCTGCTCACCGGTTCGGCGACCTTGCTGGCCCGGGAATACCAGGCCGGGCGCCTGGACAGCATTCGCCTGGCGCGGCTGGAGTCGACGCTGGTGGATTTATCCAACAGCCAGGGCGGCATGGAGCGGATTGCAAATACGCCGCTGCCCTACCCTTACGTGTATTTCCCCCGGTTGTTCATTTCGCTGTTTTGCCTGATCGTGCCGGTGGGCCTGGTGGAGTCCCTGGGCTGGTTCACCCCGCTGGCCTCAACGGTGGTGGGCTTCATGCTGCTGGCGATCGAACGCATCGGCACCGACCTGCAAAGCCCGTTTCGCTCCAGCGAACACCAGATACAGATGGAAAACATCTGCGAGACCATCGAGAAGAACCTGCAATCCATGCAGCGTGATGCCCTGGCTTGACGCCGGGCATCATCGCCGAGCCGGTAACAGACTATTACCGAGCATAATGTACTAACTGGTTACTTATATTGCTAAAATCGCGCCTCTGCCTCTCACCTTCGAGCATTTATCGATATGAAACGAGCATCGCGCGCCACCGGCGCCTCTAGATTTCTCCTGCTGGGCCTGGGCATCATCATCGCCCTGCTCGGCGTGGCGCTGGCCGTGGGCGGCGCCAAACTGGTGAGCCTTGGCGGCTCCTGGTACTTCCTGATCGGCGGCCTGGCGATGGCGGTGTCGGGGCTGTTGATTGCCCAGCGCAAACCGGCGGGCGCCTGGTTGTTCGCGACGTTCCTGGTAGGGACCGCCGTGTGGGCGATTGCGGATGTGGGCCTGGTGTTCTGGCCGATGTTCTCGCGACTGTTCATGTTCGCGGTGATCGGCGTGGTCGTGGCGCTGGTGTACCCGCTGCTGGTCAACCGGCCGGCACGGGGCGCCTATGCGATTGCCGCCGTGTTGGCGGTGGGCGTGGCGGTTGCGGCAGGCAATATGTTTGTCGCCCACCCAAGCGTAGCGTCGACCGGTCAAGGCCCTGGCATCACGCCGGTCGCTGCGGCCGACGCGCAAAAAGACTGGGCTCACTACGGCAATACCGAAGGCGGCAGCCGCTTTGCCGCACTGGACCAGATCAACCGCGACACCATCAATAAGCTCAAGGTGGCCTGGACCTACCACACCGGCGACGTGGCGATCAGCGACGGCAACGGTGCCGAAGACCAACTGACACCGTTGCAGATCGGCAATAAGGTGTTTATCTGCACCCCCCACAACAACCTGATTGCGCTGGATGCCGACACCGGCAAAGAGCTGTGGAAGAACGAGATCAACGCCAAGTCGGCGGTGTGGCAGCGCTGCCGTGGCATGGCGTATTTCGACGCCACCGCGCCGATTGCCCAACCGACGCAGCCCAACAGCTCGCCGATCCTCGCCGCCAGCGTACCGGCCGGTGCGCAATGCCAGCGTCGCCTGCTGACCAACACCATTGATGCACGCCTGATCGCCGTGGATGCCGATACCGGTAAATTCTGCGAAGACTTCGGCACCCATGGCCAGGTGGACTTGAAAGCCGGCCTGGGCGATGTACCGGACAGCTACTACCAATTGTCCTCGGCACCCTTGATGGCCGGCACCACCGTGGTGGTCGGCGGGCGCGTGGCGGATAACGTGCAGACCGACATGCCCGGCGGCGTGATCCGGGGTTTCGACGTAATCAGCGGCAAAATGCGCTGGGCCTTCGACCCGGGCAACCCCGAAGACAAGCAAGCCCCCGCAGCCGGCAGCACGTATGTGCGCAGTACGCCGAACAGCTGGGCACCGATGTCCTATGACCCGTTGATGAACACCGTGTTCTTGCCGATGGGCAGTTCCTCCACCGATATCTATGGCGTGGAACGCACCCAGCTCAACCATAAATACGGCGCCTCGGTGTTGGCGCTGGATGCCTCCACCGGCAGCGAAAAATGGGTCTACCAGACCGTCCACAACGACCTGTGGGACTTCGACCTGCCGATGCAGCCGAGCCTGATCGACTTCACCCCACCGGGTAGCGACAAAGCCGTGCCCGCCGTGGTGATCGGCACCAAGGCCGGGCAGATCTATGTGCTCGACCGTGCCACCGGCAAGCCGCTGACCGACGTCAAGGAAGTGCCCGTCAAGGCGGCGAACATCCCCAACGAGCCTTACTCGCTGACCCAGCCCAAATCGCTGGGTATGCCGCAGATCGGCGCGCAAACCCTGACCGAGGCGGACATGTGGGGTGCCACGCCGTACGACCAGTTGCTGTGCCGCATCGACTTCAAGGGCATGCGCTACGACGGCCTGTACACCGCGCCGGGCACCGATAAATCGCTGAGCTTCCCAGGTTCCCTGGGCGGCATGAACTGGGGCAGTATTTCCACCGACCCGGTGCACGGCTTTATCTTCGTCAACGACATGCGCCTGGGCCTGTGGATCCAGATGATCCCGTCGCAGAACCGCGCCCAGGCCTCGTCCGGCGGTGAAGCACTCAACACCGGCATGGGCGCGGTACCGCTCAAGGGCACGCCGTATGCGGTGAACAAAAACCGCTTCCTGTCGGTGGCCGGTATTCCATGCCAGGCGCCGCCGTTCGGCACCCTGACCGCGATCGACATGAAGACCCAGAAAGTCGCCTGGCAAGTGCCGGTCGGCACCGTGGAAGACACCGGCCCGCTGGGTATCCGCATGCACCTGCCGATCAAGATCGGCCTGCCGACCCTTGGCGGTACGCTGTCGACCCAGGGCGGCCTGATCTTTATCGCCGGTACCCAAGACTTCTACCTGCGCGCCTTCAACAGCGGCAACGGTGAAGAAATCTGGAAAGCCCGCCTGCCCGTCGGCAGCCAGGGTGGCCCGATGACCTACGTCTCGCCGAAAACCGGCAAGCAGTACGTGGTCATCACCGCAGGTGGCGCACGCCAGTCCACCGACCGTGGCGACTACGTGATCGCCTACGCCCTGCCATAAAAACCCTGTGTTTGCGCGGTGCTTCGGCACCGCGCCGTCTATTTGGAAGAACCTGCATGTTCCCCGTTTCTCCTACGTCCATTGGGCGCCTGTTGCTGGGCCTGGCCTTTGGCGCCGCGCTGCCCGCACAAGCCGACGACACCACCTTGACCGGCGACTGGGGCGGCCTGCGCCGTGAACTCGACGAGCAAGGCATTCGCTTCACCGGCGACTACAGCGGCGAGACCGCCTACAACGCCGACGGCGGCCAACACCGTGCGGCACGCTACTCGCAGAACCTCAAGCTCGGCGTGCAGTTCGACCTGGGCAAGCTCTACGGCTTCAACCATGGCGACCGCATCCAGGTCACGATCAATGACCGTCGCGGCAACAGCGCTTCCGAGGATCTGGTGGGTAACCGCCTGCCGATCCAGGAAAACTACGGCGGCCTCTACACCCGCCTCACCGAACTGAGCTACGAGCGCACGCTGTTCACCCCAGCGCTTAATGTCAAGCTGGGCTACATGGCCATGGGCAATGACCTCGGCGGCCTGGACAGCGGCATCCTCTGCAACTTCATGAACGCCGGTTTCTGCGGGCATCCGCTGAACATGTCCGGCGGCAGCGGCTGGACCAACTACCCGAATGCGCGCCTGGGTGCCCGCGTGAAATACGATTTCTCACCGTCCTGGCAACTGCGCGTCGCAGCCTTCAACGTCGACCCCGAGAGCAACGGTAACTCCAGCCGCGCCTGGCGCCTGGACCCGAAACACACCACCGGCACCGTGGTGCCGATCGAACTGGTGTACAAACACGCAGGCCCGCTGCCCGGTGAGTACAAGCTGGGTTATTACTACGACAGCTCCAACGTCAAACGCATCGGCAGCAATAAAGAGGTCAACGGGCGTGGCGGCCATTACCTGCTGATCGACCAGGCGGTGTGGGCCTCCGAGGCCTCCGCCGGGCGCACGCTGCATGCTTTCGGTCAGTACTCGGCAGCCAGTGAAGCAGCGTCGCCGTTCAGCAAGTGGTACGGCGCAGGATTGGTGCTGTACAAGCCCTTCGAAGGTCGGCCACGCGATACCCTCGCCCTGGGTTACGGCCGTGCGGTGCCGAACCCTCGCAGCCGTGACGTACAGGAACTGGCGGCCTTCAAGGCGGGGACCGAGTATCCCGACCTGAACAATGCCGAGCAGTTGATCGAACTCAGCTATGGCTACCAGGCCACGCCCTGGCTGACCCTGCGCCCGGATGTGCAATACATCATCGAGCCGGGCGCGTTTTCGGGTGAGAACATCGATAACGCGCTGGTCGTGGGGTTGCAGGTCAAAGCCGTGTTCTAGGCCGCGCCCTGCTGATATTCGCGTGGCGTGCAGCCGAACTCCCGGCGAAACACCGTGTGCAGGTACTGCGCCGATTTGAAGCCGCAGCGCGCGGCAACCTCGGCAATCGCCACGCGGTGGTTCTCCAGGCCCTTGGCGGCGGCCGCCAGTTTGAAGCGCAGGATCTCGTCGTGCACGCTGCAGCCACGTTCCTTGCGAAAGTGCGACTCCAGGGATGAGCGTGATACGCCCACATAGGCCGCCACCTGGGCGGTCTTGATACCCTGGCATGCGTATTGGCGGATAAACAGCAACGCCTGCATCACGTAGGGGTTGCCCAAGGGTTGGTGCAGGCTGGAGGCTTGCACGTTGATCGCCTCCGGCGGCACCAGGATCTGCGTACCGGCGCAAGGTTTGCCGTGCAGCATCTGGTGCAACAGGGCGGCGGCGGTACGGCCCATGGTCTCGGTGCCCTGGATCACCGAACTCAGCGGCACCCGCGTGAGGGTGCGGGTCAGCGGGTCGTTGTCGATACCGATCAACGCCACTTCTTCCGGCACGGCGATCCCGGCCGTCAGGCAGGCTTGCAGCAGTTGCCGGGCACGGGCGTCGGTGACGGCGATGATGCCGATGGGTTTGGGCAGGCTCTCCAGCCAGGCGATCTGCTGCTCCACCGCGCTGTCCCACAGCGGTGCGCTGGTGCCCAGGCCGCGATAGATCTCCACCGGCACACCATCACGCGTCAACAGGCTGCGAAAGGCCTTTTCGCGCTCCTGCGCCCAGCGGTTGGCCTGGGCCGGCGGCAAGCTGAAACAGGCAAACCGGGTCAACCCCGCCTCGATCAGATGTTCATACGCCAGCTTCATCAGGCCATGATTGTCGGTGGCCACATAAGGAATGCCCTTGGGGTAGGCACGCACGTCCTCGTAGGAGCCGCCCACCGCCACCACCGGCAAGCGGCTCCCGGCCAGCGCTTCGCCGATCAGCGGGTCGTCGAAGTCCGCAATGATGCCGTCGCCCTGCCAATGCTCGATGCCTTTGAGGCGGCACAGGAAGTCTTCCTCCAGGAACAGATCCCACGAGGCACGGGTACTGCTCAGGTAGTTGCCGATGCCCGCGATGATGCCGCGATCGTAGATTTTGCTGCCGTTGAACAACAGGGCGATACGGTGAACGGGCGGTAGGGTTTTCATTGTTTTTGTCCTGAGGCCAGTCGCCACAGACTAAACCCCGCCACTCAAAATCGCACCCTCCCTTGGTGATTTTCATAATCGGCGGGCCCAACGCCGTTGCTAGTATCCAGACACCGCCAAGAACAATAAGGAAAACGCCATGCAGTATTTCCCTGGTGTCGAGAAGGTCCGCTTCGAAGGCCCCGACAGCGACGCGCCCCTCGCCTTCCGCCACTATGACGCCAACAAACTGATCCTCGGAAAACCCATGCGCGAGCACTTGCGCATGGCCGTTTGTTATTGGCACACCTTTGTGTGGCCGGGCTCGGACGTGTTCGGCCAGGGCACCTTCAAGCGGCCCTGGCAGCGCAACGGCGAGCCGATGGAGCTGGCGATCGGCAAGGCGCAGGCCGCCTTTGAGTTCTTCTCCAAACTGGGCATCGATTACTACAGCTTTCACGACACGGACGTCGCCCCCGAAGGCAGCTCGCTCAAGGAATATCGCCATAACTTTGCGCAGATGGTCGATCACCTGGAGCGTCATCAGGAACAGTCCGGCATCCAGCTGTTATGGGGCACCGCCAACTGCTTCAGCAACCCGCGTTTTGCCGCCGGCGCCGCCAGCAACCCGGACCCGGAGGTGTTTGCCTATGCGGCCGCCCAGGTGTGCAGTGCAATGAACGCCACCTTGCGGCTCAAGGGCTCCAACTACGTGCTGTGGGGCGGTCGCGAGGGCTATGAAACCCTGCTCAATACCGACCTCAAGCGCGAACGCGAGCAGCTCGGCCGGTTTATGCGCATGGTGGTGGAGCACAAGTACAAGATCGGCTTCAAGGGCGACCTGCTGATCGAGCCCAAGCCCCAGGAGCCGACCAAGCACCAGTACGATTACGACAGCGCCACGGTGTTCGGCTTCCTGCATGAGTACGGCCTGGAACAGGAGATCAAGGTGAACATCGAGGCCAACCACGCGACCCTGGCCGGGCACAGTTTTCAGCATGAGATTGCCACCGCCGTGTCCCTTGGCATTTTCGGCAGCATTGATGCCAACCGTGGCGACCCGCAGAACGGCTGGGACACCGACCAGTTCCCCAACAGCGTCGAGGAAATGACCCTCGCCACTTATGAAATCCTCAAGGCCGGTGGTTTCAAGAATGGCGGCTACAATTTCGACTCCAAGGTCCGTCGCCAAAGCCTGGACGAAGTCGATCTGTTCCACGGGCACGTGGCCGCCATGGATGTCTTGGCCCTGGCGTTGGAACGCGCAGCCGCCATGGTGCAGAACGACCGCTTGCAACAATTCAAGGACCAGCGTTATGCCGGTTGGCGACAGCCGCTGGGCCAGGCCGTACTGGCCGGCGAGTACAGCCTGGAGTCCCTGGCCGAGCATGCGTTTGCCCATGAGCTGAACCCGCAGGCTGTGAGCGGGCGACAGGAAATGCTCGAAGGTGTCGTGAACCGCTTTATCTACAGCTGATTGTAGTGAGCGGGCTCGCCCCGCGCTGGGTGGCGCAGCCGCCCCAGACAGGGACGCTACGCTATGTCAGGAAGACCGCGGTGCCTGGTTTTGGGGCGGCTGCGCCACCCAGCGCGGGGCGAGCCCGCTCACTACAGAGTCTTACTACAACAATAAAAGGACGCACCACTATGAAGTCATTCAAACGCACTCTTCTTGCCTCTGCCCTGGCCTTGCTCGCCCTGCCGGCGATGGCTGATTCCGCTCACCCGAAAATCGGCTTTTCCATCGACGACCTGCGTCTGGAACGCTGGTCCCGCGACCGCGACTACTTTGTGGCGGCAGCCGAAAAGCTCGATGCCAAAGTGTTTGTACAGTCGGCCGACGCCAACGAGCAGAAGCAGATTTCCCAGATCGAAAACCTGATCTCCCGTGGTGTCGATGTGATCGTCATCGTGCCGTTCAACGCGACCGTACTCACCAACGCCGTCGCCGAAGCCAAGAAGGCCGGGATCAAGGTGGTGTCCTATGATCGCCTGATCCTCAATGCCGATATCGACGCGTACATCTCCTTCGATAACGAAAAAGTCGGCGAGATGCAGGCCAGCGGTGTGCTGCAAGCGGCGCCCAAGGGCAATTACTTCCTGCTCGGCGGCGCCCCCACCGACAACAACGCCAAGGTCCTGCGCGAAGGCCAGATGAAGGTGCTGCAACCGGCCATCGACAAGGGCGACATCAAGATTGTCGGCCAGCAGTGGGTCAAGGAATGGAACCCTACCGAGGCCCTCAGCATCGTCGAAAACGCCCTGACCCGTAACGACAACAAGATCGACGCCATCGTCGCTTCCAACGACGCCACCGCCGGCGGTGCGATTCAGGCCCTGGCCGCACAGAAGCTGGCCGGCAAGGTGCCGATCTCGGGGCAGGATGCTGACCTGGCCGCCGTGAAGCGCGTGCTCGACGGCACCCAGACCATGACCGTGTACAAGCCGCTCAAGCTGATCGCCACCGAGGCGGCCAAGCTCTCGGTACAACTGGCGCGCAATGAAAAACCTAGCTACAGCTCGCAATACGACAACGGCAGCAAAAAGGTCGACACCATCCTGCTCACGCCCACCCCGCTGACCAAGGCCAACATCGACCTGTTGGAGAAGGACGGGTTCTATACCAAGGCACAGATTGCCGGACAATGATGGTCATGTCCGACTACCTGTTGCAAATGCGCGGCATCGTCAAGACCTTTGGCGGTGTGCCCGCCCTGAACGGTATCGATATCAACGTGCGGCCGGGGGAATGTGTCGGCCTGTGCGGTGAGAACGGCGCCGGTAAATCCACCTTGATGAAGGTGCTGTCGGCGGTCTATCCGCACGGCACCTGGGACGGTGAAATCCTCTGGGATGGGCAACCGCTCAAGGCCCAGTCCATCAGCGAAACCGAGGCCGCCGGCATCGTCATCATTCACCAGGAACTGACCCTGGTGCCTGACCTGTCGGTGGCCGAAAACATCTTCATGGGCCACGAGCTGACCTTGCCCGGCGGGCGCATGAACTACCCGGCCATGCTCCACCGCGCCGAAGCCTTGATGCGCGAACTCAAGGTGCCGGACATGAACGTGGCGCTGCCGGTGTCGCAGTACGGCGGCGGTTACCAGCAACTGGTGGAAATCGCCAAGGCCCTGAACAAACAGGCACGCCTGTTGATCCTCGATGAGCCCTCCTCGGCCCTGACCCGGTCGGAAATCGAGGTGCTGCTGGATATCATCCGAGACCTCAAGGCCAAGGGCGTGGCCTGCGTGTACATCTCCCACAAGCTCGATGAAGTGGCGGCGGTGTGCGACACCATTGCCGTGATCCGCGACGGCAAACACATCGCGACCACCGCCATGGCCGACATGGATATCCCGCAGATCATCACCCAGATGGTCGGCCGCGAGATGAACAACCTCTACCCCACCGAACCCCACGCGGTGGGCGAAGTGATTTTCGAAGCACGCAACGTCACCTGTTATGACGTCGACAACCCCAAGCGCAAACGCGTTGACGATATTTCCTTTGTGCTCAGGCGCGGGGAAATCCTCGGCATCGCCGGGCTGGTGGGCGCCGGACGCACGGAACTGGTATCGGCGCTGTTCGGCGCCTACCCCGGCCGCCACAGCGGCGAAGTGTGGCTGGACGGCGTGCCGGTCGACACGCGCACGCCGCTCAAGTCGATCCGCGCGGGGCTGTGCATGGTGCCCGAAGACCGTAAGCGCCAAGGCATCATTCCGGATTTCGGGGTGGGCCAGAACATCACCCTGACCGTGCTGGAAACCTACTCATACCTGACGCGCATCGATGCCGAAGCCGAGTTGGGCAGCATCGAGCAACAGATCGCCCGCCTGCACCTCAAGACGGCCAGCCCGTCGCTGTCGATCACCAGCCTGTCCGGTGGCAATCAGCAAAAAGCCGTGCTGGCGAAGATGTTGATGGCCAAGCCCAAGGTGCTGATCCTCGATGAACCCACCCGCGGCGTGGACGTGGGCGCCAAGTACGAGATCTACAAGCTGATGAGCGCACTGGCGGCCGAAGGCGTGTCGATCATCATGGTTTCCTCGGAACTGGCCGAAGTGCTGGGCGTGTCCAACCGCGTGCTGGTGATCGGCGACGGGCAACTGCGTGGCGACTTTATCAATGAAGACCTCACCCAGGAACAGGTGCTCGCCGCCGCGCTCAGCCAAAACCATCATGATCGGAAGACCGCGTAGATGAATCAGGTCAAACACCTTTTTACCCGCTACAAAATGCTGGCCCTGGTCATCGCCGTGGCGTTTATCTGGCTGTTTTTCAGCTGGCAGACCGAGGGCGGCTTCGTGACGCCGCGCAACCTGTCCAACCTGCTGCGGCAGATGTCGATCACCGGAATCCTGGCCTGCGGCATGGTGCTGGTGATCATCAGCGGCGAGATCGATTTATCGGTGGGCTCGTTGCTCGGGCTGCTGGGCGGGCTCGCGGCGATCCTGGACGTGGTGTACCACATTCCGCTGCTGGCCAACCTGAGTCTGGTGGCGTTGTGCGGGCTGATGATCGGCTTGGCCAACGGCTACATGACGGCTTACCTGCGTATCCCGTCGTTTATCGTAGGTTTGGGCGGGATGCTGGCGTTTCGCGGGATTCTGCTGGGGATTACCGGCGGTACCACCATCGCACCGGTATCGCCGTCACTGGTGTACGTGGGCCAGGGCTATTTACCGCATACGGTAGGAGTCGGCCTGGGCGTGCTGCTGTTTGCGCTGACCGTGTTCCTCACCTGGAAGCAGCGGCGCAACCGCGCCTTGCATGGCCTGGCGGCGCACTCGCGGGTGCGTGATGGGTTGCGCGTGGGGGTGATCGGCGTGGTGTTGGCCGGGTTCGTCACCACCCTCAACAGCTACGACGGCATCCCGGTGCCGGTGTTGTTATTGCTGGTGCTGCTCGGCGTGTTCAGCTACGTCACCAGCCAGACCGTGTTCGGTCGTCGCGTCTACGCGGTGGGCAGCAACATGGAAGCCACGCGCCTGTCGGGTATCAACGTACAGGCGGTGAAGCTATGGATCTTCGGCATCATGGGCGTGATGTGCGCCCTCGCCGGCCTGGTCAACACCGCCCGCCTCGCGGCCGGTTCGCCGTCGGCGGGCAACATGGGTGAACTCGACGCCATTGCTGCGTGCTTTATCGGTGGCACGTCCATGCGCGGCGGTTCGGGCACGGTGTATGGCGCGTTGCTCGGGGCGTTGGTGATTACCAGCCTGGACAACGGTATGTCGATGCTGGATGTGGACAGTTACTGGCAGATGATTGTGAAGGGCAGCATTCTGGTGCTGGCGGTGTGGGTGGATGTGAGTACGCGGGCTGGGCGGCGCTGAACCCGCCATGATCATTCCCACGGGATGTGGGAATGATCAGGGCTATGCGTCCGTGCCGAAAGCCTATGACGTCAATAAATCTGGGCGCCATTGTAGATATTGTAGAGATGGTCAGGGACCTCGGAAGGCGACGAAAAATAGACGAACAACTTTCCACCGTGTTCCTGGACAGCCAATACTTTGACGGGTTGGCCCGCGCCGATCGCGACATGATCCTTCAAGAAACTGGTTGATACGTTCTTCTTCGGTATGGACTCATCAAAGACATAGACGACCTGCTGAGTCCCCTGCCCTTTACCTTTTGCCAGGCCTTTCGCCCAGCCTTCCCACTCCACTGAATTGTGCACGGTCGCCGAGGCGGACTGTACGCCAGGATCCTGGAAGACTTTGCCTACGCCATTTTTAAGCCGGCTTGCACCCTCTGGGGTGACGAACGCCGAACGATACGCCTTGCCCTCATAGGGCTTTAATTGATCAAACTCACGCAAAAACGCTTCAAGTTCCGGCGTACGCCGATTCGCACGCAGGGGCTGATTGACGAAGTCTGAGCCTGCGCGAGTGTAAGTACCCACATGCTCAAAATCATCAGCATTACTTTCTCCGACAAGTTTAGTGAGGGTCTTGGTGAATTCGTCCTTCTGCTGCTCGGAGAGCGCGCCCCCTGACTGCTTGTGTTTTTCCACAACGCCAGCCAGTTCCTTACGGGCATTTCTATATTTTTGCGAAAAAGCCTCTGATATTTTCCCGCCGCCCTCTACGCCTCTTCTTCTCCATACACCGGCGTTATCAGGCTTGGCAATTTTTCCGCTACTGACCAACTTCGTTGGGTCACCCGGTTTGGCGATGCGTAACACATAGTGGACGCCATCGCCGGCATCAGGCTTTTCGGAAACAAAATACTTCACACCGTTAAGCTCAATCTGTCTGACACCCGGTTGGCTGCGGGGCAACGGCACGGCGGCAGCCTTGAACTGCTCAATGCCCTGAGTTGCTTTTTTGGAAGCATTGGGTGCCCACTTCAAACCCTGTACGCCGCCTTCCCATTTAACCCCGGCAACCCCAGGCTTTAAGCTGTAACTCGCAAAATTTACCGACGGCTTCAAGAACTTCGGGAGGATGGGTTTGACCCATCGGACAACCCCCCTCGTCAAGCCAGCGGCGGCTTGTTCAACAGGCGTAAACAGTGAAAGCAGATCTATCCATATTTGCGCGATGCCTTCGAGTGGGCGGCCGGCAACTATTGCCTCGACACCGTGCCAAAAAGGCACGAAACCTTTAAGGATTTCACGACGTTTCTCCCTGTCGGCCTTGAATGCCTGATAGTTTTCTCTGTCCTCTTTCTCGGCTTCAGTCACGCGCTCCGGATCCTCTTTTGCCCTCTCCAGCAAATCCAGATCCTTCATAAAAAACAGTTTTTCGGACACCGTCGTGCCGATCTGGCCGGTTCGCTCCACGAACTTTGCCTGATAGGTTGGCTTTCCGGCGCTGCCTTGCGCAGAGGCCGGAAAGGTCGCCAGCGATTCCAGCGTATAAAGCTGGGCGGAAAACGGCGTATTGTCCGATCGGGCGCCCACTGGCCGATCAGCTTTCGCCTCATAGCGCTGCCCTTGAATGCTGGGTTTTGGCCACACGGTGAATGTGTTCGCATAACTGCCGTCGGGTAAACGTTGTTTTCCGATGACACTGTGGCCCTGAAATACCCCGACGTAATCGTCCCGCTTAACCACGGTCCCCCGTTCAGGGTTGACTTCATAGACCGTCGTCTTTCCTTCGTGAACCGCTTTAATCAAGAACGTAGTGCGCTCGGGCTCGCCGCCCTCTCCGGGTGACTTCATCGCATACACACCGACGTCACCGTGCGCTATGGCGATCTGATCCGCCGGGGGCAGCGTTGAGAGAGCGCATTGGATTATCGTGCCGTAGGCGGCTTTCTTGTTCGCCAGATCGGCTTTGAAGTCTTCGCCGAATTTTTGGTCATCGTAGATAGCCACCGGGTATTTTTTATTATCCGGATCGACATGGCCTTTGATGGGCGATACCTGTTGCGTCCCAAGGAAATAATCCTTCCTCATTGGCATGGGGCTAGAGAGGCTCGCGATGGCACCCGCCATCTTTTCAAGATGCTGATCCAATGCGGCAAGGGCTTTTTGAATATCCGCCTGCGAAAATTCGGTTTTATCTTCAAGAATGCCGTTGGCAACGGCCCACTCCAGCGCGGGGCCAATGCGCGTCGACGCAATCAACAGCTCTTGTTCGGGCGTCACCGCCATAGCACTCATTTTGCCGGGCAAGGCGATCAGTTCATCCTGGGTCATCCGCTTCGAAGAGCCCGGCTCGATGGCTTCGGCCAGGTTGACACCGTGCTGATAACTCACCCAACTCACAGAGCTTTTGCTGAGTTCCGATGGCGCATTATTTTTGCCCGCATGGACCGATGAGCCGCCAGTGACCTGAGGCGGGCTGGCGGCTGAGGGGCCTGATGCGGATTTGGGCGCCTCACTGTTGCCCGCTGCGTCAGAACCCGAAGATCGCTTGGTACGACTGCTCGCTGTTTCCGCGCCCCCTTCAAGGTTTCTGGCCCAATGGCGATCGGTAGGAAATGCAAGAATATTGGTGGTCATTATTCATCATCATGCGAGTGGAATGTTCTCTCGACCACGGTAGGAAACACGGCGGTAGATTTGTCCACCCTGTGTGGTACTGAGGTAAGAAATTGTTCCATTGCACGATGGATGCCTGAATGCGACCAAACTTGTGGGAGGGGGCTTGCTCCCGATAGGCCGCGCAGCGGCCTCAAAAATGGGCCTGCTACGCAGTCCATCGGGGGCAAGCCCCCTCCCACAGTTTCCCGGCGGTGTTCTTCAGGTCGTTACTTGGACACCGGCATGGCGAATTCGGCGCCTTGTTCGATGCTCTCCGACCAGCGCTGCATGATCGACTTCTGCTTGGTGTAGAAGCGCACACCCTCGGTGCCGTAGGCATGCATGTCGCCAAACAGGCTCTTCTTCCAGCCGCCAAACCCGTGCCAGGCCATGGGCACGGGGATCGGTACGTTGATGCCGACCATGCCGACTTCGATACGCCGGGCAAACTCGCGGGCAATGTGGCCGTCGCGGGTAAAGCAGCTGACGCCGTTGCCGAACTCGTGGTCGTTGACCAGTTTGATCGCTTCGGCGAAGTCGTTGACGCGCACGCAGGCCAGTACCGGGCCGAAGATTTCTTCGCGGTAGATGCTCATGTCCCGGGTCACATGGTCGAACAGCGTGGCGCCGAGCCAGAAGCCGTGTTCCAGGCCGGCCTCGGACGGCACGTAACCCCGCCCGTCGAGCAGCAATTGCGCACCGGCTTGCACGCCCTGTTCGATGTAGCCACTGATGCGCTCCAGCGCGGCACGGGACACGATCGGGCCCATTTCGGCTTTCAAGTCCCGGCCATCGGTGATGCGCAGTTGCTTGGCCCGTTCGGTCAAGGCGGCGATGACCTTGTCACCCACATCGCCTACCAGCACGGCGACGGAGATGGCCATGCAGCGCTCGCCGGCACTGCCGTAGGCGGCGCCCATCAGTGCGTCGACGGTTTTTTCGATATCCGCGTCGGGCATCACCACCATGTGGTTTTTCGCGCCGCCCAGCCCTTGCACACGCTTGCCGTGACGGGCACCGCTTTCGTAGATGTACTGGGCAATCGGCGTGGAGCCGACGAAACTCACGGCCTTGACGTCCGGGTGTTCGATCAGCGCATCCACTGCTTCCTTGTCGCCCTGCACCACGTTGAACACGCCTTTGGGCAGGCCGGCTTCGCGCAGCAGTTCGGCCATGAACAGCGAGGCGCTCGGGTCGGTCGGGCTCGGCTTGAGGATGAAGGTGTTGCCCGCCGCAATGGCGATCGGGTACATCCACATCGGCACCATCACCGGGAAATTGAACGGCGTCACGCCCGCCACCACGCCCAGGGGCTGGCGCATCGTCCAGTTGTCCATGCCACGGGACACCTGGTCGGAATGCTCGCCCTTGAGCAGGTTGGGAATACCGCAAGCGAACTCAAGAATGTCGATACCACGGTCGACTTCACCCTGGGCATCGGTGAAGACCTTGCCATGTTCGGCGACGATGATGCGCGCCAGATCATCCTTGCGCTCACGCAGCAGGTGCAGGAACTCGAACAACACGCGGGCACGGCGAATCGGCGGTGTGTCGGCCCAACCTGCGAACGCAGCCTGGGCAGCGGCGACGGCCTCGGACACGGTCTGGCGACTGGCCAGGGCGACGCGGCCGGTCTTTTCGCCAGTGGCCGGGTTAAAGACGTCCTGATAGCGATCATCGCGGCTCACGCGCTGGTCGTTGATGTAGTGCTCGAGGGTGGTAGTCATGGCAGAGGCTCCCTGGTGGATGGCAATGGAAGCCACGATAGGCTTTCGCTTTGTTCCCAACCAGAGCAGAATTCAGAACTTATTGTCCATACAAGAGAACAATAGCACCATGGAAAAAGCCGAGATCGAGGGATTGTGGACCCATATTCACTGGCTGTCGGTGCTGGAGGAGCAAGGCACCTACACCGCCGCCGCGGCGCGCCTGGGCGTGAGCAAGTCCGCCGTCAGCCAGCGCATCTCGGACCTGGAGAAAGCCACCGGTACACGGTTGGTCACCCGCACCACACGCAGCGTACGGCTGACCGATGCGGGGCAGTCCCTGACCCGCGAAGTGCGCAGCGCCTATGCCCAAATCGCGCGCAGTTTCTCTTCGGTACGCGACTCGGCCGGGGAGATTCGCGGCCTGGTGCGCCTCACCGCGCCGGTGGCCTTTGCCCGGCAACAGTTGGTGCCGCATCTGTCGGAGTTCTTGCAGCTCTACCCGCAGGTGCGCATTCAACTGGATGTTTCCGATACCTTGAGTTCGCTGGCGGCCGAGGGCTACGACCTGGCGGTGCGCCACGGTTTCCAGGTGCCGGAAACCCATGTGGCGTGGAAGCTGTGCGACACCGCCTCGGTGCTGGTGGCAACCCGCGAATACTTGCAACGCCACGGCGAGCCGTGCGAACCCGGCGACCTCACTGCGCATAATTGCCTGTTCTACCCACGCGGGGCAGACCAACCGGCCTGGACCTTCGAACGCCACGCCGAGCGTATCACCGTGCCCATCGCCGGTAGTTTTGCCACCAACAACAGCGAAGCCCTGCGCGACTCGGCGCTCAACCACCTGGGTATCGCCCTGCTCCCGGATTTCAGTGCCCACGCCGCATTGGCCAGCGGCACGCTGGTGCAGGTGCTCGAGGGTTGGACGCTCAAAGGGGTATTTGCCGATGAGATCTACTTGATCCGCCCCTACTCGCCCCATGTACCCAAGTCGGTCAGTACGTTAGTTGGCTATCTAAAGAACAAGTTATCAGCGGGGTTTCGTTTCACTGGATAAACAACAAGCACATTAAGCGGAATCATTCTCGACAAACCGCTTTTTAATAAGAAACCATATAGCCAGCGGCAATAATCCTCATAACAAACACTTCAACTATGTGGGCTCATAACAAGTTATTGACGCCCACTGAATTTCAATACAACTAATTGTATTGAATATAAAAATCTTGCCCATACCGCCTACGTTACAGCCGTTGTGACTCGACGTACTTGCAAAAAAACCACAACCGTCTAGGTTCATGAATACCGTGAAGGCCAACCGCCATTGTTCATTCAGCCAGCCATTCTGGCGAGGGATTCTATTGCTCTGAAACAAGACCCGACGCTGCTCTAAATACAGACACGGAACTTAAGTCTTAATACTCAGAAGGGATGCTTTGATGAAACGCAGCCAGCCGTATCGTGCGTTCTTGAAAAAGGGGCCAGCCCAACATTTCTGGCTGTCATTGTTTGGCTTTTGCGTGTTGGTCATCGCCAGCTTCCTGTTGTTCGAGCAACAGATCCAGGCCTTCCTGCTTCACCTCAACCTGTACCAACCTTCCACGCCCGGTGTGGCACTCAACCTGGCCCTGCTGCTGATTACCCTGCTCGCTTTGGATGTGCTGCTGCCCGTACCCTCGAGCGTGGTTGCGCTGCTGGCGGTTGCCATGCTCGGAGGCCTGGGCGGCTACCTGGTGATTTTTATCGGCTTGTGCCTGGGTGCCGGGTTGGGCTACGCGTTGGGCGCCGGCTACTTTCGGTTGTTATCCGGTCGTCTTGGCCTGCATCAGCGTCGCCCGGGGCACTTGGCGTATCGGCTGAACACGCTGTCGTTGATTTGCCTGCGCGGGGTGCCGGTGCTGGCGGAAACTTCGGTGGTGGCCGCCGGAATGCAGCGTTACCCGCTGCGCGCGTTTCTGTTGATTACCACGCTGGCCAATGCGGGCCTGGCGTTGGCCTATACCGCCATCGGCACGTTCCTGATCGAGCAGAATGCACTGCTGGTGACGATCCTTGCCAGCATGGTGCTACCGCTGCTGTTCGTGGCGGGGTACAGCCTATACAAATCTTTGCGCAAACCCGCTGCCGAACAGGCGTTGCGTGGCTGCTTCAGCGTCAGCTATGACTACCCGGTGGTGTTCACCGACCACCTGTTCGACCCACGCAACCCTTGCCTGCATCAACAACTCAGCGCACCGCACAACGGGCCAGTGACGGTGCTGGTGTTTGCCGACGCACAACTGCTGCACAGCGCGCCTCATCTGCGGGAGCAGATCGACGCGTATTTCGCCGCCCACACCGACCTGCACCTGCAAACGGCGCCCATCGCCGTGCCGGCCGGCGAACTGAGCAAAAACACCCAAGTCCTGGAGCAGCTCTACAGCGACATGCTGCAGCACCATCTGGACCGGCATTGCTACGTACTGGCCCTGGGCGGCGGTGCGGTGCTGGACGCGGTGGGCTACGCCTGCGCGACCTTTCATCGCGGCATCCGTCTGGTGCGCGTCCCCAGCACGGTACTGGCGCAGAACGACGCCGGTATCGGGGTGAAAAATGGCATCAATGCCTTCGGTCAGAAGAACCTGCTGGGCGCGTTCTATCCCGCTACAGCGGTGCTCAACGACTTCCAATTGCTCACCAGCCTGACCCACCGCGACCAGATCGCCGGGCTGGCCGAAGCGGTCAAGGTGGCGCTGATCAAGGACTCGGCGTTTTTCGAGTGGATGGAGCAGCATGCCGACGCCCTCGCGCGCTTTGATCACCCGGCCAGCCGCTACGCCATTCGCCGTTGCGCCGAACTGCACCTGGGGCATATCACCGGCGCCGGGGACCCGTTCGAACGCGGTAATGGCCGCCCACTGGACTACGGGCATTGGGCCGCGCACAAGCTGGAAAACCTCAGCCAGCACCGCCTGCGTCATGGTGAAGCCGTCGCCGTGGGCATGGCGCTGGACGGTCTGTACGCCAATGCCGTGGGGTTGTTGAGCGCTAGCGACACGCAACGGCTGATGAACCTGCTGCACACCCTGGGCTTCAACCTGTGCCCGCCGGAACTGAAGATGAAAGATGCCCAGGGCCGCTCCCAGGTGTTGCTCGGCCTGGAGGAGTTCCGTCAGCACCTGGGCGGGCAGCTGTCGATCCCCATGCTTCGTTGCATCGGAGAGTCGGTAGACCTGCATGCCATCGATGACGCACAAATGGAACAGGCGCTGCAACGGTTGGCGAACCGCGGCGACCTGGCGCTGCCACTGAGTTACGCGCAATGAGCCAGACCAACCTGAAAACCTGGTTGACCCTGGGTCGCGTGTCCAACCTGCCCACGGTGTGGACCAACACGCTGGCTGCCGCCCTGCTCGCCAGCAGCGCCGGAGCGTTGGCGCCGCCGTCGTCGCTGGTCTGGGGGTTGCTGCTGAGCACGCTGTCGCTGTTGTACCTGGCCGGCATGCTGTTGAACGACTGGCTGGACGCCGACTGGGATCGACAACACCACAACCCGCGCCCCATCACCCTGGGCCTGGCCAGCCGGCAGCAAGTGGGCCTGGCCACGGCGCTGCTGCTGATCCTCGCCGCCATGGCCGTGCTGGGCCTGAGCCGCCTGATCGATCAGCCCCACTGGCTGCTTGGCGGCGTGGGGCTGCTGCTGGCCTGCATCTTCGGCTACAACCTGCTGCACAAAAAATACGCCCACAGCGTATGGCTGATGGGAGCGTGCCGCTCGGCGCTGTACCTCACGGCGGCAGCCAGCCTGGCACTGCCGCCGGAGCCGATCTGGCTGTGCGCAATGCTGCTGGGCGTGTACATCAGCGGCCTGACTTACCTGGCTCGCCAGGAACACCGCAACCAACTGGTCAGCCGCCTGCCGCTGTTGCTGATGCTCAGCCCGCTGGCTTTGGCGATCTACTCCAACAACCTGTGGTTCTGGCCGGTGCTGCTGCTCTGGCTGGGTTGGTTGGGCCTGCACTACCGCAGGCACCTGGCCAACCCGCAACAACGTCAGGTGCGCGCTTTTATCGGCGCAGGCCTGGCGGCGTTGCCGCTGTTCGATGGGCTGGTGTTGGCCGTGGCCGACCAGCCGTTGGGCAGTCTGCTGTGTGTGCTGGTGTTTTTCCTGCTTCCCCACTTTCAGCGTTGGATCAAGCCGACATGAACATGCGCCAGGATCGCCTTATCGAACTGCGCCAAGTCCTAAGCCAGCGACTGCACGACAGCCAAGCGCTGTGGTGGTGCCAGGCGCAGGCCGCGCTCGCGCAACAACCGGACGCCACCACGGCGGCATTGTTGAGCAGCCAGTGCAAGCGTCACTTGACGGCCCCTGAGGTCGACCTGGCGCGTGCACTGCTGCTGGGCCAGGTGCTGGAAACCGCCGCCATTGCCGAACATTTAACCCTGCTACGCCAGTGGTTCCTGTGGGGCGACGATCAGGAAAAAATCGCCCTGCTCGGTGCCCTCGACTGGCTCGACAGCAACGGTCAGTGCCTGGCGCTGGCCTTGCAGGCCGGACGCACCAGCAACCCGCAGGTGTTTGCCGCCCTGGCCCTCGACAACGCCTACCCATCACGCCATTACCCCGAGCGGGCCTTTCACCAGCTTGTACTCAAGGCACTCGGCATGGGCCTGGACGTCGGGCGTGTGGTCGGCCTCAAGCAACGGCATAGCACCACGTTCAATCAGTTGGCCCTGGACCTGATGCAAGAGCAACAGGCCGCGGGCCGTCCCATATCGCCCGGCCTGCCCGAGGTGATCGCCTTCCACCTGCTGGACCCGGAACAACGCCGACACCTGCCACCGCAGTGGCACCCGTACCTGAACTGAGACTTTCCCTGAAGAGGATTCACTATGCCCACCTACTTCGATCCGCATATCCATATGGTCAGCCGCACCACCGACGACTACCAGAACATGGCCGCCGCCGGGATTACCGGGGTGATCGAGCCGGCGTTCTGGCAGGGCCAGGCACGCACCAGCGTCGGCAGTTTCATCGACTACTTCGACACCTTGCTCGGCTGGGAACGCTTTCGCGCCAGCATGTTCGGCATCCATCATTTCTGCACCATTGGCCTGAACCCCAAGGAGGCCAATGACCTGTCGGTGGCCAATGAGGTGCTGGAGATATTGCCGCGTTACCTGGTGAAAGACGGTGTGGTGGCCGTCGGTGAAATCGGCTACGACGACATCACCCCCGAAGAGGACCGTTTTCTCGCCGCGCAACTGGAGCTGGCCAGGCAGTTCAACCTGCCGGTGCTGGTGCACACGCCCCACCGCGACAAGATCGGCGGCACCAAGCGCACCCTGGCGGTGATCCGCGAAGTGGGGATTGCCGAGCACCTGGTGATCATCGACCACCTCAACGAACTGACCTTGCCCCTGGTGCTCGACAGCGACTGCTGGCGCGGCCATTCCATCTACCCCAACACCAAGATGTCGGAGCAGCGCATGGTCGCCTTGCTCCAGGAATACGGCACGGAAAAAATGGTGGTCAACAGTGCCGCTGACTGGGGCATCAGCGACCCGCTGAAGGTGCCCAAGACCGGCCAGGCGATGTTGGCGGCGGGCTTCAGCCAGGCCCAGGTCGAACAGGTGCTGTTCCATAACCCGGTGGATTTCTTCGCCCAGAGCGGCCAGTTGGACAAGGCCCTGGTCAGCACACCGCTGCCCATCGACCAGCGCAAGCAATGGCAGGACAACTCGGCCCTGCGCGGCCAGGAGCCGGTGGTCAAATGAGCGACATCGGCGGTTGGACGGCCACTCAGGTCGGCTATTGCAGCAATGTGCACCCGACCCGCGACCTGGCCGGACTCAGGGCCTCGATCGCCGAACATTTCCGGGGCGTGCGCAACCTGCGCGGGTTGGACGTGCAGGACAGTGGTTTGTGGATCTGCGCTCACGCGGCCCGGCAGTTGCAGCAACCCGCGGCGCGCCAGGAATTCCTGGGGTTGCTGCAAGACAGCGGGTTGCGCCTGACCTCCTTGAATGGCTTCCCCTATGGCGAGTTCCATCAGGGCGCGGTGAAAGCCGAGGTCTACCTGCCCAGTTGGGCCGACCCGCAGCGGTTGGCCTACAGCCTCGACCTGGCGTACCTGCTGGCCCAGGCGTTACCGCCGGATTGCCGCCAAGGGGTGATATCCACGGTGCCGCTGGGCTATGCCGCCACCTGGAGCACGGTGCTGCAAGCGCGTGCCGACGAGCACCTCAGCCAACTCACCGCCGCACTCGCCCAATTGCACCAGGACAGCGGCAAGAAAATTGTGTTCTGCCTGGAGATGGAGCCGGACTGCGTGCTGGAAAACACCGAGCAGGCCATTGCGTTTTTCCAGCGACGGCAGGCGATGGACCCGAACCATGCCTACCTGGCCCTGTGTTTCGACGTGTGCCACCAGGCGGTCATGTTCGAGGATTGTTACCAGTCCCTGGACCGGCTACGCCAGGCAGGCGTAACGGTGGGCAAGGTCCAGCTGTCCAACGCGATGATCTGCCGCCTGCCGCCGCCGCATGATCCGCGACGCGAACACGTGCTCGACACCCTGGGCCGCTTTGCCGAGGCCACCTACCTGCACCAGGTGAAGGCTCTCGACCCACAGGGTCGACGCGTGGCCTGGGCGGACTTGCCCGCAGCCCTGGCGCAGTGCAGTGAGTTTCGCGAGCTGCGCGTTCACTTCCATATACCGCTGTTCAGCGAACGGCTGCTGCTGCCCGAACTCAGCGGCAGCCAGGAGGCGCTGGCGCAGACCTTCGACTACCTGTCCGACCACGTCGAGTTTCACCCGGTATTGGAGGTCGAGACCTACAGCTGGGGCGTGCTGCCCGCTCAACTGCGCCCCACCACCACCCTGGCCCAGCTCGAAGGCATCGTCGCCGAACTGCACTGGGTCGAGGACCAGTTGCGCCAGCGCGGCCTGTTGCACGCCTATAGCCGGGAGGCCTACGCCGATGCTTTCTGAGCAACCGCTGCTGCTGATCAACGTGGTAGGGCTGACGCCTGCGCTGCTCGGTGAGGCGACACCGCACATCAACCGGTTGCTCAAGACCGCCCAGTTGGCTCACTTGCAACCGGTATTCCCCGCCGTCACCTCGACGGTGCAGGCGTCGATCCTCACCGGCGCGCCGCCGTCGCAGCATGGCATCGTCGGCAATGGCTGGTACTTTCGCGACCAGGCCGAGGTGCGTTTCTGGCTGCAACCCAATGGGCTGATCCAGGGGGAAAAGGTCTGGCACACGCTCCAACGCGAAATCCCGGGGTTTCGCTGCAGCCAGTTGTTCTGGTGGTTCAACATGTATGCCGACGTGGACGCCGCCATCACCCCGCGCCCGCACTACCCGGCCGATGGGCGCAAACAGTTCGGCCTGTATTCGTCGCCACCCGGGCTGCATGAGCAGATCGAGCAGCAGATCGGCGAGTTCCCGTTCCCAGGGTTCTGGGGGCCGGCGGCGGGCATTGCCTCGAGCCGCTGGATCGTTGATTGCGCCATCACCGAATTCCAGATCAACCGGCCACATCTACAACTGATCTACCTGCCCCACCTGGATTACAGCCTGCAACGCGTGGGGCCTGAGCATCCGTCGATCGCCGCCGAAGTTCGCGCCATCGACAGCCAGGTCGGGCGCCTGCTGGATTTTGCCCAGGCCCAGGGCGCCGCCGTGATGCTGCTCTCGGAATATGGAATCGATGCGGTCGAGCAATCGGTGTCGATCAACCGCATCCTGCGCAACGAAGGTCTGTTGCAGGTGCGCCAGTCCCTGGGCTGGGAACTGCTCGACCCTGGCGCCAGCCCGGCGTTTGCGGTGGCGGACCATCAAATTGCACATATCTACGTCAAACGCGCCCAGGACATTCCTCGGGTCAAGGCCCTGCTGCAGCGCCAGCCCGGCATCGAACAGGTGCTGGATAAGGCCGAGCAACACGCCTGGCAGCTCGACCATCCGCGCAGCGGCGAACTGGTGGCCGTGGCCGCCAGCGGGTGCTGGTTCGATTACTACTACTGGCTGGACGAGCGCAAAGCACCGGACTTCGCGCGTACCGTGGACATTCACCGCAAGCCCGGCTACGACCCGGTGGAGCTGTTTGTCGACCCGGCCATTCGCTTTCCCACGCTGAAAGTGGCGCGGCGCCTGCTGCAAAAAAAACTCGGCTTTCGCTACTACATGGACCTGATCCCGCTGGACACCTCACTGGTGCGTGGCAGCCATGGTCGCCTTCCGAGCAACGCGCAGAACGGCCCGTTGCTGATCACCGATTGCGCACTGTCGTTACCGCCACGGTTGGCGGCGACGGCCGTGAAGCAACTGCTCCTGGAGCATTTCCTGGGGCGCCCACAGACCGAACCGGCCACAGCCAAGGAGCTTCCATGCGGCGAGCCTTATCTATCACAGTCCTGAGTGCACTGGCCGGGTTGGCCCATGCCCAAGACACCAACCCCTTCGACTGCACGAACTTTTTGCAGTATGGAGGCAACCTCGATCAGACCCGGGCCACCTTCGTGCAAAGCCCCGAGACCCTGGCCTGGAACTGGTTTGCCTGCCTGAATCAGCCGGCTGCTGCACAGAGCCCGAATGTGGTATGGGAAACCTTGAAACCTTCCGACCAGGTCTACCTGCCCAATGGCGCCGCGCCCCAACCCTACAACCAGAGCGTGGCGCCGCCTGCCGCCGTACTGACCCAGGCCCAGGCGATGGGTATGAACCCGAATCGCACCTTCCACAACCTCAACGCCACCCAGCAGGTGGACGGGCTGATCCTGGAAATGGGCGGCCAGGTACCCGCCGCCGAACAAGGCCAGGCGGTGCGCTTCCAACTGCTGATGGGCGAGGACACCTTCAATTACATCGTGCAGCAGAAGGTCTACAACGTGAATGGCCAGGCCGCGCTGACCAGCGACCTTGATTTTCCCGCCACTGCCTGGGAGCTCAAAGCCGCCTGGCTGTGGATCGGCAACGACCAAAGCTACCAGCAGCAACTGGCCAGTGACGGCTACTACATCGCCCAGGCCTACTACCAGCAAGGCACGCAGTATGTGGTGGGGTATGCCGCGCTGAGCGGCCTGCATGTGATCAACAAACTCAATCCCGACTGGGTGTGGACCACCTTCGAAAACCGCAATAACGGCAAGTACACCGTGACCAACGCAATCCCGCCCACGCCGATGACCAACAGCACCGGGCCAACCCCGGCGGCGCAACCGGTCAACAGCACATTCCAGGCCCAGTACCCGACACTGGCGCAGTATGAGTTGATCGGCGTGCAGTCCAAGACCACCCCGACCTTGCTCGCCAACTCCCAGTTGGAATCAGCGTTCCAGAGCGAGTCGTCGTGTTTCGCCTGCCATGGCACCGCCGCGTATTCGCCCAAGCAGGGCTACTTCAATTTCGCCCTGAACAAAGACGGCGGCATCGTCTACCCCACCGCCCCGCTACCGGACACCGACTTTGTTGGTTACCACAAACTGGATTTTGTCTGGTCGCTCAAACGCGCCCAGTGGCAACGTTAAGGAGCCTGACATGAGCGTATTGAATTTCCCGCGCATCTACCTCGGCGGCCATATGTTCTGGAACCCGCCGACCGCCAACAACAATGACATGTTCCCGCTCTACGACGCGGTGAAGATGCAGATGAACTGGCGGTTCCTGAAAGACTTCGACATCACGCCATGGAACGCTGCCAGCACTCTGCTGCCCTGGACCATAACGCCGCTGCCCCCGGCCCAGGTGCCCGCCTACGTCATGCAGGTGCCGGGTAATGCCGCGAATTTGGCCGCGCCGACCATCCCCGGCGAATGGAACCTGTTCGGCGACAACGCCTGCGGCACCGTGAGCTACAACCAGACGCAATCGGTGATCACTGGCGGCGAGCTGCCGGAAGGTGGCTACGTGAGCCAGGACCCGCTGATCAACCAGAGCTTTCAGTTGCTCGGCAACTCATTCGGCGGTGCGCCGAACTCACCGGCGCGCTTCGTCGATGTGAGCCCTTGGCAGAACACCTTCACCGCGCTGTACTTCGACAGCCTGGTGTTGGGCAATGCCCAATGTGGCCTGACGCTCAAGCGCGAGCACCGCATGCTCGACCGCTTTCTCAACTTCAACTGGGCCAACCTCGGCGGCCTGGCCTACGTCACCACCACCTGGCAAACCTGCTTCCCGAAAGAAAACCTGTCCTGGGTGCTCGGCAATTCAGCGTTGCTGCAAAACCTGCAAACCCAGATGCAACAGCAAAATGCCAAGGGGTTGATGTTCCGCTTTTCCACCTACCTGACCTGCTACGACAAGAACGGCATCCTCAACAACTACCCACCGATCGATACCCACGACGCCACGCCCGAGGCCCAGGCTAAAGTGCAGGCCATGTATCAACAGGGCCTGGACAACGTCGGCGATATTTTCTTCAACCCGGCCTATAGCCGTACGGTGGGCACCCTGGGCCTGTGGTTCGATGACGAATTTCCCACTGCCCCCGCCGGGCGGCGCCTGGTACCCGCCCAGACGGTGCCGATCTACAAAACCTCACCGAGCGATGCCACCTCGGCGCAGCTCGGCGTGATCTCGGCCCAGGCCCATGGCAATACCTTGTCTCTGGACCTGGGCAACACCTTCCCGTTTTATCCCCTGGAGCCCAAGACCGACATCCCCGTCGCAGCCAAATACCAGGCCGGCGACTATCAAGTGGGCGTGCGCCAGGGCACGCAATTCACCCCCATCGCCAGCTTCGGCTACGACGATTACCAACAGGCGCAATTCGACAAGCGCTCGGGCATCCTCGACCTGCCGTTGACGGTCGATGCACAAAGCCTGTTGCAGACCGGTAGCCTGGAACTGCAACAACCCGGCACCACGGCCATCATCGCCGCGACCCAGCAACTGTGGACCGCCGAAGTGGTGCAGAGCGCCAGCTTCATCGATGTGGGAGACACCAAGACGCTGCAGATCATGGTGCAATTCGACGGCCAGCCTGCACCGGTCGGTACCACGCTGTGGGTTGCGCAGTACAACAACGCCTACATGCTGTGCACCACCGATTACTACCTGGCATTCAGTAATGATGCGGACTTCACGCTGTTCAACAACGACCCGCAGAACCCCATCAACAACAGCCCCAACCTGCCGCAATTCATTGGGACGATACCGCTGGCCGGCCAGATCACCGAAGGCACCGGCCGCCAACTGATGGCGACGCGCCTCGCCGTGTCCGACGATCAGACCGAGCCTGTGACCTACCGGCAATTTCTGCCGACACCGGCTTCGGTTGCCTTGAGCCCGTGTCTCACCTTTGCCAACCCGATCCCCATGCAAGGCACGCTCAAGGACCCCCTCAGCAACACCGTGCAATACAGCCTGGCCAAAGTGCAGACTGACGCCAACGGTATCGCCAACCTGACCGTCACGGCCCAGGCACCGGGGTTTCCCACGCTGCGCTTCTTTGTGCAGGAAGGTCAGCAGGCACCGACCATCCCCTTCAGCTTCCCCCTCAACCAAGCCTACACCGACTTCCTCGCGCCGTTGCGCGTGCTGCCGCTGGAACCCCAGTTGCAACAGGACTTCGTCAATGCGTGGAACCTGATTTACCAGCGCGAAGATGCCGGCCAGATCATCTGGGAGACCTTCATCTACCCCTTCATCCTGCAACCTTTTTATTACCTGTACCCGATCATGAGCAAGTACATGCCGCTCAACTCCCTGACGCGCATTGAAGGCGCCGTGGACCAGTTGATTGTGCTGATCAGCAAGCCGTACCAGGAAGAAAGCACCCTGGCGATGCCGATCACCCGCGACATGCCGCAAAGCCGTCGCGCGGTGCTGGAGCTGTGGGCACAAGCCCTGGTCAAGCGCAATTACCCTCCCATACCGCTCAGCATGAGCGACTACCACTGAACCACTGACGGAACCACCGGGTGACACCTGCGTCACCCGGCACAACACAGGAGTGTGATGATGAATACCCGCCTCTTGAACCGGCTGTTGCTGCTGCTACTGCTGCTCAGCCCCGGCGCGTTTGCCGACGACGCAGCCGTGTACTTCACCAACGGCGTGCACAACACCGAAGGGTGCAATGAACAAAACGGCAACTGCATCGCCAAACGGCTTCCCGGCGAACCGTCCGACCCATTCTTCCCGGCGCAATGGATCAGCGACTGGACGATGTACCGGGTGATGCACAACTACGAGAAAAACCCACCGCCCTACAGTAACCCGCCCTCGACCCTGCAACCTTCGGACTACACGGTATCCAAGGGCACCAGCTATTACGACACCACCTACATCCCGGCAGACGGCGACGGCTTCGGCGCGATGATGGAGCACTACGAGAAGTACTGCCTGCCGATCTTTCCGATCAAGAACAACAATTACAGCTGCTCTTTCGTGTCCCTGGGCAATAAGGCGTACTTCCTCACGTACCCGCAGGACCGCCCGAAAGACATGCCGGCCTGCTGCATGTTCTCGCCGATGAACCACCCGCCGCGCCAGGACTTCGTGCAGCACCTGCCCTACAGCGTCGAACGCAGCCAACACCTCAATGGCAGCGTGCAGGCTTACGCCCTGGACTTGCAGTCGCCGTCGGGGCCGATTCTGTTCGGCTATGCCTTCAACAAGCAGCTGACGGGTAAGCCGCCTTACCGACTGCCGCAATCGTTTTTCTTCTCGGGGGACACCAGCGTCGCCAACGCGCCCATCGTCAGCCAGAACTACACCCACTTTCGCATTGCCAAGCCCGACCCGGCCGAGACCTGGAATCAAGTGGCCGCCATGTGCCCGTCGAACCCGCCGCCTTGCCAGTTGTTCGAGCCACCGGCAGCCCAGAGCAATGGGCATAAGGCGCAGTGGAACCAGCTCATGCAGCGCAAGCCCTGACCTTCAAGGATGAACCGCCATGAAAACGCTACTGAGTGTGATGTTACTCGGGCTGGCCAGCCTGTCGGCCCAGGCCCGGGAAGCTCCCCAGCCGTCGGCACAAGCGACCCAGCTCAATTGCCGGCCGCCGACCAGCGCACCGGCCGCCGACGCCGGGCAAGGACCGTTCGATAACTACAGTTGGCAGTTGTTTATCGCCTTGAACTGGCCGGCACAAAACGGGCGGCGCGGCCAGCCCGACTGCAGCAAAGCACCGGGCGCTGCCGGTTACACCGTGTGGCAGACCTACAAGACGGTCGAAGAAATATTCCTGCCTCAGGCCGCCAACCCGGGGCCGTGGAACACCCCGCTACTCGCCAAAAGCCTGGGCATCATCAATATTGCCGCATTGAAAAACAGCTCGCAGGTCAACTCGGTTGACCAGGCGGTCGGCGGTTGGCTGATCGACCAGGCCGGTAACCCGACCTTTTACGACATTTCGGCCAACGAGATCTCCTACAACTACATTGTCAGCAACACCTTCTACAACGCCAATGTGGTGTCCAAGGCGAACAACATCGCTTTCCCCAATGGAGTCATCGAGGTCAAGTCCAGCTGGCGCATCCTCACCCCCCACGACAACGCCAGCCGCTATCTGACGATGCTCGCCCGTGTGCCCACATTCGACAGCCAGGGCCAGCGTACCGGTGTGACCGAAGCCTACCTGGGGCTGGTAGGCCTGCATGTCATCACCAAGGCGGCCGGCTATCCGCAGTGGATCTGGTCAACCTTCGAGCAGGTCGACAACCTGCCGTCTGCGCAGAGTAGCAACGGCACCTACAGCTACTTCAACCCAGACGCCAGCACTACCAACCAGTCGCCCTGCGACTGGCAAACCCACGGCACCCAGCTGGTCTGCGTGCCCAAACCGGGCATGACATTCCAAACCCCCAACCCGCTCAGCCGCGTGACCCCGATTGCCGACATCACCCAGGCCGTCAACACGACCTACCGCGCCAACACCGGGCTGCAAAACAGCCCGTTGAAGTACTACCAGCTCATCACCACCCAGCGCCCGAGCACACCGAACGACCCCGGCAACCCCTTGGGTGACCCGACCCCTGCACTGTCGGCCAACGTGACCATGGAGAGCTATATCCAGCAAAACAGCAGTTGCATGAATTGCCACTCCATGGCGACGCCGGTGAAGAGCCGCTACAAGTCCGACTTCTCCTACCTGTTCAAATTCGCCAACGCGCCGGGCAACCCATCGCCCAAGGACAAGGAATAGACCATGAGCATCCTCAACGGACCCCGACTGAATTTCTGGGGCGGCATCCGCACGGACGTCAGCCTGCCGAACAACTCCCCGACCCTGCCGCAGAACTCGGATGCCAACTGGCCGCTGTTTGACCTGACCACCTCCACCCTGGCCCCCGAGGCCGAGCTGTATAGCGACGAGCAACTGAACAACATGATCAACACGCCCAACGGCAATTACTACACCGCCGGCGGCTGGAACCACTACGGGCAACATGTGGTGAGCATGAAGAACGCGCTGATCAGTTCCCAAGGCAGCCCGGGCAATGTCGGCACCAGCGGCGACCAGGTCGGCCAGCCGGTCTACCTGCTGGGCTCCATAGACCCGGTGACCCAACAAGGACCGATTTCCGGCCCGATGATGGTGGACCTGGACCCCACGGCCTCGACCACCACTCAGATCTTCGTCGGCGGCCTGCAGATCGGCAACAACGACAACATCCAACTGTTGATTCACGCCAATGCGGTGTGCAGCAGCCTGGATGTGAAAAAACGCGTGCTGGAACCGCCCAGCATGGATGCACCGGGCTCCTTTCGGTTCAGCGGCACCTTTCAACTGACTTTCCCGTTGAGCAGTATCGTCAGCTGGAACCAGAACAGCAGCGGCCTGCGCGCGATCATCCAGGCGCCGGGGGCCACCGGGATCGTGCTGCGTTTCGTGATGTTCGAAATGTGCCCGCAGATGACCACCGCGCAATTGGTCGACGACTACGCCAACGGCCGGGATACGCCGAACCCGAGCATCGGCCGGGTCATCGGCACCCTGGCCCCGGCGTTTGCCGGTGAACCCCTCGATTGCCAGCCGGGCCGGCAACTGATCAACCAGGACACCAGGAACACGGGCTACGCGCAGTTGGCCAATGCGGCGCTGTTGAGCCTCGATATGGTCAATGTGATCCCCAAACAGACTTTCCGCGCCGTCAGGGACGACATCACCAGCCCCATCGGGCCTAACGCCAATTATGGCCCGGTCACGCTGACCGCCGGCACCACCTCGTTGATCACCCTCGACCCCAGCGCCAGCCCGCTGGTCAATTACTACGTGTACGGCGGTATCGTCGATGTGCCGTTGAACACCAGCCAGCAGCAGGCGGTAAAGGCCAGCGCCCTGGCCATCAAGGCGCCGAACCGGGTGGCCGAGACCTCACTGAACGCCATCGAGTCGGTATACCGGGTGTATGCCGACCAGCGCAATGTGTACCTGGAGGATTACCCCAAGGGTTTGTCGATTACCCTGTATGTCAGCTACCTGGGCGGCGCGGTGCCCAACACCACCCGGATCGACCTGACGCCCGGCGCACCGGCGGTCTACGACGCCCCGCAATACTGGGATTTCCTCAACGTGCCCGCCAGCGTGACGCTGGAAGCCGGCCAGCCCAGCGTCCGCTTCCCCGTCACGCTCAAACCCGGCAGTGCCGCCCAGGCGGGTTTCGTCGCCCTGGCCTATAGCGTCAATGGCCATCCCAGCGGCGCCTACTTCACCAACCTGCGCAAATACGCGCAGACCGATTTCGGCATTCCCAAGGGCACCACGATCACCTGGGCAATGATGTATCCCAAGGTCCTGCGTTTTCACTACCTGGCCTTCCCTGCCATGTCGCGCTACGTCGCGTTGAATCAGCCTGACGCAGTCATGGGCGCCAAGGATGCCATCCTCGCGCGCACCTCGGACGTGTACAAAGGCACCACACTGTTCATGCCGGTGGTGCGCTCGATGTCGCCCTGCCAGCGGGCGCTGCTGCGGGCGTACCTCACCGGTGAACCGTGGCAGCCGCCACAGACGGAGCATCAGTCATGACCCTTCTTATACCTGCGCAGCCCGGCGAAAACCTGCGCCCCAGCACATTGATCGCCGAAGGCTTGCTCAACCCCCGCGGCCTGTGCCTGCAAGCCGATGGCAGCCTGTTGCTGGCCGAAGCCGGCTCCGGCTTGCCGGACCAGCCGTTCAGCGGTCGTATCAGCCGCCTGCGACCCGATCCCCATCAGCCCGGCGCCTACCTGCCTGGCGAGGTATTGGCCCAAGGGTTTCGCGCCATGAATATGCAGGCGCGCATGCTGCGCGATGAGATCATGGGCCTGTCGGACATCGCCTGCGGTGGCGGGCGCTGTCTGGCCAGCCAGACCGATTACGTTGGCGGCTCCAAACTGCTGGACCTGCAATACAGCCCGCCTGAGCCGGTATTCCACAGCCGGGGCAACCTGAATGCGCTGTGCTATCACCCCACCCGCAAGAGTTGGCTGGCGGTCAAGCCCGATACCAACCAACTGGTGGAGTTCAGCAGCGGCGCGGACGAGCGCGTGCTGGTGCAATTGCCCGATCTGGCGCACGGCCAGGACGCCGTGCCCGTCACCCTGGTGTACGAAGCCCAGACCGATGCGGTGCTGATCAGCCTGTTTTCCGGTGAACTGCACGCTGATCCTGCGCGCAAAGGCATCGACTTCGCTGACCGCGCCGGCCAAGTGATTCGGGTAGACCCATCGAGTGGGCGTATCGACGTGGTGGTTCACGGCCTGCAACTGCCTACCGGCCTGGCACTCTGCCCGGATGGGCAACTACTGGTGCTGGAACTCTGCAGCCATCTGCAACAGCCCTTGCCACCGGACTGGAGTGGCGCACCTTTGCATGGCGGTTTTACCCGTTTCAGCGGGCGGCTGCTGCGATGCGGCTTGAAGACCGGGCAGGTAGAAGTGCTGGCCAGCGGGCTGGATACACCGTCCAATGTATGCCGAGTGGACGGTGCGGTATTGGTGAGTGAAGGGATGGGGTTGACGGGGCGAGCGCTGCCTTCGCCCGACCACAGGAGCGTACCGCTGAGCGGCAGGCTGCGGCGGGTGCTGCTCTGAGTGATCAGGCGGGAGAGCGTTGCAGGACGCTCCCCCGCCGTTTGGCCCGTGCTTAGAAATCCACCGTGGCCGACAGTTGCATGGTGCGCGGGTAGCCTGGCGAAAAAGCCCCATACGACGCAACGCCCGACCAATACTCACGATCAAACACGTTCTGCACCGTTGCGCGGAACGTTGTCGGGCGGCCCTCGATCTTCGTCGCATAGCGTGCACCGGCATCGACGCGTGTCCAGGAACCCAGCACCTGGGTGTTGGCCTGGTTGACGTATTGACGGTCGGTGTAGATCGCCCCGCCGGTCAGGGTAAAGCCCTCCAGCCACGGCGTATCCCATTCACCCCACAGGTTGGCCTGGATGTCCGGTACGCCGACCGGTTTATTGCCACGGTTGGCGGCAGTGGCCGACTGGGTCAGCTCACCATCGAGCAACGTCACACCACCCATCAAGCGCGTGCCGGGGGCCACTTCGCCGAACACACTCAACTCGACACCCCGGTTGCGCTGTTCGGCCTGCACCGAATACACGCCGTCAGCGCCTACCTCGCCGCCGGGCTTCTCAATCTGGAACAGCGCCACGGTGGTCATGAAGGTGCCGTGCTCATATTTCACACCCAACTCATGCTGCTTGGACGTATACGGCGCAAAGGTTTCCCCGGCGTTCACCGCCGTGCCCGGCGCGATATCGCCTTTGCTCAGGCCCTCCACATAGTTGTAGTAGAGCGAAACATCCTCCCAGGGCTTGACCACCACCCCCACCAGCGGCGTCGTCGCGTTGTCTTTGTAGCGCGAACTGACGACGCCCGTGGCCGCGTAGTTACGCGACTCGATATCCTGGCGGCGCACGCCCAGGGTCAACTGAATACGGTCGTCCAGCACGCCGAGGGTGTCGCTCAATGCCAGGCCGGACAACTCCGATTCGGAAATGCGCAGCACCTTGGGGCTGTTGATGGACTGCTTCGGCGCGTCCACCGGGTGATAAATGTTGGAAAGGATCGGCGTACCGTTGTTGATGCCACGGGACAACTCATCCTGATAACGAGTCGCCATCAACGTGGTGATATGGCTCACCGGGCCTGTGACAAAGTTGCCCCGCAGGCCAATATCAGCCGTCGAACGATCGACATTGAATTTGTAGTAACCGGGTGTATTGCGGGTGTCACCGGCGTCATTGAGGATCTGTGGCACTTGGTCGGACATGCGTTTCACATCCGACCGGCCGCCACCCGCATGGGCGAACACAGTCAGTGAGTCGTTCAAGTCATATTCGCCGCCGAGCAGTGCCGACTGCTCTTGGGTGTCCGACCAGCCCCATTTCTGCGGCAGACTGGTACGCCCATTGGCGGCCGACGGCACCTGCACGCCAGCGGCAATGGTGAACGGTCGCGATGCGCCGTCGAAGCTTTCTTTCTGGCTGATGTAGTCGAGGTTCAGGCGCAACCGTTCGCCGCGGTAATCCAGGGCAATCGCCCCGACCCCCACGTCGCGACTCTGGTTGTCGACCGCCGTGTCCCCACCCTGGAGGCTGCCGTTGAAACGCACGCCGAACTGGTTTTCGTCACCAAAGCGGCGGCTGATATCCAGGTGCCCCCCTACTTGGGAGTCCGAAGCGTAGCTACCGGTGAAACGGGTCAAGTCTTGGTCCAGCGGGCGCTTGGGCACGATATTGATCACCCCGCCGACACCGCTGTTGGGCGAAATGCCGTACATCAGCGCACCCGGCCCCTTGAGCACCTCAATGCGCTCGGCATAGTCGGTGAAGGCCCGGTAGTTGGGCGCCACGCCGTACACACCGTCGTAGGCCAACTCGCCCAGGTTGCCCTCACCGACGGCAAACCCACGAATGAAAAACGAATCGACGATGCCTCCTGTCTGCCCGGTAGAGCGCACCGACGGGTCGCGCTCCAGGGCATCGGCCACCGTCACGGTTTGCAGGTCGGCCATGGTCTTGGCGGTGTAACTGGTCACGCTGAATGGTGTGTCCATCACGTCCTTGTTACCCAGCATACCCAGGCGAGCACCACGGGCCACCTGGCCGCCGGCAAGCACGTCGGGCAAGTCGCCAGGGCCGTTGTAACGGGCGTTGACGTTGGTTGCGTCAAGGGTCAGGGGCTGCGTGCCGTCAGCCGGTTCCGGGGTGGCGGCCCAGGCGTGGGGGCTTGAGACGGCCAGGATCAAGGCGCTAAGAATGGCGAGTGTTAACCGGCGAGTAACGGGCATGACATCGGGGTCCTTTCAACGAGAGGCAATGGGAATTACGCCTATTGCCAGTCGACTCGCGAAAAAGTATCAGCCTCCTGAATATTTTTTGACCTCATGGGCGTTGCGCGATCAAGGCTTTGCCCTTTAGCATTGGGAATACTTCTCAATTGCACGAATGCGCGCCATGAGCGAAACCTGTTCCGACGATCACAACCACCACCTGCGCGCGATCGAGGCGCTTTACAGCGGGCACCACGGCTGGTTGTACGCCACTCTGAAAAGAAAACTCGGGAATGCCATGGATGCGGCGGATCTGGCCCAGGACACCTTCACTCGCATCCTCGCCTCCCAAGTCACTGTCATCGAGCGGCCACGGGCTTACTTGAGCTGCGTGGCCAAGGGCATCCTGGTCAATTGGTACCAGCGCAAGGCATTGGAACGCGCCTACCTGGATGCGCTCGCCCATGCGCCGCAGCACGAGGCGCCTTCGCCGGAATCGCACTTTCTGGTGCTGGAGACCCTGCATGAAATCGATGCGATGCTCGACGCGCTGCCGCCCATGGTCAAACGTGCTTTCCTGCTGTCGCAGATCAACGGCCTCAAATACCACGACATCGCCGTGCAACTGGACGTGTCGCTGATCACCGTCAAGCGCTACATGAAACAAGCCTTCCTGCAATGCCTGACGTGGGTCGAATGAATGCCCACAGTGCGTAGAGAGCCACCGCTGGCAGCCGAAACCCTCGAAGAAGCCGCCGAGTGGCTGATGCGCCTGAGCGAGAACGACCTGAACGACAGCGAGCGTGCCGACTGGGAACGCTGGAAGGTCAGTACGCCGGAGCGTGCCCGCGCCTGGGCGCGGGCACAATGGCTGCAGAGTACGCTGGGCGGCCTGCCGCCGTCCCTGGCGATGTCGGCACTGGATCGGCCAAGCCACCCGGAACGGCGCGCGGCCCTGGGCAAACTGGCCTTGTTACTGGCAATGATGCCCGTGGGCTGGGGCGGCTGGAAGCTGGCCCAATCCCAGCAGTGGACAGCGGACTACCGTACCGCCGTGGGCCAACGCCGCGAACTGACCCTGGCCGATGGCTCGCGCATCACCCTCAATACCGACACGGCCATCGATGTGCGGTTCGACCACCAGCAGCGCCTGGTCTATTTGCGCGAGGGCGAGATCCTGGTGCAGACCGCAACGGACACAGCCGCCCTCCCCCGGCCGTTTCTGGTCAACACCCGCCAAGGCCGCCTGCATGCCCTGGGCACGCGCTTTACCGTGCGTGAACTGGGTCCGCGCACCCAGTTGGTGGTACTCGAAGGCGCGGTGCAGGTAGCGTTGGCCGAGAACCGTCAGACTGCGCCGCTGGTCATCAATGCCGGGCAACGTACCGCCTTCTCCGCACAAACCTTCGACGCGCCGAGCCTGGCCGATCGCAACGCCGATACCTGGACTCAGGGCATGCTGATCGCCGACAAAATGCGCCTGGCCGATTTTGTCGCCGAACTGGCACGCTACCGCCGAGGCTTCGTGCGCTGCGATCCGGCGATTGCCGACCTGCGCATTTCCGGCGCCTTCCCCATCAGCGACACCCAGCGCACCTTGAACATGCTGGTGCACACCTACCCGGTGCGTGCGGCCGACCATTTGAGCGGCTATTGGGTCACCCTTGCCCCCGCCTGACCCGGCGCACCGATAAATAAGGGGCCTCTTCATGCTCGTCATTCGCAGCACGCTGCTCAGCCTGGCGCTAGCCGGCGCGGCCCTGGCAGCCACCCCACCACCGTTGGATTCGCTCAGCCCACGCACCTACCGGATTGCCCCTGGACCACTGGGCCCCACGCTGTCGGGTTTCGCCATGGACGCCGGTATTGCCCTGTCGTTCCTGCCGGCCTTGACCGAAGGGCGCACCAGCCCAGGGCTGTCCGGGACTTACTCGGCCCAGCAAGCCGTCACGCGTTTGCTGGCCGGCAGTGGCCTGGAGATGGTGCCGCGCGACGACGGCAGTTATACCCTGATGCTGCGCCAGGTCATTCTGTCCGCCACCACGGTCAACGGCGTTACACCCCGTACCGAGAGTTTGCCGCAGCCCTACTCGGGCGGCCAGGCCGCCGCCGGTGGGCGCCTGGGTATGCTGGGCAATACGGATGTGATGGACGCGCCCTTCAGCCTCAGCACCTACACCGCGTCGCTGATCCAGGACCAGCAGGCCGTGACGGTAGGCGATGTGCTGGAACGAGACTCATCGGTGCGCTCCACCGGCCAGGCGGGCGGGATTGTCGATTCGTTCTTCATACGCGGCTTTCCTGTCGGGGAAGGCAACCTCGGTGAGCTGGCGTTCGACGGCGTGTACGGTGTGGCTGCCAACTATCGGGTCTTCACCGACTACGCCGAGCGTGTCGAAGTGGTCAAAGGCCCGGGCGCCCTGCTCTACGGCATCTCGCCGAACAGCGCTGTCGGCGGGGTGATCAACGTGGTGCCCAAACGCTCCCTGGATGAGGACCTGACCCGTTACACCGCCAGCTACGCACAAGATGCGCACGTCGCGAATCGGATCGATATCAGCCGACGCTTCGGCGACGAACGCCGCTTCGGTGTGCGCTTCAATGGCGGCGTGCAACAAGGCGATACACGCGTCGACGCGCAATCGCGTGCAGTCGACATCGGTGCCCTGTCCCTCGATTACCAGGGTGACCGCTTGCGTACCAGCCTGGACCTGATCGCCCAACAGGAACAATTCGACGCCGCTTCCCGACCGTTCCTGATCGCCCCAGGTATAAAAATTCCCGACGCCGCCAATGGGCGTACCAACGTGAGCCAGGAATGGGGCTGGTCGAAAACCCGGGATAAATCCGCCCTGTTCAGCGCAGAGTACGACCTGAGCGACACACTCACCGTATTCACCCATGCCGGTGGCGGCCAATCGGGCGTGGCACGCCTGTCCGATCAGACACCCACAATCATCAATACCGCCGGCGACACCTCATCGACCCCTGGCTATTACCGTTTCGAGGTCCGGCGCTACACAGTGGATGGCGGTGCACGCCTGCACTTCGATACCGGCCCGATCAGCCACAGCACCACCGTGCAGGTCAGCCGTTATCGCGACGAGCTGTCGCGCGGGATCAATTCCGGTACGCCGATCCTGTCCAACCTCTACCATCCCGTCGACCACCCTGAGCCATCGATTGCCAAGCCGGACGCCCTGAAGGTCTCCACTTCCGAACTGTCCGGCGTCGCCATTGCCGATACCCTGTCGCTGCTGGAGCAACGTGTGCAAATGACCGTCGGCCTGCGCCAGCAGCACATCCAGTCGCATAACTACACTGCGAGCGGCACGGTGGCCACGCCCTACGACGCAGGCAAGACCACACCGCTGTTCGGCGCGGTGGTCAAGCCGTGGGAGCATGTGTCGCTCTATTACAACTACGTCGAAGGTCTGAGCAAGGGTGACATTGCCCCCGCCAACGCCTCGAACGCCGGTGAGGTCTTTACGCCTTACGTTTCGAGGCAGCACGAACTCGGCTTGAAACTCGACTACGGCACCTTCATGTCGACCCTGGCGCTGTTCCAGATTTCCAAGCCCAGTGGCGAATTGGTCAACGGGAGATTTTCAGTACAGGGTGAACAACGCAATCGTGGCCTGGAGTTGAGCCTGCTGGGCGAAGTCGCCCAAGGCGTGCGCCTGCTCGGCGGTATTACGTTGCTGGATGCGCAATTGACCCGAACCGGCGTTGCCGCCGACCTGGGCAATACCCCGGTGGGTGCACCCAAGGCGCAGGCCAACCTCTGGACCGAATGGGATGTGCCCTGGGCAGAAGGGCTGACGCTGACCGGCGGCACGCTCTACACCGCCAGCCAATACGTCAACCAGGACAACACCCAGCAACTGGCCCCCTGGACCCGCATCGATGCCGGCGCGCGATACAGCACGCGCATCGCCGAACGACCGACCACATTCCGTGCCTCGGTGCAAAACCTGTTCGACCGCCATTATTGGTCCGGCGTGGCTTCCTACGGTGCCTTCTCCCAAGGCGCGCCGCGCACCCTCGTGCTATCAGCCACCGTCGATTTCTGAAACCCGTACGCTCACCCAATCCTCTCGAATACTTGCCTGATCCTCTGAACTTGCCGACTAGCGGATAGATCCCCCTTGCGCGCTGGTCTAGAGTTCGACGATGGGCGACTTGTTGTCGCACCACTCCTATAAGAAATCAGCACCACCAACCGATGATCAGCAGGTGACCCAGCCATGGAATTACGTATAAACCAAAAGGCCTATCAGGTTGAGGCCGACGCCGACACGCCCTTGTTGTGGGTTATCCGCGATGACCTGGGGCTGACCGGCACTAAATACGGTTGCGGGCTGGCCCAGTGTGGTGCCTGTTCGGTGCTGGTGGACGGCAACGTGGTGCGCTCCTGCGTGACGCCGGTGGCCGGCGTGGTGGGACGGGAGATCACCACCATCGAGGCCGTTGAAAATGATGACGTAGGCAAACGCGTGGTCGCGGCCTGGGTCGAACATCAGGTGGCGCAGTGTGGTTACTGCCAGTCCGGGCAGGTAATGGCGGCCACGGCGCTGCTCAAGCACACCCCAGCGCCCACGCCGGCGCAGATCGACGCGGCGATGGTCAACCTATGCCGCTGCGGCACCTATAACGCGATCCATACCGCCATGCAGGACCTGGCGAAGGAGGTCGTCTGATGAATACCTCCGACAAAAACCTCGACTTGCCCCTGGGCGATCCGGTCAACCTGTCCCGCCGTCGTTTCCTTGCCGGCACCGCCGTGGGCGCGCTGGTCATTGGCTTTGGCCTGCCGCTGAGTTCGCCCAGGGCATTGGCAGCCACAGCCAACGCCGCAGAACGGGGCACCCAGGTGCCGGCGTTCCTGGAAATCCGCCCGGACGGCAGCATTCACCTGCGCAGCCCATTCATGGAAGGCGGCCAAGGCACCCACACCGCCATGGCGCAGATTGTCGGCGAAGAGCTGGATGCCGACCCCGCCACCTTTATCGTCGAGGCTGCCCCGCCCGGTGAAGCCTATGTGGTGATGGAAAACGGCATGCGCATCACCGGCGGCAGTATGTCGGTGCGGATGAGCTACCCGACCATGCGCCGCCTCGGCGCCCTGGCCCGCGCCATGCTGCTGCAGGCCGGTGCCGAACAGCTCGGCGTGCCCGTGGCCCAATTGACCACGCAACCCGGCCGCGTCGTGCATACAGCCTCCGGCCGCTCGGTGGGTTATGGCGAACTGGCCGGTCGCGCGCTGGACATGCCGGTGCCCGATCCGGCAACGATCACCCTGCGTGATCCAAGCCAGTTCCGCTGGATCGGCAAGCCGGTCAAGCGCCTGGATGCCTACGACAAGTCCACCGGCAAGACGCAATACAGCATCGACCTCAAGGTCGACAACATGCTCCACGCCGCCGTGCAACATGCGCCGCGCCTGGGCATGACCGTCGGCAGCCTGCGCAACCAGGCGCAGGTCGAAGCGATGAAGGGGGTGCACTCGGTCCATCAACTGCCCGGCGCAGTGGCCGTGGTTGCCGAACGCTGGTGGCATGCCAAGCGTGCCGTCGAGGCGATCCAGGTGGACTGGCTGGAAGCGCAGGCCGACTCGCCGCTGCGGGTCATGCCTGCGGATTTTTCCAGCGACAAGCACCGTGACTTCCTTGCCGCCCAACAGGGGCCGGCCCGTGACGACGAAAAAGAAGGCGATGTGGCCGGTACGCTCGCAAATGCCAAAACCAAGGTCGAAGCCACCTACCACAACCAATACCTGAACCACGCCCAACTGGAGCCACCGTCGGCCCTGGCACGCTTCAACCCCGACGGCACGCTGGAGGTCTGGCTGCCCAACCAGGCGCCGGACATGTTCCGCGGCGATATCGCCAAGCGCACCGGGCTCGACCCCGCGAAGATCACCCTGCACTCGCCGTTGCTCGGTGGTTTTTTCGGCCGTCATTTCCTGTATGACTCGGCCAACCCGTATCCGCAGGCCATTGCCTTGGCCAAGGCAGTCGGTCGCCCGGTCAAGTTGATCTGGAGCCGTGAAGAAGAGTTCCTGCGTGACGTGCTGCGCCCGGTCGCCGTGGTCAAGTTCCGCGCTGCGCTGGACGACAAGGGCCTGCCGGTCGCCCTCGAGGCGGTCAGCGCCACCGAAGGCCCGACCGAAGCCCTTGCCGGCAAACAGGGCGATAAAATCGATCCCACGGCCCTTGAAGGGCTGTCGGGCAAAGCCTACGCGATCCCGAACAAACGCATCGCGCAGATCTACGTCAAAGGCGCGCCCATGCTCGGCTACTGGCGTTCGGTGGGCAATTCGCTCAACGACTTCTTCTACGAGGCGTTCCTTGATGAACTGGCCGACAAAGGTGGCCACGACCCCTACGAGTTGCGCCTGCACCTGTTGCGCGACAACAAGCGGCTGACCACCCTGCTGCAAGCGGCGGCGGAACTCTCCGGCGGCTGGAAGCGCGGGCCGTACACCGCAGAAGACGGCAGCCGACGCGCCCGCGGCATCGCCATGGCCTCGCCGTTCGGCTCCCAGGCGGCGGTGGTCGCCGAAGTCTCGATTGAAAATGGCCAGGTCAAGGTGCATCACATCTGGGAAGCGATCGACCCGGGCAGCATCGTCAACCCGGCGATTGTCGAGGCGCAGGTGCATGGCGCCGTGGCGTTGGGCTTGTCGCAGACCTTGGTGGAAGAGTCGGTGTGGGTAGACGGCAAACCCCGGGCGCGCAATTACGACCTGTACCCGATCCTGCCGCCTTCGCGCATGGCGCAGGTGCACGTGAAGATCGTCGAGAGTGGCGAAAAAATGGGCGGTATCGGTGAGCCGCCGCTGCCTGCAGTGGCGCCCGCCGTGGCCAATGCGGTGGCACATCTGACCGGCCAGCGCATCCGCAGCCTGCCATTGAGCCGATATACGTTCGCCTAACCGACAGGAACCGCCCATGAACAACCCACGATTCGCAAGAACCGCAGGCTGGCTGGTGCTGGCCGCCCTGGTCGCGGCCGGCGCGCTGGCCTGGTATGTCACACGCCAGCCCGCCACGCCTTTCGAGCAGGAGCAGACCTTTGACCCGGGCCTGGTCAGTCGCGGCGAGTATGTCGCCCGCGTCAGTGACTGCGTGGCCTGCCACAGCCTGCCGGGCAAGGCACCCTTCGCCGGTGGCCTGGAGATGGCCACGCCGTTGGGGGCGATTCATGCCACCAACATCACGCCTGACAAGGGCGCCGGTATCGGCGCCTACACCCTGGCCGACTTTGACCGTGCGGTGCGCCACGGCGTGGCACCCGGCGGGCGACGGCTTTACCCGGCCATGCCCTACCCGTCCTACGTCAAGCTCAGCGATGACGACATGCGTGCGCTGTACGCGTTTTTCATGAAGGGCGTGCAGCCTTCCAACCAACCCAATATCCCCAGTGATATTCCCTGGCCGTTGAATATGCGCTGGCCCATTGCACTCTGGAACGGCCTGTTTGCGCCCAGCGCCCCGTACGCGGCCAAACCCGGCCAGGATGCGCAATGGAATCGCGGCGCCTATATCGTCCAGGGGCCCGGCCACTGCGGCAGTTGCCACACACCGCGCGGCCTGGCCTTCAATGAAAAAGCCCTGGATGACTCCGGCACCCCGTTCCTCGCCGGCGCCCTGCTCGACGGCTGGTATGCACCCAGCCTGCGTCAGGACCCCAACACCGGGTTGGGCCGCTGGAGCGAGCCTGAGATCGTGCAGTTTCTCAAGACCGGTCGCAACCGGCATGCCGTGGTATATGGCTCGATGACCGAGGCGTTCAATAACTCCACCCAGTTCATGAACGACGAGGACCTGACAGCCATCGCCCATTACCTCAAGTCACTGCCCGGCGACCCGCAGCGTGACGGCACGCCCTGGCAATACCAGAACGCCGCCGTCGACACCCGCCCCGGCGCCCACACCTACGCCACCCGCTGCGCGTCCTGCCACGGCGCGGACGGCAAGGGCCAGCCCGAGTGGATGCCGCCCCTGGCCGGTGCTACCTCGGCGTTGGCGACGGAAAGTGCCTCAGCGATCAACATCACCCTCAACGGCTCACAACGGGTCGTGACCGCCGGCATGCCGGACGCGTACCGCATGCCGGCGTTTCGTGAGCAGTTGTCGGACGCAGAAATCGCCGAAGTGCTGAGTTACGTGCGCAGTACCTGGGGCAACCATGGCGGCGCGGTTGAGGCATCAGCGGTGAACAAGCTGCGCGGGCATACCGACCCGGCCAGCAGCAGCCCGATCATCCTGCATATGCGCTAAACAAGCCGCTCCTCGGTTAAATGTGGGAGGGGCGGTGCAACGATTCGACTTGCTCCCGATGGCGGTGGGTCAGTGGGTATATCTGCCGACTGACCCACCACCATCGGGAGCAAGCCCCGTCCCACATTTGGATCGCGGTGCATCCATTGATCAAGCGTTGCGTTCCAGGCTCACGGCGAAACAACAGCCGTTCGGCTCTCTGGCGGTGAGGTCGACCTGCCATTGCTGAATGCCGCAAATCCGCTGCACCAGCGACAGGCCCAGGCCCAACCCTTCGCCACGGCTTTGTTCGCCGCGTACGAAGGGTTGGAACATCGCTTCGCGCTTGTCATCGGGAATGCCGATGCCACTGTCTTCCACACTGAAGCCATGCTCACTCAGGGTCAGGCGAATAAACCCTTGGTCGGTGTAGTGCCAGGCATTGCGCAGAAGGTTGCCCATGACCGATTGCAGGAACGTCTGGTTGTACAACTGCGACGAGGCGTGTTCGCTGGCATAGATGAACGTCAAGCCTTTTTCGCGAATCATCCGCCCCCAGATCTCGACCAAACCGTCGGCCACCTCTTTCAGGGTGGCCTGCGCGCCATTTTCCCGGGCATCCGAAGCCCGCGCCAGCATCAGGAAGGTGTCCACCAGTTGGCGCATTTCATCGCTGGCCCGGGCAATGCGGCCGACCTGCGCTGCCGAGCGCTGATCCAGGGAGGGGTCACTGAGCAACAGCTCACAGGAGCTGGCCAATACCATCAGCGGCGTGCGCAATTCGTGGCTGACGTCACTGGTGAAGAGCTTTTCCCGGCTCAACGCGTCGCGCAGCCGACCCAGGGTCTTATCGAAGGACAGGGCCAACTCCCCCACCTCATCTACCGCGTAGTCCGGATGCAGGGGCGGCGCCACGTCCAGCAACTGATCACGATGGCGCACCTGCCGCGCCAGGCGGATCACGGGCGCCATGACCCGACGAGCCAACAAGCGGCCCAACAGGATCGCCAGCAGAATGCTCAGCACAAAACCCACCGCCACCGCAGCGAACAGCACGCGCTCGCGTTGCTCGAAGCTTTCCTGGTTACGCAGCAGCACATATTGGCGACCGTCCACCACCTGGGAAACCGCGTAGTAAGACTGCCCCTGATACTCGATTTCCTGGAACCCCGGCGCCAGCGTGGCCAGGGCCGGGTCGAGGGCCATGTCGCCCGACTCGCCCTGGGCAAAAAACAACTCGTCTTTTTCCGGGTGGTGGCTCCAGGCGCCAGCATCGTCCTGGCGCAACAGACGGTTCAAGCCGCCCCCAAGGTCGGCACTGGTGAGTTTGGACTCGACGACATGCACGGTCGCCACGATACCTGCGGCAAACACTCCCGCTACAAAGGCACTCATCAGGGCAAACACAATCACGATCCGCTTCGTCAGGCTTTGCCTGAAATCCATGCCCATACGAGGTTCCACTGCCGCGTTCAAACCGCAATACCCTTGGTGTCGGGCAGTGCCTTGCGACGCCGCCGTTCGAACCAAAGATAGACTACGGGAGTGGTGTATAGCGTAAGAATCTGCGAAACCGCCAACCCGCCGACAATCGCGATACCCAACGGTTGGCGCAATTCAGCCCCGGCCCCATGCCCGAACGCCAGCGGCACCGCGCCCAGCAAAGCGGCCAGCGAGGTCATCAGGATCGGCCGCAAGCGCAGCAAGCAGCCTTCGCGCACCGCCTCGCGGGGCGACATACCCTGCTGCTGGGCCTGCAAGGTGAAGTCGACGATCATGATCGCGTTTTTCTTGACGATGCCGATCAGCAGGATGATGCCGATCATGCCCAGCACCGACAGGTCCTGGCCGCACAGCATCAGCGCCAGCAAGGCGCCAAACCCGGCAGACGGCAACGTCGAAATAATCGTCAGTGGGTGAATCGCGTTCTCGTAAAGCACACCGAGCACGATGTACACCGTGAGGATCGCCGCCAGGATCAACCACGGTTGCGACTTCAGCGAGTCCTGGAACGCCTGGGCGGTCCCCTGGAAACTGCCGACCACGGTGTCCGGCATCGCCACCGCCAGGCTCGCCTGGTTGATGGCATCCACGGCATTGCTCAGGGCTTGGCCGGGCGCCAGGTCGAACGACAGCGTAATCGCCGGGAACACGCCCTGATGGTTGATGATGATCGGCACTTGCTCGGTCTGCACGCTCGCCAGCAGGTTGAGCGGCACCCGCGCGCCGGAACTGGCGCGCACAAACAGATGCGCCAGGGTGGCGGTGGAGGTTTGCCAGCTCGGGTCGAGTTCGAGGATCACATGGTTCTGGTCCAATTGGGTGAACATCGTTGCGACCTGGCGCTGGCCGAAGGCGTCGTACAGCACGTCATCAATCGCCTGCACCGTCACGCCCAGGCGCGCGGCGGTCGGGCGGTCGATCACCAGGGTCGACTGGGCGATGGCCTGCTGCTGGTCGGAGGTCACATGCTGCAGTTGCGCCAAGGTCTTGAGCTTGGCCAGCAGCACGCCGCTCCAGTGGTCCAATTCAACGCTGTCCGGGTCTTGCAGGGTGTATTGGTATTGGGTCTTGCTGGCGCGACCGCCGATCTGGATGTCCTGGTTGGCCTGCATGAACACTTTCACACCGTCCAGGCGATCCAGCGCCGGCTGCAAGCGACGGATCACGTCAGCGGCACTGGCGGTGCGCTCGCTGAAGGGCTTGAGGTTGATCATCACCTTGCCCTGGCTGACGGTCGGGTTGGGACCGATCCAGAAATACACGCGTGCCACCGCGGGGTCTTGGCCGATGACTTCGGCGGCGCGGTTGACCTGGGCACGCATCGCCGACGGCGAGATATCCGGCGCCGCTTCGGCCACACCCTGGATCAGGCCGTTGTCCTGCTGTGGGAAGAAGCCCTTGGGAATGCCTACGTACAGCACCGCCGTAGCGGCCAAGGTCGCAATGGCGACCGCCAGGGTCATGCGCTGATGGTCCAGCACCCAGTCCAGGCTGCGTCGGTAGCCATTGTGCAAGCGCGTGAAGGCGCGCTCGCACGCCTGGGCGAAGCGTCCCTCTGGTTGCTCGGCGTGAGGTTTGAGCAGCCAGGCGCAAAGCATGGGCGTAATGGTCAGCGAAACGATGCACGACATCAGGATCGCCACGCTGACCGTCACTGCAAACTCGCGCATCAAGCGCCCGACGATCCCCGACATCAACAAAATCGGCAGGAATACCGCAATCAATGACACCGTCATCGACACAATGGTGAACGCTACTTCGCGCAGGCCATCCACCGCCGACTGCAAGCGCGACTTGCCCATTTCCAGGTGACGCACGATGTTTTCCATCACCACAATGGCATCGTCCACCACAAAACCCACGGCAATCGCCAGGCCCATGATCGACAGGTTGTCGAGGCTATAGCCCAACAGGTACATCACGCCGAACGTGGCCACCAGCGACAGCGGGATGGTCAGGCTCGGAATCAGCGTGGCCGTGGCCTTGCGCAAGAAGATAAAGATCACCACGACCACCAGCGCGATAGACAGCAGCAAGGTGAATTGCATGTCGTTGACCGAGGCTTCGATGGTTTGCGTGCGATCGCCGACCACCTGGACCTGCACATCGCGCGGCAACGAAGCGGTGAGTTCAGGCAACTTGGCCTTGAGCGTGGCGATCGTCGACAGCAGGTTGAAGCCCGGCTGTTTATGAATATCGACGATCACCGTCGGCTCACGCCCCAACTGGGCGGCTTGCTGGGTGTCTTCGGCCCCGGCGATGACGCGGCCGAGGTCGCCGAGCTTGATCGGCATGCCATTTTTATAGGCGATGACCTGGTCCCGGTAATGCTGCGGGTCAAGCATCTGGTCGGTGGCGCCAAGGGTGATGGAGCGGCTGGGCCCGTCGAGGCTGCCCTTGGGTTGATCGAGCGTGCTGACACCGATCACGCTGCGCACGTCCTCCAGCGTCAGGTCACGGGCGGCCAGCGCATCCGGGTCGATCTGCACGCGCACGGCAGGTTTCTGTTCACCGTGAAAATCCACCAGACCCACACCGGGCATCTGCGACAGGCGCTGGGCGATGTAGTTGTCGGCGTAGCGGTCCAGCTCCGGCAAGGTGCGTGTGGGCGACGTGACCGCCAGGGACAGCACGGTGCCTTCGGCCGGGTTGACCTTGTTGAAGGTCGGCGCGCTGGACATCGTCTTGGGCAGGTTGGGCGTGGCGGTATTGATCGCGGTCTGCACATCCTGGGCCGCACCGTCGATGTCACGGTTGAGATCGAACTGCAGGACGATCTGAGTCTTGCCGGCGGCGCTCGATGAGGTCATCGAGGTGACTTGCGGCACGGCGGCGAACGCCCGCTCCAACGGCGTCGCCACCGAGGAGGCCATGGTTTCGGCGCTGGCGCCGGAGAGTTTGGCGGTGACCTGAATCGTCGGGAAATCCACGGTCGGCAGCGGTGCCACCGGCAACTGGAAGTAGGCAAACGCGCCCAGCAGCATCACGCCCACCGCCAACAGGCTGAGGCCGACGCGGCGTTGAATCAAACCGGCCAGGCCCCTCATGGCTTGGTCTCCGCCAGCACGGCAGTGTCGGTGTTGGCGGGCATCACCTTGACGCCGGGGGCGACACGGGATTGGCCTTGTACCACGACGGTTTCCCCGGCGTTCAAGCCCTGGCGAATCCACTGTTTGCCGTCGACCACGGTACCGGCGTCGACCTGCCGGGGTTGCAAGCGCTGATCGTCGCCCACCACGTACACAAAATTGCCTTGGCGGCCGAACTGCACGGCCTCGGCAGGTACCACAGTCACATCCTGGTGGGTTTGCACCAGCAAGCGCGCGCTGACCAGTTCACCCGGCCACAGCTGGCCGGCGGTGTTATCGAATTGCGCCTTGAGCTGCACCTGACCGCTGGCCGCCGCCACCTGGCTGTCGATAAAGCTCAAGCGCCCCTGCGCAATCGCCTGGCGGCCATCGCGGGTCATCGCCACCACCTGCAACGCGCCCTTGGCGTTCTCTTGAAGAATCTCGGCCAAGTCATCCTGGGACACGGCAAACGCCACCGAAATCGGGTTCATCTGGGTAATGGTCACCAGCCCCGTGGCCTCGGCGCCGTGGGCAATAGCGCCGACATCCAGCAGGCGCTGGCCGGTGCGCCCGGTGAACGGCGCCTTGACCTGGGTGAACTCCAACTGCAGGCGTGCGCTGTCCAGCGCGGCCTGATCAGCCTGCACCGTGGCCTGTTGCGCAGCCAGTTGGGCACGGAAGGTGTCCACATCCTGGGTCGGCCCGGCCTTGGCGGCGGCCAATTTGCTGGCGCGGTCGAGGTCGACACGCAGGTTGGCCAGTTGTGCCTGATCTTTAGCCACCAGTGCCTGGGCCTGGGCGACTTGCGCCTGATACACCCGTGGGTCGATCACCGCGAGCAGGCTGCCGGCGCTGACCATCTGGCCTTCGTTGAACAGGATCTTTTGCAACTCGCCGTCGACCCGCACCCGCACATTGACGCTGTTGAGCGCCTGCACATTGCCGATGGCGCTGATCCAGATCGGCAAGTCCTGACGGCTGACCGTCGACAAACGTACCGGCACGGCACTTGCCTCCACCGGCAGCGGTGCGGCCTGCGCGCGCCGGACCCAATGAACGCCCCCGGCCACGGCGGCCAGCGACAGCACGATCAGGGTGCCCAGAACCAGGCGATGACGGGAATTGGAGACACTCATGGCTGAGCCACCTGTACGGGAGATTGGGAAGCAAGGCCGGCGACGGAGAAGTCCCCACCCAGAGCGCGGAACAAACCGACGGCGGCCTGTAAATGCTGCAGGCGCACCTGAAGCAGGCTGTCTTCGGCCTGGTACTGGGTGCGCTCGACGATCAACAGCGTCTGGAAATCGGTGGAGCCCAAGCGGTAGCGCACCTGGGCCAGGCGCGCGGCTTCGCGGGCCGAGTCGACAGCGGCCTGGTTGAGCGCGTAGCTCTTGTCCAGCTCACGGGTAGCGCTCAGTTGGGTCTCGACGTCTTGCAGGGCCTCGATGATCGATTCGCGGTAGCTGGCGGTCAGCTCCTGCACATGGGCTTGATCGAAATGCAGTTGGCCCTTGAGTTGGCCGCCTTGGAACAGCGGCTGGCTGAGGGTGCCGATGGCGCTCCAGATTTGCCCGCCGGCCAGGGTGTCGATACCGCCCAGCAGGTCCAGGGACAGGTTGGGCAGAAACGCTGCACGCGCCACGCCGACATCGAAGTTGGCCGATACCAGGCGCGCTTCGGCGGCCTGAATGTCCGGGCGCTGGCGCAGCAGCCCAATCGGCAGGCCCGTGGTCGGCTGCGGAATTTGCAGACCCTTGAGCCCCTCCCCTTGCAAATGGAAGCCCTCGGGCGGCGCTCCGACCAGCACCGCCAATTGATACAACGCCTGGTCGCGCTGCTGGCGCAGCGGTGGCATGGCCGCTTCGAAGGTTTGCAGGGCGTTGCGCTGCTGGGCCACTTCCAGGTTGGACACGGCGCCCTGGCGGGCTTGCACCTCCACCAGGTCGAGCACTTGGCGCGCATCGTCGGCGATGGATTGGGCCAGGCGCAGGCGCTCTTGCAGGGACAGCACCTGGAAATAACTGTCGGCGATGCTTGCGCTCAAGCTCATACGCAAGGTGCCGGCATCAAACACCGTAGCCTTGGCCAGTGCGTCTGCCGAGTCTGCCGCTGCACGCTGTTTGCCCCAGAAGTCCAGCTCATAGGTGGCTTCGGCAAACACGCTGCGTTTTGGTGTGGTGCCGTAATTGTTCTGGCGTTGGAAGTTGCCTCCCAGATTCAGCGCCGGAAACTGCGCCGCGCCCGCCACTTGCGACGAAGCGCGGGCTTCATCGATACGACTGACCGCCGCCTTGAGCGTGTAGTTGGCGGCCAGGCCACGGGCGATCAACTGGTCCAGCTCGGCGCTGTGGAATTCGCGCCACCAGCGCCCGCCCTGCGCCGCCGACGCCGACGCCCCGGCATCCCATTGCGCGGCCAGGGGTAAGGTGGGTGTTTGATAATCGGGCACCATCGAACAACCGCTGAGCAGCAGGCCGACAAGCCATAAAGAGGTTCTTGCAACTGACATGGGCACCCGCCCCCCGCTAAAGAATGCGGCGAAGATAGCGAGAGGTGCCTGCCAGGGCGTTCGTCAGTCGATAAACTTTTGTTTAAGAAACCTGGAAACTGTAGCCGGCCCCGGGGATGGTCTTGATCAGCGAGTACTCGAAGCCTTCATCCAATTTGCGCCGCAAGCGGTGGATGTGTTTGTCGATCACGTTGTCGTTGGGGTCGAAGTCATAGTCCCAGGCACTGTCGAGCAACATGTCGCGGGTCACCACCTGGCCACTGTGGCGCATGAGCTTTTCCAGCAACAGGGCTTCGCGGTGCTGCAAGGCAATGCTACGCCCCTGGCGCACGGCGGTGCGGGTGGCGCAGTCAAGTTGCAACTCGCCGACGTGCAGGGTTCTGCCCGATTGCTCGCGGCCGCGCAGCAACGCATCGAGTCGCGCCAGCACTTCGGCAAACGCATAGGGCTTGGACAGGTAATCATCGCAACCCGCTTGCAGGCCCTCGACCTTGTCGCGAGTCGATGATTGGGCGCTGAGCATCAACACCGGCACCCGCGACTGGCGTGCGCGCAGTGCCTTGACCAAGGCAATGCCGTCCAGGCCCGGCAGGCGCCGGTCGACGATCAACACGTCGTGAATGCCCTCCAGCGCCAGGCCGAGGCCGCTGGTGCCGTCCACGGCCACATCCACCACATGCCCGCTTTCGCTTAAACCGCGCAGCAGGTAGTTGGCGGTCTGCTCGTCATCTTCAACCACAAGAATGCGCACGCTTGTATCTCCAGCTCGAATCTAAACTTTAATTTATCTGGCGGGAACGTGGCGCCGCTCCAGGCTTTGCCACACTATGCCACCTCTGCCCTGAAGACGTGACCGGTTCTCTTGCCATGACTCATGTTCTGGTCGTTGAAGACGACTTAACCACCGCCCGCGAAATCGAACTGGCGCTGATCGACTACGGCTTCAGCGTGACCACGGCGCTGAACGGTCGCGACGGCCTGCTCAAAGCCTTGAGCGAGCCGTTTGACCTGATCGTGCTCGACCGCATGTTGCCCGGCGGCCTCGATGGCCTGGGCGTGCTCACTGCATTGCGCGCGGCGGGCACCACCACGCCGGTGCTGATCCTCAGCGCCTTGAGCGCCCTGGATGAACGCGTACGCGGGCTGCGTGCCGGTGGCGATGACTACCTGACCAAACCTTTCGAATTCATTGAGCTGACCGCTCGCCTGGATGCGCTCAACCGCCGCCGCGCCGAACCGGTGGCCCCGGCGCCGGAAACCCACCTGCGCGTGGCCAACCTGGAAGTCGACCTGCTGCGCCGTACCGTACGCCGTGGCGAGCGCACCATCGAACTGGTCCCGCGCGAATACGCCCTGCTCGAACACCTGATGCGCAACGCCGGCCTGGTCATCACCCGCACCATGCTGTTCGAGGCCGTGTGGAATTACCGCTACGACGAGCGCACCAATGTCATCGAAGTGCACATCGGCCGCCTGCGCCGTAAAATCGATGGCGACGGCGAAGGGCAGATGATCCATACCGTGCGAGGAGCCGGCTATGTCCTTCGCACGCCTGAGTGAAATCCCGCGGACCATCAGCTTTCGTACCGGGCTCTTGTTTCTGGGTCTGTTCGGCTGCTCGTTCCTGGCGTTGTTCGGCTATATCTACTGGCAGACCTCGTTCTACCTGAAAACCGAAGCGGATACCGCGCTGTATCGCCAGGTGGAAAACCGCAGTGCACAAGACGCCGAGTTGCGCCTGCATGAAATCCGCAAACACGCCGCCCAAGACACCGACGGCCGCCTGCCCCACAGCCTGTTCGATGCACAGGGGCAGTTCATTGCCGGCGCGATTCGTCAGTTGCCGGCGTATACGGCGTTGGACAAACCCCAGGAATTTCGCTGGCTCAAGGCCAACGGGCACCACCGGCCCGTGCGTTTTATCGTACATCGACTGGATGACGGCAAGCTGCTGCTGGTTGCCCAGGATGTGCATGACATCCGCGAATTCGACGAACTGCTGATCAATGCACTGATCTCCGGCGGGCTGCTGTTGCTGCTGGTCGGCCTGGTGGGCGCGGTGGGGCTGGGCTACCTGGCCCATCGTCGCCTGGACAAGGTCAGCCGTTCGATCACAGGCATTATCGAAGGCGACCTGAGCGGCCGCCTGCCGGTACGCGGCAACAACGACGACATCGACCGCCTGGCCCAGGTGGTCAACGGCATGCTCGATGAGTTGGAACGCTTGATGAGCGAGGTCAAAGGCGTGTGCGATGACATCGCCCATGACCTGCGCACCCCTTTGACCCGCCTGATCGCCGGCCTTGAGCGTGCACAACGCCGTGACATGGCCCCCGCCGACTATGCCGCCAGCGTGGACGCCGCGCTGAGCGAGGCCAAGGGGTTGCTGCTGACCTTCAAGGCATTGCTGCGCATCTCTGAAATCGAAAACAGCGCCCGGCGCAGCCACTTCGCCCCGGTCGACCTCAACCTGATCGCCGCCGACGCCGCCGAGCTTTACGAGCCGCTCGCCGAAGAGCGTGGCACGGTCCTCAGCGTCGACACCCACGACACCCCGGTGATCATCGCCGGTGATGCGCAACTGTTATTCGATGCGCTGTGCAATTTGCTGGATAACGCCATCAAGTTTTCACCCGGGCACAGCCAGGTGCGGCTGAGCGTGATTGCCGATGCGGCCTGGACCGGCATTCACGTGACCGACAACGGCCCCGGCATTCCCGAAGCCGAGCGCCAGGCGGTACTACGCCGCTTGTATCGCGCCGAAGCGAGCCGGCACACACCGGGCAATGGGCTGGGGTTGAGCATGGTGGCGGCGGTGGCGCGGCTGCATGACATGCAACTGACGGTCAGCGATGCGCAGCCTGGGTGCCGGGTGGAATTGGTAGGCAGGACTACCGCCAAGACGCTCTAGCCCCCTGTGGAAACCCGCATTGTAGTGAGCGGGCTTGCCCCGCGCTGGGTGGCGAAGCCGCCCCAATAAGAACGCCGTGGTGTTTCAGAAAGACCGAGGTGCCTGGGTTTGGGGCGGCTGCGCCACCCAGCGCGGGGCAAGCCCGCTCACTACAAGGCCGGGTTGGGGCGGATATTCTTGACGGACGGGAATGAGACTACCCTCCCTCATTGGTTTTGAGCGCTGCGCCCGACGATATTTATCACGTTTTTTTGACGTTTTTTTCTCATTCCCGGCCCTACATTCGCCGCGCTTCAATATGCAAATGATTCCTATTGGTTTAATCTCGAACACCACTCGCGGATCTCCCGTGCAGCCATAAAAACCCGGAGCTTTCACCGCATGACCAGCCGCCTTCCCTCGTTCGTCAAAAAAGCCCTGCTCGCCACTGCCTTGGTCAGCGCCGGGCACGTGTACGCCGCCAGTGAACCGGTCGGCCTGGTGGTGTACAACGCCCAGCACGAAAGCCTCACCAAGGCCTGGGTCGAAGGCTTCACCCAGGAAACCGGGATTCCGGTGACGATCCGCAATGGCGATGACACGGAGATGGGCAACCAGATCGTGCAGGAAGGCGCCGCCTCCCCGGCGGATGTGTTCCTCACCGAAAACTCCCCGGCCATGGTCCTGGTGGACAACGCCGGCCTGTTCGCGCCGGTCGCACCCGCCACCTTGGAACAGGTTGATCCTGCCTACCGTCCGGCTCACGGCAAATGGCTGGGCATTGCCGCACGCTCCACGGTGTTTGTGTACAACCCGAGCAAACTGAAAGACGCCGACCTGCCCAAATCGCTGATGGACCTGGCCTCGCCAAGCTGGAAAGGCCGTTGGGCCGCCTCGCCGGCCGGTGCCGACTTCCAGGCCATCGTCGCCGCCGTGCTGGAACTCAAGGGCGAAGCCGCCACCCTCGACTGGCTCAAGGCAATGAAGGCCAACGCGAGCATCTACCGTGGCAACAGCGCCGTGCTCAAAGCCGTCAACGCAGGCCAGGTCGACAGCGGCGTGATCTATCACTATTACAGCTTCGTCGATCAGTCCAAGACCGGCGAAAACAGCAAGAACACCCAGCTGCACTACTTCAAGCATCAGGATCCGGGCGCGTTCGTGAGCATCTCCGGTGGCGGCGTCTTGGCCTCCAGCAAACATAAAGAACAGGCCCAAGCCTTCCTGAAGTGGATCACCGGCAAAGACGGCCAGGCGATTCTCAAGGACGGCAACTCGTTCGAATACGCGGTGGGCCTGAACGCCCAGTCCAACCCCAAGCTGACCCCGCTGGCGCAATTGGATGCACCGAAGGTCGACGCGTCCAAGCTCAACAGCAAAAAAGCGGTCGAGCTGATGACCCAGGCCGGACTGCTCTGATTGTTGCCTGAACCTTCCCTGACCGGCATCGCCCACGCGTCGCCGCGCAAACGCTTCCACGGCCTGTTCAAAAGCCGTGGCGGCACGTGGGTCACCAGTTTGTCGGTACTGGTTTCGCTGCTGGCCCTGCTGCCGATCGCGTTTGTGATCGGCGTGTCGTGGCAAATTGGCTGGGCGCAGATCGAAGCGCTGGTGTGGCGCCCGCGTGTGGGCGAACTGTTGCTCAACACCGTATTGCTGGTGCTGTTCACCTTGCCGTTGTGCATGGCGCTGGGCATTGCGCTGGCATGGCTGACCGAGCGCAGCAACCTGCCGGGGCGGCGCGCCTGGTCGTTGTTGGCCGTGGCGCCGCTGGCGGTGCCGGCGTTTGTGCACAGTTACGCCTGGGTCAGCCTGGTGCCGTCGATCCACGGCTTGCCGGCGGGCGTGCTGGTGTCGGTGATTGCCTACTTCCCGTTTTTGTACTTGCCGGTGGCGGCGACGTTGCGCCGGCTTGACCCGGCCATCGAAGACGTGGCCGAATCCATGGGTCTCAAGCCCTGGGCGGTGTTCTGGCGGGTGGTGCTGCCACAACTGCGCCTGGCGATCTGCGGCGGCGCGCTGCTGGTGGGCCTGCACTTGCTGGCCGAATATGGCCTGTACGCGATGATCCGCTTCGACACCTTCACCACGGCCATTTTCGATCAGTTCAAATCCACCTTTAACGGCCCGGCGGCGAACATGCTGGCTGCGGTGTTGGCGTTGTGCTGCCTGGCGATGCTGACCGTCGAATCCGCCGCACGCGGGCATGCGCGCTATGCGCGGGTCGGTTCCGGCAGCGCCCGTGAACAGCGCACCGTCACACTGGGCGCGACCACCACCCTGCTCGCCCTGGCCTTGCAAGTTGCCACCTGCGCACTGGCCCTGGGCGTTCCGCTGGTCACCCTGGGCAAATGGCTGATCGCCGGAGGCAGCGAGGTCTGGCAGCTCGGCGAACTGTTGCCGGCACTGGAACAGACCGTGCTGCTGGGGATTGCCGGGGCGCTGTTGACCACGTGCGCGGCGGTACCGATCGCGTGGCTGTCGATCCGTGCGCCGGGGCGCTTGCAGCGCATGCTGGAGGGCTGCAATTACATCACCAGCTCGCTGCCGGGTATCGTCGTCGCGCTGGCCCTGGTCACGGTGACCATCCACTTCGCCCGACCGATCTACCAGACCACGATCACCGTGCTGCTCGCCTACTTGCTGATGTTCCTGCCACGGGCGCTGGTGAGTCTGCGCGCCGGTATCGCCCAGGCGCCGGTAGAGCTGGAAAACATGGCACGCAGCCTCGGCCGTTCGCCGGGCCGCGCGTTGTGGCTGATCACCATGCGCCTGGCCGCCCCCGCCGCCGCTGCGGGGGCCGCGTTGGTGTTCCTGGCGATCACCAATGAACTGACGGCGACGCTGTTGTTGGCCCCCAACGGAACGCGCACCCTGGCCACCGGGTTCTGGGCAATGACCAGCGAAATCGATTACGCCGCCGCGGCGCCCTATGCGCTGATCATGATCCTGCTCTCACTGCCGTTGACCGGCCTTCTCTACCACCAATCCAAACGCACGGCAGGCCGATGAACGCCCTCGAACTCCACGCCCTCTGCAAGACCTTCGGCACCCAGCGTGCCCTGGCGGACGTCAGCCTGTCGGTGCCCACGGGCAGCCGCACAGTGATCGTCGGGCCGTCCGGCTCCGGCAAGACCACCTTGCTGCGCATGATCGCAGGCTTTGAATTCCCCGACACCGGCCGCCTGACCCTCAACGGCCAGACCCTGGTGGACGCCACCCACGCCGTACCGGCGCACCAGCGCCAGATCGGCTACGTGCCGCAAGACGGCGCGCTGTTCCCGCACATGACCGTGGCCGACAACATCGGCTTCGGCCTGGCGACCAAAGGTGAGGCCCGCGACACCCGCATCGCCGAGCTGATGGACAGCGTGGCCCTGGACGCCAACATGGCCCGGCGCTGGCCCCACGAGTTGTCCGGCGGCCAGCAGCAGCGTGTCGCCCTGGCCCGTGCATTGGCGCAACAGCCACGGCTGATGCTGCTGGACGAGCCGTTTTCGGCACTGGACACCGGCTTGCGCTCGGCCATGCGCAAGATGGTTGCACGCCTTCTGAGCGACGCCGGCATCACCACCATTCTGGTGACCCACGACCAAAGTGAGGCGCTGTCATTTGCCGACCAACTGGCGGTGATGCGCCAGGGCCGCCTGGTGCAATCGGGCCACCCGATGGACCTGTACCAATACCCGGTCGATGAGCAAACCGCGTTGTTCCTCGGTGAAGCGGTGGTGCTGCCCGCCAGGGTCGAAGGCGGCTGGGCGCATTGCGGCCTGGGGCGCGTACCGGTCGACAACCCGTCCCTGCACGACACCACACGGATCATGCTGCGCCCGGAGCAGCTGCAGTTGAGCACCAGCGGTGATGCCGGTTGCCGTGGCGTGGTGACCGAGCGCGAATTCGGCGGTAATACCTGCACCCTGACCGTGGTATTGCACCCCGATGAGGACGAACCGGGCCAGGCGATCCTGGTGCGCAGTTCGGGCTTGCAGGCGCCGCCGACCGGCACTGAGGTGCACCTCACCACGATCGGCATGGCGCATATCCTGAAAAAAGACGCGGCGCTCAGTCTCAGCTAAGTTTCGGGGCTTACCTTCTCCCCTGCGCCAACCACAGCGCAGTCAAGGAGAACTAACCCATGAATGTCACAGCAGCCCGCTGGCTGAACAAAGTACCCGAGGTGACGCTGTCATTCTGGGTGATCAAGATCTTGTCCACCACCGTGGGCGAAACCGGCGCGGATTACCTCGCCGTCAATGCCGGTTTCGGCGCCGGCTGGACCAGCATCGGCATGGCCGCGCTGCTGGCGGTGGCGTTGTTCTGCCAGATGCGCACCAAAGCCTACACGCCTTGGATCTACTGGCTGACCGTGGTGCTGGTAAGCATCGTCGGCACACAGATCACCGATATCCTTACCGATAAGCTCGACGTGAGCCTGTACACCAGCACGGCGATTTTTTCGGTATTGCTCACCCTCAACTTCATCGTCTGGTTCCGCACCGAACGCAGCCTGTCGATCCGCGACATCGTGACACCACGGCGTGAGTGGTTCTATTGGACCACGGTGCTGTGCACCTTCGCCCTGGGCACCGCCGCCGGGGACCTCGCCACCGAAGCGCTGGGCCTGGGCTTCACCCTCGGTGCAGTGATCTTCGCCGGTCTGATCGCGATTGCCCTAGTGGCCTGGCGCCTGGGCGTCAACAGCGTGCTGACCTTCTGGGTCGCCTACATCCTCACTCGGCCGTTCGGCGCCTCCCTCGGCGACCTGCTCACCCAAGCCAAGACCTACGGCGGCCTGGGCATGGGCGCCAGTTGGACCAGCGCGCTGTTCCTCTGCGTCATCGTACTGCTGGTGGCGGTCGCGCAAATCAGCGTCGGCAACCGCAAAGCCATCACTCAATAATCTCTGCTATCAAGGAAATCCTCATGCGCATCGCTCAAAACCTGCTTCGCCGCGTCGCCATCGCCTCGGCCATCTTTATGCTGACCCTGGCCACGGGCTGCTCGAAACCAGCCGACAAGCCCAAGGACGCCGCCGACGCCAACCCGACCAGCAGCCAGGCCCACGCCTCGAAACTGGGTGACCTGTCCGAATTCCGCAGCATCGCGGCAGATGTGTCCGCACTGGTCGCCAAGAATGACCTGCCCGGCGCCAAGGCCCGTATCAAGGACCTGGAAACCAGTTGGGACGCCGCCGAAGCCGGCATCAAGCCACGGGCCGCGAACGACTGGCATGTGCTGGACAAAGCCATCGACCGTGCCCTTTCGGACTTGCGTGACGGCAACCCGAACCAGGCCACCTGCAAGGCCTCGATGGATGACCTGCTCAAGACCTTCGACTCGATGAAAGGCTGACGCGGTTCGGCACAGGTGCTTCAATACACACGCGGCGATCCTTTCGCCGCGTTTTTTTTGCGTGGAGAGAAACATGCGGATACTGCTGGTCGAGGACGACCCGATGATTGGCGATGCCATCCAGCGCGCGCTCAGCGATGCGAGCTATGCCGCCGACTGGGTCAACAATGGTGTCACGGCCCTGGCCGCCCTGGACACCCATCCCTATGACCTGGTGCTGTTGGACCTGGGCCTGCCCGGCAAGGATGGCTTGCAAGTGCTGGAGACCCTTCGCAGCCGCAACAACCCGGTGCCGCTGCTGATCATCACCGCCCGCGACAGCCTCGACGACCGCCTGCGGGGGCTCGACGGCGGTGCCGACGACTACCTGCTCAAGCCCTTCGACATGCCCGAACTGCTGGCCCGCATGCGCGCCGTGCTGCGCCGTAAAGGCGGCAGCGCCTCATCCTTGCTCAGCAACGGGGTGGTCTCGCTGGACCTGCTCTCCAAAGAAGCCAGCAGCGCGGAACAACCTGGCGTGGCACTCTCCAGCCGCGAGTTCGCGCTGTTGCAAGCCTTGTTGATCCGCCCGGGAGCGATCCTCTCGCGCAGTGAACTGGAAGATCGCCTGTATGGCTGGGGCAACGAGGTGGAAAGCAACGCCATCGAGTTCTTTATTCACGCCTTGCGGCGCAAGTTAGGCACTCACGTGATCAAGAACGTCAGGGGCATGGGATGGATGGTTTCAAAAAACGTTTGAGTGAGTCGGTTCAACTGCGGTTATCGGTGACCCTGTCCCTGGCGATTCTGTTGGTGGCGCTGGTGGCCAGTGTGTTTGCCTTCGTCTCCGCTTTTGAAGAAGCCCACGAACAACAGGACGATACCCTGCGCCAGGTCGCCATGCTGTTCGATCGTCAGCAGATGAGCCTGAACTACCCGCAAGGCAAGGCCATAGAGGGGGATGACGAAGAGTCCCGGGTGATCATCCAGTACCTGGGTGACAGCCGGCATTCGACAGGCACCACCGATGAGGCGCTGCCCCTGCCCTTTCCCACCACGCTCACCGATGGCCTGTCCACGGTCGAGGTGGCCGGCGAAGCCTTCCGTGTGCTGGTGCGCACCACCTCCAAAGGCGAACGCATTGCCGTGGCCCAGGAGCAGGATGCCCGCGACAAGGATGCCCGCGAAAGCGCATGGCGCAGTCTGCTGCCGTTTCTGATTTTGTTTCCAGTGCTGTTGTTGGTAGTCGGCGACCTGGTGCGCAAGCTGTTCCGCCCGATCGGGGTACTGGCAGCGGAGATCGACCAGCGTGCCGAGCAGGCATTGCACCCGATTGATGAGCAGCATCTACCGACCGAAGTGCGCCCGTTCGTGGTGGCGATCAACCGTCTGCTGGGCCGTGTCGCACAGTCCATGGACAGCCAGCGCCGCTTTGTCGCCGATGCCGCCCATGAACTGCGCTCACCCATGACCGCCCTGTCGCTGCAGGCCGACCGACTGGCCGCCACCGACATGTCGCCGATCACCCGCGAACGGTTCTTGCCGTTGTCCCGGGGCATCGAGCGTGGCCGCAAACTGATCGACCAACTGCTGAGCCTGGCAGCGGCGCAATCGGCGGCGGATCGGGCGCCCACCCAACTGTCCGTGCATGACGTGTATCGGCAGGTGCTGGAGGATCTACTGCCATTGGCCGAGGCCAAGCAGATCGATATCGGTGTCGACAGCGCCGTGGACGTGCCGGTGATGTTCAACCCGATGGATCTGTTCACCTTGGTGAAAAACCTGGTCGATAACGCCATCCGCTATACCCCCTCGGGCGGACGGATCGACCTGTCGGTGGTGGCGATGCCTGGCGCGGTCCAGTTGCAAATCAAGGATTCGGGGCCCGGTATCACCGTGGAAGAACAAGCACGGGTGTTCGACCCGTTCTATCGCAGCCTGGGCACTGAGGAGGCCGGCTCCGGGTTGGGCCTGTCGATCGTCAAGGCGATTGCCGAGCGCACCGGGGCGCGGGTGCAACTGGGGTTTACCGATGAGGCGCAGCAGCGGGGGTTGTGTGTCACGGTGTGGCTGGCGACGTAACGTTCGCAACGCTTTTTTCGTGCGGATATTGCCAGGCATAACTAAAAGTCCATAATGGACAAAATAGTTTATGCGGAGATATCCATGTCCAGCACGCCTCTCGTGATCAACCAGGGCCAGGCTCGTGAACTGCTCGCACAAGTCGATGTGCCGCACATCCTGCACCAGCTGTTTCGCGAGCTGGCCGCCGGGCAAGCGGTGCAGCCCGCGCAACAGTGGGTAGAGTTCCCGCACGGCGCGGGTGACTTCATCAATTACCTGGGCGTGCTGGCCGCCGAAGAGGTGTACGGCGTCAAGACTTCGCCGTATATCGTGCGCGAGCAAGGGCCATTGGTGACGGCTTGGACATTGCTGATGTCGATGCACACCGGGCAGCCGCTGCTGCTGTGCGACGCGGCAGAACTGACCACCGCCCGCACCGCCGCCACGACAGCACTGGCCGTGGATGCCCTGGCGCCCGTGGCAGCCCGACGCCTGGCGATTATCGGCAGCGGCAAGGTCGCCCAGGCGCACCTGCACTACGTGCAGCACCTGCGCGGCTGGCAAAGTATCCGCCTGTATTCGCCAAGCCTTGGCAGTGCCGGCGTTGAAACCCTCGCGCAGCTCAAGGCGCTGGACCCGCGCCTGAGTCTGGCCCGATCCTGCGACGAGGCCCTGCAAGACGCCGACGTTATCCTGCTGTGCACCTCGTCGGCCGGTCCGGTGATCGATCCCTCGCACCTGAGTAAACCGGCGCTGATCACCTCCATCAGCACCAACGCCCCCCGTGCCCATGAAGTACCGCCCCAGTGCCTGAACGCCATGCACGTATTCTGCGACTATCGCCAGACCACGCCGGACGCGGCCGGCGAAATGCTGATTGCTGCCGAGCGGCACGGCTGGGATAAACGCGCCGTGGTCGGCGACCTGCCCGAGTTGCTCAGCGACAGGGCACAGCGTCCGGACTACGATCGCCACGTTTTTTTCCGCTCCATCGGGCTGGGCCTGGAAGACGTGGCACTGGCCAATGCCCTCTACCAGATCCAGCGCTGAATCCCATTCAAGGAGATGTTCATGAGCCATGCAGACTTCATCATCATCGGCGGCGGCATTGCGGGTGCGTCCACGGGTTTCTGGCTGTCGCCGCACGGCAAGGTGCTGGTGCTGGAGCGCGAAAACCACCCGGCCTATCACTCCACCGGGCGCTCGGCGGCGCTCTACACCGCCGCTTATGGTACGTCGCAAGTGCGTGCGCTGACCCTGGCCAGCCGGGCGTTTTTCGATAACCCGCCCGCAGGTTTCTGTGAGCACCCGTTGCTCACGCCACGGGGTGAGTTGACCGTCGACTTCAACAATGACCCCGCCGAATTGAACGCCCAATACCTGAGCGCCAAGGCCACGGTGCCGCAGGTCGAACAGTTGAGTGCCGACGAGGCTTGCGCACGCTTGCCGATCCTGCGCCGCGAAAAAGTCCATGGTGCGATCTATGATCCGACGGCCAGCGACATCGACACCGACGCCCTGCACCAAGGCTATTTGCGCGGCATCCGCCGCAATCAGGGCGAAGTGCACACCGACAGCCACGTGCTGGGCCTGAGCCGCGATGCCGACGGCCTGTGGCAGGTGCGTACCCAGCACTCGACCTTCACCGCCCCGGTTATCATCAATGCCGCCGGGGCCTGGGCCGATCACATCGGCGCGTTGGCGGGCGCCGCGTCCATCGGCCTGCAACCCAAGCGCCGCTCGGCGTTTATCTTCGTCGGGCCTGAGGGTGTCGACAGCCATGCCTGGCCGATGCTGGTGGCCCTCGACGAAGCTTTCTACATCAAGCCCGATGCCGGCATGTTCCTCGGTTCACCGGCCAATGCCGACCCGGTGGAACCCCAGGATGTGCAGCCCGAAGAACTGGACATCGCCATGGGCATCTACCAGATCGAAGAAGCCACCACCCTGACCATCCGCCGCCCCACCCGCACCTGGGCCGGCCTGCGCAGCTTTGTGCCGGATGGTGATTTGCTGTCGGGCTTCGATACCCGCGTGCCCGGGCTGTTCTGGGTCGCGGCGCAAGGCGGCTATGGCATCCAGACCTCGCCCGCCATGGGCCAGGCCAGCGCCGCCCTGGCACGCGGCGCCCCATTGCCCGAGCACCTGACGCGGTTCGGCCTGGACGCTGGTATGCTCTCCCCCGTCCGCCTGGAGCCCCATTGATGAACACCGCTGAACACGACAAGGTCATGCAGAACTTCCGTGCGATCGCCGATGCGATCGCCACGTTGTTCTTTCCCCATGCGGAAGTGGTGCTGCATGACTTGCGCACGCAAACCGTCGACTACATCGCCAATAACCTGTCGAAACGGGCCATTGGCGATGACTCCTCGCTGGAGGACATGCTCAGCGATGACGTCAGCGAAGTGAATATCGGCCCTTACGAAAAGCTCAATTGGGACGGTCAGAAAATTCGTAGCCTGAGTACCGTGTTGCACGACCACCAGGGCCATCGCCTCGCGGTACTGTGCATCAACCTGAATATTTCACTGTTCGAAAACGCCAAGGCGGCGCTGGACCTGTTCCTGTCGCCCAGCAAGCTGATCCCCCAGCCGGACTCGCTGTTTCGCGATGACTGGCAGGAACGCATCAACACGTTCCTGCACGCCTGGATGCGTGAACGCCAACTGAGCCTGAACCTGCTGACCCGTGACCACAAACGCGAACTGGTACTGGCGCTGCATGCCGAGGGCGCATTCAAGGGCAAGAGCGCCTCCAACTACGTGGCCAATGTGCTGGGCATGGGCCGGGCGACCGTCTACAAACACCTGAAAGAACTGAAGTTGTAGTGAGCGGGCTTGGCCTGATGCCAGTCAGTTAAGGCTTAACGCTGTCACGGTGGGAGGGGGCTTGCTCCCGATAGCGGTGTGTCAGTCACGGTTTCTGAACCTGACACACCGCTATCGGGAGCAAGCCCCCTCCCACAGGTTATCCATCGTCTGCTCTATCGCTTAACTGACAGACATTAGGGCAAGCCCGCTCACTACAGTTAGGACAGGGGTTATCAATCGCCGTAGATGTCGGACTTGAAGTACTGCTGGGAAATCTTCTGGTACTCGCCGTTCGCGCGGATGCCGTCAATCGCGGCGTTCAGCTCACTGACCAACGCCGTGTTGCCCTTGCGCACCGCGATACCGGCGCCCTCGCCCACGTACTTGGGGTCCTTGAGCTCCGGGCCGACAAAGGCATAGCCCTTGCCACGCGGCATCGACAGGAAGTCGCTGAGGGGGATGGTGTCGGCGAAAATCGCATCCAGGCGGCCTGCGGCCAGGTCCATGTAGATCTCTTCATTGTTGCTGTAGCGCTTGACGTTGATCCCTTGGGGTTCGAACACCTCGGTGGCATAGCGGTCGGTGGTCGTGGCGCGTTGCACGCCGACGGTCTTGCCCTTGAGGCTGGCGTACTGATCGTCCACCACCGCCCCCTCCTTCATCACCAGCCGCGAGCCGGTGAAGTAATACTTGTGGGTGAAATCCACCGACTTCCTGCGGTCTTCGTTGATGGTCATGGACGACAAGGCCATGTCGATTTTCTTCACCTTGAGGGAAGGAATCAGCCCGTCGAACTCACCCTCTACCCACACGCACTTGGCTTGCATCTGCGCGCATAACGCGTTGCCGATGTCGTAGTCGAACCCGACGATCTTGCCTTCCTGGGTCTTGGAAGCGAACGGTGGATAGGCCGCTTCAATGCCGATGCGCAGGGTTTTCTCGGCGGCCAGCAGATGGCTGGAGGCGATCAAACCCAAGGTCAAGGCTGTGATGAGCGCGCGTTTCTTCATGGTCGTGTTCTCGCAAGTTGTTGTTGGTTTGGCAAGCGTGAAGAACGAGGTGACGCTACTTTTTGTACTTATAATTCCATACTGGACTTTTATGTATTAACCGTCAATCACACCTCGATGTTGCCGCCCCCCATGACTTTTTTGCACAACGCAGTGGTGTTTTTGAGCGTTTTGCTCTGATTTATGCGTGCCTATACTCGGCTCAGCCACCCGGTCGCGCCGGGGGCCAGTCCCCACAACAATAATTAAGGACAGCCACCATGACCCAGCCCTTCCTGGCCGCTCGGGATTTTCTCCTCGCTCACCGCACTGACTACGCCACCGCCGTCCGCGATTTCCGCTGGCCGCAGCTGGACGCATTCAACTGGGCCTTGGATTACTTCGATGCCATGGCTGAGGGCAATTCGGCCGATGCACTGTGGATCGTCGAAGAAGACGGCAGTGAGCAGCGCTACAGCTTCCAGCAACTGTCGGCACGCTCCAACCAGGTCGCCAACCACCTGCGTGCCCTCGGAGTGCGGCGTGGTGAGCGCATCCTGTTGATGCTCGGCAATGATGTGGCGCTGTGGGAAACCATGCTCGCCGCCTTCAAGCTCGGCGCCGTGGTCATCCCCGCCACGGCGCTGTTGAACCCCGATGACCTGCGCGACCGCATCGAGCGCGGGCAAGTACGCCATCTGGTGGTCGGCCAGGCACATATCAGCAAGTTCACCGGCCTGGCTGACGGCTGTAATCGTATTTGTGTCGGCTCGCCACCCTCCGGTTGGGTCGCCCACAGTGCCGCCTTCGAATATCCCGAGGCGTTCCAAGCCGACGGCAGCACCCAGGCCATCGACCCGATGCTGCTGTACTTCACCTCCGGCACCACCTCGAAACCCAAAATGGTGTTGCACAGTCACCAGAGCTATCCGGTGGGCCACCTGTCGACTATGTACTGGATCGGCCTGCAGCCAGGCGACCTGCACCTGAATATCTCCTCGCCGGGCTGGGCCAAGCATGCCTGGAGCTGCCTCTTCGCCCCCTGGAATGCCGGTGCCTGCATCTTTATTCATAACGTGGCGCGATTCAGCGCACCGGCCCTGCTCGGCGCGCTGGAACGCTACGGCGTGACCAGCCTGTGCGCACCGCCCACGGTGTGGCGCATGCTGATCCAGGAAGACCTGGCCTCCTACAAGCCACGCTTGAACCTGCGTGAACTGGTGGGCGCCGGTGAGCCGCTGAACCCGGAAATCATCGAGCAGATCCAGCTGGCCTGGGGGTTGCCGCTGCGCGACGGTTTCGGCCAATCGGAAACCACCGCCCTGGTGGGCAACACACCCGGCCAGGTGCTCAAGCCAGGCTCCATGGGCCGCCCATTACCGGGTTACCAAGTGGCGCTGCTCGATCCCGACGGCCGGCCCGGCACCGAGGGAGAAGTCGCCTTGCCCCTGGCGGTACGCCCGCTCGGCTTGATGCTCGGCTACGAAGACAGCCCGGAAAAAACCGCAGAAGTGATGCGCGACGGCTACTACCGCACCGGCGACACCGCACAGATCGACGCCGACGGTTACATCACGTTCGTGGGGCGCGCCGACGATGTGTTCAAAGCCTCCGACTATCGCATCAGCCCTTTCGAACTGGAAAGCGCACTGATCGAACACCCGGCCGTGATGGAAGTGGCCGTGGTGCCGAGCCCCGACCCGTTGCGCCTGGCCGTGCCCAAGGCATTCCTGATCCTGGCCCATGACAGCGTCGGCGACGCCGAGTTGGCCCGCCACATCCTGGCTTTCGCCCGTGAACAATTGGCACCCTACAAGCGCGTGCGGCGTATCGAGTTCGTCAGCGAGCTGCCCAAGACCATTTCCGGCAAGATCCGCCGCGTGGAACTGCGCCAGATGGAAGTGCTGCGTCGCCAGGGTGATACACGAGGTGAACACGAGCACTTCGAGGAAGACTTTGTGCAGCCCCAGGGCTGAAAAAAGCCACAGGGGCGACGCTACGGCATTGGCCGCGATTGCATTGGGTGCCCCTCTAGGCCCAGCTAATCGCGACCCCGGCCAGGTAGAGGCCCACGCCGAACACGGCATGGCTGATCAAACTGCGCAAGCGGTTCTTGCCCGGCGTCGGCGTCCTGGAGGATGCGAATCCCGCCCCCATGGCGGGCTGTATCACACACAGTGGTACAGCCACTGTGACCACGCCCCACGCGAGTGCCGGCAGGAAGGTGGGTTGCTGCAGCCAGTCAACACCTTGAATCCACACCAGCAACACGGCAAACACAACGCCTGTGACGTAGTGCGCAATCCAGCCCAGAGCGACTTCACCTCGCACGGGCATCGCTTGCCCAATGCTGCGATGAGCGAACTGCCCTCGGCAGGCATGCCCGACCCAGCGTCCAACCAGCGCGAAATTCAGCGTTGGAACGCCAAGGGCTTTCAGGATCAACATCCACACATCCATCACCACCGTAGCCCCGGCGCCCAACCAAACAACCTGTGCAGCCATCTCCAGCGATGCCATATCCACCTCTTGTCCATGGACCGATTAAACATGCGCAGGCATCATAGAAGTTGAAGTCAACTTCAAGTCAATGGTCTATCAATGGATATCACTGAGGTCGTCAAGCGCACGGGCATTCCTGCCCACACCTTGCGTTTCTATGAGAAGAAAGGCTTGATCACGGCAATCAGCCCGCCCGGCGCTCGCCGCCAGTTTGCCGCAGCAGTGGTCGAGCAATTGGCGGTGATTGCACTCGGGCAAGCCGCAGGCCTCTCACTGGACGAGATACAGGCCATGCTGCCCGCCAGTGGTCAGGTGACCGTGGACAGAACGGTGCTGTTGGCCAAGGCCGATGAGCTTGATGCGACGGTCAAGCAACTGCAGGCCATGAGCAAGGGCTTGCGGCATGCCGCCACATGCCCTGCCCCCAACCACGCGCAATGCCCGAACTTTCGCCGGTTACTCGACATTGCCGCAGCGGGAGCCTTCAAGCGCTCCAGGCACAAGGCCGGCCCTGCGGGTAGCCTCATGCACCGCTGACGGCATGCCTTACCAAAACCAATAAGGCAGGAATTTGGGAGTCGGCTCATTGGCCAACTCCAAATGGTAAGTAATGGAATTAAAGAAAAACAAATCCAGCAGGAGAAAGGCGGCGGCACCAAAGCAGAAAACCACAAGCTCGCGATGTGCAGAGGCGCGCAGGCGTGACTCCATCCAGGGCCGAAGTGCAGCGAGGGCAATCAAGCCAACGGACGCACCGAGGTAATTGGGATGAAGGGGCGTCTGGGCATACAAACCATGAACCCAGGCCAGCAACAACAGGCCCAGCCCGATCGCCGGCAAGTTCAAGCAGAACTTCAACAACTTTTGTCGCGTCTTTGCAAATAGCTGGCTACGTTCTACAAAAATATAAGCGGCCAACAATGAAATAGCAGGCGTAATTGAAAGTATATAACGCGCCTTCTTCGAACTCGGGATCGTGAACAGCACGAGCACCACCAGGAACCAGCCGGTGAGATACAGCAGCATGTCTGTCGACGGGTGAGGTGTATCGGCAAAAAACTGCTTGCCCTTCTTGATAATGACGCCCACAGCAATTAAAGCGGTGACGCCGTAGGTCAACAGGCCCGCCGAAAAATAGAAGTAGTAACGGGGAGCGTGATCACTGCCAAAGCGTCCCAGCCCCTGCATGACCAGCACCTCATGCAGGAAAGCCTCGCCGCCTTGTAAATAGGCCGCCCACGCGAGTATGGCAACCCCCAAGGCCAGCACCACGCCAGCCAGCAAGGAAAACACCACCAGCATGCGCCACTGTCGGCTCAGCAGATAGTAAGAGGCGACCACACTGGCCGGACCAATCAGGCCAATCGGGCCACGAAATGCAAAGCCCAGCGCAAGAACCGCGAGAACCAGCAGCAAGCGCAAACGTTGCTTGTACATCTCTCCCGTATAAGCCAGGTAAAAACACATCACCGTAAACAGTGCCGGGTAGACATCCAGCGCCAAGGAATTCACACCGTCAAGAAAAGACCAGGTGAACAGCGCAAACACGACACCGTATGCGCCCCATTTCTTTTCATGCAGTGCTCCCAGCTTGTAAATGAACACCAGCATCAAGGCGGCGGCTATACAAAAGGGAACGCCCATCGAAAGAATCGAGATGCGCCCAAATGGCAGGGAGACCAGATAGACAAGTAATGTATTGAAGACCGTATAGTCAGGATAGGGCTGCAGGTCATCCGCAATGGGAAACAGGGTGACGCCGTACTGCAGCATATATTCGGCAAAATCGACAAAGCGCGTGGTGTAGTTGAGTACCGCAGGCTTGTACTGCAATACCGCCAAGACCACAAAAGCCATGATGAAGATAAATGAGCACGGCTTTTTTAAGGCCACTTCCCTTAGTTTGTCCACACCGTTCCATCGCCCCCAGAAAACGCGCAAATTAGCACTTTGTTTTTTGGGTAATCCAGACGCTAAAAGTAAAGAGTTGTTAAAAACCGTACCTCGTCTCGAGAGCATTGGCCAGCCGGGCTACGGCTGGCCAAATCACACCTAAACCCAGCCGCCATCCACGATAAAGTTCTGCGCGGAGCACATCGCGGACACCTCAGACGCCAGAAACAGCGCCATATCGGCAATATGCTGAGGCTCGACAGACCCCGGCAAGCACTGGCTGCGGCTGATCAACTCGCGGGCCGCATCATCGACCCACATCGCCAGCTGTTTTTCGGTCATCACCCAGCCGGGCACCAGTGTATTGACGCGGATACGGCTTGGCCCCAGCTCCCGCGCCAATGCGCGGGTCATGCCATGGGCGGCGGCCTTGCTGGCGGCGTATACCGGGTAGCCGGCGGACGCCATCATCCAACCGACCGAGCCCAGGTTGATGATCGAGCCGCCGCCGGCGCTTTTCATCATCGGCACCACGGCCTTGGCGGCAAAAAAGGCGTGCTTGAGGTTGACCGAGATCAGCTTGTCGAAGGTTTGCGAATCCACCTCGTCCAACGTGTGGCGCACGTCATTGGCTGCATTGTTGATCAGTACGCTGATCGGCCCCAGGGAATGCTCGAAACGCCCGATGGCGGCCTTATAGGCGATTTCATCGGTGATGTCGCAGCACACGAACTCTACCCTGTGCCCGTTTGAGTTCAGCAGTGCCGCCAGGCGCTCGCCCTGGCTTTGCGCGCGGTCCACAAAGGCCACCTTGGCGCCTTGGGCGGCGAACGCACGCACCATGAACTCGCCGATGCCTGACGCGCCTCCGGAGATCAGTACGGTCTTGCCTTCAAGGTCGGGATAAACAGCCTGTGCAGTACTCATATAACGGTTGCCTCGATCAATTAGTCTTATTTTATTTTACGAAACCGGCTTTAAAGGCTATAAATTCGCTGTCACAGCGACAAATATCGCACATTAGTAGAACTATTCCACTCAAAACAACAAAAGGAAGTTCGATCATGAAGCACCCTCGATACCTGCTTTCGGGCCTCGCCATGTCCCTGCTGATTGCCAGCGGCGGCGCCCAGGCAGCAGGGCTCAGCAGCGAGCACAAACCGTTCGGTAAAACCAACGACGGCACGCCCGTCGAACAGTACATCCTGCGCAACAGCCATGGCATGCAAGCCACGGTGATTACCTACGGCGGCGTGTTGCAGTCGCTGAAGGTGCCGGACAAACACGGCAAGGTCGACGACGTGGTGCTCGGCTTCGATGATGTGCAGGGTTACCAGGCCGGCACGGCGTTTTTCGGCGCGACCATCGGACGCTTCGGCAATCGGCTCGCCGGCGGTGCCTTTGAACTCGATGGCAAACGCTACCAGGTGCCGCTCAACGACGGTCCCAATTCGCTGCACGGCGGCGCCCAGGGTTTCGACAAGCAGGTGTGGCAAGCCAAGCCGGTCAACGGCAAGGATTCGGTCGGCGTCACCCTCACCTACTTGTCCAAGGACGGCGAGATGGGCTTCCCGGGCAACCTGAAAACCGAGGTCACCTACAGCCTCAACGATAACAACGAACTGCACATCGACTACAAGGCCAGCACCGACAAACCCACCGTGCTCAACCTGACCAACCACAGTTACTTCAACCTCGCCGGCGCAGGTAACGGCGACATCCTCAAGCAAGTCGCGACCTTGCATGCCAGCCACTACACCCCGGTGAATGCCACCTTGATTCCTACCGGCGAACTTGCGCCCGTCCAGGGCACGCCGATGGACTTCCTCAAACCCACCGCCATCGGCCAACACATCAAGGATGATCACCCGCAACTGAAATTCGCCGAGCCGAAACAAGGCGGGTTCGACTTCAACTGGGCACTGGATAGCAAAGGTAATGTGAAGCAACTGGCGGCCGAGGTGCATGACCCTGAGTCCGGGCGGCGGTTGCAGCTCTACACCACGGAGCCTGGAGTGCAGTTCTATACCAGCAACTTCCTCGACGGCACAGTGAAGGGTAAAGGCGGCAAGCCGTACCTGCACTGGGGCGGGTTCACCCTTGAGACCCAGCACTTCCCGGACGCGCCCAATCAACCGAAGTTTGCCTCGACCCGCCTGAACCCTGGGCAGACCTACACCCAGAGCACCGTCTTCAAATTCACTACCGACTAAAACTGTGGGAGGGGCTTGCTCCTCCCACATTTGCTCCTCACATGGCTTGGATCAGCGCTGGCCAACAGCACCGAGGATCACACCGTCTTCAAACTCACCACTGATTAAAACTGTGGGAGGGGGCTTGCTCCCGATGACGGTGGGTCAGTTGTTACATCCGGTGCTGCACCACTGCTATCGGGAGCAAGCCCCCTCCCACATTTGATTCTCACATGGCTTGGATCAGCTTTGGCCAACAGCACCGAGGATCACACCGTCTTCAAACTCACCACTGACTAAAACTGTGGGAGGGGGCTTGCTCCCGATGGCGGTGGGTCAGTTGATACATCTTCCGGCTGACACACCGCTATCGGGAGCAAGCCCCCTCCCACATTTGCTTCTCACATGGCTTGGATCAGCGTTGTTTCATTCGGTCGATGACCACGGCCAGCAGCAGGATGGACCCTCGGATCACATATTGATAAAACGTGTCGATGTTTTTCAGGTTCATCGCATTCTCAATGATCGCCAGAATCAACACCCCGGCAATCACATGCCGGATCATGCCGATACCACCACTCAACGACACCCCGCCCAGCACACACGCCGAGATCACCGTCAGTTCGAACCCCTGGCCGATCATCGGTTGGCCGGAGGTCATGCGCGAGGCCAGGATCACCCCGGCCAGGGCGCCAATCACGCCGTGTACGGCGAAGATCAGGATCTTGGTGCGATCAACGTTCACCCCCGCCAGCAACGCCGCTTCCGGGTTGCCGCCGATGGCCATGGTGTTGCGCCCATAGGTGGTGTAGTTGAGCAGCCAGCCGAAGAACAGGAAGCACAGGATGGTGATCAGGATCGGCACCGGCACGCCGAACAACTGGCCGTTACCGAACACAAAGAATTGATCCTGGGATACGCCCACCGCCTTGCCATCGGCAAAGATATAAGCCAGGCCCCGCACGATCTGCATGGTCGCCAACGTGGTGATCAACGCGTTGACCCGCAGCTTGGCGATCACGATCCCGTTGATCAGCCCGACGACCAGGCCCATCACCAGCGCCGCCCCGATGCCCAGCATCACGCTGTCGGTATCGCGCATGACGATGGCCGCCACCACCCCGGCGCAGGCGATCACCGAGCCCACCGACAGGTCGAAGTGCCCCGACGCCAGGCAGAACAGCATGGTGCACGCGGCGATGCCCACGGTGGAAATTGCCAGGCCCAACCCGCGCATGTTCAGCGGCGAGAGGAAGTTATCGACCAGCAAGGCGCACAGCACAAAGATGCCCACCGCCGCCAGCAGCATCGCCCAGTTGTCGAGCAGTGCACGGATATCCAAGGGTTTGCGTGCCGTTGGCAACGCGTTGTTTTGAGTGGTCATGGTGTTCTCTCAGTTCGCCAGGCCGCGCGGCAGGGCCAGCTGCAGCAGGTTGGATTCAGTCGCGTGTTCGCGGATTTGTTCGCCGCGCATGGCGCCTTCGCACAGCACCAGGATGCGATCGGAGATGCCCATGACTTCCATCAAGTCGCTGGACACCACAATCACCGCGATGCCCTGGGCCGCAAGGTTATGGATGATCTGGTAAATCTCGGCCTTGGCGCCGATATCGATGCCGCGCGTGGGCTCATCCAGCAGCAGCACTTTCATCGGCATCGACAGCCAGCGGCCGAGAATGGCCTTCTGCTGATTACCGCCGGAGAGGAACAGGATTTTCTGCGCCGCATTCGGCGTCTTGACCTTCATCGCCTTGATCTGTTGGTCGGCGTTGCCTTTTTCCCAACCTTCGCGCAACAACCAGCCAAACCTCGAATGCGCACCACGGGCACTGATGTTGATGTTCTCGGCCACGCTGGACAGCGGGATGATGCCTTCCTTCTTGCGATCCTCCGGGCACAGCAACACCCCGGCGGCAATCGCGTCGCGAGGCGAGCGCAGCGGCAATGGCTCACCACAGAGTTCCAGCGTGCCGGCGCTGGCACGCTCCAAGCCGCTGAGCAGGCGCAACAGCTCGGTGCGCCCGGCCCCGACCAGCCCGAACAACCCAAGAATCTCGCCTTTGCGCACCTCAAAACTGATCGGCTCGCGCAAGCCCGAGCCAAGCAGGCCGTCGACCTTGAGCGCCACCGCGCCCTGTTCGCGCGCACGGTAGTCGTAGATATCCTGGATATCGCGACCGACCATGCAGGTCACCAACTGGTCGTGG
>NZ_PYWX01000011.1 GCF_003031675.1 Pseudomonas palleroniana | reverse complement strand
TGACTGGCACACCCTCATCGGGAGCAAGCCCCCTCCCACAAGTTATTCATCGTCCGTTCTATCGCTTAACTGACTGGCATTAGGGCCTGTCCCGCGCTGGGGGGCGAAGCCGCCCCAACAAGGACGCCGTGGTGTTTCAGCAATACCCAGGTGTGCGGATTTGGGGCGGCTGCGCCACCCAGCGCGGGGCAAGCCCGCTCACTACAAGGCAATGCGTTTGCCGGGGCGGGTGCTGATCGGCGCGGCCTGTCCGTCCTTCTGTTTGCCCGTTCGCGCTTCGCTGATCAGGCCCGGTATCAATTTGCCCTCCGGCAGATTCTTCCAGAACCGACTCGGCAAGTGCCCTTCCATGACTTTGGGGTTCAAGCGCGCCGGGTTGAAGATATGGCTGTAGTAGGTCAGCCACATGTCGCTGTGCGGGTCTTCGACAGTCTGCGCCAGTTGCCGCCACGCCTCGGGGCATTCGCGTTGATGAATCAACTGCTCGCCGTCGTAGTACACCCCGTCCAGAGGCGTGGCGATCATCCAGCGATGGCGCCCCATGCGTCCGATAAAATGCTGGCTGGCACTCTCGAGAATGTCATGGGCCGGCTCATGCCAGGCGACGTACTCCGGCAACTGCGGCCCCGCCTCGGCCGGCAGTGCAATGAACCGTACAAAGGCATGCAGGTGATGGGCTTCACGGCTCACCTGCTTGATCCGCCGCTGCAACTCGCTGCCCAACTTGTCCCCCGCCAGCATCGCCGTACGGTCGCCATGGCTGACCCGCCATAGCACTTCGTACAGCAGGCTCCAGCGCTGGTCGCCGTGGTAACGGGCCGCCGACTCCAGCAACACCAGCAATGCCTTGGGAATGCGCGCCTGGAACGGCCCCAGCCCGGCAGGGATCGGCTCATCGGTGGCAAACAGGTCCGCCACCTCTGCCTCACCCCAGCTCACCTGGCTCGGGTCGACCTGATGGCTGAGCAACCAGCGCGCCTGTTCGCGCCAGGTGCTGAACAGGTTGTCGCATTCCAGGCTGATCAACCCCATAACCCCATTTGTTGCGGCTGCGGACGGTCGCGCAACTGCTCGCGCAGCAGCACACTGCTGCTGTCGGCCTGTTGCGGGTGATAGTCACTGGTGATGAAGAACGGCTTGGCCTTGGCCAGCACGCACCGCATGCGCGCCAGGTCTTCGAAACGGATCTTGCGTTCACGCCGCAAGTCCACCAGGCGTTGGGTGGTACGCAAGCCAATGCCGGGGATGCGGGCGATCAACGTGGGTTCGGCGCGGTTCAGGTCCAAGGGAAACACTTCGCGGTTGTCCAGGGCCCAGGCCAGCTTGGGGTCGATATCCAACGCCAGGTGGCCTGGGCCTTCAAACAGCTCGTTGGCGCTGAAACCGTAGCTGCGCAACAGGAAGTCGGCCTGGTACAAGCGGTGCTCGCGCATCAGCGGGGGTGCGGCCAGGGGCACGCTTTTCGGGCTGTTGGGAATGGGGCTGAACGCCGAGTAATAAACGCGGCGCAGCTTGAAGTTGCCATACAACGCCTCGGCGCCATGCAGGATGGTGCTGTCGTCAGTGTCATCGGCGCCGACGATCATCTGCGTGCTCTGCCCGGCCGGGGCAAAACGCGGCGCCCGGGGTTCGTTGAGGACGGTCTGCTCGCCGGTGTAGATGGTGCGCATCGCCTGCTTGATCGAGCCGATCTGTTTCTCCGGTGCCAGGGTTTGCAGGCTGGCATCGGTGGGCAATTCGATATTCACGCTCAGGCGATCCGCGTAGCGCCCCGCTTCGGCGATCAGCGCCGGGTCGGCTTCGGGAATGGTCTTGAGGTGGATATAGCCGCGAAAGTCATGCTCTTCGCGCAGCAGCTTGGCCACGCGCACCAACTGTTCCATGGTGTAGTCGGCCGAACGGATGATGCCGGAACTGAGAAACAGCCCGCTGACGCAATTGCGCCGGTAGAAGTCCAGGGTCAGGGTGACCACCTCCTCCGGGCTGAAGCGTGCGCGGGGCACGTCGCTGGAGCGGCGGTTGACGCAGTACTGGCAGTCGTAGAGGCAGAAGTTGGTCAGCAACACCTTGAGCAACGACACGCAGCGACCATCCGGGGTATAGCTGTGGCAGATGCCCATGCCGTCGGTGGAACCCAGCCCGGCCTTGCCCTCGGAACTGCGCTTGGGCGCGCCACTGCTGGCGCAGGAAGCGTCGTACTTGGCGGCGTCGGCGAGGATGCTGAGTTTTTCGATCAACTGCATGGAGGGCTACCGATACTGGTTTTTTGTACAGTATCAGGAGCCGGACGGCGTTGCCAGTACCGTCTGTAGGAGCGAGCGTGCTCGCCCCTACGGCAGACGATCAGCTCGCGGTGGCGAGGAGCAGATCCTGCACCGAACGTCCTGTGCCACGATGGCGGTCATGCTCGAACAACGAGCTCGCAATTTCGTCCGCGCGAATCGGCAGTACCGACAGCAAGGTATCGCTCAAGCCATGGCTGGCCTGGCTGAAGCCCTGGATGTAGACGCCCGCCTTGCAACGTTCATCGGTGATGATGCGGTAATCGCGGGCCACTTCGAAGTCGCCCATATAGGCCTGCAACGGCGCCAACAGTTCGCGGTGTTGCTGGCGCTCATACCCCGTGGCGAGGATGACCGCGTCGTAGTGGTTGACGCTGGTTACGCCGCTGGCGTTGTCGCGCAGGATCAGTTCAATGCCCAGCGCGCTGGCGCTGGCTTTCTCCACCACGGTCAGGGGGCGGAACGCCTGGCGGGCGATGCCGGAGACTTTCTGGCGGTAGAAGATGCCGTAGATACGCTCGATCAGGTCCAGGTCCACCACCGAGTAGTTGGTGTTCTGGTACTCGGCAACCAGCCGCTCGCGTTCGGCACCGACTTGCTGGAACACCAGGTCGGTAAAGGCCGGCGAAAACACTTCGTTGACGAACGGGCTGTCATCGGCGGGCTTGAGTGCCGAACCGCGCAGGATCATGTCGACCTGCACCGACGGGAAGCTGTCGTTCAAGTCGATAAACGCCTCGGCCGCACTCTGACCACCGCCGATGATCGCAACACGCATCGCCTTGCCTTCGACACAGGGCTGGGTGGCCATGCGCTCCAGGTACTGAGAGTGGTGGAACACACGGCCATCATCCTTGAGGCCCTTGAACGCTTCGGGCACGCGCGCGGTGCCACCAGGGCTGACCACCACGTTGCGGGTGGTGCGTACATGCTGCTCGCCCACCGCATCGCGGGAAATCACACGCAGCGCTTCAACCTGCTGCTGATGCAGGATCGGCTCGATCGCCAGCACTTCTTCGCCGTAGCGCGCCTGGGCCTGGAACTGCCCGGCGACCCAGCGCAGGTAGTCGTTGTACTCCATGCGGCACGGATAGAAGGTGCCCAGATTGATGAAATCCACCAAACGGTCGTGGGCTTTCAAGTAATTGACGAAAGAGTAAGGGCTGGTGGGGTTGCGCAAGGTCACCAGGTCTTTGAGGAAAGAGATCTGCAACTCACTCTGGGTGACCAGGGTATTACCGTGCCAGCGATAGTCGGCCTGTTTGTCGAGAAACAGCACGTCCAGTTTGCCCTGGGCCTTTTCGCGTTCCTGCAGGGCGATGGCCAGCGCCAGGTTCGAAGGGCCGAAACCGATACCGATCAGGTCGTGAACCGCAGCCGAAGCAATTGCCTGTGTCATTCCAGTGTCCTCTGGATAAGCCCCTGGCGGTGGGGCGGGAATACCTTCGCGACCCGCACATCAGGTCGTGTGTTGATAGGAAACGAGGACAGTGAAATAAAATTTAACTGATCAGCGATCAGTGTGCTTCCCACTCGCGCATTCGCACCCGGCAATGCTTCATGGCATTGACGATGTGCTTTTCTACCAGGGCGCGGGAAATGTTCAGGCGCTCGGCGATTTGCAGGTGAGACAAGCCGTCGAGTTTGCGCAGCAGGAAGCTGTCGCGGCAGGCGGCCGGCAATTCGGCCAGGGCACGCTCGAGCATTTCCAGGCGCTGCCCGCGGTCGTGACTGATGTGCGGCGAGTCCGTGGCGAAACGCTCTTCGCTGTCCAGCACCTCCAGGGGTTCGGCCTGACGCAGGGCATTGCGTCGATGGCCGTCGATCACCAGGTTCAGTGCCGTGCGGTACAGAAACGCGCGTGGCTGCTCGATCGGCGTGTCACTGGAGCGTTCCAACACCCGGACATACGCGTCATGCACCACATCCTCGGCCACCTGGCGGTTGCCCAGCTTGGCGTTGAGGAAACACACCAGCTCGCGATAGTAGTTTTCCAACATGACTCCCGACAGACCCGTGGCGGCATTAGGTGCGCGCACCGGCAAGTGCGACTGTTCAGTGATAGCAGTTTGAGAGCGTGCAATTTATAGTAATTCTCATCTACTTTTAAACAGCTCTCGCCTCAACGGTCATTTTTTTTCTTCACCGAACCTGTAACTGCTTGTGTAACCGGCTAAATCTCCGGCCAATTTCCTCGTTTAACTGTCAGCTCTGCGCGACTGCGCCCCGATCTTGACTGGCTGGAACACAAGCATGAAACGCCCTCGACCTGCCCGACGCGCCCTGCTTATCGCAGCGTGCCTGATTCCCATCATCGCGGCCGCAGCCTGGCAGGCCCTTCCCCCGGGCCGCGACACTTACGCGACCGTCACCGTCACCCGCGGCAGTATCGAAAACAGCGTCACCGCCCTCGGCACCTTGCAACCCCGGCGCTATGTCGACGTTGGCGCCCAGGCTTCCGGGCAGATCCAGAAGATCCACGTAGAAGCCGGTGATCAGGTCAAGGCCGGCCAACTGCTGGTGGAGATCGACCCGTCCACGCAAAAAGCCAAGCTCGATGCCAGCCGCTACGCCATCGAAAACCTCAAGGCCCAGTTGCAGGAACAAACAGCCCAGCATGCCCTGGCACGCCAGAAGTACCAGCGTCAGCAACGCCTGGCCGCCGGCAACGCCACCCGTGAGGAAGATGTGCAAACCGCCCAGGCCGAACTGAGTGCCACCCAGGCGCGGGTCGAGATGTTCCAGGCACAGATTCGCCAGGCCCAGGCCAGCCTGCGCAGCGACGAAGCCGAGTTGGGTTACACGCGGATCTTCGCGCCGATGGATGGCACCGTGGTCGCCGTGGACGCACGCGTCGGCCAGACGCTCAATGCCCAGCAGCAAACACCCTTGATCCTGCGGATCGCCAAGCTGTCGCCGATGACGGTGTGGGCTGAGGTTTCAGAAGCCGACATCGGCCACGTCAAGCCCGGCATGACGGCCTACTTCACCACACTGAGCGGCGGTAATCGACGCTGGACCAGTACCGTGCGCCAGATCCTGCCGATCCCGCCCAAGCCCCTCAATGAGACCAACCAGGGCGGTGGCAGCCCCAGCAGCACGAGCAAAAGCGGGAGTGGCCGTGTGGTGCTGTATACGGTGCTTTTGGATGTGGACAACGCCGACAACGCGCTGATGGCCGAGATGACCGCCCAGGTATTTTTCGTCGCCGGCCAAGTCAAGGATGCGCTGACCGTGCCCGTTGCCGCCCTGCAAGGCACCGCCAGTGCCGACCGGCAGATCGCCCGGGTCGTGGCGAAAAACGGCGCTATCGAGGACCGCGAAGTCCGCCTGGGCATCAGCGACCGCCTGCGTGTCGAGGTGCTGGACGGCTTGCGCGAAGGCGAGCACCTGTTGATCGGCCCGGCCGACGGCAACGGGGGCTGAGTTGAGCACGCCCCTGATCGAACTCAAGCACATCCGCAAATCCTACGGCGGCGGTGACAGCCCGCAAGTCGACGTGCTGCGCGGCATCGACCTGTCGATTCATGCCGGGGAGTTCGTCGCCATCGTCGGTGCGTCCGGTTCCGGCAAATCCACGTTGATGAATATCCTCGGTTGCCTCGACCGACCCACCGAAGGCGAGTACCTGTTCGCCGGGGAAAATGTCGCGCACCTGGACAGCGACGCCTTGGCCTGGCTGCGCCGAGAGGCGTTCGGGTTTGTGTTTCAGGGTTATCACCTGATCCCGTCGGGCTCCGCCCAGGAAAACGTCGAGATGCCGGCGATCTACGCCGGTATCAGTGCCGATGAACGCCATGCGCGGGCCCATGCCCTGCTCACTCGCCTGGGCCTGGCCGAGCGCACCGGCAACCGTCCGCACCAGCTTTCCGGTGGCCAGCAGCAACGCGTGTCGATTGCCCGGGCACTGATGAATGGCGGGCATATCATCCTCGCCGACGAGCCCACCGGCGCCCTCGACAGCCACAGCGGCGCCGAGGTGATGAACCTGCTGGACGAGCTCGCGAGCCAGGGCCACGTGGTGATCCTGATCACCCACGACCGTGATGTGGCCGCACGCGCCAACCGTATCATCGAGATCCGCGACGGCCTGATCATCAGTGACTCGGCCGAGGCCGACAGCCCCGCCCCCACTCTTACGGCCGGCGCCCTGCAAGCGGTGGACCTGCGTCAGCGCCTGGCCGACGGCGCCGAACACAACGGCGCCTGGAAGGCCGAGCTGCTCGACGCCGTACGGGCGGCGTGGCGGGTGATGTGGATCAACCGATTTCGCACGGCCCTGACCTTGCTGGGGATCATTATCGGCGTCGCCTCGGTGGTGGTGATGCTGGCGGTGGGCGAAGGCAGCAAACGCCAGGTGATGGCGCAAATGGGCGCGTTCGGCTCGAACATTTTGTATGTCAGTGGTTCGTCGCCGAACCCGCGTACACCGCTGGGCATCATTACCCCGCAGGACGTGGCGGCGCTGGCCACGCTGCCGCAGGTCAAGCGCATCATGCCGGTCAACGGCGCCGAAGCCGGCGTGCGCTTCGGCAATATTGACTACATGGCCTATGTGGGCGGCAACGACACGCAATTCCCGGGCATTTTCAACTGGCCGGTCGTGGAAGGCAGCTACTTCACCGAAGCCGATGAACGCAACGCCGCCACGGTGGCGGTGATCGGCGCCCGCGTGCGCGACAAGTTGTTCAAAGGTTTGATCAACCCCATCGGCCAATACATCCTGATCGAAAACGTGCCATTCCAGGTGGTGGGCGTACTTCAGGAGAAGGGCTCCAGTTCCGGCAACAAAGACAGTGACGACCGCATCGCCATCCCCTACTCCGCCGCCAGCATCCGCCTGTTTGGCAGCTACAACCCGGAATACGTGGTGATCGCCGCCGCCGACGCCAGCCGGGTGCACGACGCCGAGCAGGCCATTGACCAATTGCTCAAGCGGCTGCACCACGGCAAGCCCGACTATCACCTGACCAACAACGCCGCCATGATCCAGGCCGAAGCCCGCACGCAGAACACCCTGTCGCTGATGCTGGGCTCGATTGCCGCCATTTCGTTGCTGGTGGGTGGCATCGGCGTGATGAACATCATGTTGATGACCGTGCGCGAACGCACCCGTGAAATCGGTATCCGCATGGCGACCGGTGCACGCCAGCGCGACATCCTGCGCCAGTTCCTCACCGAGGCGGTGATGCTCTCGGTGGTCGGCGGCCTGTGCGGTATCGGCCTGGCGCTGCTGGTGGGCGGCGTGTTGGTGCTGGCGCAGGTGGCGGTGCAGTTTTCCCTGGTGGCGGTGGCGGGTGCGTTTGGCTGTGCGCTGGTCACCGGTGTCGTATTCGGCTTTATGCCGGCCCGTAAAGCAGCCCGGCTCGATCCGGTTAAGGCGTTGACCAGTGAATAAACCCTTCCCGCTATCCGTGCTCAGCCTGTGCCTGGCGCTCAGCGCCTGCGCCGGCAACCCGCCGGCTGTGGACAACGGCATCGCGCCGCCGACTGCCTGGCAGTACGCGGAACGTGAGGCCGCGCAAGCAAGCAACCAGCGTTGGTGGACGCAGTTTGGCAGCGTGTCACTCAACCGGCTGATCGATCAGGCGCGCCGTGACAGTTTCGACGTGGCCGCCGCCATGGCACGGGTGCGCCAGGCCCAGGCCAGTGCCGTAATAGCCGGGGCGCCGTTGTTGCCTGAAGTTAAATTCAACCTGAGCGCCAGCCGTGAAAAACTGCTGCACGGCAGCGGTAACTCGTCGCTGGATGCTACCGAAAACAACAACACCGTGGACAATTTCGGCGCCAACCTCACCGCCAGTTATGAGCTGGACTTCTGGGGTGGCCGCGCCGCCGCCCGGGACAGTGCGCTGTACACCCTGCGCGCCAGTGAGTTCGACCAGGCCACCGTGGAACTGACGCTGCTCAGCAATGTGGCCGACCGCTACGCGCAAACCCTGGCCGCACGCCAACGCCTGCAGATCGCCGAGCTGAACCTGGCGAATGCGCGCAACGTGCTGAACCTGGTGCAAACCCGCTTTGACTCAGGCGCCGCCACCGCCCTGGAACTGGCCCAGCAGAAAAGCCTGGTGGCCAGCCAGCAGCGGCAGTTGCCGTTGATCCAACAACTGGCCGAGGAATCCCGGATTACCCTCGCCGCGCTGCTCGGCCAGCCGGTGCAAACCCTGGACCTGGGCAGCGAAGCGTTCCAAAGCCTGACTTGGCCGGCCATCGGCGCCGGGGTGCCCAGCCAGCTATTGAGCCGCCGTCCCGATCTCGCCCAGGCGGAAGCGCAACTGGCGGCGGCCAGTGCCGACATCACGGTGGCCCGCGCGGCGATGCTGCCCACCGTGACCCTGGGCGCGACCCTGGGCTCGGGCTCGTCCAAGGCAGAAGAGATTCTGCGCAGCCCGTTCTACAACCTGACCTCCGGGCTGGTCGCACCGATTTTCAACCATGGCCGTCTGACCGCCGAACGCGACAAAGCCCGCGCGCGCCAGGATGAGCTGCTGCAGGCTTACCGAGGCGCGATCATCAACGGCTTTGCCGATGTGGAAAAAGCCCTCAGCAGCATCACGCGCCTGGACCAGCAGCGCGAGTGGCAAGCCGAAGAACTGCAACAGGCCCAGACGGCCTTCCAGATCTCGCAAAGCCGCTACCAGGCCGGCGCGGAAGACCTGCTGACGGTTCTGGAAACCCAACGCACGCTGTACGCCGCCCAGGACTTGAACGTGCAACTGCGGCTGTCGCGCGTGCAAGCCAGCATTGCCTTGTACAAAGCATTGGGTGGCGGATGGAGTACAGATATCCGATAAACGAAACTCCTGTTTCTTACACAAACCGTTTTCTCCGCCTACATTTTATGACCCCAGGTCCTTGGTAAAAAAGCCGCCATCACATGGCTGCCCGGGACCTCTCGATGAAACCCAGTGTTCTTGTAACCAGCCTGGCGGGGGCGTGCTTGTGGCTGATGGCAGCGGTGCCCCATGCGCAACCGCTGATCGCGCCCACCGCGATTGACTGGCTGCTGGACTGCCCCCTCCCGGCTTTTGAACGACTGGATCCCGAGGTGCTTGAACGCACCCAATGCGGCCAGGTGAGCGTCCCGCGCGACCACGCCGCCCCCGCACGTGGCCGTGTGCGCCTGAACCTCACCCGCGTCGGTGCGCGGCAACCGCTCAACCGTGAAGGCGTGGTCTTCATCCAGGCCAGCGAGCCGCAAACCGCCAAGCGCACCACGTTTGCCCAGCAGTTGGCCAGCCGCTGGGAGTCTTATGCCACCCCGGCCTATCGCACACTGGTCGACCGCTATGATGTGATCGAATTGAGCCTGCGTGAGCTCAACGCCCCGAACGCAATCGAACAGGCCGCGCGAGACCTGGAGTATGTGCGCGAACAATTGGGCGAGGCCCAACTGCATTATCTGGGCAACGCCCAGGGCACCCGGCTCGGCAATCGTTACGGCGCGCTGTTTCCCGAGCGCGTTGCACGCATGGTGCTGGTCAACACCCGGCCGGGAGAACCGGGCGTTGCGGGTGTCGAGCAGTTGCTGCTCAAGGAGACGGCCCGATCCGGCAGCGATGGGTGTGTGGCCCGTTGGCTGGGGGATTTTCTGGTTTATGGCAAGCACCCGCCGCCTTCGGCGCGTTGCCTCGACACTGGCCATTGGGAGTAACCCCACGACAGCGTGCGTTGACCTGCCACTGATCAGTTCTACAATGCCCCCCATTCTTTCCCGGGAGCCTTCATGGACATCGAACTGGCACGCACCTTCCTCGAAATCGCCCGCTGCGGCAGCCTGGCCGCCGCAGCCGAGAAGTTGCACGTTACCCAGACCGCCATTACCGCCCGGGTCAAAAGCCTGGAGAGCCAGTTGGGCAGCACGCTGTTCGTGCGCAATCGCGCCGGTGCGCGGTTGACCGCTGATGGCGAGGCGTTTGTGGTTTACGCCAACCAGTTGCTGCAAACCTGGGAAGCGGCGCGGCGCGACCTGCCGTTGCCCGACGGCTATCGCAACGTGCTGCATATCGGTGGCGAGGTCAGCCTGTGCACCCCGTTGATGCTCGGCTGGGCGCGGGTGCTGCGCGAACAGATTCCGGGGTACGCGCTGCGTACCGAAGTACGCGAAGGCGACTACCTGCTGCGTCAATTGGAATTGGGCGTGCTGGATGCCGCCCTGGTATTCCAGCCGCAGTACTGGCCGGGTTTGCAGGTGGAGCAGGTGCTGGAAGAGAAACTGATCCTGGTGCAACTGGTGAGCAAGCCTGCGCCATACGTGTATATCGACTGGGGCCCGGGCTTTCGTCAGCAGCACGACGCCGCTCTGCCCGACAAGGCGCGTGCCGCCTTGAGCTTCAACCTCGGGCCACTGGCGCTGCAATACATCCTGGAAAATGGCGGCGCCGGCTACTTCCGCACCCGCGTCGTGCAGAGCTACCTGGACAGCGGCGTGATGCAACGCGTGCCCAAGGCGCCGGAGTTCAGTTTCCCGACTTACCTGGTGTATTCACGGGCGCGGGACTCGGCGGTGTTGCAACAGGCGCTGGAACTGTTGCGCGGGGTGGTCAAGGTCGAAAGTGACTGGTCGCAGCGCTGGGACCCACTGATGTGAATCACCCCTCGCACACTCAGATCACTTCGCCTGCAAAAACTCGCACAATTTCGAGCACCAACTAAGCTGACGTTCCAACAAAAAACACCGAGCTGCCCACCATGGCCCATCCCACCGAAGCCTTCCGCGCCCGCTACCGTGCCGGAGTCAGCCGCCATTACCACCCCTGGCTGCACGCCGGTTTCGTGTTGGGCTACGGCATTTTCTGCATCATCCTGGCCGGGGCCTCCCTTGAGCGTATCAGCCCGCTTGAATGGCTGACCGTCCCGCTGACGCTGGTGTTCTTCAACCTCTGCATCTACCTTGTCCACCGTCACCTGGGCCATCACAAGCACGCCTTCGCCCGGCTGTTCTACGCACGCCATACGGGCGATCACCACAGTTTCTTCACCCCCGGCTTCATGACCTACAGCAGCCCCAGGGACTGGCGCGTGATCCTGTTCCCGGCCTGGCTGATCGTGCTGCACAGCCTGGTCATCACTCTCCCCGCCTGGTGGTTGCTTCAACCACTGAACCCCAACGTCGCCGGGCTGTTTGCCGCCTGCATGATCCTTGGGTATTTACTTTACGAAGTGTTTCACGCCTGCGAGCACCTGCCCGTTGCCCATCCCATCGCACGCCTGCCATGGGTGCGCCAGATGCACCGGCTGCATGCCCTGCATCATCGCCGCGAATTGATGCAGGGGCGTAATTTCAACATCGTGCTACCGCTGATGGACTACCTGTTCGGCACCCTGCATTGGGAGCCGGCCCCCCACGACAACCAGGAATCGTCATGAGTACCCGTCCCAAAAAACTGCGTCATCTGCTGTTCGTACTGGTTCTGGCGGTGATCGCTTTTCTGCTGCTGATGCCGACCAAAGTCCAGCCGGTCAACTGGACGCCGCCCAAGGCGCCTTCATTGAAAGACGGGGTGTATGCCGAAAACCAGCGGCTGAAGCATGTCCAGAAAGTCGGCGCACAAAACATACCCGGGCCCGAGGCTTTGGTGCTGGATGCCCAGGGTTTGCTGATCAGTGGCTTGCATGACGGGAGGATCATTCGTACCGCGCCCGACAGCCAGACCCTGGAAGTACTGGCCAATACCGGTGGGCGACCGCTGGGCATGGCGCTGCATCCGGATGGGCGCTTGATCATTGCCGATGGCATCAAGGGCCTGCTCGCCCTGGATGGCGCCCGCCAACTCACGACCTTGAGCACCAGCGCCAACGGCGTGCCATTGGGTTTTACCGATGACGTGGTCGTGGATGCCGAAGGACGTTATGCCTACTTCAGCGACGCGTCGAGCCGCTGGGGTTACGGCCAGGATGGCGAAGCGGTGATTGAGCACGGCGCTGACGGGCGCCTGCTGCGTTATGACTTCAGCCACGGCACCACCGAAGTGCTGCTCGATCACTTGCAGTTCGCCAACGGCGTGGCGTTGGGCCCGGATGAAAATTACGTGCTGGTCAATGAGACCGGTGCCTACCGCATCAGCCGCTATTGGCTCAAGGGCGAACGCAGCGGCAGCCACGACCTGTTTATCGACAACCTCCCCGGCCTGCCGGACAACCTCAGCTTCAACGGCCACGAGCGCTTCTGGGTTGCCCTGTATTCACCGCGCAACCCTTTGCTGGATGCCTTCGCCGGCTATCCCTCACTGCGTAAAGTGATGGTGCGTGCCCTGATGGTGGTGCCCAAGCCCGTCGAGCGCAAAGCCTTTGTGCTGGGGCTGGATACCGAGGGCAAGGTGATCGCCAACCTGCAGGATGGCAGTGCGGGCAACTATTCGCCCATCACCACCGCGCGTGAATATGGCAACTGGTTGTACCTGGGTTCGTTGACGAACACGAGCCTGGCGCGCCTGCCCCTGAAATTGGCACTCAACGCCGAATGACAAAAAAGGGGCAGCCCGCCAAGGCTGCCCCCTCTGATTGACGCCGTTGGATCAGTGAATAATGGTCTGGGTGCAGATATGCCCCAGGCTCACGTATTGCACATTGTTCCCGCCCACGCCCACACCGGGGAACTCGGCCAGCTCGATGCGCCAGCCACCCTGGTTATAGGTGGTCGCCCACTTGTACGGAACGCCGGTGCTGCTGTCGTTGATCACGGTGCTGTAATCACCGAAGCAAGTGCCGATGTTGGCCGAAGCCTGGGACACGCCGGCGCTGTTGGTGGTCGCGGTGTAGTCGACCCAGCGGTAGTTCAAGTCGATGAAGTGGTTATCCACGCGCAGCACCGGGGTGACACCGAGCAGCGGCGCACCGGTGGAGTCCGACCATTTGGTCGACCAGTTCAGCACGCGAGCGGTTTGCGTGGCCAGCGGCATCTCACTCACCGGCACCCGCACGATGTTGTCACCCTTCACGTCGTGCGTATCCAGACGGGGCGTGGAACCCAGGCTCAGTTGGTAATACTTGCTCGGGTCCTGCGCCACGGCCGGGTTGGCACGTACCCGCACCTTGACCGTGGTGCCGGGCGCAACGCTCGGGTAGGTAGAGGTGGAACCGGCCGGTACAGGCACCCAATTCACCCCGTCGAAGCGGTCGAAGATCCACTGGTTGCGGCTGCCGCTCTCATCGCCCGCCAGGTACATGCTCACGCTCTGGCCACGCACGGCCTTGAAGTCGAAATAATCGACATCGCTGGCGTTGTCGAGGTTGCCACTGACCTTGTTCATCGAGTCCGGCAACACAAACGCAGTTTGCGCGGTGTCGTTGGGTTCGAAGGCGTCGATATTGGTGTCCACCGCCACACCGAAACTGAACTGCGCGTTGTTGGCGGTCTTGGCCAGCATGAACCAGTAGTAATCACCGGCCGGCAGGATGCCGGTCAGGTATTCATCGGCGCTGCCTGGGTTGTCGGACGTTGCCACCAACTGCGGGTTGCCCTGGCCGTCATCCACGAACAGGCTCAGCGACATATCGGCACCGGCGCTCTGGTCGATCAACTGCACCACCGCCCGCGCGTTTTGCGGCAGGTTGAAGTGGTAGGTGAAATCCTGGCCCGTCTGCACTTGGTCAATGGTGTAGAGGGTGTTGATGTCCAGGGTCGGAAACAGCGGTACAAAATCGGCAACGGCCGCGCTTTTCAGCTGAGCCTGGCTCGGCTTTTTCAACTCGCCGACGGCGGTGTTGAACGGTGCGGCTTTGGCGTTCTTGGTCACCGCCTTGGCCTTGCCCTTCATCGCGTCCAGCAGTTTTTGCCGAAGCTCGGCCGAGACCGGTACCGCCTCGATCTTGCCGCCAGGTTTGAGCGCGTCAACCACAGCTTGGTTGACCGTACCAGGGGTCAGTTTAGGAAGGGTTACGTCGGCCAGGGCAGAGGCCGAGGTGAAGCAGGCAGCCATCATGGCCGCGCCCAGGATCAGGCTTTTTTTCGATTTCATTTTTTATCCATCCGTAGTTAAAAAATTGAAGCTCAGGTGACGGGTGACGTCCTGTCACCTGGGATGGACTGTAGGATAAAGCTGTATGGATGTACAGTATTTTTCTAAATACAACGTAGGAGGCTTTCCTTCGATCTTGCAGGAGACTTCACTCAATACCCGGTCATCTCCAGGTACCCCACCCCACCCTCAAACTTCACCGGCCCTTCCCAGTACGGAATACTCAGGTTCATCCATGCCTTGGGGTTGACTGCTTCAAGGGTGATACCCAGCTGTTTGCCGGGGATTTTCAGCGACCAGCGTGTGGGAATCCGGCGCCCGTCGATGTGGGTGGTGTTCAGCGGGGTGAGTTGGATATCGGCGTTGTGCAAGGTCTGGGTGCGGCCCTGTGAATCGATCCAGGTGCCGGTCAGGTAGCCCGCGCCGTCTGTTTGTCGAACGCGGAACACCATCAGCTGTTCGCCTCGGTCCAGGTGCAGGGAGAACCAATCCCAGCCGGTCTGGCTGGGGGCCAGGGGCTGGCTGCTCCATTCGCGATCAAGCCAGGCGGGGCCACTGACCTGGTAGGTTTTGCCGTCGAGGGTGACACGGCCGTCAGCCATGAAAAACGGTTGGCTGTAGTAGTAAGAGGCTTGGCCCTGGTCGGATTTGCGGCTGTAGCCGTTGTCGCCTTGCAGCACCAGCGGGCGTTGGCTGGTCAGGTGCAGGTCGTAGGCGAATTGCGCACCACCGGCCTGGAGCTGCATCTCTGCCAGCGGGCTCGCCACGCCAGGGCGGGTGGCGAAGCTCCAGTCGTCGATCCAGGCGCTGAACGGCACGGCCTGGGCGCCCGCCTGGCCGACGCCGCCGCGGGCGAAACGTTCGGCGGCGTAATGCCGGGTGGCGGAGGTGACGGCGGCGTGGCCGAGCCAGATCGTCGAGTCGTGCCAGCCCGGCTCGGTGGGGCCTGCTTTCAGGGCGTTGCGAAACAGCGTCCATTGCACGCCGAACACATTGCCTTGCGCGTCCTTGAGGTTGGCGGTGACGTACCACCACTCGATGCGAAAGCCCGGGTGGGGGCCGTGGTCCTCGGGAAAGCTGAAGACTTTGCCGGGCACCACTTGGGCAAAATCCGCCGCATCGCTACCCAGGCCGGCGAAACTTTCTTCGGGCGCGGGGGCTTTATCGCACGCACTCAACAGGAGCAACGCCGCCCAAACCCACGCTTTAATCTTCATCGGCAAAGGTCCTCAATAAGTCCGCCGGGCGGCTGCGATACAACTGCCACAGAGGCCAGGCCGACGCCAGCAAGGTCGCGAACAGCGCCAGCCCGAGCAACTGCGCGAGCTGCCCCGGGAACACCTGCAACGGCAGGCGCCAGCCGAACGCCTGCACGTTGATCACTGCATCCAGGCACCACGCCAGCAGCAGCCCCAAGGGCAATGCCAGGATCAACGTGAGTACCGCCAGCAACCAGGTCTGGCCCAGGTTGAGCAACATCAGTTGCCTGCGTGTCACCCCCAGCGCCCACAACGGTGCAAGCTGGCCCAGGCGGCTTTGGCTCTGGGTCAGCAGGCTGATGAACAGCGCCACGCCGGCCACCCCCAGGGTGAGGCTGTTCAGCGCGGCGGTCGCCGCGAAGGTGCGTTCGAAGACCTGGCTGGACCAGCCCTTGAGTTGCTGTTGGTCGACGATGCGGCTGTCGTCGAGGCCAAATTCGCGCTGCACCGCCTGCGCCAGCGGCGTCACGTTATGCGGTGCCACACGCAGGTTGAAGCGTGCAGGCGACAGCGTCGGCCAATGCGCCAACAGGTGCTGTGCGTTGACCAGCACATGGCCCTTGGGGTTGCCGTAGTCGGCGTAGATCCCTACCACTTTGGGTGACCACAGACCCTGCGGCGTGGGGATATCAACGGCGTCGCCCAACTGCACGTGCAGGCGCCGCGCCAATTGTTCGCTGAGCATCAGGCTGTCGTCCTGGTGCAAGTGGTCCCAGGGTGCGCTCACCGCCTCCAGCAACGGCCAGTGCTGGCGATAGGTCGGGTCATCGACCACGCCGAACACATCCGCCGGCCAGCCTTGCAATTGCACCGCGACCTGCCAGGTGGGCAGCACCGTCTGTACCAGTGTCTGTTGCGCCAACCAGGTGCCCAGTTGCGAAGCCTGGGCCGGGGTTTGCGGGTTGATGTACAGCTCGGCGGTCAGGCGTTGTTCCAGCCAGTTGTTGAAGGTATGGCGAAACCCCGAGGTCATGGAACCCGCGCCGATGTTCGCCGCCAGGGCCAACAGCAATGCCATCAGTGCCAGGCTCAAGGCCGGCAGTTGCTGGCGACAATCGGCGAGAAACCACTGGCCGAGCACGGAACGGCTGCGCCCCAGCACGGCCTTCAGCACCCCATTGAGCAGCACCGGCAACCCCAGCGCGGCGCCCAGCAGCAAGGCCGCCATCAGCACAAAGCCGGCGGCCAGGCTGTCACCCAACCACAGCGCCAGCAGTGCGATCAGCAGCGTCGCCGCCGCGACCCAACCCTGGCGTCGCAGCCAGCGCCCATGGGCCTCATGCCAGGCCTGGGCATTGGCCAATGCCAACAGTGGCAAGCGCGCCGCCCGCCACAGGCTGCCGGCCCCCGCGAGCAAGGCCCCCATCAGGCTCAAGCCCAACCCGCTCAACCACCAGGCCGGGCTCAGGCTCAGTTGCCCTGCCACTTCGGCGCCATACAACCCACGCAAGCTGGCGGCCACATCCGGCAGCAACAGGCTGGCCAGCAGATACCCGCTGGCAACGCCCAGCACACCGCCGAATAACGACAGCACGCCAAGTTCCACACCGAGGCTGACGAGTAACATCCGTGCGCTGACCCCACAGGCGCGCAAGGTCCGCAGCAGGCCACGGCGCTGTTCCAGGGCCAGGCCGATGGCGGCGTGGACGATAAACAAGCCCACGACAAACGACAAAAAACCCAGTGCGTCGAGGTTCAGGTGAAAGCTCTCGGTCAGGCGTGCGAGGTTGTTGTCTTCACCTTGCTTGAGCTGCAATGGGACCGGGGGCGTGAGATGGGTTGCGGCGAAGGTCTTGTCCAACAGCAAACGCGAGAGTCGCCCGGGCATCGCCAGCAACGGTTGGGCAAACCCGATATCGGTCAGCAGCATGCCGGGGGCCATGTCCGGCTGCACCTGTAACGGCGGCAGCGCTTGCCCGTCTGCCGTCAGCGGCTGCGCGCCCTCGTGCAAGCCGAGCGCCTGCAAGGTTTGCGCGGCAATCCAGGTGCGCCCCGGCGGCTCGAAGAACGCGAGCATTTGCGCCTGGCTCAAGTGTTGCCCGGCCACGCTACCACTGCCGGGCAACGACAACGGTTCAATGCCCATCAACTGCAGGCGCTGGCTTTCATGCCCCTTGAGCACCACGCGCCCCTGCACCACCGGCGAAACCGGCCAGCCGGCACGGCGCAGTTCGGCGAACAGCGCCTGCGCAAAACCGCCGCCGTCCAACGCGCTCAAACTGGCCTGGGGTTCGCCGCCGATCAGTTGGCTGGCGCGTGCATAGCTGTCCCGCGCCTGGCTGTTAAGCGCCTGCACCCCAGTCAGTAACGCAGTGGCCAGCCACAAGCCGGTCAACACACTGAAGAACTGCACGGGATGACGCCGCCAATGGCTCAGCAGTGCGCGCAACGCCCAATAAAACACGGCCATCTCAACGGGCGTCCGCGGGCACGACGCGGCCGCGATGCAACACCACCTGGTGCTCGAGCCGTGCAGCGATGCGTGGGCTGTGGGTGACCATCAACAGGCTGGTGGAGCTGTCACGCAGCAGGTCCAGGAGTAATTGCAGCACCTCATCGCTGGTGGCTTCATCCAGATTGCCGGTCGGCTCATCGGCCAGCAGCAAGCCTGGTCGAGAGGCCAGCGCGCGTCCCACCGCGACCCGTTGTTGCTGGCCGCCGGACAATTGTTCGGGGTAACGCTTGAGCAAATCGCCCAGGCCCAGGCGCTCTACCAACTGCGCCTGCCAATGCGGATCAAAACGCCCAGCCAGACGCGCCTGGAACGCCAGGTTGTCCTCCACGCGCAAACTGCCGATCAAGTTGAATTGCTGGAACACCAGGCCGATTTCGGTTCGACGCCACTGGGCCAGTTGCCCTTCACTGAGTTGCTCCAGGCGCAATCCACCGACCTCAATACTGCCCGCGTCGACGCGATCCAGGCCGGCTATCAGGTGCAGCAAGGTACTTTTTCCACTTCCCGACTCGCCCATCAACGCCAGGCTGCTACGCTCAGTCAGGCATAGGTCCACCCCGGCCAGTACCGTCAGCGGTCCTTGGGGCGTGGCGTAGTTTTTGCGAACACCTTGCACCTGCAACATAAGAACGCTCGTTTGAAGGATTCCAAACGAGAATAACGGCTGCCTGCATGCCTCACGCAAATTTTTCACATGGATTTCACTGCTTGCCCACCCTCACCTCTCTAAATTGCCCACCAAGCGTCAACTGCCGGCAACTTGTTAGTTGCTGCCATCGACCCTTCTTAACATCTACGTGTTCAGCTAAAAGACAGCAGCCCTGTGACAGGCTTTTGCTCCATTACGGGCCCCCGCCGATTAGTTGCGCCTGTTTTTTACAACACAATAATAGTGACGATGGTGAACAGCGTGGCTGACGTAACCCTGAGCAAATCCCAATCCAATGGGGCAATGTTAAAGCGCTGGAAAAAAGCTCGATTGTCATTGGCCTGTGTCGCCGTTATCGGCCTGCTGCTGGCCGGCTTCCTGTTCTGGCCTACAACCCCTGTTGACCTTGGCGTCGGCAACCGCCTGGTGACCTCCGGGGTCCTGGCCAGTTGGCGCAACGGCGACCTGATCGTACTGGTACGCCATGAAGAACGCTGCGATCGCTCCAGCAACCCGTGTTTCGGACCGGCCGAAGGCCTGACGATCAACGGCACCCAACAAGCGACCAACCTGGGCAAAGCCTTCAATACCCTGGGCATGGAAAATACCGATGTGCTCGCCAGCCCCGCGACGCGCACCGCACAGACCGCACAATTCATGTTCGGCAAGGCCACATTGTTATCGTCCCCTTCGGCCATCTGCGGTAAAGCCATGGGCGAAGAGTTGCTCCCTCATAAAGAGCCTGGCCGCAACTTGGTAGTGGTTACCCACAGTGGCTGCATCAGCGATCTCCAGACAGAGCTGGGTTACCCCCATGCCGATGCGGCCGAGTATGGCAGCGCACTGTTTGTACAGGTCTTGCCAAACGGCAAGCTCAAGGCGGTGGGTTCGATGAAAACCGAAGAATGGGCGGCGGCTCTGAAACAACTTTAAACACACTTTTTTACATATTCGCACCTGTTGTGTTCAGCCAAACGACAGCCCTCTTCTGGCATGTTTAATCGCGCCCGTTAGTTAAGGACGTTATGACTTTTTCCCACCGCTTAGTGAACATTGTGATGCTTTGTTCTATGAATTCATTACACTCGTGGCCCTCCATTAAACGTCAAGGAGCGACGTGTTCATGACCCGGTTGAAACCTCTGCCGCTGTTTTTGCTCGGCTTCGCCATTTTCTTTTTGTTGCCGCTGGGTTTTCACGGCCTGTGGATTCCGGACGAGACCCGCTACGGCCAGGTGAGCCAGGAAATGCTCATGAGCGGCAACTGGGTATCGCCGCACTTCATGGGGTTGCGTTATTTCGAAAAACCGGCCGGCGGTTATTGGCTGATCGCCATCGGCCAGGCCGTGTTTGGCGAAAACCTGTTTGGTGTACGCATCGCCTCGGTGCTCACCACGGGCCTGAGTGTGTTGCTGGCCTATTTGATCGCCCGCCGCCTGTGGAATGACCCACGCAAGAGCTTCGCCTGCGCCCTGCTCTACATGAGCTTTGGCCTGGTGGCCGGCCAGGCGGGCTACTCCAACCTCGATCCCCAATTCACGTTCTGGGTCAACCTGAGCCTGGTTGCCCTGTGGTTTGCCCTGGACAGCCGCACTACTCACGGGCGGCTCGGTGCCTGGGCATTGCTGGGCGTCGCCTGTGGCATGGGCTTCCTGACCAAGGGTTTCCTGGCGTGGCTGTTGCCGGTCCTGATCGCCGTGCCATACCTGGTGTGGCAGCGCCGTGTAGGCGAGCTGTTGCGCTATGGCCCGTTGGCGGTGCTGGTCGCCGCGTTGGTGTGCTTGCCTTGGGTATTGGCCGTTCATGTACAGGAACCTGACTTCTGGCGCTTCTTCTTCTGGCACGAGCACATCCGCCGCTTCGCCGCCGACAACGCCCAGCATGCGCGCCCGATCTGGTTCTTCCTGCCGATCATGGTAGTGGCGTGCCTGCCTTGGTCGGCGCTGTTGCCGGCCACGCTGCTCAAGACCTGGAAGGAAAAAGGCCAGCCGGCGATTGCCTTCCTCGCCTTGTGGATGTTGCTGCCGCTAGCCTTTTTCAGCCTGAGCAAGGGCAAGCTGCCGACCTACATCATGCCGTGCCTGCTGCCCCTGGCCCTGTTGATGGGCCACGCCTTGATCGACCTGGTCAAGCAAGGCAAGACACGTTCGATCCTGGTCAATGGCGTGGTCAACGCCCTGATCGGCCTGACGGCGATGGTGGCGCTGATCTACCTGCAAGTCAGCAACCCGGTGTACGGCAACAGCCATGCCGAGATGTTCAGCCTGTCCCTGACCTTCATCGTGCTGCTGGGCTGGATTCTGGCCAACCTGCTGCAAGTGGTGCGCCCGCTGACCTTGTGGGCGATGCCGGCCCTGGGCATTGGCTTGCTGGTGGCGCTGTTGCCGGCGGGCATGCCGGCGATGATCACGGATAACGAAATGCCCGACCAGTTCGTGGCGGAGCATCTGGATGAATTGCAACAAACCCATGCTTTGCTGAGCAACGAATTGGGCTCTGCGTCGGCGTTGTCGTGGCGCCTGCGTCGTCCGCAAGTGATGATTTATGACACCGAAGGCGAGTTGCGCTACGGCCTGCGCTATGACGATTCAGTGCACCGCAAGGTCGACCTGGCCAGTGTCCAGGGCTGGTTGGCCGATGCACGTAAACAAGGCTCGGTCGGCGTACTGATGCGGGTCAAGAACACCAGTGAACATCTCGAGGAAGGGCAATTGCCACCCGGTGGCAAACGCTATCGCAAGGGCGACCTGCTGCTGATCGTTTACCCACAACAACCTTGATGCAGCGCCTGCCACAGGAATAACCGATGAATTTCTGGAAAACCGAACGTGGCGCGCTGGTGCTGCTGCTGAGCGTTTCCGCCCTGCTCCTGCTGCTGGGATTGGGCGCACGCGATCTGTGGGGGCCGGAAACCCGCTGGGCCAACATCGCCTTGCAGATGCTGCAAAGTGGCGATTACTTCGACCCCTACCTCAAGGGCATGCCGTATTACGACAAACCCCTGCCCTCCTATTGGCTGATCACCGGCTTTGCCAACTTGATGGGGGGCCTGGGCCCTTGGTCGTTGCGCCTGTCGTCAGTCATCTCGGCCTGGTTGAGCATCTGGCTGGTGTACCTGATCGGTGAACGCCTGTTCCGCAAAGGCACCGGGCTGATTGCCGGCTGGATGCTCGCGACCACGTTCTACTTCCTGTTCTGGGCCCGCGTGGCCACGGCGGATGTGCTGACGGTGTGCGGCGTGCTGGCGGCAGTGTGGTGGTACTGGCGCGGGCCGGATGACACTCGCCTGGGACGCTATACCGTGTTCTTCCTGCTGCTGGCGGCAACCTCGCTGTTCAAAGGCTTGATCGGTTTTGTGCTGCCGGGCCTGGTGCTGTTGCCGCACCTGCTCAGTGAGCACCGCTACAAGCGCCACCTCAACCTGCGCCTGGTGGCAGCCATCGTCATCGCCGCAGCGTTCTACGCCATTCCGTTTGTACTGTCCCACCTCTACGGCGCACCGACCTACGGCGCCAGCGGCCTGGAGCTGGTGTTTCGCGAAAACGTGGTGCGCTTCTTCGACCCCTTCGACCATATGGGACCGATCTACACCTACCTGATCTACCTGCCGGTCTACACCCTGCCCTGGGCACCTTGCTGGGTGCTGGGCCTGTGGCTGGCCGTGCGCAACTGGCGCCAGACGCCAGCCAATGTGCGCTGGCTGGTGTGGGGCCTGGGCCTGCTGTTCGTATTCTTCACCGCCAGCGGCAGCCGCCGCAGTTATTACGTGCTGCCGCTGGTGCCGTTTGCGCAGTTGCTGGCCGCCTGGTGGTTGAGCGAGCGCCTGGAGAAAAAGCTGGCCCGTTGGCCGCGCTGGCAAAAAGGTTTCGGCTTCACCGCAGGCTTGCTGCTGTTGGTACTGGGTGTGATCTACCCCTGGACCACCGGCAACGGCGGCGTAACCCGTTTCGCCGAAGACGTGCAAGCCGAGGCCGTCAAAACCGCGCCGTGGAACCAATGGCAGATGGTGCTGGTAGAAGTGGACAACAAACTGCCGATGTACTTGCAGAACGGCAGGCAAAACGGCGCCAAACCCTTCTACTACGTCAGCGAAACCCAGGACTTCCCGCGCCAGGGCGACAGTGCCGCGTTCATGGCCTGGCTGAAAAAAACCAGCGGCCAGGACTTCGATCCGCAACGCACAATCATCGTCGCCCAGTATTCCAAGGAAGACCCGACGCCGCTGGCGTTTTTGGGGGCGGACCATCAGGTCATCACCACCCAGCCGGACAATGGCGAACGGCTGTTTCAGAAGCGTTCGGGGGGCAGTGTGGCGTTTGTTCCTGCGCCTCAGTAGCACGTCATGGTGATTGCCATGACCACTACAAATGCCAGTTAGTTAAGGATTAACGCGGTCACTGTGGGAGGGGGCTTGCTCCCGATAGGCCGCGCAGCGGCCTCAAAAATGGCCTGCTATGCAGGCCATCGGGAGCAAGCCCCCTCCCACACTGCATGCCAATCCTCAGATCCGGCGACGACGGTTGAGTTGGGGGATGGCCGTTTGGGGGGCTTCCACGCGCTGCACGCTGGCCGTTGTACGGGCCGCCAGTTGCGCCAGGGTCGGCTGGCTGAACAAGCTGCGTGCATCCACCTCCAACCCGGCCTTGCGCAAGCGTGCCACCAGACTCACCGCCAGTAAGGAATGCCCGCCCAGCTCAAAGAAATGGTCGTGGCGCCCTACCCGCTCGAGTTTCAAGACGTCGGCCCAGATGCCCGCCATCACGGTTTCCACCTCGCCCTGCGGCGGCTCATACGCACGGCTGACCACGGCATCCAACCCCGGCTCCGGCAGGGCCTTGCGGTCGAGCTTGCCGGCGGGGTTGAGGGGCAATTCACTCAATTGCACAAAGGCGGCCGGCACCATGTATTCCGGCAATCGCTCCAGCACATGGGCACGCAAGGCTTCCAGGCTCGGCGCCGGGGCGCGCAGGGTGAAGTAGGCGACCAGGCGTTCATCGCGAATCAGTACCGCCACTTCACGCAGTGCCGGGTGCGCCGCCAGGCAGGCTTCAATTTCGCCCAACTCCAGACGCACGCCGCGCAGCTTGATCTGAAAGTCATTGCGCCCCAGGAACACCAGGTTGCCGTCCGGCAGGTAACGCACCAGGTCGCCAGTGCGATACAACCGATCACCGGGTACGAACGGGCTGTCGATAAAGCGCTCGGCGGTCATTTGCTCCAGCCCCAGGTAGCCTCGTGCTACGCCGACGCCGCCGATATGCAGCTGACCGCTGACACCCAGCGGCACCGGCCTGTCGTGCTGATCCAGCACATAAAGGCGGGTGTTACTGATGGCCCGCCCGATCGGCAACTGCAGGGCAGGCACCGGCGCATCGGGTTGCAGGGTCCAGATGCAGCTGTCGACCGTGGCTTCGGTGGGGCCATAGACGTTGTGCAAGCGTACCTGGGGCAAGCGCGCCCGGACGCTGCGGGCCAAGGCTTCGGTGAGTTCACCACCGCCGCAAAAAACGTCGGTGAGGCTGCTGCACAACGCCGACGCTTCCAGTTCGAGAAATTGCTGCAGCATGGCCGGTACAAATTGGATCACGGTGATGCGCTGCGTGCGAATCACCTCAGCCAGGTAAGCCGGGTCGCGATGACCGTCAACCCGTGCCAGCACCAGGCGCATGCCATGGGTCAACGGCCAGAACAGCTCCCACACCGAGCCATCGAAACTGAATGGAGCCCTTTGCAGCAAGGCGCCCCCTGCAGCGTCCGGGCACAATCGGCAAGCCCACTGCATCAGGTTGCACAGGCCGCGATGCTCGACCATCACGCCCTTGGGCGTGCCGGTGGAGCCGGAGGTATACATCACATAGGCCAGGTTGGCGGCGCTCAGGCCGGGAACCAAGGGGTTGCCGGTCGGTGCGTGGCTCCAGGCACAACGGTCGAAGTCGATGACCGGGAGCGAGACTTCACCCAATAACTCGCGCGTAGCCGCGTGTACCAGCAGCGCTACGGGTTGACTGTCTTTGAGCATGTAGGCCAGGCGTTCGCTTGGAAAGCCCGGGTCCAGCGGCACATAGGCGCCGCCGGCCTTGAGAATCGCCAGCAAGCCCACGACCAGTTCCAACCCGCGCTCGACGCACAACGCTACCCGCGAATCCGCTTGCACCCCACGCTCGCGCAGGTGAAAAGCCAATTGGTTGGCGCGCTCGTTGAGCTCGCGATAAGTCAGTTGGCCGGCATCGGCCTGTACCGCAATGGCCTGCGGAGTGTGTCGCGCATGGGCTTCAAACAACCCTTGCAGGGTGGCAGTCGTGGGGTAGTCGACGTGACCGGGGTTGAACTCCACCAACAGCTTGCGCAACTCGCTGGCGGGTAACACCGGCACCTCGCTCAAAAGCGTTTGCGGGGCCTGCTCAAGTGCCTGCGCCAGCCCGTTCAATACGGTGTCGAGATAGTCCAGCAAACGCTCGGCACCGACCTCGCGTGGCGCCATCGCCTTGAGCTGAAAACCGCTCGCGGTGTCGTCCACGCTGATCATCAGCGGATAACTGACGATGTCTTCACTGCTGACCAGGGCGACGCCCGGCACCAGGTCAAAGTCCTTGTCGCCAGGGGTATGCCGATAGTTGAGCAGGCTGTTGAATAGCGGCGTCACGCTGCTGCAACGTTGCGCCAACGCCAGGGACGCTTGCTCGTGAACGAGCAAGGCGCTCAGTTGCGCATGGGTGTCGCCCAACGCCTCGACCACGGTCTTGCCGGCCAGGCACGCCCGCAACGGCAAGGTGTTGATAAACATACCCAGTGCACGGTCAGCGCCCTCGCCCGCCTGCAAGCGGCCCAGCAGCACCGTACCGAACACCACGTCATCGCGGCCGGATACGCAACCCAGCACCTGGGCCCACGCCAAGTGGAACAGGCTCGCGGCGCTCACACCCAGCGCACTGGCCTGCGCCCGCAAACGCCGGTTGAGGGGGGCCGTCACCGAGCGTTCGAAGGCTTCGATTTCAGTGCGGTCCAGCTGATGTTCCTGTAGACCGAACGCCAGGGTCGGCTCGCTGACATCCGCCAACCGCTCGCGAAAAAACGCCTCGTGGGCGGCCTGCTGTGCCGCACAGCGACTCTGTGCCACGACGTTGCGATAAGGCACCGGCGGCGCAAGCTGTGCCTGTTGACCGAGCATGTGGGCGCGGATTTCGTTGGCCAGGACCGTCATCGAGGTAGCGTCATTGACCAGGTGATGGAAGCGTAACCTCGCCGTCCAGCCTTGCTGCCGAGGGTCTTCGGCATACTCCAGGGCCATCAGCGGCGCCTGGCGCAAGTCCAGGGGCTCACACTGTTCACGCAGGGGTTCGACGCGCAAGTGAGCCTGGCGCCACACCACTTGCATCGGCTGCTCAAGGGCCTCCCACACCAGGCTGGTGCGCAGGATGTCGTGGCGGTCGATCACCTGTTGCAGGGCCTGGGCAAACGCGTCCAACTGCTCGCGCCGGGCAAAGCTGAATATCGCGTGTTGCTGGTACGGGTCGTGTTCGTCGGTGATGTGGTGATAGAGCAAGCCTTCCTGCAGCGGCGCCAGCGGGTAGATTTCCTGCACATTGGCGGCGCCTCCCGGAATGCCGGCAACGATGCGCTCCAGACTCGCCTGGTCCAGCTCGGCCAGCGCGAGCATGTCCGGGGTGATCTGGGTGCAGTGCGCTGCAATCCGGTTGGCCGGTACCTCGCTGTCACTGCCGGCACTCGCCGCCGCCAGTGCGGCCAGGGTCGGCTGGCCGAACAGCACCTGCACATCGGCCCGCAACCCGGCCTGGCGCATGCGCTGCACCAGTTGCACCGCCAGCAATGAATGCCCGCCCAGTTCGAAGAAGTGGTCGTGACGCCCGACCTGTTGCACGTGCAACAGGTCGGCCCAGATCTGCGCCAGGGTGGTTTCCACGCCCTCATGCGGTGCCTCGAACGCGCGCGTGATGAAAGCAGCCTGGGTCGGCGCAGGCAGCGCTTTACGGTCGAGCTTGCCATTGGCGGTCAGGGGCAACCCGTCGAGCTTCACGTAGGCCGCGGGCAGCATGTAGTCAGGCAGCGACCCTTGCAGATGCGCGCGCAACGCGTCGATATCGACCGGATGCCGCGCAACGAACCACGCCAGCAATTGCCCCTCGCGATACAGCACCACCGCGTCCTGAACCGCCGGATGCATGGCCAGGGCAGATTCGATTTCCCCCAGTTCAATACGCACGCCACGGATTTTCACCTGGTCGTCGTTGCGCCCCAGGTATTCAAGGTTGCCATCAGGCAACCAGCGCGCCAGGTCGCCGGTGCGGTAGAGGCGCCCCTCGTCGAAAGGGTTATCGAGAAAGCGCTCGGCACTCAGTTCGGGACGGTTCAGATAGCCACGCGCCACGCCTTTACCGCCAACGTACAACTCCCCCGTCGCGCCGACGGGCACCTGGCGCTGTTGCGCATCGAGCAAGTACACGCGGGCATTGGCAATCGGCCCGCCGATATGCAGCGACCGGCCCACTTCGACGCGCCCGCTGGTGGCGACCACCGTGGCTTCAGTGGGGCCATAGTTGTTGACCACCTCGAAGGTTTGCGCTCGGCTGTACGTGCGCAGACGGTCGCCACCAATCAACAGGATGCGCAGGGTCGGGTGTTCCAGCTGCCGGCTGAAGGCGTACTCGGCCACCGGCGTGGGCAGGAAGCATACGTCCAGAGGTTGCGCACGCCACCAGTCGAGCAAGGCATCAATGTCTTCAGCCCCTTCCTGGGGCGGTGGCAGGTGCAGCGTCGCGCCCACACACAGCGCCGGCCAGACCTCCCAGGCCATCGCGTCAAAACCGAACCCGGCCACGCTGGCGGTGTGGCTGCCGGCCTGTAGCTTGAACGCCTGGCAATGCCAGTCCACCAGGTTGGACAGGGTGTGATGCTCGACCATCACGCCCTTGGGCAACCCCGTGGAACCGGAGGTGTAGATCACATAGGCCAGGTTCGACGCGCCGGCCGCCCCCCGCGGGTTGTCGCCCAAGTGCACCGTCGGCCGATCAAGCAGCAGCACCGGTACGTCCAGGGCAGGCAGCCGATGCAGCAGAGCATGCTGGGTCAGCACGGCCACCGGGGCACTGTCGTGCAACAGGTAGTTCAGGCGCTCGGCGGGATGAGCCGGGTCTATCGGCACATAACAGGCGCCGGACTTGAGGATCGCCAGCAGCCCCACCAAGGTATCCAGGCCACGTCGGGCCACGATCGCCACGCGATCATCCGGCTCCACACCGTGCGCCAACAGTTGATGGGCCAACGCATTGGCCTGCTGGTTGAGCTGCTGGTAGCTCAGTTGCCGCCCTTGGCACACCGCCGCGACGGCCTGGGGCGTAAGTGCCACCTGGGCTTCGATACGCCGGTGCAGGGTCTGCGGCGTGGTGTTGGGCTGCGCGGTGGCATTCCAGCGTTGCAGCTGTGCCTGTTCGGCCGGCGTCACCAATGAGAACTGCGCGAGCGTCAACTCGGTGTTTTCCAGCCCCTGCTCCAGCAGCCAGGTGAAGCGCTGCGCCAACGCCTGTACCTCGTCGTGCTGGAAGTACGCCTCGTTGTAGACGCAATGCAGGCACGCCGTGTCCTGGTAGCGGTTGCTGCGCAGGTGAATGGCGATCGGCAACGGTTCGTGATGGTTGGAGACCTTGATCGCCCGGGCCTGGACCTGGCCATAGCGCAGGTCATGGTCGTCCTGTTCGAAGGACACCGACAGGTCGAACAACTGGCCGCGATCGGTGCGGCGCAGGCCCAGTTCGCGGTTCATTTCACTCAAGGGGAAACGCTGGTGGCGAAAATCCCGCTTGAGCTGATCGCGCACACCGCGCACCAGTGCGCTGAACGGCAACTGCTCACTGAACTGAAAACGCACCGCACTCACCTGGGTGAACAAGCCCACCGTGGAACGAAACCGTGCGTTGGAACGATTAAGAATCGGCAGCCCCACCACCCAGTCATCACGCTGATGGGTGCGGGTGAAATACACATACAACGCCGCCAGCAACACGTGAAACGCCGAGGCCTGGTAATGGTTGGCCACGCGTTCCATACGATCGAGCAGCGACACCGGGAAGGGTTGCAGCAGGGTGTTGCTCGGTGCCGGGGTATTCAACCGGGGGGTGAGCAGCGGCTCGGGCAGCAGTTGGTATTTGTCCAGCCAGTAGTCCCGGTCACGGGCGTAGCGGGCGGATTGATGGTAGTGCAGGTCAGCCTCGATGAAGTCGATATAGGACGGCGCTCGCAGCTCAGGTGACCGGCCGTGCTGCAGGTCGGTGTACAGCCGAGCCAGGGATTGCAGCATCTGGCCAAAGCCCCAACCGTCGAGAATCAGGTGATGGGCCTGAGTGCCCAGGCGATAGTGATCATCGTCCAGCTTGACCAAAAAAAAGCGAAACAGCGGCTCGCCGGTCATGGCGTAGGGCCGAGACATCGTGGCCTGCATCAGGGCCTGGGTAGCCGCCTTGGGGTCGGGCAGTGCAGAGAAGTCATGCAGCGTCACTTCGGTCGTCAAGGCGGTGGCGAAGGTTTGCCGGGGCAAGCCATTGCCATCGCTGTGCAGTTGCGTACGCAACGCATCGTGCTTGGCCACCAGCAACTCGACGGCACGCTGGATCAAACCCGGCACCACCGGGCCCGCAAAATCGACATAACCGCCGATGTTGTACAGCGGCGAGTCGCCCACCCGCAGTTGGTCGAGCCAGATGTCTTGTTGGGCGGCGGTGAGGGGATAACTGACCGGCAGGCTGTCGAGATACTTCATAAGATCCTTCTCATGGGGTCAACACTGGCCGCGCAGGAAGTCCATTACGACGAATTGTCCGGATTGGAGCACGCAGGGCCGGGGACGTCTGTCACCCCAAACCCGGACATTCCTGCACGCCAACGGACCTCGCTGATGGTTCATTACTGAAACGATTAAAGCTGTGTAGGACATTGGCTATATCCAGCCGATGCCACTTGTCTAAAATTTCTATTTAAAATTAATATTTCACTTAAATATCAAGTAGTTAAATAACTCTAAAAATCACCTTCGGCTTTTTTCTGTCGGAATACACCTTCAGAAACGTCGAATTAATGACACCGTTTTTATGGCAGGTTGTGTCCCTCGTTTCCGCTACATACGTAGGACAATTCGCTATGGCTAAATAAAATCTCGAACTCCGAGCTGCGTTCAAGGAGTACGGCACGTCCCTCCAGACCCGGGGCGTCCGTTGACGGTTTTCGACATCAAGGATGAGATGGCTATGAGTCTGCCCCGTAGTATTGGCAACACGGAAAACCCGCATTTCTATGCTGAATTGGGTGAGTTGATTTCCAACAGCGGCCACACGAGCTTCGCCGCCAACATGCTGCACCTGTTGGACAAGTGGGTACCGATTCACTTGGTGGACCTGAGTGAATGGACCCTCGATGAACTGCGCGACAACGTGCTGGATATCACGTTGCTGGGCAGCGCCGGCCTGCAACAAGACCTGTGCGCGCCCCAGCCCTTGCAGCCGCTCAAGGATCATCCGCTGCTGCGCGAGATGCTGCGCATGCAAGACCCGCTGCTGATCCAGTTGAAGGCCAAGGCCGACAGCACTCATCCGCTGGGCACCTCGCACCAGTGCAACCTGGTGTCGCGCCAGGGCAATCGGCGCTGCGTGATTTCACTGTATCGCCAAGCGACCCAGCGCGGATTTTCCCTGGCCGAATTGTCGTTTCTCAAGAGTCTGTCAGACACCTTGCTACCGCTGATGGAGCGGCATGCGCAACTCCTGCGCCAGGCACCCGACACCGAGGCCGAGCCGAGCCAAAACCTGATGGAGCAGTCACAGTTGCAGCGTGAGTTCTACAAGCGCTTGTCGCTCAGTGACATCACCCTCTCCGCCCGGGAGCAGGAAGTCTGCCTTGGCCTGTTGACCGGCGGCACCGTGCCGCAAATGGCGGAAAAACTCAGCGTGAAAAACAGCTCGATCGAAACGTACCTCAAGCGTGCCGCCGCCAAGTTGGGCGTCAGTGGCCGCCATGGCCTGGCCAAATGGATGGTTGGCGCCTGATGAGCTGATGGACTTTCGCCGCGCTGGGCATGGCGCGTGGAGCGTCAACGCAAACCCGACTGCCGCAACCGGTATTCCCCCGGAGTCAGCTGTGCGTAACGAAGGAAAAACCGGCTGAAATAGGCCGGGTCCTTGAACCCCAACTGGTAGCAGATTTCATTGGCGGAGCTGCCGGTAAACAGCAACAGGCGCTTGGCTTCCTGCATCAGGCGCTCCAGGATCAGGCGCTTGGACGGCAGGTCGGCCAGGCGCCGACAGACCTCATTGAGGCGCGCTTCGGTGACGCCGATCCCCTCGGCGTAACGCGCCAATGGCCAGTGCTCCAAATAGTGGGCTTCGATCAGTTCGTTGAAGCGATGGAAGATGCGCAGGTCCTCATGCCGCGTCGGGCGCGCCGGCAGCGAGTGGGCGCACAGCCGCAGCAGGCGAATCATGATCAGGCGGGTCAGGCTATCCAGCGCGGCGGCGCGCCCTGCCCATTCGGCGTTGATCTCGCTGCTCAAGGCTTCAAACAGTTGATCCAGCCCTTGGGCATCCTCCGTCAACGTGACGCAGGCGGCACCTGAAGTCAGGCTGGGGTCGGCTTCCATCAAGGCCCAGACCAATTGCTGGCGCACCGTCAACACATGCCCATCGGCATCGGCTTCAGTGACAAAGGCATGGGGCACCGTGGGCGGCGTGAGGAAAAACATCGGCCCCGACTCGACGAACTGGCGGTCATCCAGATACACCCGCACCGCGCCACTTTTCACGTAATGCACCTGGAAAAACCGGTCATGCCGATGCACAGGCATGTTGCGCCCGAAAAATCCCGCCAGGTTGGCGAGCTTGTCGTAATGCACCTCGGCATCGCTGTAACGCTGGTCGTAGACCTGCCCGATATTGATGTTGGGAATCGGCTTCACGCTGCTCTCTTCTTGTTATTGAGCGGTCGCTGGATTTTGCCACGCTTGACGGTAGTTAACATATTAATTATAACGTTAACAAATTAACGAACGGCCGATGCAGCCGTCGCCACCGTCAGGAGAAACGCATGAGCCGTACCCTGCATGATGTTGCCAGCGGCACCCTGTTCGGCGTTGCGCTGAACTACCAGGGCCTGCTGGACCAGCATCTCGCCGCCTTCGAACAGGCGCCCTACCAGAAGCCGCCGTCCAAGCCGGTGCTATTCATCAAAACCCCCAATACGCGCAATGAGCACGACGGTGTCGTCCTGCACCCCGCAGGAGAGCGCCTGCAACCGGGGCCTGCGCTGGGTGTGGTGATCGGCCGACGCGCCAGCCGCGTCAGCCTGGAAAACGCCATGACCCATGTGGCCGGGTATGTGGTGGTCAATGAGTTCAGCTTGCCGGAAGACAGTTACTACCGCCCTGCCGTCAAAGCCAAATGCCGCGATGGCTTCTGTGCCTTGGGGCCGCAGGTGGTGCCACGGGATCAAATCGCCAACCCCAATCAGTTGAGTCTCAAACTCTGGGTCAACGGTGAGCTGCGCCAGGAAAACTCCACGTCCAACTGGGTGCGGGACATTGCGCAATTGATCGCCGAGATCAGCGAGTTCATGACCCTGCACCCGGGCGATGTGCTGATCATCGGCACCCCGCAAGGCCGTGTGGATGTGCAGCCAGGCGACCGGGTTGAAGTCGAGATCGAGGGCGTGGGCCACCTGGTCAGCCATGTCCAAGCGGAGAATCAAGCATGAGACACGCCCGCATCCGCTTTGAAGGTCAAACCCACGCCGTCCAGGTCGAGGCCGATAACAGCGTGCGCCTGAACGATGGCCGCCGGGTCGCGGAAGATCAGGTGCAATGGCTGCCGCCGGCTACCGGCACCATGTTCGCCCTCGGCTTGAACTACGCCGACCACGCCGCCGAGCTGGCCTTCAAGCCGCCGACCGAACCCCTGGTATTCATCAAGTCCGTGGGCACCTACACCGGCCATCGTGAGGTCACCTGGCGCCCGGACAACATCGCCTACATGCACTACGAGTGCGAGCTGGTAGCGGTCATCGGCAAGACCGCACGCAACGTCAAGCGCGCCGAGGCCCTGGACTATCTCGCGGGCTACACGGTGTGCAACGACTATGCGATCCGCGACTACCTGGAAAACTACTACCGCCCCAACCTGCGCGTGAAAAACCGCGACGCCACCACGCCGGTCGGCCCGTGGATCGTCGATGTGGCCGACGTGCCCGACCCCGGCAACCTGACCCTGCGCACCTGGATCAACGGTGAACTGCGCCAGACCGGCAATACCCGCGACATGATTTTCGATATTCCCTACCTGATCGAATACCTGTCCAGCTTCATGACCCTGCAGCCCGGCGACATGATCGCCACCGGCACGCCCGAGGGCCTGGCCGACGTAGTGCCAGGCGATGAAGTGGTGGTGGAAGTCGAAGGCGTAGGCCGCCTGGTCAACCGAATTGTCAGCGAGGCGGACTTTTTCTCCGCCCGGAAAGAGGCGTGAACCGCATGATCAAACATTGGATCAACGGCCGTGAGGTCGAAAGCAAAGACACCTTCATCAACTACAACCCGGCCACCGGCGAGGCCATTGGCGAAGTCGCCAGTGGCGGGGCCGCAGAGGTCGCCCAAGCGGTGGCGGCCGCCAAAGAGGCGTTCCCCAAGTGGGCCAACACCCCGGCCAAGGAGCGCGCCCGGTTGATGCGCAAGCTCGGCGAATTGATCGAGCAGAACGTGCCGCGCCTGGCCGAGCTGGAAACCCTCGACACCGGCCTGCCGATCCACCAGACCCGGAACGTGCTGATCCCACGCGCTTCGCATAACTTCGACTTCTTCGCCGAGGTCTGCACACGCATGGACGGCCATAGCTACCCCGTCGACGATCAGATGCTCAATTACACCCTCTACCAACCGGTAGGCGTGTGCGGGCTGGTGTCGCCGTGGAACGTGCCGTTCATGACCGCCACCTGGAAGACCGCACCGTGTCTGGCGCTGGGCAATACGGCGGTGTTGAAGATGTCGGAGCTGTCACCGCTGACCGCCAATGAACTCGGACGCCTGGCGGTGGAAGCCGGGATTCCCAACGGCGTGCTCAATGTGATCCAGGGTTATGGCGCGACTGCCGGCGATGCGCTGGTGCGCCACCCGGACGTGCGCGCGATTTCCTTTACCGGGGGTACCGCCACCGGCAAGAAAATCATGCAGACCGCCGGCCTGAAAAAGTACTCCATGGAGCTGGGCGGCAAGTCGCCGGTGCTGATCTTTGAAGATGCCGACCTTGAACGTGCCCTCGACGCCGCGCTCTTCACCATCTTTTCCCTGAACGGCGAACGTTGCACCGCCGGCAGCCGGATCTTTATCCAGGAAAGCGTCTACCCGCAATTCGTCGCCGAGTTTGCCGCTCGTGCCAAGCGCTTGATCGTCGGTGACCCTCAAGACCCGAAGACCCAGGTCGGCTCGATGATCACCCAGGCGCATTATGACAAGGTCACCGGCTACATCCGGATCGGCCTCGAAGAAGGTGCCACCCTGCTCGCCGGAGGCCTGGAGCGTCCGGCCAACTTGCCTGCGCATTTGAGCAAAGGCCAGTTTATCCAGCCGACCGTCTTTGCCGATGTGCACAACAAGATGCGCATCGCCCAGGAAGAAATCTTCGGCCCGGTGGTGTGCCTGATTCCCTTCAAGGATGAGGCCGAGGCGCTGCAACTGGCCAACGATACCGAATACGGCCTGGCCTCTTACATCTGGACCCAGGATATCGGCAAGGCCCATCGCCTGGCGCACGGAATCGAGGCCGGCATGGTATTTATCAACAGCCAGAATGTGCGGGACCTGCGCCAGCCGTTCGGCGGGGTCAAAGGCTCCGGCACCGGCCGCGAAGGCGGTCAGTACAGCTTTGAAGTGTTTGCCGAGATCAAGAACGTGTGCATTTCCATGGGCAGCCATCACATCCCGCGTTGGGGCGTATAGCCACCGACGTTTGCACTCCAACAAGAATAATGACTCAGGAGAATCATCATGGGCGAAGTAGTTCTGGCAGCGAAAATCTGCCACGTACCGTCGATGTACCTGTCGGAACTGCCCGGCAAACATCATGGCTGTCGCGAAGCGGCGATTGCCGGCCATAAGGAAATCGGCCGTCGCGCTCGAGCATTGGGCGCCGACACCGCCGTGGTATTCGACGTGCACTGGCTGGTCAACAGTGGGTATCACGTCAACTGCGGCGCACAGTTCCAGGGGACCTACACCAGCAACGAGCTGCCGCACTTCATCAAGAACATGGACTACGCCTACCCCGGCTGCCCTGAGCTGGGAGAGCTGATCGCCGCCGAGGCCAACCTGGCCGGTGTGCGCAGCATGGCCCATAACATCCCCAGCCTGGAACTGGAATACGGCACGCTGGTGCCCATGCGCTACATGCACATGGACGTGCCGGAGGCTGAAAAACTCCAGGTCATTTCCATCGCCGCCTGGTGCGCCTGGCATCGCCTGGAGGACAGCTTCACGTTCGGCGCCGCCGTGCGCCGAGCCATCGAAAAGAGTGACCGCAAGGTCCTGGTGCTGGCCTCCGGCTCGCTGTCGCACCGTTTCTCGGACGACCGCGAGGCCGAAGCGAATATCCACAACTGGACCCGCGAATTCGACAAGCAGATGGACCTGCATGTCGTGGAAATGTGGAAGCAAGGCCGCTTCAAGGAGTTCTGCGCGATGTTGCCCGATTACGCCGAACACTGCTTCGGCGAAGGCAAGATGCACGACACCGCCATGCTCCTGGGCCTGCTGGGCGGACCGGAATATGCCCAGCCCGCCGAGATCATCACGCCGCCGTTCGGCAGCTCGGGCACCGGCCAGATCAACGCGATTTTCCCGCTGTAAACCTGGGAGCAAGCCATGCCGCACTTTATCGCCGAGTACACCGACAACCTCGAACAACAGGCCGACCTGCCCGGCCTGTTTGAAAAAGTCCATCGCGTGCTGGGAGACAGTGGCGTGTTTCCCCTTGGCGGTATCCGCAGCCGGGGTGTACGCCTGGACACCTGGCGCATGGCCGATGGCAAGCACGACTACGCCTTTGTGCACATGACGCTCAAGGTTGGCCACGGCCGCGACTTGGCCACGCGCCAGGCGATGGCCGAGGCGGTCTTTGCGCTGATCACCGCGCACTTCGCCGAGCTGCAGGCGCAGCGCTTGCTGGCGCTGTCGTTCGAGATGGTCGAGCTGCACCCACAGCTCAACTTCAAGCAGAACAACGTGCATGCGTTCCTGAACAACCCGGCGAACTGAAACGGACGCAGTCCTTGCAGGAGCGAGCTTGCTCGCGAAGATCCCACAAGCACCGTGGGTAACCAGGGGCATTGCGTTTTGTTGAGGTTTTTCGCGAGCAAGCTCGCTCCTACAAATAAAAAGTACAACATCATGAGCACAGCCCATTCCACTGCCGGCCGCGTACTGGCCGAGCACGACCGCACCCATCGTTTAGTCACCTGGCGTCTGATGCCGCTGTTGCTGGTGTGTTACCTGTTCGCCCATCTGGACCGCATCAACATCGGTTTTGCCAAGATGCAGATGAGCAGCGACCTGCACTTCAGCGATACGGTCTATGGCTTCGGCGCCGGGCTGTTCTTTATCGCCTACGCGCTGTTCGGCGTGCCGAGCAACATGGCACTGGACAGGGTTGGCCCGAGGCGCTGGATCGCCAGCCTGATGATCGTGTGGGGGCTTTTGTCCACCGGCATGTTGTGGGTCGAGAGTGCCCGTGGCTTCTATGTGCTGCGTTTTCTGCTGGGGGTGGCCGAGGCGGGGTTTTTCCCGGGCATCCTGGTGTTTCTCAACCGCTGGTATCCGGCGCGCCGTCGCGCTCAGGTCACCGCGCTGTTTGCGATTGCGGTGCCCATGGCCGGAGTCCTGGGTGGGCCGATTTCCGGTGCCATCCTGGAAAATTTCCACGACGTAGGCAGCCTGCGCGGCTGGCAGTGGATGTTCCTGATCGAAGGCGCGCCGGTGGTGCTCCTCGGGCTGGTGGTACTCAAGTGGTTGCCGGAGGGTTTCGATTCGGTGGACTGGCTGACGCTCGAGCAAAAACAACAACTGCGTGCCCAACTCAGCAGCGAAGAACAGCGCAAGACCATCACCTCATTCGGCGGCATCCTGCGTGACCGGCAAGTGTGGCTGCTGGTGGCGGTGTATTTTGCGGTGATGCTCGCGGTGAACACCCTCGCGTTCTGGATGCCCACCCTGATCCACGGCGCCGGTATTGGTCGCGACAGCCAGGTCGGCTTGTTGAGTGCCGTGCCGTATCTGGCCGGCTGCTGTTTCATGATCGGCTGCGGGCGGTCTTCCGACCGTCATCGCGAGCGCCGCTGGCACCTGTGCATACCGCTGCTGATGGCCGCCGTCGGCATTGCCGTGGCCGGCCTGGCGCCGGGCAACCCGTTACTGGTGATGGGTGGGTTGGTGGTGGCCGGCATGGGCGCCAGTGCGGCCCTGCCGATGTTCTGGCAGTTGCCGCCGGCGTTTCTGTCCAACACCACCCAGGCGGCCGGTATTGCCATGATCAGCTCGTTCGGCAGCATCGCCGCGTTCCTCGCGCCCTACCTGATCGGCTGGATGCGCGACGCCACTCAGAGCGCCAGCCTGGCCCTGTATGGACTCGCCCTGTTTATCGCCTTCGGCGGCCTGCTGGTGCTGCGCACCCACGCCGCCATCGTCAACCCACACTAGAGACCATTGCCATGCTCGACTCCCAGCAAATCCTCGAGGCGGCCAACCGCCTGGACCAAGCCGAACGCAGCCGCGAACAGCTACGCCAGTTTTCCCTCGACTACCCGGGCATCACGATCGAGGATGCCTACGCGATCCAGCGCGCCTGGGTCGCGCAGAAGATCAAGGACGGGCGCACCTTGAAGGGCCACAAGATCGGCCTGACTTCGCGCGCCATGCAGGTCTCGTCGAACATCACCGAGCCCGACTACGGTGTGCTGCTCGATGACATGTTTTTCGACGAAGGCAGTGACATTCCCTTCGAACGCTTCATCGTGCCGCGGGTGGAGGTCGAACTCGCATTCATCCTCGGCAAGCCCCTCAAAGGCCCGAACTGCACGGTGTTCGATGTACTCGACGCCACCGAGTGGGTGATCCCGGCCCTGGAGATCATCGACGCACGCATCCAGCAGGTCGACCCCCACACCCACACGACCCGCAAGGTGTTCGACACCATTTCCGACAACGCCGCGAATGCCGGTGTGGTACTCGGCGGCCGCGCCGTGCGCCCCACCGAGATCGACCTGCGCAAGGTGCCGGCGGTGCTGTACCGCAATGGCGTGATCGAGGAATCCGGCGTATCGGCGGCGGTGCTCAACCACCCGGCCAAGGGGGTGGCGTGGCTGGCCAACAAACTGGCGCCGTACGACGTCACGCTGCTGCCGGGGCAAATCATCCTGGGGGGGTCCTTTACCCGGCCGGTGGCGGCCAACCCTGGCGATACCTTTCATGTCGACTACGACCTGCTCGGGTCGATTGCCTGCCGTTTCGTCTGAGCCCTGGAGGATTGCCATGGACATGCCCGTCAACCGCTTCAAACACCGCTTGCTCAACGGCGAAGTACAGATCGGCCTATGGCTCGGCCTCGCCGACGCCTACTGCGCGGAACTGGCCGCCAACGCCGGTTTCGACTGGCTGTTGATCGACGGCGAACACGCGCCCAACCCCTTGCAGGGCATGCTCGGCCAGTTGCAGGCCGTGGCGCCCTACCCTGGCCAGGCGTTGATTCGCCCGGTGATCGGTGACAGCGCGCTGATCAAGCAGCTACTGGATATCGGCGCCCAGACGTTACTGGTGCCGATGGTGGAAAGTGCCGCCCAGGCCCGGGAACTGGTACGCGCCATGCGCTACCCGCCTCATGGTATTCGCGGGGTCGGCAGTGCCTTGGCCCGGGCGTCACGCTGGAACAGCATCCCCGACTACCTCGACAAAGCCGATGAGCAAATGTGCCTGTTGGTGCAGATCGAAAACCGCGAGAGCCTGGCCAATCTGGACGCGATTGCCGCCGTCGACGGAGTCGACGGTGTCTTTATCGGCCCGGCGGACTTGAGCGCATCGATGGGGCATCGGGGCAATCCTGGGCACCCTGAGGTGCAGGCGGCGATCGAAGACGCCATCGTCCGCATCACGCAGGCAGGTAAGGCGGCGGGGATTCTCAGTGCCGATGAACGCCTGGCGCGACGCTATATCGAACTGGGCGCTACGTTTGTGGCGGTGGGGGTGGATACCACGGTGTTGATGCGCGGGTTGCAGGCGTTGGCCGGAAAATTCAAAAGCATTCCAGCGGTCGCAACGCTTGGCGGGGTGTACTGATAATCCCGTGTGGGAGGGGCGGTGCGACGACGCGACTTGCCCCCTCCCACATTTTGCTTCTCAGTGGGAGGGGCAATGATTCAGCGCTTGAGGTTGATGTTCTTCAAGTCTTCCAGCAGCCCCAACAGGGCCTCGAACTTCTCTTCGCCCAACTGATCCTGCAAGCGCTGATAGTTGGCCTCCATGCACTGGCTCATGGACTCGAAACTCGCTTTGCCCTTGTCGGCCAGCGTCACCAGTACGCGGCGCTGGTCCTGCTCGGCTTTGCGCCGGTGCACCATGCCGGCGGCTTCCATGCGCACCAGCACGCCGGTCATGCTCGGCTTGAGGATGCAGGCCAGTTCCGCCAACTGGTAAATCTCCAGCTCACCATATTGCTCAAGGATGCGGATGATCCGCCATTGCTGTTCGGTCAGGCCGTGCTCATTCAAGGACGGGCGGAAGAAACTCATTGCTGCTTCGCGGGCTTGCAGCAGGGTCAAGGTCAGGGACTGGCGAGGTTTGGACATAGGGATCAGGGTCACGAGGTATTTAGTTAATAATTTAACGAAACTCTAGCATTCCCTGCCGACGAGCGCGCTATAACTTGTTGATCGCACCGCCCGTGGCGCTCTGAATCAAATGCCTGGGCACGCAGCGTCAAGACTTCCATCCCGTCTGGGGCCCTAATGGAGGCATCCGCTTTAGAGCCTTCCTTCACTTTTTCAGGCTACGCCATGATCAACATCGAAACCCCGACGTATTACACCGCGACCAAGAAATACAACCTCAGCTTCCCCACCCTGGAACAGGATATCGACGCCGATGTGGTGGTGATCGGCGGGGGGTTCTCCGGCATCAACACGGCCCTGGAACTGGCGGAAAAAGGCATCACCAACATCGTCGTGCTGGAGGCCCGCTACCTGGGCTTCGGCGGCACTGGCCGCAACGGCGGGCAGATCATGGCCGGCATCGGCCACGACCTGGAGAAGATCAAAAAGGATGTCGGCGAAGACGGCCTGCGCCAAGTGTTCGAGATCAGCGACCTGGGTGCCGACATCATCAAGAACCGTATCGCCAAGTACAACATCGATGCGGATTTCTGCCACGGCTACGGCTACATGGGCTTCAACGCCCGCCAGGAAAAAACCCTGCGCGCCTGGGAAAAAGACTTCAAGTCGATCAACAGCCAGCACGAGATCCGCTTTCTCGGCGGCAGCGATGTGCAACAGATCATCGGCTCCACCGCCTACACGAGCGCCCTGCTGCACATGGGCGGCGGGCATGTGCACTCGCTGAACCTGCTGCTGGGCGAAGCCACCGCCCTGGCCGGCCATGGCGTACGGATTTTCGAGAACAGCCCGGCGCTGGAAGTCCGCTATGGCGAGCGCATCACCGTGCGTACCGGGCGCGGTTCGGTGCGCGCCAGCAAGTTGTTGTGGGCCTGCGACAGTTTCCTCAACAAGCTGGAACCGGAGCTGCATCGCTCGACCATCAACACCTACGCGTTCCAGATGATGACCGAGCCGTTGCCCGAAGAGTTGATCCAGCGCATCAGCCCGATTCGCGGGGCCTACAGCGACATCCGCCCGGTGATCGACTACTACCGCGTGACCAACGAGAACCGCCTGCTGTTCGGCGCCGCCACCCCGCTGGTGGAACATATTCCCCGCGACCTAAAGGCCTGGAACCGGCACCTGATGCTGAAGATTTTCCCCTACCTCAAGGACGTGAAAATCGACCTGGCCTGGGGCGGCCCGATGGCGTGCAGCCCCAACCTGTTTCCGCAGATCGGCACCTTGCCGGGGCGCAGCAATGCGTTTTTCGTGCAGGGCTACTCAGGCTTTGGCGTAACGCCCAGCCACATCATCTGCAAGGTTTTGGCCGAAGGCATGAGCGAAGGCTCGGCGCGCTATGACCTGGTCAGTTCCATTCATCGCCCCACCATCATCGGCAAGGACGCTATCCGCCCATTGCTGCTGACGGCGGGCAAATCCTGGCACCAACTTTCCGGTTACTGGAACGGGCGCCGCTAATCCCCCTTTTTACTCATCAGGAGCAACTGCCATGACCCTTACCACCCTCAAACACGACGTCCAGCTATCGGCACTCGACGCCTGGGGCAGTGTGGCCGACCTCGGCTCGCAGATTCTCGAAGGCGAAGTACGCGCCTTCGGCAAGATGACATTCGGCGCGCCGACCGACCCCGTCAGCAGCGCTTATTTCGGCACGACCCAAGGCAAGTTCCGCATGATCTACCCGTTCGCCGAACAAGCCACCCTCCTGACCGGCGAGGTGATCCTGACCGATGAATCCACCGGCCAGTCGGCGCGCTACAAGGCCGGAGACAGCTGGTTCGTGACCAAGGGCACGCCGGTGTTGTGGGAAGTGGTCAGCGAGAGTTTCGTCAAACACTACTTCGCCGTCGTGTAAGGAGGCGTTGCCATGACGAGTTCTACCGATTGGATCACCGTCGGCGCGCTGGCCGACGGTTTCGCCCCGCACGCCTTTATCCTGCCGAACCTGGCCGAGCTGGCCGGCCAGACGTTCACCCTGCACTTCGCCAATGGCTGGCAGATCGAGCATCGTTTCGAGCCGGAGCGCCTGGCCTGGCATGCCGCCGATGGGCACTCCAGCGGCAGCGCGCCCTACCGCGCCACCTCGATCCGCCCAGGGCTGTACCTGGTGGATTTCATCAAGCACGAAGCCGGGCAAAGCTGGTCGATCAGCCTGGTGCTGGATGTTGCGGGAGCGTCGTTCACGGCCGTGATCGGCAGCCTGCCCAGTCCACAGCAGACCCAGGAAGGCCTTTACCATCGTGCCCTGGCCGGCAAACCGCTGACCTCGGTGCAGGTAGACTTCCTCCACGGCAGCCTCGACCGCCCCTGGCAGGACGGTCATTGCCCGCACGCACCTACCGCCGAGCTGGTGGGGCTGCGCAACCAATATCGCTACAGCCCCAGCGAAGTCTATGAGCACATCTACCTCAACGAGCGCTTCTACGCGTGGCAGTGCCTCAAAGGCGTGGAGCAAGGCCTGTGCGACACCGACCGCTGCCATTACTACAAGATCGCCGAGCAGTTGTACCTGTTTGTATGGCAGGAGAAGATCGTGCCCACCCTCGGCCTGGTGCTGATTGATCTGCAACAGCACCGCAGCGACGGCAAGATTTTCGGCTATGCCGGGACGTCGTTCGATGCGCTGTCGAACTTCCCGGTCAGCTCGTACTGCCAGGTCCTCAACCGCACGGAATACCCCCGTGACTGAGCCGCGCACGGTGCTGATCACCGGCGCCGGCAGCGGCATCGGCGCGGCCTGCGCGCGGATGTATGCCGAGGACGGCGCACGCCTGGTGCTGGTCGGCCGGCGTCGTGAGCCGCTGGAGCAGGTGGCACGCGAAACCGGTGGGCTGATCCTGGTGGGCGACGCCGCCTGCCCGGACACCTGGGACGGCTTTATCCAGCAGATCCATGAGCATTACGGGCGCCTCGACGTGCTGCTGGCCTGTGCCGGTGGCCATGGCCTGGGCAGCGCGACCCAGACCCGCCCCGCCACTTGGGCAGACGCCCTGCGCAGTAACCTCGACAGCGCGTTCTACAGTGCCCGCGCCTGTTTGCCGTTGCTGCAGGCGAGCACGGGCAACATCGTGCTGATCGGCTCCATCGCCTCGTTGGCCGCAGGGCCTGAAGTGTGCGGCTACACCACGGCCAAACATGCGTTGCTCGGGCTCAATCGCTCCCTCGCGCGCGATTACGGGCCGTACGGCGTGCGGGTGAACGCGGTGTGCCCGGGCTGGGTACACACGCCCATGGCCGATGCGGAGATGCAAGCGTTGATGGACGCTTATGGCGATACCTTGCAGCAGGCCTATGCCCGCGTATGCACCGACGTCCCTTTGCGACGGGCCGCCCAGCCGGAGGAAATCGCCAAGGTGTGCCGCTTCCTGGCGTCCAGCGATGCCTCGATCATGACCGGCGCCACCGTGGTGGCCGACGGTGGTTCCAGCATCGTAGACGTTCCCACGCTGGCTTTCGCACACTTGGAGAGCGCCCATGAATGACCTGGAATTCAGCGGGCAAGTGGTGCTGGTTACCGGCGGCGCCCAAGGCATCGGGTGTGGCATCGTCGAGGCTTTTGCCCGGCGCGGCGCACGGGTGGTGATTGCCGACCGCCTGCTGGCGCAGGCCCAGGCAGTGGCCGCGACACTGTGCACGCAGGGTTATGACGTCCAAGCGCTGGGTGTGGACCTGGCGGAGGCCGAGGCGGTGCGGGGCTGCGTCCAGGCGCTGCCCCGGCTGGATACCGTGGTGCACAACGCCGGGTATTTTCCATTGACCGCCCTGGAAGACATCACCCCGGCACTCCTGCAGCGCACCTTGGCGGTCAACCTGTCGGCGCTGTTCTGGCTGACCCAGGCGGCGTTGCCGATGTTCCGCGCACAAGGCCGGGGCTGTGTGCTGGTCACGTCGTCCGTCACCGGCAATCGGGTCGGCTACCCGGGGCTGAGTCATTACGCGGCGTCCAAGGCCGGGGTCAACGGTTTTATCCGCAATGCTGCGCTGGAGCTGGCACCGCTGAACGTGCGGGTCAATGGCGTGGAGCCCGGCATGATCGCCACTGCGGCGATGGGTAATCTGGGCGACGCTTCGGTGACTGACAGCATCGCCCGTCGCGTACCCCTGGGGCGCCTGGGTGTGGCGGCGGATATTGCCGGGGCCATGCTGTTCCTGGCCTCGGATCTGGCCAGCTATATCACCGGGCAGACCCTGGTGGTAGATGGTGGCTCGACCTTGCCGGAGGTCTGAAATGCGATTCGAATGTGGGAGGGGGCTTGCTCCCGATAGCGGTGGGTCAGTCAATACAAGGACTGACTAATCCACCGCTATCGGGAGCAAGCCCCCTCCCACATGGGATCGAGTTTGTTTTGGCGAATGTCTTTATGCTCCCACCGCCTGCATCCGGCTTGATCTGAAATCCTTCGGCGACACCTCAAACTGCTTCTTGAACGATCGGCTGAAGTGCGCCGAATCGGTAAAGCCCCACTTGTAGGCAATCGAGGTGATCGACTCGCTGCGCAGGAACGGGTTAGTCAAATCGTCCGCACTGCGCTTGAGCCGCGCCCGCTGGATATAACGGCAGACACTGTCGTCCTGTTCTTCAAACAACCGGTACAACTGGCGCACGGAAATGTTGAGCCGATTGGCCAGTCCGATCGGGCTCAGGCCCGGCTGGCTGAGTGACTCATCAATCACCTTCTGCACATAGCTGCGCAGGTTGTTGCCGTGCAGCGCCGCCACGCCTTCGCAGCACTCATCGCCCTGCTCCAGGGCCGAGCTCAGCAGCGAGACGAACGCCGCTTGCAACGCCTCGACTTCACCCCCGCCGTCTTCGCTGTCGTCCTTGCACAGTTGGTCCATCAGCACGTGCAGCATGCGCCCACAGGCCTTGGTCGAGGAGATCTTGCCAAAGGCACGTGCATCACCGCCCACGTGTTTGCAGACCTCGGCGCGCGCGAGAGACAGCGAGGCATGTTCAATCAGGCCGAAGGGGGTGATTTCAATAGAGCCCACCGAATCCATCAGCAGCATCTCGCCGGGGGCCAGTTGCAGGGTCTGGCCGTTCTGGACGATTTGCGAGTAACCGCTGCGCTGGCTGACCAGGAAACACTCCTGGTCATTATCGTGGTCGGCGTGGTGCGCCGGGCGCGTGATCAGCCCAGCATTGGTGCGCAGGATAGCCAGGCCACGTGGCAGGTTATGGATCTCGCCGATGAACAGCGAGCGGTTGAACGCCAGTTCGGTATCGAAGTGGCCGCACGCAGCGCGCAGTTCGCTGTTCCAGCTGTCGAGTCCATCGTGTGCATGCTGTGGGATGCTCATGGGGTGTCTCCGCAATGGCTTCTTTTTGTTGTTCTGGCGCAATAGTTAACATGTTATCTATATACGCGCAACAACAACCTGTCTGCCATTGCAGAAGCACTAATGATGCCAATCAGAGGTTCGATAACACGCGTGGCAACCCGGCCAACGTCGCGAGCAAATGCCCGCGTTGTACCGGGCTCAGGGCGATATAACGCCGAAACGCCGGCATTCGATTGACCACTTCACTGCCGCCCATATGTTCCAGCCGCACGGTCCATTGCCGGTCGCGCAGTTCAAGGCGCAAGCGCTTGAAATCCAGTGGCATCAGCGCCTGGTACAGCGCCTCGTCGGCCTGCAACCGCGCCTGCAACTCACGGCCCAGTGCCGGGTCGCCGCAGCGGCGCCGCACACGAAGACCAGTGCGGCGAATCGCGCCACCATGCTGCACCTCGAAACTCCCAGCGCCGCCTGCCCCAGCGGGGACTTGCAGGACAAATTCGGTCATGACCAAGTGCATCAACAGCTGCGCCTCGGTGCGCTCGACGATCTCAAACGCGAAGCCGTCCACTTCGGTGGCCAGCCCAAGATTGCGTCGCAAATGCGCCAGGGTCACCCCTGGCCGATAGCCGCTCGGGGCGCGGTCGGCGCGCAACAGCTCAAACAGTTTTTGCCGCAAAGTCGCCATAGCCGTCATGGAGATGCCCCGGTTCATTGCTGAACTCCTTGGCCAGCACCTCCTCCACGGAGGCCGGCTTGAAGGGGTTGACCTTCTGCACCACGAGGGTCCAGAACAATGCATACGCCGCCGTCACGCCCAGCATCACGCCAAATGGCACATAAATGTCCGCCGGGTGCATGCCGGGCGGTGTGATAAACCACATGCCCAACAGGATGCCGATACTCGATACGATCTGCGGCAACGGAAACCATGGCGAACGGTAGGCACGCGGCAAATCCGGGCGACGAATGCGCAGGATCACCACCGATACCGTCACCAGCAGGTAGGCAAAGCTCCACGCACACACCGCCGCCAGTACCAGGTGCATGATGTTGTCGGTGTTACCGCCCAGGTACAGTGCGTGCAGGCAGGGAATCAGCATCGCCACCAGGATGCACAGCAGCGGCGTCTTGAAGCGCGGGTGCAGGTAGGTGAAGACCTTGGGCAGCGCACCGTCCACCGCCATGCCGTAGAGGATGCGCGGCACACCCGCCATCAGGGTATTGATGGTCGCCGCCCCGGCAAACAGAAAGCCGATGCCCAGCCACAGTGGGCCGACCTGCCCCATCACCTGCTCGGCGAATTTGGGAATGGCCATGGGGGTGTCCAGCAGGTGCAGGCCGGACGCCGCATCCAGCACCACGTTTTCCACTTGGCGCTTCATCGCCGCACCGTAGATGAACATGCAGGTGGCCACCCCCATCAGCCCCAGCATCATCGCACGGGGCATCACTCTGGCCGATTGGCGCAGGTCCGGCGCCAGGGGTGTGACGAACTCGCAGCCGACGAACATGAACATCGCCATGCCCACCAGTGACAGCACCGTGATCAGGTCCGTGCCCACCAATGAGGCGCCGAACCAGCCGTCCAACTGCACCGCCGGGGCGGCGATCAGGCCGAGCACGCCGAACACCATCAGGGTGGTCCACATGCCAAAGGTGAGGATGATTTCCGCACGGCCGAACGCGCTGACGCCGAAGGCATTCAGCACGCCGAAGACCATCACGAAGCCCACGCCGAGCAGCCATGAACCGCCAGCGGATTCGGCCAGGGTATTGAGGTGTTCGAAATTCACCAAGGCCATGACCCCGGAGAGGATGGTCTCGGCGGTGCCGGCGAACACATGCACGATGAGGTAGGCCGACAAGGTGCCGGTGATCGCAAAAAAACGCCCCATGCCGCAGTTGATGTAGTCGTACACCGAACCGGTGGTGGGCAGGATCGCGGCGGCTTCGGCGAAGGTGGTCGCCTGGGCCAGCATCATGACCACCGCGATCAGCATCGCCAGGGCAAACGCACTGCCGCCGATGCCGAACCCCATGGTTGCGGTGAGTATCACGGGGCTCGCCATGATCAGGCCGATGGTGCTGGCCAACGCGGTGGGAAAACCTACCGTACCCCGGTTGAGGTGCGCGGTGAGTGGGTCGTTGCTCGACATGGTGGGGCCCTCGAAAACGGTTTTTTTTAATGTATCGGCACTCTGCGCCCCACCCGAGTTGCTCGTCTTGCCCCTGTGTGCCGCCGGTTTTGTTGCTCCCTGCCACGGCGCAGAGTCTGGCGGCCAGGGTCAATTCCCTGGCACGCAAATGAAAGACTTCAGCGCCCGGCGCTCGCCCTAATGCGCCCTCACTCTTAACCAAGATGGGGGCAATAACAATGGAGCACACCCTGAAAAATCGTCGCCTGCGCCAGGCGGTCGTGCTGGGCATCACCCTGCTGGCGGGCAAAGCCTGCGCCATCGAGTTGTACGCCGATGCCGACACCCAGGTCACCGGCAATTTCCTTGCCGTGTACGGCATGTTCAACAGCCCGAAGAACTACGACGGGCGCAGCGGCGGTTCCACCTGGCGAGAGGCTTTCATCAAGTATGGCCTGAGCGTGAACCAGAGCCTGGGCAGCTTTGGCGGGGTGTATGGCACAGCCAACCTGGTGAGTTCCGGTACCTGGGGCGACGGCGATGCCTCCGGCGTCACCACCGGCCAGGAACGCACCACCAAGTTTGACGAAGCCTTTGCCGGCTGGCGCTCCGGCGACCTGTTCCCGGCCCTGGGCAAAGACGGCGTGGACCTCTCGTTCGGCCGACAGGTCACCACCCTGGGCGACGGTTTTATCGTCAACGACGACGGGCCCAATCTGGGCAAAGGCGTGGGTGATGGTGAGTTCAACCGGGGCGGCGCCTACTACATCGCGGCGCGCCATGCCTTCGACAAGACCGCCGTGATCCGCCTGGGCGGCAAGGAGGGCGTGCATGGCAGCCTGATGTGGATCAAATCCGATAACCCGGCCCAGGCCATGACCGAAATGGCCGCCGCCACCCTGGAATACAGCGCCGCGCCGGGCACCCTGGGGTTCACCTATCTTCACGGAATCGATGTGGATGAACGCTTCGCCAGCGATGTACAACGCCAACGCAAAGGCATGAACCTCTACAGCCTGCGCGGCACCGGCAATGCCGGTATCGAGCATGCACATTTCGCCTTCGAACTGGCCCGCCAGGACCGCCGCGACAGCCAGGAAAACGCCGGCTACGCCGAAGCCGGCTACACCTTCGCCGACCTGCCGTGGTCACCCGACCTGACGTATCGCTACGCGCGTTATTCGAAAAACTGGGACGGTATGTTCTCAGGCTTCAACCGAGGCTACGGCACCTGGGTACAAGGCGAAGTGGCGGGCAACTATTCCGGGCCGTACAACACCAATACGGCGGTGCAACACGTGGCACTCAAGGTCAAGCCGCTGGACAACGTCACCCTCGGCGCACTGTTTTTCGACTACAACACCGTCAGCACCCGTGGCCAACTCAACCTGGATGGCCGCGAGCTGGACCTGTACGCCGAGTGGGCAGTCAACGAGCACCTGATCGTCACCCCCCTGCTGGGCCTGTATAAACCCAACAAGGGAGCAGAGACCGGCGGCAACCAGGTCGGTGGCAACGGCACCAATGTCTACAGTCAGTTGGTGGTCGCCGTCCCCTTCTGAACCTCCTCGGGCGCGCACGGACGCAGCGCCCGGACTTCTGCATAAGCACCTTGGTGATAGAGCAGCGGCGCACGGCCGAAGTCATCGAAAGCCACGACCTTGCCGATCATGATCCAGTGGTCGCCGCCGTCCACCTGCTGGTATTTCTCACAGTGAAAGCGTGCACTGCAATCGGCGAATACCGGCGAACCGCCCTCGCCCGGTTCGTACTCGATCAGGGCAAAACGATCTTCACGGGGGCGCGCAAAATTATTGGACAGGTGTACCTGGTCTGCCGCCAGTACATTCACCGCGAAGTGGCTGGCCTCCTCGAACACTTCATGGCTATTGGAACGTTTGTCGATGCTCCACAGCACCAGCGGTGGGTCGAGGGACACCGAGTTGAAGCTGTTGGCGGTCACGCCGACCTTGCGCCCGGAGGCGGTGGCCGCGGTGACCACGGTCACACCGGTGGCGAAGTTGCCCAGGGCACGGCGAAAGGCCCGTGGGTCGAAAAGGCAGTTGTCAGACATGCAAGACTCCCGGGCGCATCCCGTGGGGGCACCCTCATCGTTATGAGTGAAGAACGTGTCACACCATGCTCGGGTCCGGCGCAAGCCCCATCAGCTCGCGGCCGAGGATTTGCGCGCAGACATCGTAATCGGTGTAGGCATGGGCGCCGGTCATATGGGAATCGCGGAACAGGCGCTGCATTTCGTTGTGCTCAAACCAGGCATTACCCCCCGCCGCAGCAAACAGGCGATCGACTGCCTCAATGCACATTTTAGTTGCGTAGGCTTGGTTGGTACGCCAGAACGCCAGGGTTTCGCGGCTCGGGTAACGCTGCGCCGCGCTGTGTTCGGCATGCTCCTGCCAGGTTTTTTCAAGGAAGGCGCGGGCGGCAGCCACCTGGTGCGTGGACTCGGCCAGGCGCATCAACGCCGGGGTGGCGGCGCCCACTGCGGCACCGGTGTAGGCGCGCACGCGGTTTTTGGTTTTTTCACGGAACACCTCCAGCATGCGTTCGGCCACGCCGAGGCTGACGGTGGAAAAACCGCTGGCGAAGTACGGCCGATACGGTGCATAGAAAATCTGACTGTCGGGGTAGAGACCAAAACCTGCGGATTTGCCTTCCATCATGTCCTTGGCCTTCTGGATACGGTGTTCGGGCACCCAGGCGTTGTCGATGAGCAAGGTCTTGGTGCCGCTGCCTTTCATACCGGCGGCGTACCAGTCATCACGGATCTGGTAGTCGCTGCGCGGCAGCACCGCAAAGCAGTAATCCTGGGTGCCTTCGGCGTTCTCGCGGCGGCAGCCGACAATCGCCCACTCGCCATGGTCACAGCCACTGCTCCAGCCCATCTCGCCACTGAAATACACACCGCCCTCGCCCTCCGTCACCCGCCCGAACGGCGCGATACTGCTGCTGGCCGTGGCATCCGGGTTCTCGCCCCAGATCTCCTGCTGCAACTTCGCCGAGAACAGCGCCAACTGGTGACTGTGGGTACACAGCAAGCTCATGGCCCAGGCGGTGCTGGCGCAGCTGCCGGCGAGCAAGGCGATGCAGTCGGCGAATTCGGGCAGCGACAGCTCCAGGCCACCAAATGCCTTGGGCTGAAAAGCACGGTGCAGGCCGATGCTTTTGAGCAAGGCGATATTTTCATCCGGCACTTGGCGCAGTTGTTCAGCGCGTACGGCATTCGCGGCGATGGCGGGCAGGAGGGGCTTGAGGTCTTCGAGCAGCGGGTTTGGCTTTTTCATGGATGGCCCTGCTTATTATTGGAGGTCCGGCACACGCTCCGGATCGAGGAACGACGCTGGATGCAGGGCCAGTATCGACCGCATGGCCCAGGCGCAAAATGCACGTTCCACAGGCAAGGTTGTACTTTTCACAAGTTCGGCAGGCACAGGCATAAAACCTGGCAGGCACAGTCAAGCCACCTCGATAGCCGTTGGTTACCCTCGATTTTTCTCAGTGAACTGCCAGGAATCTTTCATGAGCGATATCCCGCTGCTGCCTCAGGTCGAAGCTTTTCTGCGTCGCCGCCATGGGTTGTTCATCGACGGCATCAACGTGCCGAGCCATGCCGACCAGACACTGGCCGTGACCAATCCTGCCACCGGCCAGGTCATCGCCCAGGTTGCCGACGCGGACCTTGCGGATATCGACGCCGCCGTCAGCTCCGCCACCCGCGGCTTTGCGCGGTGGTCCCAGACCGCACCGGCGACACGCGGCAATGTGTTGCTGAAACTCGCCGACCTGCTGGAACACAACCGCGAAGAACTGGCGCAGATCGAAACCTGCCAGTCAGGCAAGATCATCCAGATTGCGCGCGCCTTCGAGGTCGACCAGGCCGCGCACTTCCTGCGTTATTACGCCGGTTGGGCCACCAAGATCAGCGGCCAGACGATCACGCCATCGCTGCCCTCCTTCAATGGCGAGCGCTACACCGCCTTCACCCTGCGCGAACCGGTGGGTGTGGTGGTGGGCATAGTGCCGTGGAATTTCTCGACCATGATCGCCATCTGGAAACTCGCTTCGGCGCTGGTGTGCGGTTGCAGCATCATCATCAAACCCAGCGAATTCACACCGCTGACCCTGCTGCGCATCGCTGAGCTGGCCATCGAAGCCGGGTTGCCGGCAGGCGTGCTCAATGTGCTGACCGGGGGTGGCCACGTCGGCAAGGGCCTGGTGGAGCACCCCGGCACCCACAAGGTGTCGTTCACCGGCTCGGTGACCACCGGCATCGCCGTGGGCCGCAGCGCCATGGGGGCAGGCTTGACCCGCACAACCCTGGAGCTGGGCGGCAAGAACGCCGCCGGGTTCCTGCCCGATGTGGACGTGGACAAAGCGGTGGAAGGCATCATCGAGGCCGGGTTTCTGCACTCCGGGCAAATCTGCGCGGCGGCCGAACGCTTCTTCGTGCATCGCTCGCAGATCGACGCGGTACTGGAAAAACTCAGCCGGCGCCTGCGCCGCCTGACCATCGGCTCGCCCCTGGACGAACGCACCGAATTCGGCCCGGTGACCCACCGCCAGCACCAACTCAAACTGCTCGGTTACTTCACCCAGGCCCGCGCAGAGCACAACACGATCATCCATGGCGGCACCCTGCTCGATCGCCCCGGTTGCTACGTCGAACCCACGGTGATCCTGGCCAACAATATCAACGACACCCTGCTCAATGAAGAAACCTTCGGCCCTATCGCCACCTTCCTGCCCTACGACAGCGAAGACGAACTGCTCGCCCTGATGAACAACAGCCCCTTCGGCCTCAGCGCCAGCCTGTGGACCCATGACCTGGGCAAAGCCCTGCGCATGGTACCGGCCATCCAGGCGGGCACGGTGTGGGTGAATATGCACACACTGCTCGACCCGGCGGTGCCGTTTGGGGGGAATCGATCCTCGGGGGTAGGCCGCGAGTTTGGCAGTGCATTTATCGAGGATTACACCGAGCTCAAGTCGGTGATGATTCGGTATTGAGCGAACTGAAGGTCAGCAATAGCACCGTTCCCAAACATATCCAGTGACCAAGTGGTGCAGGCTCGAGTAAACCACAAGCTAGCGTTAATGCTCTGAAGGACTCTCTCAGGAGCAACGGATTGCGCCCCACACCCCAAACCCACCGCCTGCGTCACGGTCGCTACTCGGAACATGGGCGTAGCTACCTCATCACCATCGTCGTTCACCAACGCCAGCAGTTTTTTACCGACCTGTTTCTGGGTCGCCTGCTGGTTGCCGAGCTCCGGCAGGTTCATGAACTTGGTTTGGTCGACTCCATGGCCTGGGTCATCATGCCTGACCATATCCATTGGCTGTTTGAGTTGAAACAGCAAACGCTGGCCGACGTCGTTCGTCGTATCAAGTCACGCAGTACGCTGACGATCAACAGGTATCGCCAAAGCAAAGAACGCGTCTGGCAACCAGGCTATTACGATAGGGCTGTGCGTGTAGAGGACGATGTACGCACGATGGCGCGCTATATCGTTGCCAACCCGCTGCGCGCGGGTTTGGTAGAGCGGGTCGGGGACTATTCATTATGGGATGCCGCCTGGCTCTGAAACCGACCCGTAGTGAGCGGGCTTGTCCCGCGCCGGGCTGCGCAGCGGCCCCAAACCCAAGCGCCTCGATCTCTCGGAAACAACGCAGCGGACTTATTGGGGCGGCTGCGCCACCCAGCGCGGGGCGAGCCCGCTCACTACAAGCGTTCGGCGCTCGGGTGATGGGTTGCGTACCCGCTTCTGAAACCGGCCCGTAGTGAGCGGGCTTGTCCCGCGCCGGGCTGCGAAGCGGCCCCAAACCCAAGCGCCTCGGTCTCACTGAAACAACGCAGCGGACTTATTGGGGCGGCTGCGCCACCCAGCGCGGGGCAAGCCCGCTCACTACAAGGGCCCGCTATGCCAGCGCAGGGCCAGTGCCGCCGGGCGACGTATCACCTGTTCCACCGTCACCGTCCATAACCGTTGTGCGCCTTCGAAGCGGGCCACTTCGGGCCCCTCCAGAATCAGCGAGGTGCGCCCGGCCAGATGCAGCACCTCTCCCGACTCGAAGTCGATGAACAACAGGCCCGCCACCGGGTTGACCTGTAGGTTGCCCAGGGTGTTGAAGAACAGGTTGCCGGCAAAGTCAGGGATAGTCAGCACGTTGCCATCGACCCGCACAAAACTGCTGTTACCGCCCCGATGCGAAACGTCCACCGAACGCTGGCCGTCCACTTCGACGTAGCTGGCGACGAAGAAGGTGTCGGCGTTGCGGATCATCATTTGTGCCGCGTCATCCAGGCCGTCAAGACGCTCAACCTGCGTGCCGGGTTTACGTGCAATCGCGTCGACCGGGCGCAACTGGATGTACTTGGGGCAGTTGCCATAGGTGTGCACGACGTCGACCGAGAAGCCATCGTGATCAAGCGCCTCGATTCGGCCGTTCATGCGGTTGCGGCGGCGGGTATTGAGGTCGATACCCAGCAGACCGACCGAGGCGCCGACGTGCAGTGCCGTGCGGGCCGGGTCGCCTGTGGATGGCAGGCTGTCGATCTGCAAGGTCTGCGGGTCCGGCGAGTGGGCAAAGCCGGGGGCGCCTTCCAGCATCGTCGCCCAGGGAATGCCCTGCTCGTCCACCACGCCCAGTACCAGGTACGGCAACAAGGGATAGAAGTCCCGGTGTTGTTCCGGCAGGTGATCGCGAATCACCTTGGGCCCGACCACGGCCATGCGGTCGGCCACGCCAACCGCTGCTTGCAGGTAACGTTCGCCGGCATGCCAGGGGGATGTTTGCGGGAGGGATGGTTCGATGGGGTTCATGCTGAGCACCTCATGCTGGAGAGCCCTATGCTGCGCCCTGACAGCCCGTGTGCGAATAACCACGTCAGGCAATCCACTATTACACTCACTGAAATGCCGGATGCTCACGCAGCTGCGCCACACAGTGCTCGACAAAACTGCGCACGCGCATCGGTGCGTTGCGGCCTTCGCGATACACCACCTGCACGGGCAGTGGCGGCTGTTCGTAACCGGCCAATACCCGACGCAGCTGCCCACTGCGCAAATGCTCGTGCGCCGGGTAACTCAGGCAGCGGATCAGCCCCGCCCCATGCACGGCGGCATTGATCGCGCCCTGCACCGTGGTACAACCCAGGCGGGCACGGGCCTTGAGCTGGTAGCCGTGGAAATCCCAAGCCACCCGGTCGCCTCCGGCTATCAGCCGATGCTGCTTGAGATCGTCCGGGTGCTGGGGTTCGCCGTGGGTTGCAAGGTAGTCGGGGCTGGCGCACAGGATATGCCGCACCTGCCCCACCGACCGTGCGATCAGCGACGAGTTGGGCAAGTGGCCGACAAGGATCGCTACATCCAGACCTTCTTCATGCAGGTTCGGGTAGTAATCGTGATAGCAGGCTTTCAGGCGCACGTCGGGATAACGCTCCATGTAAGCGGCCAATACCGGCGCCATCACGTAGCGACTGAACAGAAACGGCAGAAACACCCGCAGGTTGCCTTGAGCCTCAGTCTGCAAGCCCTTGGCCGAAGCTTCAGCAGCATCCACGGCCGCCAGCAAGCGCACACAATCGGCCAGGTACGCCTGGCCCGCGTCGGTCAAGCGCACACCCTGGGTACTGCGCAGCAGCAACGGCACGCGCAACCGTGCCTCCAGCCGCGCCACCGCACGTACCAGTGTCGGCGCGGAGACACAGGTTGCACGTGCCGCCGCGGCCAGGCTCGTGTGCCCGGCCAACGCGGCAAACAGCTGCATATCGCGATAACGCTCCATCAGCCGCGCCGCGTCATCGCCGGGTTCAGCGCGGCGTCCTGGCCCAGCCGCCGGCTGAGGAAATCCACGAAGGTGCTGACTTTGGCCGGTACGCGGGCACTCTGCTGAAACACTACCTGGATCGGCAGCGGTGCCGGTTCGAAAGCCTCCAGCACAATCTCCAGCTCGCCCGCCGCCACCTGCGCCGCGATTTGATAGGACAACACCTGGGTCGCGCCCCAGCCCAGGCACGCCAGGTTGATCGCCGCGTTATTCGCCGTGACCACCAGGCGCGGTTCGATAGGCACCGTCACCGGCTGGCCCTGGTCGAAAAACGCCCACTCGTGCACCCGTTGGCTGGCGGACGAGGTGACGATCTTGAAGTCACGCAATTGGGCGGGATGCCGAGGCCGCCCGTGTTGATCGAGAAAGGCCGGCGCCGCACAGACCACCCGGCGTACCTCGCCGACTTTGATTGCCTGTTGCCCCGGCTCGTACAGATGACCGATGCGTACGGCCACATCAACACCTTCATCGGCCAGGTTCACCACACGGTCGACCAGCAACGCGTTGAGCGTCACCAGCGGAAAACGATCCAGGTAATCCCCCAGCACCGGCGCCACATACCGCTCGCCGAACAGTACCGGCGCGGTCACCGTCAAATGCCCGCAAGGGCTGGAGTAACTGCCTGCCGCCGCCTCTTCGGCCTCATCCAGTTCGGCCAGGATGCGTCGGCAGTCTTCCAGGTAACGCTGGCCGGCCTCCGTCAAATGCAGGCTGCGTGTGGTACGCGCCAGCAATTGGGTACCGATGCGCGCCTCCATGGCGGCGATGGCCCGGGTCACGCTGGGCGGTGAGGTATTCAGGCGGCGTGCGGCGGCGGCGAAGCCCTCCTCCTCGGCCACCGCCAGGAACACCTGCATCTCATGAAATCGGTCCATCGGCGCCCCTTGTGGACGTTACGGTGTTTGCAGGCCCGCTACCGTGCGAGGCATGCCGACAAAGCCCGGCAACGCCTCGATGCCGGCGAGCCAGGCCCGCACTTTAGGGTAGTCGGCCAGCGACACATTGCCTTCCGGCGCGTGAGCCACGTAGGAGTAAAACGCGATATCGGCGATGGTCGGTTGCTCACCGACAAGAAACCGCGTCTGGCTGAGTTGCTGTTCCACCAGTTTGAGCAAGGCGTGGGAGCGCGCGATGGCATTGGCGGTGTCGATCTCGGCACCAAACACCACGGCCAGGCGCGCCGACGCCGGCCCTACATGCAAGGGGCCGGCCGCGGCCGAGAGCCAGCGTTGTACGCGAGCCTGCCCCACCGGATCGCTCGGCAGCCATTGGCCTTTGCCGTAGGTGGCGGCCAGGTAGACCAGGATGGCGTTGGAGTCCGCCAGCACCATGCCGTTGTCATCAATCGCCGGGACCTGTCCGAAGCTGTTGACCTCAGTCAGAAATTCCGCGGTTTTGTGCGCGCCGTGCTTGAGGTCCACCAGGATGAATTCCATGGGCAGCCCCAGCAGGGACAGCATCAACTCGACCCGATGCGAGTGGCCGGACAACGGGAAACCATACAGTTTGATCGCAGGCTGGGACATTGAGACGCTCCAAAGGTGGGGGTTTCGACGCCGGTCATGTTCCACCGCAGTGCAAATCGTTGGAATCACCAGGATTTACAATCCAGCATTTCACAGCATGAAACAATACCGCGAGGGTGCTCAGCGCTCCTCCAGCCGGTCACGCAGAAACCGGTGGCTGGCGGAAAACAACCGCTGGTAGGTGAGCAGCACTGCACCGACCGTGCCCAGCGCCGATGATGCGGCGATCAGGAACATGATCACGATCTGGTAGCGCACCGCGTCCAGCGGGCTCTCCCCCGCCAACACCTGGCCGGTCATCATGCCCGGCAGGCTGACGATACCGACCACGGTCATCTGGTTCAGCGTGGGGATCATCCCCGCCCGCACGGCCTGGCGGATCGCCTCCTGGGCGGCTTCCCAGCGTGAGCCGCCCAGGGCCAGGATCATCTCGATGGTATTGCGCCCCGAGGTCAGCTCCTGGGTCATGCGCTCAATGCCCAACGACACGCCGGTCAGCGTATTGCCCAGGATCATGCCGAGGATCGGGATCGCATATTGCGGTTCATACCAGGGGTGGATACGGATCACCGCGAACAGGCCCACCGCCGTCACCAGCCACGAACTGCCCCAGACCGACACGATGCTGTCGACCCGCTGCCCGCGATAAGTGCGTCGCCCACGTCCCGCCGCCGAGATGCCGGCGATCAAGGTCATCGCACACATCAACGGCAGTACCACGTACCAGTAGGCAAACTCGAATACCCAGCCCAGCAGGTACCCGATGGCCATCAACTGCACCACCGTGCGCACGGCGGCCCACAGCAACTGGCGCTCCAGGCCCAGGCGCAACAACAGCGACAAGGCGCCGTTGATCAGGATCAGCGAGGCGGCGATGCCCATGTCCAGTGCGGTCAGGTTTTGATAATTCATGGCTGGGCGACTCCGCTCAGAACACCGGCACTCATCTGCAAATGCAGGTCGCTCATGCGCCGGGCCTGCTCCAGGTCGTGGGAGACCCAGAGGTAGGCGCGGGCCTTATCGGCGGCGTACCAGGCATCGATCAGCGCTTCGACATCCCGGGAGGACGTGGGGTCGAGGGCGGCGGTGGGTTCATCCAGCAACAGCACTTCGGGGTTCAATTGCAGGGTGCGGATCAACGACACCACCTGGGCTTCGCCCCCCGACAGATCGCCGGCGTTTTTAGTCAGGAAGTCCGGTTGCTTACCGGCATGCTCCAGCAACGTGATCACGGCTTGCCGATCGAAGCTGCGCTTGCGCAGGGTCTTGAGGCTGAACGGGAAGCGCAGGTTGTCCTCCACAGTCCCCTCGATCAACGCCGGGCGCTGGGACAGGTAGCTGATATGGCTGCGGTAATGGGGAATCTCTGAGTTAGCAATCGGTTGACCGTTCCACAGGATCTGCCCGGAGCTGGGCGCGTCCAGCAGGGCCAGTGCGCGCAGGAATACGCTTTTGCCGGAGCCTGAGGAACCGGTGATCGACACGCGGTCGGCGCGGTTCAAGCTGAAGTCGGTGGGTTGCAGCAAAATCGCCTGGCGACGCTCGTCCTGGCGCGTGAGGGCGCGGGTTTCTATCAGTGCGCTCATGGACAGGGTGTTCCTCTTGATCCGGTTGGCGGACATGGTGCGGCAGCCGCACAAAGTTTTCATGAAAAAATTCAAACTATCGCCCCTCACGTCGTTCACACCTTCACGTGCAACGTTAGGTAGGAGGCGACATGCAATACCGACAACTGGGCCATAGCGGCCTGCTGGTATCTGAAATCATCCTCGGCACCGTGCCGTTCGGCGGTCGCGCCGAGTTTGCAAAATGCGGCGCGGTGGATGTGCCCCAGGCCAGGCGCATGTTCGACATCGCGTTCGAGGCCGGGGTCAACATGGTCGACACCGCTGACCTCTACTCCCACGGCCTGGCCGAGGAAGTGGTGGGCAAAGCCTTGGGTGACAAGCGCAACGATATCCTGCTGGCCACCAAGGGCCGCAGCCCCGTGGACAATAATCCGAACAACTCCGGCGCCTCGCGCTACCATCTGATCCGCGCGTGTGAGGCCAGTTTGAAGCGCCTGGGCACCGATCACATCGACCTCTACCAATTGCACAATTGGGATGGCCTGACGCCCATCGAAGAGACCCTTGAAGCGCTGCGGCTGTTAGTCGGTTCGGGGAAGATCCGCTACTTCGGCACCAGCAACTTCACCGCCTGGCAGATGATGAAAACCCTGGGCAAAGCCGAGCTGCACGGCATGCTCAAGCCCCTCACCCAACAGATCTACTACACCCCGGAATCCCGTGAGGCCGAGTACGAGTTGCTGCCCCTGGCGCTTGACCAGTCCGTCGGCACCCTGGTGTGGGGCCCGATGGGCGAAGGTCTGCTGACCGGCTCGACCCGACGCGGGCAAAACCCGCCAGCCAATACACGCCAAGGCAGCGACTGGCCGGAACCCTATGTGCATGACCGCGAGCGCGCCCTGGATATCATCGAAACCCTCGCGGCCGTCGGCGATGAGCTGGGTGTGTCGGTGGCGCGCACCTGCCTGGCCTGGCTCAAGGACCGCCCCGGCATCACCGCGCTGATCGTCGGCGCCCGCACCGAAGAGCACCTGCGCGACAACCTCGCCGCCACTGAATTGAAACTCACCGAGGCGCAGTCTTCGCGCATCGAAGCCGTCACCCGGCGCCAGCCGTTGTATCCGTACTGGCACCGCTTCACCGCCGGGATCGACCGCTTCGACCCGGCAGAGCAGCCGTTTTTGGCCGAGCACCAAAAGACCATGGATGCCCGCAAGGACAAGTGATGGAGGGGGCGACCCTCCCGCCGAGGGTCGCCTTGCGCAGTCTATTTCCCGTCAGGCGCCCTCTACGCGATCTTCCGCAAAAAGGGTGGCCCCCCTTACCGCTTGGGCGTCAACCCCACCGCACACGCCACCACCGCCGAATCGCCGTGGTCATGGGGGCGCAGTCTTATCGGCGATTGCGGGTTTCGCGTGTCTACCGCTCGCAACGTGGGGCGTTCAACCACGGGAGGGCTGTGGGCGGGGTCGACGATTTCCATGCAGCGGCGCAGCGAGTTGAAGTCGGGCGACTGCGACAGGGACAGGTGCAGGGTCTGGCTGACCGACACCGACACCACCGAGCTCAATGCGCATTGCCCGTCATAGATCAGGGTGTGGCGGATCAGCGGGTTGTCGTGGCAGTACTTGAGCAGGTTGACTTCTCGCGAATGCACCAGCGCGGTGTTGATGATCAACAGGTCGAACGCTACCCCCACCGAACGTGTCAGCCCCTGCAGTTCGTCGAATGAACTGATGGGCGCAATACGGTGATAACCCAACTGGTTAAGCATTTTCTCGATCTTGATCCGTTGCAGCAGGTCGGTATCGGCAATCAGAAGGCGTAGCGCTTTATTAGACATAGGGTAAACCTGACAGTTGGGCATCCACGTCGATCATTCAACGGTGAATACGGTAACGGTCGGCACCCGGCTATGACTTTAAGGCGATTCTGAAACGGCAGACGCAGCGCGAGCGCACTTTTAAGAATCGCCTGAAAGCCCTGCCGCCGCCTTGCCTCTACCATGGTCTGCGTCTGCAAATGCCCCATGGAATTGATTGTGTTGATGCCCCTTTTGCGAATCCTGCTGATCGCCGGTGCGTTGCTGGCCCTGGCGCCACCGGCCCGCGCCGCGCTGAAAATCGAAGGTACACGGCTGATTTACTTCGGCCAGGACAAGGCCGCCGGCATCAACGTGGTCAACCAGGCGTCACAAGACGTGGTGGTGCAAACCTGGATCACCGCCGAAGATGAAACCGCCAACCGCGATGTGCCGTTTGCCGCCACCGAGCCGCTGGTAAAACTGGGGCCAGAGGAGCATCACCGGCTGCGGGTGCTCTACGCAGGCGCCGGACTGCCCAGCGATCGTGAATCGTTGTTCTGGCTCAACCTCATGGAGGTCCCGCTCAAGCCGAAAGAGCCCGGCAGCGTGCAATTTGCGATCCGCCAACGCCTCAAGCTGTTCTACCGGCCGCCCACGCTCGAAGGCGGCTCGACCGAAGCGCTGCAGCAGTTGGTGTGGAGCCGCCACGACGCGCAGAGCATCACCGTGAGTAATCCCAGCGCGTTTCACCTGTCGCTGGTGAACGTGCACACCGATACCCACGCGCTCAGCGACTACCTGCTGCTCAAGCCCCACGAAAGCATCACCCTGACCACGCCGGGCGTTTTGCCCAAAGGCACCACCCTTCACTTCACCGAAATCAACGACATCGGTTTGCAGGCCCGCCATCGCGCGGTGCTCAACTGATCCATCGCGGGGTATTGGCACCTATGTCACTCATCAAACGTGTTCTCCCATTCTTACTGTGGGGCTGCGCCGCGCTGCCCGCCACCAGCCATGCCCTGGCCTGCGTGGAAGATGGCAGCGGCGCGTACGTGGATATCAACCCCCTGGGTACTTCGCTGGCAGTGGCGGCCGACGCGCCGGACGGTACGATCATCTGGGAGTCGGGCCCACGCTCCACCAACGTGCTGTGCAAGGACGACCAGAACCACGGCCGTGAAGAGGTGTATTTCTACGTCAACCCGGCCAATGTCAGCATCGGCCAGGGTATCCGTGTAGGTATTCGCTACAACAATGCGCCAATCACCCAAAGCACCGGCAAGGTCGGTACCGGCTTCTTCTCGGACCGCGGCTGCACCTGGTCCAACTGCACCGGTTGGGACAAGGCACGCTTCACCTTGAACTTCAGTGTGTTCATTGAAAAATATGGCAAGACGCCGCCCAATGGCCAAGCCAGCACCCTGACCCAATACCGTGTCTTTCAACTGGACGGCGTACGCGGGCTTAACAGCAAGCCCAACAGCAACCTCAATTACATCGTCACCGGTATGAACGATATCCGTTTCGTCCCCTGCGCGCCCGAGCTGACTATCACCCCCAGCGTGGTCAACTTCCCCACGCCTTCGCGCACGGCGCAGATCGGCGCGGTGGCCAGCACCGCGAATTTCAACCTGAGCCTGCGCAAAGCCTGCGACACCCCCTACACCGTCAACGCACGTTTCGCCACCACCCCGGGCGGCGGCAGTGTGATCAACGGATTGCTGGTGCCGGCCAACAACAGCTCGGTCGGCATCTCGTTGTCGCGTGCCGAAAGCGATCAGCGTTTGCCGTTCAATGACTGGTTCACCTTGCAGACGCTGATGGGTTCCGGCCAGGCGCGCAATGATTTCCGTGCGGACTTGAGCTGGCGCACCCTGCCGATTCCCGGGGCTTTCGAGGCGGCTGTGGTGGTCGACATGTTCTACAAGTAGCCGGCGACTTTAAGGATCGTCTTATGCCACTGGCAGCGATCTGCCACTACTCTCTGCCGATGCGATTGAAAAGTTATCTGCTCCAGATCAACCCCGTCCTCTCCCGACCCGAAGCAGCCAGAAGGCTGCTTCGTACGTTTGCCACCGTGTTACTGATTGGTATCTTGAGCGGCGTCTATACCTTCCTGTTGTCCACCTTCAACAACGATATCTCCCAACGACGCGGCTACATGAGCAGTGCCATCGCCGAGGCACATACTTTTTTCACCAATCGCGAGGCCCTGCTGGAAAGCCTCAGCCTGTCGGCGGTACGCAAACAGTCACGGATCTATCCGCCGTCCCCGGAAGAAGAACATCTGCAACTGGGCGATATCCCCGGCAACCAATGGAGCATCTGGCTGACCGCACGCATGCGCGACTACCTGAAGGCGCGGCAACTCAACCTGCTCTACGTGAACGCCGGCCCCAGCCCGCAGGTGACCCGCCTCTACAACTCGACCGCACAGGTGCTGCCGACGTCCAAGTGCATGCTCAACCGCCTCAAGGCCCTGCAATATCGTGACCCGAGCACCCTCGGCGAGCTATGGCTCAGTGACAGGACCGAGCACCACTCGCACCTGTACGTGTTCATCCGCCTGGACGAGCGCGATGTCAACTCAGGTTGGCTGGGCCTGGAGATGGAGAGCCGCGAGGTCTCCTCGACGCTCAGCGATCAGAGTGCCGGCGAGTTCATGATGCTCAACTCCCAAGGCATGCTGGTCTTCACCAACAGTGCCGATACGCGGCTGAGCCAACAGCGCCTCAAGCCGGGCGAAGACAGTTTTTTCGGATTTGTCGGCAATGGCTGGCTACCCGACCACTTGGTGATCCGCAAGCATTTGAAATCCTCCGACTGGCAACTGATGTATTCCATTGATCTGCACGCGGTGGTCACCGGTCTGTGGAAACAACTGCTCGGTTCATTGTTGTTCTGCCTGTTCAGCCTCACGCTGATCTGGCTGGTGATGCGCCGGGTTGACCAGCGCTTCATCATCCCGTCGATCCATCGCATCCAGGCCCTGATCGAGAGCGAAGCCTTTGGCCGCGACGTCATCCAGACCGCGCCCGTCGCCTTGTGTGTACTGCGCCGTACCGACGGCCAGGTGGTGCTGGAAAACACCCTGGCCCAGCAGTGGCTCGGCAACGGCCCGGAGCGCGAAGCCCTGCGCGACAGCTGGATCGAGCAAGCCTTTGCCGGCGAGCCTTGCGAACGCAGCGACTACTTTGAAACCGTCGACGGCCGCCACCTGTACTTGAGCAGCGCGCCGACCCGCTACAAGGGCGAAGACGTGCTGTTTTGTGCCTTCAGCGACCTCAGCGCGCGCAAGCAGGTCGAGGCTGCACTGGAAGAGGCCAGGCAATCGGCGGACGCCGCCAACGCCGCGAAAACCCTGTTCCTGGCGACCATGAGTCATGAGATCCGCACGCCCCTGTACGGTGTGCTGGGCACCTTGGAGCTGTTGGCCCGAACCCAACTGGATGCCCAGCAAAAAGACTACCTGCAGGCCATCGAAGGCTCGTCCGCCACGTTGCTGCAACTGATCTGCGACGTGCTTGACGTGTCCAAGATCGAAGCCGGGCAGTTGGCACTGGAGATGAGCGAGTTCTCGCCATTGGACCTGGTGCACGAAATCATCCAGGGCTATGCCGCAGCCGCCCAAGGCAAGGGTTTGCAGTTGTACGCCTGCTTGGACCCCAAGTTGCCCGAACGGTTGATCGGCGATGTGACGCGTATCCGCCAGATCCTCAATAACCTGCTCAATAACGCGGTGAAGTTCACCGATTACGGGCGCGTGGTGCTGCGAGTCAAGGTGCTCGGCCGCGACGGCGAGCGGTCCAGTGTGTTGTGGCAAGTCTCGGACACCGGCAAAGGCATCGCCCAGGAAGACCAGGCGATGATTTTCGAGCCGTTTTACCAGAGCGAAGGCAACACCAATGTGGTGGCCGGCACCGGGTTGGGCCTGCCGATTTGCCAACGCCTGACCGAGTTGATGAACGGCTCGCTGCGCATGGTCAGCGAACTGGGCCTGGGAAGCAGCTTCAGCCTCACGCTGCCGCTGGAAGAAGCGCCTACCCTGCCGATGAGCGCCTTGCTGGCCGACACCGTCTACGTCGCCTCGCCCATTCCGGAACTTGCCCACGCGATCAGCGGCTGGCTGCGTCGCTGGGGCGCACGGGCCCAGCCCGGCCTGCCGAACCTGCCCGACCACAACCTGCTGCTGCAATTGCACCCTGGCAGCGTCGATCCCCTGTTGGCACCCGACTGGCCGGGGCCGGTGATCCATGTCAGCAGTCACGCCAGCACCACCGTAGAAGCTGACAGCGGCGCGTGGCACGTCAACCTCAACCACCTCGGTGCCATCCATCAGGCTGTCAGCCAGGCCCAGGGGCTGTGGGTGGCCCGCAGCGATGAGCCCACACGCCAGAGCGACGTGGACGCCCTCAACCTGCACCTGTTGGTGGCCGAGGACAACATCATCAACCAACTGATATTGCGCGACCAACTCGAAGAACTCGGCTGCACGGTGGAACTGGCGGCCGACGGCCAGGAGGCGCTGCAGTTGTACAGCGCCGGGCATTTCGACGTGGTGCTGAGCGACGTCAACATGCCCCACATCAACGGCTATGAGCTGGCGCGCGAATTGCGGCGCCAGGGCTGCACGCTACCGATTATCGGGGCCACTGCCAACGCCATGCGCGGCGAAGCCGACCTGTGCCTGGCCGCCGGCATGAACCATTGCCTGGTCAAACCCTTTGCGTTGCGGGCGCTGTTGAACGCCCTGGCACCTTATGCACGGACCACCCATGAAGCCCCTTAGTATTTTGATCGTCGAGGACCACCCCCTGCAGCACATCTACCTGCAGCACCTGCTCAGTGAGTTGGGGGATTTCAGCCTCGAAGCCGCCGAAGATGGCAAACAAGCGCTGGAGCGTCTGCGCCAGCGGGATTTTGATCTGGTACTGACCGACCTGCTGATGCCCGGCATGGACGGTGTGCAATTCATCCAGTGCCTGGCCAACCTGCGCTGCAAGCCGGCGCTGGCGATCATGAGCGCGGCTTCGCGGCGCATGCTGATGGCGGCCAGCCTGGTGGCGAAAAACCTCGATGTCGAGGTGATCGGACTGATCTCCAAACCGGTCGCCGTCGACGCCCTGCGCAGCCTGGTGGAGCAACTCAAGACCAAGGTACACCGGCCCTCTCCCGCCCTGACCGAGTACCTGGATATCGACCGCCACACGCTGGTCCAGGCCATGGGCAACGGCCAGCTCCAGGCCTGGTTCCAACCGAAAAAGTCCCTGGCCAACGGCCGTATCGTCGCCGCCGAGGCCCTGGTGCGCTGGATGCACCCTGAGCAAGGCGTGCTATTGCCAGCCGCGTTCCTGCCGGCGATCAAGGCATTCGAGCTGGAGGAACGCCTGTTGTGGGTGGTCCTCAAGCAAGCCATCCATGCCCAGGAGCGTTGGCGCCAGCGCGGTTATGAAATACCCGTGTCGATCAATTTGCCCACCCACCTGCTCAACAGCCATGACCTGGCCGACCGCCTGCTGGAGTTCGTGCTGCACTACAACGGGATCCCGGGAATGATTTGCTTCGAACTGATGGAGTGCTCGGTACCGCAGGACATCAGTAACTTCTATGCCGGAGCGTGCCGCCTGCGTATCAAGGGCTTCGGGCTGTCCCAGGACGATTTCGGCAAAGGCTACAGCTCGTACCTGAACCTAGTATCCACGCCCTTCACCGAACTGAAGATCGACCAGGCCCTGGTGCAAGGCAGCCACGACAACGAAGGCATCGCCCAGGCCTTGGCGAGCATCATCGCACTGGGCCGCAAGCTCGGCCTGACGGTGGTCGCCGAAGGCGTGGAAACACCCCAGCAACTGGCCCTGTTACGCAAGATCGACTGCAATCAGGTGCAAGGTTTCCTGATTTCCCACGCAGTGTCTTCAGACCAATTTCAGCAACTACTGAACAATGATGGCCCCGCGACATCTCACTAGCTGGCGGCCCCGGATCATTTGCGCTTTATTAAAGAGCAAGCGCCCTCCAGTGCCGATCTATCCTGCGCCTGTGGACCCTCCTGATGAAGCACAACAACGCGATCCTCGAAGCCTTTACCCGTAGCTCTGCGCGCCTGAACAAAGGCCTGATGGTACTGATTGGAATCGCGTTGCTGCTGGTCCTCACCAATTACTGGTCACTGCAACGAGGCATCGAAACCCGCTACGGCGCGACGCGCTTTCACTTCACGCGCCTGATGGAGAACCTCGCGGAGCAGCAAACCTACCTCAAGAGCCTGACCCATCCGGGCATCCAGGCCGAACTGCTACGCGCCACCCACGTCCAGGTCAGTCTGAAAAGCCGTATGGTCGACAATCGCCGCACGCTGTACGAAGGCCAGAAGTATTCGTTTTCGGTGCCGTTCAGCGTCAAGTTCGATGAGCAGCAGGTGGGTGTCGCCGCCAGGCCGGCGATTTTTGCCTTGGGCGCGCACCTGACCAGCTACTACAGCGCTTTCTGGTCCTCGTCGCCGTACGAGGCGCCGCAAACCTTTCTGTCCAACCGCCAGGCGAACTACACCATCACCATTCCGTCGGTGGGCTACCAGCGAAGGGAAGGCACCGAGGAAACCGGCAATCTGGTGACGTTGGTCAATGCGGTGCAACAGATCCTCACACAAACGCCGCAACCGCTCGAGCAGGATCGCGTGTATTGGCACACCGGACCCGAGCCCGAACACTTGCTGGCCTATATCGGCCTGCCACTCGAAAGCCAGGGCCAGACGGTAGTCGGCACCTTGCTCGATCTGTCGCAGGTCGACGACGTACAGCGTGCCCTCGATCACTCGGCGTTTGATCGCTTCACGCTGATTGCGCCGGACGGCGAGCGGTTGATCGGGCCTCCGACACCGGCGTCACTCAGTGATGGCGTGCATTTCACCGCCAATGGCTTTCAATTCAAGATCACCCACGCAGGCGACCAGCCGTGGAGCGCGGTCTATGGCCTGAACTACTCGCACTTCTTCCACTCCGCCGTATGGCCGCTGAGTACCCTGGCGCTGCTGCTGGCCAGCCTGATCACCCTGGGTTGGGCCGGCAGCCGTTGGTATCGACGCCAGGTCATCGCGCCAGCGCGCCTGGCCCATGAACGCATTGCCGAAAGCATGGCGTTCAGCCGCGTCATCATCGACACCGCCCCCACCGGGCTGTGCGTGGTGCGACGCAGCGACGGCAAGGTACTGATCGAAAACCAGCGCGCCCAGCAATGGCCAGGCACCGCCCGCCTGGTGGAGGCCATGGCCGGTCAACATGACCCTGCCGAGCATGGCGAGACGCATCTGGAGATCGAAGGCCGGCACCTGCAAATCGGCTTCGTGTCGACCCGCTATCAGGCCGAGGACGTGCGTTTGTACGCGTTCAACGACATCACCCGGCACATTGAAGATGCACAATCATTGGAGGAAGCACGTCACGCCGCCGACACCGCCAACGAAGCCAAGACGCTGTTCCTGGCAACCATGAGCCATGAAATCCGCACGCCGTTGTATGGCGTGCTGGGCACCCTTGAGTTACTCGGCCTGACCGACCTGGACCCGCACCAGCAAACCTACCTGCACACCATCCAGCGCTCGTCAGCCACGCTATTCCAACTGATCAGCGATGTGCTGGATGTCTCGAAGATCGAGTCCGGGCAAATGGCGATAGAAGCCATGGACTTCTGCCCCCTGGACATACTCGAAGACACGCTGCACACCTACACCGCGTTCGCCCAGCGCAAGGGCTTGCAGCTCTACAGCTGCATCGACCCGCAGTTGCCTGACTGCGTAATGGGCGACCCGATGCGCATCCGCCAGATCCTCAACAACCTGGTGAGCAACGCCATCAAGTTCACCGACACCGGCCGTGTGGTCATTCGTGCCAGGGTGATCGGGCGCGACAGCGACAGCGTCGATCTGGAATGGCAAGTCACCGACTCCGGCGTCGGCATCCCCGAGGCACAGCAGGCCAAGCTGTTCGACCTGTTCTACCAGGCACCGGATACGGCCAGCGAAGGTGGCGCCGGCCTGGGGCTGCCGATATGCCGGTGGCTGGCGCAGATGATGGGCGGTGAAATCAGGCTGGTCAGCGAGCCGGGCCTGGGTAGCAGTTTTACGCTGAAAATCCGCCTGCCCTTGTGCAGCGGGGCACTGCCCCACCCGCCAGTGATCGAACCGAGCCCCACGCCGGTGTACGTGCAGGCACCGGTGCGCGAACTGGCACAGTCGATGAGTGACTGGCTCAATCGCCTGGGCATTGCGGCCGACCTGGCGGCGGCCATCCAGGAAAAAGACAGCCGCCACGCGGTGCTGGTCGACCTGCTGCCCAGCGAGCCCCCCTGCCCCTGGACCGGCCCACGTGTACTCTGCCTGCCGGGCGCACACAGCCCGCCACTGCATACGGCGCAAGGCTGGGTAGTCGATTTGCATGATGTGCGCACCCTCGCCGCCACCGTGTCACTGGCGCAGCACGGCAAGTATGAGCAACCCGCAGCGGCACAGCCGCGCAGCGCCGGTCATTTGGGGTTGCGCATCCTGGTCGCCGAGGACAACCCGGTCAACCAGGCGATCATCAAGGAACAGCTAGAGGCGCTGGGTTGCTCGGTGACCCTGGCCGTCAACGGTGAGCAGGCGTTGCAACTGTGGCAACCGCAGGTCTTCGACCTGGTACTGACCGATGTGAATATGCCGTTGATGAACGGTTATGAACTGGCCAGGAAGCTGCGCGAGCATGATCCGCAGTTGCCGATCATCGGCGTGACCGCCAACGCAATGCGCGAAGAAGGCGTGCGCTGCCTGGCGGTGGGCATGAACGCCTGGATCGTCAAACCCTTGAGCCTGCAAACCTTGCGTGCGCAGTTGATCAAGTTTTGCCAGGCCAAGCCGCCGCCGGAGCGCGCCGTCGCGGTTTTCGATGACCGCGTGCAACTGTCGGACACGATGCGCCCCCTGTTCATCAGCACGTTGCGCCAAGACCTGCAGCAGATCGGCGCAGCCCTTGAGCAACGTGATGCGCACAGCCTCGGGCAGCGCCTGCATTCAGTCGCCGGTGCCCTGGGCGCGGTGCAGGCACTGGCGCTGTCCCAGGCCTGCATCGAACTGGAAAGTGCACTCAACAGCAGCAGCCTCAATACCGCACTGGTACTCAACGTGAAGGCGGTCATGCAGCGAATGTCGGCCATCCTGGAGACGCTCCAGCCTGGGCACACTTCACTCACTTGAACTGGCACTACGGACGGCCCCTTATGAAAACATTCAACGTGGTTATCGCGGACGATCACCCGATCGTGCTGCTCGGTGTACGCGAACTGGTGGAGCGTGATACGCGCTTTGCGGTCGTGGGCGAGGCTGTCTGTTCGGCGGGCTTGATCGAGTTGCTGCAACGCCAGGTGGTCGACATCGTGATCACCGACTACAACATGCCGGGCGACTCGCCCTACGGTGACGGGCTGAAACTGGTGGAGTACCTGAAACGGCATTTCCCGCAGGTGCAGGTCCTGATCCTGACGATGATTTCCAATCACCTGATCCTCACCCGCCTGCAGGAACTGGGCGTGGTCGGCATCATCCAGAAAAGCCAATTGCACACCGAGATTCAACTGGCGCTCAAAGCCATTGCGCAACAAGGCGCCTATCACAGCCTGGAGCCGCCGAAGACCTCGGTGATCGAGACGCTGACGGCGATCGACGAACGCGTTTCCACGTTGTCACCCAAAGAGTTCGAAATCTTGCGCTTATTTATTGCCGGCATGAGCGTGAGTGATATTGCACGCTGCCAGAACCGAAGTTCCAAAACCATCAGCGCGCAAAAGATTTCAGCCATGCGCAAACTTGAAGTGAGCAGCGACCAAGACTTGTTGGCTTATTGCCTGGCCCGCAACATTTTCAACTAACAAGCACTTGCAAGCCATTCCTGGATAATGGCTTTGCCCTTTATTTACGGGCCTAAAAGCTGTTCAACCCGCGCAAACTTGCCGCCCCTCGTGCCACTTATAAGAATCGTCTTATTTGCCCGCCTGCCACTGCCCCTTACTCTTTGCGGGCAGTTCAACAACAGCATTTCCCAACTAACACTTACGGACATCATCATGAAGAAGTTTTCCCTGGCTGTTATCGCCTCGGCCATTATCGCCGCTTCCGGCAGTGCATTCGCCGCAGACCCGGTAACCCCCACTCCAACCCTGGGTGGCAGCGGCAAAATCACCTTCACCGGCGTGATCAACAACGATGCATGCTCGGTGGACGGCGCCAACTCCGACCGCACCATTTCGGTCGACATGGGCAACGTTTCGATCAAGGACATGGGCACCGCAGAAAACCCGGCTGCCGGTCGCGTGACCGCCAAAGACTTCAACCTGAACGTCAACTGCAACGCAGGCACCAAGGTCGCGATGATCTTTGACGCCAACAACGGCGGTTCGGGCCTGGTCACCGGCAAGAAAGTCCTGGCGCTGAACGCCGGCTCCGCTTCGGCGAAAAACGTCGGTATCGCCCTGCTCGACAGCAACGGCGCGCTGATCGATCTCAGCTCGCCGTCCACGGCGCGCATTGAAAGCACCATTCACGGCCAAGGTTCCGAAGGCGGCGACGCCACCTTGAGCTTCGCAGCCGCCTACGTGACCACCGCAGCCGCCGGCTCGGCCGTTGCCGGTCGTGGTGATGCAACCCTGCCGTTCATCCTGCAATACGAATAATCGGCGCCCCGGCACCCGACGTGCGAGGCCCTGCGGCCTCGCCATTCCTTCTGATCACACTGGATAAACCTCATGCTGCCTCGTTCGATTGCCGCATGCCTGGGGCTGCTGGGCATGCTTATGGCGACCCAGGCCGGCGCCAGCATTTCACTGAACGCCACCCGCATCGTCTTCGATGGCGACCACAAGGAAGCCAACATCACTGTGCGTAACGGTAACCAGGATGTATTGGTGCAATCCTGGGTCGACATGAATGACGCCGGCGCCAGCCGTGCGCCCTTTGCGGTCACGCCGCCCCTGGCCCGCGTGTTTGCCAAGGAACAGCAACTGCTGCGCGTGCTGTATGAAGGCACCGGCATGCCCACGGACCGCGAGTCGGTGGTGTGGCTCAACGTCCAGGAAATCCCCAAGGCCAGTGAGGCCGAGAACACCTTGCAGTTGGCCATCCGCCAACGCATCAAGATTTTCTACCGGCCTGCCGGGTTGCCCGGCAGTGCCTTGCAAGCCCCGGCACAGCTTGAATGGACATTGGTCCGGCAAGGCGCGCAGACGCTGCTGAGCGTGAAAAACCCGACGCTGTATCACGTGTCGATGGCCGACATCAAAGTGCAGGCGCAACTGGCGAGCGACTCCACCATGATCGCGCCCGGCGAGCACAAGCAATTTGCGCTCGGTGCCCTGCCCACCAGCGGCCCGGTGCAATTGTCGTTCTACAGCATCAATGACTACGGCGCGCAGAATCACTACACCACGCCCCTTTCAAGCGGCGTTTCGGCCCCTGCACACGCCACTGAATCACGACTGGCCCCTTAAGCCTGCTCTCTAACCCCCAGGCGAATGCCGGGTGCGTATTTGCGTGCCTGCCTGTTCGCTGCCGGGGGACGTCAAAGGTCTTCGCATGTCTTCTCTTTCCAGCAACAGGCCCGTGCGTTGCGCACTGAAATTCAAGACACTGTCGTTGGCGATCGCCGCCAGCTTGCCGGCCTGGGTGATGGCCGATGAGGCCACCGAAGCCTTCAATACCACGTTTTTACAAGGTGGGCAGGCGGTCGACCTGCAGCAATTGCTCGCGGCCAACAGTGTGCTTCCGGGCAATTACCGGGTGGACCTGTTCAGCAACGAAGTGCTGGTCGGGCGGCGTGACATCGACTTCCTGCGCAACCCGCAAAACGGCCAGGTCGAAGCGTGCCTGACGCTCGACCTGCTCAAGCAACTGGGAATCGACATGGCTCGCCTGCAGGCTCAAGGCAAAATCGACCCTGAACATCCCGCGCCCTGCTACTCACTGGCGCAGTTGATCGAAGACGCCAGCGTGCGGTACGACAGCAGCCGCCTGCGCCTGATGGCAAGCATTCCACAAATAGCTATGCAACGTGGTCTGCGCGGCTATGTCGACCCGCAGTTATGGGATGACGGCGTGCCGGCCGCGTTCATCAACTACCAACTCAACAGCAGCCGCACGGCCGGCGACTATCAAACCCGCGTCAACCATAACCTGGGCTTGCGCAACGGCATCAACCTGGGTGCCTGGCGCCTGCGCAACGAGTCGAATTTCAGTGGTGGCACCGCGCGCTCGAACACCTTCACCAGCAACCGTACCTACGTGCAGCATGACGTGACGGCGATCAAAGGCCAGTTCAGCGCCGGTGAGATTTTCTCCGATACCGATCTGTTCGACAGCGTGCGCTATCGCGGCGTGAAACTGGCCTCGGATGAAGGCATGCGCGCCGACAGCGAGCGCGGCTATGCGCCGGTGATCCGTGGCGTGGCGCAGACCAACGCGACCGTGGAAATCCGCCAGAACGACTACATCCTCTACACCGCCAACGTCGCGCCGGGCCCGTTCGAGATCAACGACATCTACCCCAGCGGCTCCAACGGTGATTTACAAATCACCGTGATCGAAGCCGACGGCAGCCGCCGCGTGACGATGCAGGCGTTTTCCAGCCTGCCGATCATGGTGCGTGAAGGCCAGGTCAAGTACAGCGTCTCGGCGGGCACGTTCAAGAGCAATGCCGAGGGCCTGGCGACTCCCCGATTTGTCAGCAGCACCGTGGCATATGGCTTGACCAGCAGCCTGAGCGGCATCGTCGGTGTACAAGCCAGCGAGGCGTACAACGCGCTGTCTCTGGGAGCCGGCAAAAACACCGCACTGGGCGCGGTATCGCTGGATGTCACACACTCATCGAGCAAGGCCCGGGGGCAAACCACCCAGGGCAACAGCGTGCGCGCCCTGTATGCCAAGACCTTTGCCGGCACCGACACCAACTTCACCTTGGCAGCCTACCGCTACTCCACCGAGGGCTACCGCAGTTTCACCGACCACGTCGAAGACATCAGCGAAGGCGCGCGTGTACGCACCGGCCACTCCAAGACCCGCACCGACCTGACGATCAACCAAAGCCTCGGGCGTCATCGTGAATACGGCAGCCTCTACGTGAACGCCAGCGATCAGCGTTATTGGAACCGTGGCGGCTCCCAGAGTTTTTCTGCCGGCTATACCAGCAACTGGGGCGATGTGACTTACAACCTCGGCGTCACGCGTACCAAGCAAATCGTCACCTGGGGCGAACCCAGCGATGACACCCAAGTGAACCTGTCCATCTCCTTCCCGCTGGGCAGCCAGCCGCGTGCGCCACGAGCGTTCGTCACCACCAGCAGCAACCGCGGCGACACCACCACCCAAGCCGGTATCAACGGCTACGTCGCCGACACCAGCGACACCTTTTATTCGGTGCAAGCCGGCCACAGCGACACCAGCGGCGATTCGGGCTCGGTGAACATCAACAGCCGGACCTCGGTAGCGGACGTCAGCCTGGGTTACAGCCAGGGCCAGGGCTACAACTCGCAGAACCTCAACCTCGCAGGCTCCGTAGTGGCCCACGCGGGCGGGATCAACCTGGGGCAGACCGTCAGTGAAACCTTCGCGCTGGCCGAAGTGCCCGGTATCAGCGGGGCAAAAATCGGCAGCTACAGCGGCGTCGAAACCGGCTACAACGGCTATGCGGTGATCCCCACGGCCCAACCCTACCGGGTGAACTGGGTGAGCCTGGACACCCGAGACCTGGGTGGCGATGTCGAAATCAGCAATGCCACGCAACAATTGGTGCCGCGCCGTGGCGCCATCGTCGTGGCGCACTACAGCGGCACCACCGGACGGCGGGTACTGTTCGAGTTGTTCGATGCCCAGCACCAACCGCTGGCGTTTGGCGCGTCGCTGGAAGATACCCAAGGCAAGCAACTGGCGATCGCCGATCCGAACGGCAACGCCCTGGCATTGGTGGAGCAGGATCACGGCACCTTGATCATCAAGTGGGGTGAAGAGCAATGCACTGCAAGCTACGCGCTGCCACCGCAGAACAAGGCGCTGAACTATGAGCGCCAGGCGCTGGTGTGCAAGCCCCCGGCCGGTTGAGGGGGCCGAGCATCAATGCGTGCGTGCGCTCCTCTGCACCACGCACATGGGTGTACCTGCCACCGGCTCATTGATGATCTGCACATGCACATCGAACACCTGGTGCATCAACTCGGCACTGATCACCGCTGCTGGCGCGCCATCGGCCACCAACCTGCCGCCGTGCATCACCGCCAGATGATCGGCGTAGCGACAGGCCTGGTTGATGTCGTGCAGCACGGTGATGACGGTCTTGCCTTCGGCAGCCAGTTCGCCCATCAAGTCCAGCAGTTCGACTTGATGGCTGATGTCGAGATAGGTGGTGGGTTCGTCGAGCAGCACCACCGGCGCATTCTGTGCCAGCACCATTGCCAGCCAGGCGCGCTGGCGTTGGCCGCCCGACAAGTCGGCCAAGGCACGCTCGGCCAGGGTGTCCAGCTCCAGGCGCTGCAGGGCCTGGGTCACGTGGGACTGGTCATTGCCGCTCAGGCGCCCCCACAGCGAGTTATGCGGGCTGCGACCATAGGCAACCAACTGGCGCACGCTGACCCCCTCCGGCACGGGCAACACCTGTGGCAGGAACGCGATCTGCCGCGCCAGTTGCCGCGCGGACAAGCTGGCATAGGGCTGCCCCTCCAGGGTCAGTTCGCCCTGGGTTGGCTTGAGGATACGCGCGAAGGCCTTGAGCAAGGTGGACTTGCCGCAGCCGTTAGGACCGATCAACGCCGTGACCTTGCCCACTGGCGGCGCGAACGACAAACCTTGCACGATGCGCGTCGCGCCATAACCGATATCGAGCTGGTGTGCCTTCAGAATACTCATGTCATCAGCCCTTGAAGCGTGCCAGTAACCAAAGAAAATAGGGCGCGCCGATCACCGCCGTGAGCACCCCTGCCGGGATCTCGCTGGGAGCGATCAAGGTGCGTCCGAGGGTATCGGCGAGCACCAGCAGCAACGCGCCGATCAACATCGCCGCCGGCATCAGGTAGTGGTGATGCCCGCCCACCAGGCGCCGCGCCATATGCGGCGCCACCAGCCCAATGAAACCGATCGGCCCGATCACGCCGACGCCCAGGCTGGTGAGCATCACTGCGCAGGCCATCGCCCACCCGCGCGTGCGGTTCAACGCGGTGCCCAGGCTATGCGCCGCCTCATCACCGAGCGCGATCAGGTTCAGTGGCTTGGCCAGGCACAACCCCAGTGGGATCAAAACGAGAAATGGCAGCACCAACCCCACATGATGCCAGTTGCGGCTCCACAGGCTGCCGGTGAGCGCGAGCAATGCGGTGTTGATATCCAGCGGGTGGGACAGGATCAGGAACTCGGTGATGCTGGACAAGGTCACCGCAATCGCCACCCCGGACAGCGCAAAGCGCACCCCGGAAAAACTCACCCCGCTGTTGTACAACGCCAGCAGCAAAGCCCCGGCCGCCCCACCCAGGCACGCCACCAGTGGCAGCCAGCCAATCGGCAATTGCGGCCAGGTGATGATCGCCACGGTAAGCGCCAACCCTGCGCCCTGGGTCACCCCGAGAATCTCCGGCGAGGCCAGCGGGTTGCGTATCACACCCTGCACTATCGCGCCTGCCAGGCCGAAAGCGCAGCCGGCAAGGATCGCGATCAGGCTGCGCGGCAGGCGGTGGTTCCACACTTCAAAATCGACGGCGTCGTGGGCCAACAGGCGCTCCACTACCGTTTCGGGCGTGAGCCACAGGGTGCCGGCGCTGAGGCTGACAAACGTCACCAGCAGCAACAGGCCCGCCAGCAGCCAAAGGCGAAAGCGTGGCCGAGTCATAGGGCGCGCCTGGCGAGAAAGAGAAAGAATGGCGCACCGATCAACGCGGTGACGACCCCGGCCGGGGTTTCCACGGGGAACGCCACGGCGCGGCTGAGCAGGTCGGCGCCGAGCACAATCACTGCGCCCAGGGCGGCACTCAGCGGGATCAGCCAGCGATAGTCGTTACCGAGAAACTGCCGCACGATATTGGGCGCAATCAGGCCGACGAACCCGATGGGGCCGACGGCGCAGACACTGGCACCCACTAACAACAGACTGGCGACGAAGACCTGCAGGCGCAGGCTGGCGATGCCCACGCCCAACGAGCGGGCGGCCTCCTCGCCCAGGTTGATCAAGTTCAAGCGCGGCGCGCACCACAACGCCCACAGACCGCCGACCAGGGTGCAGGGCCAGAGCAGTTGCACCTGCGCGGCGCCCACGTTGGCCAGGGAACCGGCCAGCCAGTTGAGGACACTTTGCGCCTGGGCCTCGACCAGAATCACCGTGAGCCGCGTCAACGCCGCGCATAACGCCGCCACGGCCACTCCGGCCAACACCAGGCGCCCTTGGGACGTGGTGGGCGACCAGGCGCCGCCGAGGCTGAACACCGTGACCCAGGCCAGCGCGCCCCCTACGCACGTCATCAACAAAGCGCCACCGGCAAAGGGCGGCGCCACCAGGCCGGTGGAAAACAACGCCAGGCCCAGCGCCGCCCCGGCGGTTACGCCGAACAGAGACGGCGAGGCCAGGCGGTTGCGCGTGATGCCTTGCATCAATGCCCCCGCCAGGCCCAGGCAGGCACCCACCAACGCCGCGCACACCGCACGCGGCACCCGCAGCTGGGCGACGATATAAGCCATGTTGCCGCCCGAGTGACCTTGGTGCACCAGGCCATTCCACGCATCCGCCGGGGTGATCACAAACGGCGACCAGTTGTACAGCGAAAGCCAGAACAACCCGCCTCCCAACAGCACGATGCCGGCGGCGGCTAAACTGCGCTGCACGGTTATTGGCTCAGTACGGCTTTGCCGCCCTTGAGAATCGCCAGGGCGTCTTCGGCGATTTGCTCGGAGGCCAATACCCCTCGATTGCGCGCCCAACTGTCACCGTCCACTTCGGCCACATGCTGGTTGCGCACCGCGCCAAGCACCTGCCACAGCGGTTGCTTGCTCCAGGCGTCGACGATGCTCGGGCGGCGGTAATGGCCGACCAGCAACCAGCCCGGATCCAGCGCCAGCAGTTGCTCCAGGCTGACAAACTCCGTCGGCGCCGCCTTGGCACGTACCGACGGGACTTTCAGGCCGATGGCTTGCAATACGCTGCCGGCATAGGAGTCCGGGCCGTGCACGGAAAAACTGTCTTCGCGCGCAACGCCGAACAGCACACTGGCACCTGCGGGGATCTGCTGTGCAATCGCCTTCAGGTGCTCACGGTTCTGCGCGATACGCGCCTGCATCTGCGGGCTCTTGCCCAACGCCTTGCCGATCAGTTCGGCGGACTTGAGGCTGCCCTGGTAATCCTCACCGCGCGAGGGCAGCAGCAAGGTCGGTGCGATACTGGAGAGGTCGCTATACAGCGCCTGGTGGCGGTTCAGGTCGGCGACGATCAGGTCAGGCTTGAGCCTGGCGATTTCCTCGATGCTCGGCTGCGAGCGCAAGCCCACGGACGTCCACTGGCCGATCGCCTGGCGCACCTTGGGCAACACGCGGTTGGCGTCGCCATCATCCGCCGCCCCGACAGGCGTGACGTCGACTGCCGCCAGGCTGTCGAGAAAGGAAAACTCCAGTACCACCACGCGCTTGGGCGCATCCGGCAGATGCACGGCGTGCTGGCCGTCATTGAGATCGATGGGAGCGGCGCATAACATGCTTGAAGAGAACGCCAGGAGACAGGCGGCAAGGGTCGCAATGGAGCGCAGTAATCGCATGAAGTACCTCGGCGTTGACACACCCCGCCCAGGCAGGCCGGGGAAAACGGCGGGTACTATTCCACAACGGCGCGGTGCAATCAAAAAACATTCTTATTAACACCACGCCGGCCGACCAGACGGTCAATGGCTTATTGCGGCCATTGCTCAAGCAATATCGACACGAATTTTTCCGCCGCCGGCGACAGCGATGCCCCACGGCGGTAGACCAGACCCAACGAGCGGTTCACCACCGGCTCGATCAACGGGACACTGACCAAGGTGGGATGGTCCTCGGCCGGCATGGCCAGGCTCGGCATCGCCGACACCCCCAACCCAGCCTCCACCAGGCCCAGCGAGGTCGACAGATGCTGGACTTCGTAGAACCACTGCGGCCGCCAGCTCAAGCCAGACAAGGCATGATCGAGCAGCATGCGGTTGCCGCTCAGGCGCCCGACGCCGATCAGACGGTAATCGCTCAATTCAGACCAGGTGACCGCACTGCGCTTGGCCAACTCATGATCACGCCGGCAGGCCAACACAAACGGTTCGCTGACCAGGGGCACGAACTCGATGTCCGGGTGCTGCCCACTCATCATGTTGATACCGAAATCAGCTTCCCCACGCAGGACCGCTTCAAGCCCCTCGTTGGCGCTCAAGTCCAGCAGGCGGATGCGGATTTTGGGGTAGCGTTCGTTGTACAGACGAATCACCGAGGGCAGGAAATAGAAAGCAGCCGTCGGGATGCACGCCAGGGTGACCCGGCCGATCTGGCGTTCGGCGAGTTCACGGATATTGAGAATCGACTCGTCGAAGTCGTCCAGCAGGCGGCGTGCCTTGGGCAGGAAGTCGCGGCCGACGCTGGTGAGGCTGACCTTGCGCGTGGTGCGATCGAGCAACGCGGTGCCCAAGCCCTCTTCGAGCTTTTTGATCCGGCGGCTGAGTGCGGGCTGGGACAGGTGCAGGGCATCGGCAGCTTCGTGAAAACTGCCAAGTTCGGCGATCTTCACGAAAGATCGAATATCGTTAAGCTCATAGTCCACGTTATGCCTCATCCGCTGCAAGGTTCGAAAAGAAAATCCAGCGTAAATTTATCATTCGTAAAACGCAACAATCTAGTCAATTTTTGCATTTGATAGATTTTTTAAAGCTTGAGACTCTTGTTCGCAGAGCATCAATTAACTCGATTGATCAACAAGAGTCAGTATCATGCAAAGAATTCCCTGTGTGCTGATGCGTGGTGGCACCTCCAAAGGCCCGGTATTTCTAGCCTGGGATTTGCCGGCAGCGATTGAGGCCCGTGACGAGCTGCTGCTCAACCTGATGGGTTCCGGCCACGAGCTGGAGATCGATGGCATTGGTGGCGGCAGCCCGCAAACCAGCAAGGTCGCGATTGTCAGCCCCTCACTGCATCCCGATGCGGACGTTGACTACCTGTTCGTTCAAGTGATGGTTTCGCAACGCCGCGTCGACAGCGCGCCCAACTGCGGCAACATGCTGTGCGCCGTCGGCCCTTTCGCCATCGAACAGGGCCTGGTCAAAGGCACGCCGGGGCGCACCCGAGTACGTATTCGCAATGTGAACACCGGGACCCTTATCCATTCGCAGGTGTACACACCGGATGGCAACGTCAGTTACGAGGGCGACACCGCCATCGACGGCGTGCCGGGCACCGCAGCACCGGTGCAACTGACGTTCCTCGATGCGGCCGGCAGCAAGACCGGCAAGCTCTTCCCCACCGGCAACACGCAGGATGTGATCGACGGTATTGCCGTCACCTGCATCGATATGGCGATGCCGATGGTGCTGATCGAGGCTGGCCAACTGGGCAAGCGCGGTGATGAAAGCCCGGCGGAACTGGACGCCGATAAAGACTTCCTGCGGCGGCTTGAGTCATTGCGACTGCAAGCCGGCCAGGCCATGGGCCTGGGCGATGTCAGCCACAAAGTGATTCCCAAGCCGGTACTGGTCTCGCCTGCCAAAGCCGGCGGTACGATCCAGGTTCGCTATTTCATGCCGCACAACTGTCACCGGGCCCTGGCCATTACCGGCTCGATTGGCCTGGCCACCGCCTGCGTGGTAGAAGGCAGCATCGTTGCTCAGATGCTCGGCGGGATCAGTACGCCGCGCCCTCAAGCGGTGCGTATCGAGCACCCCAGCGGCGGGATTGATGTCGTATTGTCCTACACCGGGCTCAACAGTGAGACAATCCAGGCATCCGTCGTTCGTACTGCGCGCAGGCTTTTTTCCGGCTACGTCTACGCCACAGATTCACAGCGCCTCGCCGGATAATTCCGGCGGTCGTTGGCATTTTTTGCATCCGCACAATTCTAAAAAATGGGTGATGCCATGAAAGTTGTTAAATCGCTCTACTTCCAGATTCTCTGCGCCGTGGTACTGGGCATCGTGGTCGGGCATTTCTGGGCCCAGCAAGCCATTGCACTCAAACCGCTGGGTGATGCATTCATCAAGCTGATCAAGATGATGATTGCGCCCGTGGTGTTCTGCACCATCGTCACGGGCATCGCCGGGATGAGCGATAAACGCTCGCTCGGACGCCTGCTCAGCAAGACCCTGCTGTTGTTCCTGGGCTTGACGGTGATCAGCCTGCTGATCGGCCTGGTGGCGGTATTTGTGTTCCAGCCGGGCGCGGGCATGAACATCGATCCCAGCCAGCTGAGCACCAAAGGCTTGACCCAATACACCGAGTCGGCCGCCAAGCTTGGGGTGGTGGAATTTTTCATGCATATCATCCCGGAGACGTTTATCGGCGCCTTCAGCAAGGGTGAAGTGCTACCGGTGCTGTTTATTGCGGTGTTGTCCGGCTTTGCCTTGTCATCACTGGGCGAGCGTGGCAAGCCGGTGCTCGACGTGCTTGAAGCCGCCTCGCAGATGGTGTTCAAGATCTTCGCCTACCTGATGCGTTTCGCTCCGATCGGCGCCTTCGGTGCCTTGGCGTTCACCGTCGGCCAGTACGGCATCACGTCGCTGGGCTCGCTGGCCAAGCTGATCATGACCTTGTACATCGCCTGCGGTTTCTTCGTGTTCGTGGTACTGGGCAGCATTTGCCGCGCCAACGGTTTCAGCCTGTGGAAACTGCTGCGCTACTGCCGCGAAGAGTTCCTGGTGGTACTGGGCACCTCCTCCACCGAGCCGGTCATGCCGCGCATGCTGGAGAAGCTCGAAGCGCTGGGTTGCAAAAAAGGCGTCGTGGGCCTGGTACTGCCCACCGGCTACTCGTTCAACCTGGACGGCACTGCGATCTACTTGTCGCTGGCCGCGATCTTCATTGCCCAGGCCTGCAATATCGACCTGAGCCTGACGCAGATCATCACCATGCTGGCAATCATGCTGCTGTCCTCCAAGGGCGCTGCGGGCGTCACCGGCAGCGGGTTCGTCGCACTGGCCTCGACCCTGACGGTCATTCACGACATCCCATTGGCCGGCCTGGCGTTGCTGATCGGCATCGACCGCTTCATGTCTGAAGCGCGAGCCCTGACCAGCCTGGCCAGCAACGCCGTCGCGACAGTGGTGATGTCGCTGTCGGAAAATGCCTGCGATCGCGAAACGCTGCACCGGATGCTCGACGCCAGACCCTCTGCGGCACCGGTAGAAGCCTGGGAAGACTTGAAAGTCCCCAAACGCGCTTAGTACTCCCCGGGCAACGCCCCTCCTGACTTGACTCCCTCTCCCGCCAGGCGCCTTTGCCCGCCCGGCGGGCCAGGGCTCGTGCGCCTCGGCGTCAGCCATTATTACGATAACAACAAGAGAATCGTCCTATGCTTGCTTTCCTTGGCTTGGCCATGGTGGTCGTATTCACCGTCCTCATCATGACGAAGCGCTTGTCGCCGATCGTCGCGCTCACCGTGGTACCTATCGTCTTCGCGGTGATCGGCGGTTTCGGCGGCACCACCGGCAAGATGATGCTCGATGGCCTGAAAATGGTCGCACCATCTGCCGCCTTGCTACTGTTTGCGATCCTGTTTTTCGGCCTGATGATCGATGCAGGCCTGTTTGACCCGCTGATCCGCAAGATCCTCAAACGGGTCAATGGAGACCCGATGAAGATCGCGGTGGGTACCGCCCTGCTGTCGTTGCTGGTGGCACTCGACGGCGACGGCACCACGACCTACATGATTACCTGCGCGGCCATGCTGCCCCTGTACAAACGCATCGGCATGAATCCGATGATCCTGGCGACCATCTCCATGCTGTCGCTGAGCATCATGAGCGGCATGACACCCTGGGGCGGCCCCGCAACACGGGCGATCGCCGCGCTGGGCCTGGATGCCGGCGAATACTTCGTGCCGCTGCTGCCGACCATGATCGGCGGCGCCCTGTGGGTGGTGTTCACGGCCTTTCTACTCGGGCGAGCCGAGCGCAAGCGCATCGGTAACGTGCAACTGCAAAGCGGCGGCGGCAATTGCTATATCAACGCGATTCTTGAGGACACGCCGCACAAGCGCCCGAAGCTGGCGTACGTCAACCTGGCCTTGGTGATTGCGGTGATGGCGGCCCTGGTGATGGGGCTGATGCACTCTGCGATCCTGTTTCTGATCGGCTTTGTGCTCGCACTGATGATCAACTACCCGCAATTGGACATTCAGAAAGAACGCATCCTGGCGCACTCGGGCAACGCCATGACGGTGGTGCTGCTGGTATTCGCCGCCGGGATTTTTGCCGGGATCTTTTCCGGCACCAAGATGGTCGACGCCCTGGCCCAGACACTGGTCGACTGGATCCCGCCGTCCTGGGGCCACCTGTTCCCACTGGTGGTGGCGATCACCAGCATGCCGCTGACCTTCGTGCTGTCCAATGACGCCTACTATTTTGGCGTGGTGCCGATCCTGGCCAATGCCGCCGCCGCTTATGGCATCGACCCGGTCGAAATCGCACGTGCCTCGATCCTGGGGCAACCCGTGCACCTGATGAGCCCATTGGTGGCCTCGACCCTGCTGCTGGTGGGCATGGTGGATCGCGATATCGGCGACTTCCAGAAAGCCACCGTCAAGTGGGCTGTGCTGACCTCCCTGGTCGTCACCGCGCTGGCCCTGCTGACCGGCGCCATCAGCCTGTTCATCTGATTCCCCAACGCCACTGCTGCCGTCCAACGCGCCTCGCTCAAGGGGCGCGTGCTGCCCTGCCCCCCAATAACAACAATGAGAGAGTTGCCATGAACCCTGTGTATACCCGTCGGGCTCTGTTTTGCGCATTGGGCCTGGTGCCCTTCACCGGTGCCAATGCCGAAGGCTTTATTGATGAAAGCAAACTCAAGCTGCAACTGCGCAATGTGTATTTCAACGAGAACTTTCGTGACGAGCACGGCATGAGCGCACGCGCCGCAAGAACCGCAAAAAGCGAACGCACGGAGTGGGCCCAGGGCTTCCTGCTGGATTATCAGTCCGGGTTTACCGCCGGCACCCTCGGCTTCGGCGTGGATGCCCTGGGGCTGTATGGCGTAAGGCTCGATTCAGGCCGCGGCCGCAGCGGCACCGGGCTGATGCCGGTGCACGATGACGGGCGGGCGGCCGGCGAATTTGCCAGCGCCGGCGCGACCGCAAAAGCCCGGTTCGCCAAAACCACCGTCAAGTACGGCACCTTGCTCCCCAAAACCCCGGTGCTGATCTACAACGATGCACGCTTGCTGCCCCAGACCTACCAGGGCACTCAAGTGAGCAGTAACGACATCGAGAACCTGAGCGTCACCGGCGGGCACCTGGACCGCTTCAAACTACGCGACTCCACCAACAGCGTGCCGATCGTGCCGGATGGCTACAGCGGGGCAAAGTCAGGGGATTTCAACTACGCCGGGGCCGAGTACAAATGGGGTAAAAACATTCGCTTGAGCTATTTCTACGGGGAACTCGAGAACTTCTACCGGCAGAACTTCGCGGGCATCCAGTACGACCTGCCATTGGCCGGTGGCGTGCTGACCAGCGACCTGCGCTACTTCAATAGCGTTGATAGCGGCTCTGCCTACGCCGGCAAAATCGACAATGACATGCTCAGCGGCCAGTTATCCTACGCCATCGCCGGCCATACACTCGGCGGCGGCTACCAGGCCCTACGCGGGGATGCCGGGTTGCCCTACATCAGCGGCGCAACCGTGTACTCGTTCAGCAACGCCGGTATCGGCAAATTCATCGAGGAAGACGAGAAGACCTGGATGCTCAGCTACGGTTACAACTTCGCGGCTGCCGGTGTGCCCGGCCTGACCTTTTCGACACGCTACCTGAGCGGCGACGACGGCAAGTCCGCGACGACGGTCAAGGAGTGGGAGCGTGATACCGAACTGGCCTACGTGGTGCAAGCCGGCACGTTCAAGGGATTGGGGGTGCGCCTGCGCAACTACGTCTATCGCTCTGAATTCTCCCGGGGCCGCGACAGCAACCGCCTCTACCTCACCTATGACATCGCGCTCTGGTAGGTCGATGTTCGCGGCCCTGGTGGGCCGCTTTGCTGCGGCAAATCATGAAAAAGCTCGAGCAATACCTGCTCCAGGATGCCGAAGAAACATCGGATCTGCGCCTGCTTCAACGCTTGGGGCCGGGTGACCAGATAGACCTCCATATCGGGAAGTTCTAGCTCGGGGAACAGCTCGCTCAGGTCTTTGGCCAGGATACGCGGCAGGACAGCCACGCCCATCCCCTGGCGCACCGACTCCAGCTGCACGGCAAACGAGTTCACGCTGATTTGCGCACGGTCCAGGCCCGCCGCCTTTGCGGCACGCATTTGCGGCAACATATCCAGCGGAGGCAGCAAGGCGATATTGACCGCCGTCTCCAGGGTCACCGGTGGCGATCGCTTCAGGTAGCCGGCATCCGCGAAGACGCCGTAGGCAAGCTTGCCGATGGGCCGATAGATCAGCGATGGCTCGCCCAGGTGCACGGTGCGGATCGCGATATCCGCCACGCCACGGACGATCTTGTGAAACTCGGCGGTGACCTGTAACTCCACGGAGCAGCGCGGATGCAGGGCCGTAAAACGCCGTGCGGCCTCCAGCACACCAGCAGAAAACCCTTCACCGGCACTGACCAGGACACTGCCCTGTAGCGCTGTGTGCTCCCCGGACAGGTCCACCGCCGTTTGACGCCGCAAGCCCTCTTCCGCAGCCAGGGCGACTTCCACCAGGGATTGGCCACGCGAAGTCAACCAACACCCTTCAACACCTCGCTCCACCAGTGGCTCACCGAGGGCCGCTTCCAGTTGGGTCAGGCGACGGGACACGGTGGACGCCGCGATACCCAGCAACTGGCCCGCCTGCAGAAAACTGCCACGCCGTGAGACAGCCAACAGCAGACGAAGATCGTCCCAATTTGCCTGCGCCGCCATACCCCTGATCTCCATGGTCTGCAAATATGCAAAGCCATTATGCAGCAGTCGCTGTTTTTCAGGCGTGGCCTCAGCGTTATATCTACCGCCCTTCGAAACGATTGGAATGAAATGTATGACCAAGGGCCTCGACCATGACGCAGAACACGCGGTGATGCGCAACGTATTCGTTACGGGATCAACCGGCTTGCTGGGAAACAACCTGGTGCGGGAACTGGTCGCACGTGGCTACGCCGTCAAAGCGCTTGTCCGCTCAAAAGCCAAAGGTGAGCAGCAGTTCAACGACCTCCCCACGGTGCAACTAGTGGTTGGCGACATGGCCGACATCGACGCGTTCGCCCCCTCGTTGCGCGGCTGCGATACGGTGTTTCATACGGCAGCGTTCTTTCGCGACAACTACAAGGGCGGCAGCCATTGGGAAGCGCTCGAAAAAATCAATGTCGCCGGTACGCGAGACCTGCTTGACCAGGCTTACCGAGCGGGGGTCCGCCGGTTTGTGCATACCTCATCGATTGCCGTGCTCGACGGCGCCCCAGGCTCCGCTATCGATGAGACATGCCTGCGCGCCGAAGCCGATGCGGACGACTACTACCGCAGCAAGATCCTCGCCGACCGTGTGGTTTTGACCTTTCTTGAAACGCATCCCCAGATGTTTGCCTGCATGGTGCTGCCGGGCTGGATGTGGGGCCCGGGTGATATCGGCCCGACGTCCTCGGGACAATTGGTCAAGGATGTCGTCAACGGCAAGTTGCCCGGGCTGATCCCCGGCACCTTCTCCGTGGTCGATGCCCGTGATGTGGCCTGGGCTCTGATTGCCGCGGCGCAAAACGGACGACGGGGCGAGCGCTACCTCGCGGCCGGTCGGAACCTGACCATGCGCCAGTTGGTGCCTGCCCTGGGCCGGATCGCCGAGGTCAAAACCCCTGCCCGGCAACTGCCACTGCCCGTGCTCTACCTGTTGGCGGCGGTGCAGGAAGTGTATGCGCGCCTGACCGGCAAGCCGGTTTTGCTGAGCATGGCGACGGTGCGCCTATTGGTAAGAGAGGAGCACCGCACCGGCTTCAACCCTCGCAAGAGTGAACAAGAGCTGGGCCTGAGGTTTCGAGGGCTGGAGCAGACCCTTTCCGACACCGTGGCCTGGTATCGCAAGCATGGCGGGTTCAACAAAAACCAGGGCGCAACAGACAAGGTCTGATGCGTCACGGCCCTGCACAGAGCCGTGAACAGCGAATGGAATCATGCCGTCCGCGCGGCAATCGCCTCCACTTCTACCAGCGCACCGGGCAACGGCAAGGCCACCACTTGCAACGCGGTGCGCGTTGGTTTGTTGGGCTGCTCCGGCGTGCCGAAAAATTGCGTGTAGCCGCGCTGCAGCCCGGCGAAATCCAACTGCCCGGCGGTTTCCTCGGCGCCCACCAGAAAGACGCGCAGTTGCACGATATCGCCCAGGTCGAGGTCTTGTTGGCGCAAGATCCTGCGGATTTTGTTGAACACCGAGACCGTCTGTATTTCGGTATTGCCGTAGGCGGCCGGGACGTTAGGATCGACCAGGTCCGGTAAGGTACCGCTGACAAACACCAGGCTCGCCGACGCGGGGACGGTGACGGTCTGCGAGATCGGGAAATCGCCGAGACCGGTGCGTTGAATGCTGTCGCTCATGGTGTTGCTCCTTATGAAGCGGCCACTGCCGCCATCTGTCGTTGATGACTCACCCGTTCAGCCAGTTGCCCGACCACATGCCGCGCCGAGTTGGCCGCCGATTCCTGCCAGATACCCACGCCGCTCTGCACCAGGCCGTCACCGGCGAAATACACACGGCCGTGGGGTTGCTCCAGCAAGGCGCTGGCGTCGGCCGGGAAGTGTTCGCGTTGCAGCCAGGGGCCTTCGCTGTAGGGGATCTGCTCCCACGACACCGCCAGCGGGTGGCGCAGGTGCCTGGAGTAACCCGGATGCAGCCACTCCACGGCGTCCCTGGAGGTGGCGTACTGCTGGGCCAACGGCTGTGCGCCAAATACGTCGGCGCCCTCCCCGGTCACGTAACCGGCCACCAACACACCTTCACGGGTGTTGAGGTCGTTGCTCGGATACCACAGCAGGCGTGCCGGGTGTTCGATCCACGAGAGGCCGCCATAGATGCGGTAGTCGGTCTCCCAGAAGCGCGGCGATTGCCACGCCACCTTGGTCGCCTGATCGCTACGCGTGCTGCGCAAGGCGGCCTTGATCGGCGCGCTGAAGTCGGTATCGAGCCTGGCCAGGGGCGGCAGCGGCAAGGTCGAGACCAGATAATCAGCCCGCACCACCTGTTCGCGCCCGCTGCGCGAGTCGTGGTAGGTCACCGCCACACCGTCTTCAAGCTGGCGGATCTGCCGCACCTGGGCGCCCAGCTGCACCTGCCCACTCACGCGCTGGTAGAACGCCTCGGTGATGCGGTCCATGCCGCCCACGGGCTGGAACATGGTGGCCGAGAATTCCGGAAATTCGGTGTGCAACAACGCGCCCCAGAGTTCGGGGTGCAGCAGCCGCTCCAGCGCCAGCGGATTGCGGCTGGCGGGCAGGGCGCCGGGATGGGCCGGTGAGTCCAGGTGGCCTGAGCGAAGCGTGCCTTCGAACGTCAGTTCCTGGGACAAGTCGCCATACACCTGCAAGAACGCCAGCAACCGGGTGCGTTCTTCGCCGCTCAAGACATCATCGAGGGCATCGCGTTGCACCGCCTTGGCCAGCAAACCGGACAGGTGTCCACGCGTGTCGTTGATCGCCTGGCCCACCGTGAACGCCGGCTGTTGCAGGTCCGGCCGCACCTGGGCGCCATGGCTGCTGTTGACCAGCACTTCCAGCGGCACCCCCAGCTCGCTGCAATAGTCGAGTATCGTGCGATGCTGGCTGGGAATCCGCGCCGGCCCCGCATTGAAGTAGTGGCCTTGGTCAAAGGCGGCGGTTTGCGTACGGCCGTCCAGGTAGTCCACGCGGTCGCCGTTACGGATTGTCCATGTGCGCCCGCCGACTCGCTCGCGAGCCTCCAGCACTTGCACGCTGAACCCGGCGCGGCTCAGTTCCAGGGCGCTGACCAGCCCGGCGATACCGGCGCCGAGCACCAGCACGCGGGTGCCCTGCCCCAAGCCTGCGTTGAGTTTCAGGGGTTGCGGCCGGCGGTGCGACGAAGGCCCCAGGCCCAATACCGCCAGGGCATCCTTGACGGCATGCTCACCGCCTATCGCGGCAATCGTCGAGAGTGCTTCACGTCGTGTCAGTCCCATGTCGTTGCTCCTAGTCCGGCAGGCCCGGTGGGTTGATCCGCGACTGGTCGACACGCTCCACATCCAGGCCCCAACGTTGCAGCACCTGTTCGTATTGACCACCGGCAATGGCGCCCTCCAACGCAGTGTGGATCGGCTTGACCAGACCGTTGTCCTTGCGGGTGGTCACGGCGATATCCGCCTGCAGCGGCCAGCCGCCATTCACGGTGCCGACACGCTTGATGCCGCCGGTGATCGCCGCCGAATAGGCATACACCGAATTGGGCCCGAACAACGCATCGCTGCGCCCCGACTGCACCGCCAACTGGGCGGCGGCCTGGTCGTCGAAGTACTGCAACAACGCAGGCTTGATGCCGGCCTTTTCATTGGCTTCGTTCCAGGCCAGCAGGACTTTTTCCTGGTTGGTACCGGAGCCGACAATGATCTTCAGCCCGGCAATGTCCGAGGCCTGCTTGATCTGGCTGATCTGGCTGGTGCTCTTCACATAAAACCCGAGCACATCCTGGCGATATGTAGCGAAGTCAAAACGCTTCTTGCGCGCCTCGGTCACGGTGACGTTGCTGATCACCGCGTCGTATTTGCCCGAGCTGACGCCCAGGGGCCAGTCTTCCCAACTGGTCTGCACCACGTTGAGCTGCAGGCCCAAGCTGTCAGCGACCAGCTGCGCGGTGTCGGCTTCGCTGCCGATGGTGGTCTTGTCATCATTGGCCAGCAGCGCCAGGGGTGGCCCGGCCACGCCGGACACGGCCACCGTGAACTTGCCCGGCTGGGCGAACTTGAAGCCCGGCGGGATCTGCGCGATGGCGGCTTCATTTCGCGGCGCATGAATGCGCACGCGGTCGGGGCTGAGGTCGACCTGTTGCACGGCGTACGCGCTATGCGCGGTGCCGACGGCGAGCGTGAGCAAGACCAGGCGGGCGGTGTGGATGAGCATGGGCAGTCACTCCTTGAACTAAAGCACTTTGCCGAGAAAGGCCACGGTGCGGGGATGTCGGGGTTGGCGGAAGATCTGTTCGGGCGGGCCTTCTTCGATCAGTTGACCGTCGCAGAGAAACACCACGTGGTCGGCCACTTCGCGGGCGAAACCGATCTCGTGGGTGACGATCACCAGGGTCACGCCCAGTTGGGTCAGGCCCTTGATCACGTCGAGTACTTCGCCTACCAACTCCGGGTCGAGCGCCGAAGTCGGCTCATCGAACAGCAGCACCTTGGGGTCCAGCGCCAAGGCTCGCGCAATGGCGACCCGCTGTTGCTGGCCGCCGGAGAGCTGGCGTGGATAGGCATCGGCTTTGTCCGCCAGGCCGACCTTGGCCAGCATCGCGGCCGCCTTGGCCGGCGCCTCCGTCTTGCTCCAGCGCTTGTGGGCCAGAGGCGCTTCGGCGATGTTTTCCCAGGCGGTGAGGTGCGGGAATAGGTTGAAGTTTTGGAACACGAAACCGACGTCGAGACGACGCTTGAGAATCTCGCGTTCCTTGAGCTCAAACAGCAGGTCGCCCTGGCGTCGATAGCCGACGTATTCACCATCGATGGTGATATGCCCGCTGTCGATCTTCTCCAGATGGTTGATGGTGCGCAGCAACGTGGATTTGCCCGAGCCGGAGGGCCCGAGGATCACCGTGACTTTGCCCGGGTCGATGGTCAGGTCGATATCCCGCAAGACCTGCTGGTGGCCAAAGCGCTTGCCCACGCCCTGGATCTGAATGCGCCCGGCGCGTGCCTCAGCCATGGGTTTTCTCCTTGAACCAGCCGCGCACGCGTTGCAGCGGCGTGGGCGGCAATACGCGCGCGGTGCCACGGGCAAAGTGGCGCTCGACGTAGTACTGGGCGCTGGTGAGCACGGTAGTGATGATCAGGTACCACACGGTCGCCACGATCAGCAGCGGGATGACCGCCTGGGTGCGGTTGTAGATGACCTGCACGGTGTAGAACAGCTCGGGCAAGGCCAGCACGTAAACGATGGAAGTACCCTTGACCAGGCCGATGATTTCGTTGAAACCCGACGGCAGGATCGAGCGCAGCGCCTGGGGCAGGATGATGCGAAAGATGCGCCGCGAGGCGGGCAGGCCCAGGGCTGCCGCCGCCTCATGCTGGCCGGCGTCGACACCGATCAGGCCGCCGCGAATGATCTCCGCCGCATAGGCCGCCTGCATCAGGCTCAAGCCCAGCACCGCTACGGTGAATTGGCTGAGCACATCCACCGTCGACCACTCGGCGAACACCACCTCGGTGAACGGCACACCGAGCACGATGTGGTCATACAGATAGGCGAAGTTGTAGAGGATGATCAGCACCAGCAGTGCCGGTATCGAGCGGAAGAACCAGATGTAGCCCCAGGCCAACGCCGCCAGCAGCGGCGACCCCGACAGCCGCGCCAACGCCAGCGCGGTGCCGAGGATGACGCTGAACACAGTACTGAGCAGCGTCAGCAGCAAGGTCTGGCCCAAGCCGCGCAGCACCGACGGCGAGAAGAACCACTGGCCGAACACCCCCCACTCCCAACGCGGGTTGGTGGCCAGGGAATGCACAATGGCGAGTAGCACCAATGCGGCGAATATCGACCCGGCCCAGCGCCAGGGATGCCGGGCGGGCACCACCTGCAGGGCCTTGATCGGCGGGGTGACGCGGGCCTGGCGAACCGGGCCGGCCTGATCAATCAGGTCATAGGATTTGGCGACGATCGGCATGTTCTGTTCCTCGCTCGTGCAGGCGTTAGAAGGCGTAGGTCAAACGGGTGTAGTAGTACCCGCCGGTAAAGCCGTAGGGCGAATAGGTGCCGTAGCTGGCGAGCATGGTGCTGCTCGGCACGCCTTGTTTCTTGGGGTAGAGGTCGAACAGGTTCTTGGCGCCGACGGCGATGTTCAGGGCTTTGGTGAGGTTGTAGCCAAGGTCGAGGTCGGTGATCCAGCGGGCGTTGTAGACTCGGTCGAGGTCACGATTGGCCGAGGAGTTGACCTCCTTGTACGACCCGTAGCGGGTCAACGCCAGGTTGAGGTTGAAACGGTCGATGCTCCAGTCGCCGCCCAGGATCAGCTTGGTATTGGGTTGCACACCGGTGATCAGGTTGCGGGCCTGTCGATCCATCAGATCGTAGGCGGTGCCCAGAATGGTGGTGGATGCCTGGTAATTGAGGATCCGGGTCTGGTTCCAGTTGAACGCCGCCGTCCATTTCAACGCGCCGAATTGGCCGAGGTCCTGGTTGTAGTTACCCACCAGGTCGAGCCCCTTGGTACGGGTGTCGGCACCGTTGATGAAGTACTGGCCGCCGGACGTGGAATTGATGCCGTTGTTCTGCAACACCTGGGTGACTTCGGGGCCGAGCAAGGTGCCGGTGAGGGTGATGCGGTCGCGCAAGTTGATCACGTAGGCATCGGCGGTGAAGTTCAAGCGGTCGGAGGGCGTGAAGGTGAAACCGAGACTGAAGTTGGTCGAGCGCTCGGGCTTGAGGTCCTGCGCACCGAGGGCTTTGGCCGCCGCCGAGCCCACCGGCAATACGCCGTAGTTGATCGATTGGTACACACCATCAACCACGCCGTATGTGGTGGAACGCGCACTGAACAGGCTGTTGGCCAGGGACGGCGCACGAAAACCATTGCTGACCGTGGCCCGCACGGCCAGTTGCGGCGTGAAATCGTAACGGGTGGTCAACTTGCCGCTGCGGGTGGCGCCCACGCCTTCGTTGTAATGCTCATAACGAAAGGCCGTGCCGACGTACCAGTCCGGCAGCGGGTTGAACCCCACATCGACGTAACTGGCCAGGCTGTTGCGCGAGGCGCTGCTTTCTTCCGCCGGCGAAATGCCGTTGGTGACCTGGGCCCCGGACGAGGCGCAATTACCCGGCGCCACGCAGTAGCCGCCGTTGGCATAGGAGGCGTAGTCACCGGCCTGCACCTCATACGTGTCGCGTCGATGCTCGAAGCCGTAGGACAGATCAAGCGGCTTTTGCAGGCCGATATCGAAACCGCGCTTGAAGTCGAGGTTGGTGGTCAGCTCGGTGGAAACCCAGGTGCCGGAGGTGAAGCTGTTCGGCGTGGCTTCACCCAGGGACGGGTTCTGGTTATGCGTGGTGCCCTGCTCCGCTTCGTTGCGCCCGTAGGTGGTGGACAAGTCCCAGTTCCACTCACCGACGCTGCCTTTGCCGCCGAAGGCCGCCTGGAAATCGTCCTCGTCGATGTACCAGGTAGGCGTGTAACCGGCCGGGTAACCATTGGGCCCGGTGGTGATGGTGTTGGTGATGGTCGGCAGGCGAAAGTTCTGGCCCTGCTCGGCCTTGCGCCGCGAATAGGTGGTGAAGGAGTACAGGCTGAGGCTGTCATCGACCGGCAGCTCGGCGTTGTAGCCCAGGGTCAGCAGGTTGGTCTTGGGCGTGCCGTAGCCGCCATAAGTAGCCTTGCCCGCCAGGCCATACGCCTGCTCATAGGTGTAGCCGTTGGCGCTGGCTTTGTTGTCGTCATTCTGGCTGCGCGCATCCAGCGCCAGTTGCAGGATACCGCCGTCACCGATCTCGAAGCCTTTGTTGAGGCTTTGCTGCACGGTCTGCTTCTTGCCGTCGTAACCCTGGCCGATGTTGGTGACCGAGGTGCCGCTGGTGTCGGCCTTGAGAATCACGTTGATCACGCCGGCAATGGCATCGGAACCGTACTGGGCGGCGGCGCCGTCACGCAGGACTTCCACATGGTCGATGGCGCTGATGGGGATCAGGTCCAGATCAGCCGGCGCCGCCCCCGTGTTGATACCGTTGATGTTCAACGTGGCGCTGGTATGGCGGCGCTTGCCATTGACCAGCACCAGCACCTCGGCGGCGCTCAGGCCACGCAGATTGGGCGCACGGGCAATGCCGCTGGCGTCCCAGCCGGTTTTTTCCGGCAGGGTGAGCGACGGAATGACCGCACTCAGGGCTTCCATCAGGCCGGGCTTGCCGGTGCTCTGCAACTGCTGGGCGCTGAGCACATCGATAGGCACCGGGCTGCTGGTGACCGTACGCTGCTCGGCGCCACGGTTGCCGGTGACGACCACCGTGGACAGGGTACTGTCGTCCTGGGCTTGTGCAGCGTTGGCCAGCATGGCCAGTGCCAGCGCGGCGGTGGGTTGCAAGACTTGTTTCATATCCACTCCAGCATTTCCAAATCGCGAAGTCGGGCAGACACGCCGTCGTGGTGACGGCGCGGTGTCAGAAGGTGTTTCGGCGGTTTGGACTAGGTGTGGCGAGGGGGTTGAATCAGCAACATGGGTTGAGCTCCCTTCCAACGATTCGCGGCGGGCTCAGGGGTTGATCACCCTGGCATGGTGCGCGGAATCTGAATCACGCTGGGTACCATCCGGGGTCAGGGGTAGGCTGTTGAGTCCAAACATAACGGAATGGATTTCAAAAATACAATGCTGTTTTGGTATAAGCTAATATTCTCTAATTTTATTATTTATAAAAATCTTTATTCATATTAAGAATGTTTTATGGATGATCTAAGTCCTGGTGATACTCGCGTGCTTTCGCGTTCGATCAAGTGGCACTCCAACCGACTCAATCGTTGCACCTCATGTTCAACCGGCAGTACGCCGAGACTTTCCAGCACGCGGGTCGCAGCCAGAACACCTATCTCCAATGCGGGCGGCTTGATCGTACTCAGGCTGGGCAACAGCATTTCGGCGAACGGGTAATCGCCGAAACCCAGCACCGCGCAGTCCTGGGGGATGTTCACACCGGCGCGCTGACCGGCGAGCAATCCGCCGGCGGCCAGGTTGTCATTGGCAAAGAAGATTGCATCAGGCGGCGTGGCGTGGCGCATGAGCGCGTTCATTGCCTGCTTGCCGGCTTCGAACGGAGCGCTGCCGGCATCGGGGGTAAAGACTCTGGGTTGCACGCCCAGCTCGATCAGCGTCGCGGCAAAACCTTCACCTCGTTCCATCGCACTGAAGTCACCGGTGGCGCTGTTCTGTACAAAAGCAATGCGGCGGTAGCCCTGGCCGTGCAGGTAACGCGCAGCGGTGACGCCCACTTCGTAATGGGAGAAGCCGATCTGTAACGGTTCGCGCTCGGGCACGTAATCCCAGGTTTCCACCACTGGAATATCGACGTCGGCGATCATCTTTTCGGTGCCGGCACTGTGAAAACGGCTCGTCAGCACCAGCGCCGCCGGCGACCAACCGAGGAATGCGCGCACCGCCCGTTCTTCCTGCTCGGCACTGAAGTAACTCGACGCCAACAAGAGCTGATAACCATGCTGAGCGAGGGTGTCGCTGACCCCCTGTAGAGTATTGGCGAAGATCGGCCCGGAAATATTCGGGATCACCATCGCCACGATGCGCCCTCGAGCCGACGCCAGCCCGCCAGCGACCAGGTTGGGCACGTAACCCAACTCGGCCACCACCTCGGCAATGCGTTCGCGGCGCTCCACCGAGACTTGCTCCGGCTGGTTGAAATAGCGTGACACGGTGATCGCCGACACGCCTGCCTGCCGGGCGACGGTGTTGAGGGTAACGCGCCCTGCACCACGACGTTTACGCGGTTTCTCTTCGCTCACAAGGCCATCCTGATAAAAACCAAAAAGAATATAGGGCTAGTTTTTAAATATTTGACGTTCTAAAACGCGCCCAACAATAATGCCGATGTTAGCGCTAACAAAGCGTTATGTCTGCTACTCGCTCGAGCGAATGCCAAAGACGATTTCACAGGCGTTACCGTCGTAGAACGGTAACGGTCCAGGGCATTTTTTGAGCGGGCAAAGCATGTACAACTTTCCAAGACACTCTCAACTGCTGTTTCTCGCCGGCCTCACCATGCTGCCCTTGCCGGGCGCATTTGCGGCCGACGAGCAGGAACCGACGCTCAACGCCGTGACCGTCACTGCCACGCGCCGTGAAGAATCGCTGCAGAAAATCCCAGTGGCCGTCTCCGTGCTGGATGGCGAACAACTGGAGCGTGACAACCGCAACGGTGTGGCCAGTATTGCCCAGCAGGTACCGTCGCTGAACTTCCGCACCGGCGCCTCGAACAAGGACACCTCGCTATTCGTGCGCGGCGTGGGCACCATCTCCACCTCCCCCGGTGTCGAGCCGACGGTGGCTACGGTGATCGACGGCGTGGTCTACGCCCGCCCCGGCCAGGTCACCCTGGACTTGCTGGACCTGGAGCGCGTCGAAGTGCTGCGCGGCCCGCAAGGCACACTGTTCGGTAAAAACGCGTCGGCCGGTGTGCTGAACATCACCAGCAAAGCGCCCAGCGCCGAACCCCACGGCTATATCGACCAGTCCTGGTACAGCGGCAACGAAAGCCGCACCCGTTTCGGCATCGGCGGCAGCCTGGTGCCGGATGTGCTCAAGGGGTCGATCAGCACCTTGTTCGGCAGCTACGACGGTAATGTCGACAACAAGCATAACGGGCAAGAAGTAAACGGTTACAACCACAAGGGCATCCGCGGCAAGTTGGAATTTACCCCCAACGACGACGTGAAATTGACCCTGATCGCCGACTACATGCAGTCCCACGACGACGCGCCAAACGGCGTGGTGAGCAAGTCCCTGACCCCGGCGTTCGCCAACGCGCTGGCGCCGGTGCGCGCTTCCGGCGACAACCGCGACATCAACACCGACACTCGCAGCCATGTGGAAGACACCAACAAGGGGCTTTCGGCCCAATTGGACTGGAACCTTGGCGACTACACCCTGACCTCGATCACCGCGTGGCGCGGCTGGGATAACACTCAGTACCAGGACGGTGACCGCCTGGGCACGGTGACTGCCCCGTTCCCCGGCACCGCCGACAAAGGCGAGCTGGCGTTCGATCAATACTCACAGGAACTGCGCCTGGCCTCACCCAAAGGTGAGTTTCTTGAATACGTCGGTGGCCTGTTCTACATGCACGGCAAGGATGAAGAAACCTATCAGCGTACACTGACGACTCCGTCGCGCACCGACCGTGGCGTCGCCGACTACAGCACCACCAGCGACAGCAGTGCGGTATTCGGCGAGACCACGCTGAACTTCACCTCGCGCTTTCGCGGCATCGCCGGCCTGCGCTACACCCACGACGAGCTGAAATATGCTCACCGTCGTGCCTCCACCTCGGCCACCACGGTCAGCGGGATTCAACCCGCCACGTCCAGTTCGGGCTCGGTGAACGAGGATGGATGGTCCGGCCGCCTCGGCGTGCAGTACGACATCAGCGACAACCTCACCAGTTACCTGACCTACTCGCGTGGCTACAAAGGCCCGGCGTACAACGTGTTTTTCAATATGCAACCGCGTGACACCAGCGCGCTCAAGCCAGAAACCTCCAACACCTGGGAAGCCGGGGTCAAGGCCACGGCCTGGAACAACCGCCTGACGACCAACCTGGCGGTGTTTCACAGCGACTACGACAACTATCAGGCCAACTTCTTTGACACGGTTGCCGGCCAGGTCGTGACACGCTTGATCAACGCCGGCAGCGTCAGCACTGAAGGTGTCGAGCTGGATTACGCCTTGCAGGCCACCCAACAGCTCAAACTCTCCGGCGCCCTGGCGTATACCCGTGCGCGCATCGATGAGTTCGCCTGCCCGGCCGGCGCAGCGGCAACCTGCAACGTCAATGGCAAGCCATTACCCTTCAGCCCGGACTGGAAAAGCTACATACGCGCCGACTACAGCATCCCGTTGGACAACGGCCTGGATATCGAACTGGGTACCGACTACAGCTGGCAGAGCGAAGTGCAGTACGACATCAGCCAGAACGTCGACACCCGACAAGGCGCCTACGGGATCTGGAATGCCAGCATCGCCCTGGCCGACTACAGCCATGGCTGGCGCGTCGCCCTCCTCGCCAAGAACCTTGCCGACAAGTCCTACTCGCCGCTGCTGGCCAGCGGTGGCAACTACATCTACCGCGCCGTGCCCCGTGACGATGAACGTTACTTCGGCGTGCAACTGCGCAAGGACTTCTGAGCATGAGCCGTCAACTGAAGCTCGGCGCCTTTCTCATGGCCACCGGTCACCACGTCGCCGCCTGGCGTCACCCGGATGTACCGGCCAATGCCGGGCTGGATTTCGCCCAATACAAACATTTGGCACGCGTGGCCGAAGCGGCAAAATTCGATGCCTTGTTCGTGGCTGACAGCATTGCAGCGGCCACGGGCGAGATTGCCAGTCATATGGCGCGTTCGGACCATTTTGAGCCGCTGACCTTACTGTCGGCGCTGAGTGCCGTGACCGACCACATCGGCCTGATCGCGACAGCGACCACCACGTACAACGAGCCCTACCATGTAGCGCGTAAATTCGCCTCGTTGGATCACTTGTCCAACGGGCGGGCGGGCTGGAACCTGGTGACCTCCGACGCTGCCGCCGAGGCGCAGAATTTCGGCCGCGACGAACATCTGGGCCATGCTGAACGCTACAGCCGTGCGCGGGAATTTCATCAGGTAGTGACCGGGCTGTGGGACAGTTGGGAAGACGATGCCTTCGTGCGCGACAAGGCCAGCGGCACCTACTACGACCCGGCGAAGCGGCATGTGCTGGATCACGTCGGCGAGCACTTTCGCGTCAAAGGCCCACTGAATGTGGCGCGCTCGCCACAGGGCCAGCCCGTGATTGTGCAGGCGGGCTCATCAGAAACCGGTCGTGAGTTGGCGGCGCAAACCGCCGAGGTGGTGTTTACCGCGCAAACGTCACTGGAACAGGCCCAGGCATTTTACGCCGACCTCAAAGGGCGCCTGGAAAGCTACGGGCGCGCGCAGGATTCGCTGAAAATCATGCCGGGCATGTTTGTCGTGGTCGGGCAGACCGAAGCCCAGGCGCAGGCGAAATTCGAGGCATTCCAGGCGCTGGTCGAGCCGCAAGTCGGCGTGGCATTACTGGGGCGCATGCTGGGCAATTTTGACCTGTCGGGCTACCCCCTCGACGGGCCACTACCCGAGTTGCCCTTGACCGACAGCGGCCAGCGCAGCCGTCAGCAACTGCTCAGCGAGCTAGCCAGTCGCGAGCACCTGACCCTGGCGCAACTGGGCCGGCGCATTGCCGGTGGCCGCGGGCATTACAGCGTGATTGGCACACCTGGGCAGATCGCCGATGAGCTGCAGCACTGGTTCGAAAACAACGCGGCCGATGGTTTCAATATCCTGGTACCGCACCTGCCGGGCGGGCTTGAAGATTTCGCCCGGTGGGTGGTGCCCGAACTGCAACGGCGTGGCCTTTTCCGCACCGAATACACCGGCTCTACCCTGCGTGAAAACCTCGGTTTGGCGCGCCCTGCCAATCGTTTTGAAAGGACCTGACATGGGGATTTGTCTGCCAGAACCGCCTGCAGCCTAAAGCCATTGAAGTCAAAAACGCTGTCGATGGCGGCATTCGTGGATGAGATGGCCTTGCTGAAAAAATGCCGTCACCCAAGGCCGAGCACCTTGATCGCATTCTCTTTCAGAATCAAAGCATGGACTTCCTCTTTAAAACCGGCCTGGGTGAAATCCTTCATCCAGCGATCCGGGGTAATCAACGGATAGTCAGAACCAAACAACATCTTATGTTTCAGCAAGGTATTGGCGTACTGCACCAACTGAGGTGGGAAGTACTTGGGCGACCACCCCGACAGGTCGATGTAGACATTCGGTTTGTGCAGGCACACCGACAGTGCCTCATCCTGCCAAGGCCATGAGGGGTGCGCCAGGATGATTTTCATCTCGGGGAAGTCCGCTGCGACATCGTCCAGGTGCATAGGGTTGGAGTATTTCAAGCGCAACCCTCCTCCCCCCGGCATGCCACTGCCGACACCTGAATGGCCACTGTGGAAAATGGCCGGCAAGCCATATTCCGCAATGACCTCGTACAGTTGATAGACCATGCGATCGTTCGGGAAAAAACCCTGGCAGGTCGGATGAAACTTGAACCCCTTGATGCCGAAGTCCTCGATCAGACGGCGCATTTCCCGAACCCCCATTTTTCCTTTATGGGGATCCACACTGGCGAACGCCATCATCATGTCAGCGTTGTCCTGAGCGGCACGAGCCACCTCTTCGTTGGGCACCCGCCTGCGCCCGATCTCGAACTCCCAGTCCACGGTGAACATCACCAGGCCAAGCTTGCGCTCACGGTAATAAGCAATGGTTTCGTCGATGGGGGGTGGTGAACCGGATTTGAAGTATTTGCGTTTAGCGTCTTCGAACTCGATGCGATAGTCATCATCCGGTTCATGACAGGAGAACTCGGCATGGGTGTGCACATCGATAGCGACCAGATCGGCGATGTTCATTTCAGCTCCTTCAACAGTCAGGCAAACGGCAAGCTAGCGGCGAACATTCGCCAGTTGCCGATCCGGATCGATACCGGCATGCGGCGCCTCGGTTTTTTGGCGCGTCTACCGTTTTGTTGAGGCGAAATTAGCTGTTCAAATTAGTTACGTCAATTAATTATTTTTTGCAGCAGATCAAACCGACTGACTCGCCTTGACTCCGGCGCCCCTCCTCATAAGCTCGCAAACCTTGCAATTTTAGGCGACATCAGATCATTAAAAATCAGGCTGACTCAACATTGACGAGGCCGTTCCCGGCATCTAAAACCGACAGCTAGTTAATTAAATAAACCAAATAGAGGGCCCAGCGTTCATCTCCCGGAACGGCAGCGGCCGCGACGCCTACCGCGAATGGAAAGTTTACGCCTGACCCGACCAAGCTCTCGTGCCAAACTCCAGCGACTCCTAAACCACGAACGGTGTTGAAATGGCGCGTTTGCTCGCTGTCTCGGGAAGTCTGCGTCAGGCCTCTTCCAACTCAATTTTGTTACGAGCAGCGGAGCGTCTCTGCCCCGAAGGGATATTGATCACACATTACGAAGGCATCGGAGAATTGCCACACTTCAACCCGGACCTGTTCGAGGATCCCCCCGAGACCATCATGGCGCTACGCTCGATTATCTGACTGCCGGATAGACGAAAGAATGGGCCTCCCGTTCAGGGGAGGCCCATCTTCTTACCGCTTTTTATCATTCCTTCCGCTTGCTGCCGCTCCGACACCGAAGGATTTCAGTTGCCAGGCTGATTAACGCACTGAGTAACATCAACCACTCTGTGAGATGTGCCATGCATTGCTCCTCTGGGAAAAACTCCCAACAGGTGATGCATAACGTCGGCAAATATCGTCGCCCCCCCCCCACTCCACCGCCCGGGCATGGCCCGGCAAGGACTACCCCATGCCTACAGAAAACAAAATTGAAGCTTTCTTTGCACTGTTGAGTGCGGATGACTGAGGGCCAGGATGAGGCGGTCTAAACGCGGATCAATCGACTTGCCTGGTGATCATCTATGGTAGGTATAAATCCACGACGCTTTTGCTGCTCAAGCCAAGCTCTGACCAACTCCTCATCGAAGCTCCAATCGCGAGACCTCAGCAGACTGAGCGCCGCGCTCGTGATTCGATAGTGCCCGCATTTTTGACAAATTCTTTCTTCGTAATCCTTGCCAACATCGGTTGCGAGCGCTTTTTCGCCGCAAATAAAGCATGTCATAGATCTGTCCTTAGGGATCATCTTCGAACTGTAGCCGACTCTCTAAACCTAACCACCTCCCGGGCATCGCCCGGCAAGCACTTTTCGTGAAGCGGGATTACCTCAGCGGCCCCGTGACCGGCCTGCCTGACGGTTATGAAATCTCGTTATGTGGTCTGTTAAGACTTGTTCGAAATTGCCGCATCCAGAAGAAACTTCACCCACTTGGAGTGAGCAGCATCGTAACGAGCGATCGCTTGAACCCATTCGACGCCTGCCGTCTTTCGGGAGGCAACGAGCTTCATCAATTCGGCTACTGAGGCATCAATTTCGAGCAGATGTTTGTGTGATTCAAATCGAAGATCGTCATTGTTGATCATGGTCTGAGCACCTGTGGTACGAAGTGAATGCTACCAGAAATAGTTGTACAACAACCTAGACCACGTACAACTTTTGAAAATTCCCTCCCCCTTTAAAGTCAGCCGCTATAGCAGCAAAGGAGCAGTCATGTCTGAACCAGCCGGCTGCCGTAGAGCGTGACAAGGGCGGCTAGTGGTATCACCTCGATATTCCAAGCTTCGGCGGTGGCGAAGACCCTGCGCCATACATTCAATGGACGAAAACAAAAGGCCTTGAGTTGAAGGGATGGCATATGGATAGCGATCTGGATGGCCACCCATACGAATACGGAGCACGGTCCGTACGCCCAGTGGGCGCGCCGGGTGACGCCATGATCGCCACCCTCTGGTTCGCCTACGTCTTCATCTACAGGGGCCAAGGCCATGACACAGACAATGCAGGCTCAGTTCGAGCAGGCATTCAGCGACGATAACGGCAAGATGCCGGTGGCATTCATCAAACTGCAGCGCCTGGGCGACAGCTACAGCGTGCCGCGCGTTGCCCGAGCTTGGTACTGGTTCAAGCGCTCGCGGGAAACCCTGGTGGTGCTGAATAGCGTGGCCAGGTCGATCATTGAAAAGCAGCGCGGTATCAGCAAGGAATGGGTTTTCCCATACAACGGAACCGCGACGCACCGTATGAACGACTCGGCCTGGAAGAAGGCACGGGTGAGAGCGGCGAAACTCTGGCAGGAGGAAAACCTTCGCCCCGCTCACCCTGGGTATGCATCCATAAGGACCCATGATCTCAAACACACGTTTGGCCGCCGACTGCGTGCAGCGGGCGTAACCGAGGAAGACCGCAAGGCACTGCTTGGACACAAGAACGGCAGCATCACCAGTCGTTACTCGGGCGCTGAGCTCGGGCATCTGATCGAAGCTGCGAACATGGTATCAGCAACCGATTCGCGAGGACCGGTCCTGACAATTTTGAAGAGGAAGCAGGCGTGAAAATTGGACAAGTCACGCAAATGTCACGCACATGAAAAAGGCCAATGCTGTGAACATTGGCCTAAATCATTGAAATATATGGTCGGGACGGAGTGATTCGAACACTCGACCCCTAGCACCCCATGCTAGTGCGCTACCGGACTGCGCTACGCCCCGACTAGGCGTGTTACTGGGTTCGCTTCGCAACGAAGCGATGAGGAATATACCGCAAGCTTTTGAAATGTGGAAGTATTTTAAAAGCCGGAATTACTTCTTCAAAACCACCAGCACATCTTCGAGTTCGGAGATCATCTGGCGGATCAGTTGCTTGTATTGGGTGGTGTCGTCTTTGGCTTCATCACCGGACATACGCTGACGCGCGCCGCTGATGGTGAACCCCTGGTCGTACAGCAAGGCACGGATCTGTCGGATCATCAGCACGTCCTGGCGCTGATAATACCGACGGTTCCCGGTGCGTTTGACGGGGTTGAGTTGAGGAAACTCCTGCTCCCAATAGCGCAACACGTGCGGTTTTACCGCACAGAGTTCGCTGACTTCACCAATGGTGAAGTAGCGTTTGCCTGGGATGACGGGTAGCTCGTCGTTATGACTTGGTTCCAGCATAAGCCTCAACTCGGGCCTTCAACTTCTGCCCTGGACGAAAGGTGACCACACGGCGAGCCGTGATCGGGATTTCTTCTCCCGTTTTTGGATTGCGGCCAGGCCGCTGGCGTTTGTCCCGCAGGTCAAAATTGCCGAAACCGGACAGCTTGACCTGCTCATTGTCTTCCAGAGCGTGCCTGATTTCTTCAAAAAACAGCTCGACCAATTCCTTGGCCTCGCGCTTGTTCAGACCCAGCTCTTCGTACAGACGTTCCGCCATCTCAGCTTTCGTCAAAGCCCCCATACGTCACTTCCTTAACGTGGCGTTCAACCTTTGTTCGAGCGAGGTGAGGATATTTTGTGTCGTGGTATTCACCTCATCGTCATTAAGAGTGCGCGATGGATGCTGCCAGGTCAAGCCAACTGCAAGGCTTTTTCTATGCGGATCAATACCTTTACCCTGATAGACGTCAAATAGCCTGAGGTCTGTCAGCCATTCCCCTGCATTTTCACGGATTACATCCAGAACGGCAGTGGCGGCGACTTCACGGTCAGCGATCAGGGCCAGGTCGCGACGCACTTCAGGGAAGCGCGACAACTCGCTGAATTTAGGCATTTTGCCCGAAGCCACTTCAGCCAGGACCAGCTCGAACACGAAGACCGGACGATCAAGGCCCAGGGTTTTCGACAGCTCCGGGTGAATGGCCCCCAGGAAGCCCACCAGGCGCCCTTCTCGCTCGATGCGCGCGGTCTGGCCTGGGTGCAACGCCGGGTGGCTGCCTGGCACGAACGTAAAGTCGCCCAGCGCACCGGCGAAGCCCAATACCGCTTCCACATCAGCTTTAACGTCGAAGAAGTCCACGGCATCGCGGCCTTGCGCCCAGCCTTCCGGCAAGCGACTACCGCAGACGACACCGGCCAGCATCGGCTCTTGCTTCAGCCCGTCCAGTTGCCCCACAAACCGCAAGCCGCTTTCAAACATGCGCACGCGATCTTGCTGACGGTTCAGGTTGTGCGAAAGTGCTTTCACCAGACCCGGCCACAGCGACGAACGCATGGCCGCCATGTCGTTGGAGATCGGGTTAGCCAGCAGCAGCGGTTCAACACCTGGGTTGAACAGTTCGAACTGTTTCGGATCGATGAAGCTGTAGGTTACCGCCTCCTGATAGCCACGGGCGACCAGCAGACGACGCAGCTCAGGCAGGTGCGCACGCGCCTCGGCCTTGGGTTGCGGCGCCAGGCGTGCTTGCGGATAACGAACCGGCAAGCGGTTGTAACCGTACAGGCGGGCCAGTTCTTCGATCAGGTCAACTTCCAGGCTGATATCGAAGCGATGGCTCGGCACTTCAACGCGCCACTGGCCTTCCCCACTCGAGGAAATGCCCAGGCCGAGGGCCGACAACAGTTGCTCGATTTCAGCGGGGTCAATGACCAGGCCAAGCATCTGTTCAACGCTTTTGGCACGCAGGGTGATCGGCGCAACAGAAGGTAGGTGCTGCTCACTGACGGTTTCAGTGATCGGACCGGCTTCGCCTCCGGTGATTTCCAGCAGCAGGCCAGTAGCACGCTCCATGGCTTCACGGGCCAGCTTCCAGTCCACGCCACGCTCGTAGCGATGCGAAGCGTCGGTGTGCAGGCCGTAGGAACGCGCCTTGCCAGCGATAGCAATCTGATCGAAGAACGCGCTTTCCAGGAAAACATCGCGAGTGGTCGCAGACACGCCGCTGTGCTCGCCCCCCATCACGCCGGCAATCGCCAGGGCGCGGGAATGGTCAGCGATGACCAGGGTATCGGCACGCAAGGCAACTTCCTGGCCGTCGAGCAGAACCAGCTTTTCGCCTTCCTCAGCCATGCGTACGCGGATACCACCGTTGATTTCGGCGAGATCGAAGGCGTGCAGCGGCTGGCCCAACTCCAGCATCACGTAGTTGGTGATGTCGACGGCAGCATCAATACTGCGCACGTCGGCACGGCGCAGACGCTCAACCATCCACAATGGGGTTGGCTTGGACAGGTCGACGTTACGGACCACACGCCCCAGGTAACGTGGGCAAGCTTTTGGCGCCAGCACTTCAATGGAACGCACTTCGTCGTGCACTGCCGCTACCGGGGTTACAACCGGGCGCGTGACGGGTGCGTTGTACAACGCGCCGACTTCACGCGCCAGGCCCGCCAGGGACAGGCAGTCGCCACGGTTCGGAGTCAGGTCGACCTCGATGCTGGCATCTTCCAGCTCCAGGTAAACGCGGATGTCCTGGCCCACCGGCGCATCAGCCGGCAGTTCCATCAGGCCATCATTGCCTTCGCCCACCTGCAGTTCAGCCTGGGAGCACAGCATGCCGTTGGACTCGACACCGCGCAGTTTGGCCTTCTTGATCTTGAAGTCGCCGGGCAATTGAGCACCGATCATCGCGAACGGAATCTTCAGGCCCGGGCGCACATTCGGTGCCCCGCACACGACCTGGAAGGTTTCGGCGCCATTGCTGACCTGGCACACACGCAATTTGTCGGCATCGGGATGCTGCTCGGTGCTCAACACCTCGCCCACCACCACGCCGCTGAAAACACCGGCGGCCGGCGTCACACTATCGACCTCAAGGCCGGCCATCGACAGACGGGCAACCAGCTCGTCGCGATCTACCTGCGGGCTTACCCAGCCACGCAGCCATTGTTCACTGAATTTCATCCTGCTCTCCTAAAGATTCGTTACGACTAGCGAAATTGCGCGAGGAACCGCAAGTCGTTGTCGAAGAACAGACGCAAGTCGTTCACGCCGTAACGCAGCATGGCCAGACGCTCAACGCCCATGCCGAAGGCAAAGCCCGAGAACTCTTCCGGGTCGATCCCGGACATGCGCAGCACGTTAGGGTGCACCATGCCGCAGCCCATCACTTCCAGCCAGCCGGTCTGCTTGCAGACGCGGCAGCCTTTACCACTGCACATCACGCATTCCATATCAACTTCGGCGGATGGCTCTGTGAACGGGAAGAACGAAGGACGGAAGCGCACCGCCAGCTCTTTCTCGAAGAACACCCGCAGGAACTCTTCGATAGTGCCTTTGAGGTCGGCGAAATTGATGTCGCGATCGACCAGCAGGCCTTCGACCTGGTGGAACATCGGCGAGTGGGTGATATCCGAGTCGCTACGGTACACACGGCCTGGGCAGACGATGCGGATCGGCGGTTTGTTCGCTTCCATGGTGCGGACCTGTACCGGCGAGGTATGGGTGCGCAACAGCATGTTCGCGTTGAAATAGAAGGTGTCGTGCATCGACCGGGCCGGGTGATGGCCTGGGATGTTGAGCGCCTCGAAGTTGTGATAGTCGTCTTCGACCTCAGGGCCTTCGGCAATGCCGTAGCCGATATGGGTGAAGAACTGTTCGATACGTTCCAGAGTCCGGGTGATCGGATGCAGACCGCCCGAGGCCTGGCCACGGCCAGGCAAGGTTACGTCAATGGACTCGGCCGCGAGCTTGGCTGCAAGGTCAGCCTCTTCGAGCGACGCCTTGCGCGCATTGAGAACCTCTGTGACACGCTCCTTGGCGACGTTGATCAGCGCACCGACTTGTGGGCGCTCTTCAGCCGGCAAATTTCCCAGGGTCTTCATCACCTGAGTCAATTCACCCTTTTTGCCAAGGTAGTGAACCCGGATTTGCTCCAGGGCATTGATATCTTCAGCGCTTTGCACAGCCTCAAGAGCTTGAGCGACGAGCGCGTCCAGGTTTTCCATGTACAGACTCCAGATACAAAATAGGGGAAGAGCTTGAAGGCTCTTCCCCTATTTAAGACGTTTACCACCTTGGGCTGCAGGAGCAGCCCAAGGTGACTGTCGGGGGTACTTAAGCCAAGGTGGCTTTAGCTTTCTCGACAATCGCAGCAAACACCGCTTTTTCGTTCACGGCCAGTTCAGCCAGAACCTTACGGTCGATTTCGATGGACGCTTTTTTCAGGCCAGCGATGAAACGGCTGTAGGACAGACCGTTAACACGAGCACCAGCATTGATACGAGCGATCCACAGAGCGCGGAACTGACGTTTTTTCTGACGACGGTCACGGTAGGCGTATTGGCCTGCCTTGATTACCGCTTGCTTGGCAACACGGAATACGCGTGAACGCGCGCCGTAGTAGCCTTTAGCAAGTTTCAGAATTTTTTTGTGACGCTTACGGGCAATGACGCCACGCTTTACACGAGCCATGAGTTACTTCCTCTATTCTTGATCCAAAAATTAACGAAGGCGCAGCATGCGCTCGACTTTTGCCACGTCAGACGGATGCAGCAAGCTGCTACCGCGCAGTTGACGCTTACGCTTGGTCGACATTTTGGTCAGGATGTGGCTCTTGAAAGCGTGCTTGTGCTTGATACCGTTAGCAGTTTTCAGAAACCGCTTAGCAGCACCACTTTTAGTCTTCATCTTTGGCATGTTCGGATACTCCGCATTCAGTTGATAAACATAATCAGAAGGCCTGCCGTGCCCTGTTGATTACTTCTTCTTTTTCGGGGCGATGACCATGATCAGCTGGCGTCCTTCCATCTTAGGATGCTGTTCGACCGAACCGTACTCGAGCAGGTCTTGTTCAACCCGCTTGAGGAGTTCCATCCCCAGCTCCTGGTGGGCCATCTCACGGCCGCGGAATCGCAAGGATACCTTGGCCCTGTCCCCATCACTCAGGAAACGTACCAGGTTGCGCAGTTTTACCTGGTAATCCCCTTCCTCCGTCCCTGGACGAAACTTGATTTCTTTTACTTGAATCTGCTTCTGGTTCTTCTTCGCCGCAGCAATCTGCTTCTTCTTTTCGAAGATCGACTTGCCGTAGTCCATCACCCGGCAAACAGGCGGGACTGCGTCGGCGGAGATTTCCACCAGGTCCAATTTGGACTCTTCAGCGATACGAAGCGCTTCATCAATCGAGACGATGCCAATCTGCTCGCCGTCAGCGCCAATTAACCGAACCTCGCGTGCCGAGATATTCTCGTTGATCGGGGCTTTCGGTGCAGCTCGTTTATCTTGTCTCATTTCACGCTTAATAATAATTACTCCGAATCTGGGCGACCACGCCGGGAAACCGCTTGCGCGAGGAACTCAGCGAACTGGGCGACGGGCATCGAGCCCAGGTCAGCACCTTCACGAGTACGCACAGCGACAGTCTGCATCTCGACTTCCCTGTCTCCAATAACCAAAAGATAGGGAACCTTGAGCAAGGTATGCTCGCGGATTTTAAAGCCGATCTTTTCATTTCTCAAGTCGGACTTGGCACGAAACCCGCTTTCGTTGAGAGTTTTTTCAACTTCAGCGGCAAAATCTGCCTGTTTATCAGTGATATTCATGATCACTGCCTGGGTCGGAGCAAGCCACGCCGGGAACGCACCCTCGTAGTGCTCGATCAGGATCCCGACGAACCGTTCGAACGAACCGAGGATCGCCCGGTGCAACATAACCGGGTGTTTACGGCTGTTGTCTTCGGAGACGTATTCGGCGCCCAGACGGATCGGCAGGTTAAAATCGAGCTGCAGGGTACCACACTGCCAGACGCGACCAAGGCAATCTTTCAGCGAGAACTCGATCTTCGGACCGTAGAACGCGCCCTCACCCGGCTGCAGATCGTACGCAAGCCCCGCACTGTCGAGCGCTGCGGCCAGTGCCGACTCTGCGCGATCCCACAGCTCGTCGGAACCGACGCGTTTTTCCGGACGAGTGGACAGCTTCATCTCGACTTCGGTAAAGCCGAAATCGCGATAAACGTCCATGGTCAGCTTGATGAACGCGGCGGATTCCGCCTGCATCTGCTCTTCGGTGCAGAAGATATGGGCGTCATCCTGAGTGAAGCCGCGCACACGCATGATGCCGTGCAGCGCACCCGAGGGCTCGTTACGGTGGCAGGCACCAAACTCCGCCAGGCGCATCGGCAGCTCGCGGTAGCTCTTCAGGCCCTGGTTGAACACCTGCACGTGGCAAGGGCAGTTCATCGGCTTGATGGCGTAGTCGCGGTTTTCCGACTGGGTGGTGAACATGTTGTCGGCATAGTTGGCCCAGTGCCCGGATTTCTCCCACAGGCTGCGATCAACGACCTGAGGCGTCTTGATCTCCAGGTAGCCGTTTTCGCGCTGGACCTTGCGCATGTACTGTTCAAGCACCTGATACAGAGTCCAGCCGTTCGGGTGCCAGAACACCATGCCCGGCGCTTCTTCCTGGAGGTGGAACAGGTTCAGGCGCTTGCCGATCTTGCGGTGATCGCGTTTTTCGGCTTCTTCGATGCGCTGGATGTAGGCTGCCAGCTGCTTCTTGTCAGCCCACGCAGTGCCGTAGATCCGCTGCAGCTGCTCGTTCTTCGCATCACCACGCCAGTAGGCGCCGGACAACTTGGTCAGCTTGAACGACTTCAGGAAGCGCGTGTTCGGCACATGCGGACCACGGCACATGTCGACGTATTCTTCGTGGTAGTACAGGCCCATGGCCTGCTCGTCCGGCATGTCTTCGACCAGGCGCAGCTTGTAGTCTTCGCCACGGGCAGTGAACACGTCGATCACTTCGGCGCGCGGCGTGACCTTCTTGATCACGTCGTAATCTTTTTCAATCAGCGCATGCATGCGCTGCTCGATGGCCGCGAGGTCGTCCGGAGTAAAAGGACGCTCGTAGGCGATATCGTAATAGAAGCCTTCGTCGATGACCGGGCCGATGACCATCTTCGCGGTCGGATACAGTTGCTTGACCGCATGGCCAATCAAGTGTGCGCAAGAGTGGCGAATGATCTCCAGCCCCTCTTGATCCTTGGGCGTGATGATTTGCAGGCTGGCATCGCGGGTGATCAGGTCGCTGGCGTCAACCAGCTTGCCGTCGACCTTGCCGGCCACGGTGGCCTTGGCAAGGCCCGCACCAATGGATGCGGCGACCTCGGCTACGGAAACCGAATGATCGAATGAACGTTGACTGCCGTCGGGAAGAGTAATAGTTGGCATGGCGCCTCCTCTCCTAGTGGTGACCCCTACCAAAGGTCACGTGGGTTGGGATGAGCCAGTACAAGATCCAACACCAGGCCGTTCAGTGATGAACGCCTGCCTTACAGCGGCAGGAGCCTTTCGGCCAACCGATAATCGAACCAGAGTGACTGGAGTGAGCTAAAAAGACATGGCGAGGCGGCAAATGGCGCGCCTTGGAATAGCCAGGAGGCGGATGCTAGCACAGATGAACGGTCATCGTGCTGGCGCCTCTTCATGCAATAGCAAATTCCAGGCTTTATGGTCGCGAAAGTGAACTTGAGCTGTACGCTACCCCTCAAACCCACTGAGAATTGCCGTTCGTCCTCAAACCCCAGGAGCATTTCATGATGCGTTTTACCTCCAGCCTCGCCCTCGCCGCCTCCCTGACCCTCCTTTCGCTCGGTGCGCAGGCAGCAGCCCCCTCGAACTGGCCAGCGGGCGCACGGGACAGCTTTATTAATGACTGCAGCGCGGCAGCCAGCCAGAACGTGGATGCCAAAACCGCAAAGACTCACTGCGAATGCGGCGCTGACAAGATCAACGCAGAATTGAGCACCGCCGAAATCAAGGAACTCATGACCAACCAGAACGCCAGCCCGGAGCTTAAAAACAAAGCCGTCGCGGCTATTTCGTCCTGCAAAGTCGTGAAGAAAAAGTAAGATTTTCCATTGGCACCACTGTTTTGCGCTGGACAAAACAGCCCAAAAACTGCCATTTCTCACAAAATACGCAGCTTTTACGGCTTTTTTTATCAGTTGATATTTCGAGCTAAAGCCCCGTAGATCGGGGCTTTCAGCCGATTCCAACCCGCAATGCAGCGCTATTGATGATCAAACAGTGCCTTGGGGGGGCTCCCAAGTCGAACATTTCGACTATGATAGCTCGGTGTGCCCAGTTGGCCTGAGCAGCACAGTACTACTGAAAATATATGTTTCTTGGAGATACACCATGTCTAATCGCCAAACCGGCACCGTTAAATGGTTCAACGATGAAAAAGGCTTCGGCTTCATCACTCCTCAAGGTGGCGGTGACGACCTGTTCGTACACTTCAAAGCTATCGAAAGCGACGGTTTCAAAAGCCTGAAAGAAGGCCAAACCGTTTCCTTCGTGGCTGAGAAAGGCCAAAAGGGTATGCAAGCTGCACAAGTTCGCGGCGAGTAATTCCCCGCTGAGCTAAAAAAACCCCGTCCATGTGACGGGGTTTTTTATGGGCGCTACAAAAGAGGCGCTATCAGCCGCAATTGACCCGCGTGATCACCAGGTTGTCGTCGGTGTTCAGGTTCAAGCGGTCGGAGCGATACTCCAGCGTGATCATATCGTTGGGCTTGAGGATACGTGCGTTCTGCGCGCCGGCACGCGTACGCGCCTGTTCCAGCAGTTGCGGCGAGGCTTTCTGGCCGATCGCGAACTCGGCGGCCTTCGACTCACAGCGGCTATGACCGGCATCGGTCACGGTGGCATCTTTGCCTGGCTCAGAGGCACCCGGGGTGCTGCAACCCGCCAACGCGAGTGCTGCCAACAAAGTACCGAATGATGCGAGCTTCCAAGGCATGAAGCCTCCTATGATAAAAAATGAACAGAGATCGTGCGACAGCAGTCAAGGCGATTGGTTTCAAGACGTTAACCGCCTGCGCGCAAGTCTGCCTGACTCACGGCCGGCAGGCGCTCGGTCAATCGTGACTAGATATGAACGTACTCAGTAGATGTCGATGTAGTCAGACGCTGGTTTTGGCCAGTTCTGTTTGAGCGCGTTGAAAATCTGCATGACCCAGACTTCATCGCTGGCCGCCACAATGCCGACATAGCCGGACCCTTTGGCCCAGGTCTCCAGGCGAAACAGCAGGCCATCAACCTCAGCCCCCCCGACCACCCCTGACGAGATGTAGGCGATGCCCGCCTTGCTGACCCGCAACTGGGTATGTTCATCGTCACTGGCGCTGCCAAGCAGTTGGCGCACTGCCTCCAGCGTAAGGTTATCGGGCTTGTTCAAATCGATTTGCACGCGCAGTTTCCCGGCCGTTAAACAGGGCCCCAGTGTCGCACAGCCCCCTCCCTCATGCCTAAGTAGCAGTGCCAAATGCCCCGCAAAATGCTTAACTGCGCCCGCTGGAACCGCTTTTCAGCGCATTGCCCCGTATTTTCAGCCCGTGAGATTTCCATGACCACCGTAACGCTCCAAGCCGATATCAAAGCCAAATGGCCCCAAGGCCAAAGCTCCTACAGCCCTGGAAGCGCTGAAGAACTGGCGATCATTGGTATCGACCTGCTGGTCAAGGAACTGGGCACACAGGCGGCACAAGCGTTCATCGGCCAGGTATTCGAGAAATACCCGGCCGACTACATGGGCGCGCAGACGCGCGATTAAGGACCGGCCGACGAACGTCGACCGGGTCAAGCACCCTACTTCAGACGCGCCAGGCGCTCGGTCAGCAGATCGAAAAAGCCCTGGGCGTCGCCGTTCTCGACCCAGAACACATTCTTCGGCTGCTTGAGGCCGTCGTACCAGTCGACGATGGTCTGGCCGAAGGTGGGGCCCTCACGGCTGTCTACGACCATATTGGCCTCGCGACCGCTGAACAGCGAAGGCTTGAGCAGGTACGCCACCACGGTAGCGTCATGGACCGGACCACCCGGAATCCCGTAGTGCTCCATATCGCCTTTGACATACTCATTCAGAATGGCGCTGACCACCTTGCTCGCGTTGTTATTCAGGTCGGCAATCTTTTTAAGACGGGCGTCGCTGGTGAGGACCTTATGAGTCACGTCAAGCGGCAGGTAAGTCAGCTTCACACCACTTTTGAGCACAATCTCAGCCGCGACCGGATCGGCGAACAGGTTGAACTCGGCCACGGGCGTAATATTACCGCCATTGAAATGCGCGCCGCCCATCACAACGACTTCCTTGATGCCCTGGGTGATTTCCGGCGCCTGGGTCAACGCCAGCGCCAGGTTGGTCTGTGGGCCAAGCATGGCGATGGTGATGCTGTGCGGCGCGGCGGTGCTCAGGGTCTTGATCAGGTAGTCAACGGCGTTACCTTCGGCCAGGCCCTTCTTGGGCTCGTGCACGGTGACGCCGGAAATCCCTTCCTTGCCATGAATATTCTCTGCGTAGATCGGTGTGCGCAGCAGCGGTTTTGGCGCACCTGCGTACACCGGAATATCCTCGCGCCCTGCCCACTCGCGTGCCAGGCGCGCATTGCGAGAGGTCTTGTCCAGGCGCACATTGCCGGCGACGGTGGTCAGCGCACGAATCTTCAACTCCTCCGGCGAGGCCATGGCAAACAGCAACGCCACCACATCATCGGCCCCTGGGTCGGTGTCGATGATCAGGTCGATTTTTTCCGCCGCTTGGGCGCTTGCAGCAGTGAGCGCGGACAAAAGCAGAACACTCCGGAACAGATTTTTCAGGGTAGGTAGACCACGTTGCATAAAACACTCCTTGTCATAGGGGTACGCTAGAAGGTTACGCCGGACACCAGCGCGATATTGCAATAAGGTTGGCACTCGCCCGTGCGCACGACCGCACGGGCATTGCGGCTCAGTTGCTTGAATTGATCATGGCTGAGCAGGCGCCTCTCACCCAGCGCCGCCTGCTCTGCGAGCGCATCAAGCTCGCCCAGTGCAGGCGGTTGTTTAAGCAGGATTTCCTCCGCCAGCACGTGGCTTTCAACCTGCATTTCGCTCAGCACGATGCGCAAGGTGCTGATGAAATCCGGAATACCCTGGGTCAGCGCCAGGTCGATCAGCTCCACGCCGGGAGGCACCGGCAGACCCGCATCACCGATAACCAGGATGTCACCATGGCCCAGCGATGCGATGACCCGCGACAGGGCGATATTCAGCAAAGGTGTCTTTTTCATGAGGGCACAAAACCTTGTACGTCTTGCAGTGTAGGAATGGATGGCTGAGCACCGGCACGGGTCACTGACAACGCCGCCGCCACCTGGCCGAAACGGATCGCCTCGGCCTCGCTCTTGCCTGCGGCCAGCGCGGCGGCAAAGCCACCGACAAAGGTATCGCCGGCGGCCGTGGTATCGACCGCCTTGACCTTCGGTGCCACCCAGTGTTCGAAGCCTTTACCGTCGGCAAACAGTGCTCCCTGGGCGCCAAGGGTGATGATGACCTTGCCCGCTCCCGCCTTGATCAGCGCGGTCGCGGCGACCTTGGCGCTGTCGAGCGAGTCGACCGTCACACCGCTGAGGGCGGTGGCCTCACTTTCATTGGGGATCAGGTAATCGATCGAGTGATACCACTCGGCAGGCAACGGTGCGCTTGCCGGGGCGGGGTTGAGAATGACTGTCTTGCCCAGCTCACGCCCCCGCTTGAGCGCCTGCCCAACGGTATCCATCGGCACCTCAAGCTGACAGATGATCACATCTGCCGCCTGTAACACCGCGTCGCAGCTTTTCAGAGACGCTGGCGTCAACTGGTCGTTGCTGCCCGCCACAATCACAATGGCGTTCTGGCTGCTGTCATCCACCACGATCAACGCCACACCGCTGGAGCCTTCCACGGCACTGACCGCCTGGCAATCGACCCCCTCCACCAGCAGCGCATCACGCAATTGGCTGCCGTAGGCGTCAGTGCCGACACAACCGACCATCGCGACATCCGCCCCCAGACGAGCCGCTGCGACGGCCTGGTTCGCGCCCTTGCCGCCGGGAACGGTGGAAAACGTCTGGCCGATCAGGGTTTCACCGGCACGTGGCAAACGACTGGCGCGAGTCACCAGGTCCATGTTCAAGCTGCCTATTACCACTACTTTTGCTGGCATACATCAGTACTCATCAATTCGGTTCAGCGGTATTGGGCGAACACATCGGCCAATGGCGCGGTCGACTCACGCAAAACAATGCTGGGCGTCACGATGCGTTGATCGATCGGCAGTTGGGGGGTTGCTATTCGTTGCAGTAATAATTCGGCCGCCGTCTCACCCAATTGCAGGATCGACTGCCCGACCGTCGTCAGCGCGGGGTAGACATAGCGCCCCATCTGAATGTCATCGAAACCGATCACCGACAGTTCGCCCGGCACACGCAGATTGCGCTCCGCGGCGGCGCGCAGCACGCCAAAACCAATCATATCGTTGCTGGCGAAAATCGCACTGGGCGGGTTTCCCGACAACAACTGCACGGCTGCGGCATAACCTCCGGTGCTGGTGAAGTCACTTACCAGGATACGGCTGGCCGACACTTCGACGCCCGCCTCGCGCAACGCGCGCTGGTAACCCGCCAGACGCATCTGTGCTACCCGGGTATGCACCGGACCACCGATACAGGCGATGTCCCGATGCCCCAGTTCCAGCAGGTGGCGGGTGGCGAGATAAGCGCCCTCTTCGTGATCGATGCGTACCAGATCGACATCAATGCCATCCAACGCCCGGTCGACAATCACCATGGGCGTGCGCACCGCACTCAAGCCGGCGGCAAGACCACTGTCATCGCCGCCCACGGACGTCACGATCAAGCCGTCGACGCGTTTTTCCAGCAACACGCGCAAATAACTGCGCTGTTTTTCAGCGTCGTCGTCGGAGTTGCAGAGAATCACGCAATAGCCATTGCGCTCGCAGTAATCCTCGATGCCCCGCGCCAGCTCCGCAAAGTACGGGTTGAGGCTATTGGGCACCAGCAAGCCAATGGTGGCCGTGGTCTTGGCCTTGAGCGAGCGCGCAACGGCGCTGGGCACGTAGTCCAACTGCTTGATCGCCGCCTCGACTTTGACGCGTACCGGCTCGCTGACCGGGCGCGTCTTGTTCACCACATGGGACACCGTGGTATAGGAAATACCCGCAAGCGCCGCCACATCCTTGATCGTTGCCATGGTTCAGCCCCGCCGACTGGCGCGCTGGCTGCGATAGGTATCGAGGACCACGGCAATCACAATGACAGCACCGGTAATGATGCGTTTAGTGGGTTCCGTAGCACCGATCTGCGCAAGGCCAGCCGCCAGCACCGAAATAATCAACACCCCGAAAAAGGTACTGATGACCGAACCGCGCCCACCCATAAGGCTGGTACCGCCGATCACCACAGCGGCGATCACTTGCAGCTCCAGGCCGGAACCGGCGTTCGGGTCTGCCGCTTCAAGGCGCGAGATCTGGAACAACGCCGCAACACCGGCCAACAACCCCATCAGGCTGAATACCAGGATTTTGTAGGGCTTGGGATTGATCCCCGCCAGACGCACAGCCTCCTCGTTTGTGCCGATACCAATGAGGTAGCGACCGAATACCGTTCGGGTCAACACCAGTTGCGCCGCGATGATCACCAGCAATGCAATGATGAACGACGGAGAAATACCAAAGGCAATCGGGTTGGATAACCAGGCAAACGAGTCACCGATGTAAGCGGTGCGCGAGCCGGTCATCTGATAGGCCACGCCCCGCGCCATTTCCAGCACACCGAGCGAGACGATGAACGACGGAATCCGCCAGGCCACGGTGATCGAGCCGGTGATAGTGCCGGCCAGCGCCGCGCAACCCATGCCGAGTATGGCGGCCGGCAACACGCTCCAGCCCCAGCCGAGAATCGCCACGCTGACCGCCGATGCGGCCAACGCCAGCACCGAGCCCACCGACAGGTCGATACCGCCGATGATCAGGATGAAGGTCATGCCCACCGCCAGCACCATCAGGTCCGGAATCTGGTTGGCCAGGGTGCTGAAGGTGTCATAGGACAGGAAGTGGTCGCTGAGCACCGAGAACAGCGCAATCATCGCCAGCAAGGCACCGGCCAGGCCCAGGTAGGTACCCAGGCCGTAGAAGTTACCGCCGGTTTTGCCGGGGGAAGTTGTTGTTTTCATGGGGTATCCCTAAGCACTGCATCGTTGAGCAGCGCATCACGTTTTTGATAGCCGGCAAAGGCGGCGGCAAGCAGCTCGTCCTGGGTCCAGCTGTCGCGCTCGAAGGTTTCGATCAGGCGTCCGGCGGAGAGCACGCCGATCCGATCACAGATCAGCATCAGCTCTCGCAGATCGCTGGACACCACCACCAGCGCCTTGCCCTGGCGAGTCAGCTCGCCCAGCAAGGCATAGATGTCAAACTTGGCACCAACGTCGATGCCACGGGTCGGTTCGTCGAACAGCATCACCGCACAATCGCGCTCCAGCCAGCGACCAATCACGACTTTCTGCTGGTTGCCACCCGACAGCTCGCTGACCAATTGCGCCGGGCTGGAGCTGCGGATGCGCATGGCATCTACCTGACGCTTGGCCAAGGCGGTTTCGTCACGGTTGTTCACCACGCCACCACCGGAAATCTTGGGCATGTTGCCCAGCGCGATGTTGGCGCTGATGGATTGGGTCAGCAGCAAACCTTCACCTTTGCGGTCCTCGGTGATCAAGGCAATCCCATGCTCCACCGCGTCCACTGGCGAACGAATGCTCACTACCTGGGCAGGCGAGCCCAGGGCAATGGTGCCGCTGTCGGCCAGGTCGGCACCAAAGATCAGGCGCAACAGCTCAGTGCGGCCGGCGCCGATCAAGCCGGAGATGCCATAGATTTCGCCGGCGCGCACTTCAAAGGACACATCGCGAACCTTGTCCGAACGGGTCAGCCCTTTCACGGTCAAGGCGGGACCACCAATGGTCCGCGGGCCCAGGTCAATCTGCTCACCCAACTCACGGCCCACCATCAGGGTGACCAGTTGCTCGCTGTTGTAGTTGGCCATCGGCTCGACGCAGACCAGCTTGCCATCACGCAGTACCGCAATGCGCTGGGCAACACGGGCCAGTTCCTCGAGCCGGTGCGAAATGTAGATGATCGCCACGCCGCGAGCCTGCAAGCGGGTGATTTGCTCGAACAGCATCTCGACTTCACGCGCGGTGAGCATGGCCGTGGGCTCGTCGAGGATCAGCACATGGCAATCGCCGATCAGGTTGCGCGCAATCTCGACCATTTGTTGATGCCCGATACCCAGGCTGCCGACGAGTGTATCCGGGTCGATGGCGTCCAGGCCAACCTGGGCCATGGCTTCGATTGCGGCCGTGCGCAGTTGCTTGCGGCTGATCCAGCCGCACCGGCTGGGCAGGTTATCCAGGAACAGGTTTTCGGCCACGGTCAGCGTCGGCAGCAAGTTGAGTTCCTGCATGACCATGCGCACGCCCAGCTCTTCGGCCTGGGTACGGCTGGCCGGGCGGTAATCCTGACCGTTGAACTGCATGTGCCCGGTGGTCGGCGTGACCAAGCCGCCGATAATCTTCGACAGCGTGCTTTTACCTGCACCGTTCTCACCGGTCAGCGCCAGCACTTCCCCGCGATTGAGCGTCAGGGTGATGTCGGCCAGAACCGGTTGGGCATAGGTTTTGCCGATACCGCTGACCGAGAGGACAGCGTTCGGGGCGGAAGATGACATAGGAAAATCTCCAGGCGCCCGCTCAGGACGAGCGGACGCTGTTGGGTACTGCCAGGATTACTTCTTGAGGACGAGTTCGACAGGGGTTTCGATCACGCCGTCTTTGGCATCGACTTTCTCACCCTTGACCAGCTTGAGCGCGTTCTGGATACCGAATACGGCTTGCTGGGCAGCAGCCTGGTCGGCGGTCGCTAGTACACGACCGTCTTGCAGCATCGGCTTGATGGCTTCGATGTTGTCATAGCCGACCACCTGCACTTTGCCAGTCTTGCCTGCGGCACGCACGGCAGACACAGCGCCCAGCGCCATGTTGTCATTGCCGGCCAGCAGTGCCTTGAGGTCTGGGTGTTCGCTCAACATGGCGGACGCCACTTTCTGGCCCTGGTCGATTTCCCAGTTGCCGGACTGGGTGGAAACGATCTTCATACCGGCAGCGTCCATCGCATCCTTGAAGCCCGCGGTGCGCTGCTGGGCATTGGTGGTGGTGGGTACGCCTTCGATGATCGCGACTTTGTCACCCGAGGCCAGGTGCTTGGCCAGGTAATCGCCTACCAGCTTGGCGCCTTTGCGGTTGTCCGGGCCTACGAACGGAATGTCGAGGTTTTTGCTTTTCAGGACGTCAGGGTCCAGGCGGTTATCAATATTGACGACCTTGATGCCCGCGTCCGAAGCCTTCTTCAGCACGGTAACCAGCGCCTTGGAGTCAGCAGGAGCAATCACGATGGCGTTAACCTTGGCCAGGATCATCTGGTTGACGATATCGATCTGCGCGCTGGTATCGGTTTCGTTCTTGATGCCGTTGGTGATCATGTCGAAGTCGGCGGCGTGGGCTTTCTGGTAGTCCTTGGCACCGTCTTGCATCGTGACGAAAAATTCATTGGCGAGGGACTTCATGACCAGGCCGACCTTGGGTTTGGCGGCGGCATCATCGGCAAATGCAGAGGAGAGAGGCAGGGCAGCGGATGCGGTGGCAAGCACAGCGACAGCAAGAAGGCGTCCAGCAAATGGCAGCTTCATGGGTTCACTCCGATCTTATGATTATTGTGAGCAACGCTTGCACCGAAACCCTCTTCGGCAGCCGCCCCACCCGGGGGGCTGAAACGAGCGGTCACGACACACCAGAGGCGCTTCGTGAAACATCTCGCAAACGTTTGCGTTATTCAAACTATGAGAACCTTGTCGAGGTTTGTCAACGGGGTAATCCGTCTTTCATCCAAGGTCCTCGGCGCCGCAGTTGCGCACCCTGAGATGTGTTTGAACATCGCCTCACCAGGTCCTGCGACGAAACGACAGGCTGTGACACCGAGGCCATGCGGGAGCCAGGAATATTCCGTCATCTTTTTCGGACAACCGAACGAAATACCCGCGCACTGTTCGGAAAGCCGGACAAACGCCCTTTTCGCAACGTCAAAAATTCAAATTAAGTTGTTTTAAATCAATACGTTAATTTATATCCCTGCGCACAATCGGCCTGGTACAAATCCTGCTCTTTCTCAGCACCCGAGGCGTTCAGAGTCGCCCGGGTGTTCTGGATGAAACTGCCACCGCACTCATCAAAAACCAGAGAGAAAAATAATGAAATCTGCATTGAAGAACTTTGTTCCGGGCGCCCTCGCCCTTCTGCTGCTGTTCCCTGTTGCCGCCCACGCAAAAGAAGTTGAAACCAAGACCAAACTGTCCAACGTGGTGATCCTCGCCACCGGCGGTACCATCGCCGGCGCTGGCGCCAGTGCCGCGAACAGCGCCACCTATCAGGCAGCCAAAGTCGGCATCGAACAATTGATCGCCGGCGTTCCCGAGCTCTCCCAGATCGCCAACGTGCGTGGCGAACAAGTGATGCAGATCGCCTCCGAAAGCATCAACAACGAAAACCTGCTGCAACTGGGCCGCCGCGTGGCCGAACTGGCCGACAGCAAGGACGTTGACGGCATCGTGATCACCCACGGTACCGACACCCTCGAAGAAACCGCCTACTTCCTGAACCTGGTGGAAAAAACCGACAAGCCAATCGTGGTGGTCGGTTCCATGCGCCCAGGCACCGCGATGTCCGCGGACGGCATGCTTAACCTGTACAACGCCGTGGCCGTGGCCGGCAGCAAGGATGCGCGTGGCAAGGGCGTGCTGGTGACCATGAACGACGAGATCCAATCGGGTCGCGACGTCAGCAAAATGATCAACATCAAGACCGAAGCGTTCAAGAGCCCATGGGGCCCGCTGGGCATGGTAGTGGAAGGCAAATCCTACTGGTTCCGCCTGCCAGCCAAGCGCCACACCATGGATTCGGAGTTCGACATCAAGACCATCAAGAGCCTGCCTGACGTTGAAATTGCCTACGGCTACGGCAACGTAAGCGATACCGCCTACAAAGCATTGGCCCAGGCTGGCGCCAAAGCCATCATCCACGCCGGTACGGGTAATGGTTCGGTATCGTCCAAGGTCGTTCCAGCGCTGGTGGAACTGCGCAAGCAAGGCGTGCAGATCATTCGCTCCTCCCACGTCAACGCCGGCGGCATGGTGCTGCGTAACGCCGAACAGCCGGACGACAAATACGACTGGGTCGCCGCCCTTGACCTGAACCCACAGAAAGCCCGCATCCTGGCAATGGTTGCCCTGACCAAGACCCAGGACAGCAAGGAACTGCAACGGATGTTCTGGGAATACTGATTCCTGGTGACAGCGCGGTAGAGACAGATACGTCTGCCTCTACCCACTCGTAGGCCCCGCGATAAAAATCCCCCCGCCCTACCCCGAGAAACCAGCGCCACCGACAGCATCGGAATGACGCTGTCATAACGTCAGTTGCCCGTTGTTTTCTCAGTGTCTAAGTGTTCTTTGAGCATCCATATGTCTTTCCCACAGCTACCAAGAGCGCGGGCTTGAAGCCTGTCGCGGGAGATGCCTTAATAAGCAAGCTAACAGTTTCAATATTATTGAGCCCACAATGACGTACGCAAACAAAAGCCTGGATAACTCGACTTCGCGCTCATCCGAACATCTCTTGAGACACCTTAAAACCCACGGCACATGCAGTACGGTGGATTTGTCAAAGGTGCTGGGGGTGACATCCGAAGCGGTGCGCCAACAAATGGTCAAGTTGGTCGAACAAGGCTTGGTCGATAGCGTGGTCTCACGCTCAGGCGTTGGTCGCCCCAAACAGCTATGGCAGTTGACTGATTCCGGTCATGCGCGATTTCCCGATACGCACGCCCAACTCACCGTGCAAATCATCGAATCGGTGACGCTGTTGTTTGGCCAGGGGGGCATAGATCAAGTCATCGAACTACGCGGCTCGCAACAATTAGCCGAGTATCAAGCGCAACTGGCATCGGCGAGTTCCTTGGCCGAACGCGTCAAGCGACTGGCCAATGCGCGAGATGCGGAAGGCTATATGGCACGGGTTGAGAGCGATGGTGATGATTTTTTATTGATCGAGGACCATTGCCCGATTTGCGCCGCCGCAACCAAATGCCAAGGATTCTGCGCATCAGAACTGTCGCAATTTCAAATGCTGATGCAGGGCTGGGGCCAGGTGACGCGCGAAGAGCATTTACTGCGTGGCGGTCGCCGCTGCGTGTACCGCATCCGTAAATTGGCCGACCGATAGACCACTGGAACCTTGAATACCCCGCCTTCCAGAACCTCTTGAATTTTAAGTAGTTGCGAAAACGCCCACAGTTAAATACTGTATGTGCGTACAGCCTACCAAGGAATTCTCTGTGGCAAAGTCCTCTTCCGCAGCGCCCACACCGCCAGACGCCTACGAACACCTGGCGCTGCGCGTGCAAAAAATCATCAATTCAACCAACGCCCAAAAAGCTAAGGCAGCGTTGATCTTCCGTCTGCCGGATGAGCCTGTGGATGAGTGGGAGCGCCTGCTGGAAGAGATCGCCGAAAACGATAACGTCACCCTCGCCTATCGGGATGACGGTGGCGTGCAGATTTTCTGGGTTGTGCCGAAGGAAGATTGATTGAATGAGTGTCCGTTTTATCGCTGTGTGCTGCCTGTTTTTTGCCCTCACCGCCAACGCCCAAGCCCCTAGAACCTTCAGCGAAGCCAAGAAAATCGCCTGGAAGCTCTACGCTCCGCAATCCACCGAATTTTATTGCGGCTGCAAATACACCGGTAACCGGGTGGACCTGAAAGCCTGTGGTTACATCCCACGCAAAAATGCCAACCGCGCCGCGCGTATTGAGTGGGAACATATTGTACCGGCCTGGCAAATTGGGCATCAGCGCCAATGCTGGCAAAATGGCGGGAGAAAAAACTGCACGCGCCACGATGATGTGTTCAAGCGGGCCGAGGCGGACCTGCACAACCTGGTGCCGAGTATCGGCGAAGTGAATGGCGACCGTAACAACTTCAGCTTCGGCTGGCTGCCAGTGCAAAGCGGGCAATACGGCTCATGCCTGACCCAAGTGGACTTCAAGGCCAAGAAGGTCATGCCACGACCGTCGATTCGCGGAATGATCGCACGCACGTATTTTTATATGAGCAAACAATACGGGTTACGCCTGTCAAAACAGGATCGCCAGCTGTACGAAGCCTGGAACAAGACCTATCCGGTACAGACCTGGGAGCGCCAGCGTAACCAGACAGTTGCCTGCGTGATGGGCCGCGGCAATGAATTTGTCGGCCCGGTGAACTTGAAAGCCTGCAGTTGAACGTGGGCGGTATTCCCGCCCAGCCCGCCTACTATGGCGCGGCCTTGTGCTCGATGACTTGCGACTCGGTGTCGTTCTTCTTGGCGCGGGCCAGCTTTTCAGTCAGCAGTGCCTGCTTGGCTTCGGCCTCAGCTTTGCTGGCGAACGGCCCCAGAAACACCTCGTCCTTACCGTCCACTTTCACAATATAAAAACTGAAGCCGTGTTCCAGCAACCACGCGGTCAGGTCGGTGATCGCCTGCAGTTTGTGATCCGGCGGGCCTACCCACACATCCCATTCCTGAGCGGCAATCGCGCCGGTTTGTGGCTGGCTTTCGGTCACGGCAGGCTTGGCCTTGGGGGCATCGACAGGTTTGCCTTCACCGCAACCGGTCAATGCCAACACCGCAATTGCCATCGCTACTTTACGCACTGCCCTGCTCCTTTGAGGATAAAGAGGCAACTTTACCATTCACTGTCTATTCTGGCCGTCATAAACGTTGGCTTAAACAATGCGAATGATGTACCGCAGACCTGTATGATGCCGCCATGGGAATTAATGTCGCCTCTATGCGTCCTAAAAGAGGCAGTCACAGGGAAGCGCTTAGCAGTAAGCTACACACATCTGACACCTACCCTGTCTGGAACATGTGTCCTTAAAAGTAATCAAGGAGAAGTCCATGCTTATACTCACCCGCAAAGTCGGTGAAAGCATAAACATCGGTGATAACATTACGATCACCATCCTGGGCGTCAGCGGCCAGCAAGTTCGAATCGGCATCAACGCTCCCAAGGACGTCGCCGTGCATCGTGAGGAGATTTATCAGCGCATCCAGGCCGGCCTCACCGCGCCGGACAAAAACCAGACGCCTTGAAGCGCCCCGAGTAGCCAGCCTTTTCGTTCACAGTGACGGCTGGCGAAAACCCATTCAGCCTGCTCGCGTATGCTTACGCGTTCAGCGCGCCTCCTGCATTTCCCTCGCGGTGAGATAAAACTGTCATAAAGCCTGGAACTTGCGGCGTTATTCGTAGCCGAACCTTCTGACAATCACCCTGCCATCTGTCTGTGTGCATTCAGGAGCACGTCGATGAGGCATCGAGCAACGCCGCCGCTTATTTCCAGATCCTGGATGATCACTCTGTTGATAGGGCTGGTTTTTCTGGCTGCCGGATATGGCCTGAGGTTCGAAATTGACCGCGTCAGCGATCCCGGCACTCACTCTTCGCTGGAACTGGCGTTACTGCTCTGTGGCTACTTGCTGGTGTTTTGCATCAGGCCGATCCAAAAGACTGTTTTGCGCAAGTTGTGCCAACGCGCGGCCCATCGTGAGTATCGAAAAACCACACGCTGACGTTGCCACGCTAGCAGATTGCCGGTATTTACAGACCCACAGTAGCACCTATGCTTGGGCTGGCGCGGACAGTGAAAGGTGCTAAAAGCCGATGGACACCCTCAGCAAATCTCAAATCGAACAAGCGCTGGCGGCACGCCTGCCCAGCTACACGGTGACCTGCACGCTGCATGCTGACGGCACCCTTTCAGCCATTCTCAGCGGCCCGGAAACCGACCACTTTGCGATTACCGGAATCGTGCGCGCGCACTATCGCGGCACTGAAGCCATTGCCCGGCTCGCCAACGAGATACTCAGGGAAATGGTGCTCTCCCGCCAGGGAATGAGAAGCAGCCGGTTACAAGCGTCAACCGACCTGTGTGAAGACCACCGAGGCCGATGACCGACTCGGTGTATTCAGATCACCTTGCCAACGGCCTCAAAGACAACCAGCCGTCAGCATCACACCGGGCTTCTAATCCCTCATACCCTGCTATGCAAGCATGCGCTGTCGCCAGGGGCGTGAGGTGCGTTGAGGTGACCACCATCACATCCGCTCCCGCAGCCTCCCCAGCTCGGATCCCTACGGCAGCATCCTCGAACACCAGACAATCCTGTACCGGCACGCCCAAGCGCTGCGCGCCGAGCACATAACAGGCGGGGTCAGGTTTGCCGCGCGCGACATCTTCGGCCGTCACCAATACTACGGGCGCAGCAATGCCCGCCGCCTCCAACCGACGCAATGCCAACGCCTTGGGTGCCGAGGTCACCAGCGCCCATCGATCGCTTGGCAGACTGTTCAGAAACTCGACTGCACCGGGAATTGCCACAACACCCTGCACATCGTCGATTTCAGCCTCGGTGATCCACTGCGCTTCGACCTCCGGATCAATGCCCGGCAACGCCTGGCGGGTGATGGTATCGATGGCCCTGGCACCATGGATCGTGGCGAGGAACGCCTCGACCTCCAAGCCATGCCGCGTCGCCCAGCGGCTCCACACACGTTCGGCAGCGGCAATGGAATTGAGCAGGGTCCCATCCATATCGAACAGAAAGGCACGGTAGCGTTGGGTCAGTAAGGAGGGGCCTGGAGCGGACACTGCTGGTTTTCCTTCTATTGGCGAACATTGGCTGACCCCGATGCAATCTACGGATCACGCGATTGCATCGCAACCTCGAAATAAAGCGGCAGGCCGCCCATCCCCCCCGGCCTGAAACGTTACGCGCCCCAAAAATCACCTCTCTGATCCTCGAAACCTTCGAGCCTCAGGCACTTCATTACAAACTTGTCATGATTCTGTTGGTTGGCTGTTCGGGGTGCCTGGTTACCGTGAACTCACTGCCGGAACCTGGCAGCCATCCCTTGGAAAGAGACACCATCATGAAACTGTTGACCCTCGGCTTTGCCACCTTGCTCGCCACCGGTTCGGCATTCGCCGCCGACACTGCCCCTGCAACAAACGTGATCCACGACAAAACCGGCTTCTTCGTTCACCTGGACATCGACAAAGTGTTATCGAGCACCGACACCTACGGGCAGTGCGGCATTGTCCCCGCTCGTCTCAACTACCTGGACCATCAGGGCCGCGAACACGTACTCGACTACCAGGTGCAAGGCATCGGTTGTGCCAGTGAGAATTGATCGGGCTACACTTGCGCCACACATCGAACCAAGGCACCTGCCATGAATATCCTCGTAGTCGAAGACGAACCCAAGGCCGGCAACTACCTGCTCAACGGACTGCGGGAGTTGGGTTACTCGGTGAGCCTCGCCCGTGACGGTGTCGATGGACTGCATCAAGCGCTGGAAGCGCCATTCGATGTGATCGTGCTGGATGTGATGATGCCGAAAATGGACGGTTGGGAAGTGCTGCGCCGCCTGCGCAAGGAAGCCGATACGCCGGTGCTGTTTCTCACCGCCCGCGATGACATTGCCGACCGCATCAAGGGCCTGGAGCTGGGCGCCGATGACTATCTGATCAAGCCCTTCTCGTTCGCCGAGCTGGTGGCGCGCCTGCGCACCCTGACCCGCCGTGGCCCCAGTCGCGAAGAAGAACAGCTGCAAATCGCCGACCTGCAAATTGACGTCCTGAAACGCCGTGTCACCCGTGCCGGTACGCGCATCACGCTGACCAATAAAGAGTTTGCCCTGCTGCACCTGTTCGCGACTCATCAAGACCAGGTGTTATCACGCTCGATGATTGCCTCGCGGGTGTGGGACATGAACTTCGACAGTGACACCAACGTGGTGGACGTTGCCGTACGGCGCCTGCGCTTGAAAATCGATGATCCGTTCCAGCTCAAACTGATTCACAGCGTGCGGGGCATCGGCTACCGCTTCGATACCCAGCCATGAGCAACCGTCGCCATTATTCACTGACCCTGCGCCTGGCGCTGATCTTCGCCTTGCTCGCCTTCGCCCTGCTCGCCACGTTAGGCGTAGCGCTTTACCGCGAGCTGGAACGTGAACTGATCAAGCGTGACGACGCTTCGCTGATCTATCGCGCCGACCAACTGCGCAAACTACTCAACGACAGCAACACCCTGGACCTGATCAAGACCAAGCCGGAGCTGTTCCAGAACATGCTGGGCAACAGCGAGTCGGTGCTGAGCATCGCAGCACCTGGCCAGAAGCCCTTGCTGCTGGTCAACCCGGGAAACATTGAAATACCGTCCGTGCCCCCGGCGCCCAAAGACCGCGAGCTGGGCTTCGCCGACGTGCACCATCTGCCCGGTGTAAATGGCGTGCCCTTCGCCACCGTCGCTGCGTCGATCGACTCGGGAGACCTTGGCAGCCTGCAGGTCACCACCGGGCGCCTGATGACCGAACGCACCAGCATGCTCGCCAGCTATCGCTTGAACGTGTTTATCCTGGCAAGCATCGCCGCGATCATCCTCGCGGTGGTGGGTTACCTGCTCGTACACCGTGGCCTGCTGCCGTTACGTCGCCTGGCCAGGCACACTCAAGGCATCGGCGTGGGCAACCTGGCCGAACGGCTCGATAGCCACGGCACGCCGAAAGAACTGTTGCCCATGATCGATGCCTTCAACACCATGCTCGAAAGACTGGCCAAAGGCTTTGTGCAGTTGGGCCAGGTGTCTACCGATATGGCGCATGAACTGCGCACACCGATCAACAATTTGCTGGGAGAAACCCAGGTGGCCCTGCAACAAGGCCGCAGTATTGAAAGCTATCAACAACTGCTGGCCTCCAATGTCGAAGAGCTTGAGCGCCTGGCACGGATGCTCGACAACATGCTGTTTCTGGCTCGCACCGACCCCGCCATCGCGCTGCGCCAACGTCAGGAGTTGAGCGCGGCGGATGAAGTGGAACGCATCGCAGATTACTTCGAAGGGCTGGCCGGTGATGTGCACATGCCCATTGTTGCTGCGGGCGAAGGGGTGATCTGGGCTGAACCGATGCTGCTGCGGCGTGCCTTGGCGAACCTGTGCGCCAACGCCATCAAGTACGGCGCGCCGGGCTCGGAACTGAGCATCCAGGCGATCCCTGATGACGCGGGCATCCATCTGAAGGTGAGCAACCACGGCCAGACCATTCCCGCCGAGCATCTGCCTCGCTTGTTCGAACGGTTTTACCGGGTGGATGAATCCCGCGAACGGTCGTCCCAGTCCAACGGACTGGGGCTGTCGATCGTGGCAACCATCATGCACTTGCATAACGGGCGATACCGCGTGAGCAGTGAAGATGGCGTGACGTGCTTTGAGTTGTTTTTCCCTGGCCGTGAGGTCTGAGGGAAAGCCCGTCGTCAGCTTACCTGACCACCGCCCAGCACGATGTCGACGTGGGTTTGCCAGGCTGCCGAAACCGCAACACGCAGCCCCTCCACTACCGTCGATAACGCCATCGACGGCTCGCCCGATTCAGGCAGGCCCGGTACATGAATAAACCCACTGCGCACCGCAGACCCCGCCAGTGCATGCTGCAACCGATAAAACACCTGGTTGCACACAAACGTCCCCGCTGTCTGCGAAACCGAGGCCGCAATACCCGCCTCGCGCACCGCCCTGACCATGCTCTTGATCGGCAATGTCGAGAAGTACGCAGCCGGGCCGCCGTCCAGCACTGGCGTATCAATCGGCTGCGCCCCAAGATTGTCGGGAATGCGCGCATCGTTAACGTTGATCGCAATACGCTCGATGGAAATATCGCTACGCCCAGGGCCCAAGCCCGTGGCGATGACCATGACCGGGTGCAATTCGTGGATCCACCGGAGCAGGCTCTCGGCAGCGGTGGCGAATGCGCAGGGCAAGCAACGCGCAACTATCTGCACATTCTCGCTCAACAGCACGCCATCCAACTGGCGCACGGCCTCCCACGAGGGGTTCACCCGGTCGTTATCAAAAGGCTCGAAGCCCGTCAGCAGCACAATTTGCATAGTGGCCTCACATCAACAGGTAGAGCAGCACGATATTGACCAGAAGCATCATCAATGCAGTCGGTATCTGCGCCTTGATCACCGCATTTTTATCGGGCAACTCCAGTAAAGCCGCCGGAACGATATTGAAGTTGGCCGCCATCGGCGTCATCAGCGTTCCGCAGTAGCCGGAAAACATACCGATGGCGGCCATCACCGCCGGGTTGCCGCCGTAAATTCCCACCAGTACCGGCACGCCGACACCGCCGGTCATGACAGGGAACGCGGCAAACCCATTGCCCATGATCACGGTAAACAAGGCCATGCCCAGCACATAAACCATCACCGCCACCCACTTGTAATCCAGGTTGATATAGGTGGTAGTGACGTGGGCGACCGCAGTGCCTACCCCGGCCTCGTTGAACAGCAACCCGAGCATTGCCAGCATCTGCGGCAATACCATGGCCCAGCCTAGGGCTTCGGTCAGACGGCGCGATTCACGCAAGGCTTGTACCGGCGTATCACGGGTCAGCCAGCAGGCCAGGCCAAGCGCAATCAGGCAGCCGATGCCCAGGGAGACAAAGGTTGTATTCTTCGGGTCCAGCAGCGGTACACCGCCAACTTCGGTGTGCTTGAGCAATACCGAGCCGATCACCGTGGTCAGCGGTATGGCCAACGCCGGGATAAACAGCTTGTGGCCCAGGCGCCCGGCACTGGCGCGGGAAGCCTTGTCGTGCAGCTCGGCGTGCTGGCCACGGCCAACGCCGCCCAGACCCGCGATCAACGCCATCACCACCACTCCGACGCCGATGACCACCGAGGGCAGGCGCTCCCCTGCCAGGAACGGCACGGCAAACAACAGCCAGAACACTGCGCTGGACCAACGCTTGGGGTGGGTACGGTCGAGCAGGATCATGCCCGCGGTGATCAGCAACAGGACACCCGCCAGCCAGTAAAGGTATTGAATGGAAATGATCATTGAGCGGCCTCCACCGGGACACCAGCGGGGCTCATCTCGCGGGTCAGTCGTCGATCGAAGCGATGGAGCCGGATCGCATGAATGATGAAGGCGCAGATCGCCGTCGGGATGCCCCACACCGCAATGTGCAACGGTTCCACATCAATTCCCGAACCCAGCAAAAAGGTGTGCATCAACGCAATCGCACCGAAGGCGACAAAGATGTCCTCACCAAAAAACAACCCGACGTTGTCGGTGGCGGCGCACATGGCCAGAACCTTGTGGCGCAGCTTGTCCGGTAACTTGCCAAAGCGTTTTTCCGCTGCGCCTTCGGCCATCGGCGCCAAGAGTGGCCGTACCATTTGCGGATGGCCACCCAGGCTGGTCAGCCCCATGGCCGCCGTGGACTCACGCACAAACAGATACATGATCAGCAAACGCCCGACCGTGGCACGTTCGAAGCGGGCGATCCAGTTTTGCGCATGCAGGCGCAAGCCATGGCGCTCCAACAAGCCGATCACCGCCAGCGGTAATAACAGAATCAATTGCAGGGCGCGGGTCTGAAGGAAGCCATCCCCCATGGAAGTCAGTATTTTTTCCAGCGGGAATTGGGCGGCGAGCCCGGTGGCGATGGCCGCGGCGGTGACCACCAACAGCGGATTGAAGCGCAATACAAAGCCGACCACGATGACGAGTACGCCGATCAACGGCCATAAGTTCACAACTGTTTGCATGGCGGAGAGGTCCTTTAGTGCGCGCTGCGGCGCCATTACAGCAGGATGTGAGCAAAGGGCTCACAGCATGAAAGTGGCGTGCAGTCGGCTAGGTTTTTTTATTGTTGACCTGGAAGGTCGAGCGACAGTGGCGGCATCTTTGCCGCTTGGGCCGGGGGGTGTCCAACAAGAAAAATTGTTGCTGCAAACCAATAATTTTTGTGGGTGATCGGCGCCGGTTTACCTGGCGTGGTCCAGTCGTTCAGCCCCGGCGACACCTCCATGGCCGAGAGTCGAATTCAGTCGTGAAAATTCTGGATCAGCGCCTACACTCAATAATGCAGTGCTGTATCTGGGCAAAATCCACAGCGCCAGTACCGATCAAGAGGCTAGCCGATATGTATGCCGGGCAAATGAGTAAGGCAACAGCGACGTTGGGCGAGATCCGCTGCCAGGTGGTCGTCCAGATTATCTGCCTGCTTGGGGTGGCGCAGCTTTTCTGCTGACGACCTCGCACATACGGGGCATAGGGATCCGTATAGCGGTTCAGGTTATGCGCGTAATCCGACCGTCGTGCCCAGTATCAAGACCAACCCTGTTGATTCCAAGGGCGTACCCGATAGCGCCTGATTCATATAGGACGCTGTCGAATTCCCCAATCATTGATCGAGTACCTGGAGACGGGCGCGAACTAGCGTCCTGAGGTGGATGTTTGCGAGCGCTGTGCAAATCGCGGACAACAAAAAAAGGGCCCACCTTTCGGTGAGCCCTTCCAGACCGCCCAGCAGAGCGGATTTTGTTTGGTAGGCGCGATTGGACTCGAACCAACGACCCCCACCATGTCAAGGTGGTGCTCTAACCAACTGAGCTACGTGCCTGCTGTGAGGCGGCATTCTACGGAATTCCGGAGGGGTGTCAACATCTTTTTTGCAGCTAACCCTATGAATATGCGAATTTTTTATTTGCGGCGGGTATGCCCATGGTTTTTCGGTGGCTGGCAGGCAATTTTCAACTCAGGTAGGATCGGAGCACTCGTAAAAAATATAAAACAGAGGTTCCAGGATGGCGAACACCCCCTACCCCCAGTCGTATTACGCAGCGTCCGCCAATGCGGTCCCGCCTCGTCCGACGTTGCAAGGCGAAGTCGAAACCGATGTATGCGTGATCGGCGCCGGCTACACCGGTCTTTCCAGCGCGCTGTTCCTGCTGGAAAACGGTTTTCGCGTGACGGTGCTGGAGGCCGCCAAAGTGGGGTTCGGCGCCTCGGGTCGTAATGGCGGGCAAATCGTCAACAGCTATAGCCGTGACATCGATGTGATCGAGCGCAGTGTCGGCCCCAGGCAAGCCCAGTTGCTGGGACAAATGGCATTCGAAGGCGGCAAGATCATTCGCGAGCGCGTGGCCAAGTATCAGATCCAGTGCGACTTGAAGGACGGCGGCGTGTTCGCCGCACTCAACAGCAAGCACATGGCTCATCTGGAGTCGCAGAAGCGCCTGTGGGAACGCTTCGGCCACACTCAGCTGGAATTGCTGGACGAACGCCGCATTCGCGACGTGGTGGCCTGTGACAACTATGTGGGTGGCATGCTGGACATGAGTGGCGGGCATATCCACCCACTCAACCTTGCATTGGGAGAAGCTGCGGCCGTCGAGTCCCTGGGGGGCGTCATTTATGAACAGTCGGCGGCGGTGCGCATCGAGCGCGGCGCCAACCCGGTAGTGCATACCGCCGAGGGCAAGGTCAGGGCCAAATTCATCATTGTCGCGGGTAACGCCTATCTGGGGAACCTGGTGCCGGAGCTGGCGGCCAAGTCGATGCCCTGCGGCACTCAAGTCATCACCACGGCACCACTGGGCGATGAGCTGGCGAAGACACTGCTGCCGCAGGACTACTGCGTAGAAGACTGCAACTACCTGCTCGACTATTACCGTCTCACCCGCGACAAGCGCCTGATCTTCGGCGGCGGCGTGGTGTATGGAGCACGCGATCCGGCGAACATCGAAGCGATCATCCGACCGAAGATGCTCAAGGCCTTTCCGCAGCTCAAGGATGTGAAAATCGACTACGCCTGGACCGGCAATTTCCTGCTGACACTCTCCCGACTGCCGCAGGTCGGGCGCCTGGGCGACAACATCTACTATTCCCAGGGCTGCAGCGGCCATGGGGTGACGTACACGCACCTGGCAGGCAAGGTATTGGCCGAGGCATTGAAAGGCCAGGCAGAGCGTTTTGATGCGTTTGCCGACCTGCCGCACTACCCATTTCCGGGCGGACAACTACTGCGCACGCCGTTTGCGGCACTCGGGGCCTGGTACTACGGGCTGCGGGATAAGCTGGGGTTCTGACAGCACAGTGAGAGCCGGCTCACCGGCTCTTCGGGCAGTTTTCCAAATCGCAGAAACAAAAAACCCCGGTCTTTCGACCAGGGTCTTTGCTATCGGATCAAAGTAGCCAGAGGCTTTCTTTGTGCTTCAAGGCGTTCAGTGGGCCTTGAGGCAGATATGGCGCAGCGGACGGGACTCGAACCCGCGACCCCCGGCGTGACAGGCCGGTATTCTAACCGACTGAACTACCGCTGCGTATCGCTTGACCAGCCAAGGCAAAACCTCAACTGTCTTGGAACATCTGATCAATCAGCCTTGGCTGTTCGATCTCAAGCCCGACACATCGGACCTGGAAAATATGGCGCAGCGGACGGGACTCGAACCCGCGACCCCCGGCGTGACAGGCCGGTATTCTAACCGACTGAACTACCGCTGCGCGTCGGTGCAACCTTTAACGTTGCGTCTTGCCCCAAGGCAAAACTCTCAAGAAGTGGTGGGTGATGACGGGATCGAACCGCCGACCCTCTGCTTGTAAGGCAGATGCTCTCCCAGCTGAGCTAATCACCCTTTGCTTCGTTGAGGCCGCGAAATTTACGCAGGTAACGGACCTAAGTCAATAGCCCGCTTGAAGTTTTTCTGAAAAAGACAAAATTACTTCAAGCCGGCCACCTGCCCTACTCGCTATAAATCATCTTCTTGCTCATACCGCCATCCACCACAAACTCCTGCCCGGTAACGAACCCCGCCTGGCGCGACAGCAGCCACGCGACCATCGCCGCCACATCCTCCACCGTACCGGCCCGGCCCGCCGGATGTTGAGCATGGTCGGCATCGGTCAGGGGCTCGGCACGCCGTGCGGCAGGATCACGCGCATCGATCCAGCCTGGGCTGACGGCATTGACTCGCACTTCCGGCCCCAGGCTCATCGCCAAAGCGTGAGTCAGCGCCAGCAGGCCACCCTTGCTCGCCGCATAGGCCTCGGTGTCCGGTTCGGATTGACGCGCCCGGGTCGATGCCAGGTTGACGATGGCGCCACCATGGGCACGCAGGTACGGCGCGCAATGCTTGGCCAACAACATCGGCCCACTGAGGTTTACCGCCAGCACACGATTCCAATACGCCAGTTCCAGGCTTTCCAGCGTGCTATTGCGCGGGTCGGCGACCGCCGCGTTGCACACCAACGCGTCCAGGCGACCAAACTGCCCCAACACCTCGGCGACACCCTGGGCGACCTGTTTCTCGTCAGCCACGTCCATGCTGATAAACCAGGCATTTTCGCCCAGCACCTTGGACACCTTGGACCCACGCTCGCGGTCCAGATCGGTCAAGACCACCTGCCAGCCCTCGCTGATCAGCCAGGCGGCGATCCCGAGGCCGATCCCCCGCGCCGCGCCGGTGACCAGCGCGACACGCCCATTACTGGCGACCGCGGCTTCCATGGACCACTCGATCACAAGGCTGCCAGCCCGCGAGCCAGGTCCGCCTGCAGGTCGGCCACGTCTTCCAGGCCCACCGCGATGCGAATCAGGCTGTCACGGATGCCCGCCGCCTCACGCTCCTGCGGCGCCAGGCGGCCGTGGGAGGTGGTGCTCGGATGAGTAATAGTCGTTTTGCTGTCACCCAGGTTCGCAGTGATGGAGATCAGGCGCGTGGCATCGATAAAGCGCCAGGCGCCCTCTTTGCCGCCCTTCACTTCGAAGCTCACCACGGCGCCGAAACCACGCTGCTGGCGCTGGGCCAACTCGTGCTGCGGGTGGCTCTTGAGGCCGGCGTAATGCACCTTCTCGATCCCTGCCTGCTGCTCCAGCCACTCGGCCAGGGCCTGGGCGTTGGCACAATGGGCCTTCATGCGCAGGTTGAGGGTTTCCAGGCCCTTGAGGAAGATCCAGGCGTTGAAAGGACTCAGGGTCGGGCCAGCGGTGCGCAAGAAGCCCACCACTTCCTTCATCTGCTCACTGCGCCCCGCTACCACGCCACCCATGCAACGGCCTTGGCCATCGATAAACTTGGTGGCCGAATGTACGACGATGTCCGCGCCCAGTTTCAACGGCTGCTGCAACGCCGGGGTACAGAAGCAGTTGTCGACTACCAGCATCGCGCCCTTGGCATGCGCCACCTCGGACAACGCGGCAATGTCCACCAACTCGGCCAGCGGGTTGGATGGCGACTCGACGAACAGCAGTTTGGTGTTGGGCTTGATCGCCGCATCCCAACCGGACAGGTCCGCCAGAGGCACGTAGTCCACTTCGATACCGAAGCGCTTGAAGTACTTTTCGAACAGGCTGATGGTCGAACCAAACACACTGCGTGATACCAGCACGTGGTCGCCGGCACTGCACAGGCTCATCACCACCGCCAGGATGGCGGCCATGCCAGTCGCCGTGGCCACCGCCTGCTCGGCACCTTCCAGCGCCGCGATACGCTCTTCGAACGCACGGACGGTCGGGTTGGTATAACGCGAATACACGTTGCCCGGCACTTCACCGGCAAAACGCGCTGCCGCGTCGGCAGCCGTGCGGAATACGTAGCTGGAGGTAAAGAACATCGGGTCACCGTGCTCACCTTCCGGGGTGCGGTGCTGACCGGCGCGCACAGCCAGGGTATCGAAAGCTACGCCATCGAGGTCGCTGTCCAACCGACCGGCATCCCATTCCTGACTCATGCTGCGACTCCTTACTCAATGCTTTATTTAAGATACAAAACCGGCCCCTCAGGGCCGGTGTCTACTCAGTTGTTGTACAGATCGATGATCGCACTGACCGCCTGGGTCTTGATCTTCGAGGAGTCGTTACGCGCCTGCTCGATCTTGTTCAGGTAAGCCTCGTCGACATCACCGGTCACGTACTTGCCGTCGAACACGGCACAGTCGAACTGCTCGATCTTGATCTTGCCACCGCCAACCGCTTCGATCAGGTCCGGCAGGTCCTGGTAGATCAGCCAGTCGGCGCCGATCAGGTCAGCCACATCCTGGGTGGTGCGGTTATGGGCGATCAACTCGTGAGCGCTCGGCATGTCGATACCGTACACGTTCGGGTAACGCACGGCTGGCGCAGCGGAACAGAAGTACACGTTCTTAGCACCGGCTTCGCGAGCCATCTGGATGATCTGCTTGCAGGTGGTGCCACGCACGATGGAGTCATCCACCAGCATGACGTTCTTGCCGCGGAATTCCAGCTCGATGGCGTTGAGCTTCTGGCGCACCGACTTCTTGCGCGCCGCCTGCCCCGGCATGATGAAGGTACGGCCGATGTAGCGGTTCTTCACAAAGCCTTCGCGGAACTTGACGCCCAGGTGGTTGGCCAACTCCAGCGCAGCGGTACGGCTGGTATCGGGAATCGGGATGACCACGTCGATGTCGTGCTCAGGACGCTCACGCAGGATCTTCTCGGCCAGCTTCTCGCCCATGCGCAGGCGCGCCTTGTAAACCGAAACGCCATCGATGATCGAATCCGGGCGCGCCAGGTAGACGTGTTCGAAGATGCACGGGGTAAGTTTCGGGGCAACCGCGCACTGGCGGGTGTGCAGCTTGCCATCTTCGGTGATGTACACCGCTTCGCCCGGTGCCAGGTCGCGGATCAGGGTGAAGCCCAGCACGTCCAGGGACACGCTTTCGGAAGCGATCATGTACTCGACGCCTTCGTCGGTATGACGCTGGCCGAATACGATCGGACGGATACCATGGGGGTCGCGGAAACCGACGATGCCATAACCGGTGACCATGGCCACGACCGCATAACCACCGACACAACGGTTGTGCACGTCGGTGACGGCGGCGAACACGTCTTCTTCGGTCGGCTGCAGCTTGCCGCGCTGGGCCAGCTCGTGAGCGAACACGTTGAGCAACACTTCCGAGTCAGAGCTGGTGTTGACGTGGCGCAGGTCAGATTCGTAGATCTCCTTGGCCAGTTGCTCGACGTTGGTCAGGTTACCGTTGTGCGCCAGCGTAATGCCGTATGGCGAGTTGACGTAGAACGGTTGAGCTTCGGCCGAAGTCGAGCTACCGGCCGTCGGGTAACGCACATGGCCAATGCCCATGTGCCCAACGAGGCGCTGCATGTGACGCTGGTGAAACACGTCACGCACCAGGCCATTGTCCTTGCGCAGGAATAACCGGCCGTCATGGCTGGTCACAATACCGGCAGCGTCCTGGCCGCGGTGCTGGAGGACGGTTAGCGCGTCATACAGCGCCTGATTGACGTTCGACTTACCGACGATACCGACGATGCCACACATGCGACGCAACCCCTACTTAATGAATCTTGACTGAACACAACTTACTGAGGCGTTTTGGCCGGTAAGAGGTGCTCCTTGAACGGAAGATCAGCGGGTACGCTGATTCCGCTGGCCAGCCACTGACTGCTCCACCCCAATATGAGGTTCTTGGACCAATCTGCAACCAATAGAAATTTTGGCACGAGTACCGACTCCTGCCACCACGAATCCTGCTGTACCGGCCCCAGGCTCAACAGCCCGACCGCCACGACCACCAGCAACGCGCCACGCGCGGCACCGAAGGCCATGCCGAGAAATCGATCGGTCCCGGAGAGGCCGGTGACACGTATCAACTCGCCAATAAGATAATTGACCATTGCTCCCACCAGCAGCGTGGCGATGAACATGATGGCGCAGCCCGCGATGACGCGAGCCGAAGGTGTCTCGATGTATCCGGCCAGGTAGACCGACAATGAACCGCCGAACATCCAGGCTACGACTCCTGCGATGATCCAGGTCAGCAACGACAATGCTTCTTTTACGAAGCCGCGGCTCAGACTGATCAAAGCGGAGATGGCGACGATTGCAACGATCGCCCAATCAACCCAGGTAAATGCCACAGTGCAGCCTACATACGGATAAGGCGGCGCATTTTAGCAGAGCGTCGGGCTATCGGTAAGCGGTGATTGCGCGTGCTTTGCAAAACAATAGTTGGTGATGCAAAGGCCGCATTTCAACCCCGCCCCAAAAGCACTGTGAGAGGGGGCTTGCTCCCGATGGCGCTGGGTCAGTCAAAAAATCTGAACTGACACACCACTATCGGGAACAAGCCCCCTCCCACACTTGACTGCATTTCCAGCCGTAATCAGCCGCGCTCAGGCTGGAAACGGGTGACGAACCCCTTGAGGTTCTGCTGGCGGTCCAGCAGGTCGCGCAGGCGATCCGCCTCGGCGCGCTCGATCAGCGGGCCGATAAACACGCGATTCTTGCCGTCGGCGCTACGGATATAGGCGTTATAGCCTTGGCTGCGCAGCTTCTTCTGCAAGGCGTCGGCGCCTTCACGATTGCCCAGGCTGGCCACTTGAATCGACCAACTGACCGGCAAGCCATTCGGATCGATACGGCTCTGGCCCACATCCGGTTTGCCGGGTGCGGCAGGCTGCGGCACAACCGGCTTGGGTGCCGGCGCAGGCGCAGCAGGCTTGGCCGCCACCACGGGCGCCGCTGGAGCCGGTGCCGGCTTGGCCACGGGCACGCTTGGCTGTACCGGCATGGTCGGTGCCTGCTGTGTCGGTACCTGCTGTGTCGGTGCCTGCTGCGCCGCCACCTCAGCGTCGCTCGGCACGGGCTCTTCTTCAGGCAACGCCTGCGGCTCCGGCACCACCACCGGTTCGACCTGAACCTGCGGCATCACCGGCGCCTGCGGCGCAGCGGGCGCCTCGACAACCACCTGACGCTCTTCATCCTGACGGGAAAACAGCATCGGCAGGAAAATCACCGCCAACGCTACCAGCACCAGGGCTCCAACCATTCGCTGCTTGTATGCGCTATCCAGTAATGCCATGTGCAGCTTCCTCCGTGGAGCGCCGGGACAACCACTCGAGCGCCTCGGCAACACAATAAAATGATCCGAACAACAGAATCTCGTCCTCGGCCGTAGCCACCGCACATTGCGCTTCGAGCGCGGCAGTGACGCTTGCATACGACGCCACTGGCGCGCCAAGGTTCTGCAACGCGACCGCCAATTCGTTGGCCGGACGGCTGCGCGGGGTATCCAGCGGCGCTACCGCCCAAGCCTGGACGCTGTCCAACAAAGGCGCAACCACACCGTCCAGATCCTTGTCGGCCAACAGCCCGAACACCGCCAGGCGACGACCGGCAGGCAGATCACGCGCCAGACGCTGCGCCAGGTATTGCGCCGCATGCGGGTTATGCCCCACATCCAGCAGCAGGTTAAGGCGCTTACCCTCCCAGTCGAACGCACGACGATCCAGACGCCCGACCACACGGGTCGCCCGCAAGGTCTCGGCGATCTGCCGGGCATCCCAGGGCAGATCCAGCAAGAGATAGGCCTGCAGCGCGAGGGCTGCGTTTTCCATCGGCAAGTTCAGCAGCGGCAGGTCGCGCAGCTCTACGGCTTGACCCCGCGCATCACGCCCGCGCCACTGCCAATGCTCAGCACCTACTTCGAGATTGAATTCACGGCCACGCAGGAAAAACGGACAATCCAGCTCACGCACCTTGTCCAGCAAGGTATGCGGTGGGTCCAGGTCACCGCACAGGGCAGGTTTGCCCTGGCGGAAGATCCCGGCCTTCTCAAAGGCCACGGACTCGCGGGTGTTACCCAGGTAATCGGCGTGATCCACGCCAATGCTGGTCACCAGCGCCAGGTCGGCATCCACCACGTTGACCGTGTCCAGACGCCCACCCAGGCCAACCTCGAGGACCACCACATCCAACTGCGCACGCTCGAACAGCCAGAACGCGGCCAGGGTGCCCATCTCGAAATAGGTCAGGGAAATCTCGCCACGCCCCGCATCCAGCGCAGCGAATGCTTCGCAGAGCTGCTCGTCAGTGGCTTCGACACCCTCGATCTGCACCCGCTCGTTGTAACGCAGCAAGTGTGGCGAGCTGTACACGCCGACCTTCAGCCCTTGAGCTTGCAGCAACGCCGCGACAAAGGCACAGGTAGAGCCTTTGCCGTTGGTGCCGGTCACCGTGATCACACGCGGTGCCGGCCGGCCCAACCCCAGGCGGGCCGCTACCTGTTGCGAGCGCTCCAGGCCCATGTCGATGGCGGACGGATGCAACTGCTCAAGGTAGGCGAGCCATTCGCCCAGGGTACGCTGGGTCATAGGTTTGCCGGCACCGGCGGAACCACGACAGGTTCGACTTTAGGCGCAACGTACACTGGCGTCGGCAGGCCCATCATTTGTGCCAGCAGGTTACCCAGGCGTGGACGCAGTTCACCGCGCGGGATGATCAGGTCGATCGCACCGTGCTCCAGCAGGAACTCACTGCGCTGGAAGCCTTCAGGCAGTTTTTCGCGCACGGTCTGCTCGATAACGCGCGGGCCGGCAAACCCGATCAGGGCCTTGGGTTCTGCGACGATCACATCACCCAGCATTGCCAGGCTGGCGGACACACCGCCGTAGACCGGGTCGGTCAGCACGGAGATGAACGGGATACCTTCTTCACGCAGACGCGCCAGCACCGCCGAGGTCTTGGCCATTTGCATCAGGGAAATCAGGGCTTCCTGCATGCGTGCACCACCCGAGGCGGCGAAGCAGATCATCGGGCAGCGATTTTCCAGGGCATAGTTGGCGGCACGAACGAAGCGCTCGCCAACGATGGCGCCCATGGAGCCGCCCATGAAGGAGAATTCGAAGGCCGAAACGACCACCGGCATGCCCAGCAGCTTACCGCTGACGGAAACCAATGCGTCTTTCTCACCGGTCTGCTTCTGCGCAGCGGTCAGGCGGTCCTTGTACTTCTTGCCGTCGCGGAACTTGAGACGGTCAACCGGCTCCAGGTCTGCACCCAGCTCGGCACGACCATCGGTGTCCAGGAAGATATCGATGCGGGCGCGAGCGCCAATACGCATGTGGTGGTTGCACTTGGGGCAAACGTCCAGGGTCTTTTCCAGCTCGGGACGGTACAACACCGCGTCGCAGGACGGGCATTTGTGCCACAGACCTTCAGGAACCGAGCTTTTCTTCACCTCGGAACGCATGATCGAAGGGATCAGTTTGTCTACTAACCAGTTGCTCATGCTTTCTTTCTCCAGTACCGGTGGCTTGAACACAGCCCCGCGTATGCCCTTGAGCTAAATTCATATGTGGCGATGACACAGACTGGACGGGGTCAGACGTTCGACCTGCCATTTCCGGCCTGTATCCTCAGCCTTCCAGACAACCTGCCAGTGCAGGGTTGCCACTTCATTTCCGGGCCACCCACAGGCGGCGCCGGGCTGTTTTACACAGTGGTAGTTATGGACGGCGGCAGACTGCCAGCCGTCACATCCCGCCACTGCTGTTGCGCACAGCCTGCATGAATGCGCGAATCTTGCTGTGATCCTTGATGCCCTTGCCCTGCTCCACGCCGCCACTGACATCCACGGCATAGGGCCGAACCTGCTCGATTGCCGCCCCGACATTCGCGGGATTGAGCCCTCCGGCCAGGATAATCGGCTTGCCCAGCCCTTCAGGAATCAGCGACCAGTCGAATGCTTCACCGGTACCACCGGGCACGCCTTCAACATAGGTGTCCAGGAGAATCCCGCGCGCGCCGGTATAGGCGGCACACGCAGCTGCGATGTCATCCCCGGCCTTGACGCGCAGCGCCTTGATATAAGGGCGCTGGTAGCTCTCGCATTCGTCCGGGCTTTCGTCACCGTGAAACTGCAGCATGTCCAGCGGCACGGCATCCAGGGTCTCGTTGAGTTCGCAACGGCTGGCGTTGACGAACAACCCCACCGTGGTCACAAATGGCGGCAGCGCAGCGATGATCGCCCGCGCCTGCAGTACATTCACTGCCCTCGGGCTCTTGGCGTAAAACACAAAACCGATGGCATCGGCTCCCGCCTCGACTGCCGCCAGCGCGTCTTCTATGCGGGTAATCCCGCAAATCTTGCTGCGAACGGCTGACATGTCGTGAAAACCTCAGGGTTGGACCGAGAAAGTCCCGGATGTTAACAAAAGCTTTTCCGGGCGTCAGCCGCCAAGTTCGCTGAAGCCTGTGAGGAAGTGCGGCCCGATGAAACGCTCCGGCAGTTCGAACTCGTCACGGTACTCGACCCCCACCAGGTAAAGGCCGAACGGATGCGCGGTTACCCCTCCGGTGCGACGAATACGACTATCCAGCACTTCCTTGGCCCACTCCACCGGGCGCTCACCGGCACCAATGGTCATCAGCACGCCGGCAATGTTGCGCACCATATGGTGCAGAAAGGCGCCGGCACGGATATCCAGCACGATCATCTTGCCGTGGCGCGTCACCCGCAGGTGATGGACTTCCTTGATCGGCGACTTGGCCTGGCACTGCCCCGCCCGGAAAGCGCTGAAATCATGCACACCGACCAGATATTGCGCGGCCTCGGCCATACGCTCGGTATCGAGCGGGCGATGGTTCCAGGTAATTTCTTCGTTGAGGTGCGCCGGGCGGATCTGATCGTTGTAGATCACATAACGGTAGCGCCGAGCGATGGCCTTGAAGCGCGCATGGAAGTGCGCAGGCATGACCTTGGCCCAACTGACGCTGATGTCATGGGGCAAATTGATATTGGCGCCCATTACCCACGCCTTCATCGAGCGCTCGGCCTGGGTGTCGAAGTGCACCACCTGGCCGCAAGCGTGTACACCGGCGTCGGTACGCCCGGCGCACATCAGCGACACCGGCGAGTCGGCGACCTTCGACAAAGCGTTTTCCAAGGTTTCCTGCACGGTCAGCACACCGGAGGCCTGGCGCTGCCAGCCGCGATAACGCGAACCTTTGTATTCCACGCCCAGGGCGATGCGATGAAAGCCTGCGGCCGCCATTTCGGCGGCCGCGTTATCTATATTTGCCAAGAACTGAGAGCCCGATGAGTTGCGCAAAGGCCGCCATTATAAGGAAGCAGGCCCGCGCCAGGCGCTTTTTTTGCGATCAAGGAATGAGTGCCTTCAGCCGCAAAAGCCAGCGATGGGATCAGGCCAGTCGCCCGAGCATTTCCTTGGCTTCACCGCGTTGGGCTTCATCACCTTCGGTGAGCACTTCGGACAGAATGTCCCGTGCGCCGTCCGCATCGCCCATGTCGATATATGCCTGGGCCAAGTCCAGCTTGGTCGCGACCTCGTTGGTGCCGGAGAGGAAGTCATACTCAGGCTCATCACTGCCCAAAGCCGCATCCTGCTCCGTGAAGGAAGGCTCGATCGGCGGATGCTCCAGGGTCTGGGACAGGCGATCAAGCTCGGCGTTGACGTCGCCCAGCTCAGTTGCAAAAGCATCAGGCTTGGTCGCCGCAGCGCCAGCAGGTTCATTCTCCAGGGACAGGTCGAAGTCTTCCGGCAGTTCGAAATCGTCCAATGCGCCGGCCGTGAGGGTCGGCGGCTCGACCGCCGGCACGTCCTTCATGGAGTCTTCAAGGCCGGAAAGGAAATCTTCATCGGCCTGCGAGGCTGGCGGATCAAGCTGCAGATCCAGATCGAAGTCCGACAGATCGTCTGCATTGCTTTTGGCTTCAGTCTGCTGTTGCAGCAGCGCCTCGAACGTCTGTTGATCAGCCTTGACCTCGGCCGGCGATGCCGCTTCCAGGTCGTCCAGGCTCAAGTCAAAATCCGTGTCGAACGGCTCTGGCTCGGGAGCTGGGGTTGGCTTGTCTTCCAGCAGATCCTTGACGTACTGGGCATCCAGGGCCGCCGCCGCGACGGCAGCACTGACGCCCGCCGCCAACACGGCCATGGCCGGGAAGCGGCTCTTGAGCTGCTCGACCTGAGCGTGGTTTTGACCATTGGCCACCAGTTGACGCTCTTGGGTGACGAAACCGTCCTTGTCGCCCTGCAGGCCGTAGACTTCCATCAGTTTCAAACGCAGATCGCTGCGCTTGGGCTCATGCTTGATCGCCTGCTCCAGTATGTCGGCGGCCTGGTTCAGATGGCCGCGATCAATATGGGATTGGGCCTGGGCCAACGCATCGCTGGAGTTTTCCGGGGCCACGGCAACGGCCAGCGGGGCCAGCACGGACGCCACCGTCGGCGCGACAACGGGCTCAACCACGTGGGCTGGGGCTGGGGCTGGGGCTGGGGCTGGAGCCAGCTTGACGTTCGGCGGTGGTACTTCCAGACCTTCGAAGCTGTCAGGCGGCAGGTCCTGGTCGATATTCGAGGCGAACACCGGCTCTTCCGCCAAGGCCCGCGCCATGCGCAGGTGCTTTTCTTCTTCGCGCCGAGCATTGCGATGGCGTGCCCACAGCAACAGGAGCAGCAACACCAGCAAACCTGCCGCACCACCCACTACGCCAAGCACAATCGGGTTGGTCAGCAGTTCGTTGAACGGTCCATCGGCGCTGGCGGGTGCCGTGCCAGGCTTGCTGGCTTCAGGCTTGGCCGCTTCAGGCGCCGGGGTCACGGTGGCCACGGGCGCCACAGGCTGCGCCGCAGCAGCGGCGGGCTCGCCGGGCAACTGTGCCGAGATTGCCGCCGGCGCAGGCGCGGCCGGCTCAGCCTTTTCAGCCTGCAAACGCGCCAATTGATCATTTTTCAGTTGAATCAGCTTTTGCAGCTTGTCCAACTGGCTTTGCAGGTCCGCCGCACGGCTTTTCAGCTCGGCGTTGTCACGGCGGGTGGTATCCAGTTCTTCCTGGGTCATCGCCAGCTTGTCGCTCAGGCCGCGATTGTCACCCGCTTTACCCTTGGCACCTTTTTTCGCGGACTCGGCCGAGACCAGGCTCAAGTTGTCCTTGCCTGTGGTGCTCGATGGCGCGTTGCCCGCCTGGGTGCGCTTGGTGGCGTCCAGCTGGGGCTTGCCGGTGGCTTGACGGCCCGCGGTACGACGTCCCTCCCGCCACGCCGCGTTTTGCGCACGCACTTCTGCGATGGCTTTGGGTTGCGGCAGGCTGGTCGCTTGCACGTGATCGGGCAGGCGCAGGACCTGGCCGGTTTTCAGGCGGTTGATATTGCCATCGATAAAGGCATCGGGGTTGAGCGCCTGGATCGCCAGCATCGTTTGCTGGACCGACGCGCCATTACGGCTCTTTTCGGCAATTTCCCACAAAGTGTCGCGGGACGTGGTCGTGTACTGGGCGGGCTTGCTGGCAGCGGGCGCAGCGCCTGCCGGTGCGCTCAAGCGCGGGGCGGGTGCACTGGCGACAGGCGCCGGCTGATCAAACTTGGCCGGGTCGAGCAGCACACTGTAGTCACGCATCAAGCGGCCGTTAGGCCATTGCACCTGCAACAGGAAACGGATGTAGGAGTCCGGCAGCGGCTTGCTGGACGTGACACGCACGACACTGCGACCGCTAGGGTTGACCACCGGGGTGAACGTCAGGTCATCGAGAAACGCCTGGCGATCCACGCCGGCATCCACAAACGCCTGGGACGATGCCAGGCTCGGCGTGATCTCGGAAGCCGTGAGGCCACCGACATCGAGCAATTCGATTTCCACCGACAACGGCTGGTTCAACTTCGACTTGAGGGTCATCTCCCCAAGCTGCAGCGCCTGCGCCATACCGGAGGACAGCGCCGAGGCGGCCGCTATTGCTAACACCAGTTTGCGAACTTGAACCATAGCCTCATCCTTTGTTTTGAACACTCCCCGGCCTGCGAGAAGGTTGGTAACCGCTGCCATAAGGCATGGCGAGCCGATAGGTCACCGACGCACTTCTATTGCGCTTCGGGCCAAGCATAGCGCTTAGTTAGAATCAATCTACAAATTGCCGCCAAGTATCTTTTACACAAGGCGTTTTATCAACAACTGCGCCAGCTCTACGGCGTTGAGGGCCGAGCCCTTGCGTACGTTATCTGACGTCAGCCACAGATTTAGTTCCGCAGGGTCGTCCACGCCTGCGCGAACCCGTCCTACGTACACCACATCCTGGCCGACGGCATCGCCCACCGCCGTTGGGTAGTCACCCTCCTCCACCAACTCGATTCCAGACGCTGCGTCCAGTACACGGTTGATAGTGGCCAGGTCGACCGGCGCGCCCAGCTGCAACGACACAGTCAGGCTATCGCCAAAAAACACCGGGGCTTGAACGCAGGTTGCGGAAATCTTCAGCAAAGGGGTTTCCAGTACCGCTCGCAGCTCGTGTACGAGGCGTTTCTCCAGAGCGGTATGACCTTGGGTATCCGGGGTGCCGACTTGCGCCAACAGGTTGAAGGCCATTTGCCGATCAAAAAACTGCGGCTCCAGCGGACGCACATTCAGCAGCTCGGCGGTCTGCCGGGCCAGCTCGCTGACGGCCTCGCGCCCCAGGGCAGATACGGCCAGGCTGGCGGTAACGCTGACGCGCTGAATATCCAGCACATCGCGCAACGGTGCGAGCACCACGGCCAGATTCGTCGCCGACGGGCTTGGACTGCCGAGCTGGAAGGGCTTTTTCAAACCCTCCAGGACATGCGCATTCGCTTGCGGCACGACTTGAGGCGCCTGATCGGCCGGCAAGGCCCCGGACAGGTCGATCACCGCGCAGCCTGCCGCCGTGGCGCGCGGAGCGAAACTGAGGGTGACGGCCGGGCCGGCCGCAAAGAACGCCAGCTGCGCCTTGTTGAAGTCGAACTCATCGACCTCCCTGACCCGCACGTTCTTGCCGCGAAACGGTACCGATGCGCCGGCGGAGTTGCTGCCCGCCAGCAGATACAAGGTGCCTACCGGAAAATCCAGCTCCTCGAGAATCTGCACCAAGGCTTCGCCGACGATGCCGGTGGCGCCGATCACGGCAATTTCAAAGGTCTGGGTCATGGGGGCTGCCTCGGGCATTGCGGGGGGGAGCGGCACTTTACCGGGTGGCTTGGGGTGAGGCAATTAAACTGGGGGTTGCGGTGTGGCTGATGGCCCTATCGGGGGCAAGCCCCCTCCCACAGTGAGTGTGTTCACCCATCAAATTGTGGGAGGGGGCTTGCCCCCGATAAGGCCCGCAAGAACCATAAAAAACCCCGCGACTGTCACCAGCGCGGGGTTCTTCAACAGCAGCAAACGATCAACGTTCGAGCAGGATCCGCAGCATGCGACGCAGCGGTTCGGCCGCGCCCCACAGCAGTTGGTCGCCGACGGTGAACGCACCAAGGAACTGGCTGCCCATGTTCAGCTTGCGCAGACGCCCCACCGGTACATTCAGGGTGCCGGTCACCTTGGTCGGGCTCAGCTCCTGCATGCTGATATCGCGGTTGTTCGGCACCAGTTTGACCCAAGGGTTGTGCTGACTGATCAGCGCTTCGATATCGGCGATCGGCACGTCTTTGTTCAGCTTGATGGTCAGCGCCTGGCTGTGGCAACGCATGGCGCCGATGCGCACGCAGATGCCATCCACCGGGATCGGGCTCTTGAAGCGACCCAGGATCTTGTTGGTTTCGGCCTGGGCCTTCCACTCTTCACGGCTCTGGCCGTTCGGCAGCTCCTTGTCGATCCACGGGATCAGGCTACCGGCCAGCGGCACGCCGAAGTTCTCGGTCGGGTAGGCATCGCTGCGCATGGCTTCGGCCACACGGCGGTCAATGTCGAGAATCGCACTGGCAGGGTCTGCCAGTTGATCGGCCACTGCAGCGTGAGTGGCGCCCATCTGCTTGATCAGTTCACGCATGTTCTGCGCGCCGGCACCGGAGGCCGCCTGATAGGTCATGGCGCTCATCCACTCGACCAGGCCCGCTTCGAACAAGCCACCCAGGCCCATCAGCATCAGGCTGACGGTGCAGTTGCCACCGACGTAGTTCTTGGTGCCGGCATCCAGCTGCTGGTCGATGACCTTGCGGTTCACCGGATCCAGGATGATCACGGCGTCGTCCTGCATGCGCAGGCTCGACGCGGCGTCGATCCAGTAACCCTGCCAGCCGGCTTCGCGCAGCTTGGGGAAGACTTCGCTGGTGTAGTCGCCGCCTTGGCAGGTCAAAATCACGTCGAGGGTCTTCAGCTCTTCAATGCTGTAGGCGTCCTTGAGCGGGGCAATATCCTTGCCCACGGACGGCCCTTGGCCACCCACGTTCGACGTGGTGAAAAACACCGGCTCAATAAGATCGAAATCCTGCTCTTCCAGCATCCGCTGCATGAGCACGGAACCGACCATACCGCGCCAACCGATCAGACCTACACGTTTCATCGCAACTACACCTTGTTAAAAAGTGGGCCGCCTTGCAGCAACAACTGCAAGTGGGCCCGAGAGATTACAGATTCCGCAGCGCGGCGACTACTGCGTCGCCCATTTCTTGCGTGCCGACCTTGGTGCAACCCTGCGACCAGATGTCGCCGGTACGCAAGCCCTGATCCAACACCAGGCTCACGGCTTTCTCGATTGCGTCCGCCGCATCAGCCAGGTTGAAGCTGTAACGCAGCATCATCGACACCGACAAAATGGTTGCCAGCGGGTTGGCAATGCCCTGGCCCGCGATGTCCGGCGCCGAACCGTGGCACGGCTCGTACATGCCCTTGTTATGGGTGTCCAGGGATGCCGAGGGCAGCATGCCGATGGAGCCGGTGAGCATCGACGCCTGGTCGGACAGGATGTCGCCGAACAGGTTGTCGGTGACGATCACGTCGAATTGCTTGGGTGCGCGCACCAGCTGCATGGCGGCGTTGTCGACGTACATGTGGCTCAGCTCGACATCCGGGTAGTCCTTGGCCACTTCTTCGACGATCTCACGCCACAGCTGGCTGGATGCCAGGACGTTGGCCTTGTCCACCGAGCAGACCTTCTTGCCGCGCACGCGGGCCATGTCGAAGCCGACGCGGGCGATACGGCGGATTTCGCTCTCGCTGTACGGCAGCGTGTCGTAGGCCTGGCGCTCACCATTGTCCAGTTCGCGCACGCCGCGTGGCGAGCCAAAGTAGATACCGCCAGTCAGCTCACGCACGATCAGGATATCCAGGCCCGATACCACTTCCGGCTTCAGGCTCGACGCATCGGCCAGTTGTGGGTAGAGGATCGCCGGGCGCAGGTTGCCGAACAGGCCCAGTTGCGCGCGGATTTTCAGCAGGCCGCGCTCAGGGCGGATGTCACGCTCGATCTTGTCCCACTTCGGGCCACCGACGGCGCCGAGCAACACGGCGTCGGCAGCGCGGGCACGCTCCAGGGTCTCGTCAGCCAGCGGCACGCCGTGCTTGTCGATGGCGGCACCGCCGATCACGTCGTGGCTCAATTCGAAGCCCAGGCTGTACTTGGTGTTGGCCAATTCCAGAACCTTGACCGCTTCGGCCATGATTTCCGGACCAATACCGTCGCCAGGGAGAATCAGAATCTGCTTGCTCATGGGTTCCTCATTTCATCAAGCGACCCGCCCGCGGGCAGGTCGGGGAAAATTGATCAGCGTTCGGCCCATACCACCAGCACATCGGTGCTGAAGGTGCCGTCGGCTTGAATTTCGAAGTAATCGCGCACTTCCTGGCCCATTGCCTGCTGCAGCTCAAGGATCGCGGCGCGCAAGGCCTGCGGCGTGCGCATGCGCTCGACCCAGGAGGTGTATTCCAGTTGCAGGCGCTGGCGACTGCTGTTGCGTACATGCAAACCGGCTTCGCTGAGCTGGCGCAACCATTCGGCGGCGGAGTAATCGCGCACGTGGCTGGTGTCGCGCAGCACTTCGACGGTTTGCAGGTAAGTGTCCAACAGCGGGCTGCCCGGTGACAAGACGTCGACAAACGCCGCCACGCCGCCCGGCTTGAGCACCCGACGCACTTCACGCAGGGCCAGGCCCAGGTCGCTCCAGTGGTGCGCCGAGTAACGACTGAACACGAAGTCGAACTCGCCGTCGGCAAACGGCAAGCGTTCAGCGGCGCCGTGTACGGTACGGATATTGGCCAGGCCCCGGTCTTTCGCAGCGGCGGCGACCACCTCGAGCATCGGCTGGGACAGGTCGTAGGCCACCACTTCCTGGACCAGCGGCGCCACGTTGAAGCTCACATGACCGGCGCCACACCCCAGGTCCAGCAGGCGTGCACTGCCCTGCCCGGCCAGTTCGGCCTGCAGCAGCGCGAACTCGGTGCCTTGGGCGTGCACGGCACTGCTCAGGTAGGCCGAGGCTTGCTCGCCGAATTGTTTTTGCACGACTTGGGTGTGGGCGGTGGTGGTCATGGGGGGTTCCTCAATGGACCTTGGGGTGTTGGTTCTGGCCTCATCGGGAGCAAGCCCCCTCCCACATTTTGTTTTGTGAACACCTTCAAAATGTGGGAGGGGGCTTGCTCCCGATGCCGGCGGTCCTGCCTACATCCATTTACGCGTCGCGAAACAACCAAGGCTGGCTGGCCCGGTGCTTGGCCTCAAACGCTGCAATCGCGTCGCCGTCCTGCAAGGTCAGGCCTATGTCGTCCAGGCCGTTGAGCAGGCAATGCTTGCGGAAAGCATCGACTTCGAAGTGGTAAACCTTGCCATCCGGACGGGTCACGGTTTGCGCGGCCAGGTCGACGGTCAGCTGGTAGCCCTCTTCGGCCTCCACCTGCTTGAACAGCTCATCCACTTCGGCATCGCTCAAGATGATCGGCAACAGGCCGTTCTTGAAGCTGTTGTTGAAGAAGATGTCGGCATAGCTCGGCGCGATGATGCTGCGAAAGCCGTATTCTTCCAGGGCCCAAGGCGCGTGTTCACGGCTGGAGCCGCAACCGAAGTTTTCCCGGGCCAACAACACGCTGGCGCCTTGGTAGCGCTGGGCGTTGAGCACGAAATCCTTGTTCAGCGGGCGCTTGGAGTTGTCCTGGTAGGCGTAGCCCACGTCCAGGTAGCGCCACTCGTCGAACAGGTTGGGGCCGAAGCCGGTACGCTTGATCGACTTCAGGAACTGCTTGGGGATGATCTGGTCAGTGTCGACGTTGGCACGATCCAAAGGGGCGACAAGGCCGGTGTGTTGGGTAAAAGCACGCATCGGGTATTCCTCAGATCAATTCGCGAACGTCGATGAAACGACCGTTGACGGCGGCCGCAGCAGCCATGGCCGGGCTGACCAGGTGGGTACGCCCACCGGCGCCCTGACGCCCTTCGAAGTTACGGTTGGAGGTCGACGCGCAATGCTCGCCCGACTCCAGACGGTCCGGGTTCATCGCCAGGCACATGGAGCACCCCGGCTCACGCCATTCAAAACCGGCTTCGAGGAAAATCTTGTCCAGGCCTTCCGCCTCGGCTTGCGCTTTGACCAGGCCCGAGCCCGGCACCACGATGGCCTGCTTGATGGTCGAGGCCACTTTTCGGCCCTTGGCGATCACGGCCGCAGCACGCAGGTCTTCGATCCGCGAATTGGTGCAGGAGCCGATGAACACACGGTCCAACTGGATATCGGTGATCGCCTGGTTGGCCTGCAAGCCCATGTACTTCAACGCGCGCTCGATGGAGCCACGCTTGACCAGGTCGGTTTCCTTGGCCGGGTCCGGCACATTCTGGTCGACGGCCAGCACCATTTCCGGCGAGGTACCCCAGCTGACTTGCGGCTTGATCTGGGCCGCGTCGAGCTCAACCACGGTGTCGAACACCGCATCGGCGTCGGAGACCAGGTCTTTCCAGGCTTCGACAGCGGCATCCCAATCGGCACCTTGCGGAGCGAATGGACGGCCTTTTACGTATTCAACGGTCTTTTCGTCCGCTGCCACCATGCCCACGCGGGCACCGGCTTCGATGGACATATTGCAGATAGTCATGCGGCCTTCGATGGACAGATCACGAATGGCGCTGCCGGCGAACTCGATGGCATGGCCGTTACCGCCGGCGGTGCCGATCTTGCCGATCACGGCCAGTACGATGTCCTTGGCGGTCACGCCGAACGGCAGCTTACCTTCGACACGCACCAGCATGTTCTTCATTTTCTTGGCGACCAGGCACTGGGTGGCGAACACATGCTCCACCTCGGAAGTGCCGATGCCGTGGGCCAGAGCGCCGAAGGCACCGTGGGTGGAAGTGTGGGAGTCGCCGCAGACCACGGTCATGCCGGGCAAGGTGGCGCCCTGCTCCGGGCCGATCACATGCACGATGCCTTGACGCACGTCATTCATCTTGAATTCGGTGATGCCATATTCGTCGCAATAGTCGTCGAGGGTCTGCACCTGCAAACGCGAGACCTGGTCGGCAATAGCGTCGATACCGCCCTTGCGCTCAGGGGTGGTCGGCACGTTGTGATCCGGGGTGGCAATGATGGAATCGACGCGCCAAGGCTTGCGCCCGGCCAGTCGCAGGCCTTCGAACGCTTGGGGCGAGGTCACTTCATGGATGATGTGACGGTCGATATAGATCAGCGACGAGCCATCGTCGCGCCGTTTCACTTCATGGGAATCCCAAAGCTTGTCGTAAAGCGTTTTGCCGGCCATCAGTCGGTCCTCATCAGCGGTCTTTCTATGCCCCGGGTCTTGAGACATTCAATAACCCTTTGGCTTGTGAGGCTGATGGTATGGCGCTACATTAAATAACTCAAATTCATATTTTTTATGCTTTGGATTACCAACTGGAATACATAAATGGACTTGGCCAACCTCAATGCCTTTATTGCCATCGCCGAAACCGGCAGTTTCTCCGGCGCCGGTGAACGCCTGCACCTGACCCAACCGGCCATCAGCAAACGTATTGCCGGGCTGGAACAACAATTGAAGGTGCGCCTGTTCGATCGCCTGGGCCGCGAAGTGGGTTTGACCGAAGCCGGGCGGGCCTTGCTGCCGCGCGCTTATCAGATTCTCAACGTGCTGGACGATACGCGTCGCGCCCTCACCAACCTGACCGGCGAGGTGAGCGGACGGCTGACGCTGGCCACCAGCCATCATATCGGCCTGCACCGCTTGCCGCCGATCCTGCGCACGTTCACCCGTGAATATCCCAATGTCGCGCTGGATATCCAGTTTCTCGATTCAGAAGTGGCCTACGAAGAAATCCTGCATGGGCGTGCCGAAGTGGCGGTGATCACCCTGGCGCCCGACCCGCACCACGTGGTGAAGGCCAAGCCGGTGTGGGATGACCCGCTGGATTTTGTGGTGGCGCCGGAGCACAGCCTCATCAGTAACGGCAGCGTCAACCTGGCCGACATCGCCCGCCACCCGGCCGTGTTTCCCGGCGGCAATACCTTTACCCACCATATCGTCAGCCGTCTGTTCGAGGCCCAGGGCCTGACGCCGAACATCGCGATGAGCACTAACTACCTGGAAACTATCAAGATGATGGTCTCCATCGGCCTGGCCTGGAGCGTGCTGCCACGGACTATGCTGGATGATCAGGTGGCAAGTATCGCTTTACCGGGCATACAGCTCAGTCGCCAGCTAGGCTATATCGTGCACACCGAAAGGACGCTGTCGAACGCTGCGCGGGCTTTCATGAGCCTATTGGATGCACAGGTCGATCTGCCAGGGATACCGGCATGAAACCGTGCGGCCTCAAGGCCTGAACCAAACCGCGCCGAACGCCCATTGAGCCAAGGCCCTCGAATAATGCGCAACCCCGTCGATTCCGTGCCACCCCTGCCCCGCATCTACGCCTTGGACCCCAAGGACGCCGAGCAAAGCTGGGACAGCGCGCCCCAACTGCTGGCAGCGCTCAACGCGGCGCGGCTGGGTGCGTGGTGCTGGGAAATCGATACCGGCCGCATCAGTTGGTCACGGGGCACCCAGGCACTGTTCGGCTTTGACCCCAGGCAACCGCTGCCCCAGGACCTGGATTACCTGGACCTGCTTGCACCGTCCGATCGCACCCGGGTGATACGGGCCTTCCATGCCGTGGTGGCGGGCGAGCCATTCGAGCAGGCCATGCATCACCGTATCCAGTGGCCGGACGGCAGCCTGCACTGGCTGGAAATCAGCGGCAGCCTGGCCCCGGACAAAACCGGCCGACGCCGAATGATCGGGGTGATCCGCGAAATCACCCAACAGCGCGAGCGGGAAACCGCCCTGAGCCATTCCGAAAAACGTTTCGCCACGCTGTTTCACCTCTGCCCCAACATGGTCTTGTTGACCCGCCAGGCCGACGGGCTGATCAGCGAGGCCAACCAGTATTTCGAAATGCTGTTCGGCTGGCCGGTAGCCGATGCCATCGGCCGCACCACCCTGGAACTGGGCCTGTGGCGTGATCCCGAACAACGTGAAACGCTGGTCAAGGCTACCCAGCGCAAAGGTGAACAGATCACCATGGAAGTGCAGTTCTGCGCCAGCAACGGGCAGATCCATGACGGCACCCTCAGCGCGCAAAAGGTCGAGCTGGAGGGCGAGGCCTACCTGATCAGCACCTTTCTGGACACCACCGAACGCAAAAACGCCGAACAAGCGCTCAAGGACAGCCAGGAACGCCTTGACCTGGCGCTGGACTCGGCACAACTGGGCACCTGGGACTGGCACATCCCCAGCGGCATGCTCTACGGTTCGGCCCGCGCCGCCCAACTGCACGGCCTGCCGCCCAAGCCTTTTCACGAGTCTTTCGACGCGTTTTTTGAAGGGATGACCGATGAAGACCGCGAGGGCATGCGCAACGCCTACCGCAGCTTGCGCGAAGGTCCGGAAGGCAACTACCAGATGACCTATCGCGTGCTGATGGAGGACGGCAGCCCGCGCTACCTGGAAAGCCGCGCCCGTCTCTATCGCGATGAAGCCGGCAAGCCCCTGCGCATGGCCGGCACCTTGCTCGACATCACCGATCAGGTGGAACGCGAACAACGCCTGACGGCCTCCGAAGAAAAGTTTGCCAGCCTGTTCCAGGCCAGCCCCGACCCGATCTGTGTCACTTATCTGGAAAGCGGCGCCTTTATCGAAATCAACCCGGCCTTTACCCAGACCTTTGGCTGGACCGCTGCCGAGGTGATCGACAGAAGCGCCGAACAGATCGGCCTGTGGGACGACTCCAGCAAGCGCTTGCAACGCATCGAACAGGTGATCCGCGAACAGTCGTTAAACAATGTGGCCATCGTGGTCCATCACAAAGATGGCCAAAGCCTGACCTGCATGATTTCCAGCCGGCTGATCACAGTCGGCGACCAACCCTGCATCGTCACCACCTTGCGCGACATCACCCAGCAGCAACGTTCGGAAGCCGCCCTCAAGGCCAGTGAAGAGAAGTTCGCCAAAGCCTTTCACTCCAGCCCCGACGCCATTTCCATCACCGAGCGCGATACCGGCCGCTACGTCGAGGTCAACGACGGTTTCTGCCGCCTGACCGGCTACCGCGCCGAAGAAGCCATCGGTTTGACGCTGTACCAGATCGGCATCTGGGCCGACGAAAACCAGCGCACGGCGTTGCTGGCCGAGCTGCAGATCAAAGGCCGTATTCATCACCTGGAAATGCTCTGGCACAACAAGCGTGGCGATTTACTGGCCGTGGAAGTCTCGGTCGAGCCCATCACCTTGAATGAAACCCCGTGCCTGCTGTTGACGGCCCGGGACGTGAGCCTGCTGAAAAACGCCCAGGCACAGATTCGTCACCTGGCCTATCACGACCCGCTGACCAACCTGCCCAATCGCGCACTGTTGATGGATCGCCTGAGCCAGCAGATCGCCCTGCTCAAGCGCCATAACCTGCGGGGCGCCTTGCTGTTCCTGGACCTTGATCACTTCAAGCACATCAACGACTCCCTCGGCCACCCTGTGGGCGACACCGTGTTGAAAATCGTCACGGCGCGCTTGGAAGCCAGCGTGCGCATGGAGGATACGGTGGCGCGCCTGGGCGGCGATGAGTTCGTGGTGCTGCTCAGTGGCCTGGACGGCACGCGAATGGAGGTAAGCGCTCAGGTACAGGAGCTGGCCGATACCTTGCGCGAATTGCTTTCGGAGCCGATGTTCCTGGATGGCCACCGCTTGCAGGTCACGCCGAGCATCGGCGTGGCGCTGATTCCCGATCACGGCTCCACGCCGGCCGACCTGCTCAAGCGCGCCGACATTGCCCTGTATAGGGCCAAGGATTCGGGGCGCAATACCACCCAGATGTTCCATAACAGCATGCAAAAAACCGCCAGTGAACGCCAGCGCATGGAGACTGACCTGCGCCTGGCGCTGTCACGCGGCGAGTTCAGCATGCATTACCAACCCCAAGTGGATGCACGGGGCAATGTGCTTGTCGGCGCTGAAGCCCTGGTGCGCTGGCAGCATCCACAACTGGGCGCACAGTCACCCAGCGAATTTATCAAGGTGCTGGAGGACAGCGGCCTGATCCTGGAGGTCGGCACCTGGATTCTCGATGAGGCGTGCGCCGCCTTTGCGCAGTTGATTGCCGAGGGCCTGATCGACCCGCTCAACTTCAGCCTGTGCGTCAACATCAGCCCTCGACAGTTTCGCCAGAACGACTTCGTTGAGCAGGTTGAGTACAGCCTCAGGCAATACCAACTGCCCTACAGCCTGCTGAAGCTGGAAATCACGGAAGGCATCGTGATCCAGAACCTGGACGACACCGTCGCCAAGATGCGCCGCCTGAAAAAACTCGGGATCAGTTTTGCGATGGACGACTTTGGCACCGGCTATTCATCGCTGACTTACCTCAAACGCTTGCCGGTGGATACGCTGAAGATCGATCAATCCTTTGTGCGCGACGCAACCCATGACCCCAACGACGCGGAAATCATCCGCGCCATTGTGGCCATGGCGCGCAGCCTGAACCTGAAGGTGATTGCCGAAGGCGTGGAAACCCCGGAACAGCTGGCATTCCTGCAACTGCTGGGGTGTCACGTGTTCCAAGGGTATCTGCATAGCCGGCCGTTGCCGATCGACGAGTTCCGGCGGTTGCTGGAGTGAGCCCGGCGCCTGTCAAACCAGCTTCAACGCACGGAACCCCGTGTTCATCCATTCGGACGAAGCCAGGTCATGTTTTTGCCCGTAAAAGTCGAGCACACCGTCAATGACGACCACCGAATGGTGACCGTCCGCCAGTGTGCCGATGGCGCCTTTGGCCAATTCACTCACATCACTTTCCCGTAGATAACCAAACAGCCCCAGTCGGCGCAGGGCCTGCCCTGGAAATTCGCCATCGTTGAGCGTCTCCAAGGCGGCTGCATAGCTCTGGCCGGCACGGAAATCGTTGTTCTTCAACTGCGCACGCTTGGCACTTACGGCGTACAGGAAGTTGGCGTCGTCGAGCAGACGCTGGTCACTACCGGCCAGCCCTGAGGCGGCCCTGGCTTGGTTGAGTTCTTCATGGGTGAGCCGCAGGCTGAAGCTATCGCGCATGACCACTTCATACCCCCCAGGAATGGCAGTGACCTGTCGGAAAATAGTTTGGGGGCTTTGTCCGAACCGCATCATTGCAGCCTTGATCGCCGACACCGTCACGCAATTACCCGGCGCCCCCTGGAAGAAGCCGCTCCACACATCTTTCGGTTTCTGGCCCGCCAACACCTTATGCGCTGCTGCACCCGTGCGGGACTTGTCGGCAAACAACCTGTAACCATAACGGTCCCCCACCTGGCACGGGCGACCGTGATCGTACCCCACCCCGCTCACCACCAGCGCACTGCCGAACTGTCGGGTGCCCATCACCGCCACTACCCCCTCGCCCATCATTTCGCTCGGCGGTACAGACTGGGACAGGCCATACACGCCCATGCCCTGCAAGCACCGCAGGGTGGTTTCGCCCTGGAGTGTCTTGGCCAGTGCAACCTCGAAACCGGGGTAATCGCCGACTTGCTGCTTGCGCTTCACAAACACCGCCAATGCAAAGTTGGCCGCCCTGACCGCCTCACTGTCATCGCCGCTGAACCTGGATGCCTGCGCTGCCTGCCTCAGCTCATCCTGCGTGACATGAACCTTGAATTCATCCTTCATCGTGACGTCATAGCCGTTACCCGAAGGCGTCACTTGCTCGAACATATCGGCAGGCGTGGGGCCCAGTATCGCCATCATCAGCTGGATCACGGCGGCGTGGGTGCTGCCGTCGAAGTGCTCACCAAACCGCCGCTCGGCGACTTTGAAGGTATTCACGACAGGCTGCGTCTTCCCGGCAGCCGGCCCAGTGCACGACATCATTTGAGGATGGGCTACAGAAACAGCGGGGTTTAAGCTTGAAGCATTCATGGGCCAGATTCCTGAGGTGTATGCCCCGATGTTCGTGGAGTGACGCGCTGTTCGGTTCCAACAGTTACGTTTCACCATAAAAAAGGGCGCCAATGGCGCCCTTGCTAGAGGTGTCTGTGCGTTACGCGGCCGCGGCAGGATGCGGCATGCCCAACAACCGGCTGATCGCCACCAGCTCCGTCTCGCGACGCATCGCGGTGAATAGTTCCACCGCTTGCGGATAATTGCGCGTCAACATTGCCAGCCACTGCTTCAAACGGCCTGGCGCCTGGCGCTCGGTCAGTTGCGCCACCGATTGGCTCCAGAAGTCCTGAAGCATGGGCTGCATCTGCGCCCAGGTCATTTCCACGACTTCCTCGCCGGCCCGCGCGGCGGCGATCTGCCGTGCCAAGTCTGGGCGTGCTACCAGGCCGCGGCCGAGCATGATGTCCTCGGCGCCACTGACTTCGCGACAACGCCGCCAGTCTTCCACGCTCCAGATATCGCCGTTGGCGAACACCGGCACCTTGACCACGTCCTGTACTCGCGGGATCCATTCCCAGTGGGCCGGTGGCTTGTAACCGTCGGTCTTGGTGCGCGCATGCACCACGATATGCGCCGCGCCCCCTTCGGCCAGGGCCGTGGCGCAGACCAGCGCGCCGTCCGGGCTGTCGAAGCCCAGGCGCATCTTGGCGGTGACCGGGATATGTGCCGGAACCGCACGGCGTACGTGTTCGACGATCTGGTTGAGCAGCTCCGGTTCCTTGAGCAGCACCGCGCCGCCACGGGACTTGTTGACGGTCTTGGCCGGGCAGCCGAAGTTAAGGTCGATCACCTCGGAGCCCAGTTCGCAGGCAAGGGCAGCGTTTTCCGCCAGGCAGACCGGGTCGGAGCCAAGCAATTGCACGCGCAACGGCACACCGGCCGCGGTGTGGGCACCGTGCAGCAGTTCCGGGGCAAGTTTATGGAAATAGGCAGGCGTGAGCAGGCGGTCGTTAACGCGGATGAACTCGGTCACGCACCAATCAATACCGCCCACGCGGGTCAATACGTCCCGCAGGATGTTGTCGACCAACCCCTCCATGGGCGCCAAAGCAATTTGCATGGGAAACACTCAACAAAAATCGTCGCGCAGTTTACTGGGTTTCCTGCGGCAACCGTTAACCCCCTGTCAGGGCGGGGCCATAACCTTCAAGAAACTCGACGGGCATGCGCTTGGGCTTGCCGCTGGACAGCTCGATACAGACAAAGGTGGTTTGCGCACGCAGCAGCGTCACGCCGTCGCGGGGGCGCACCAGTTGGAAACGACGGGTCATTTTCAGGCGCTGGTCCCAATCGACGATCCAGGTGGCCAGTTGAAGCTCGTCACCTTCATAACCCGCCGCCAGGTAATCGATCTCATGGCGGACCACGGCCATGGCACGATCCAGGCGACGGTACTCGGTGAGGTCCAGCCCCAGACGCTGGGAATGACGCCAGGCGCAACGTTCCAACCAGGACACATACACCGCATTGTTGGCGTGCCCCAGGCCATCAATGTCCTCAGGGGCAACCTGCAGATCGATGATAAACGGCGTTGCCAAATCCCAGCCCATGCCTTGCTCCAGTCGATTAATGTCGGCGGGAGCAGTGTATCAGGCGGTTTGCCGTGCCTGTAGATGACAACCGGCGAGCAGACTCAGTACGCCGTCGATCACTCGGGGATCGGCCAGCACTTTCTGGTGCCCCCCACTTTCCAGGCGCAACAGCCGGCTGTCGAACCACGCCTCGTGGATAGCCTGAGAAGCCCTGACCGGCACGAACGTATCGTCTTCGGCATGCACGATCAGACCCGGCATATTCATTTGGTAGTGAGCGACATCCAGATGCTTGAGCGGCATGCCGAAGGCCCATTCGACCTCCTGGATAAAGGCCGAGCGTGCCCGTGGCGGCAAACCGACCATGCCGGCGAACCCGCGCAGCACATCCAGGAAACGCGACGGCGCAGCGATACTGACCAACGCCTCGGTCCGCAGGCCCAATTGAACAGCCAGCATGGCACTGGCACCGCCCATGGAATGGCCGATCACCGCATGCAGCGGTGGCAATTCGGCTGCGGCTTCCAGCATAGCGCGGGCAAACAGCAACACATGCGCCTCACGCCCCGGCGAACGTCCATGGGCAGGCCCTTCCAGCGCGATGACCGAATACCCCTCGCGCACCAACGCCGTGATCAAGCTGGCGAACTGCGTGGGGCGCCCTTCCCAGCCGTGCATCAGCAAAACGGCGGGCCCTTGCCCCCATCGCAGCGCAGACAGGCCGAAACGCAAAGTGATGCGCTCAGATTGGGCCAGCAGCGGCAACTCCCAATCACGCGCAGGCAGGTCACGCGGGGTCATGAAGGTGCGACGCATCTTGCTCGCCACGGTGTGCGGCGCCAAGCGGCCGACAGTGCGGTTGAAGCCACGAACCCAGGTCAGTGCGCCCATGCTGGAACTCCTCTCCTTATTTAGCGCACCGCCGACTTGGCTGCGCGTAACACACGGTCAGACAGCTCGCCCGGGCCCAGGGCACGCGCCAAGGCCAAGCCACCGATCATCAACGCCATGTCAGCAAGGGCTTTGTCGGTGTCTTCAGGACTGGCGGCCAGCTGCGCGGCCATCAGCTCCACGTGCTCATTCAGGGCATGGCGAAATTCGTCCGGCAGGCGGCTCATCTCACCGACGGTCGCCGGTATGGGGCACGCCTGGGCGGTGGAGTCGCGGTGTTTGCGCGACAGATAAAACGCCGCCACCAGACTTCTGCGCTCCTCACCCGTGAGCTGCGCATCCATATCGTCAATGGATGCACGCCGCCTCGCCAATAACTGGGTGAATGCCTCCAGCATCAGCGCGTCCTTGCTTTCAAAGTGCGCATAGAAACCGCCAACCGTAAGCCCGGCGGCGCCCATGACTTCACCCACACTAGGCTCGGCAGGGCCACGCTGGATCAATGCAGCGCTGGCAGCTTGCAGAATGCGTTCGCGGGTTTGCGCTTTTTTATCACTCATCGTTGCCTCCCTCTCTCATGGGTTGAATATTATTACCATAATAATATTGCGCAAGCGACAAGCATGACCGCTGGTCAGAAGAGAAGATTGAAATAAAGGAGAGAGTTGGCTGAACGCCAGACAAACAAAAGGGCCATTCAATAATTGAATGACCCTTTAAAATCCCGCAGAGCGGGTAATCGTGGCGTCCCCTAGGGGACTCGAACCCCTGTTACCGCCGTGAAAGGGCGGTGTCCTAGGCCACTAGACGAAGGGGACACAAACCTTCTGTACATTGATCAGTGCTGAGAGCTGATCGATTCAAGGACGGTGTGGCCAGACCTTGAACCTGTAAATTGGTGGAGCTAAACGGGATCGAACCGTTGACCTCTTGCATGCCATGCAAGCGCTCTCCCAGCTGAGCTATAGCCCCGGATTTTTCGCCTCGCGGCGCAGCAGACCTTTCGAACTGCTTGTTGAAACTGGCGTCCCCTAGGGGACTCGAACCCCTGTTACCGCCGTGAAAGGGCGGTGTCCTAGGCCACTAGACGAAGGGGACAAAACCTTCTGAACAACTGATCAGTGCTGAGAACTGATCGATTCAAGGACGGTGTGGCCAGACCTTGAACCTGTAATTGGTGGAGCTAAACGGGATCGAACCGTTGACCTCTTGCATGCCATGCAAGCGCTCTCCCAGCTGAGCTATAGCCCCTCATCGGTGAGGACGGGGCGAATCTTAATGGTGGTTTGGAAGTGTGTCAAATTTATTTTCAACAATTTCCAAAATTTTTTGCCGGGATAACAACCACTTACCGGCGAAACCCCGGAAAACCTGGGTTTCGCCGTTACCACAGCCTGCTTAAGCAATCGCGCCCAACAGCTTTTCCCATTCTTTGTTTTCTTTCTTCGACACACCACCAAGCAAATCAAGGGCTTGGCGCAGACGGAAACGCGTGAGGTCCGGGCCGAGGATTTCCATCGCATCGAGCACCGACACCGAACTGGCCTGCCCGGTGATCGCGGCAAACATCAGCGGCATGGCATCACGCAATTTCAGTTCAAGGGATTCAACCACCGCCTGGATCGTTGCGGTAATCGCCTCTTTCTCCCACTGACGCAGGCTTTCGAGCTTCCACAGGATCAGTTGCATCAACTGGCGAACCTGATCGCCCGAAAGTTTCTTGGACTCGAACAGCTTGGCATCCGGGTTCACGCCACCGGCAAAGAAGAAGCTGGCCAGCGGTGCGACCTGGCTGAACGTCTCCACCCTGCCCTGCACCAACGGTGCGATCTTCATCATGTACTCGGGGTTCAACGCCCATTGCTGCACACGACTGGCGAACTCTTCCACCGGCAGATCACGCAACCACTGGCCATTGAGCCACGAGAGTTTCTCGATATCGAAGATCGGCCCACCCAGCGACACCCGGGACAGGTCGAAGTTGTCGACCATTTCCTGCAGCGAGAACTTCTCACGCTCGTCCGGCATCGACCAGCCCATGCGGCCCAGGTAGTTGAGCATCGCCTCCGGCATGAAGCCCATACGCTCGTAGAAGGTCACCGAGGTCGGGTTCTTGCGCTTGGACAACTTGCTCTTGTCCGGGTTACGCAGCAGCGGCATGTAGCACAACTGCGGCTGCTCCCAGCCGAAGTACTCATAGAGCAGGATCAGCTTCGGCGCCGACGGCAGCCATTCTTCGCCACGCAGCACATGGGTGATGCCCATCAGGTGGTCGTCGACCACGTTGGCCAGGAAGTACGTCGGCAGGCCGTCGGTCTTCATCAGCACCTGCATGTCCATGCGGTCCCACGGGATCTCGACGTCACCGCGCAGCATGTCCGGCACTACGCACACGCCTTCGCTCGGCACTTTCATGCGGATGACGTGCGGCTCGCCTGCAGCCAGGCGCCGAGCCACTTCTTCTTTCGACAACAACAGCGCACGGCCGTCGTAGCGCGGGGTTTCGCCGCGTGCCATTTGCTCGGCACGCATCTGGTCCAGTTCCTCTGCGGTGCAGAAGCAGGGGAACGCGTGCCCCATGTCGACCAATTGCTGGGTGTACTGCTTGTAGATGTCGCTACGCTCGCTCTGGCGATACGGACCGTGCGGGCCGCCGACGTCCGGGCCTTCCGCCCAGGTAATGCCCAGCCAGCGCAGGGCATCGAAAATCTGCTGTTCCGACTCGCGGGTAGAACGCAGTTGGTCGGTGTCTTCGATCCGCAGGATGAATTCACCACCGTGCTGCTTGGCAAAGCAGTAGTTGAACAAGGCGATGTAAGCAGTGCCGACGTGGGGATCCCCAGTAGGCGATGGCGCAATGCGCGTGCGGACGGTGGTCATGGCAGGTCTCGAATGGGCGATAAAACTGAAAATTCAAACAAGGGGCGAATGGTAACAGCCTGGGTGATTTCTGGAAAACCGAGGGGATGCCATCGGGGGCAAGCCCCCTCCCACCTTGACCGCATTCTCATGTTGGAAATCGGTCGGAGTGGGAGGGGGCTTGCCCCCGATGAGGCCGGCGGACTCAGCGCAAATCAGACAGCGAGCAGCCGCTCACGCAACTTGCCAATCTCATCGCGTGTCTGCGCCGCCGCCTCAAACTCCAGATCCCGCGCCAATTGGTACATCTTCTCTTCCAACTGCCGAATACGCTTGGTGATCTCACTCGGCGAACGCAGTTCGTTTTCGTACTTGGCGCTCTCCTCGGCCGCCTTGGCCATCCCCTTGCGTTTCTTGCTGCGCGAGCCGGGCACAGTGGCGCCTTCCATGATATCGGCGACGTCCTTGAATACGCCCTTGGGCGTAATGCCATTGGCGAGGTTGAAGGCAATCTGCTTATCGCGACGCCGCTCGGTCTCGCCAATCGCCCGCTCCATGGAGCCCGTCATGCGGTCGGCGTAGAGAATCGCACGCCCATTGAGGTTACGCGCAGCTCGGCCAATGGTCTGAATCAACGAGCGCTCCGATCGCAGGAAGCCCTCCTTGTCCGCATCCAGGATCGCCACCAGTGACACTTCCGGCATATCCAGGCCTTCACGCAACAGGTTGATGCCCACCAGCACATCAAAGGTGCCCAGGCGCAGGTCGCGGATGATTTCCACGCGCTCCACGGTGTCGATGTCCGAGTGCAGGTAGCGCACGCGCACGCCGTGGTCGGCCAGGTAGTCGGTGAGGTCTTCGGCCATGCGCTTGGTCAGCGTGGTCACCAGCACCCGCTCCTCCACGGCCACGCGCTTGTTGATTTCCGACAGCAGGTCGTCCACCTGGGTCAACGCCGGGCGGATTTCTACCTGCGGGTCGACCAGGCCCGTCGGCCTGACCACCTGTTCGATCACGCGTCCGGCATGCTCGGCTTCGTAGTTGCCCGGCGTAGCGGAGACGAAAATGGTCTGCGGGCTGATGGCTTCCCACTCATCAAAGCGCATCGGCCGGTTATCCAGCGCCGAAGGCAGGCGGAAGCCGTATTCCACCAGCGTTTCCTTACGCGAACGGTCGCCCTTATACATGGCGCCGACCTGCGGAACGCTGACGTGGGATTCGTCGATCACCAGCAAAGCGTCGGGCGGCAGATAATCGTAGAGGGTCGGCGGCGGCGCACCGGCTTCGCGGCCCGACAAGTAGCGCGAGTAGTTTTCGATACCGTTGCAGTAGCCCAGCTCCAGGATCATCTCCAGGTCAAAGCGGGTGCGCTGCTCCAGGCGCTGGGCCTCTACCAGCTTGTTATTGGCGCGCAAGTATTCCAGACGTTCAGCCAGCTCGACCTTGATCCCCTCAATGGCGCCCATCAGGGTTTCACGGGGCGTCACGTAATGGCTTTTCGGATAGAAGGTAAAGCGCGGCAACTTGCGGATCACCTCGCCGGTCAACGGGTCGAAAGCCGACAGGCTCTCGACTTCATCGTCAAACAGCTCGATGCGGATCGCTTCCAGGTCGGATTCGGCCGGGTAGATGTCGATCACGTCGCCACGCACGCGGAATGTGGCGCGGGCAAAGTCCATGTCGTTACGGGTGTACTGCAAGCTGGCCAGGCGGCGCAGCAGTTCGCGCTGGTCGAGTTTGTCGCCGCGGTCGACGTGCAGCACCATCTTCAAATAGGTTTCCGGGCTGCCCAGGCCATAGATGCACGACACCGTGGTGACGATGATCGCGTCCTTGCGCTCGAGCAACGCCTTGGTCGCCGACAGCCGCATCTGTTCGATGTGGTCGTTGATCGACGCATCCTTTTCGATAAAGGTGTCGGACGACGGTACGTAGGCCTCGGGCTGGTAGTAGTCGTAGTAGGAAACGAAGTACTCCACCGCATTGTTCGGGAAGAATGCCTTGAACTCGCCGTACAACTGCGCGGCCAGGGTCTTGTTCGGTGCCAGCACCAAGGTCGGGCGATTGATCTGGGCGATGACGTTGGCGATGCTGAAGGTCTTGCCCGAACCGGTTACCCCGAGCAACGTCTGGTGCGCCAGGCCGGCCTCGATACCCTCGACCATCTGGCGAATGGCTTCCGGCTGATCGCCGGCGGGTTCAAAGCGGGTGACGAGTTGGAAATCCGACATAACGTACCTCGTGAAGTCACCCCCAGACTGTAAACCCGTCGAGGACGAAATAGACCACCCTCCGCGAAGATTCAGCGCGGGGAGTAGGAAAAGATCATGATAGCCATAGAACTGGTGGCGAATGTGACGGGTTTCAAGGCAATCGTCCTACTTGCCGTTCGGAATCAATGTTGCAATAAGACTAACGGTCAGCAAATAAACCGAAAAACTTGGCCGAAAAGCCGTTTCGGTTGTCGCCTCAAGCGGTGATGGCCTCTATACTAGCTCCCCGTTTGTGCACCGCTCTAGTGCCTTCGGCCGGAGCGCGACACGTCCCTCCTTTCCCCCATAGAGCTGCCGCAAAAATGAGCCTGTTCTCCGCTGTCGAAATGGCACCACGCGATCCTATCCTGGGCCTCAACGAAGCATTCAACGCCGATACACGTACCACCAAGGTCAACCTTGGCGTAGGCGTTTACTGCAACGAGGAGGGGAAGATTCCACTCTTGCGTGCCGTTGCCGAAGCGGAAGCCATTCGCGTGGCGCAACACGCTGCCCGTGGCTATTTGCCGATCGACGGCATCGCCGCCTATGACAAGGCCGTACAAACCTTGCTGTTCGGCGCCGAGTCGCCACTGCTGAGCGCCGGCCGCGTCGTCACCGTCCAGGCCGTGGGCGGTACCGGTGCCCTGAAGATTGGCGCCGACTTCCTCAAGCAACTGCTGCCCAACGCCGTCGTCGCCATCAGCGACCCGAGCTGGGAAAACCACCGCGCGCTGTTCGAAACCGCCGGCTTCCCGGTGCAGAACTACCGCTACTACGACGCCGCCACCCACGATGTGAACCGTGCCGGCCTGCTGGAAGATCTCAACGCCCTGCCGCCACAGTCGATCGTCGTGCTGCACGCCTGCTGCCACAACCCGACCGGCGTCGACCTGAGCCCGGCCGACTGGCAGAACGTGCTGGACGTGGTCAAGGCCAGGAACCTGGTGCCGTTCCTCGACATGGCCTACCAGGGCTTTGGCGACGGCATCCACGAAGACGCCGCAGCGGTGCGCTTGTTTGCTGAATCGGGCCTGACCTTCTTTGTGTCCAGCTCGTTCTCCAAGTCGTTCTCCCTGTACGGCGAACGTGTCGGCGCGTTGTCCATCGTCGGCGAATCCAAAGAAGAAAGCGCGCGCATCCTGTCCCAGGTCAAGCGCGTGATCCGTACCAACTATTCCAACCCGCCAACCCACGGCGCGGCAATCGTGGCAGCCGTGTTGAACAACCCTGAGCTGCGCGCCCAGTGGGAAGCCGAATTGGCCGAAATGCGCCTGCGCATCCGTGGCATGCGTGAGCAGATGGTCGCCGACCTGGCCAAAGCGGCTCCAGGTCATGACTTCAGCTTCGTAGGCCGCCAGCGTGGGATGTTCTCCTACTCGGGCCTGACCGTTGAACAAGTCACCCGCCTGCGCAGCGAGTTTGGTATCTACGCGCTGGACACCGGGCGTATCTGTGTGGCGGCGTTGAACCAATCGAACATTGATGCCGTCACAAAGGCAATCGTTCAGGTGCTGTAAACCTGTAGCCGTTGCACGCGAGGGGGAAGCCGATGGCTTCCCCTTTTTCGTCTGCAGCTCCTAGACTGAACCCCAACTGCCCCTTTGCTGTGAGAGCCTCATGAGAAACGATGACCTGGACCTGCGCGCAGACCGCGATGAACTGGACGACGATTACACCCCGCGCGCACCACGCGCCAAGCGCCAGAAGAGCCTCGTCCTGCAAGTTGCGCTGGGGGTATTTCTGGGTGGGTTGGCCCTGTGGCTGGTGCAACTGGGCGCTACGGCGTTGATGGCAAAGCTAGCCATGGGCACCTTGCAGTTCGGCGGCTGATGAAAACGAAATTCCAGTCAGTCAAGGAGGAGCACAGTCACTGTGGCGAGGGAGCTTGCTCCCGCTGGGTCGCGAAGCGGCCCCAGCTTTGGGCTTGAAAAGGCTGGGCCTGCTACGCAGTCCAACGGGAGCAAGCTCCCTCGCCACAGGTTACTTGTTGTCTGATCTATCGCTTAACTGACTGGCATGAGTGGCTCCCCCATTGATCTACGAAATTTCCAGCCCGCGTTCTTCCAGAAGTCTTACGAAGCTGTTCAAACTCTGCGACACCGTGCCCCGCCGCCAGATCAACCAGGTGTGCAAAATGCGGAAATTGTCCGCCAACGGCCACACACTCACGGCGGCAAATCCCGGCATGCTTTCCAGCATGCTGCGCGGCATCAATGCCAGGCCGGCCCCGGCGCTGACGCAGGCGAGCATGCCGTGGTAAGACTCGATCTCGAAGATCTTGCCTGGCACCGCACCGTCCTGGGAAAACCAGCGCTCCAAGTGGTGCCGGTAAGAGCAGTTCGAGCGAAACGTATAGATGCTCTCCCCGTTCACGTCCTGCCCCCGGTTGATCGGCGCGTGATGCAACGGCGCAATCACCACCATCTCCTCCTCGAATACCGGCACGCCTTCCAGCGTGGCATGCAGCACCGGCCCATCGACAAATGCCGCGGTCAGCCGACCTGACAGCACCCCCTCGATCATCGTGCCCGACGGCCCCGTGCTCAGGTCCAGCTCGACCTTGGTGTACTGCTGGTTATACGCCGCCAGCAACGTCGGGATACGCACCGCGGCTGTACTTTCCAGGGAGCCAAGGGCAAACGTGCCCTGGGGTTCCTCTCCCGCTACCGTCGCCCGGGCCTCCTGGACCAAGTCGAGAATGCGCCGCGCATAGCCGAGGAAATTCCAGCCGGCCGGTGACAGGCGCAGACGGCTCTTCTCGCGGATAAACAACTCGACGCCCAAGTCCTGCTCCAGTTGCTTGATGCGCGTGGTCAGGTTCGACGGCACGCGATGAATCAACTGTGCGGCGGCGCTGATGCTGCCCTGCTCGGCAACCGCCTTGAAGATTTCCAACTGCACCAGGTCCAAATCATTCTCCAAACGTGAACGTATTACTTAATATTATTCAGTTTCAAGAAAACATACAGCCCCGTACGCTGACCCCCATTCCACTCATTCAGCAGGACGGTGCCATGAACCCGACGACCCACGCCCTCTCGATCAACCCGGCCAATGGCGAAACGGTCGGCAGCTATCCCTACGAAACCGAGCAGCAACTGGACGCAGCCCTCGAGCGCGCTACCCACGCCTTTCGTACCTGGCGCCGCCAGCCGGTCAGCCAGCGTGCCGAGTTGCTGCTGGCCCTGGCCGCCACCCTGCGCGAACAAGCCGAAAACATGGCGCAGATGATTACCCTGGAAATGGGCAAACCTATCGCCCAGGCCCGCGCTGAAATCGAAAAATGCGCCCAGCTCAGCGAATGGTATGCCGCCCACGGCCCGGCCATGCTCGCCCCGGAACCGACCCTCGTGGACAACGGCAGCGCCCGGATCGAATATCGCCCACTGGGCCCGATCTTCGCCGTGATGCCGTGGAATTTCCCAGTGTGGCAAGTACTGCGCGGCGCCGTGCCGACCTTGCTGGCCGGTAACACCTACGTGCTCAAACATGCGCCGAACGTCATGGGCAGCGCCTACCTGATCCAGCAAGCGCTGCAGAAAGCCGGCTTCGCCGACGGGCTTTTTGAAGTGGTCAACGTGACGAACGAGGGCGTTTCCAAGGCGATTGCCGACCCGCGCATCGCCGCCGTCACCCTCACCGGCAGCGTGCGTGCAGGTATTGCCATTGGCTCCCAGGCGGGTGCCGCGCTGAAAAAATGCGTGCTGGAACTGGGCGGCTCCGACCCGTTCATCGTACTCAACGACGCCGACCTCGACGCCGCCGTGCAGGCCGCCGTGATTGGCCGTTTCCAGAACAGTGGCCAAGTCTGCGCCGCGGCCAAGCGCCTGATCATCGAAGCAGGCGTCGTGGAGGCTTTCACCGCCAAATTTCTCGAAGCCAGCCGCAAACTGGTAATGGGCGACCCGACCTCGTCCCAGACCTACATCGGCCCGATGGCACGCTTTGACCTGCGCGACGAGTTGCACGGTCAAGTGCAGGCCACATTGGAAGAAGGCGCGACCCTGCTGCTGGGTGGCAACAAAGTCGCAGGTGCCGGCAACTACTACGAGCCGACCGTGTTGGCGAATGTCACCGACCAGATGACCTCATTCAGGCAGGAGCTGTTCGGCCCTGTGGCCTCGATCATCACCGCCCGCGACGCCGAGCACGCGGTAGCCCTGGCCAACGACAGTGAATTCGGCCTGACCGCGAGCCTCTTCACCACCGATGCGGCAAAGGCCCGTGATATCGCCAACCAACTGGAAACCGGCGGCATCTTCGTCAACGCATTCAGCGTGTCTGACCCGCGAGTGGCGTTTGGTGGCGTGAAGAAAAGTGGTTTCGGGCGCGAGTTGTCGCACTTCGGCGTGCGGGAATTCTGCAATGCGCAGACCTTGTGGCTGGATCGCAAGTAAACCCGGCCAGTCCCCTTACGACACCTTACCTGTGGCGAGGGAGCTCGCTCCCGTGGGGCTGCGCAGCAGCCCTCAACAGCCTCAGCCACGCACATGCCGGCGCACGCACTGCACCAACCCATCCAGCGCCTGGGACTTCACCGGCGCCAGCACACAGACCGTATGTTCGCGCTGGCCCTCGGTCACGGTCAGGGTGTAGTGCACCTGGCCCGGGTTACCGGGCGCGGGCGGGTTGTTTGGCGGCAACTCAAAGAAATCTGAAGCCTTGATCAGTTGCCGCAATTCCTGCTGGTCTTGCTCAGGCAGTGTATCCAGCTCCACCGTACGCGGCTTGGCCAGGCCCGGAAAAAAACCCGGCCCGCCGTTTTCCTTGATTGAGATGTGCATGGCTGCTCCTCACGTCAAACAGCAATACCGACCGCTTGCCAACCGTCCTTGACCGCCTTCTGTTCGTCCTTGTTCACGCCGTACAGGCGCCCCGCAACATCGTAAGTAATACGCGCAAAGCGCACAAACCCCGAATTAGGCCGCAGCCGCGCATCACGCAGCGCGTCATACCAGATGCGCCCTGCGCGCTCCCAGGCAAACCCACCCAACCTGGTCGCCACCTGGTAGAACGCATGGTTGGGAATACCGGAATTGATATGCACCCCACCATTGTCCTCGTAGGTCTGGACAAAATCATCCATGTGCCCCGGTTGAGGGTCCTTACCCAACAACTTGTCGTCAAAGGCAGTGCCGGGGGCTTTCATCGAGCGCAGTGCAGTGCCTTTGATCTTTTTGGTAAACAACCCTTTGCCGATCAACCAATCGGCATCTTCAGCCTTTTGTTTCAAGGCATATTGCTTGATCAGTGAGCCGAACACGTCCGACAACGACTCGTTCAACGCCCCGGACTGATTGAAATACATCAGCTTGGCCTCATCCTCCGTGACGCCATGGGCCAACTCATGGCCAATCACGTCGAGGGCCACGGTGAAGCGGTTGAACAACTCGCCGTCCCCATCCCCGAACACCATCTGGGTCGAGTTCCAGAACGCGTTGTTGTAGTTCTGGCCAAAATGCACGGTCGCGTCCAACGCCATGCCCGCGTCGTCGATGGAGTTGCGGTCGAAGACCTGTTCAAAAAAATCGAAGGTGGCGCCCAGGCCATCATAGGCTTCGTCCACCGCCGCATCACCACTCACGGGCTGCCCTTCACCACGGATCAGTTTTCCTGGCAGGCTGTCGCTGCCCTCGGCGCTGTAGATCGAGCGCTGTTTCTCGGCGCCTATGGCCAAGGCCAGCCGGGCCGGCCCCTTGGCGGGCACCGCGACCATGCGCAGCGAGCGGAACGTGCTGTCCTTGGCACGGGTACGCAACGCGACGTCCCGCTGCGCCTTGTCGCCGTTGCGCGCGATCTGGTCGAGCATATAGGGCGGGATCAGGCAAAAAACCGGGTTACGCAAAGGGTGATCACACATGAACTGGCTCCTTGTTGGCATGGGGTGAACGTCCGGGTAACCGTTTCAGGATAGCCCCCAGGGGTTAACGCGTGTCATCAATTGTCATTAACCTATGTTGCAGTCGTGTTTATCCAAGGAGGACTTACCGATGCCCGCACGTAAAGCCAAGATTGACCTGTCGTACCGCCCACGGCTCGCTGACCTGCGCCCGTTGATCACTGCGAGCCCCACGCTGCTGGAGGCACGGGCGGCGACGCCCCGCGTCACCTCGGCCAACGACCTGAAGGACCGGCACGGCTACGCAGAGGATTTCCTCGGCAGTTTCGTGGTGCCCTGGCCCACGGCTGAAGGGGCCTTGGCGGATGATGTACAGGTCTTGAAGGGGGGTGGTGAGCGCCTGGACTACACGCACTTCTCGATCACCATGTCGCGCTCGAAACGGCTCGCGCTGTATGTCGGCGTCAACATCGACGGCAACCAGCACGTGGAGATTATTCGCAGCAACGACAGCTGGGCCTATGACGGTCGCTTGCCTATCGAAGCACAGGTAGGCGACGCGCTTTATGCCAACAATGGCCTGGATCGCGGCCATCTGGTGCGCCGCCAAGATCCCAATTGGGGTGACGTGGCGCAGACCGCCAACCTCGACACCTTCCACTTCACCAACTGCTCGCCGCAGATGAGCGGGTTCAACCAGAAGACCTGGCTGGAACTCGAAGACTACATTCTGGACAACACGCAACGCTGGAAAGCCAGGGCCACGGTATTTACCGGCCCGGTGTACGCCGACGATGACCGCGTATACCGCGGCGTGCAAATCCCCAAGGCCTTCTGGAAAGTGGTCGCCTACCTCAACGACGACGGCAAGCCGTCCGCCAGCGCCTACATGATCGACCAAACCCGCGAACTGGGGCAGCTCGACCTGGTGTTCGGCCAACTCAGGACCTACCAGCGCAGCGTGATCCAGATAGAACGCCTGACCGGCATCCGCTTCGCCAACCTGGCCGACTACGACGGTTTCAGCAACGAAGAACGCGCCACCGGCACGCGGATCGAAGCGCTGATCCAGGGCCCTGAGGACATTCGTCTGTGAGCAGGCCCACCTGGGCTATTTCACCTCGCTCTAATCAACTACCATACCGCGCCGGTTCCCAAACGGGACTAATAGGGAATCCGAAGCGCGGTGCACCCGCGTCAATCGGAACTGCCCCCGCAACTGTAGGTGCTGAGCCTGCTCCTGGATGCCACTGGACCTTGTCCGGGAAGGCCGGAGCCTGGCGACGACGCATCAGTCAGGAGACCTGCCGGCTCAAGCTCGATCACTAACCGGCGGGGTGTCCGGGAAGGACATCCTTGCCCTGCCCCATCGGCAGCGTTAATGGCTGTATTTCCACGACCGTACCTCCCCAGCTACTTGTACGGTTCAAACGGAGATTGCCCCATGCTGCCACGCTTTAGCGCCCTGCTCACCGCTCTTGGCTTCTGTGCCCTGGCCCAAGCCGCCCCCACCCAGTACCCACTGACCGTGGAAAACTGTGGCAACCCCGTCACCTTTCAACAGGCACCCGCGCGCAGCGTGACCATCGGCCAGGCCGCCACCGAAATGCTCTACACCCTGGGCGTTGCGGATAAAGTGGTCGGCACCTCGCTGTGGTTCAACGATGTGCAGCCCCGGTTCAAGGCGCAGAACGACAAGGTCGAGCGCCTGGCCAACAACGAGCCGAGTTTCGAAGCCGTGATCGCCAAGCGCCCGCAACTGGTGGCCGCCGAGCTGGAATGGGTGGTCGGCCCGCAAGGTGTGGTCGGCACCCGCGAGCAATTTGCTGAACTGAAGATTCCCACCTACGTGCTGCCCTCCGATTGCGAAGGCAAGGACAACCTGGTGGGTGCCGACGGGACGCGGCTGGAGCCTTTCCGTATCGACACCGTGTATAAAAGCATCCGCCAACTGGCCGAGATCTTCGACGTGCAGGCGCGCGGCCAACAAGTGAACGATGAGCTCAAGGCACGCCTGGCAAAATCCGTTGCCACCGCGCAAAGCAAAGGCCTCAAACAGGCCAGTGCATTGGTCTGGTTCTCCAGCGCCGAAATGGCCAGCGACCCCTACGTGGCCGGGCATAAGGGCGTTCCGCAATTCATGCTGGACACCCTGGGCCTGACCAACGTGGTGCAGTCCGATGAAGAGTGGCCTGCCGTCGGCTGGGAAACCCTGGCCAAGGCCAACCCGACCTTCCTGGTAATCGCCCGCATGGACCGCCGCCGCTACCCGGCCGACGACCATGAAAAGAAACTCGCGTTCCTGCGCACCGACCCGGTGACCCGCAACATGGATGCGGTGAAAAACAACCGCATCATCATTATTGACGCCCTGGCCCTGCAGGCCAGCCTGCGTACGTTCGATGGCCTGGAACAACTGGCCGGTGCCATCGACGGCTACGACCTGCCGAAATGATCCGTCCCTTGCTCGCCCTCATCCTGCTATTGCTCGCGATCCTCGCCGGCGTGGCCATTGGTGAAACCGCCATCGAACCGCAGGTGGTGTTGCAGGTACTCGCCAACAAACTGTGGGCGGCCGGCTACGCACTGGATCCGATCGATGAAGGCGTAGTGTGGAACTACCGTCTGACCCGCACCCTGGTCGCCGCCGCCTGCGGTGCGGGGTTGGCGACGTGCGGGGTGATCTTGCAGTCATTGCTGCGTAACCCGCTGGCCGACCCGTACCTGCTGGGCATCAGCGCCGGCGCCTCGACCGGCGCCGTGCTGGTGGCGCTGATCGGCGTGGGCGGCGGGTTGATTTCGCTGTCGGCCGGCGCCTTTGTCGGCGCCATGGCGGCGTTTGCCCTGGTGATTCTGCTGGCGCGCGCCAGCGGTGCGGCCAGCGGTACCGGGCAGATCATCCTCGCCGGCATTGCCGGTTCACAGCTGTTCAATGCCCTCACCGCCTTCCTGATCACCAAGTCGGCCAGTTCCGAACAGGCCCGGGGCATCCTGTTCTGGCTGCTGGGCAACCTCAGCGGCGTACGCTGGCCCTCGGTAGGGCTGGCGGTGCCGGTGGCGGTCCTGGGCCTGGCGGTGTGCCTGTGGCATCGCCGTGCGCTGGATGCGTTTACCTTCGGCACCGACTCGGCGGCGTCCCTCGGCATCCCGGTACGGCGTGTGCAGTTCCTGTTGGTGGGCTGTGCGGCACTGGTGACGGCGGTGATGGTGTCGATTGTCGGCTCCATCGGTTTTGTGGGGCTGGTGATTCCCCACGCGGTGCGCCTGCTGCTCGGCACCGGGCATTCGCGTCTGCTGCCGGCCAGTGCGCTGGGAGGTGCGCTGTTTCTGATCGCCGCCGATGTGCTGTCGCGGACCTTGATCAAGGGCCAGGTGATTCCGGTCGGCGTGGTCACCGCGCTGGTCGGCGCGCCTGTGTTTGCGCTGATCCTGATCGGTCGGAGGAACGCGCGATGAGTGTGCTGAGCTGCAACGGCCTGGGCTTCAAGGTGCGTGATGCCGAGTTGCTGCGCGATATCCATCTGGATGTTCAACTGGGCGAAACCCTGGGCATCGTCGGGCCGAACGGTTCCGGCAAATCCACCTTGCTCAAACTGCTTGCCGGTTTGCGCACGCCGGCCAGCGGCGAAGTACGCTTGGGCGGCCAACGCCTGAATGAACTGTCACGCCGTGCCATCGCCCAACAGCTGGCGGTGGTGGAGCAACAGGCCGACACCGACGACGCGATCCGCGTGTTCGACGCTGTGGCCCTGGGCCGCACGCCGTGGCTGTCGGCGTTGAGCCCGTGGTCCAGCAAAGACCACGCCATCGTCAATCAAGCCTTGCATGACGTCGACGCCACGCACCTCAGCCAGCGTGCCTGGCGCAGCCTCTCGGGCGGTGAACGCCAGCGCGTACACATCGCCCGCGCCCTGGCGCAACGGCCGCAGATCCTGTTGCTGGACGAGCCCACCAACCACCTGGATATCCAGCATCAACTGGCGATCCTCAAAGGCGTGCAGGCGCTTCCCGTGACCACCTTGATTGCATTGCATGATCTTAATCAGGCACTGACCTGTGATCGCCTGGCCGTGCTGGATCACGGCCGATTGGTGGCGTTGGGCAAACCGCTGCAAGTGCTGACGCCGCAACGGTTACAGCAGACCTTCGGAGTGCAGGCGCATTACCTGACAGACCCGTTCGATGGCGCGCAGATACTGCGGTTGCGCCCCAGTTGATAGCCCATTCGGTTGGCTATCCATTGGCGAGCGTAGCCGAGCACGTCCTGCGCCATATCCACGGGAAAATGGATAAACCCATGCGCCGCCTCCGGCAGCAGATACGCCTCAGCGCCAGGCCATCGCTCGGCGATCAATAAGGTGTCATCTTTGAGCGGGTCCAACTCGCCGACAAACATCAACGCCGGCGGCAACCCTGCGAAATCGCCATATAACGGCGACCATCGCGGCTGTCGGCGCTCATCATCAGTCAACCCCGGCGTCAGCCTACGCAGCGCTGCAACCATCCCCGGCCCGTCCAGCAACAAGGTCTGCGGCCCCGCCGTGCGCACGCTCGGCGTACCGGTCAAATCATAAACGCCGTAATACAACACCGCCCCGCTGACCCGCTGGAGCAAGTGCGGCCATTGCTTGAGCGCCAGTAACGTCGCTGCCGCCAGGTGCCCACCCGCCGACTCACCGACGACGATCACCGGCAATTCGGCGAATTCCGCGCAGTCCTCCAGCAACCAACGGGCGGCCGTCAGGCAGTCGTCCAGCAGGCCCTCGAGCGGCGTGTCCAGCGCCAGCCGATAGTCCACCGACACCACTGCCACGTCGCAGGCGTTGACCATGCCCAGGTTGAGGTCGTCATCCATCTGCGCATTGCCGATGACCCAGCCGCCGCCGTGGATATCCAGCACCACGCCCTTGGGTTGGCCGCGTGGGCGCAGGATACGCACGGGCACCGTCCCGATGAGCCGGGTTTCAGCCTCGGGGGCCTTCTTGAGCTTTTGGCTGACCCGCAACAACGCCTGGATCAAACGCGGCGTCACGCGATTGCGGATTTTAAAGCGTGGCATCCAGGCGAGTTTCTGGTTGAAGCGACGCATCTGGGCCAGTTCAGGCTGACTGGCGGACCAGGGTTTGGGCGCCATCAGCGGTTATTGCGCAGGATCGAGAAGTTCAGCGCCGCCGCCACACACAACCACGCCAGGTAAGGGAACAGCATCAGGCCGGTGATCAGGTCCAGGCGCACCGCCAACACCACCATCGCCGCCACGGTCACCCACAGCACCGCGATAATCAGCATCCCGGCGAGGATCCGATGGGCACCGAAGAACACCGGCGTCCACAGCGTATTCAAGGCAATCTGCGCTGCCCACAAGGCCAGGACGATTTGGCTGCCGGGAATCAGGCTGAGACGATAACCAGCCCAGGCCAGCAGCAGGTAGATAAGGGTCCACGCGACCGGAAACAGCCAATTGGGCGGCGTGAAGCTGGGTTTGACCAGGGATTCGTACCAGGCGCCGGGCTTGAAAAGTAGGCCGGTACTGGCAGCGGCGATGCAGGCGAGCAGGAAGATGAAGAAAGTCATGGTCGATCCTTGGCTGGGCATTTCAGGCTTGGACGTGCCGCACGCGGGTAAAAGTTCACTGGCGTACGCAAGCTAAGCAGGCGCCACAATCCTCAACCAAGGCCAACGCGCCTGGTAACTCCTGGCCTTCTGCGCAAACAATGCCGGCTCCGGATGCTGCGGGTTGATACGCAACACCCCCTGCGCCACATCCTCCAACCCGTACGGCGCATACACCTCGCCCGTCGCAATCTCCAGGCCGATGCACGTGCCCGCCACCAGGTAACGATCAATCCCCTGCCTGGCCGTGTGCAACTGCGGATAAGGCCGACCGAACCGCTGAGCGTACCAAAGGTGCACCCGCGCCTGATTCTTCACCTCAACGTTGACGCCCAGGTCCTGGAACAGCACTTCGGCCGAACGGATCACCGCATCCTCGGCCTCGTAGGACAAATCCGTATCGAAATAAAAAACGTCGTAGTCCTTGACGCCCTGGTCAGCAGGCAGCTTCGCCTGATGATTCCACACCGCCTGGAACAGGCAGCCCGCCGTGAGGAAACACTGGTCCACCCCGAGGTCAGGCAGGCGCGCGGTGATTTCGGCGTTGATGGGGTTGGCCATGGCCAGGTCGAGCAGGGTTTTGACGGTCAATGTCATGGTCATCCCTTTCAATCGTTTTCCAGCAGGCAACTGTACAACAGGGCCACGACTCTTAGCGCAACAGCTGCACCGCCAAACCGACCAGCGCGCAAGCGATCAACACCTGAATCACCCCGCGCTTGAAATAAAACAGGGCGACCGCCGCCATCAGTGCGATCAACGCGGAAGGCCAATCAAGGCTGGCGCTGAAACCCTTTGGCCACAGCACGTGATACCCGAAGAAGCACGCCAGGTTCAGGATCACGCCAACCACGGCGGCGGTAATGGCGGTCAATGGTGCGGTGAACCTGAGTTCGTTGTGGGTCGACTCCACCAGCGGGCCACCGGCAAGAATGAACAGAAATGAGGGCAGGAAGGTGAACCATGTCACCAGAGACGCAGCGACAGCTCCAGCCAGAAACATTTGATCGGCGCCAAACACCTGCGAGACGTAGGCGCCGACGAAGCCGACGAAGGCCACCACCATGATCAGCGGCCCGGGCGTGGTTTCCCCTAGCGCCAGCCCGTCAATCATCTGTGTCGGGGTCAGCCAGCCATAGTGCCCCACCGCTCCTTGGTAGACATAAGGGAGCACCGCGTAGGCACCGCCAAACGTTAACAGCGCAGCCTTGGTAAAGAACCAGCCCATCTGGGTCAACGTGCCCTGCCAGCCAAACAACAAGACCAAAATAGCCATTGGCAATGCCCACAGTGCAACGCCAAGCAGAGCGAGCGATGCCAATTTCAACCAGCTGAACCGGGCATGCTCTGGGGACGGAGTGTCGTCATCGATCAAGGCCGGGCCAAACGTTCTCTTGGCGGCACTATGCCCCCCTGTTCTGAATTTCTCGGGTGCCAGGCGTCCCCCGACATAACCGATCAATGCCGCCCCCAGGACAATCAACGGGAATGGGACATTGAACGCGAAAATTGCGCTGAATGAAGCAGCCGCTATCGCCCATAGCCAATGGTTCTTCAGCGCTCGCGAGCCGATCCTGTGGGCTGCCTGCACAACGATGGCGGTCACGGCAGGCTTGATGCCATAAAACAGGCCCGCCACCACCGGCACTTCGCCGAACGCAACATACAGCCATGACAAAGCGATCAGGATAAACAGTGAGGGCAGCACAAACAGCCCACCCGCGACCACCCCGCCCCAGGTTCGATGCATCAGCCAGCCGATGTAGGTCGCCAACTGCTGAGCCTCCGGCCCAGGCAGCAACATGCAATAGTTGAGCGCATGCAGGAACCTGCGCTCGGATATCCAACGGCGCCGCTCGACCAGTTCCTGATGCATGATCGAGATCTGCCCCGCAGGCCCGCCGAAGCTGATGAAGCCCAACTTCAACCAGAACCAGAAAGACTCCCGCAAACTGACCGCCTGCGGCCTCGACAACGCTTCTTCACCCACGGGTCCCGATACCTCGCTCATTGCGCTGTTCCTCATTCACGAACCCGATGAGTTGCATAATTCGGCGGCGATGCAATCGTTCTACCCCGCGATGACAAGCGCTTCAAAAGTTGCGAATCAACGCCCCAAACAGATCGCCACGCGGCATTTTGTTCAACGGGATGTCGGCATTCTCGAACCATTCGCGACCGGCCTCGGGATGCGGGCCGCTAAGCACGACCACACCCTTTTCATAGGTATAGCGCGCCGCCGCGACGTCGCCGTTGCGGTAGGTCGCGATGGTTTTGTAGGGCGCGGCCGGGTCGGCTGCGGGAATGTAAGGCCCGTCCTGGAAGAACACATGGTCAGGCTTGCCTTCCCACATGACCTGCACGGCGGCGTCGGCGATGCCGGGCGCTTCAAAACCGGGGCGACCGGCTTCGCCGTCGAGGTCCTGGGGGATCAGGCCGAGGTTACCGTCATCCGCCAAGTAGGCGCCCATGCACAACCCCAGGTAGCGCCCGCCGCCGGCGACATAACCGCGAATCGCCTCGGCGCGCGCATCGCCCAGGCTGCGCAGGGCACCGGGAATGTCCTGGCCGCCGCCGGGCTGCACGTAGAGGTCATAGCGCGCCAGGGTTTGTGGCGTGATGTCGGTGGCCTCCTGCGCGCCCACATAATCGATCTGATACTCGGGATTGAGGCGGCGCAAGGCATTCGCCACGTTCTCGGAACAGTCATCGCAGCCCGCCGGACCGCGGTAGATGGCGACGTGCTTGATGGGCGTGGCGGCCTCGGCCGGCGACGGCAGCAACAGCGCGAATGCAATTAACGTGACGGCGACAGCTCGTAAGTTCATGACCGAAGGCTCCTGTACGGACAACGCAGAGCCTATAGCGATTGCGCCCTTCAATCCGTTAACAGTTGTAAACGCCGTGAAGCCCCTTACTTGGCAAACGCATACTCCCCACCCTGCTCCACCGCCTTGCGATACGCCGGCCGCGCCTGGAATTTTTTCACCCACGCCGCCAGGTTCGGGTAAGCCTGCAACTTGCCCTGGGCCTTGGCGATTTCGCCGATGAAACTCATCTGGATATCCGCGCCACTCAGCTCATCGCCCAGCAGGTAGGCTTTATCCGCCAGCACGTCGTTCAGGTACCCCAGGTAATTGGCCACTTCCGATTCGATCCTCGGGTGCAACGGCGCGCCAGCGTCACCAAGGCGGCCGACGTAGAGGTTGAGCATCAGCGGCAGCATCGCCGAGCCTTCGGCGAAGTGCAGCCATTGCACGTATTGGTCATAGGTGGCCGTGGCGGGATCGGGTTGCAGACGGCCCTGGCCATGGTGGCGGATCAGGTAGTCGATAATGGCAGCGGATTCGATCAGCACTTGGCCACCGTCTTCGATCACCGGGGATTTGCCCAGCGGGTGGATGGCCTTGAGCTCGGGCGGCGCAAGGTTGGTCTTGGAATCGCGCTGGTAGCGCTTGATCTCGTAAGGCAGGCCGAGTTCTTCGAGCAGCCAGAGGATACGTTGCGAGCGCGAGTTGTTGAGGTGGTGAACGGTGATCATGGTAGCTCCGCTAAGCGAAAGGGGGGTCCTGAAAAGAGACTACACCACCGCCCGGGAGTGCCCACCTAATTTACTTGTAGTGAGCGGGCTCGCCCCGCGCTGGGGGGCGAAGCAACCCCAAAACCAGGCACCTCGGTCTTTCTGAAACACCGCAGTGACAGGGTTTAGGGCGGCTGCGCCCCCCAGCGCGGGGCAAGCCCGCTCACTACAAACGCTCAACCCAATCGAAAGCGCGCGGTGTTATCGCTCAATGCCCGGCTGCCTTTGCTCAAGGTGTCCGCCGCCTGATTCACGGCACGCGCGCCATCGAGCAGGCGCCCTGCTGCCTGGTCGACCTGCTGGATATTGCCGCTCACTTCATCCGCCGTGGCAGCCTGTTCTTCCACCGCCGTGGCGATCTGCGCCAGGGTGTCGGTGACATTTTGTACCGCGCCTGCGATTTCGCCCAGGCGCGCCCCCAGGCCGGTGACTGACTCGGCGTCGGCCAGGGCTTGCTCGCACGCCGCGCCCATCAAGGTGACCGCCTGGCTGACGGTTGCACGCAGGCTGTCCACGGTGCCGGCGATCTGCGCCGTGGACGCCTGGGTGCGTTGCGACAGGCTGCGCACTTCATCGGCCACCACGGCAAAACCGCGCCCCTGTTCGCCGGCGCGAGCGGCTTCGATGGCGGCGTTGAGCGCCAGCAGGTTGGTCTGTTCGGCAATACCCCGAATGGTATCGACCACCGATTGAATCTGCTGGCCTTGCTGGCTGACCTGTTCCAAGGCGTTGGCGGTGTCGGTCAGACGCTGGTTGAGTTGCTGGATGCTCGCGGTGGTGCGCTGGCTGTCGCGACTGCTGTCCTCGGCAATGCTGCGGGTGTGCTGGGCGCTTCCAGAGGCTTGCTCGCAACTTCTGGCGACGCCCATCGAGGTGGCGGCCAGTTGGGTGGCGGCGGCGGCAATCTGGCTGATCTGGTGCTGTTGGTCTTCGACCTCGGTGAGGGTGCTGCCCGATTGTGCGTTGAGGGTGTGTACGGCCGAACCGAGTTGCTGGGTTTCGTGATTGACGCCCAACAGGCTGGTGCGCAGTTGCACCACGGCAGCGTTGAGTGCGGCGCTGATCAGCGCCAGTTCATCACGGCCCTCAACCGCCACTTCGATACACAGGTTGCCGTCGCGCAGGGACTCGGCCAACGTGGTGATGCCGCTGGCGCTACGGCGGATCGAGGCTTGCAGGCACATGAACAGGTACAGTGCGGCCAACGCCAACAGACTGAACGTCGCCGCCACCGGAATGAACTGTTTGATCGATTGCCCGTGGTAGTAACCCAGGCGCGCATCCAGCGCGTGCAGCGACTGGCTGCGCAACGCGCCCAGGGCACCGAGCACGGCGTCGACACTGCTGTCGAACGCGGCAGTATCGAGCTTGATGGTGCCGCCGAAAACGCCCTCGTCCAGCGTCTTGAGTTGGTTGTCCAGCAACTGCAGGCTGCTGTCATATTGGGCAGTCCACGGCTCAATGCCCGGATATTGCTTGGCCTTGAGCGACGCGGCGGCTTTGACCAACTGATCCCGGGCATCGCCGATACGGCCGCGCAGGTCACGCATCTGCAAGCGGCTTTGCAAGGTGAACTGCCCCGAGGCAATGGACGACTCACCGACGCTGGCGGTGCGGCCGATGCGCTCGATCAGGTCCGGGGTGTACTGGCTGGAAATCTGCATCAGCAGGTAGGTTTCCAGCCAGGGATCGAGGATCAGGCCGGTATCCAGGGTGATCTGCTCGCGCAGGGTTTGCATGGCGGTCAAGGCAGCGGTGAAGCGGTCATAACCGTCCGGCCACCAGCCCACGGCACGCAAGGACTGGGTGTCCATGCCCTTGACGGCGGCCTGCAACGCCTCGAAACGCGCCAGGGTGTCGGCGCTGGCGTGCTCAGTGTTGAGCACATCGCCCAAGGCTTGCAGGCTCTGCTGGATCAGCGGGTTAGCGGCATCGACTTTGTCCATCGCAGCCTGGGCGGCAGGGGTTGGCGCACGTAGGATGTCCACGGCCTTCCAGCGCGCAGCGAGGTTGCGTTGTGCGGTGAGCTGGCTGTCGAGCGCGTCCAGGGCCAACAACTGGCGAACGCCGGACTGTTCGCTGGCAATCACCGCGAGTTTGTCGCGATAGCCCTGCCCGATCAGCCACACACTCGCGGCCAGGGGCAGCATGAACAGGAAAAACAAGACCTGGAACTTGCGTGCGAAACCGAAACGGCCGAGCAAACGGATACCCGGTGATAAAAGACTGTGCATCGCCGACCACTCCCCCAAACAGCTTAGAAATGACTAAAAGCAAAATGCCATGTCATTGATTAAACTGGCTCAAGCAAGATGTGGGCCGTTGGTGCCGAGGCCGAAAACAGGCGCTTCTACACCGGCTGCCCGCTCAGGCGCGCACGAAAATGGGGCGAAAGCACTCAGTGTTGCGTGCACGTCTGTAACCCGTCGAGACGCCTTGAAATCAGCCCTCGGTGTTTACCAGCATATACCGGCTGAAATTATTGATGTGATCATCCAGATTATCCTCCAGCATCATCCGGTACTGATCACAGAAATACTTCAGCATGGCCTCCCGCGCCTCGGCCATTTCTGCGCCGGACTTGAAGTTGCGAGCACTGGCCCAGGCGTTGAAACGCGTGGTGCCGAACATCATCGAGGCACTGACCTCGCCGAGGTTTTCACAGGTCTTGAGCTGCTCGTTCGACAGTTCGATGTGCGCGTCGGCACGGTCGTAGAAGGCTTGGTCGGTGGTATCGGCCATGGCGGGGTCCTGGGTCAGCGAATGAAGGGCCGCATTGGAGCATAAGACGTCAACCTCAGGCGACCGAAGCCTGCGCCTTCACGCCAGTAATTCACTAATCCAGCGCACCTCTCGAGCCACTTCCTGCACCTTCGCCGGCGGCACCGCTTGCCGCGCCTGTTCAAGGTTGGCCAGGGTCTTGTGCTTCTGACGCAGCAGGCGTTGCCACTTGGCCAGGAACACCGGGCTGCGCGCTTGCATCTGCAGGGGGCCGAAGTACAGTTGTTCGGCGCTGTAGGTCACGGGCCCGGCGCGTTCAGCCACGATGATTTCGTAGTAGAAGCGGTTCTCCTGCAACAGCTCTTCGTGCAGGATCGAGTAGCCATTGTCCATCAACCACCGGCGCAACGGTTGCTCGCCACCGTTGGGTTGCAGGATCAGGCGCTCCAGGCCGCTCAGGCACGCCTTTCCGGCGTCGAGGATGTCGCGAATGGTTTCGCCGCCCATGCCGCAGAGGCTGATCGCGGTGATCCTGTCCCCCGGCTCGATCGCCGCCAAGCCATTGGCCAGGCGCACGCTAATGTGTTGTTCCAGGCCATTGTCGCGCACGGTGCGTTGGGCGGCGTGCAATGGTGTGGTCGCGACCTCCCCCGCCACCGCGGAGGTGATCACGCCACGGTGCATCAACGCCACCGGCAGGTAGGCGTGATCGGAGCCGATATCGGCCAGGCGCGATTCGGCCGGCACGTTGGCGGCCACGCGCTCCAGGCGCATGGACAGCGTGTGTTCGTTCAACAGTTGGTCCTTTTCATTCCCCGGAAAATCGATCCCGGCTATTGGTCAAATGCAACACCATGGCGGCCCGCGCGGCGTCCGGGTCCTGACGCCTGATCGCGTTGAAGATCGCCTCATGCTCCAGGTTCGCCAGTTGCCCCAGCCTGGCAAAATCCGCCCCGCCGCGTTCGGCGCCCTTGACCTGGGTACGCGGAATCATCGCATTGCCCAGGTGCGCCATGATCTCGGTGAAAAACGTATTACCGGTGGCTTCGGCGATCAGTTGATGAAAGCGCTTGTCTTCATCCACGCAACTGTCGTTATTGGCCAGCGATGCCTGATAGTCATCCAGCGCCTGGCGCATACGTGCCAGTTGTTCATCCGACCGGCGCAGTGCCGCCAGCGCCACAGCCTGCACCTCCAGGCCCAGGCGCAACTCAAGCATGTTGCGCACACTGGCGACCGTATCCACATGCAGGCGCAAGCCCTGCTGTGCGCGTGGCTCCAGCACGAAGGTGCCGATACCGTGACGCGTCTCCACCAGGCCGGATGCCTGCAATTTGGAAATGGCTTCGCGCACCACGGTACGACTTACCCCGTGCTCCAGCACGATGCTGGATTCGGACGGCAGTTTTTCGCCGGGCTTGAGTTGCCCGAGCAGGATGCGCTGGGTCAGCGCGTCGACCACGCCTTGGGCCAGGTTGCTGGAGCGTCTACGGACAAGTGTTCCGTTTTCAATGGGCATCACTGCGGGTCCACGGGGTTGGGCTGGAGGGAGCTTAACACTCCCTATCCGAGCCTGGCAGGCTAGGTTCACAAGACACTCAACTTGTATGACAACCAACTTGATCAATCTGCATTTTAACGCCCCCTGCCGCCAGCCCCAGATAACGTCGGCTTTGCTCGACAACGCTCAAAAAATCTATAACCACCAATAGATATGGGCAAATAACCATAAAATCTATTTCGATGGCGGCCTTATAAGCACAAAAACATCAATCACCCAATTGCGAATCCAAGAACACAACTTGTATGATGTCTATCAACAATACACAAACCCGCATAAAAATAAATCAGGGGGAGTTTTCGAGTCATGAGCCATTCAAATCCAGCATCCGCCGCTGCAGAAAACGAATCGGTGCTCAGCCGCACCGTCAGCAAAGTGAAGAGCCATGTGCTCCCCCTGTTCGTGATCATGTTCATCCTCAACTACATCGACCGGGTCAATATCGGCTTCGTGCGCACGCACATGGAGCACGACCTGGGCATCGGCGCCGCCGCCTATGGCCTGGGTGCCGGACTGTTCTTCATCGGCTACGCGCTCTTCGAAGTGCCCTCCAATCTGCTGCTGCAGAAGGTCGGCGCACGGATCTGGCTGACCCGCATCATGTTCACCTGGGGCATCGTCGCCACGCTGATGGCGTTCATCCAGAACGAAACCCACTTCTACATCCTGCGCTTTTTACTGGGCGTGGCCGAAGCGGGCTTTTTCCCGGGGGTGATCTACTACTTCACCCGCTGGCTGCCGGGTGTTGAACGCGGCAAAGCGATCGCCATCTTCCTCAGCGGCTCGGCCGTGGCCTCACTGATTTCCGGGCCGTTGTCGGGCGCGTTGTTGCAGATCGAAGGGTTCGGTTTCCACGGCTGGCAATGGATGTTCGCCATCGAAGGCCTGGCGTCCGTGGCGTTGGGGTTCTTCGTGTGGTTCTGGCTCGACTCCAAACCCCACGACGCCCAATGGCTGACCCGTGAAGAACAGGATGCACTGGTGAGCGCCATCGACCAGGAGCAGCGCGACCGTGAAGAGCTGACCACGGTCAAGCCGACCCTCGGCAAGTTGCTCAAGGACCGTCAGATCCTGTTGTTCTGCGCCTTGTATTTCTGCATCCAACTGACGATCTACGCGGCCACCTTCTGGCTGCCCAGCATCATCAAGAAGATGGGCGATTTGAGCGACGTGCAGGTCGGTTTTTTCAACTCGATCCCGTGGTTGATCTCGATCATCGCCATGTATGCCTTCGCCGCGCTATCGGGCAAATTCAAGTTCCAGCAGGCCTGGGTTGCCGCTGCGCTGCTGATTGCCGCAGCGGGCATGTTCATGTCCACCACCGGCGGACCGATCTTTGCCTTTGTGGCGATCTGTTTTGCAGCCATCGGTTTCAAGTCCGCCTCTTCGCTGTTCTGGCCAATCCCCCAGGGTTACCTGGACGTGCGCATCGCCGCCGCCGTGATCGCCCTGATCAACTCCATCGGCAACCTGGGCGGTTTTGTGGCACCGACCACGTTCGGCTTTCTGGAGCAGACCACCGGCTCGATCCAGGGCGGCCTCTATGGCCTGGCCGGCACCTCGGTGCTGGCGGCGATCCTGGTGTTCTTCGCCAAGACGTCGCCCTCTGCCGCGTTGCCTGCGCCAAGCGTTACACCAACGGCCACCGCTATCAGCAAACCTCTTTGAGCCCATTCAGGACATCACCATGACTACCCCCGTCATCACCCACTTCCAAGTCATCCCCGTGGCCGGCCATGACAGCATGCTGCTGAACCTGAGCGGCGCCCACGGCCCCTTCTTTACCCGCAATATCGTGATTCTCCAGGACAGCAGCGGCCAGACCGGCGTCGGTGAAGTGCCCGGCGGCGAACGCATCCGCGAAACCCTGGAGGACGCACGCAGCCTGGTCATCGGCCAACCCATCGGCCAGTACCAGCGCATCCTCAACCAGATGCGCAGCACCTTTGCCTCACGCGATGCTGCGGGCCGTGGGCTGCAGACCTTTGACCTGCGCATCACCATCCATGCGGTCACCGCCGTGGAAGCGGCCCTGCTCGACCTGCTGGGCCAATACCTTGAAGTGCCGGTGGCCGCCCTGCTCGGCGAAGGCCAACAGCGCGATGCGGTAAAAATGCTCGGTTACCTGTTTTATATCGGCGACCGCACAACGACCAACCTGGCCTACCGCAACGAGGCGCACGCAGAGGACGAGTGGTTGCGCTTGCGCCACGAACCGGCCCTGACCAGTGAGGCCGTGGTGCGCCTGGCCGAAGCCGCCAAAGCCAGATATGGCTTCAACGACTTCAAGCTCAAGGGTGGTGTCTTGAGCGGCGATGCGGAAATCGAAGCGGTTACCGCCCTCGCCGAACGCTTCCCGGATGCGCGCATCACCCTCGACCCGAACGGGGCCTGGTCACTCAAGGAAGCCATCCGCCTGTGCCGTGACCAACACCACGTGCTCGCCTATGCCGAGGACCCATGCGGTGCGGAAAACGGCTATTCAGGCCGCGAAGTCATGGCTGAATTCCGCCGTGCCACGGGCCTCAAGACCGCCACCAATATGATCGCCACCGACTGGCGCGAAATGGGCCACGCCATCCAGTTGCAGTCCGTGGACATTCCCCTCGCCGATCCGCATTTCTGGACGATGCAAGGCTCGGTGCGCGTGGCGCAGATGTGCAACGACTGGGGCCTGACCTGGGGTTCGCACTCCAACAACCACTTCGATATTTCCCTGGCGATGTTCACCCAGGTCGCGGCGGCGGCACCCGGTGATATCACGGCCATCGACACCCACTGGATCTGGCAGGACGGCCAGCGCCTGACGCGCGAACCGCTGAAAATCGAAGGTGGCTACGTGAAGGTACCGGCCAAGCCGGGCCTGGGCGTGGAGATCGACATGGACGCAGTGGCCAAGGCCCACGAAGTCTATAAAGGCATGGGCCTGGGTGCGCGGGATGACAGCGTGGCCATGCAGTTCCTGATCCCGGGCTGGCGCTTCAATAACAAGCAGCCTTGCCTGGTGCGCTAGGCACGTCGTTCGATGCAACCAAAGCGAGCTTCACCGATCTCTTGCGCTGCACTGGGTGCCGACGGTTGTGTGGTGTTTGGGATGCTCTACGCCTTGGCAACCTCAGCCAGCGCCTTCATGAGTATTTGTGGATCCTGGGACTTCATACTTTGCGCCAGGTAAACGCTGATGGTTTCTGGACTGTCGAGAAATCGCGAAACTTCGTAGACGCGCGTGCCGGATGTATCAAGGTCGAGGATCGGCATGTCCTCTGGTTTGAATTTCGATTCGCTCATTAACGCTTGTTTCCCCTGCGCTTAGCGCATTGTCAGGTTGGCGGCTTGAGGTATCAGGGCTTGATATTTCTCAATATCGTGAATAAGTGACCAGGCCAGATCCAGCGCTGGGTGGGCTGATCGCGGGTCTCTGCGAGGGCATCCAAAATCGTGCGATTAGCCGCGTCGGTGGCAGGTATACCCAGGGTCGAGGGCGGCGGCGTTTTCTCGCCAGAGGAGTCCGACGGCGTGCTCAATCTGCCAGTGGCCGAGTCAATCGCATAACCGCAAACCTTGCCATATTCGGTGAGGCTCCAGACACCGTTGATGACGACGGCGACTGATTTGTCGGGCGGCAGCCTTATGGCCTTGTTTGTGGTACGAACGGCATAGTCTTCGAAGTTGATTTTTTTGAAGGTGGCGAACTCGCTGCCGAGGGGCGGTTGATCATCGCCTTCATTGGAGAATTTGTTCACCATTCGCTCCAGGAACGGTATGCCGCCAAGGTTGGTGAACGCCCCGTGGTCCGGATGCAGGATGTACCGCAAAAAACCCTGATCGATACGGGTGCTGTTGATCGCCGAACCGTTCAGGATGCGAGAGGCGATCTGCGCCTCCTCTTTCTTGAAATCGAAAGTGACCCGGTAGCCGTTGGCGTCATAACCATTATTGCCACCCACCGTTTGCCGACCGTCACTGGAGCGCCGATAGTCACCCAGGACCACGGCCACTTGGGTGACATGAGCCAAGTTAGCGCCCTCCGCTTGAGCATAAGCAAACATATCCGCAATTAAGTTTCGATCCTCAATGGTAAGAAAGTCGCAGGGGTTTTGAGCCATGTTGTAGAAGGTGGCAGGTGGAAGGGCAACGGGTGGCTCACTGCCGCGAAACAAGCGCGAAATCATCAGGTCTCGCCCGTTGACAGGTATCGACTTCAAGCTGGGCGCTGGCGTTGATTGCAACTCTTCCCATGCCGCACGCCGCTCATTGATGGTGAAAGAACCACCCTCGTCATGGGCAATCAAGCTTAGTTGGTCACGCACAAGGCCTTTAAAGGGATTGCTGTCGACTCCGTTGACGAAACCTGTCGCTTGGCGGGCCCGTGCCAGAAGCTCCGGGTCATTGCTGCTGGGCATCTCGGTATCGTGTACCGTTTTGCTGGCGAAGTAGTTATCGCCGGTAATCAGATCAAGAGAATTACTGTTCTTCTGAGCCGTACGTATTGCCGCTTCGTTTAGTTGATGGGCAAGCGCCGAGACGGTGCTAGTAGAAGCAAAACGACGAGCAGGTGCAGAAGAATCCACTGGGTCTTCATCAGGCAGAACAGTGGATGGATCAGCGTCAGCAACACCACTTGCCACATGACTGCCAAGTGTCAAGGGATAGAGATTGATCGTGTTCATGGGGCATTCACCCTGCACAATACTCTGGATAAAACACTGTAACTTTTAATATAAAAATTAAACCTCAGCCAAAATCAAATCGCCCAACAACTGAGCCTTCCACAATTATCACCACAGCGTCAAAATTTGAGTACCTAAGGTTCCAATCAATCCAGCCGTATGAATCACGCCATTACCCTTGCACGTTTTATCAACTCAAGTAACCCCACAACTTCCTAAAAACACGAAGTCTTTATCTGTAATACTTGAAAGTAAGACTTCGTCAGCAACTTCCTAGTCCCATACACCCTCTACTCAACCCGCCCATTTCACGTCATGATGTGCCCCCCATTTCAAGGACGTTAAATAATGAAAGTTCCCCTCGCCGCCTGGGTACTGGTGCTTTTACCCGGTGTGGCCTGCGCGCTCCCCGTCCTGAAAGACACCACGCTCTACACCGACACCGTCCACGACTGCCAGGACGTCGATCTCGCCACCTGGCAACACCCGACCCGTGCGCTGCTGGAGAAAAACCATTTTCAGCTTGAACGCATCCAGCTCTGCAACGATGGGCACTACCCGGTTTTCCATGTGCAAGCGCCCTACGACCCGCGCGGCCAGACCAAGGATTTTTACCTGCCGTTGTATGAACGCATGCGCAAGGCCAACGGCAAATGGCCGTTCGCGCTGGTGGATAACAGCGATGCGGTAGTGGTGTATGTGAGCTACCCCAAAGACGATGGGATGTCCCTGGATTACGAGGGCTTCGAAGCGCCGTAGTCATTCGGAGCCCGGGACTTGCTGGAATTTGCTGCAACGTGAACCGGCGCCTCACGGCGCCGGTTTTTTTACCTCGCGATCAGAACGGTTTGGTCGGCAAGTATTTGCCATCCAGAGTGATCACGGCGCGGGAGCCGCCGTCCGGATCATCGACCTTTTTGACGTCCAGCTTGAAGTTGATGGCGCTGATGATGCCGTCGCCAAACTTCTCGTGAACCAGCGCCTTGAGCGTGGTGCCGTAGACCTGAATCATTTCGTAGAAGCGGTAGATCGTCGGGTCGGTGGGAATGCCGTTGCCGAGGCTGCCGCGCAACGGAATTGTTTGCAGCAGGGCGACCGCGTCCGCGTCCAGGCCCAGGGTGTCGGCCACCTTTTGCGCGGCGTCCGCCGGCAGTGGGTGCTGGCCTAGCAAGGCGGCGGTAACGAAGGCTTCATGCAGGCCGGTGCCTTCGGCAATCTGGGCGAACGACAGGTCTTTGCGGGCCTTGGCCAACAGGATGACGTCGGTCAGGGCAAGGCGGGTGTTCTGGCTGATTTGCGACTGGATCATGGGTTTATCTCCGTGGGTAAACATCAGGGGTTAGTGCGAAACGGCCCGCACGCTCGGGTTGTCGGCGAGGGCGACGAATTTGCCGGTACGGTTGTCGAAGGCTTGGATGCCGCCGCTTTCGATGTCGTAGACCCAGCCATGCAGGGTCACCCGCCTCTCTTCAAGGGCAAGGCGAACCGAAGGGTGAGTCTGGATATTGGCCAATTGCGCGATCACGTTTTCACGCACCATGGCGGCGACTTTCGCGGGCACATCGACATGCTGGCGGGCCTCGTTGACCACCCGGCCGGAATCGGCGTAACGCAACCAGCCGGCCACGGCGGGCATGTGGTCCAGGCACGTGCAGGTGGCGATGGCGGTCATCGCACCGCAATCGGAATGCCCACAGATCACGATATCGCTGACTTGCAGGGCAGCCACCGCGTATTCCACCGAGGCCGACACACCTCCGGGCTCCGGGCCGTAGGACGGCACGATATTGCCGGCGTTGCGGATCACGAACAGGTCGCCTGGCTCGCGCTGCGTGACCAACTCAGGCACCAGGCGGCTGTCGGAGCAGGAGATGAACAGCGCTCGCGGGCTCTGCTGGTTGGCGAGGTCTTTGAACAAGCCGGCGCGCTCGGGGAAGGCATGGCGTTGAAACTTCAGGAAACCTTCGATGATGTCTTGCATGGGTGACTCCGTGGGTTCGCGATGCGATGGAGCAGAGGTTACGCAGCCGTTTAAATAAGGTAAAAGTCTCAAATATTATCCAGAGCATTAGATAATCTTATGAAATCAAACATGCTGGCACGGCACATCCAGTACTTTTTGGCCGTGGCACAACACGCAGGCTTTACCAAAGCGGCCGAGGCCTTGCATGTCTCGCAACCGGCGCTCTCACAGCAAATACGGCAGTTGGAGGAAAGCCTCGGCGCGCAATTATTCGATCGCTCGGGTCGCAAGACACGCCTGACCGATGCCGGCGAGGTTTACCTGCGTTACGCATTGAGGGCCGCGCAGGAGCTGCAGCAAGGTCAGCGTGCGATTCATGACGTAGGCGATTTGAGCCGGGGGTCGCTACGGATCGCGTTCACGCCCACCTTCACCACTTACCTTGTCGGGCCGCTGATGGAAGCTTTCCACCGCCGCTATCCGAACATCACCTTGAGCCTGCATGAGGTCGCCCAGGAAGCGCTGGAACGCCAGCTACTGGCCGACGAACTGGACGTGGGGATCGCCTTTGATGAGGTGCACGCGCAGGACATCGAGGCCACCCCGCTGCTGGTTGAAACCCTGGCGCTGGTGGTCGGCAGTCAGCATCCGCTGGCCGGGGAACGGACTATCGGCCTGCCGGCGCTGAACGCCGAATCCCTGATTTTGTTGAGCCAAGCGTTCGCTACCCGCGAGCAAATCGACCGCTACTTCAACCAACACGGCATTTGCCCGCGCGTGGTGATGGAGGCCAATGTCATCGGTGCGCTGATTGAGGGGGTGCGCAGGACGACCCTGTCGACCCTGTTGCCCGCCGCCATTGCGCGGGCGCATCCGGGCTTGATCGCAATTGAACTGGGGCCACAGCGCCTGCAACGCACGGCCGTGTTGATGCAGCGTAAAGGGGTGTACCCGTCAGCGGCGGCGCGGGCGTTCAGGGAGGTCGCCGAGGAAGTCGCATCAGCGCTGGAGGCAAGCTGTTGAGCCTTCGATGGAACGCGGCAGAGGTCACCTGCGATGAATATTCCAAGCCATTTCTTGACAAAATAAATCGCCGCATCGCAATATTCAAAGCGATCCCTTGGTAAATCAAGCCAAGCCCGACAGCACAACAAGGAATAGTCGATGCAAACCCATGACAGCAGTTGGGGCGAATTGCTGCGCGGCGAGAACGCCGCTCGTTCCATCGCCCTCTCCGGCGGCATAGCGCTCTATGCCACCAACACCTACATCGCCACCACTATTTTGCCGTCGGTGGTCGCTGAAATCGGCGGGTTGGCGCTCTATGCATGGAGCACCACGCTGTACGTGGTGGCCTCGATCCTCGGTTCCGCCCTCACCTCCAAGCTGTTGCAACACACCGGCCCACGGCTGGCCTATACCGTTGCCACGCTGATCTTCATGGTCGGCGTGTTGATCTGCGCACTGGCGCCGAGCATGCCGGTGATGCTCGCAGGACGTTTGATCCAGGGTCTGGGCGGCGGGATGTTGCTGGCCCTGTGTTATTCGATGATCCAATTGGTGTTCGAAGAACGCCTGTGGCCCCGGGCAATGGCCTTGGTGTCGGGCATGTGGGGCGTCGCAACGCTGGTAGGCCCGGCCGTGGGGGGCGTGTTCGCCGAACTGGACGCCTGGCGCTACGCCTTCGGCGCCATGGTGCCGGTGAGCCTCGCCTACATCGTGCTCACTCACCGTGCGCTGCCACCCCGTGACAACGCCACGGACAGCGCCAGCCGCTTGCCCGTGCCGCAACTGGTGCTGCTGGCCGCTGCGGTGCTGGCCGTGTGTGCGGGCAGCGTCTCGTCGCTGCCGAGCTGGAACCTGCTGGGCATTGCGGCCTGTGCCGGGCTGGTATTTCTGCTGATCCGGCACGAGTCCAGCGCCTCGATCCGCCTGTTGCCCAGGGACGCATTGAAGTTCAACACCCCGCTTTGTGCGCTCTATGCAACCATTTGCCTGCTGGTGATCGGCATGAGCAGCGAAATTTTCATGCCGTACTTTCTGCAGCATCTGCACGGCCAGTCGCCGCTGTATGCCGGTTATATGGCGGCACTGATGGCCGTCGGCTGGACCGTCTCGGAAATCCTCAGCTCCGGCTGGACAGGCCGCAGCGCACAACGCGCCATCCTCGCCGGGCCGCTGTTTATCTTGGGCGGACTGGTGCTGCTGGCAATCACCACCCCCATGGCCAGCCTGGGCGAATGGGCACGGCTGGCGCCCATCTGCCTCGGAATGTTCCTGGTAGGTTTCGGCATTGGCCTGGGTTGGCCGCACCTGCTGACGCGCATTCTGCAAGTGGCGTCGGAGCAGGACAAAGACACGGCCGCAGCGTCGATTACCACTCTGCAACTGTTCGCCATGGCTATGGGCGCGGCACTGGCGGGCGTGATCTCCAACGTGGCGGGCATCAATGATGCGACCGGCAATGCCGGCATCGCCAATGCGGCACAATGGCTGTTCGCGCTGTTTACCCTGGCGCCGGTATTGGCTTGGGTGATGGCACGGCGCGCAACCCGAGCGCAGGCCAGCACCGGCGGGTTAACGGTGTCTTGAGCGTGGATTTCCGTATGGCATCGCCTTGCAGGATACTGGGCCGGACCAACCCCTGATGGGCGTGCCATCATTAGCGGTCGAACGCTTCGAGTGATCATGGAAAAAACCCAGCACAGCTCTTTTGCCTATCAAGCCGTGTATCGCTACCTCGTCGAGTTGATCGAGGCGGCCCCTGTGCACACCGAGCAAAAACTACCGTCGCTGCGCCAACTGGCGCGGCGCCTGGGAGTGTCGGTGTCGACCACCAAGTACGCGTATGCGCTGCTTGAAGATGAGGGGCGGGTCGAAGCCAGAGCCAAGTTCGGTTACTTCATCAAAGCCCTCCCCGGCGGCACGTTGGCCCCCCGCCCTTCCAACCTGCTCGATCAGGTATTCGCCAACGCACGGCAACCGGGAATGCTGGCGCTGAGTAGCGATGCACCCGCCCTGTTGCTGTCTCTGGAAAACCCACTGTGGATGATCGAGCGCGAGTTGGCGCGGCAGTATCCGCGCTCGCTTGCGCCCCTGTACCTGCCATTCGGCGAGCCCGAACTGCGTGCCGCATTGGCCGCGCGCTACACCCACTCCACCGACCGCTACTGGCAAGCCGATGAGGTGTATATCGGCGCAGACCTGCACAGCGTGCTGGCCATTGCCCTCAATGCCCTGAACCTGGCGGGCACGGTAGCGCTGGTGGAGTCGCCCTGCTCGTGGGCGGTGTTGCGTCAACTGGAAGCGGCGAAGGTGCGTGTGATCGAGTTGCACCTCGACGCCGACGGGCGTTTCGACCTGGTGGCGCTCAGTGGCTTGCTCCGGCAAGAGCCGATTCGACTGGCGGTGTTCTCGTCGACCGTGAATATTCCCCAGGGCGGCCTGATGCCGGCGCAGGACAAGCAGCAGATCTGCCGTTGGCTGGCGGAACGGGATATCTGGCTGTTCGAGAACGACACCTACGGCGAGCTGTGTTTTGCTGCGCACCCTGCGCGCTATCGCGACTTTGCCGACCCCAGCAGACTGCTGGTGTTCTCCACCTTCGACAAAGTGATCGGCTCCGAAGCGCCCTACGGGTACGTGCTATGCCGCGAGCAGCGGCCGGCGTTACAGCGGTTGTTTCTGGAACGCGGGTTTCGCCTTTCGCCGATCCGTCAGAGAGCCATCGCCAAGCTGTTGACCTCCAAACGCGTCGACGCCCATTTAAAAGCACTTCGCGCGCAGCTATTGACGCGGATGAACCAACTCAAAGCCCTGCTGGAGGTCCACGATCTGTGGCACGTTCAAGTGCCCCAAGGCGGCGCGAGTTTCTGGTTGCAGGCCAGGCGCCCGGTGCAGATGCGGCGGGTGTTCGAATCCTTGCTGGCCCGGCGCATCGTCATCGCCCCAGGTGAATTGTTCAGCCAGCATGGCGCCTGGCAGCAGCATCTGCGCCTGAGTTTTACCCTCGACTGGAACAAGGATATCGCCCAGGCGGTACACCAACTGGCCGAGGCGATCCGTCAAAGCCCGTAACAGTGACGCGCTTCGGGAAAGCGGCCATGGCGCACGTCGTCGGCAAAGCGGGCGCAGGCATCGCGAATCACTTCACTGACATCCGCATACTGTTTGACGAAACGCGGCAGGTGCCCGCTGCCCAGGCCCAGCACATCTTCGGTAACCAGTACCTGGCCGTCGCACGCCGGCGACGCGCCAATGCCGATGGTGGGCATGCTTGAGTCCAGGGTGATCTGGCGCGCCACGCCCTCGGCCACACCTTCCAGCAACAGGCTGAAGGCGCCCGCCTCGAGGTTGGCGCGGGCGTCTTCGGCAATCACCGCACCGGTTTGCGCCGTGAGGCCCTGGGCCTTGAAACCGCCCATCACATTGACGAACTGCGGCATCAACCCCACATGGGCCATTACCGGAATCCCTCGCGCCACCAGAAATTCCACCGTTCCCGCCAGCGCCTGATTGGCCTCCAGCTTGACCGCATCGCAGCCCGTGCGCGCCAGCACCTGGGCACAATTGCGGAAGGCCTGCTCGAAGGACTCCTGATAACTGCCGAAGGGCATGTCGGCAATCACACAGGCCAGCTGCGTGCTGTCGACCACGGCGCGGGTATGCCCGATGGTTTCTTCCAATTGCATGCTCAAGGTCGAGGCGCGGCCATAACCGACCATCGCCGTGGAGTCGCCGACCAGAATGAAGTCGACCCAGGGGTCGATCAGCCGGGCGATGGCGCTGGAGTATGCGGTCAATGAGACGATTTTCTGCTGGCCCTTCATCGCCACCAGTTGCGGAACCGTCATGCGTTTTGTGCGGGTGTGGGTGCTCATCAGGATCTTCCGTTTACGCTGGATACCCGACCGGATTATTGGCAAAAGGACTCGCGGTTCAATGTACAGATCGACGCTAAAAAGCGACTCAGGTAACGGGCCGTTTTTTTAAACTGATATCATCCGGGTCTGTACAACCCAGGTAAAAGACATGAATCGCCAAAAGAAACTCCAGCAGCTCTTCAAGGCCAAGGCCAAAAAGGCCAGCGCCAAATTGGCGCCGAAAAGCAAAGACAAATACATCAGCAAAGCCGACCGTGCGAAACTGGCGGCTGAAGCGGCTCAAGAGCCGGCCACGCCCGCCGACACGTCCTGCTGAACCATCAGCCGGCATCAACCAGGAGGCGCAGGCTGGAAGGCGTGCCGGCTTCGTATTTGCTCCAGATGCGCCGCAGGTGGCGCGCCGAACCAAAGCCTGCGCGCTCAGCGACCGTTTCAATACCCAGGGCCGACTCGGCCAACAGTTCACGGGCCACGGCCAGTCGCAGCCGATGCAGGTAGTCGAGCGGGCTGCTACCGACGTGCTCGTGGAACAGCCGCGCCAGGTGGCGGCTGCTGGTGTAGGCCAACGCCGCCATGCGCGTGGCGGTCCAGGCTTCACAGGGGGCGGCAGCGATGGCGTCCTGCACCCGATGCACGGCCGGATGCAGATGATTGCGCCCGGCGATCCAGGGCGACAATTGCGGGTCGGCGCCACTGCGGCGCATATACACCACCATGTCCCGAGCAACCGTGCAGGCCAGGCGTGGGCCGGCCAGCTCGGCAAGCAGGTGCAGCATCAGGTCGATCCCCGCAGTGACGCCGGCGCTGCAACTCACCGGACCGTCAGTGACGTAAAGCCGGTTTTCCAGGACCCGGGCCTTGGGCGCCACGGCCTGCAATGTGGCGCACAGCGCATGGTGCGTGGTGCACTGGCGCCCATCCAGCAATCCGGCCCTGGCGGCACTCAACGCTCCCGCACAGACGCATACCAGCCGCTCGCCCGAAGGCGCGTACACGTTCTGCAGCCACTGGGTCAGCGCCTGACTGGCCACCTCGAACGCCTGTTGGCGTGCCTTGCTCACCTTCGACGTGGAGCCCACCAACACCACCAGAGTGCCGGGTGCCAGGACCGCTGGAAGTGGAGCCAAGCCGGCCAGCGGCAAACCGATGGAGGTTTGCAGGGACTCCACCGGGCTGACGTACTGCAGGTCGAAATCGATGACGGCCGGGTCCTCGACCTGAGCCGCCAGGCGCAGCACTTCGGCGGGGCCTGCCAGGTCGAGCATCAGTACATTGGGCAGCAACACGAACAGCACCGGCACGCTCACGGTCAGGCCTCCAAGGCCTGGGCGACGGTGACGATGCGCGCAAAGCGGTCTTCGAGCACCAGCTCCGTGCGCTCGCGGATCTCGGCCGCAGTGTAGACCCGGGCACTGCGCGCGTGAGTCATGGGGAAGGTCAGCGTCGCCTCGCTGACAAAGTCCACGATAAAGCCGCTGTCCGACGCCTGCCGCGTGGTGGTTTCGCAGCATTGTTCGGTGCGAATACCGCTGATGATCAATGTGTCCACCCCCATCTCCGTCAGCCGTGCCGCCAGGGGCGTGCCGGCAAAAGCACTGTGGTAGCGCTTGTGGATGACCAAGGCCGGCTCGATCGACAACTCGCTCAAGGTTCTGACGTTGCCCGATGCCATCGAAAAATGCCCCTGGTCTTCAACATGGAAGACTTGTATCACCGGAATGCCTTGCTGAACACACCCATCAATCAGGGCCTGTTGTTTGGCAAGGTAGTCAGGCAGGTCATTTTCGGACCAGTAGGTGGAATGGCGGAACGAATGCTGGGCATCGATCACGATCAGGGCTTTGCGTTTCATGGACAGTCCTCGTGGTATGAATTTCAGACGCCATGGTAGGCGCGCCACCCGGTACGCAACAGGCACAGGCCGGACCAGCCGAGGACGGATTCGGACATCATGACATACCAGCTTTCGGCAACCGCTCGACGCCTCGCGTTGTATAGGGGGGCGGGGTATGCAATGATCCGCCCCATCATAGGTAGGGGGGGTATGCCATGGGCCATATAGCCGCGAACAAAGACAGCTTGATCAAACGCGTCAAACGCATCGCCGGGCAAATCCAGGCAGTCGAAAAAGCGCTGGAGTCAGACGCCGACTGTGCCAAGACCCTGCATCTGGTGGCCGCCACCCGTGGCGCCATCAACGGGCTGATGGAGGAAATCATCGAAGACCACGCCAGGGCCCATGTGGCCGATCCGTCCCTTAGCGAAGAAGCTCGCAACAAAGGGGTCGAAGAATTGCTCGAAGCCATCCGGCGGTATTCCAAATGACCCTTACGCCCCACACCCACGAGCATGTATTCCTCGGTTCAACCCATGACGAAAACGCCAGGCGCACCCTCTGGGTGGTGTTGCTGACCGTCGTCATGATGGTGGCGGAAATCGCCGCCGGCGCGTTGACCGGTTCCATGGCCCTGCTGGCTGACGGCTTTCATATGGCTACGCATGCCGGCGCCTTGGGCATTGCCGCTGCGGCCTACGCCTACGCCAAACGTCATGCGAACAGCCCGCGCTACAGCTTCGGCACCGGCAAAGTCGGCGACCTGGGCGGCTTCGCCTCGGCGCTGATCCTGGCGCTGGTGTCCCTGGGCATTGCTATCGAGTCGGTAATTCGCTTGCTGCAGCCTGCCGAGGTGCAGTTCGGGACGGCGACGCTGATCGCCGTGTTGGGCCTGGCGGTGAATATCCTCAGTGCGCTGCTGCTGGGTCACGGCCATAGCCACGGGCATGACCACGACCACGATCATCACCCTCACGGCCACGACAACAACATGCGCTCGGCCTATGTGCACGTGATCGCCGATGCCTTGACCTCGGTGCTCGCCATCGCCGCGTTACTGGCGGGCCGCTACCTGGGTTGGGTGTGGCTGGACCCACTGATGGGCATTGTCGGCGCCCTCGTGATTGCGCGATGGGCCTGGAGCCTGATGAAGGCCACCGCCGGTGTGTTGCTGGACCAGACCGATGAACAGGTCGCCGCCGAGATCCGCGAGTTGGTTGAACAACCCGGCGATGCCAGGATTACCGACTTGCACGTCTGGCGCGTCGGCCCCGAGGCATATGCGGCGATTGTCAGCGTGGTCGGCCGCTCGACCAATGCCGAGAGCATTCGCGAGCGCCTTGAACCTGTCCATGAGGTGAGTCACCTCACGGTCGAATTTCACGCCGCGTAACGGCGGCCTTTACTGCGCACCCGGGTGAGACCTTGGCCAAAGATATTGAAAACCCCTGCATTTCCATCTGCCAGCTCAGCGGTGACCTGTGCGTCAGCTGCGGACGCAGCAAGGACGACATCCGCAAATGGAAACGCATGAAGCGTCCCGAGAAAATGGCCGCTGTGCAACGTGCGACGCAGCGGCTCAAGGCATTGAAGAAGGCCAGGTAAGGTGGACGGATCAGGTCCGCCCGACGGACCCCGCGACCGGCAAATGACCCAGCAACCTGAGCCCGGTGCTTTTGACAAAAGTGTCGTAGTCCATCGGCTTCTGGATGCGAGTCTCGGCGTTAGGCAGCACATAGGCCCAGGCGCGTTTTGACGAAGCGTCGTACACCAGTTTGAACAGGCGCGTCGGCACCCAGACCTTGTGAGGGCCCATGGTGCTGTAGCCCGGGTCAAACAGCGGCCCAGTGAACACGAAGACATTGCCACCGGCACGGGTGGCAAATTTACGCACGTCTGCTTCGACCTTGCTCCAGATCTTGCGGTTGTTGGTCGGGTCTTGGGGCACCATGTTCGACAGCGCGAAAGACTGCGCCATGGCATTGGCACTCGGTGCGTCGGCGGCCGGAGACTGGTGACCGCGATCCATCGCCGGATGCTGGCCACGATAGTCGCTCAGTTCTGCGCGACCGTCCTTGGGAATGCGTGGGTCCGGGTAGAACTGGTTGGTGCGCTCCTCGCCCTTGGCATCTTTCAACTGCGCGGCATTCAGGCGTTCGACCACCACCAGCGGTGTCCTGCTGGTTTGCGAATAAAGCACTGCGAAGTTGTCGGAACACAGCGCCAGAGGTTTCATCATGGCAGGCACGGTGGCGGTGTTGATCGGTGTAGCGCCAGGGAACAGATCGGCACAGCTGTCGAACGACGGCTTTTTCTGTTGGCTGGAATAAAGCTCAAGAGCCGCGCCCTGACTGACCGAGCCGGATCGAGTGCTGTGTTCTTGGGCCGCTGGTTTGAACAGGTCCAGCAAGCCACGAGCTTGCGTCTGGATGGGGAGCAAAACAAGGGCCGTCAGCCCGACTGCAATAATACGCAGGTGCATGGAATGATTCTTCGAATGAGAGTGAGGCGAAAGGCTTCGTCACCGGAGCCAAGCTTATGATATTGCTATGTTTATTGACTTGTCCAAGTCACATTAGTGCCTCACTCAAGCCGGTTTTCATCTCACCAGCTGAAACGGTCGATAACCATCGACACCAACTGTTGCCCAGCCCGAGCGGGCCGTCTTTGCGCCGCGCCAGGCAATACGTCGAGCACGAAGAAACGCTGAGGGCCGACATTGCCAACTGCAACCCACGCTGGAGCTGGATCGACAACGTTCTGGAGAACGCAGGCCTGACGAACTGATGGGAACACCGCACTCACTCGTGTGCCGGTACAGCACGCGAGCGAATGCCCACGCGCGTCACTCCTCGAACAGCGCCTTGGCGGGCAAACGCCGACGCCTGAGGTACATCCACACCGCCATGATACTCAACGCACTTAACGGCAGGCCGTGGAACAGCACAATCACCTGCGCCGGGCTCCAGGCCAGATAGAACGGCCCGACGATGAGCATTCCCACGCCGAAGCCGGTCATCTGGATCAGCGTCAGTAAGCTGAACAGCGGCAAACGTAGCGTCTCGGGTTCACGCTGGGCACGCGATATCAAGGCCACTTCGGCTACGCCATCGCCCACGCCCGCCCAGACAATAAACACCAGCGCCAGCCACAACTGCGCCTGCTGGAAGGTCAGGATGAAGCCAGTCGACATCAGTGCGACTCCGACCATGAACAAGCGCTCCATGCCTTGGATGCCGCATCCTTTCAACAGTGCATTGGCCAAACGCGCCCCGGCAAACTTGCCGCATGCCCACACTGCCAATAAATAGCCCATGACCGTGTTCACGGTATCGGGGGCAATGAGCTGGGACAGCACCGGAAACCCGACGTTGTGTGCTGCACTGCCCAGGGTATCAAGCAGGCTGATGAGCAACATCGCCGCTAGCACAGGCGTACTTCGCAGCCCCTGCTTGAGTGCGTGCCACTCTCCCGACAGCCCTTTGTGCGCCACGGGAGATACCGCATACAACGCCCGCAGCGGAACAATCAGGATGGCGGCCAGCAAGTAAGTGGCGATATTGGTTGCAAAGACGGCCTCAAATCCGCCTTCTGCGATCAACAATCCCGACAGCAGGCTGCCGAATATTGCTCCCGTGGCGGCCGCGGACGTCAGCCAGGCATTAGTGTTCACACGCAGGCCGGGGGCAACCCAGGTAGGCAACTGGCTATTGAGGCCGATCGCAAAAAGGGAATTGCATAATCCGATGCCGAACGCGATGAAAGGCAGGATGTTCAGTTGGTGGGCCGGTGCCAGCAAGAGCAACGGCGTCAATAGCATAGCCCGGGAGAGATCCAGCCCGGCCAATGCGCCTCGCCCGGGAAAGTGCCTGAAAAAGCTGATCCCGAACAGGCTGGCGACAATGCCGCCCGCGACTCGACACGCCAGGAACACACTGACGAACACCACACTTTGGCTTAGCCAATAGACGTAGGTCGATAAAGCCACCATGTTAAGAAAGGCACCAAAATCGGAAACGCCCCTGGCGAATACGATCAGGCGTCCGTTGCGGGCGGACCGGGCAAGCGCAAGGTCGTCATTGAGCATGATCCGCCCCCTCCACCTTAGCGGGCAGGCGTCGGAACCCGACAAGCAGCAGGTCGCGGCTGGCGGGCAGATCGCCGCTCAATGGGCGAACCAAGCCGGCGCGGTGGTAGACCTTGCTGTCGTTGATCGCGATGGTTTCCAGGAAGTGCTCCATGGGCACGCTGAGCAGACAGCTGTCAGCCTCCTGCGAGGCGTAGATCTGCGATACCACAGGCACCGTATTGCACGCGTCGATGAAGTGCATGAACACCCAGTCAAGCCCATCCTGATGAATCCCCGAGGTTGTCGGGCTGCCGCTTGGTTTATCCGCCTTGACCCGAAACTGGTGGATATCAATGGCGTACGAATACTTGCCTAACTGCGGACCAATAGCAGCAATGTCGGTGGCCAGCAGCCGCTGCAAGAGCGGATGGGAGATAAAACCTTCCTCTGAATAACTCAGGGCATTCACCCCTTGGCGGTACTCAATGGGGTATACGACCGAGGAGGCGTAATTGGCATCTCTGTCCATCTGCAAATGCCCGTTGGGCGCTAAGCGATAGCGCAGAATCCGCCGCTCGCGGTAGGTGTACTCTCTGAACGCCTCGTCCCGGACCAGGTTCGACCAGTAAGCCCGGAAGCTGCGCTCTTCCTCTCGCTCGATGTGCAGCAACTCGCGAAAGTGACGTCCATGCCAATAATGATGCTGGCTCAAGTGAGCCGAAATCTGTGAGCTATCCATAGCGCTATCCTGCGAAGGGGAGGTCGATAACTGCGTTGAGGTTTTGCCGGACCGCATCATGCAGCGCACAGGCGTGGTCAACACCGTCGACCTTGGCCCAGCATTTGAGGAGGTAATGTTCTTCAATATCGGCGTCGAGATAGCCACCGGCTTCCTGCACGGCGTATTCCACTACAGCCGGGTGATCGTCCAAGTACCCTAGCCCTTCAAAACCTTTGAAACAGCCACTGCTTTCGGGATAAACCGCCAGCATTGCGTAGCTTTGCGTTGCCGCACCGACTTTGCGTTGCACGGTATCAAGCAGCGTGTCGACTGCCGGATCACGCAACAGCAGGGAAACATACAACTGATACGGATCGAAGCCCGCGAGATCGCGCAAAGCGGCATTAACATACAACCCACCCAACCGGGGGTTGATCTCAATGACCACAGGCCCCTGCTCCGTCATGCGAAATTCGAAATGCGCGAGCGCGTCAGTCAGGCCTAATGCCTGCAAGCACGCCGCGGCGTAACTGCGGATCTGGTCACACTGCTGCGCCGTGAACGAAACAGGAGGCGTAATCAACAGATTCTCCAACACGGTGCCGCTACGCTCTGTCAGCAGCAGCTTTTCGTTGATCAGCACGGGATAAATTCGATTGCCCGCCGCCACACATTCCACCGTGCCTTCAACGCCCTCGATAAATCCCTCAAGCATGAGGCTTCGACCCGGAATGTACTCGCGTGAAGTCCCGTCGTCGTTGGGCAAGGTATGGGCGCATCCGTAGAAATCGGCACATGCGGCTTCACCGTGACGCGCGACAAACTGCACATAGTGATCTCGCAACTGCGCCCAGTTCGAACAACGCTTGATAAACGCCGACGCGCCGCCAAACGCAGGCTTGGCAATCAGCGGGTAGCCCACCCGGGCGGCGCCCTCTTCCAGCTCTTTTTCATCATTGCACAGCGCAAAAGGAACTGAGCGCAGCCCGTGCTTTTGCAGGGCGCGACGCATCAGGTACTTGTTGTTGCACGCGGCGATGGCCTCCGCCGACGCAGAAACCAGACCGAGCTCTTGGCACACCCTTGCGACGATACAACCCACTTGCCCTTGGGCAGAAGCATGTCCCGCATGACAAAAGATCGCTCGCACGGTGTACCGATCCTGAAGCTCGTCGACCAGCTCTAAAATAGTTTGCTCGCTCAGGGTTTCAAGCAAGAACACTTCGTCACTGTCCTGCTGCAACCGTTGCAGTTGGGTGCGCCCACAGACTCCTGCGATCAGGCACAGCAGCCCTTGCAAGCGAGCAGCGGCAAAGTGCGGTTCACGGTAGCGATAGCGCACAGAGGGGCTGTCGTCGATATCAATAAACAGAATAGCGTCTTGCTTCATCGTTGTTCACCACGTCTAGTCAAAGGCTGCTCATGCATCGTGCCAACTGCACCGATGACCGTTCCAACTCTGGAACGTGTAATAACGCTGACCATCGCGCATTTCAAAGCGGGGCAGCTCATCGGGCTTATCGAAATCCATGATGGGCACGGTAAATTTGCCTTGGGCATGGGGAAGCACGTATTCAGGCATGGCGATATTGGAAACGCGCCGCTTGAGGCGTTTCATCAGCGCGATCGCGTGGGTGATGGACGCTTTGTATTCACTGGCACCGGGAGAAAACGGCATGAAGTGGTACAGGTAATAGGGCTTGACGCCCATGCGGTAGAGATCGATGAATAGCGTGTGAAGCGTGTGCTCATCGTCGTTGACGCCCCGTAGCAACGGCATGTTCGAAAAGACGATCGGCACTACCGACTGAATACGTTTAACGGCACGTGCAAAGTCGTCACTCAATTCAAGCGGATGGCAGACATGTAGGCCGAATGCATTGACCTTGTATTTTTCCAGCATCGCCACCAGCTCGTCAGTCACGCGAAACGGGTTGAAACTCAAGGCCCGCGAGTGGATACGAATCAGCAGGTCATCACTGATCGAGCGCAGCGCCGCCAGGTTTTCCTCCAGCTTGCGATCGGACAGCATTAACGGATCGCCACCGCTGAGAATGACTTCCTCGATGGCAGGCGTATTACGGATATATTCAAGGGAATCGAGAAAAGAGTTGGTATTGGCGTTGGGCTTCTCGGTCCCCACTTGCAGAGTCCGCAGCGCCTCGAAGCAGAACTGACAATAGGCGTTGCAGGTATTGGTCATGCGCAGGATGACGCGGTTATCGTATTTATGCTGGCAGATCGGTGTTTTCATTTCATGGTGCAACTCCCAGTTCTCAGAAATACCGTCGTAATCATTCTGCGCAAGTTCGTTCCAGTAGGGCACTACCTGTCGCCAAAGTGGATGTTCCAGCACACTGCCGGCGTTGAGCGACCGCATGATCAAATCAATATAGTAGGGCGTGATCTGCAACTTGCGTCCTTGTAAGTTGTGCACGATATGGGCCGTCACGTCGTCGCCCCAACCGCCGCAGGCCTCACGCAGTGAAGGCTCGTCGCGCACGGCGTTTTTCTGCTGCCAGCGCCAGTCGCTCCATTGGTTTACAACGTGGATAACCCGATTGATTGTCGTCATTGACCGGATGCCTCCCTCAGTAAATATTTACAACACGGTAGTGAATATCGCACTGATCAGAACGTGCGGGCGTGGCTAAAACCAATGAGTGAAACATCGACTCAATTGTTCTTATTTGAATAGTGGTCTGCCGTAGGGACCGAATACTTATGTCTGGCGTAAATCGCGCAAGGTAGGCACTTTTTCCCGCGCACTGACCCAAAATGCCGCGTCGGGTTCAACCTGGATCGTCGCGACGCCGCGTCGCAATCCTTCTGCCAACGCCGGCATTGCCATCAGGGCAGATTCGATGTCGGCACGGGCTGTTTGAGCGTCAGTAAAATGAGTCAAATCACCCGTTACACACAGGTGATCTCTACCCGCATCGCCGCTGCTCAGTGTCAGTTGCAGAGCGAATGGCTGTCCGCAGCGCTGCCATATCGTTTCGCTCACCTGGGATAGGCTTAATAAATTACCGCAAAAGTTAAAACTTTTATCACTGCGCCCGTGCAACACCAAGGTGCCGACCCGCGGGTTAGAAGTGGGTAATAAAGTTGCCAGGTCTCCGGTGTCATAACGTAATACCGGAACCCGAGGTGCTTTCAAGTCGCTAAGGTACAACTTGCCTTGCTCATCGACTTCCGCCAACACCCATTTACTCAAGAAATCATAATGTCCCGGCGGGTGCTGGGGAGTCGATACACCTACCAACCCTACTTCGGTATTGCCATAAAGGCCGTAAAACGCGGCGTTTGGCCAAACCGTGCGAATATAGTGCTGCTTGGCCGCGGAGAAGGCCTCGCCAATATAGATAACCTTGCGAATATCCAGCTTTACATGCGCCTGCACCGCCCAGTGTGCGGCTTGAATAATACCGCCCGGTGTTGCCAACAAGGCCGAGACGCCGGCGTCTCGGCATATCTGCAGACAGGTTTGAGGGCAATCCTGTGCGTCCAAACGACCAACCGGCAAAAGCGTGCACCCAATAGGTTCCAATAAACGCGAAAACCCTTCATATAAACAACCAAACCCGCCAGGCACCAATAAGTTGGCCACCACATCGCGACTGGAAAATACCCGCTGCCCTAGAAAGCGCCGGATCTCCAGAGAATAAGCATCACGTAATTCGCCGACGGCATAATCACTGGCAACCACTAAAGGAGACGCCGTGGTACCTGATGAACTGATCAGATAGCACTGACGCAAACCACCTGCCCGCCGAAGTTTCTCCGATCGCTCATGCAGATTGGCTTTTGAAGCCTGAGGATAAAGCCGGTCGAACTGCTCATAGTTCAGCACTCGCGGATAGCCCGTGTAACCGGCATCGTGATAGTGCTGAACCATTCGGTCGAACGACTGCGTATCAAAAAAAGAGTGATTGATCATGCAAGCTGCCTTCCCTGCAGTGCCTTGCTAGAAATAGGCGCGGTACTCATTCCTGAGAAACTGCCACGCGGCCGGCGTTAATGTCGCACCGTTCAAGACGGTCTCGGTCCATCGTTCAAATACCGCCAGGTCGTCCCAAAGAACCGTTTCATCCTGATGGGAAAACGCCGCATTCATTGATGAGGAAAACAAATCGCTGGTGGTCTTGAAGCGCTCGCCCACTTCGACTGAAGCTTGAAGCCCGATGAAACTTTCGAGCGGTGCAAGCGCTTCGTTTGCCCCGTTGAATACGCCCGGCGCCATACTGATGACGTCACTGATAATGCCGCGTCTGATCAGCCTGGCTGAACCGACCTCGCCCCTTGCAAAACTGGTGGCGTATAGTTGGCTCAATAAATGCGGGTCATAACAATGTTCGAACAGCGCCGGCGTAATGGTCCCGTGCAACCGCGCGCCGACTTCGATCATGACCGGCCCAGCCGGACTATCGAGCAACTCCATATGGATCGCGCCCGTATGAATACCCAACGCGCAAGCGGCCTGTTGCGCATAGGCGACCAGCGCACGAAGACGTTCGCAGTTCGGGTCCAGTAAAAAGGTAAATTTCTTCACGAAGGGGCAGCTATCAATTCCCAGCTCATCACACCGAATATAACGACAGACCGATGAAACAACGTACTTGCCTGCCTGCGCCACCATGTCGACAACGTACTCTTTGCCGGTGATGAATGGCTGCAACACAAAGCAGTCATTGTTGGACCATGTCGATGAAAAACCGCCCCAATCCGCGCCCAGAAATGCCTGCTCCAGTTCAATACGGTTGCGGCAAAAAACGACCCCTTCCCCGCCTGCGGAAGATTGCGGTTTGAATACACAGGGATAAGCCTCCCAACACGGTAACAGCGAAAGGGCCGCCGAGAGCCCGTCCAGCACGCAGGTCGGTATTGCGGCCAAACCGGCCTGTGCGAGCGCCCGGTGCATGGCATCTTTATGACGACGGAGTCCGGAATGCGCCGGGTCATTGCCCGCCAGTCCATGTCGCTGGCTCAGGCGCTCGGCAAGCGCAACGCCGTTTTCACTGCCGGCCAGGATAATATCGAACGGCAGTTCCTCCGGCCCCGGCACTTGCTCGGCCGAGATGAAGATGCCGTGATAAAGCTCGGCGTTGAATTCACCTTTCTTTTTCTCGCTCAATGATGGCATCCGGCTGACTTTATCCATCTCAATGACGGCATAACAGTCGACACCTTGTGCCTTCAAATACCCGACCAACAGGTTCGCATTGGAGACGGGGTTGGTTATCAGACAGCGCTTGGTCATTGGTGTTAACCCCTGCCGATCCCGGGCGGTAAGTGGTGAAATCTTTCCGGAGAAAGCGTGATATTGAAGTGTGATTTGAGCAGGCCGATCAATTCGTCAAGCGTGCGCGCGGTATAGCTCGTGCGACGCTTTGCGTGAACACACACCAACGTCCCGTTCTGCAGAAGATCGCCGCCTTCCCAATGAGGCCTGGCGCAAATGAAATTGCCGGCAAACAGTGAAGTGGGTGAATGGGTGTTATAGAAGTGTGTGACACGAAACTCTTCATAGGGGTAGTCCGCATCCCGAACCACCAACAAGCCTTGCCAGGACTCACCGCGCAGGTACTCCACCAACCACTCCCGTGTGACCAGCCGTTTGACACGGTAACGATGACAACCCTGCACTTGCGTCACCTGATCATCACGTTCATCCAGTGAAAGCGGCCTTATTGGCCCCCGCAGGCCAAACCCGACATCACACAGCCAGCGCTGTCCCTCCACATCGACCAACAGTGCCATATGGGTGGACAGCTCCCGGCATACGCCATTCTGAAAGGTCTTGGCCAACGTGCGTCGGACCTGGAACCCAAGGCTGTGTAGAGCTTGAGCAAAAATGCCATTCATCTGCGTGCAGCCGCCGCCCCGCTGTTCGTGGACGATTTTCTGAGCTACATCGTCCAGCAAGAAAGGCACCTGAGCATCCAGGAAGCCATCCGCCATATCGAAGGGAATATGGGCGATGTGCGCCTCATGCAACCGGGCCAGGCAGGCAAAATCCACCCCAGCTGCATTCGGGCCGCCCAATCGCTGAAAGTATCCGGCCAACCATGGCGGGCTTACCGACTGCACAGCTGCGCTGACTTTGAAGGTTTCACCCCACATTTTCGCCATTCCCTACACGCAACACAGTGCCCAGGGTGGACAGTTGCCGAGTGGCCAGCAAACACACGATTTGGGCAACTTCATCCGCTGTCATGACGCGTCTTGCGGGTATCGACTTCAGGATCTCTCTGGCCTGTTCACCGGCAAACGTCTGAAACATGTCCGTGTCCACAAAGCCCGGCGATACACAGTTGACGCGGACATCGAAGCGCGCAAGTTCAACTGACAGGCCCAGGCTCAAGCGCTCTATCGCCGCTTTAGCGCAGCCATAGGCCGTGTTGCCCAACTTGATCTTTTGCGCAGCCACCGAGCCGATATTAATGATATTGCCGTGGCGCGCCTTGGCCATGAGCGGCGCGAACACTTCACAAAAATTCAGGGTGCCGCCAAAGTTGTTGGCCATCACCTGTGCAAACGAGGACGGCTCCTGACTCAGAAACAGCCCGTCACGTGCGATGCCTGCGTTATTGACCAATACCGAGGGCAGAGGATAGTCGATGAGTTGCGCCTGGAAGCGCTCGACCTGGCCCCGATCGCTACCATCAACGCGTGCGGTAATGACGCGTGCGCCGAACTCGCCGGACAGTCGGTCAGCGGCGGCCTCATCGTTGTGATATGTGGCGAAAACGGTGAAGTCCTGCGCGACCAACCTGGCGACGATCGCACGACCTATTCCCCGCGTTCCCCCGGTAACGATAGCGATATCAGTCATACATGACGCTCCCTCGGCAATGTATAGAATGTGAGGTTTTCAGGACAAAACCGATCTCTTTAGCCTCTGGAAGATCTAGCCCTGAAAACTGCAACTGCAAACAGGCACCCGGCGTTATCGGCTTGATGAAAACCACACGCTTGACCCGTACCGCATTCTGCGACAGTAACTGTCTACAGCACGCCAGCACGAAGCCGACCGTGAACGCCCCTGGAACAATCGGATAACCCGGAAAATGCTCATCAAAAATCGGCGCAACGGCATCCACTTCAACATGCACCGTAGCGTTCGAGTTGATCAATTCGAGGGCAGTATTGAAAACCTCATAGCGCACGGTTTCGCTCTCCTTGAGCCAAGTAAACGTCCGGGTACTTCTGGGTAAAGACAACTGCACACAGAATGGTGAAGTAAGACATCAGCAGATAAATCGGCCAGTCGTCGACATCAGTCAAACTGGCCAAGGCAAACCCAAAGTTAAGCGTGAATACCGCGTTCCACACCAACGTAATTTTTTTATTGATATGAATGAACGGCGGTGTATTCCAGAATTCCCGAGGTGTTTCCAACCTCGCATACTGCAACGTAAAGGGTTTACCGACGTAGTAGGACACCCACCCTGCAATAGCCAACAAGCCATAAATCAAAGGCTTGGTAAATGACAGACTGAAAAAACTGGGTTGAACATAAGAGACGCCGGCGATCAAAACAAAACCACACGCGACACTCCAGTCAATGACGAACTTATTTTTCAAGCCTTTATAACAAAGCGCCACCAGCACCAACAATGACAGTAAAGCAGCTTCAACATAATTACCGGTGCGCCACTCGAGAAAGTACGGAAACAGCAAGGGTGGAACAAGAAGATTAATCATCACGACGTCATCCCACAACAGTAGAACGCATTAAGTGGCGGCACGCTGCTCATTCATGGCCCGCAGGGCCATGACCGTCACTGAGCACAACAGATCATCATGAGCCGCTGAGACGGCGGATGAATAAATCTGCACAGTTCCGCCCTGCTGCTCCCTGGAAACCTGTCCGAACAAATAACCGATTTGCCGAATGTCGGCCGTACTCAGTTGACGCAAGGATACCGGCAGAAAGCGCTCACTTGCGGCGCCTGCATCCACCGTCGCACGCACGCACCGCACCGCGAATTGATGACAAAGTTCTACAGTGACAAGGGTGGCGTCAAAGCGTGACAGAAACGTCGCCAACAAATCCGGATCAAGCCGAACGCGAAAAAACGGTCCGTGCCTTTCCAACTCAGGACACAGATCAAGGTAATTCATGGCAAGCACCCTCATCGCCTCATCAGGCTCTTTATTATTGAAAACTTAGGGACTCGTTCATTTCTTGTTTGCACAGGCAACGTCAACTTCGCTGTGACGGGAAAATGCATTCAGGATCGACAACATTTTCCACGCCCGGCCGCACAATAATCCTATGGTTAAACCCGAGGCGGCGCCTATCAGCAGTCGCATTGGCAAGGACCCGGCAAATAGGGGGTCTGTCGCCTGTTGATAGCCGATAAAGTATTTAATCGCGAAAAAAAACATCGATAGCACCAGTAACTTGAATGACCCTGGTACCGAGATAGAATGACGAGCCTCACCCTCGGTAATACCGTGATAGTCAAACCACCGCATAGCAATCATCACCCCCACGAACACGCCTGCTATCCAACTGCCCATCGACACCCAGGGTTGAGTGGCATAGTCCATGGCCATCAAGGACCAGGCTACGAATATCGCCGGGCTGAGCAACAGTGAGCGTCGGGTTTCATTACTGTTGAAGCATGCCATTACACCGTAATAAAGCAGCAGAAAAAAAACGGCGTAAACCCACAGCGGTGTTTCGCGCAATATGACTAACATGGTATCCCTCAATCGTTGGATCGAACGCCGTAGATGGCACTGCTGATCGGGCAGCCTGAAGAGTGAGTGAGCAACTCCAACCGGTGTTGGCTGGGTAAACCCACCGGGCGATAAATAAACTGTTTCCAACCCTCGGTATCGCGCAACACAATTCGAAGTTGCGGCTTGCGGCAGGTATCAAGAATGCGCTGCAGGACGTTGGATCGTCCGGAAACCGTCATGGACAGCACAACGACATCGTAGTCACCGTAATCAAAATCCGCGCCGTCAGCCTCGACCAGACTCAAGCGCTCACGGGGTATATCCAGTGCGCTGAATACTGCGTCCAGCCCTTGCCGCGCTCGCACAATCGCCGTGGGGTCAATGTCAATTCCCGTGACGACAAACTCGGTTTTCTGCACATACAGCAAAATACTCAGCGGCATGGCGCCCACACCCACTTGGCACAGTTTTCCATGGTGGGCGTCGAGGCCAGTGAGTTCGCTGCTGACCATGCGTTGATAAATGCGATAGAAAAACCGGCTGAGTGGACTGCCCTCAGTCAATAACGTATTCCATTGATGACTCAGCGCCGACTCAAACAGTTGCTCTATTTCCAGCACTTTGCGCTGGCAGTCTTCCATGCGGTATCGTTCAGCACGTTCTGAGTGTTCGTAAGGGGCGCTACGTTGATAGCTGTTCAGCAAGATCAACAAATCCGAATACGCATGAAAAAGCTCATCCAGCCGCCCCGCTTCTGTTGGGATGGCCAGCAACCTTTCGATACGCCGTCCTGGCTCAGCATCCATTCAGGCAACTCCAACGCGCGGGCGCTCATCACGCAGTGCTGGCAGTTTTTGTCGTGCGTTGAACTTAAACCGCTCGCGTCCCACGATGGATACCTCGGCGACGCCACGCCGCAGTGCTTCGCCCAATTTGGGAATCTGACTCAGCGCCGACTCCACTCGCGCCCGTAAGCCTTCATCCACTTCAATGTCCGGCAGGTCCAGCGCCACTTCCACGCGGTCTCGACCCTGTTCGGCCGGTTTGAGCGTGACCTGGCACCACGTTGCATCCACGTCTGCAACCGCAAGCTGTTGACGGACCTGGTCCAGGCGGATTTTATGTCCTCCCAGACTGAACTCCTCGCCCACCCTGTCGCCAATGGTCAAGTAGAACTCAGGGCTGGCGGGTTCCGAAAAAAGCGCGCCATAGTCGCCGATTCTGTAGCGAATAAGCGGCACGACCGGCGCCCTCAGATCGGTCACCAATAGCTCCCCTTGATCGCTGACTTCGACGAAAAACCAATCGGAGAGCAGCAGATGCTGGCCGGGGCTCATTTGTGGCGTGTTGATCGCGGCGAACCCCAACTCCGTGGCGCCATAAATGCTGTAAAAATGCGCGTCGGGCCATTGCTCACGGACAAATGTGCGCTTGGAGGCGTGAAAGGCTTCGCCGACGAATACCACTTTGCGAACCGGCAGCGACACGCCCGCCCGCAATGCCGCTTGCGCAACCTGCACAATGCCACTGGGAGACCCCACCAGCACATCGACGTGAAAGCGTTCCAGCAGATCGAGCAAGAGCGCGTCGTTGGCCAAGGTATCCGGGCGGCCCACGGGGAGAATGGTCACCCCGATGCTTTCGAGCAAACGGCACATGCCCTCATAACTGTTTCCCAGACCACCTGCTGTCAGCAGATTGGCAACAATGTCATCGGCACTGAATACATGCTTGGCCATCGCGACACGCACTTGATAGGGATAGCTGTGTTCCGTGACGCCCTGCAGAAATTTATTCGCAAGAATGACAGGGCCGCTGGTCGTACCTGAGGTCGACACTACATAACAACCCTGCATTTTTCCCGCACCAAGCAACTGCCGTCCCGAGGCTGACAGCGCACTTTTATCCATGACAGGATAGGCCTCGACAAACCTCTGGTAATCCTCGACTGGCTCAAGCGTGCCGGGGTAATCATCACGCAAGTAACCCATGATCATTTGATTAAACTTATCGACTGGAAAATCTGTCCGGCGTTGGATTGTTTGCATCCTGCAATCCCTTATTAGGCGTCAATTCGGCGAAAGATCATTGAGGCTGCCAGTCCACCCATCCCAAACGAGTTCTTGAGACAGTATTCGATGTGGGCGCTCTGCGTCTGACCTATTATGTTGGCCTTGCACTGCGGGTCCGGGGTCTCAAGGTTGCGCGTCCCAGGAATGAATCCTTCTCTCAAACCAATCAGGGTATTGAGTGTTTCCATGGCCCCCGCCGCGGCGATCATATGCCCGTGCAGTGATTTATTGGCGGTGACCGGCACTCGCTCCGATAACACTGAGCAAATAGCAGCTGACTCGTGCAGATCATTCAACACGGTTGAGGTGCCATGGGCATTGACCAACCCTATTTGACTGGGGTTGAGCCCGGCACTGGCCAGTGCCCGAGTCATTGAAAGTTTCATCTCCCGGGATTCAGGATCGGGCTTCACAATATGGCTGGCATTCATGCTCGCCCCATACCCGACGATTTCCATCAAAGGCACCGCGCCTCTCCTGAGCGCATGGGTGTAACTCTCCAACAAGAACAGCACCGCGCCCTCAGCCGGCACATAACCTGAACGGCGCGTATCAAAGGGGCGCGACAAACCATCAAACGGTAATGAAGCGTCGGTGCAAATCACATCGACCGATTCAAGGCCGATATAGTGCTCGGGCGTTACTTTGGCGCTGGCACCGCCGACGATAGCGGCATCCACTCGCCCGCGAGCTACCTGTTCAAATCCCGTACCAATTGCCTGCAGTGAGGCCGCGCACAGCCCCAGGTGCACCATGCTCGGGCCATGGAATGGAATTTGCGCATGGACCTGGCGCAATACCTGAGTTGAATCCAGGCGGGCAAAATCGCTGATGCGATAGTGCTTTTCCATCACCTCGGCCATATTGGTAAATGCCTTGTCAGCGTCACGCTGCAAGTCATAAACAAAATCAACGGTTTGATGGATATCCGGAACGGGTTCATCAACGCCCAGGAAACATCCAATACGCTGCGGCGAGAAATGACTCAGGTCCATACCGGGCCATGCCATTAATCCCTTAACCGCATTATTGATATACAACTCGTCCCAGGAGCGACTGCGTTTTAATGAGGACGTGCGCATGTTGCCAACCTCTGGCACGCCCGCGAAATGGCTTTTGAACGAAGCCGTATCGAACTTCTGTATTTCACGAATGCCGGTTGTCCCGTCACGCAATGCCGCAGTGACCGAATCATAGGTATTGCCCAGGGGCGTACAACAGCCCAAGGCGGTGATGACCACGCGTTCTCTCATGACGCTTCTCCCAATACGGGCCGGTCGATGGGCAGATGTTGCAACTTTTTGACCACGGCGCACGCACAGCCGATGCCGATCCCCATGCCATTGACCAGTAGTGTGCGGCCAACTTCAACGCTCTTGTCGGCCAGCGCACAGGCAAGGTCCACCAGGCCACTGGTACTTCCCGCATAACCTGTATAGGGTTTGTAACGACGAATATCGACGTTCGGGAGGGCCTTGAACACCGCTGCATTCTCGACCTGACGCAGGTTCGGCGCGCCGTTGTCATACATCACAACCACCGGTTTTTCGCCGATTACTGCAGCAGGCAAGCCGCTGAGCAAGGCCTCCCAATCCGCTTGCTGTGAATGGATTTTCCCGTCGAAACGACTATGGACAGACACAATCTGCGCAAGCGCGACATGGCCGGAGCGTTGCAACAGGGCGGCATTTTCCAGCATCAATGCAACCGCGCCATGGGTGACGTTGACTTTATCGGTTTGCGGCCGGTGCGGGTCCGACTCAATCAGACCCATCTTGCGGAACGCTTCAAAGTTATCAGCTTTGATCATATCCCCGACCCCACACAATAAAGCCCCTCCCTGCGCCTCGTCCTCAAGTTTGAATAGCGCATGTTCCAATAAGGAGAGCCCGCCCAGTGACATACTGCGCAATGGATAACCCCCTCCGATAAATCCGAAGAACTTGGCAATGTGGTACAGGTTATTAGTCGGCAACTTTCGAAATAACCGAAGTGGGTGGACGCTGCCGGCAACACGTCCTAACACCGCGTGTAGATCAGCGGCCGTCAGTTCCGGGTGCTTGATACGGTATTCGTAAAGAATTTCGTAAAAGTCCCGGACGGTTTCAGCGGTGGTATAGACATTAATAAGCGCACGCGCCTCTTCGCTAAAGGCAAGCTGTTGTTGCGCCATTGCACATGCGGCATCCGCGACGGTAAGGCTGCGTATTGCTGCGTCGGATAATATCGCCCTGTCTTCACGGGCAATATCTTTAGCCATCTGCGCAGACAAAACCGCAACCCCTTTGGACGCTGCTTCAGCGGTTACAAAAGCGGCCTCTTGCCGAGCGATATCGGCCAGGTCGAGCCCGGCCTGACGTACGGCGATTCCAGTCAAGTAAACACTAGCCATGGGCGAGCGCCTCTAGACGCCGGGAACAGAACTCCGGCGTCCAGAAACGACCGATCTTATTCGGCTCAACCACATCGCTATCCGCAACTTGCAGGATGTCGCGAGTCATCTCCCGCCCGCGGGTGGTCCACTGACTGTCCACGCACAATGCTGGATCCGCCATCATTTTATGGAACGGCCACAAGTACTCGGGCTCCACATCGGCGTTGATCTGCGACTTGACTTCAAAACAGAAGTCGATGAAATCAATCGACGTAAATCCGATTTGATCAAATGACTGGTCACTGGGAATTGACTCTGGCCCCTCCAGAAAAAGAATGTCTGCTGCGATCTCTTTTATTTTGACCAAGTACATATCAATCACACCCCTTCATCCATGTTTGTCTAAAACTTGAGCGGCAGAAAAGTCAGTCGACTTTGTTGTTCTTATGATTGGATCCAATCCAGACTAATCAAATAGATATAAGCTTGTCAAAATCTTTTACAAAGAATTTTTTCAGCCCGATGAACGGTAACTACTAATTAAAAGACGATAAAATACGCAGCACCTGAATAGGGCTGAGTCATACAAAATCTACGACTTACTTAAAATTATCTTCTTCCAACAAGCTGGGATCAGTGTGCTTTATTACCGAGTCATTACAGGGATCCCATCCACCTCGACCTTTCGCACCTCGCTCTTGGCCAATAACGTATAGACGCACGGCAGGACAAATAACGTGAATAGCGTGCCAATCGACATCCCGGTGGCAATCACCATACCGATGTCATAACGACTTACCGCTCCCGCACCGGTCGCAAGTATCAACGGCACCATGCCAAACACCATAGCCGCCGTGGTCATCAATACTGGCCGCAAGCGAATGGAGGCCGCCTGTTCTACGGCTTCACGGGCCGACAAGCCTTTGTCTTTACGCAACTGGTTGGCGAATTCGACGATCAGAATTCCGTGTTTGCTGATCAAACCGATCAACGTCACCAGCCCCACTTGGGTATAGATGTTCAGGCTCGACCATCCAAGGAACAAGGGAATCAGCGCTCCGCAAATCGACATCGGCACCGTCACCAGTATCACCAACGGATCACGGAAGCTCTCGAACTGCGCCGCCAAGACTAGGAAAATAATGGCCAACGCCAAACCAAAGGTCACCCACAGTGCGCTACCTTCGTGGACGAACTGCCGTGATTCGGCGCTGTAGTCAAATGCATACCCTGGCGGCGCTTCTTCGACGGCAATCTGCTTCACCGTCTCGATGGCTTCTGCCATTCCCACCAATGGAAAACCCGAGATCAATGCCGAGTTGAGCTGCTGGAACTGGTTCAACTGCCGTGGTCGCGCCCGATCGGTGATGCGGATCAACGTCGAAAGCGGCAACAATTCACCATTGGTGTTTCTGACGTAGTAACTGTTCAACCACTCGGGGTTGTCGCGGTAGGCCCTCTCGACCTGGGCTATCACTTTATAGCTACGCCCTTCAAGGGTGAACCGATTGATTTCCGCCTCGCCCAGCAATGTCGCCAGCGTACTGCCAAGATCCTGCATCGACACACCCATCTGCGCCGCCTTGGCGCGATCGATGTCTATCACCACTTCCGGTTTATCGAACGCCAGGTCGATATCGACAAAAGCGAACTTGCCCGTCTCCATGGCGCGCGTCTTCACCCGATCGGCCACTTTCAGCAACGACTCATAATCGCTGGCGGTGTTGATGACGAAACCAAACGGCAAGCCTTCGCCAGTACCTGGAAGCGAAGGCAGGTTAAAGCCAAAAATTTGTAGACCAGGGATCTGCGCCAGTCGACCTTGCAGTTCGGGCAGGATCTGCATTTGGGTGCGGTTGCGCTCATTCCATGGTTTGAGCAGGAAGCCGCCAATCCCGGACTGCACGCCGTTATAGCCGTTGATCTGGAAAGACGAGTAGTACTCCGGGAAGGCTTTGAAGATATCGATGAATTCGTCGGTGTAAGTATTCAAGTAATTCAGGTTGGTCGGTTGAGGCGCACTGGACATCATGAAAATGATGCCTTGGTCTTCAGCCGGCGCCAGCTCCGACTTGGTGAATTTGAGGAACACTGGAATCAGACACAACACAATCACGGCAAACACCAGTACCACTGGCCGTGTATTAAGAGTGCCATGCAGCAGCCGTTGATAACGCCGTTTGAGGCTTTCGAAAATACGGTCCAGTCGGTGGGCGAGCCCCGAACTGCTGGCCTCGGAACGAAGCAACAGAGCGCACATCATCGGCGAAAGTGTCAACGCGACAATGCCGGAAATCACCACCGCACCGGCCAGAGTCAAGGCGAATTCCTTGAACAGTGCACCGGTCAAACCGTCCAGGAACCCAATTGGCGCATAGACCGCCGCCAAAGTGACGGTCATGGAAATCACCGGCAGAGCAATTTCCCGCGCGCCCTCCAGCGCCGCGTCCATCGGTCCCTTGCCGTCCTCGATATGCCGGTGAATGTTTTCGACCACGACGATCGCATCGTCTACCACCAGGCCGATCGCCAGGACCATCGCCAATAGAGTCAGCAGGTTGATCGAGTACCCCATCATCTGCATGAAGAACATTACGCCAATCATCGACAGCGGAATGGTGACCACCGGGATCACTACCGAACGTAGCGCCCCCAGAAACAGGAACACCACCACGATCACAATCAGCACAGCTTCAAACAGCGTCTTCACCACTTCATTGATCGACGCCTGGATAAATTGTGTGGCGTCATAGGCTATATCTACCTTGAGGCTGGGCGGCAGTTGAGTCTCCAGCTCAGGCATGAGCTTGCGTACTTCCTTGATCACGTCCAGCGGGTTGGCGCTCGGTGTCGCCTTGATGGCGATGTAAACCGAAGGTGTGCCGCCAAAGGAGCTGATGGCGTTGTAGTTTTCCGCCCCCATTTCCACCCGCGCCACATCCCCCAATAACACTCGGCTATCGCCATCGGTTTTCAGGGTGATGGCAGCAAAGGCTTCAGCGGTTTTCAGATCGGTACTGGCGTTAATACTGGTAACCACATATTCGCCTTTTACCTCACCGGCAGCCGAAAGGTAGTTGTATCGGCGTACCGCTGCGGTGACATCGTTGGCACTCAAGCCGAACCCCGCAAGCTTCACCGGGTCGAGCCACAGGCGCATGGCAAATACCTGACTGCCGAGGATTTCGGCTTCAGCCATACCAGGCAGCGTGGCGAGCTTGGGCTGGATGACCCGAGACAGGTAGTCGGTGATTTGCGAATTATTCAGTTGCCGGCTGGAAAAGCTGATGTACATGAGCGCCGAGGCGTCAGCGGCCTCCTTGCTCAGCACCGGGTCTTCGGCGTCCTGTGGCAGCTTGTTCTTGACCTCGTTAGCCTTGGCCAACAGTTCGGTAAACAGACGATCGCTGTTAGACCCGATGCGGGCGTAGATCGAAATCACCGAAAAATTCTGGCGGCTGACCGACGTCATATAGTCAATGCCCTCGGCACTGGCCAGGCTTTGCTGCAACGGTTGGGTGATATAGCCCTGAATGGTTTCGGCATTCGCACCTGGGTATGCGGTCGTGACTGTGATCAGTGCGTTTTCCATCTTCGGGAATTGCCGCAGCGCCAGCTTGCTGTAAGCCTGAAACCCCAGCAGCACGATCAACAGACTGACCACCACGGCCAACACCGGGCGGCGAATGAAAACATCGGTGAACTTCATAGCGCACCTGCAGCGAGGGCTGGTTGGTCAGGCACTGCCGGCTGAGTCTTGTCAGGGCTGATGGCGACAGGGGTACCGGTGTCCAGCTTGAGCTGGCCGGCGCTGACCACCTGATCACCGTTTTTCAATCCGCGCGTTATCAGCACCAGACCGCCTCGCCGCTCGCCAGTTTCTACAAAACGCCGTTCGGCAATCAGGACGGGCTGGTTGTTGGCGTCTTTTTCCACGCTGCCGTCATCGGCTTTTTTCTGCGTGATGGCATACACCGAGTTGCCGTAAAGGGTGAACGTAATCGCGCTTTCCGGGAGCACAATCTCAACCTTCGGATCAGGCAGCAACACCCGCAGGCTGGCGAACATGCCGGGGAGCAGTTTGTTGTCAGGGTTGGCCAGGGTGGCGCGCACCAACATATTGCGCGTGGTGCTCTCAACCTTGGGGTTGATGGCACTAATGGTGCCGGGAAAGGCTTGTTGCGGGTAGGCCGACACCTCGACCTGCACGCCTTGCCCGATGGCCACTTTAGGCACCGATTGTTCGGGAAGATAAAAGTCGACGTAGAGGCTGCTCAGGTCCTGCAAAGTGGCAATCACAGTGCCGCTGGCCAGGTAATCGCCGACATCGACCTGACGAATACCGATGACACCGCCAAACGGCGCAAGAATGTGCTTCTTCGCCAGGGACGCCTTGAGTTGATTGACGGTGGCCAGGTTTTTTTGCAATTGGGCCGAGAGTCGATCGAACTCACCTTTGGAGATGGCCCGATCACCAACCAATTGGCTGCCGCGTCCAAAATCCAGCTTTGCCAGGCCAAGATCGGCCTGGGCGGTTTCGAGCAGCGCCTGCTCTACCGCGCTATCGAGCTGGACCAGAGGTTGTCCGACCTTCACCGTTTGCCCTGATTCGAACTGCACGTCCTTGACGGTGCCGGCAATCTCCAGGCTCAGGTTTACGCCGCGCAATGCCTTGAGCGAGCCCACCGCCGGCAATCGCTCCTGCCATGTCTGCTCCTGCGCCGTCACCACGGCCACACTGACTGGAGGGCGGGGTGTGGAAAAACCCTGTACTTGCTGATAGATCGAATAAGCCTTGTAGCTTGCCAGCATCAATACAACGCACAGAGAAACACCCAACATGATCATCATGCGACGGCGCAGCATATTCCGATTCCTTGGAAAATTTGAACACCCGAAGTCAAAGCAACTGGCACGTTACTTCAAGTATCAAAATGTTTCCAACAGCTAAAACCGACAGGTCGGGACGTTGGATCACTAGACCCTCAACCTAGAGCCTCGCGCAAGATATCGAAATTTTCCATACAGCGGATTCTGTCGTCATTACGCCGTGTAAAAGTGGTTTTTCGGGTGCGCGCGTCTCTTTTTGGCAGGATCTACAGGTTTCGCAGTAAAGTCCCGAACCTCTAAAACCGGCGCACTCATGAAATCATCGGGGTACTGGCCTGAACGTGCAGGCGCTGAAAGGCAGCACAAAAGTCAAGGCAAAAACTGCATAGCCCCATTTGCGTTCGACTTGAGTTGCACACCTTGCAGCGCTACGGCAAGAAATAGGCCATCGCCCTTTTCCCGGCGCCCACTCACGCCTCAGTAACAAACCAGACGGAAGGTACATACTAGGTCTAAAGTTAAGGCGCCAGGGACAGATAGACTTTATGTCGTTCATATCTGCAACAATGTTCAAGGACCGAACTCATGACTCAGCGTCAATCCGGCCGTACTTTGCCCCCCGTTCCCTTGCCTTTTCGCTGGTTTGCGTTAATCCCGGTCATCCCTGCCATCGCATGGACACTCCTGCAATCAGCCTCTCTGGCCAACATGGTGGCCTGTGCCGTACTGCTGCTGATCGGTCTTGGTGCGTGCGCCTGGAGCACCCGTTCGCAGCGTGACCTGGTGCTGCGAGCGATTGCGCAGGCCAAGGCAGACCCGGCAGATGCAGACGCGACACACCACGGCATGGCCGTGCGCGCCCAACTCGACGAGGTGTTGCTGGGCGCCATGCCCATCTGGGCCAAGCAAGTGGAAAGCTCGCGCTTGCAGACCGAAGACGCCATCGTCAGCCTCGCCAACCGTTTCACGGGTATTTCCACGCGCCTGCAGGACACCGTGCAGGCCTCGCAGCAAGCCGCCGGGGAACTCGATGGGCAGGCTGCCGACGGCGCGCTCAAGGTGCTGGCGCGCAGTGACAGCGAACTGAGCCAGGTGATCGACTCGCTCAAGGCCGCTCAATCGAGCCGAGACCAGACTCTCTCCCAGGTGCGCAGCCTCACCGCCTATACCGGCGAACTGCGCACCATGGCCGCCGACGTGGCGGCGATTGCGGCACAAACCAACCTGCTGGCCCTCAATGCCGCGATCGAAGCGGCGCGTGCCGGTGAAGCCGGGCGCGGGTTTGCCGTGGTTGCGGATGCGGTGCGCAGCCTGTCGAGTAAATCCAGCGAGACCGGCCAGCAGATGTCGGCCAAAGTCGACATCATTAACAACGCCATCACCCAACTGGTGCAGGTGGCCTCCACCAGCGCCGACCAGGACAGCCACTCCGTCGCCGCGTCCGAGCAGAGCATCCAGCAGGTGCTCGAACGCTTCCAGAGCATCACCGGGCGCCTGGCCGATTCCGCCGACCTGCTCAAGCAGGAAAGCTACGGCATCCGTGACGAAATGACCGAGGTGCTGGTCAACCTGCAATTCCAGGACCGGGTCAGCCAGATCCTCAGCCATGTACGCGACAACATGCACGCCCTGCATGAGCACCTGCTCCAGGCCAACCAGACGCCCGACCAACTGGCAGCCGTCGATGCCCGCCAGTGGCTGGCGCGCATGGAGGCCACCTATGCCACCGACGAGCAGCGGCGTAACCATCATGGCGATACCGCGGCGCAGCAGAGTTCACAAGACATCACTTTTTTCTAGGAGCACAGCATGGCGAAGAATGTATTGGTGGTCGATGACTCGAGCAGCGTGCGACAAGTGGTCGGCATTGCCTTGAAAAGTGCCGGCTACGATGTGATCGAGGCCTGCGATGGCAAGGATGCCCTGGGCAAGCTCAACGGGCAGAAGGTGCACCTGATCATCAGTGACGTGAACATGCCCAATATGGACGGCATCACCTTTGTAAAGGAAGTCAAGAAGCTGGCCAGCTACAAGTTCACCCCGATCATCATGCTGACCACCGAGTCGCAGGAATCGAAGAAAGCCGAAGGCCAGGCCGCAGGCGCCAAGGCCTGGGTGGTCAAGCCGTTCCAGCCGGCGCAGATGCTGGCGGCGGTGTCCAAGTTGATCCTGCCCTGACCGATGACGGCATGGAGGCCTTATGTCCATCACCTGCGAAACAGTCGACGGCACCGCCCGCCTGGGTATTGACGGCGAACTGACGATCTACACCGTGGCCGAGCTTGCCGCCGCGCTGCTGCCCCGGATCGGCGCGGCGCCACGCCTGGAAATCGACTTGTCACAGGTCACCGAAATCGACGGCGCCGGCCTGCAATTGCTCGCGGTCATCAAGCGTGAAGCCGCCGGCAATGGCACGGACCTGAGCCTTGCCGGGCAGAGCCAGGCGGTCACGAGCACCTTTCAACTGTGTGGCGGCGCGATCTTCTAGCGCGCAGCCCCGTTCAATGAGCGACAAGGAGTGTCCAGGTGAGTATTGATCTCGATCAGGCACAGCAGACCTTTATCGCCGAGGCACGCGAGCTGCTGCAGGTCATGGAGCAATCCCTGCTGCAACTGGAGAGCGAACCCGGTGATGAAGATGCGATCGGTGCAGTGTTTCGCGCCGCCCATACCATCAAAGGCTCCGCCGGGTTGTTCGGCTTGGCACCGATTGTCGGTTTCACGCATATCGTCGAAGACGTGCTCGACCGCCTGCGCGATGGCAGCGTAAAAGTGGATGCGGCGTTGATCGCACTGCTGCTCAAGTGCGGCGACCACATACTTGACCTGATCGAGGCGGTCGACCATCACGGTGGCGCGCTGCAGCCTGCGACGCTGGAACATGGTGAGGTGTTGCGCGAAGCACTGAGCGCCTATCAGCCACTGCAGACGGCAATCACCGCTGTGGAAAGCGCAGGCCAAGATGACGAGACCCGCGCCGAGGTGCTCTGGCATATTTCCCTGCGCTTCGGCGCAGAGGTGTTCCGCAATGGCATGGACCCGTTGTCCTTCTTGCGCTACCTCGCCACGCTGGGCCAGTTGCTACAGGTCACCCCGCTGACCGAGCGCATTCCGCCCGTGGACGCCTGGGACCCGGAAAGCTGCTACCTGGGCTTTGAAATCGACCTGCGTTCGAATGCCAGCCATGCCACCCTCAATGAAGTGTTCGACTTCGTACGCGATGACTGTGAGGTGCTCATCAGCGCCCTCGACGCGCCAGGCGACAGCAGCACCGCAGCCGGCACCGAGTTGGTCACCCAGACCCTTGCCAGCCCAGTGGCGACGACGCAACAGCGCGTCGCGACGACCAGCGACGTCAAGCCGCGGGATGGCAACTATGTACGGGTCAATGCCGACAAGCTCGATGAACTGATCAACCTGGTCGGTGAGCTGGTCATCGCCAGCGCCGGTGCCAGCCTGTTGGCGCGCTCCTGCAACAACGACCCGCTGGAAGAAGCCGCCTCGACCGTCTCCGGGCTGGTGGAAGAGATCCTCGATGGCGCGCTGCGCCTGCGCATGATCCCCATCGGCGATACCTTCAATCGTTTCCGCCGCGTGGTGCGCGATGTCAGTCAGGAACTGGGCAAGGATATCGACCTGATCATCAGCGGCGCGGAAACCGAGCTGGACAAGACCGTCGTCGAGAAAATCGGCGACCCGCTGATGCACTTGTTGCGCAATGCGATGGACCATGGCATCGAGAACGCCGAGGCCCGACGCGCCGCCGGTAAATCGACCAAGGGTCACCTGAGCCTGAATGCCTACCACGACTCGGGCAGCATCGTGATCGAAATCGCCGATGATGGCGCCGGACTCAACCGCGAACGTATCCTGGAAAAAGCCCAGGAACGCGGGCTGGTCGCCAGCGGTGCGGTGCTCAGCGACCAGGAAATCTACAACCTGATTTTCGAAGCCGGTTTCTCCACGGCCGAGGCGGTGACCAACCTTTCCGGACGCGGTGTCGGCATGGATGTGGTCAAACGAAATATCACCCTGTTGCGCGGCACCGTCGACCTCGACAGCCGCCCCGGCCAAGGCACCGTGGTGCGCATTCGCCTGCCGCTGACCCTGGCGATCATCAACGGATTCCTGGTCGGTATCGACCATTGCACCTACGTGATTCCGTTGGATATGGTCCAGGAATGCGTCGAGCTGGACGAACTCCAGCGCCAATCCAGCCGCGACCAGGGCTACCTGGATCTGCGCGGCGAGGTGCTGCCGCTGGTGCACCTGCGCGACCACTTCAACCATGAAGGCCCACCGGCCCGCCGCCAGAACGTGGTGGTGGTGCGCTATGCCGAACACAAGGCCGGGCTGGTGGTGGATGACCTGCTCGGCGAGTTCCAGACCGTCATCAAACCCTTGGGCAAGCTGTTCGGTGCGCTGCGCGGCATCAGCGGCTCGACCATTCTGGGCAGCGGCGCGGTGGCCCTGATCCTGGATATACCGGCGTTGCTCAACCAAATCGTACAACAGGAAGCCCGCACACCTCAGGCGCCCTCGTCGCCCACGGTCGGCGTGCGCTGACGCATTCGCAATTCCATGGAGGTTCCCCGATGAAATGGTTCTACGATCTTAAGATTTCCACCAAGTTGATCAGCGCATTCCTGGTGGTCCTGGCGCTCACGGCGGCCATGGGTGGGTTTGCAATCCTCCAGCTCGGTGCCGTCAACCAGGCAGCCCAGGAGATCAAGAGCGATTGGATGCCATCCATGCGCGCCGCAGCCGGCATGCGTTTTTTTGCAGCCAATTATCGCCTGAAGGAAAACCGCCACGTCACTACCGAGATCGCCGAAGAAAAGGCCCAGGCTGATCGCGAAGCCGATGAGACGCTGCAACAGTTCAATACCCGCATGGGCACCTACGAGCAATTGCTGTCGGGCGATGAAGAACGTCAGCTTCTGGTCGGTTTGAAAAGTGCCTGGTCCACCTACCTGGCGACCAGCAAGCAGTTACTCGACTTGTCCCGGCAGAACCAGGAAGCCGCTGCGACTACCCTGCTCAGAGGGGAGTCCAGGACGCATTTCGATGAGGTGACCAGCCGCTTGCAGAAAATGGTCGAGTTCAATGAAGCCGGCGCGATCCAAGTCGGTGACAAGGGCTCGGCGTTGTACGAAAGCGCACGCGTGTCGATCATCGCGGTGCTGGTCGCCGCCCTGTTGATCGGCCTGGGCCTGGCGGTGTTCATCGCGCGGATTATTTCGCGTCCGCTGAGGCTCGCCGCGACCGCCGCCGAGCAATTGGCTGAAGGCAACCTCAGCACCCCTATCGCGCCGGGCGGGAAAGATGAAACCGGCATGGTGCTCAATGCCATGCGCAACATGGTCGGCAAACTGGCGAATATCATCGGCGAAGTACGCAACGCTGCCGACAACCTGGCGAGCGCCTCGGAGCAAGTCAGCGCCACCGCACAGTCGATGAGCCAGGCCACCAGTGAACAGGCCGCCAGCGTCGAGGAAACCAGCGCGTCGGTGGAACAGATGAGCGCCAGCATCAATCAGAATACCGAAAACGCCAAGGTCACCGATGGCATGGCCAGCAAGGCGGCCAAGGAAGCCACCGACGGCGGAGAGTCGGTGCAACAAACGGTATTGGCAATGAAGAAAATCGCCCAGCGCATCAGCATCATCGATGACATTGCCTACCAGACCAACCTGCTGGCGCTCAACGCCGCGATTGAGGCTGCCCGGGCCGGCGAGCACGGCAAAGGTTTCGCGGTGGTCGCCGCCGAAGTCCGCAAACTGGCGGAGCGCAGCCAGGTGGCCGCGCAGGAAATCGGCGAACTGTCCTCAAGCAGCGTGGACATGGCGGAAAAGGCCGGCAAACTGCTCGACGAAATGGTCCCCTCGATCAACAAGACCTCCGACCTGGTGCAGGAAATCAGTGCCGCGTCCGAAGAGCAGGCGGCCGGCGTGGCGCAGATCAACACGGCCATGACCCAGCTCAACCAGGTGACCCAGCAGAACGCCTCCAGCAGCGAGGAACTGGCGGCGACCGCCGAAGAAATGAGCAGCCAGGCCGAGCAGTTGCAACAGGCGATGAGCTTTTTCGTACTCGACGCCACCTCCGGCGCCGCGGTTCAAACCAGCAGTGTGGACAGCCCTGGCAACAAGCCCAGCCGCCAGCCACCCCGCCCGGCACCGCAGCCCGCCCGCAAAGCGTTTGCCTACACGATGGCCAGCGCCCCGGACGAATCGGAATTTACCCGTTTCTGATGCGAGACATCGACGCGGGCTTACAGGGAGAGTGACATGGGTGCAGTGATGACTAACCGTCAGACCGCAGTGGCGGCGGATGAGGATGCGCAATACCTGACCTTCATGCTCGGTGGCGAGATGTTCGCGATCGGCATTCTGGGCATCAAGGAAATCATCGAATACGGCAGCCTGACCGTAGTACCGATGATGCCCGCGTTCGTGCGCGGTGTAATCAACCTGCGCGGCGCCGTGGTGCCGGTGGTTGATCTATCGGCGCGTTTCGGCCGGGCGAACTCGCCGATTACGCGCCGCTCCTGCGTGATCATCATCGAAGCGAGTACCGAAGATGGGCAGCCCCAGGACATCGGGTTGCTGGTGGATACGGTATCCGCCGTGCAGGAGATTCCGGCGGCCCAGATCGAACCCCCTCCCAGCTTCGGCGCGCGGATTCGTGCCGACTTCATCGGTGGCATGGCCAAGGTCGAAGGCAAGTTCGTGATTGTGCTGGAGGTGGGCAAAGTCCTTTCTATCGACGAGATGTCCAGCCTGGCCGAAAGCGCGCAGACACCGGCGCTCGACCTTGAGCAGCGTTGAGATACGATCATGGCCGACACTGCTTCGCTCGATGACCGTGAATTCGGTCAATTCCAATCCTGGTTGTACCGTGCGGCCGGCATCAACCTGTCGCCGGCCAAAAAAGCCTTGGTGGCCGGGCGCCTGTTCAAGCGCCTCCAGCATTATGAATTGGAGAGCTACGGGGACTATTTCAAACTGATCATGAACGACCAGCGCAAGGGCGAACTGCAAGTCGCGCTGGACCTGCTGACCACTAACGAAACCTACTTTTTTCGCGAGCCCAAGCACTTTGATTTCCTGCGTCAGCACGTCCTGCCCAAGGCCGCGCCGGGCAAAGTGTTTCGCGTGTGGAGCGCGGCCAGCTCCTCGGGCGAAGAGCCCTACAGCCTGGCGATGACACTGGCCGAGGCCCTGGGCACTACGCCTTGGGAAGTGATCGGCTCGGACATCAGCACTCAGATGCTGGCCAAGGCGCGTACCGGGCATTACTCGATGGAGCGCGTCGGCACCCTGCCCCAGCCGCTGCTCACCAAATACTGCCTCAAGGGCATCGGCCGCCAGGAAGGCACGTTCCTGATCGACAAGAGCCTGCGCAACCGCGTCAACTTCGTGCAAGTCAACCTGAACGAGCCGCTGCCAGGCCTGGGCGAGTTCGATGTGATCTTCCTGCGCAACGTGATGATTTATTTTGACCAGCAGACCAAGAGCCAAGTGGTCGCACGCTTGTTGCCGCAGCTCAAGCCCGGCGGCCATTTCATCATCAGCCACTCGGAGAGCCTCAATGGTGTGAACGACACCTTGAAGCTGGTGGCGCCGTCGATTTACCGCAAGCCATGAAAAAGCCTCTCGGTGCAGTCGAAGTGGTGTTGGCGCCCGGCCAAGTCACTTTTGCGACGCGGCCGACTCGCCTGCGCACCTTGCTCGGTTCCTGCGTGGCGTTCACCTTCTGGCATCCGCAACGGCGGATCGGCGGCATGTGCCATTTCATGCTGCCGGCACGCTTGCGGCATGGTCAGCCCCTGGATGGCAAATACGGCGACGAAGCGCTGGAGCTGCTGATTCGGCACGCGCGCGCCCATGGCACGCGGCCCCAGGACTATCAGGTGAAGGCGTTCGGCGGCGGCGAGATGTTCCCCACGCAGCATCGCCACCTACCGGCGCAAAATGTGGCCGCCCTGAACATCCGCGCCGCGCTGGCGCTTGCCAAACACCATCATTTGCACCTGGCGGCCCAGGACATGGGCAGTACCGGTTATCGCACTATCGTGTTCGACCTGTGGAACGGCAACGTCTGGGTCCGGCATCAACCAATGGGATTACTCAAAAACAATGCCTAATAAAAAAATCAGCGTATTGCTGGTCGATGACTCGGCCGTTGTCCGCCAAGTGCTGCTGGCGATTTTCAATGACACGCCGGATATCCACGTCATAGGCGCCGCCTCCGACCCGATTTTCGCCATGGACAAGCTCGCCCGTGAATGGCCGGATGTGATTGTGCTGGACGTGGAAATGCCGCGCATGGATGGCATCACCTTTCTCAGGAAAATCATGAGCGAGCGCCCGACACCGGTAGTGATCTGCTCGTCACTGACCCAGAAAGGCGCGGAAACCTCCCTGCAGGCTTTATCGGCCGGCGCCGTGGACATCATCACCAAACCCACCACAGGCCTGAAGAATTTCCTGATCGAATCGGGCCCGGAATTGATTGCGGCAATCCGTGCGGCGGCCAACTCCAATGTCAGTAACCTCGGCAAGCGCATCGCCAAGCCGACCCCGGCGCCCGCGGTCGCCGGCAAGCTGACGGCGGATGCGATCCTGCCCGCCGCCAATGGCCAGGCCATGGCCCAGACCACTGAACGCATTGTCGCCATCGGCACCTCCACCGGCGGCACCCAGGCGTTGGAGGCCGTGCTGACGGCACTGCCGAGGGTGTGCCCGGGCATGGTGATCGTGCAGCACATGCCGGAAAAGTTCACCGCCTCCTTCGCCGAGCGCCTGAACAGCGTGTGCCAGATCGAAGTGCGTGAAGCGCGCAACAACGACCGTATCCTGCCGGGCCTGGCTTTGATCGCTCCCGGCGGCAAGCACCTGATGGTCACACGCAGCGGCGCCTACTATCACACTCAGGTCATCGACGGGCCGCTGGTCAACCGCCATCGGCCATCAGTGGATGTGCTGTTTCGCTCAGTGGCCAAATTCGCCGGCAAGAACGCCACCGGCATCATCATGACCGGCATGGGCGACGACGGCGCCCGCGGCCTCAAGGAAATGCTCGTCGCCGGCGCCGCGACGGTCGCCCAGGACGAGGCCAGCTGCGTGGTATTCGGCATGCCCAAGGAAGCCATCAAACTCAACGCCGCACAGCGCATCATGGCGTTGCAGGATATTCACCAGGCGATCCTGCATAAGTGAAGTGGGGAGTAACTATCGGGGTCTGCTGACACAGCGGGCCAGTGAGATCGGGCCGTTACCGCCGCCTCCGTTCAGCGAACTTGAAGTGAACCGGGAAAACGCTTGCAACTCAGCTACCCGCTAATGGGTAATGCTCAATACGGCACGCATGACTATGGCCATCGCCTTTACATGTCCCATCCAGATACCGGTAGTTCACACGCACCGACTGGCCTTTTTTGGGCCACTCTCGGCGTGGGATCTGGCTTTGGTAATCAGTAGTTTCTGGGATAAACGTGAGGGTCGCCCCCTCTTCCGGGCACTCTGCCGTGGTCGATGTAGGGCTCACCTTCAGGATCTGCGCCTGCAGCTTGGGGTATGGATGTTTCAATACGTCAGTAACACGTAACTCCAGACTGCAAATTTGCCACGATGCTGCTTGTACTGGCTGGCACAACATGAAGAGAGGAAAAGCAAATAACGCGTAGCGAGCCACATGATTGCCCATTATTGACACTGCCTCGAATATTGATATTCAGGACACTATCAGATTTGAACTCATCGAATCATGGAACGATCAATCTCCTTATGCACATCCAGCCAAGTCGTTGCTCGAGCCGGCATCAACTGAAGCCGCACCCGCTGCGGCTCCTGCCGTGGGCCAGTCAGCGGCGCGGCGTCTGCAAGGCGTGGTAGCCGTAATCGGCGCGAGCTTTATGTAAAGGAACGCCCGCCTCGATAGCCGCACGAATATGCTCTTCGGCCTGGTGGATTTCTTCGGCCACCTCCAGCACTTGGCTCAGTGAGCCGGCCGGAATCACTACCAAGCCGTCACCATCTCCGCGCAACCAATCATCTGGTTGTACCCGCACGCCGCCCAGCGTCACGGGCGCCTGGATCGCTTCGACACGCACGCGATCCTTGCCGGTGCGCATCCAGTTACCCCGGGAAAATATCGGGTAGTCAAGTTCCAACGCACGGTCGACATCGCGGCAGATACCGTCAATCACCGTCCCGGCCAGCTGCTTGCGGGCGGCAGTAGAGGTCAGCAAATCGCCCCACACGGTGGTGTCGAGCCGCGCCTGGTTGTCGATCACTACCACCTGGCCGGCCTCAAGGTCGTCGATGTAGTCGCCCACCGAGCCGCCGTCCAGGCCAATAGGGCCGTAGCGCAGGGTCCAGGCTTTGCCTGTGAGGGTGAACGACCGGTCCAGAGGCATGATGTCGGTGCACTGGCAAACGATTTTCAGGCGGTCCATGCATCGCTGAGGTCGGTGCAACTCAGGGCGTTGAGACGGGTAAAAATAGAGGTCTGCATGATGTAGCCCTCCTTGTGTCCGGTAGGTTAACGCACGATGGCGGCGGCACTGAATGCATGGATCTTGTCGACGATCTGACGGGACGCCACCCTGATTGCCGTGGTGGTATTGCCGGCGATATGCGGCGTCAGTTGCGCGTTGGGAATGTCGGTCAGTGGCGAGTCGAACCGGTCTTTTTCCAGGGAAAAGGTATCGATGGCGACCGCCTTGATGTGCCTGGGAAACTGGCGCATGAAGGCTGCCAGCTGGTGTTCGTCGACGATCCCGCCGCGAGCGGTATTGATGAGGATTGAACCTTGGCGCATCTGCCCGAACTCGGCGGTGCCGAACAAGCCGCGGGTCAGCGTGGTGAGCGGCACGTGGATCGAGACGATGTGCGATTCAGCCAGTAACTGCGCAAGGCTTGCTCGTCGCTCAAGCTCAAGGCTGCGCGCTACCGATTCGGTAAAACGCTCGGACCCGGTAGCGATCACCTTGATGCCCAGCGCCGCCGCCTTACGTGCCACCTGCCGGGCAATGCTTCCGGTGCCCACCAGCCCAAGCGTGAGTTCGGCGTATTCGCAGGTGGGTGCCAAGGTGCCTTTTGCCCAATGGCCGTTGTGCGTTTCGGCGTTGTAATAATCCAGATCACGAGATAGAAACAGCGCCTGGGCCAGGACGTACTCGGCAACAGCGACCGCGTTGGAGCCTGGCGTGTTGAGTATCGTAACGCCGCACTGCTCGCATTCGAGCCGATCAATATGGTTAACCCCGGCGCCGGCCTGGGCAATGGCGCGCAGTGGCGTGGCCAACGCGGGCGAACTGGCGGCACGGATCAGGCTGGCACCGAGGGGGATGTTCAGGCGCGTCTTGAACACGCTGTAACCCCTGGCTCGACTCACGGCGGCAATAAAGGCAGGCTCGTCGTGACAGTCGATCTCGGCATATTCAATACGCGTAGTGTAGTGCTGCCGGATGCGCTCTTTATCCGCGAAATAGTGCAGGTTGAGAGTGACGTTCAGGCCCAGCGCAAGAAAGCGATCGACTTCCTCAAACAGCAATGGCGGGCTCGGGGCATCGAGTATCAGGATAGTAAATGCCATACAGTTGATCCTCTTGGAGGGTAGCGCCTGCCGATACCCAGGCTGCCCTGGGTATCGGGGCTAATCACCAGTTGAAATAGTGGGCGCTGGTGGGATCGACCAGACCTGCATCGGTACTCGCGGCCGCGAGGAACCCGCTGTAGAAATCATTCAGCGATGAGGGCTGGATGAACGCGGGATTGCTTTTGGCGTATATAAGAAACAACCGATAGATTCTCAGGTTCTTTTCCTTGCGGTAGACCTCTGCCTTGAGGCTAGGCCACAAGTTGAGCAAGCTGCTTTCCTTGATTTTCCAAGGATCCGCCGGCTCGGTGCCGGTGGTGGCCTTGTACACGAAGCGCTTACTTTCAATCACTTCCAGGTGCAGGCTGGCCAGCAGTTGTTCGGCCGTGCCGATGGCCACGGTCTTCAACGTGTTGTGCCAGTTTCTGCAAGACCAGCACGACAGAATGCTTGAGTTGGTCGGTCTCTTTGCACAGCAGCCCCAGGCTGATATTTACCCCGGACGGCGCTGCAATCAACTGCGAGTCGAGCGTGAGTAACTGACGGGGCAGGCTGGCTTGCGAAGCAATCTGGGTCGCCACACTCCTGACCGACAATTCGAACAGCAGTTGCTTGATCAGCAACAACTTCCAGAACGCCTCGACGTCTTTGCTGGAGCGGGACTCGAAGAATGCCTTACCCAAAGCAGCCGCCAATTTCGAATCAGCCTTGTCCAGATACGACAGCGTATCGATTTCGGCGTAGATCCTCAGGCAGGCTCGGGTGTGCGGGGTCTGGGAAGCGTCGTCCGTGTTTGCCTTGAGTGCGTGCTCAAGTGCTCGCCATAGAATGTCATGTAGTAAAGCGGGGTTGGTATGGCCGAGTGACGGGCGAGTTGATGCATTTTCCAGTATGGAGTTGATCACATGATTCATGGGTTCGAGCCTCGATAATTATACAAATCCCTTGTTTCGCATTGCGCCGAACAGACGCACGCAAAATCATCACTGTCCCAGGCTCAACCCACTGCGCCGCAACGAACGGAACTCACCTGTTCGCCGACAGAAAGCCCCCTTATCGGTGCCGAAAACGGCAAAAATGAAACAACTTGTTACATTTGTGCGCAATAAAGCATGCTCCGAAATTTTCAACAAAAGACCTTTTTGGAATAGACGGTTAGGAAAAAATAATAGGAAGCCAATAAAAACCACAGCACTGAATTCTGTTTCAGAGCCGATGTTTTTTCTAAAATCCTGATTATTCGAAATTTAAATCCATCCACTCAACAATGTTCGCCCCGGAAAAAATGTCGCGTAGGCACGATCTGCAAGCGCAACCTAAATAATTCTTCATAAACACGACTTTATGAAAAACAGCGCAGGCTCCTTGGATATCAATCAGAATCAGATCAATTGACGCCAACCCTGGTTTTACCCAGCGCGCCTTGGTTGAAACCACTGCAGCGATTTTCATGTAATCGCAGGATTAGAGACGCAGTCACGCTGGTCGCGCTGCGCGCTTTGATCACCCCGAAGAAATCCAGGGCAAAAAAAAAGCCTGCATCGCTGCAGGCTTTTCTCTATCTGGCTCCACGACCTGGACTCGAACCAGGGACCCAATGATTAACAGTCATTTGCTCTACCAACTGAGCTATCGCGGAATGCGCCGTATGTTACTGATTAAAAAGAAGAAGTCAAGCATCGGGATGCGTTTTGACGAATTCATCCTGATAAGCGGTAGTCGCCCTACTCCGAATGGGCCATTTCCTTGGCCAAATCCAGCCAGGCACGCGCCGCCGGCGGCAGGTGGGCGCTGGCGCGCCAGGCCAGGGCGATGTGCCAGTCGGTGTGGGGTTCGTCCAAGGGGATCAGGGCGATACCGGTGGGTTGATGCATGTGCGCCAGCATGCGCGGCAGGAACGCGACGCCCAGGCCCGCCGAGACCAAGTCGACGATAAAGTCGATCTGCCCGCTGCGGGCCGTGACCTTGGGAGTCACGCCCTTGCGCTCGCAGGCGGCGAGGATCTTGGCGTTCAGGGCAAAGCCTGCTTCGAACAGAATGAACGGTGAGTCCGCAAGGTCGGTGAAGTCGATGCGCTTGCGCCGGGCCAGCGGGTGGTTCATGGGTAACACGGCCATCAGGGGTTCATTGCGCACGGGTTGGAAGTCGAACCCTTCATCCGTGGGCAGCAGCAACGCCGCGAGGTCAATCTCCCCGGCTTCCAGGCACCCGCGCAGTTTCTTGCTGCCGTACTCGGTGAGTTCGATTTCGATGTCGGGGTAGCGCCTGCGGTAGGTGGCGAACATGGCCGCGAACAGCACGCCGCAACCCACCGGGGGCAGGCCGATGCGCAGTTGGCCACGCTTGAGGCCGCGCAAGTCATTGATCTCGGCCACCAGGTCATTGCTCTCGGCGAGCAGCACCTGGGCGCGACGGTAGACAATTTCACCGGCGGCGGTGAGTTCGTTACGGTGGCCCAGGCGATTAAAAAGCGGCGCGCCCAGTTCATCCTCCAGCGTCCTGACGGCCTTGCTCACGGAGGACTGAGTCAGCGACACCACCTCGGCAGCCTGGGAGAAGCCGCCCTGGCGTACCACTTCGACAAAGGCACGCAATGCTCGTAGGTTCATCGGTATTCCTTTTGCGACTGGCTACCATTGATAAAAGTTGTTTTTATCATGCCAGATTATTGCCTATCCTGAATTACCTTGCCCTGTGGAGCCCCTCTTCAATGATCATCTCGTCCGCCTCCGACTATCGCGCAGCCGCCAAGCGCAAGCTGCCGCGCTTCCTGTTCGACTACATCGACGGCGGTGCCTACGCCGAACACACGATGCGCGCCAACAGTTCGGACCTGGCCGAGATCAGCCTGCGCCAGCGTGTCCTGCGCAATGTGGATAGCCTGAGCCTCAAGACCACCCTGTTCGGCCAGCCCTTGGACATGCCGGTGATCCTCAGCCCGGTGGGCCTCACCGGCATGTATGCGCGGCGCGGCGAAGTGCAGGCGGCCAAGGCAGCCGCCAATAAAGGCATCCCCTTCTGCCTGTCGACGGTGTCGGTGTGTTCGATTGAAGAAGTGGCGTCTCAAAGCGCGCAATCAATCTGGTTCCAGCTGTATGTCCTCAAGGACCGTGGCTTCATGCGCAACGCGCTGGAACGGGCCCAGGCGGCCGGGGTGACGACACTGGTGTTCACCGTGGATATGCCCACGCCAGGCGCACGCTACCGCGATGCACACTCGGGCATGTCCGGGCCATTCGCGGCGTCGCGGCGCATGCTGCAAGCCGTCACCAAGCCGCAATGGGCGTTCGATGTGGGGTTGCTCGGCCGTCCACACGACCTGGGCAATATCTCCAGGTACCTGGGCAAACCCACCCACCTGGAAGACTACATCGGCTGGCTGGCCAACAACTTCGATCCCTCCATCAGCTGGAAAGACCTGGAATGGATCCGTGAGTTCTGGAAAGGCCCGATGATCATCAAAGGCATCCTCGATCCGCAGGATGCCAAGGACGCCGTGAGCTTCGGGGCCGATGGCATCGTGGTCTCCAACCATGGCGGGCGCCAGCTGGACGGCGTGCTGTCCACCGCCAAGGCCCTGCCACCGATTGCCGACAAGGTCGGCGATGACCTCACCGTGCTGGTGGACTCCGGCATCCGTTCGGGGCTGGACGTGGTGCGTATGCTCGCCTTGGGTGCCAAAGCATGTCTGCTGGGCCGCGCCACCGCCTATGCATTGGCTGCCGACGGCCAGCACGGGGTGGAGAACCTGCTGGATATCTTCGCCAAGGAGATGCGCGTGGCCATGACCCTGACCGGGGTCACCTCGATTGAGCAGATCGACCGCACGACCTTGGTCTAAGCCAGCTGTCAGCCAAATAACTGACGCAAGCAGGCGACAACCCCACTGAGTTATAAAAGCAATTAATTGATTTGTAAGACGTTTTATACGGCCAAAAGGATTTGGCACGAATCTCGCTCTAATCCCTGCCAAGCAGGTTAAGCGATGACAAGACGTGCGGCAGTGCCCCGGGGTTATAACCCGGACTAAAGCGGTTTAAACTGTTCCTATTGTTTTACGCAACTGACGGAACAGTAAGACGCTTGGCTTCTGCCATTCTCATCCAGCCTGTAAGACAGTTCAGTGCTTAGAGGCCGTCCAACTATGAAAACACCCACCCAGACCAACGCAATTGACTTCGACAGCGCCAAATTGCAACGTCTGGGGTTTGGTCAGCCCTCCCTGCGGCCGCAGCGCCCCATTACCCTTAACCAATTGCGCCAGCAACTGAACCAGCAATTGCAGGTCAGCCTGGAGCCGGAGCGTATCCTCGGCCTGTTCTTTCGCGAAATCCAGCGCCTGGTCCCGGTGGATGCCCTGCAGTACCGTCACGCAACCAGCGACCTGCGCCTGGAGTTCGGCCATCGCGGCCATCATTCAGTGAGCTACAGCCTGAGCCACGAAGGCGAGCACTTGGGTGAGCTGATCTTTCGCCGCAACCAGCGCTTCATGGAAGACGAACTGCACCAGCTCGAAACCCTGCTGGCTACCCTGCTCTATCCGATGCGCAACGCCCTGCTCTACCGCGCAGCCACGCGCAGCGCCCTGCGTGATCCATTGACTGAAACCGGCAACCGAATCGCCATGGACCAGACTCTGCAAAGGGAGATCGACATGGCCAAGCGGCACCTGAGCCCGTTGTCCTTGCTGATGCTGGACATCGACCACTTCAAGCGAATCAACGACACTCACGGTCATGCGGCTGGCGATAGCGTGCTGCGCGAAATCGCCACCACGATCAAAAACCAGTTGCGCAACGTGGACATGGTGTTTCGGTTTGGCGGGGAAGAGTTTCTGATCCTGCTGTCGAATACCGGCCGAGAGGCCGCCGCCATGGTCGGCGAGCGTTTGCGCCAGGCAGCACAGGCACAGGATTACTGGGTGGAGGGGACGCGGATCGAATTGACGGTGAGCCTCGGCTGCTCAACCTTGTTGGCCGCCGAGTCGGCTGAAAGCCTGCTGCGCCGGGCCGATAACGCTTTGTACGTGGCCAAGCGCGAAGGCCGCAACCGCTTGGCGATGGCGGGGTAAGCCCCCCGCCATCACGCTTGCATCACGCCTCGCTGGCGACGCGTGCCGGGCGCTCGCGAACGGCCGCGAGCATCTTGTCGTTGTCTTTTTCCAACCGCATGCAGCTTTCCAGAAACAGGTACATGTAGTCGTAGCTCTTGCAGACGGCCTGGCGCAGCTCGACCTGCAAGGCCTTGCTCGGGTTCATCCCGGCCAGGGTACAGATGATTTCCAGGGCCTCCCAGGGGTGGGCGTCGTCGTACTGGGCGTGCATCTTCAGCCACTTCATCGCGCGCTTGCGGTCTTCCTCGGGGAAGGCGGCGGCATAAACACCGGTCGAACACACCACGGCGGACCACTCCCCAGTCGCCCCCTCGATGGCATAATTGGTTGCGGCAATTGCAACGATCAGCGCATCGGACGAACTGGTATGCCAGCACCAGTGGCTCAGGGCATGCAATTCCGGAGGTACATTCTGCGCCTGCAACTCCTCCAGGCTCACGCCATGGGCACGCGCCCAATTCACCCAATAGTCAGCGTGGTTCAGTTCCACGCGAATATTGCGCATCAGCCAACGTCGCGCCATATCCTCCCCAGGATGGCGGGCAAACTTGGTCTTGGTGAGGTTCTGTGCCATGTACAAGGCAAACTGTTCCACCACCGGCCAGCCACCAATCAGGTAGTGGCGCATGGTCTTGGCGCTGAGCGTGTTGTCGCGCATGCGCTGGTACAGTTCGTGCTCGACAACTCGGCGCTTGCTCTCGCTACAGTCCTGGATCAATTGTTGCGCCCAGGCGGGGTAACTCGAGGCTTCCATAAGCGGGCCGGTTCTGTTGAATGTGTCGATCACTGTAGGGCTCCTTTTTTAGTGTGATAGTACAGACCAGCAAATGTTTCAGCGGAATGTGCCGGGCGCCTTGAATAACAGAGGCTGCGGACGCACAGGTCGACACTGCAAGCTATCAAAGGTAAACAATTGCGGGCGTTCAATCAGGTAGCCCTGAGCGTAATCCACACCGATCTCAAGTAACGCCTGTTCGATGTGCGTGGTTTCAACAAACTCGGCAATTGTGCGCTTACCCATGACGTGGCCGATGTGATTGATCACTTCGACCATGGCGCGGTTAATCGGGTCGTCCAGCATATCCTTTACGAAACTTCCATCGATCTTCAGGAAGTCTACAGGTAAATGTTTGAGATAAGCGAATGAGGACATTCCGGCGCAAAAGTCATCGAGGGAAAAATGGCAACCTAAGGCTTTGAGTTCATTAATAAAACGGATTGCACTGCCGAGATTGGCAATAGCACTCGTCTCGGTTATTTCAAAACATATCATTTCAGGCGGGATGTTATAAGCCGCGAATTTCTCATGTAGAAACCCCAGGAAATCGTCATCACCAATGGTAATGCCTGACAGATTGATCGCACACATAGCCATGGGCCGGCCCGGACGCTCATGCATGCACTTGGCGATGATCTTGAATACGTTCTCGACCACCCAGCGGTCCAGCGATGTCATCAGGCCGTAACGTTCGGCGGCCGGGATAAAGCTGTCGGGCAAGATGATGCGCCCCCCTTCATCGTGCAGTCGCAACAGGATTTCGATATGCCCACTGCCGGCGTCGGTATGGCCCAACGGCGAGATTTCCTGGGAGTACAGGCAAAAACGGTCTTCCTCCAACGCCATGTGCAGGCGCTGCACCCAGGCCATCTCACCGAAACGCAAAGACAATTCCGAGTCATCGGCATGGTAGACCTGCACCCGGTTGCGGCCCTTTTCCTTGGCCATGTAGCACGCCATATCTGCCGCCCGCAACGACGTTTCGAGGGTGGTCGGGGTTTGTGAGATATGCACCAGGCCGATACTGACGGTGGTCATGAACGGCCGTCCCTTCCACACAAAATGCAGGCTCTGCACGGTATGGCGCAGGCTTTCGGCGATTCTTTCCGCCACCGGCGCCGGACAGTTCTCCAGCAGGATGCCGAACTCGTCGCCGCCCAACCGAGCCAGCGTGTCGCCTTCGCGCAGGTCCGACTGCAGCAGCGCACAAATATGACGCAGCAGCTCGTCACCGGCCGCATGACCACAGGTGTCGTTGACCAGCTTGAACTGGTCCAGGTCGAGGAACATCAACGCATGCCGCCCACCCTGCTGGCGCCCCACTTGTTGCAGCACCTGCTCCAGGCGGTACTCGAACTCACGACGGTTGGCCAGGCCGGTCAAGGCATCATGGGTCGCTTGCCACGACAGGTTGGCGATGTACTGGCGCTCCTGGGTCATGTCGTGCAGCACCAGTACCGCACCGCTGACTTTGCCGGCGCTGCGGATCGGTGCCCCCACCAGCGTCACCGACACCGTACTGCCGTCCAGGCGCTGGATCAGCTTGGAATGTTCGCTGCCGCCACCAAGCCGGCCCTTGATGATGCGCTCGATCAGGGTAAAGCCGTCGGGCTCGGCGCTTTCGTCCAGCAGTTTGAACAACGCCGCCAGGGGCAGGCCTTGGGCCTGGGCGTTTTTCCAGTGGGTCAACGCCTCCGCCGCTGGGTTCATGTAGGTGATGGCGCCATCGACGTCGGTGGTGATCACCCCGTCGCCGATCGACTCCAGGGTGATCTGCGCCCGCTCCTTCTCGACTTGCAGGGCATTGGCGAAGGCATGGCGCTGGGCCAGAAGCTTGTGGGTACGCAGCAGCGCCAGAACAATCAGCCCCAACGCGGTGGTCAGGTTGGTGATCAGCAACAGCCGCAAAATCATCCGCGAGCCCTCGCCCAAGGCATCGCTGAATGCCTTGGCCGCCGGGGTCACGCCGTCATTGATCGCAATGATGTGCGCCTTCCAGTCGCGCACGTTGTCGCCACTGACTTGATTGGCGCTGATCGCCCGGTGCATCGACTGGGCCAGTTCATCCAGCTGCACCAGATAGCCATCGCCCACGGTCCACAGTGCGATGGCTTTTTCCAGGTAGCTGAAATGGCGAAAGTTGAGGTACAGCCAGATCAGGCTGGAAACGTCATCCGGGTGGTTGCCACCCTTGAGAATACCCAGGCGCGCCGCGGTGAGGTCGGGGACGGGACGGTCGAGGGCAATGCGCAGCTCGTGCCCACCCTGTGGCACGGCGATGGCGTGCTGATACTTGAGGTAAGTGGCTTCGTCGCGATTATCGGCGTAGAGGGTCAGGTAATAGATGGCATCTTTCTGCCCCTTGGACCAAAGACTTTCGCCAGCCACATAGCCACGCACCGCTGAAAGCACGTAGAGACTGACGCAACCCAACAATGCCTGGAACAGCACAACGGCAATAAAAGGCCAGACAATGCCCAACAACCGTGGTGTTCCGAGAGTTCGTTTTTGCTTCATGAAGTCCCTTGCACATGCACAGCTGAATACGCACGCGAAAATCCGCCCCCGACAGCACAGCCTAAGCTAACTCAACGCACTTGTTGCAGGTGACCATACAGCTTGGCGTACAACCCGCCATCGGCAATCAATTGCTGATGGTCGCCATCTTCGGCGATATGCCCACCATCGAACACCAGTACCCGATCGGCCTGTTTCACCGCCGACAGGCGATGGGCGATAATCAGTGTAGTACGCCCGCTGAGAAACCGCGCCAGCGCCTGATGCAGGTTGTACTCGGTGGCGGCATCCAAAGCGGAGGTCGCCTCATCCAGAATCACCACCTTCGGCTCGGCCAGCACCATCCGCGCTATCGCCAGGCGCTGGCGCTGGCCGCCGGAAAAGCGCACGCCGGAACGCCCCACCACGCTGTCCAAGCCCAAGGGCAGCGCCCTGACGGTAGCATCCAGCTGGGCGATCTCCAATGCCTGCCAGCAGGCCTGGTCGGAACGGGTACGGCCCATGGTCAGGTTGGCGCGCACGGTATCGTTGAACAACGCCGGATGCTGCAGCACCACCGCAACGTTTTCACGAATGGTTGCCAGGCCGATCTCCTGCTGGGTGGCACCGCCAAAACGGATACTGCCCGCCTGCGGGGTATACAAGCCCAGCAGCAGTTGTACCAAAGTACTCTTGCCGCCACCACTGGCACCGACGATGGCGACCTTCTCTCCGGGCGCAATACTCAGGTTAAGCTGGTCGAGGACTAAATCTTCGCCGTAGCCGAAATTGAGGCCCCGCACATCAATACCGACCGTTTCATGCCCGGTAAACGGATCTTCGCCACCGGCATATTGCGGCTCATCGGCGCGCGCCAGCAGCTCGTTGATCCGCGTCAGCGCCCCACCCGCCGCGTAGTAGGCGTATTGCAGGTTCAACAGCTGCTCCACCGGGCCGATCATGAACCACAGGTAACTGAACACGGCGAGCATCTGGCCAATCGACAGGTCGGAAAACAACACGGTGAGCATCGCCGCGGCCCGGAAGATGTCGATACCAAACTGGAACAACAACCCGCTGGCGCGGCTGGAGGCGTCGCTTTTCCATTGGGAATTGATCGCATAATCGCGCACTTCCAGGGCACGCTGGCCGAGGCGCCCGAGGAAAAAGCCCTGGCGGTTGCCGGCGCGCACTTCCTGGATGGCGTCCAGGGTTTCGGTCAGCGCTTGGGTAAAGCGTGAGGTGCTGTCGTTTTCCAGCTTCTTCAGGTGTTTGACGCGTTTGCCCAACTGCACCGTGGCGTAGATCACCAGCGGGTTGAACAGCAGGATCAACAACGCCAGTTGCCAATGCATCCACACCAGAATGGCCGAGGTGCCCACCAGAGTAAGCATGGCCACCAGGAAGCGGCTGAGGGTTTCACCGACAAATTTATCCAGAGTATCGAGGTCGGTGACCAGATGCGTGGTGACCGTGCCGCTGCCCAGGCTTTCATATTCGCCGAGGGAAATGCGCTTGAGCCGTTCGATCAGGCGCACGCGGATGCGGTACACGATGTCTTTGGCCAGCCGCGCGAACAGCCGCGCCTGCACGACGTTGAATACCAGCGCACCGCAGCGCAGCAGCAGGGTCACCAGCAGCATCAGGCCGATATAACCGGCGGCTTTCTGCCAGCCCAGCGGTAAGACGTGGTTCATCACCTTGAGCGCGGCGTCGCCGTGGCCCAGCAGTACTTCATCGACCAGCAGCGGCAACAGCAACGGAATGGGCACACTGCACAGGGTCGCCAGCACGGCGACGCCATTGGCGAGCCACAACGACTTCTTGTGACGCAGGGCCAGGCGACGGATTTCCGCCCAGGTCAGGCGATCAGTGCGTTTGCTCGGCTCGAGGTCAGGCTGGTCATGCACAGGTTGCTCGCTCCAGCCATCGAGCCAGCAACGGCGACAGCTCGGACAGCGGCTGGTAACCATTGGTCAGCAAGGCCAACTGGCCATTGCGCTCGGCCAACAGCGTCGGGAAACCGGCGATGCCCAGGTCCTGCACCCAGGTGAAATCGGCGGCCGTCGCCACGTGTTGCTCGGCGCGGTCAAACTCACCGGCAAACTCGATGCGCGGGATGCCCGCCTTCTCCGCCAACTCCACCAGCACACTGGCGAGGGTCACATCGCGGCCCTCGACATAAAACGCACGCTGGATCAGCCCCAGCAGCTTCCACGCGCAATCCGGCGCCAGGCTGCGGGCAGTGACGATGGCGCGGCAAGCAGGCTCGGTGTCATAGACGAAACCGTCGGGCAATGCGCCTTCAAGCTTGAACGGCTGGCCGGTGGCCTCGGTGACCGCCTGCCAGTGCTCCAGGATGTAGCGCCGGGTCGTAGGCTCCAGCGCCGCGCCGCTGCCGGTGCGCAAGCCGCCCACCACCAGGTGCAGCTCCACGCCGGCGGCCTGGGCCTGCTCCACCAACGCCTCGGCCACCGGGGCAAAGCCCCAGCACCAGGAACACATCGGGTCCATTACATAGAGCAGGCGCGCGGACATGGCTCAGGCCTCGGAAGGGGTTTGCTTGTAGTTGAAGCCAATCGGGTGCGGCATATTGCGGGCCTTGGCCAGTTCAATCTGCTTTTGCCGGTCGATCGCACTGCGACGGGTCTTCTCCGGCAGCTTATCCCAGCAATGCGGGCAACTGATGCCGGCCACATAGTGCTCGGACGCACGGTCTTCGACGCTTACCGGCGTGCGACAGGCATGACATTGATCGTAGTCGCCTTCGCTCAAGTCGTGGCGGACCGTCACGCGATTGTCGAATACAAAGCAGTCGCCCTGCCATTTGGTTTCTTCCTGGGGCACTTCTTCGAGGTACTTCAGGATGCCACCCTTGAGGTGGTAGACCTCATCGAAGCCTTCGCTGAGCATATAGCTCGACGCTTTCTCACACCGAATGCCGCCGGTGCAGAACATCGCGACCTTCTTGTGCTTGGCCGGGTCGAAGTTGGCTTTGATGTAGTCGGGAAATTCGCGAAAACTGGTGGTTTTCGGGTCGATCGCGCCTTCGAAGGTGCCAATGGAGACTTCGTAGTCGTTACGGGTGTCGATCAACAGCACTTCCGGGTCGCTGATCAACGCGTTCCAGTCCTTGGGGTCCACATAGGTGCCGACTTTCTTGTTCGGATCGACGCCTTCGACGCCCAGGGTCACGATCTCTTTCTTGAGCTTGACCTTGGTGCGGTAGAACGGCTGCTCGTCGCAGTACGATTCCTTGTGGTCGATGTCGACCATGCGCGGATCGTTCTTCAGCCAGGCGATCAGGCCATCGATGCCTTCGCGGCTCCCGGAAACAGTGCCGTTGATGCCTTCCTCGGCGATCAGCAAGGTGCCTTTGATGCCGTTGTCGACCATTGCCTGCAGCAGGGGTTCGCGCAGGGCGACGTAATCTTCGAGGGTGACGAACTTGTACAGTGCCGCCACGACAATCGGTTGAGTCATGGGTGTTCTCTCCAGGTGGCTACCCTCGTAAAGGGTGAACCGGATGCAAAAAAAACGCGCCGGCTAAGCGGCGCGTTGCGGATTCTAACAAATGCCCGGTGTCAGAGACACCCGCTCATTAATCATGCCCGCCGGCGCAGGTCGGCGAGGCCGGGGCTGCGTCGATTTTCGCCCATTCGTCAGGCGTGTAGGTATGCAGCGCCAGCGCATGAAACTCGCTCATCAGATCACCCAGGGTGGCGTAGACCTTCTGGTGGCGCTTGACGCGGTTGAGCCCCTCGAACTGCGGGCTGACCAGCACGGCCTTGAAATGGGTCTGCAACCCGCGGCTGTGCATGTGGCTTTCATCCAGCACACTCAGATGGTCGGAGCCCAGGGCGGCAAGCGCCGTTTCGATACGCTGTTGCATGGTCATTCCTGCTTACTTCTTCTTGGCCGGTGCGGCGGCTTTCGGCATCAGCTCGTTGGTCATGTCTTCCAACAGCTTGTTCACGACCGGCACGGCGCTTTCCAGCTTGGCCTGGGTCATCTGGGCCGATTGCTGGGTCAGTTGCGGCATTTTTTCCAGGACTTTCTTGCCCAGTGGCGACTGGTAGAAAGCGACCAGGTCCTTGAGCTCGGATTCGCTGAAGTTGCTGGTATAGAGCTTGACCATGTCCGGCTTCAGCTTCGGCCAGCCGATGGCCTGGTCCAGGGCGGCATTGGCCTTGGCCTGGTAGCTGTCCAGTACGGACTGCTTGGCGGCAGGCGCCTTGGTCTGTTCGAAACGCTGGGCGAACATTTGCTGCACTTGCATGTACACCGGGGTACCCAGCTTGTCGGCGTGGGCCAGGGTAAGGAAGGCTTCGGCACTGGCGTTGTGGCTGGCGGTATCGGCAAGAACCTGGCCGCTGGCGCAAACCAGAGCAACCGCGGTACAGATGGCACGAAGACGAGTCATCGAGTTTCCTTTTCTAGCAGGCGAGGTAAGACCCCAAGGGCGCCCATTCTGCGCCTAAAAAACCTTATGGCTCAACCCCGCCCCTTGTCGGACGTGGATTTGCCGATGAAAAGTCTTTTAGGGAACCCGCCCGGCCGATCACAGCCTAAACTGCGCAAACGAACCTGAAGGAGTGTGCCCGATGAGCCGTATCGAAACCGACAGCCTGGGGGAAGTTCATGTCCCGGAGGACGCTTACTGGGGCGCGCAGACCCAACGTTCGCTGGTGAATTTCGCCATCGGTGAACAACGCATGCCGCTTGCGGTGCTGCACGCCCTGGCCCTGATCAAGAAGGCCGCTGCACGGGTCAACGACCGCAACGGCGACCTGCCCGCCGATATCGCCCGCCTGATCGAACAGGCCGCCGACGAAGTGCTCGACGGGCAGCATGACGATCAATTCCCATTGGTGGTGTGGCAGACCGGCAGCGGCACCCAGAGCAATATGAACGCCAACGAAGTCATCGCCGGCCGTGCCAACGAGCTGGCGGGCAACAAGCGTGGCGGTAAAAGCCCGGTGCACCCCAACGACCACGTCAACCGCTCCCAGAGCTCCAACGACTGCTTCCCCACGGCCATGAGCATCGCCACCGTGCAGGCCGTGCATCAACGGCTGCTGCCCGCCATCGCCAATCTTTCCGGCGGTTTGGCGGAGCAAGCGGCCAGGCACATGAAGCTGGTGAAAACCGGTCGCACCCACATGATGGACGCAACGCCGATCACCTTCGGCCAGGAACTCTCGGCCTTTATTGCCCAACTCGACTACGCCGAACGCGCGATCCGTAGCGCCCTGCCCGCCGTGTGCGAGCTGGCCCAGGGCGGCACCGCCGTCGGCACCGGGCTCAATGCGCCCCACGGTTTTGGCGAGGCGATTGCTTCCGAGCTGGCGGCGTTGTCAGGCTTGCCGTTCGTCACGGCCCCCAACAAGTTCGCCGCCCTCTCCGGCCATGAGCCTTTGGTGACCTTGCACGGCGCGCTGAAAACCCTGGCCGTGGCGCTGATGAAAATCGCCAACGACCTGCGCCTGCTGGGCTCCGGCCCCCGCGCCGGGCTGGCCGAAGTGAAGTTGCCGGCCAACGAGCCGGGCAGCTCGATCATGCCGGGCAAGGTCAACCCGACCCAGTGCGAGGCGCTGACCATGCTGGCCTGCCAGGTACTGGGCAATGACGTGACCATCGGCCTTGCCGCCAGCCAAGGGCATTTGCAGTTGAACGTCTACAAACCGGTGATCATCCACAACCTGCTGGAATCGATCCGCCTGCTGGCCGATGGCTGCAATAACTTCCAGGAGCACTGTGTCGCCGGTCTCGAGCCTGACGCTACGCAGATGGCCGAGCACCTGGAGCGCGGGCTGATGCTGGTCACGGCACTCAACCCGCACATCGGCTATGACAAGTCGGCAGAGATCGCCAAGAAGGCTTACGCCGAAGGCCTCACACTACGGGAGGCCGCGCTGGAGCTGGGCTACCTTACCGATGAAGAGTTCGAGCAATGGGTCCGCCCTGAGGACATGCTCGGCAACTAGGAGGCCATGCGCACGCGCCGGGCCTTGAGCCCGGCGAGCAACGACGGAGCCAACGCCACCGTCGCCGAGCCCAGCACCACCACCAACGCCCCGGCATAGCCCAGGGCGTTGATCTCTTCGGCCTGCACAGCGTCCGGCCACCACCACGCGGCAAGGGCCACCGCGACAAATGTCACCAGGGGCGTGAGCGCCAGGGTCGCACTGACCCTGGACGCTTCCCAATGGGCCAACGCCTCGGCGAAAGCGCCATATGCCACCAGGGTGTTCATGCAGCAGGCCAGCAACAGCCAGCCTTGCAGCGGGCTCAGGTCCAGCGCTTCCAGTGGATGCGCCCAGGGTGTAAGCAGCAAGGCACAGAACAGGTAGATCACCATCATCACCTGCAGCGAATTCCACACCGTCAGCAGTTGTTTCTGGCCCAGGGCGTAGAACACCCAGATGGTGGTGGCCAGCAGGATGGTCAGCACCCCGGCGGTGTAGGCCCCAAGGGACGTCAGCAGTTCGTCCAGGCGCTGGTTGAAGAACAGGCCAAAGCCGATGATCAGCACCACCAGGCCCAGCCCCTGCCCCAGGCTGAAGCGCTCCTTGAACACAAACACGCTGGCGACCATCAGAAAGATTGGCCCCATCTGCACCACCAGTTGGGCGGTACCAGGGCTGAGCATCTTCAGGCCAACCAGATACAGCACGTAGTTGCCCACCAGGCCGCACGCCGCCATGACCACCAGCCAGCCGCCCCTGGGGCCGAGCACCTGGCGGCTGGGCAAGCGTTTGGTGAGGGCGAGGTAGACGAACAGACAACCGCCGGCCACCGTCAGGCGAAACCAGGTGACGGTGATCGGGTCCATGACCTGCAACACTTGCTTGAGTTTGATGGGCAGAATGCCCCACAGCAGCGCGGTCAGCAGGGTCAGGAGAAAACCATAGACCCAGCGGCCGGAAGAGATGTGCATGAGTGCCCCAGAAGCCAGAGGGAGTGGAGCCGCATTCTAGGGGCACCCGATGCACTTTGTGTAGCGAAGATCAGCGCACCGCTTCGAACAACCCGGTCGCGCCCATGCCGCCGCCCACGCACATGGTCACGATGCCATAACGCAGATTGCGTCGTTGCAACTCACGCACCAGGTGCCCCACCTGCCGCGAACCGGTCATGCCGAAGGGGTGCCCGATGGCGATCGAACCGCCGTTGACGTTGTACCTGGCATTGTCGATTTCCAGGCGATTACGCGCATACAGGCACTGCGAGGCAAACGCCTCGTTGAGTTCCCACAGGTCGATATCCGCCACCTGCAAGCCCTTGGCCTTGAGCAGCTTGGGCACCGAGAACACCGGGCCAATGCCCATCTCGTCCGGCTCACAGCCCGCCACCGTGAACCCACGGAAAAACGCCTTGGGCTTGAGCCCCAGCGCCAGGGCTTTTTCCAGGCTCATCACCAAGGTCATCGAGGCGCCGTCGGACAACTGCGACGAGTTGCCCGCCGTGACCGATCCATCCTCGGCAAATACCGGTTTCAAGCCTTGCAGGCTGGCCAGCGTGGTGTCCGGACGATTGCAATCATCACGGTCAACCACCCCCTCGAGCACCTGCACTTCACCCGTGTGCTTGTCCTCAACCTTGTACTTCACGACCATCGGCACGATTTCATCACTGAACAGACCTTCAGCCTGGGCCTGGGCCGTGCGCTGCTGGCTCTGCAGGGCATACAGGTCCTGCTCTTCACGGCTGACGTGATAACGGCGCGCGACGATCTCGGCGGTCTGGCCCATGGGAAAATACAGACCCGGCACCTGCTCCTTGAGCAACGGGTTGATCAGGTGATCGGTGTTGACGCTTTTCATGGTCAGGCTGATGGACTCGACGCCACCGGCAATAATGATATCGCTGCAACCCGAAGCGATCTGGTTGGCCGCAATGGCAATCGCCTGCAAACCCGACGAACAGAACCGGTTGAGGGTCATGCCTGCCGTCCCGGTGCCCAACTGCGAGAGCACCGCCACGTTACGCCCGATGTTGTAGCCCTGGGCGCCTTCGTTGGAGCCGGCGCCGACAATGCAATCCTCCACACTCGCCGGATCGATGCCATTGCGTGCGAGCAGCGCGTTGACGCAATGGGCCGCCATGTCATCGGGGCGGGTCTGGTTGAACTTGCCGCGAAAGGATTTGGCCAGGCCGGTTCGCACACTGTCGACGATCACTACTTCACGCATGGGCTACCTCGATCTTGTCATTATTGGGAGAGCCTTCGAGGATAGATCCAGGCCCTCCCAACCGCGACGATCATTCACCCCGCGTATGCAAAACCATGATGGTGTAGTGAGCGGGCTTGCCGCGCTGGGTGGCGCAGCCGCCCCAAAACCAGACACCGCGGTCTTTCTGAAACACCACAGTTGCTGGGTTTCATGGATAAATTGTGGGAGGGGCGGTGCGACGATTCGACTTGCTCCCGATGGCCTGCGTAGCAGGCCCACTTTTGAGGCCGCTGCGCGGCCTATCGGGAGCAAGCCCCCTCCCACAGTGACCGCGTTAATCCTTAACTGACTGGCATTAGGGCAAGCCCGCTCACTACCGTTTCTTGTCGTGCTTGTGGGATTTGGCGAACGCGTCTTCCAGCGCCCGGTTGATCGTGCGCAGCACCTTGACCCGCGCCCAGCGCTTGTCATTGGCCTCCACCAGGGTCCAGGGCGAAACTTCGGTGCTGGTGCGGTCGACCATATCGCCCACGGCGGCGCGGTAGTCGTCCCACTTGTCGCGGTTGCGCCAATCGTCTTCGGTGATCTTGAAACGTTTGAAAGGGATATCTTCACGGGCCTGGAAGCGCTCCAACTGCGTCTCCTTGTCGATGGCCAGCCAGAACTTGACCACAATCACGCCCGCGTCGCGCAGTTGCTCTTCGAAGTCGTTGATCTCGCCGTAGGCACGCATCCAGTCGGCCGGCGAACAGAAACCCTCGACGCGCTCCACCAGTACGCGGCCATACCAGGAACGGTCGAACACGGTGAACATGCCGCGTGCCGGTATTTTCTGCCAGAACCGCCACAGGTAAGGCTGGGCGCGCTCGTCCTCACTGGGCGCGGCAATCGGCACGATATGGTATTGGCGTGGGTCGAGCGCCGCCGCCACACGACGGATCGCCCCGCCCTTGCCCGCCGCATCATTGCCTTCAAACACGGTGACCAACGCGTGCTTGCGCATGCGCTTGTCGCGCATCAGGCCGGAGAAACGCGCCTGTTCGGTAATCAGCTGTTCTTCGTAATCTTCTTTTTCCAGACGCTGGGTCAGATCGAGGGCGTCCAGCACGCTCTTCTTGTCCACCGAAGCGATCAAGGGCGCCGGGTTCATGCCGCTGGATTTACCCTTGGCCAGCTTCAAGGCGTTTTGCAACCCTTCGAGCAGCAGCTTGCCCACCGTGAGGCTGCGATAATGGGCATCGACCCCTTCGATCACATGCCACGGCGCGTAGTCGCGACTGGTTCGGCGCAGGATACGTTCACCGAAATGCACGAACTTGTCGTAGGTCTTGGATTGCTGCCAGTCCAGCGGGCTGATGCGCCAGCTGTGCAATGGGTCATCCGCCAGCGCCTTGAGGCGAGCCTTCATCTGCTTCTTGGATAGGTGAAACCAGAACTTGAAGATCAGTGCCCCTTCATCACAGAGCATCTTTTCCAGGCGCTCGGCACCGGCAATGGCCTGATCGAGACGGGCGTCCTTGATCTCGCCGTGCACCCGGCCTTGCAGCATCTGGCTGTACCAATTGCCGAAGAACACCCCCATGCGCCCCTTGGCAGGCAACTGGCGCCAGTAGCGCCAGGCCGGAGGCCGGGCCAATTCTTCATCGGTCTGCTGGTCGAAGGTGCGCACCTCGATCAGGCGCGGGTCCATCCACTCATTGAGCAGCTTGACCGTCTCGCCCTTGCCGGCACCTTCGATGCCGTTGATCAGAATGATCACCGGAAAACGCTTCTGCTGCTGCAGTTCATACTGCACTTCCAACAGCGCTTCGCGCAGCGCCGGCACTTCGGCGTCGTAAGTGTCTTTGTCGATGGCGTGACCGATTTCGGCGGATTCGAACATGGGGCAGCTCCGTTTCAAGATGGCTCAAGACTAGCGGATTGGGCTGCAGTGCGCGGGAGGAAATTCGATGTGCACTTGCCTTGGGTCAATTCAACGCCCCGTGATCGGCTAGAATGGCCGCCTTGCCTTTGCCTGCTGTTTTTTTATGAGCTGCCCATGACTCCCATCACCCACGCCCAGCTCGACTGGGATGACCAAGGCCGCCCGCACTCGCGGGTGTTCGACGATGTGTACTTCTCCGATCAGTCGGGCCTTGAAGAAACCCGTTATGTGTTCCTTGAACAAAACCGTTTGCAGGAGCGCTTTGCCGCCTTGCCGGTAGGCGAGCATCTGGTGATTGGTGAAACCGGGTTTGGCACCGGCTTGAATTTCCTGTGCGCCTGGCAACTGTTCGAGCAGCACGCGGTAGCCGGTGCACGGCTGCATTTCGTCAGCGTGGAAAAATACCCCCTCAGCCACGCCGACCTGCGACGTGCCCTCGCCCTCTGGCCCGAACTGCAACCGTTCGCCGAACAACTGCTGGCGCAGTACATTGCCATCCACCCGGGTTTTCAGCGCCTGGTGCTGGATAATGGCCGCGTGACCCTGACGCTGTTGATCGGTGATGTACTGGAACAATTGCCGCAACTGGACGCGCAGATCGATGCGTGGTTCCTCGACGGTTTCGCCCCGGCGAAAAACCCAGAGATGTGGACAGCCGAGTTGTTTGCCGAACTGGCACGCCTGGCCGCGCCGGGTTCGACCATCAGCACCTTCACCAGCACCGGCTGGGTGCGCCGCCTGATCAATGCCGCCGGGTTCAAGATGAAGCGCACGCCGGGTATCGGCCACAAGTGGGAAATCCTGCGCGGTGAATTTCGCGGTTGGCCGAGCGATGCGACCCCCCCGCCGGCAACCAAGCCCTGGTTCGCGCGACCGGCGCGTGGTGCCCACGGCGAACGCAAAGCCCTGGTGATCGGTGGCGGCCTGGCCGGTTGCGCCACCGCCGCCAGCCTGGCTGCACGCGGTTGGCAGGTGCACCTGCTGGAGCGCCATGAGGCACTCGCCCAGGAGGCTTCCGGCAATCCGCAAGGCGTGCTTTACCTCAAGCTTTCAGCCCACGGCACTGCCTTGTCCCAGATGATCGTCTCCGGGTTCGGGTACACCCGTCGTTTGCTGGAACATCTGCAGCGCGGGGTGGACTGGGATGACTGCGGTGTGTTGCAACTGGCCTTCGATGCCAAGGAAGGTCAGCGCCAGGCGCAACTGGCCAATGCGTTTGCCCCGCAGTTGCTGCACCCGCTGAACCGGGAACAGGCGCAAGCCAAGGCGGGAGTGGCACTGGCACACGGCGGGCTGTTTTACCCCGAAGGCGGTTGGGTACACCCGCCCGCCCTGTGTGACTGGCAAGCGCGTCAGCCTGGCATCTGCGTGCAGCCTCTTCACGAGGCGCTCGAACTGCGCAAGGTCGATGGTCAATGGCAGGCCTGGGGCGGTGAACAGCTGCTGGCCAGTGCACCGGTGGTGGTATTGGCCGGTGCGGCCGAAGTCCAACGCTTCGCCGACCTGCCGCTCAAGCGCATCCGCGGGCAAATCACCCGTTTGCCGCAAACTGTCGAGAGCGCCGCACTCAAGACGGTGGTGTGCGCCGAAGGCTATGTGGCCCCGCCGCGCCTGAGCGAACACACCTTGGGCGCCAGCTTCGACTTCAAGAACGATGACCTCACGCCCACGGCCGCCGATCACGCCGGCAACCTGGCGCTGCTCCAGGACATCAGCGCAGACCTCGCCCAACGCCTGCATGCCGAAGCCCTCGACCCTGCCCATCTGCAGGGTCGCGCAGCCTTTCGCTGCACCAGCCCGGACTACCTGCCCATCGTCGGCCCGCTGGTTGATCGCGCGGCGTTTGACCGGGCCTACGGCATATTGCGTAAAGACGCCCGCCAGGTTCCGGATGCGCCCTGCCCCTGGCTCGACGGCTTGTACGTCAACAGCGGCCACGGCTCTCGCGGCCTGATCACCGCGCCACTGTCCGCAGAACTGCTGGCGGCCTGGATCAATGACGAGCCACTGCCGGTTGCCGCCAGTATCGCCGAAGCCTGCCATCCGAACCGCTTTGCCGTGCGCGCGTTGATTCGCGCAAAAGCAGGCTGAGCGCCCCTCAGGGCAAGGGGCAGATCCCCAGGTCATCGATGCGCAAGGCATCCTCGCTCAGGCGCCGGATCTCGGCCGCCTGGGCTTGTTCCTGCTCGTGCAGGATCACGTTCATCTGGTCGCGATAATCGATGTCACTCAGCGTCAGGCTCAAGTCGAACACCTCGTTCACACGCCGGTTGTACGGCTGATTCAAACGCTCGAAACGGCTGCCGAAGACGCGCTTCAGATAGTCTGTCCAGAACGGCAGCTCGACCAGATAATTCAACAGGCGCGACGACATTTCAGCCGTCTTGACTTGCTGCTCGGCGCTGTCCAGCGCACTGAGCGTCACCCCACCCAGGCGCGCAAAGCGCATATGCAGGGGTTGCCCCGGCAGGTGGAAGCGGTCGACCAGCCCAGTGCGGTAAGCGAGGCTGACTTCCAGCGGATCGACCGCAGGGTTGCTGTCACTGTGGCGGCGCGCGATACCTTCCAACTGGTCCAGTCGAAACAATCCCCTGGCCAGTTTCAGCAGCGGTTTGGCCGTCAGTACCCGGCCCTCGATCAAGCGCGTGGCGTCGCTGATCTCCGTGAGCACTTCAAGCGTGCTGAAATTGTTGGCCGCCGCATCATCGCAACGCAGCGGTGTGGCGGCGCGCTGAAATACCTCCTCACGCAAATCCTCGTCGTCGGCGGCGGCCATCAGCACGCGCCACACTCGCCGATCAAGGTCTTCATGTACAAAGTGCGCATCCGCTGTGCCGCCCAGTTCGGCAAGCAAGTTGAACAGGCCGTCGGAGCCCGGCTCATCCGCAAGGCCTTGCCACACCCGGTTCTTTTCAGCGTAATGGCTCACCCCGTCATCGCCTAACCACAGCTCCCGGGCGCGCTGTTCGCTCAAGCGCACAAGGTCATCCTCAAGGAAACCCATGCCGGTGCCGTGGTTGAGCCGATAATTCTTCAGCGCCAGTCGGCTGGAGAATGACAGCGGGTTGAGCCGCAGGTTGAATGCCTCGGTAAACCGTCGGGGCATGGTGAACAACCAGTCCGGCAATACCTTGATTTCGTTCTGGCGCAAGTCGACATGCTCCAGCCACGGCAACCGCCGGCAACCCTCGGGAAAGTCGGTGAGCTTGCAATTGCGCAGCAGCAGTTCGCGAAGGTCGAGCATCTTCCCCACTTGCGGCACGTCAATCAGCGGGTTTTCGCTCAGGTTCAGCGAGTGCAGGTTGCGCAGGCCGGCCAGCTTGCGAAGGGTGTGTTCAGTCAACTGCAACTGATTGTTGGCCATGTGCAACCGCACCAACTGCGGCATTTGCCCGAGTACTTCGGGCAGCCGCGTGATGTGATTCTGTGTCAGGTCGAGGGTGTGCACCGCCTTGAAGTGCTTGAGAAAATACGCAACGTCATCGCCCAGGCGCATATTTCTCAACGACAAACGCTGAACATGCTCGAATTGAATGGACGACGGCAACGTCGGCAAGCCTCCCAACAGCATGCCGTCGAGTTCAAGGGTCGGCACACGCAAGCCGTGCTCGTCGCGCGCCAGGCTCATCCGCCGCCAGCACCGCTCGATCAGGTTCATGGCCTGGAGCCGGCTCAGGCGCTGATCCCAGGGCGCAATCGCTTCGCTGTTACTCGGTGCCCGCTGATTGCTCCAGGTTTTCAGCGCACCGTGCAGTGAAGCGAACTCACCTTCAAGCGCCTCCACCCTCATGGCCCGGGACACGTGGTCGTGGCCGGCATCCTCGATCAATCGTGAAATTTCCACGTCGCTCAAAAGCGGATACAACTTTTTAAGCTTACGCACCAGCGCCGGCGGATGCGCGGCGGGCGTCCTCAGTTGCGCTTGAATACAGGACGTCGGCGCGGCTTCAGGCATGCCCCGCTCTGGCCACAGGTAGCCCTTCACGCGATGTCGTTCGCCCTGGGACTTGAAACGCAGTTGGCTGCGCAGTTGACTGCCGGTGCGCGCGCCGGCCAGGCGCAAGGCAGTGCGCTGGGTATCCAACAGGCAATCGACGATTGCCTGATACAAACCGTCCGGGCCGGTGATGTGCGCGCCGAGATTATGGCCTTGCTCGTCAAACACCTGAAAACCCTCGGCGGACTCGACGATCGTACGGCGCACTGCCGCTCCGGCAGGCCCGACCTGCTCAAGGAGGCGTCCGGTCAAATGCCCTTCGCGCACTTGGAACGAAAAATCCCGCGGCCAACCCGGCAAACGCTCAAGCGTGCCCAGCGCAATACGTCGCGTCCCCGTGTTGGCCAATTGCGGCCAAACCAGGCCCATCAGTGCCTGGTCCTCGTGCAATTTATTCAGAGCCTGTCGGGCTTTGCGCGCCAGGCGCAACGGAACGCGGCCGCTCTCATGCAAGACCCGGCGATCAGTCGTGCGGGCCTGGGAGGCCAGTTCCCTGGCCACTCGACGTGGCAACTGGGGATATAGCGCGATCAAAGGCTCCAGTTCCCCCTGAGCAACGCCTTCGTAATCCTGATAAAGACGACGATGCAACTGCGCATGCTGTGTGTTGACGGTCGCCAGCAGCTGCTTTCGAAGCACCTCGGGCGCCTGTTCCCGCGCAACGGTTTGCCCAAGCAGCTGTGTACGTTCTTCACTGCTGAGCGCTTGCAGCAGCACGTCCATCACCTGACCCTCCTTGAGCTGTTGCTCGGTGACAGGAACAGGCAGGCCCTCATCGTCGAAGGGTTCCCGGAACGCCAGGCTTTCGAGCACATTGCCCGGCTCGTCGCGCACCTCAAAAAAGCGCCCCTTGGGCCACCCCGGCATCAACGGCAAGGCGAGCATTTGCACACGCGCGGTGGCAGCATCGGCGCGCGCGCCCTGCTCAAGCGTATAGGTCAGCGCGCCGATTTTATGATGCAGGCGCCAGCGCGCCACGGCGTTCTGAACTCGCTCCGGCAAGGGTTCGTGCTCCAGGGCCAGGTGTTGCATGTCGGCCAGTGCCAGTTCGGTGATGGCCGCGAGGCTGTTCAACGGGTCCTCGGGCACTGCGCTCAACGCGGGATCGATCCGCCTCAGGTTATAAGAGGGCGAATACCAGTCCTGCGGACGCTCGAATGCGTGCTGCCAGCCACCCTGCCGGTTATGCTCCAGGGGCGGGCGCCAGGCCTCAGGTCGTCGCGGGTGCAGGGCGCGCCACTTGCCCATGACCGGATCAAAGCTGATCGCATACAGGGCGCCATCGATGTTCGCATAGGCGCTCCCGTTGGCCTGGTAGATGCCTCTGGAGTCGACGTCCCATCCGCGCTGGAACATTTCCGGCGGCTGGCTGTACGGCGCCAGCCGCGGGCGCCACAGCCTCGGGCTCTGATCCTGCAAGGCGATGGGCTCGACTTTTTCAAAGAACCGCGAAGACCGAGTGAGCTGGCGTTTGAGGCTGCCAACGACTTTCCCGCCTGCGGCGAACAGCATCATGCCCACAATGTTTTCCGCCACGTTGAACAGGTGGTGGAGCGCCTCGTCCTTCTCGCCGTGAGCCCAGTCCTCGACGCCTTCAAACACCTCGCCGAGCAGTTGGCCGACAGCCACGCCCATCATCAGTTGGCCCAGTACCGGGACGACAAAACCCGCTACGTTGAGCGCGTTCAGCCCGATATCCAGATAGGTTTGCCGGCGTTGCTGCCAGGCCTCTTCATCCACTTCGGCCTTGGGCACCGCCAATACCAGGGCATCGAGCTGGATCTTGCCGATACAGGCCTGAACCAGGAAATCCGACAACCGTACCTGTATCGGGATCACTCGTAACGGGCCGACCTTGCGCGCCGTATCGTAGCGCTGGAAAAACTCCAGGCGCTCAGACTCATCCAGATAAGCCCCGAACGTTTTGCGGTAAGACTGCGCTTGCAACATCAGGCTCAGATAAAGCGTGAAGTCCTCCAGGTGCGCGTATTCGTACCAGGGGCGCAGCGGCTCGTTGGGCATGTAGACCACAAAATGCCTGGTCGGCAATTGGCCGGGGGGCTCCCGGCTGAACAGCATGACGCCCCACAGGCAGACGCTGTCGATATTCAGGCCTTGCCAGATCCACGGCTCATTGGCCGGAATCGAACTTTGCGATTCATCCGCCGGCTGGTCAGCCTTGATCAGGTTGAGCAACCCGTCGTAGGTCGGCTCGCCGAGGTAACCCTTGGCATAGGCGATATGCAGGTCCATTTGCAGGTCGAGGCTTTTGGATTCGCCAAGATCAAAGATTGTCCGATTGAAACCCTGCCCATCGGCGCCCGGCCCCCGCAGGTTGAATACGCTGCGCACGTGAGCCTGGTAGGCCGCCCCCAGATCCAGCTCACGGCAGTAGCCGACAAACTCGGTAACCGTCATGCCGGCGATGGCCTGCCCGGTAGCCGCGCTGCGCAGCAGCGCCGAAGCGGACAAGCCACCAGGTTCGGCCTGGCTCTCGGAAAAGTTTTTCATCGCCGCCTGCACCAGGCTGAGGGTCTCGACCGTCACGGTCTCTTGCAGGGCGCCTCCCAGGTCCGCGCCGACGCCCGACAAGCTGCGTTTTGACAGCTCCAGCGTGTCACGCTCCACTTCCACGCCCGCTACGCCCTTGCCCAGTAAAAAAGTGCTTAATCGCTCAATGCAAAACCTGTCCAGCGACTGCAGGCGCCCGAGCCGTTGCTGAGCACGCAGGCGCGTCTCCTGGCTGTCACGGTGGGTTTGTTCGATCGCTCGCAGAGTAGTGGACTTGGCCTCCAGCAGCCAATGCGGCAGCGTGGCCTGCAGCGCCCGGGCCTTGCCCAGGTCGCCGGTCATCTCCAGCAGGGCAGCCTCCATCTCGGCTTGGGTCACAGGCTTTGCGGCATTGAGCAACTCGCGTCTCGGCACCATCGACAACGTCTTCCTTTGCGTTGAATAACGATGGATACGATAAGCGCGAAATACAGGAAAACAGATTCGAATACCCCTGCATTGTCCTGTGCGATCAATGCAGATTTTCTATGCAAACTTGCGTTATTTGACGCCAATTCGCTGCACACCGCGCCCGACAAGGACCGGGCAAAAACCGATCGCGGCCACTTGCCTTATAACTTATCGGTCTAAAACTCCCACAAATGCCTCGGGTCAGTTTCAGGGTATGCGCCCTTTCGGCGCTGTGAGTTTTTTAGTCTCCCCAACGGAAAAACCGGTAAGGAATTTATGTGTGGATTAGCTGGCGAGCTACGTTTTGATCATCAACCTGCCGACCTGGCAGCAATAGAACGCATCACCCATCACTTGGCCCCGCGCGGGCCGGATGCCTGGGGCTTCCACGCCCAGGGCCCGATTGCGCTTGGCCACCGTCGCCTGAAAATCATGGACCTGTCGGACGGCTCGGCCCAACCGATGGTCGACGCCCATCTGGGCCTGTCCCTGGCCTTCAACGGCGCCATCTACAACTTCCCGGAACTCAGGACAGAACTGGAAGCTCTGGGCTACGTCTTCTACTCCGGCGGCGACACCGAGGTGCTGCTCAAGGGCTATCACGCCTGGGGCGAAGCGCTGTTGCCCAAGCTCAATGGCATGTTTGCATTTGCCATTTGGGAGCGGGATGCCCAGCGCCTGTTTATTGCGCGTGACCGTCTCGGCGTGAAGCCGTTGTACCTGTCGCGCACCGGTCAGCGCTTGCGCTTTGCTTCGGCGTTGCCGGCACTGCTCAAGGGGGGTGACATCAACCCGATCCTTGACCCGGTGGCACTCAACCATTACCTGAATTTCCACGCCGTGGTGCCGGCGCCGCGTACCTTGCTGGCCGGCATTGAAAAGCTGCCACCGGCCAGCTGGATGCGCATCGACGCCAACGGCAAGACCGAGCAGAAAACCTGGTGGACCCTGCCTTACGGCCCGCATGAGGATGAACGCAACCTCACCCTCGAAGACTGGACCGATCGCGTCCTCGACAGCACCCGCGAAGCCGTGGCGATCCGCCAACGTGCCGCCGTGGATGTCGGTGTGCTGCTCTCCGGCGGCGTCGACTCGAGCATGCTCGTCGGCCTGCTGCGCGAAGTCGGCGTAGAGGGCCTGTCGACCTTCTCCATCGGTTTTGAAGATGCAGGCGGCGAGCGTGGCGACGAGTTCCAGTACTCGGACCTGATCGCCCGGCACTACAACACCCGCCACCACCAGTTGCGCATCGCCGAAAGCGAGATTATCGAGCAACTGCCTGCGGCCTTCCGCGCCATGAGCGAGCCGATGGTCAGCCACGACTGCATCGCCTTCTACCTGCTGTCTCGGGAAGTGGCCAAGCATTGCAAAGTGGTGCAGAGCGGCCAGGGCGCCGATGAGTTGTTCGCCGGTTACCACTGGTATCCGCAGGTGGACGGCGCCAGCGATCCCTACAGCGCCTACCGCGAGGCGTTCTTCGACCGCAGCTACGACGACTACGCCGCCACCGTCGCCCCGAAATGGTTGACCGCCAACGACGCTGCGGGCGACTTCGTACGCGATCATTTCGCGATGCCGGGGGCGGATGCTGCAGTGGACAAGGCGCTGCGCCTGGACAGCACCGTGATGCTGGTGGACGACCCGGTCAAACGCGTCGACAACATGACCATGGCCTGGGGCCTGGAAGCGCGTACACCGTTCCTGGACTACCGCCTGGTGGAACTGTCGGCTCGCGTGCCAGGCCAGTTCAAATTGCCCGATGGCGGCAAACAGGTGTTGAAAGAGGCGGCGCGCCGCGTCATCCCCAGCGAGGTCATCGACCGCAAGAAAGGTTACTTCCCGGTGCCCGGTCTCAAGCATTTGCAGGGTGATACCCTCAATTGGGTGCGCGACCTGCTGCTGGACCCCAGCCAGGACCGAGGCCTGTTCAACCCGGCCACACTGGACCGCCTGCTCACCGACCCGCAAGGTCAACTGACCCCGTTGCGCGGCTCAAAACTGTGGCAACTGGCGGCGCTGAACCTGTGGCTCAGCGAACAAGGAATCTGATCGATGAAACCCCATGCAGCGGCTTACAGCCAACGTTTGCTCAAGGGCCAGGCGCCGTCCTACGAGCGCCTGCAAGCCCGACTGGCCGAGGATGGCAACCCGCACCACGCTGAACCGATTGCCGTGCATTGCGGCTGGGGCCGGTTACTGATCGGCCATACGTTTCCCGACCCCGCCAGCCTGGCCGAAGAACTGCTCAAGGAGCAGCCTGGGGAGCGCGATATCGCGCTGTACGTGGCCGCGCCTCAGCAGATTCTCGGGCTCGACCCGCAACAATTGTTCCTCGACCCCTCCGACACCCTGCGCCTTTGGTTTACCGACTATCGCCCGGCCACCCGCGTATTTCGCGGCTTTCGCATACGCCGCGTACAGACCGATGCCGACTGGCAGGCGGTCAACCTGCTGTACCAGGGACGCGGCATGTTGCCCGTCGACGCGGCCCGTCTCACGCCCCGCCACCAAGGCGGCCCGGTGTATTGGCTGGCCGAAGACGAAGACAGCGGCGCGGTGATCGGCAGCGTAATGGGCCTCAATCATCAGAAAGCCTTTCACGACCCGGAACACGGCAGCAGCCTGTGGTGCCTGGCGGTCGACCCGCAGTGCACTCGCCCCGGCGTGGGTGAAGTACTGGTGCGCCACTTGGTCGAGCATTTCATGAGCCGTGGCCTGAGTTATCTCGACCTGTCGGTGCTGCACGATAACCGCCAGGCCAAGAACCTTTACACCAAGCTGGGTTTCAGGGCGCTGACCACGTTTGCGATCAAGCGCAAGAATGGCATCAACCAACCATTGTTTCTGGGGCCGGGTCCGCAGGCGCAATTCAACCCCTATGCACGGATCATCGTCGAAGAAGCCCATCGCCGGGGCATCGATGTACAGGTCGATGATGCCGAGGCCGGCTTGTTCACCCTCAGCCATGGCGGGCGCCGTGTGCGCTGTCGTGAATCCCTCAGCGACCTGACCAGCGCGATCAGCATGACCTTGTGCCAGGACAAAAGCCTGACCCACAAAGTACTCAAGGCGGCGGGTTTGAACTTGCCGGCACAACAATTGGCAGGCAGTGCCGATGACAACCTCGAGTTTCTCGATGAGCACCAGCGCATCGTGGTCAAGCCGCTGGACGGCGAGCAAGGCCAGGGCGTGGCGGTGGACTTGCAGACCATCGAAGACGTGCAACAGGCCATCGAGGCGGCACGCCAGTTCGACAGCCGGGTGTTGCTTGAGAGCTTTCACCAAGGCCTGGACCTGCGCATTCTGGTGATCGGCTTTGAAGTGGTCGCCGCCGCGATCCGTCGCCCGGCCGAAGTCACCGGCGATGGTCACCACAGCATCCGCGCCTTAATCGAGGCCCAAAGCCGTCGCCGCCAAGCGGCCACCGATGGCGAAAGCAAGATCCCGCTCGATGGCGAAACCGAGCGCACACTGCATGCCGCCGGCTATGACTACGACAGCATCCTGCCACCTGGCCAGACCCTGGCGGTGCGCCGCACGGCCAACCTGCACACCGGTGGCTGCCTGGAAGATGTCACCGCGATCCTGCATCCCACCCTGGCGGATGCCGCCGTGCGAGCCGCCCGTGCCCTGGACATCCCGATGGTGGGCCTGGACCTGATGGTGCCCGCGGCAGACCAGCCCGAGTACGTGTTTATCGAAGCCAATGAGCGCGCCGGCCTGGCCAACCATGAGCCGCAACCCACTGCGCAAAAATTTGTGGACTTGCTGTTTCCCCACAGCTGAACGATCCGACCTTAGGAGTCTTTATGAGCCGAACCATCCCCGAACCGGATCTGAACTACCTGCAAAAAGTCCTCCTGGAAATGCTCGCCATTCCCAGCCCGACCGGATTTACCGACACCATCGTGCGCTACGTCGCCGAGCGCCTGGAAGAACTGGGCATTCCGTTCGAAATGACCCGGCGCGGCACCATTCGCGCCACCCTGAAGGGTCAGAAAAACAGCCCGGACCGCGCCGTCTCTGCGCACCTGGACACCATCGGTGCGGCGGTACGGGCGATCAAGGACAATGGTCGCCTGAGCCTGGCGCCGGTGGGCTGCTGGTCGAGCCGGTTTGCCGAAGGCAGCCGGGTCAGCCTGTTTACCGACAACGGTGTGATTCGCGGCAGTGTGTTGCCGCTGATGGCCTCCGGGCATGCCTTCAACACCGCAGTGGATGAAATGCCGGTGAGTTGGGACCATGTGGAACTGCGCCTGGACGCCTACTGCGCCACCCGCGCCGACTGCGATTCGCTGGGCATCAGCGTGGGCGACTATGTGGCCTTCGACCCATTGCCCGAATTCACCGAGAGCGGGCATATCAGCGCCCGCCACCTGGACGATAAAGCCGGCGTCGCGGCCTTGCTCGCCGCCCTCAAGGCCATCGTCGACAGTGGCGAACCGTTGCTGATCGACTGTCACCCGCTGTTCACCATCACCGAAGAAACCGGCAGTGGCGCGGCGGCCGCCCTACCCTGGGATGTCAGTGAATTCGTGGGGATCGACATCGCGCCGGTCGCACCCGGCCAGCACTCCAGCGAGCACGCCGTGAGCGTTGCGATGCAGGACTCCGGTGGGCCGTATGACTATCACCTGTCTCGCCACCTGCTGCGCCTGGCCAATGACAACGAGCTGCCGGTACGCCGCGACTTGTTCCGTTACTACTTCAGCGATGCCCACTCGGCCGTCACCGCCGGCCACGACATCCGCACCGCCCTGCTGGCCTTCGGCTGCGACGCCACCCACGGCTACGAACGTACGCACATCGACAGCCTGGCCGCGCTCAGCCGCCTGTTGGGCGCTTATATTCTCAGCCCGCCGGTATTCGCCAGCGATGCACAGCCGGCCCAGGGCTCTCTGGACAGATTCAGCCATCAACTGGAACACGAGACGCAGATGGAGAGCGACACTCGCGTGCCGTCGGTGGACAGCCTGGTCGGTCAGAAGTCCTGACGCTGCTGGTAACCAGGGCCCCGGCGCAGTAGGATCGCCGGGACCCTACCTCTGAGGCTTGTATGCTGATTCCCTACGATGCACTTGAAGTCGATACCCTGACCCGGCTCATCGAAGACTTCGTCACCCGCGACGGCACCGACAATGGCGACGACACGCCGCTGGAAACCCGCGTACTGCGCGTACGTCAAGCCCTGACCAAGGGCCAGGCGCTGATCGTATTCGACCCCGAGAGCGAGCAATGCCAGTTGATGCTCAAGCACGATGTGCCCAAGCATCTGTTCGACTGAGGACGTTTCAGGGGTTGGTGGCGGTGTGGGGTTGGGCTGCCTGGCGTTCGAGTATCTTCTGGTAGACCTCGGCACGGTGCACCTTGACGCCCACGGGCGCCGCGATACCGAATTTTACCTGGGTACCGTTCAGTTCGAGGATATGCAAAGCGATGTCATCGCCGATGGAGATGATTTCGCCTATGGCGCGGCTTAAGACCAGCATGGCGGTTGTCCTTTTGGAGTGACAGGACCTTGACCATGCGCGCTTGAATAGGGCCCAGCAATGGCTTGCGGTCAAATCAGGCACTACCTACATCAACAGGTAATTTGCCTGACAGACTGCACGCTAATCAGCCCTTAACGGCTTGCGCCTTGGCCCGCATCTTGTCGGCCATCAGCGTCATTTCGTCGTAGAGCAATTGCGGGTTCTTTTGCTTCAAGGCCCAGGCCATCCGCCCCTGCTCATGGGGCAGAATCATGAATTCACCTGCGGCCACGCGCTGGTAGATGTAATCGGCAATGTCTGCCGCCGAGATCGGCGAGCTTTCCAGCAACTTGCCCACCTGCGCCTTCATCGCCGGGGTCGGCCCCCGGAAAGAGTCGAGCAGGTTGGTCTGGAAAAACGACGGGCACACCACATGCACACCCACTTCCTGCTGCTTGAGTTCCACCAGCAGGCTTTCCGACAGCGCCACCACACCGGCCTTGGCCACGTTGTAGTTGCTCATCGCCGGCCCCTGCATCAGCGCCGCCATCGAGGCGATGTTGATGATCCGGCCCTTGCTCTTCTCCAACAGCGGCAGGAACGCCTTGCATCCCTTGACCACGCCCATCAGATTGATTGCAATCTGCCAGTCCCAATCCTCCAGGGACAATTCGGCGAAGAAGCCGCCCGACGCGACCCCGGCATTATTGACGATGACATCAATGCCGCCGAGCTTCACCTCGCACGCTTGGGCAAGCGCCGTGAGCTGGCTGTAGTCACGCACATCACAGCGCTGGGTGAAGCCATCACCACCGGCCTCGCGCACCTGCTTGAGGGTTTCCTGCAAGCCCGGCTCGCTGACATCCGACAAGGCCAACTGCCAACCTTCACGGGCCCAGCGCAGAGCGATTTCACGACCCAGCCCGGACCCGGCGCCAGTGATCATCATGCGATTTTGCATAGAGAAGTTGCCTTGTGTTCTCGGAAGTAGTGCTCGGCAGTGTAGCGAAGGTTTTTCGCGTACCCACGCACCATCCAATTGATGAATGCCTCGGGCAAACCGGCGAGCGGGTACGAGGCTGGCTTATCGGGTAAGTTCAATCTTTTTCAACTAAGCCTGGCTATTTGCGAGCGCATTAAAAGAAATAAGAAAGTTTGCAAAATGCTTTAAAGAAACAGGGAATTTTCTTTAAAGGGGCACAGTCGGAGTTATCAAGGCGTCCGTGAACAACTGGCGGGCCTCTCGTTAAACAACCGGTCTTTACCCAAGGCCAATAAGGAAGAAAATATGAGCCTCATTCTGATCATTATCCTGATCCTGCTGTTGGTCGGCGGCTTGCCGGTGTTCCCTCACTCGCGTAATTGGGGCTATGGCCCATCGGGTATCCTGGGTGTCGTGCTGGTCGTTCTGCTGGTGTTGCTGTTGCTCGGTCGCATATAAGCGCCGCCCAAAAAAAGAGGCCTCATATAGAGGCCTCTTTTTTATTGCCGGTTAGTTAGTCCGGCTTGCCATCCACCACACCGGCCGTGTTATCCAGCAGGCTCTTGGTTGCGGTTTGCAGGAACGACTCAAGCTTCTGCTTCAAGGCCGCCTCATCCGGCGAGTCCGGAATGACTTTGCCTGTCGGGTTTTCGCCCAACTCGTATTGCCACAGCTTCGGTGGCATTTCCTTAGGCAATACCAGCACGCGGTCGTCGGTGAGCAAGGCGACGGTCTGGTCGCTGCCCGATGGCTTGATCACGCCGAAGCCCTTGTCGCCTTCCGGCAGGTTCAGCAAGTCACGGCCCCAGCACTGGTGCAGGGTGTCACCGCCGAGGCGGCCCATGATGGTCGGCACGATGTCGATCTGGGTGCCCACGGTGTGGTCACGCACGCCGAACTTCTCCTGCATGCCCGGTGCGATCATCAGCATTGGCACGTTGAAGCGGCCCAGGTCCATCTCGGTGATCTGCTGTTCGTTACCAAAACCGTGGTCGCCCACGATCACGAACAGGGTTTCCTTGAAGTACGGCTCTTTACGGGCTTTTTCAAAGAACTGGCCCAAGGCCCAGTCGGAGTATCGCATGGCGGTCAAATGCTCGTTGAGGCTGCCACGGTCGGTGACTTTCTCTACCGGCAATGGCGTCGGCAACGCGTACGGCGTGTGGTTGGACAGGGTTTGCAGCAGTGCGTAGAACGGCTTGCCGCCTTCGCGGGCTTTCAACTCTTCCAGGCCACGGTTGAACATGTCCTGGTCGGACACGCCCCAGGTCGGGTCGGAGAACACCGGGTTGACGAAGTCGTTACGCCCGATGAAGTTGGTCATGCCCTGGTTGCTGAAGAAGCCCGACTGGTTGTCCCAGGCGAAATCGCCGTTGTAGACATACACGTCGTCAAACTTGCGGGCGCTGAGCAACTGCGGCAGGCCCGATAGCTTGTGGCTGCCTTCGGGTGTCTGCATCAGGTATTCGAAACCCGGCAGGTTCGGGAAGCAGGCCATGGTGGCGAACATACCCTGGTGGGTGTGGGTGCCGTTAGAGAAGAAGCGATCGAACAGCAAGCCTTCCTTGGACAGTTTGTCGAAGTACGGCGTGATATTGCCCGGACGCCCCAAGGCGCCTACCGAGTGACCGGCAAAGCTCTCCATCAGGATCACCACGACGTTCTTGATCGGCAGGGTCTTCTCGGCCGGTGGCGTGAAGTCACGGCGCACGGCGGCGCTGGCGGTGTCTACCAGCTTCTCATGGGCCGGCAGCAGCAACATGTCGCGCACGGTCCGGGTCGCCAGCGGCTGGTCCAGGGTGGCCTTCCAGATGTTGGTACGCTCTTCGGAGAAACGCGCCTTGGCGGCGGCAATCAGCGACAGGGTGCCGTTCAAACCCAGCTGGTTGGCGAAATTCGAGTCGGTGGTGTAGACATCCCCCCAACGCAGCGGCGGGCCCTGGCGCAGGGTGCCGCGAATGGCGACGGTAGCGATCAACAGGCAGACCACGAACACCGCAATGCGGGTGTACCACGGCGCCACCTGGCGCGTGCCGATGCTGCCGCCGCTGAACGGGCCACGGGGGCGCGTTGCGCGGTCGGCACCTTTGAAGGCCATGCTCAGGATCAGCGTACCCACGGCCCAGGCCAGCAGGTAACGCACCACCGGGAAACCGTACCAGAGCATGCTCATCACGGTTTTCGGGTCTTCCTTCACGTATTGGAAGACCAGGCCGTTGAGGCGCTGGTGGAACTCGCGGTAGAAGTCCATTTCCATCAGGCCCAGGAACAGGGCAATGCTGGACGCGACGGTCAGCCACAAACGGAAGAACCCCCGCGCCGCCATGGCTCGCACGCTGAACAACGCCAGCAGCAGCGGCACCAGCGCATACATCACAAAGCGGATGTCGAAGCGCGTACCGTTGGCGAACGCTTCGAGAAAGGTCGAGGCCGGCGTATCGAGGATCATCTCACGGTTGTAGACCAGCAGCGCCAGGCGCAGCAGGGAGAACATCACCATCATGACCAGTGCGCAAAGCAGTGTGTACGCCAGATGGGATTTGACGGTCGGTTGCAGCAGGCGATTTGAAGCTCGCTGCTGATTCAGGGCGTCCGGGTTTGCCATGTCGTTTCAGGACCCATTGGAAGTTTAAGTTTCGAAGTAATGCAGTGGCGCGAATGGTGCCCGATCAACGGCGGCAAGGCTATTAATTACTGAACGCGCACCACTGCCCCACCGTGAATGGCACTCGAAATAGAGCCTTTGGATGGGAGATGAAGCCGGCGAATTGTCTTGGATGAGATGTGAAAATTTCGTGCACCGAATATTTCGACACACAAATTTCCCAACTACTGGGAAAGCAAATGTGGGAGGGGGCTTGCTCCCGATGGCGGTGTAACAGTCAACGAATGTGTTAACTGAAACACCGCCATCGGGAGCAAGCCCCCTCCCACATTATTCACTGTAGCCATATATGGACTGTGGCCACTCCAATGGAGTGACTTGTCAGATCCGCACGTTGCCGCGCGGCCCGGCAATTGCCCAGATGATCAGGCCCAATACCGGCAGCAACAGGATCAACAAGATCCACAGCACTTTGGCGCCCGTGCTCGCGCCGCTTTTGAACACGTTGATGATCGCCCAGATATCCAGCGCCAGAATGATCAGGCCGATCAGGCCATTAAAAGTGGAACCCATGGTGTCGCTCCTAAGTGAGGGCATGCACTTGTAGGATAGTCAGCCCTGGCAGGGGTTCCGTTTTATTTCAGACGTGTACGGCAACGCGCAGGGCTTCCAGGGACGGCTCGGCCTTGATCCCCACTTGCGCGCACAGTTCCAGCACCCGTGGCAGGTCGTTGCCGTACACCAGCACCGCCTGGATTTCGTCATCGAGCAATTGGCTGAAATTCATCAGCACGTAACCGCCCTCTTCCTGGCTGAGGGCACTCATCTGGATCTGAATGCGGTTCAGCGCGGTGAGATCGTCGGTCTTGGCCAGTTGCTTGGGTTTGAGGTTGAACGGCACGCCCGGACCGAACGAGGCAACGATCTGCGCAAACAGGTCGCCGTAGGTGTCGGCCTGGAACAGTGCAGTCTCCGGCAGGCTGCCGACCACCACCCACTCACCCAACGGGATAGGAAACGTATCGTCGTAGTTGATATCCGGGTTGGCGGCCAGAAAAGCCACAGGGTCGGCGTAGGCCTGGGCCGCCTCGTTGGCGATGCGCGCCACTTCGTCCTCGCCCATGACGCCGGCGCTGATTTTGCTGATGAGTTCGACGAGGGCGGTTTTCATGGGCGGATCCTGTGGCGGGCGGGTTTTCGAGGGCGCGTAGCCTACACCAGTTTCTGCAAATGCGCCGCCGTATCCACCGCCCCCATGGTCTGCGCCGCCGCCAGCGCGGTCGCGCCCTGGGCATCGACCGCCTTGGGGTCAGCGCCCTGGCCGAGCAGGTAATCGACCATTTCAACGCGATTGAACATCGCCGCCATCATCAACGCCGTGCGGCCGTCCGAGGACGCGGCATCCACTGGCGTGCCGCCTTCGATCAGCGCCTTGACCACCGGCAGGTTGCCCTTGAACGCTGCGCCGGCGATCGGCAGTTGGTTCTTGTCATTGGCGATCTGCGGGTCAGCCTTGAATTCCAGCAGCACCTTAACCGCCTCGGCATGACCATGGTAGGCCGCGAGCATCAGCAACGTGTCGCCGTTATGGTTGCGAAAGTTGGCCGGCAAGCCTTTCGCCAGCAACGCCGCGAGCATGGCGGCATCGCCTTTGCGGGCCACGTCGAAGACCTGTTCGGCAAATTCGGCGGCTTCTTCTTCGGTCATTTGTTTGGCGTGGTCTGACATGCGAGGGCTCCATAAGGGGGTGCTGTATAGGGTGCCAGTGTGGCGGCTGAGTTCCTCACGGTCATGGCTTTTTTGTCAAAAGCCCTCATAGGCAGAATCAATAGCGGAACTGGCCACCCTGAATCTGCGCCAGCAATTGCCCGGTCATCGGCACGTAGCAGTCCGAACCCGGCAGCCACGCGTAGACGGGGTCATTGCCCGACTTGCCAGGGTCGAAGGCCTCTTCCTTGAGCTTGACCTTCTGGTATTTGAAGGTACCGGTGGTTTCCATCTGCACCTTGATCCGCAGGAACAACGGTACTGCATAGTGTGGCAACTGGCCGTGGGCGAATTGCAGCAACTCACGCATATCCAATGACGCCAAGGACTCGCTGGGCGTGATCGCGACCATGCCCGCACGGCCATTGGTGTTTTCGATCTCGACGCCGTAGGCCACCACTTCGGCGATCTGCGGGTGCTGCAGCAGCACGTTCTCCACTTCGGTGGTCGACACATTTTCGCCCTTCCAGCGATAGGTATCGCCGAGGCGGTCGACGAATTGCGCATGGCCGAAGCCGATACTGCGCAACAAGTCACCCGTGTTGAAATAGCGGTCACCCTTCTCGAACACGTCGGTGAGCACCACCTTGCGGTTCTTCTCCGGGTCGGTGTAACCGTCGAAGGGCGACTTTTCATCGATCCTGGCCAGCAGCAACCCCTGCCCACCCGTTTGCACCTTGCGCATCAAGCCGTCGTGGCCACGCAGCGGCTCGCCCGAGTCGTGGGCGTAGTCCACCAGCGCCCAGTGCTGCAGGCAAAAACCGATGGTATTGTCGAAATTCAAGACATTGGTGAAGCCGATGTTGCCATCACTGGCGGCATACAGTTCACAGACATGCTCAACCCCGTAGCGTTGCTTGAACTGCGCCCACACCCCCGGACGCAGGCCATTGCCAACCATCTTGGTCACCCGATTATCGAGGTCTTGCACGCTGGGCGGCTGGTCGAGCAGGTAACGGCACAGCTCACCGACATAGCCCAGGGTGGTTGCGTTGAATTTGCGTGCATCGTCCCAGAACTGGCTGGCGCTGAATTTGCGGCGAATGGCGAACCCCGACGCCCCGACGATCGCCGAACCCCAGCACACACACAAGCCGGTGCCGTGATACAGCGGCAAGGTGCAATACAGGACGTCGTCCGTGCCCATGTCCAGGGCAATGCTGCCGAAGCTGACGGCGGTTTTGGTCCAGCGCCCGTGTTTCATGATCCCGGCCTTGGGCAAACCGGTGGTCCCGGAGGTGTAGATATAGAAGCAGGGATCGTTGCAGAAGATGTGCCCGGTGCTGTCGGGGTTGTCCACCGAACAGCCGACGCTGGCGGCCATCAGGTCAACATAGCCATCCGGTACCGCGCTCGTGGCTTGATCCGCGACAAACCAGGTCCTGGCCGCTTCGATCGCTACCTGATCACGCACCGCCGTGTGAGCGGCCACCAACTCTGCGCCCACGACGATCGCCACCGGGCTTACCAGGTTCAGGCTGTGCACCAGCGTCGCCTGGGTTTGGGACGTATTGAGCATGGCACAAACCCCGCCCAGCTTGGCCACGGCCAGCACGGTCAGGAGCAATTCGGGACGGTTTTCGATAAACACGGCAACCACATCCCCCTTGGCGACGCCCTGGGCGCGCAGGTGGTGCGCAATACGGTTGGCGCGCTGGTTGGTTTCGCTGTAACTGAGCACACTGTCGCCGTACAACAGTGCGGGGCCGTGTGGATTACGCAGCACCGCCTGTTCGAAATGCCAACCGAGCCCGCACGGCTGTCGGGGGTCAGTGACATTCGCCGCACGCATGCCCCGCACCACCCGTGGCAGGGCTCGAACGATGGCAGGCACCTTACGCAGCATCATGCCCCAGGTGATCATGTCGTCTTGCTGATGGCTCATGGCGGACGTCCTTTTTCTTATTCTTGGTCTGACCCACAACAACGCTGCTCCTGTAGGCAGGAGCCCAAACGTCTTGCAGGAAAATACGCCAGCGATTCTGTGGGTGTACACGCAGGATTTGAAAAGTTTTGTATCCCGGCCAGGCAAGACACAAAAACGGAATTTTGCGGCGAGCCAGCAGTCATTAACCGTAAGCGCAGTACGAAATGTTCTGCCTCGATAACGCAAAATGCAGGATGCACGATGGCCATTCATGCAAATTGCACGAAACCGAAAATCTAGAAATTTTATAAATTATTGATTTATAAAGACTTTTTAATCATCGCAATACTGGCACAATCACTGCACCTATCACTCCATGCTTGCCCACTTGAGCCAACGGAGCTGATAGACATGAGCCTGATCCAAGACAAATTCGCCTCTGTATTCTCCCAATACGAAGTCACCACTCAGCCGCGTCCCGATGGCGGTATCCTGTTGACCCTGCGCAACAGCGAAGGTAAACAGGTCAAGCGTTCGATTTCCTATCAGCAACTGCACACCGCCGATCAACTGACCTGGGTGATCAGCGCTATTCGCCGTGACCTGGCCGAACAAGCCAGTGAGCTACCGCAGATTTCGATGCTGCAAAGCCAGAACCGCTTTGCCCTGCCGACTTACCATTCGGCATAAACCCCACGTATACAAAAGGGCCGCGACGCCATCCAGCGTCGCGGCCCTTTTTGCTGTGCGTCAGCATAAGCCCTGGCGGGCGGCTTCGTTCATCGCCTGTACCCGGTTGGTCACGTCCAACTTGCCATAGATATTGCGCAGGTGGAATTTCACCGTCGCTTCGGAAGTGGCGCGGATCTGGCTGATCTCCCACACCGTCTTGCCCTCCGAGGCCCAGCGCAGGATCTCCAGTTCCGCTGGGGTCAAAGGTTTGCCGGACAAACTCATGCGCTTTCTGATCGCCGTCGGCAGGCTGACCAGCGGGTGACCTGACTTGACGGGGCCACTCATTGCTCTCTCCTTTGGTTTACAGAATCCTTGTCACCCTTCGGATTCCTCCTATTGACAGGCGACATAAACATCGAATCTGGAGAGAGTTACATAACGAATGGAATGAAAGCGCAGAACACAAAATAAACAGTCAAACCTTACAAGCAATTAAGCTTGTTCCCACAGCAATTTCAAACTTACCGGGGTTGAACATTCAAATACTGGTGGTTAGTCATCCAACCCTGGAAAAAGACGTGCAAGGGTGTCACCGGTAAAATCAGGCACTTGCCCTTCAACCGTGTTGAACAAGCGCAGCGTCACACAGTGCGGGTTGTCCCCCATGTCGAACCAATGGGGCAGGCCGGCGGGGATCACCAGCAGGTCATTTTTTTCACAGCGCACGCCGTACACGTAGTCGCCAATGTGCAGGCTGAACAGGCCTTGGCCCGCGATGAAGAAACGCGCTTCATCTTCGCTGTAACGGCGCTCGTCAAGGAACTGGGCGCGCAACTCATCCTTCTGTGGGTGGTCACGGGTCACGCTGGCCACCTCTGCGGCCGCATAGCCCAGGGTGTCGATCTGCGGCTGATAGGCCGCGATCATGGCCGTGTCGCTGGCGCCCTTTTCAATGACGCCAGGCTGCCAGCGCTCAAACCGCACGCCGTGTTCAGCCAGGGTCGAGCGGATATCGTCAAAGTGGGTCAACACCTTGTTCGGGGTATCGGGTGTGGCGACGGGGTAGACGGCTACATAACTCATTGCACGGTTCCTTGGTTCGGCTCTTGCAATCGAAGGCCCATGATAACGGCAGCGGCCAGGGCTGCGACGCTGGCAATACTAAAGGTGAAGGTCGGCCCCAACAGGTTCCAGCTGTAACCGGAGTACAGGGCGCCGACCGCCCCGCCCGTGCCGGCCAAGGCTGCGTACAATGCCTGGCCCTGGCCTTGCTGGCGGTCGCCGAAGCTGCGTTGCACAAAGGCAATCGCCGCGGCATGAAAACTGCCGAACGTGGCGGCGTGCATCACTTGCGCCAGCAACAGCACCCAGAAAAACTCAGCCAGTGTCCCCAGCAGCAACCAGCGCAGCGCTGCCAACAGGAAACTGGCCAGCAGCACCCGGCGTACCGAAAAGCGCGCGAGGATGCGGCTCATGGCCAGGAACATCAGTACTTCGGCGACCACCCCCATCGCCCACAGCAGGCCGATCACACCTCGGCTGTAGCCCAAGTGTTCAAGGTGCAGCGTGAGGAAGGTGTAATACGGCCCGTGGCTCATTTGCATCAAGGCCACGCAGAGATAAAACGCCAGCACCCCGGGACTGCGCAATTGCCTGAGAAACCCGTCACCGGCCAGGCGGTTGCCCTGGGTGGCTGGCTGCGCGTTGGGCACCCACAGGCTGGCGCCGATGATGCCGGCCATGATCACCACGACCACCACCGGGTAAATATCCAGGCTCAGCCAGTCGAACAGGCGCCCCATGATGACCACGGTCAAGATGAAGCCGATGGAGCCCCACAGGCGGATCTGACTGTAACGCGAGGTCTGTTTTTGCAGGTGGGCCAAGGTGATCACTTCAAACTGCGGCAGTACCGCGTGCCAGAAGAACGCATGCAGCGCCATCACCATGGCCAGCCAGGCGTAGGTCTTGCTGACGAATATCAGTGAAAAGCTCGCCAGGGTGCACACCGCGCCAAACCGCACGATGGCCAGCCGCCGGCCACTGTAGTCGCCGAGCCAGCCCCACAGGTTCGGCGCCACGCAGCGCATCAACATGGGGATGGCCACCAATTCGCCGATCCGTGCGCTGGGGAACCCCAGGTGATCGAAGTACAACGCCAGGAATGGCGCCGTCGCCCCAAGCAGGGCGAAATAGAACAGGTAGAAGCTGGAGAGGCGCCAGTATGGGAGGACGGGACTCATGCGTAGGGCTGCTTCGCGGCCCAGCGCGAGCAAGCTCGCTCGCCACAGTAAGCTCGCTCAACAGCACTGGACGTCACAGCTGGCCCAGCACCGGGGTACTCACCTGTACATCGGCGTTCTGCCCACGATTGCGCAGCAGGTGGTCCATCAGCACGATGGCCATCATCGCCTCGGCGATCGGTGTGGCGCGGATGCCCACGCACGGGTCATGACGGCCCTTGGTGATCACATCCACCGGGTTGCCGTGCACGTCGATCGAACGGCCAGGCGTGGTGATGCTCGATGTAGCCTTGAGCGCCAGGTGCGCAACAATCGGCTGGCCGGAAGAAATACCGCCCAGGATGCCGCCTGCGTTGTTGCTCAGGAAACCTTGCGGCGTCAGTTCATCACGATGCTCGGTGCCGCGCTGGGATACGCAGGCGAAACCGGCGCCGATTTCCACGCCCTTCACCGCGTTGATGCTCATCAGGGCGTGGGCCAGCTCAGCGTCCAGGCGGTCGAAGATCGGCTCGCCCAGGCCCGGCTTGACGCCCTCGGCGACCACGGTGATCCGGGCGCCGACGGAGTCCTGATCGCGGCGCAACTGGTCCATGTAGGCTTCCAGTTCCGGCACCTTGTCCGGGTCGGGGCTGAAGAAGGCGTTGTCTTCAACGCTGTCCCAGGTCTTGAACGGGATTTCGATCGGGCCCAGTTGGCTCATGTAGCCACGGATGACGATGCCCTGGGTGGCCAGGTATTTCTTGGCGATGGCACCGGCCGCCACGCGCATTGCGGTTTCGCGGGCCGAGCTGCGGCCACCGCCGCGGTAGTCGCGTTCGCCGTATTTGTGATGGTAGGTGTAGTCGGCGTGGGCCGGGCGGAACAGATCCTTGATCGCCGAGTAGTCCTTGGACTTCTGGTCGGTGTTGCGGATCAACAGGCCGATGGCGCAACCGGTGGTGCGGCCTTCGAAGACGCCGGAAAGGATTTCGACTTCGTCGGGCTCTTGACGCTGGGTGGTGTGACGGCTGGTGCCGGGCTTGCGGCGGTCCAGGTCACGCTGCAAGTCCTCCAGGGACAGCTCGAGGCCAGGCGGGCAGCCGTCGACAATGGCGACCAACGCCGGGCCATGGCTTTCGCCCGCGGTGGTGACAGTGAACAGCTTGCCGAAGGTATTGCCGGACATGCAGGGCGCTCCGTGAAATCAGTTGAATCAAGTCAACCGTAATAACTTAAGGCGGCCAGTATACGCAGGCTATCGGACTAGTTCATCCTCGAAACCTTACCGGTAGACGTTGGTCCAACCGGCACCTTCCTGATAATGGCGCGATGATGCTACGAGTTTTGCTTTTGACCCTCACCCTGTTTTCCAGCCTTGGCTTCGCCGCCTCCCCTGTCGTGCTGCAACGGCCTATCAGCCTGGACACCGGCAGCGGCGAGTTATTCGGTTCGCTCCTGCTGCCCAAATCCGACAAGCCGGTGCCGGTGGTACTGATCATCGCCGGCTCCGGCCCCACTGACCGCAACGGCAACAGCGCTGACGGCGCACGCAACGACAGCCTCAAGCGCCTGGCCTGGGTGCTGGCCCGCAATAACATTGCCAGCGTGCGCTACGACAAGCGCGGGGTGGCCGCCAGCCTCGCCGCAACCCCGGACGAGCGCAACCTGACCCTCGACGCCTATGTGGCCGACGCCGTGGCCTGGGGCAAGCTGCTCAAGCACGACACCCGCCTGGGCCCGCTGATCGTGCTGGGCCATAGCGAAGGCGCGCTGGTGGCCGCCCTCGCCGCGCCGCAACTTGACCCGGCGGGCGTCATTTCCCTCTCCGGCAGCGCCCGGCCGGTAGACCAGGTGATTCGCCAGCAACTGGCCAACCATCTACCTCCGGCCCTGCTGCTGCGCAGTAATGAGATCCTCGATCACCTCAAGGCCGGTCAAGTGGATGCCGATGTGCCTCGCCCGCTGGAAGGTATTTTCCGACCCAGCGTGCAGCCTTACCTGATCAGCCTGTTCCGCGCCGATCCTTCGGCCGCGTTCGCCAGATTGAAGATGCCGGCGCTGATCATCCAGGGCACCCACGACATTCAGGTCGGCGTCGCCGATGCCCAACTGTTGAAAAAAGCCAAGCCGGACGCGCAACTCACGGTAATCGAGGGGATGAACCACGTGATGCGCATCATCCCCAAGGATGTAAAGGAACAACTGGAGTCCTACAACGACCCGCAACTGCCCCTCGCGGCCGAGCTGGGCCAGCGCATCGTGCGCTTTATCGACGGACTTGGGCCCCGTTAAGCGACTATTTGCCTCCAGTCCTGAAGAACGCGGCCGATAAGCCCAGAGTCGATAGTAAAAAGACTGCCGACTCGCAAGGCTTGGACAGGATCGCGCCGCATGACAACCACCGAAGCTACACCAGAACCTACCGCCGACACCCCGGCTGAAAAAACCGAGGCCGTCGAGGCGGCGGCGCTGCCGTGGGCGGACGTACAGGCCGAACATTTCAAGATGCTGCGCCTGGCGCCGCTGACCACGGACCGCGCGACCGGCGCACGGCCCTTGCGCTTTGTGCAGTTCGGTTATGCCGAGCGCCACGACAAACATCGCAGCCTGTTGCGCATGGTCATCCAGTTGCCGGCGCAACGCGTGCGCCGTGAGCAGAACCACCTGGATATCTGGGTCGATCACGATACCCACCGCGTGCACTTCGGCCCGGGCAACAGCCTGGAAATCGAACCGGCCAACCGTGGCCTCGGCCGTTTCCTGGTCGCCCAGGGCGCGGCATGGGCCAAAAAGAAGTGGTCACACTACCGCGTCGACGGCGTGGACCTGGCCAACAAAGACGCCCTGAATGAAGCCACGCGCCTGCGCCGTGATCATTTCCTGCGCATCCAGGGTTTTGACGTGGCCTACGCCGACGTACAGCACCTCAAAGGCAACGTGCAGCCGAGCAAAGTCAGCGAAGTACTCGACAGCTGGAACACCGAGAAGGTGCAGTTCGTGGAGATTCTCGAGGCCGCACAGATGCTGCAACAGGCCGAGCACAACCTGGCCGAGCATGAAGTGAAGTTGCGCAAGGAAGAGGAGAAGGTCACCAAGTTCAAGCGTGAGGACAGCGGGTTGCGCTTCACCATCACTTGCCTGGTTGCGTTTACCGTGTTTCAGGCAGGCTTGCTGATCTGGATTGCCACGCACCGCTGACAGCGGGATGAAATGCAATAAACAGTGGGAGGGGCTTTCCCCCTCCCACATTGATCGGGTTCACACTAACCGGCTTAGACCCTGGCAGCAAACACTGCCTGATGCGCCCGGCACTGTTCTGCCGTGAGCATGAATACGCCGTGGCCACCGCGCTGGAAATCCAGCCAGGCGAAGTCCACTTCCGGGTACAACGCCTCGACGTGCACCTGGCTGTTGCCGACCTCGACGATCAGCAAGCCCTTCTCGGTCAAGTGGTCCGCCGCCTCGGCCAGCATGCGCCGCACCAGGTTCAAGCCATCATCACCACAAGCCAGGCCCAGCTCCGGCTCGTGCTGGTATTCCTCCGGCATATCGGCAAAATCTTCAGCATCCACATACGGCGGGTTGGACACGATCAGGTCGAACCGCTGACCCGGCAGGCCGTCAAAGCCATCCCCTTGCACGGTGTAGACACGCTCATCGACGCCATGGCGCTCGATGTTCTGGTTGGCGACTTCCAATGCCTCAAAAGACAAGTCGGCCAGCACCACCTCGGCCTCCTGGAATTCATAAGCACAAGCAATACCAATGCAGCCGGAGCCCGTACACAGGTCGAGAATGCGCGCCGGTGGCTGGGCCAACCAGGGTTCGAAGCGGTTTTCGATCAGTTCGCCGATCGGCGAGCGCGGGATCAACACGCGCTCGTCGACAATAAACGACAGGCCACAGAACCAAGCCTCTTTCAGCAGGTAAGCCGTGGGTAGACGCTCGTGGATGCGGCGATGCAACAAACGCTGCACATGGGAGATTTCCTCTTCTTCGAGGTTGCAGTCCAGGTAGCTGTCGGCAATTTCCCAGGGCAGGTGCAAGGCGCCGAGCACCAATTGCCGGGCTTCGTCCCAGGCATTGTCGGTGCCATGGCCGAAAAACAGATCTTCCCCATGGAAACGGCTGACAGCCCAACGGATATGGTCGCGCAAAGTGCGCAGGCGGGATGTAATCACGGGGCAGACTCCTGGAAAAAACGACTGGCGATTCTAACAGCCTTCGCCTGTCCCTTCGATGTACGAAAACACCTCACCACCCGTCGGATTTCATTCCATTTGCCATCATTGGACTCAACAAGCCACCCTCTTGACATCGCTGCACGTCAACAACGGCGTACCTTACGATGGTAGCGATTCACAGAACCGCTCAGCCAGTGGACAATGTCACAAAAGCCCCCCTCACAGGAGCCCCAGAATGTCCGTTCCAAAGACGATGTTTCAACTCAGCGGTCGTGGTTATGCAGCAGCCAACCTGAATCATGCGACCCTCGTGATCATCGACGCCCAAAAGGAATACCTCAGCGGTCCGCTTGCCCTCTCCGGCATGGATGCAGCCGTCAGTCATATCAAGCAACTGGTGTCATCAGCCCGCAACGCCGGGCGCCCGATCGTGCATGTGCGCCACCTCGGTACCGTCGGCGGCCTCTTTGACCCGCAAGGCGAGCGCGGCGAATTCATTCCGGGCCTGGAACCGCTCGGTGACGAAACCGTTATCGGCAAGCTGTTGCCCAGCGCCTTCCACGGGACCGGCCTGGAAAAACACCTGCAGGACCTTGGCTCCCTGGACTTGATCGTCTGCGGTTTCATGAGCCACTCCAGCGTCAGCACCACCGTGCGCGCCGCCAAGAACCTGGGCTTTCGCTGCACCCTGGTGGAAGACGCCTGCGCCACCCGCGACCTGCCTTACAAAGGTGGCGTCCTGAGTGCCGAGCACGTGCAACAGACCGAAATGGCCATCATGGCCGACAACTTTGCGACCTTGGCGTTGACCGAAGATCTGATCTGATCGACATCTGATGAGCGGCGTGGCGTATTAATCGCCCCGCTCATCCGCAATGCCCTCTCATTTGGCGCATTTACCTCTCTCCCAGGAACAAGTTGTGTATCTTCCGGTCGAAGGGCCGATACCCTGGAGGAAAGGTCGGAATGAAGATATCCGATGGTTTTGATGCTCGTCGCTTGCGCCCCAAGGGCCCGAGCAACTGGCGTCTGCGCCTGGTCGCCGGCTTTGCCGCGCTGGTGGCGATAGTAGGTCTGCTGTTGGCCGGCGCTGGTGGTGCCGGTTTGTCGGGGCACTCACCCGCCCTGGGTGAGCTGAATACCAGCCCTGGCGGTTCGGCCATTTTGTTGGTCACCGGCCTGTTGGTGCTGTGGTTGGGCGTGTGGTTGTGGCGTCGCAGCCGTCGACGGATGCGCCAACCCTTGTCTCTGAACATCGCTGCACACCTGATGAAAAAGCACGACTGATGGCGCTTGGATAGCGTTTCCTGCGCCCTGGCCGCCGCGATTTAGGTAAACTGCCCGCCCTTCGCGGAGGCCGATATGCAAGACGACGATTTCTCCCTGTTCAAAAACGAGCTGCGCGGCGTCAAGCCGATCAAGCACGACCGCGCCGACACCGGCAAACCCAAGACCGACCGGGCGCAGATTGCCAAGTTGCGCCAGGCCGCGACCGTGCGCACCGATGCCACCACGGTCGACGGTCTGTCTGACCAGTTCGTGATCGATGTCGGCCCCGAAGACGAGTTGATGTGGGCCCGCGACGGCGTGCAGGAAAGCCAGATGCGCAAGCTCAAGGTCGGGCAGATCCCGTTCGAAGGCAGCCTTGACCTGCACGGCATGAACGTCGAAAAAGCCCGCGAAACCCTCTGGGCCTTCCTGGCCGAAGCGACGAAATTCGAAATCCGTTGCGTGCGCGTCACCCACGGCAAGGCGGTGCGGCTCGACGGCAAGCGTCCGATGATCAAGAGCCACGTCAACACCTGGCTGCGCCAGCACCCCCAGGTACTCGGTTTTACCTCATGCCAGGCCCGCCACGGCGGCGCCGGCGCGGTGTATGTAATGCTCAAGCGCACCATGATGGAAGGGCGCGACGAGTAACCGGAATAAGGCGAAAACCCTGAGTTGTTCGTTTTTCGTAGCGGCCGGATAACGTGAAAGGCCGCACATTTACGAAAATCGAATATTGAAGCTCAAAAATTGACCAAATAGTATTTCGCTCCAACCGAGCGCTCACCTTATGGATATCGTCCTGCACCCGCTCGGTGCCCAGGTTTGTGCGGACGATTAAACATTGAGGTTTGCCATGCGTCTTTCCAAGCTCGCTCCATCCGCAGCACTGCTGAGTCTGATCTGCCTCCCCATCCATGCCGCTGACTTGACCGCACTGACGGGCGCTCTCTCGTCTGCTCTGGGTGGAGCAAACACCAACAACAACACCAACAACGCCAGTATCGCCTCCTGCCAGCAACAGATCCGCGACCTGCAGGCGAACCTCAACGCGGCGAATGCCAAGGGCGATACGTTGCGCGCCAGCGCGTTTCAAGCCGCGCTGACGCAGACAAACAAAACCTGCAGCAATACCGGCTATAACGCCCAAGCCCAAGTGAACACCGACCCACAGCGACAGCAAAACGTGAATAAGGCCGCCGATGCGATCAATGCCATCGGCGGCCTTTTCAAGTAAGCCCTGAGTCATCTGAAAAGCCCGCGATTGCGGGCTTTTTTTCAACTGCAAACTGGCTGGTCACGAGCAGCAGGTGCGTCACGCTACCGCACCGAAAAACGGGCATCCGGACGCATGCAGAAGGGGTTTTCGGACCGACAAACCCTGCACGCGGCGCTCGTCGCATTGAAGGGCAATACAACTGCCGCCACACTTACGCTACCATGTGCCCAATGGCAGGTATGAACCAACGCTTGATTGGTAAACATTTTTGGTACAGGCAGAAACCGTACCCTTCTAGAACCCATACGGAATAAAGCTCTGTGACATTGGAACAGAATTACACCGCGATCCTCGGCCAGCTCGGCGAGGACGTTTCCCGCGAGGGCCTGCTCGACACGCCAAAGCGTGCCGCCAAGGCGATGCAGTACCTTTGCCGCGGCTATGAACAGACCCTGGAAGAAGTCACCAACGGTGCCTTGTTCAGCTCTGACAACAGCGAAATGGTGCTGGTCAAGGACATCGAGTTGTACTCGCTGTGCGAACACCACCTGTTGCCGTTTATCGGCAAGGCCCATGTTGCCTACATCCCGAGCGGCAAAGTGCTGGGCCTGTCGAAGGTCGCGCGGATTGTCGACATGTATGCGCGTCGCCTGCAGATCCAGGAAAACCTCAGCCGCCAGATCGCCGATGCCGTGTTGCAAGTCACAGGCGCCCTTGGCGTGGCGGTGGTGATCGAGGCCAAGCACATGTGCATGATGATGCGCGGTGTGGAGAAACAGAATTCCTCGATGATCACTTCGGTGATGCTCGGTGAATTCCGCGAAAACGCGGCCACCCGCAGCGAATTCCTCAGCCTGATCAAATAACAGGTTGAGTAAGAAAAAACCGGCATTCATCGCCGGTTTTTTTTTCGCCCGCAAAATTCAGGTAAGCTGCGGCCCCTTCTGTATCGGGCAAGAGGTTTAAGCCATGTTCGTCAAAGCACTTCGAGTGGGCCTCGGCCACGTCATCATCGCGGGTGACTTGCTTACCCGTCCGCGCAAAAAGCAGCGCCCTGCCGAACAACAGGCCAAGGTCAACGCCGCCGCCAAGGACCTGACCCTGTATCAGTTCCATGCCTGCCCGTTCTGTGTGAAGACCCGTCGCACCCTGCACCGCCTGAATGTGCCGGTGGCGTTGAAGGACGCGAAGAATAACGAGCACGACCGCCAGACCCTGCTGGAACAAGGGGGCAAGATCAAAGTGCCGTGCCTGCGCATTGAAGAAAACGGCGAGACCACCTGGATGTATGACTCCAAGGTGATCATCGATTACCTGGACAAGCGTTTCGCCGCGATCTGACTGACCGATACCAATCAACTGGTGGGAGGGGGCTTGCCCCATCAGTCAGTTAAAGCTTAACGCTGTCACTGTGGGAGGGGGCTTGCTCCCGATGGCGGTGTGTCAGTCACGGTTTCTGAACCTGACACACCGCTATCGGG
>NZ_PYWX01000010.1 GCF_003031675.1 Pseudomonas palleroniana | reverse complement strand
AGGCACCTCGGTCCTCCTGAAATACCGCGGCGTCTTTGTTGGGGCGGCTTTGCCACCCAGCGCGGGGCAAGCCCGCTCACTACAGAGCTTGGTCGCGGCAGGTTCTTTTAACTGCCCCCTCCCACCGTTCAGCTCAGGACCATCCGCTCCTCGCCGACTTCTTCGGCATAACGGGTCACGACTGTCTGGCACAACCCCACAATCTCCTCCACCAACTCCACTCCCACACGCCACGACACCACCACCTGCAAGTTCGGCAGTTTTTGCGTCATGGGCAACATCACCAATTCCCCCCGCGCCAATTCCTCGCTGACCAGCACCGGCGGCAGCGCCCCGATGCCGAAGCCATCGCGCAGCAAACGGGTAATCGCCGACACCGAATTCACACAGTTCATCCGTGGCGCGGCCACGCCGTTGGCCTGCATCAGGCTCAGCACGTCCTGGTGCGGGTGGGAATTTTTCGAGTAGGTAATGATGCGCTCCTGGGCCAGTTCGGCGAGGGAGGCGTAGTCGCGGTGGTAAATCGAGTGGCTGGCGACGATCCAGGCCATGGGGTGGCTGGCCAGTTCCAGGCTGCGCACGGTTTCCAGGCGCAGCAGGTCGGTTTGCAGGATCAGATCGAGAAAGCCTTTTTGCAACTGATCGCTGAGGTTCAATGCGGTATCGGCGATCAACTCGATTTCCACCAGCGGGAAATGATCCATCAGTTCCGCCACCAACGGGCTCAGCCAGGTGTGGATGACGGTGTCCATCACGCCGATCCGAATGCGCCCGACCTTGCTGCTGGTGGTTTCCAGGGACCGCTTCAGCTCTTGCATGGTCCCCATCATTTGCTCGGCGTAATCGAGCACCTTCAAGCCTTCCGGGGTCAGGCTCACGCCCCGTGAGTCGCGCAGCAACAGCTTCACACCCAGCTCGCTTTCCAACACCGCAATGCGGCTGGAAATCGAGGCCTGGGTCGTGAACAGCTTCTCGGCGGTCAGTCGAAAGCTCTTGAGCTTGGCCACCCAGACGAAGGTTTCGAGGAACTTCAAATTCATGGGATCAACTTTTCTTATGCATGGATCGGTTTTTATTAGTTGGACGCCGCACCGGGCAAACGCCAAAAATCGAGCCATTCCACGATAAGCGTCGTTGGGGTATGAGGACAAGTTGCGAGTTCCGGGTAAAAAATCCCACACTACAAAAAACAACGCCTACAGGAGCGCCCACCGTGAGCCGTCTGTTATTGAATTGCGATATCGGCGAAAGCTTCGGTAACTGGACCATGGGTCTGGATGCCGAGGTCATGCCGTTCATCGATTGCGCCAACGTGGCCTGCGGTTTCCATGCCGGCGACCCGAGCATCATGCGCAAGACCGTCAGCCTGGCTTTCAAGCACGGTGTGCAAGTCGGTGCACACCCGGCCTACCAGGACCTGCAAGGCTTCGGCCGTCGCTCCATGGCCTATACGGCCCAGGAGATCCAGGACCTGCTGCATTATCAGATCGGCGCTCTCGATGGCATTTGTCGCGCCCAGGGCGGACGGGTCAGCTACGTCAAACCCCATGGGGCGATGTACAACGACATGATGGCCAACCCTGCGCAACTGCGTGCAGTGATCCAGGCCGTGGCGGCTTATGGCGATTTGCCGCTGATGCTGCTGGCCACCCGCGACAACAGCGCGGCCCAGGCGCTGGGTGATGAATACGGTGTGATCCTGTGGTTTGAAGCGTTCGCCGACCGCGCCTACGACGCCAAGGGCCACCTGGTTTCCCGTCAATTGCCGGGGGCCGTGCATCACGACGCCGACACGATCTTGCAGCAGGCCCTGACCATTTCCCGTGGCGCAGCCCTGACGGCCAGCGACGGCAGCGCCTTGATCTTGCAGGCCAACACCTTGTGCGTGCATGGCGATAACGCCAGTTCGATCGCTGCGGTACAACGCATCCGCGAGGCGTTGAAGTCAGCATGAAGCCACGCATTGAAGTGGTCGCCATTGACGGCTTGATGGTGCGTCTGTTCGAAGTGATTGCCGAAGCCAATATGCCGTGGATGCTCGCCGCCACTCAGCGCTTGCGCGAGAGGTTCGGCGCGGCGCTGGTGGATCTGGTGCCGTCTTACACCACCTTGATGGTGCATTACGATCTCACGGCGCTCAGCCCGGCCCAGGCACGCGAGTTGATCGACCTGGCATTGACTGACCTGCAACCTCAGGTTCAGGGCAGCGGCCAAGCCCATGTGCTGCCGGTGTGGTACGACCTGAGCGTGGGCCCGGAGCTGACGTTGCTCAGCCGGCGCAGTGGCCTGGCGGTTGAGGCGGTGATCCGCCGTCACAGCGCCCATGAATACCAGGTGTTCGCCCTCGGCTTTGCCCCGGGGTTCGCGTTCATGGGGCTGGTCGATGAAATCCTCGCCACACCGCGCCTCAATACGCCGCGCAAACGCATCGCGGCGGGGAGCGTTGGCATCGCTGAACGGCAAACCGCCGCCTACCCGGTGGTCTCCCCCGGCGGCTGGAACCTGATCGGGCGCACCCCGGCCAAACTCTTCGACCGCGAACGTGACGGCTACAGCCTGATGCAGCCCGGCGACACGGTGCGTTTCGAGCCGGTCGACCACGCCGAATTCATCAACCTGGGTGGCGACGACACGCCGTTGGAGGCGCAGGCATGAGCCACTTGTTGATCGAGGCCAGCACGCCGCTGTGCCTGTTGCAGGATGCGGGCCGCTTTGGTGTGCGCCACCTGGGCGTGACGCAGGGCGGGGCGCTGGATTGGGTCTCGATGTCCTGGGCCAATTGGCTGCTGGGCAATGCGCTGGATGCGCCGGTAGTGGAAATCACCTTGGGCGGCTTTACCCTGCAGGCCGAGGATTATTGCCTGCTGGCGTTGGCCGGGGCGGATCTGGGCGCGTATATCGATGAGCGCGCGATCAGCCCGGGCCGCAGTTTTATCCTGCAAAAGGGCCAGCGGCTGCGCTTCACCCAGCCGTTCAGTGGCGCCCGGGCTTACCTGGCGGCACCGGGCGGGTTCGATGCGCCATCGGTGTTGGGCAGCTGCGCCACGGTCGTGCGCGAGGAGCTGGGCGGCCCGGACGGTTTCGGCAAGGCGTTGGCCCAAGGCGGTCGCCTGGGTTATTCCGGTGTCGGCGGGGCGATGAGGGTGTTGGCTGATCCGGCCTTGCCCGCCAAGGCGCCGCTGGAGGTGATCGTCGGTGCGCAGATCGGCCAGTTCAGCGGCCAAAGCCTGTTTGATGCGTTCAACACCGAATGGACCCTCGACAGCCGCGCCGACCGCATGGGCATGCGCCTGCTGGGCACGCCGTTGCAGTACCAGGGGCCGTCATTGATTTCCGAAGGGATTCCGTTGGGGGCCATCCAGGTGCCGCCGGATGGGCAGCCGATCGTGTTGCTTAATGATCGACAGACGATTGGGGGGTATCCGCGCCTGGGCGCCTTGACGCCGTTGGCGCTGGCGCGATTGGCGCAGTGCCTGCCGGGGGAAACGGTGAGGTTGACGCCGGTGGTGCAGGAGACTGCACACCGGCAGCATGTCGACTTTTTACTGCGGCTGGCCACGGTCTAAAAGACACTGGGATCAAAATGTGGGAGGGGGCTTGCTCCCGATGGCGGTGGCTCAGTACCTGATGGGCTGACTGACACACTGCTATCGGGAGCAAGCCCCCTCCCACATTGGATCTCAGGAGGCGTGTTTATTTGGAGAGAAAACGCATGCCTTCTTCGAGCCCGCGCAGGGTCAGCGGATACATCTGGTCTTCCACCAACTCCCGCACAATCCCGGTCGACGCCGTATAGCCCCACGTGTCCTTCGGATACGGGTTAATCCAGATCAGCTTCTTGTACTTGGCCATGAAGCGCTGCATCCACACATACCCAGGCTCCTCGTTCCAGTGCTCGACGCTGCCACCGGCTTGCGTGATTTCGTAGGGCGCCATCGACGCGTCGCCGATGAAAATCACTTTGTAATCCGCGCCGTACTTGTGCAGCAGGTCTTGTGTGGACGTGCGTTCAGAGGTGCGACGCTGGTTGTTCTTCCACACCGACTCGTACACGAAGTTATGGAAGTAGAAGTACTCCAGGTGCTTGAACTCGGTCTTGCACGCGGAAAACAACTCTTCGCAGATCTTCACATGGGCGTCCATCGAGCCGCCGATATCGAACAGCAACAGCAGCTTGATGGTGTTGCGCCGCTCCGGACGCATCTGGATATTCAGCAGGCCGGCATCGCGAGCGGTGTGGTCGATGGTGCCGTCGATGTCCAACTCTTCCGCCGCGCCTTGACGGGCGAACTTGCGCAGGCGGCGCAGCGCGATCTTGATGTTGCGCGTACCCAGCTCGACCTGATCGTCGAGGTTCTTGTACTCGCGCTGGTCCCACACCTTCACGGCTTTGCCCTGGCGCTTGCCCGCATCGCCGACGCGGATACCTTCCGGGTTGTAACCACCGGAGCCGAATGGGCTGGTGCCGCCGGTGCCGATCCACTTGTTGCCGCCGGCGTGGCGTTCTTTCTGTTCTTCCAGGCGTTTCTTGAATTCCTCGATCAATTTGTCGAGGCCGCCCAGGGACTGGATCTGCGCGCGTTCCTCATCGGTCAGCGAGCGTTCGAACTCCTTGCGCAGCCAGTCTTCCGGGATCAGCGCCTGCAGATGGTCATCGAGTTTTTCCAGGCCGTTGAAGTAGGCACCGAAGGCGCGGTCGAACTTGTCGTAATGCCGTTCGTCCTTGACCAGAATCGCCCGGGCCAAGTAGTAAAACTCGTCCATGTCGGCGAACGTCACCCGCTGTTTCAGGGCGTTGATCAGGTCGAGCAGCTCGCGTACCGACACTGGCACCTTGGCTGCACGCATTTCATTGAACAGGTTGAGCAACATTATCGATTACCGCGACGGCTCATGAAGGCCAGGCGTTCCAGCAACTGAACGTCCTGCTCGTTCTTCACCAGGGCGCCGGCCAGGGGCGGAATGGCCTTGGTCGGGTCGCGCTCGCGCAGCACGGCCTCGCCGATGTTGTCGGCCATCAGCAGTTTGAGCCAGTCGACCAGTTCGGAAGTGGAAGGTTTTTTCTTCAGGCCCGGCACTTTGCGCACATCGAAGAATACGTCCAGCGCTTCGCTGACCAGTTCTTTCTTGATATCGGGGTAGTGCACATCCACGATCTTTTGCAGGGTGGTGCGGTCGGGGAAGGCGATGTAATGGAAGAAGCAGCGGCGCAGGAAGGCGTCCGGCAGTTCTTTTTCGTTGTTGGAGGTAATGATGATGATCGGGCGTTTTTTGGCCTTGATGGTCTCGTCGATTTCGTAGACGTAGAACTCCATCTTGTCGAGCTCTTGCAGCAGGTCGTTGGGGAACTCGATGTCAGCCTTGTCGATTTCGTCGATCAGCAGGATGACGCGTTCTTCGGATTCGAAGGCTTCCCAGAGCTTGCCCTTCTTCAGGTAGTTGCGCACGTCGTGGACTTTATCCACGCCCAACTGCGAGTCGCGCAGGCGGCTGACCGCGTCGTACTCGTACAGGCCCTGGTGGGCCTTGGTGGTGGATTTGATGTGCCAGGTGATCAGCTTGGCGCCGAAGGATTCGGCCAGTTGCTCGGCGAGCATGGTCTTGCCGGTGCCCGGTTCGCCCTTGACCAGCAACGGGCGTTCCAAAGTAATCGCAGCGTTGACGGCCAGTTTCAAGTCGTCGGTGGCAACGTAGGCCTGGGTGCCTTCGAACTTCATCGGTCATTCCTCGAATTCATCTATGCCCGGACTATACCGCGCAGCCCCGGCGACTGTGAACGCAGGCGGATTATTCAGTCTCTGAATGACCGGTCACATTCAATTCGCCGAGGGTTTGGGTTGTTCATACCGCGCATTGAAGGCCTGGATGAAACCGTTACGCAAAATCGCCAAAAACGCGGAGAACGCGCTGATATTTTGCTGGTGCACGCTGCCGCTTAACTCTACGCGGGTGGCAAACTGGTTTTTGTTCTGATTCTTCAATACGGTTTCGCTGGCGCCGACCACGGCTTCCCAGATCGAGCGGAAGATGTTCTTGTCCTTGTTCTCGACGTCCTGCTGCCAGTCGAACACCTCGACATCGCGCAGCAGCGGTTTGATGTAGCCTTTCAACTGGCCTTTTTCGGCCTGGGCCTCGATCACCACATCGCCGGTGCCGGCCTTGAAGTCGAATTTGCCGTAGGCCGAGGCAAACTCGTTCATGCGCTTGAGTTGCAGGTCCTTGGCGCGGAAACGGAATTCGAAATCTTCGAAATTGCTCAACGGGTCAAAGGTGGCGGAGGCTTCCAGCGGAGCCTGGCCCTGCAACAGGGCTTTGCCTTCGAAGCTGGCGTCACGCTTGCCCTGGACGTCGACCACATTGGTCAGGTTGTAGAAACTGGCGTTCACCGAACTGGCCTTGATATTCACCGGCGGCTTGGAGGTGAAGTTGTGGAAGGCGATCTTGCCGTCTTGAATGCGCACTTCGTTGAGCGTGATCGGCAACAGTTTGCCCAACTGTTCACGCCAGTCGGTGCCCTTACCGGTCTGCGAGGATTGTTGGTTGCCGCCGTCGACAAAATTCAGCTCCGGCTGGAAGAACTGCACCTCGGCCACCACGGCGTGGTCGTACCACAGCGAATGCCAGCTCACCGACAAATCGATCACCGGCGCCTTGACGAACGGCACCGGCACCTTGCCGTCGACCTTGACGATCTGCAAGCCATTGATCCGGTACGCGCCGCGCCACAGCGCCACGTCCACATCCGTGACCTGGCCACGGTAATCGCCCATGTCGGCGAGCTTGTCATTGAGGTAATTGCGCACCAGATAGGGCAGGGCCAGGTCCAGGGCGATCAACAGCACCACCAGTACGGCGACGATCCATAGCAGCCCACTGTAGCGACGTTTCATAGTGAGGTTCTCCAACGGTATAGGCGATGGACCTTTGGCGTGGGCGCAACGTTCCTCTGACTGGACGCCTCGGATGACGAGGCATACCCTTGGGGCCATTGTTCAAATTGCTTTAAGGACCCGTCATGAGCCGCATCTTTGCAGACAACGCGCACTCCATCGGTAATACGCCCCTGGTACAGATCAACCGCATCGCACCGCGTGGCGTGACCATCCTGGCCAAGATCGAGGGGCGTAACCCGGGCTATTCGGTGAAGTGCCGCATTGGCGCGAATATGATCTGGGACGCCGAGAGCACCGGCAAACTCAAGCCGGGCATGACCATCGTCGAGCCGACATCCGGCAACACCGGCATTGGCCTGGCCTTTGTCGCTGCGGCCCGTGGCTACAAACTGCTGCTGACCATGCCAGCGTCCATGAGCATCGAACGCCGTAAGGTACTCAAGGCCCTCGGTGCCGAACTGGTGCTGACCGAGCCGGCCAAAGGCATGAAGGGCGCCATCGAAAAAGCCGGCGAAATCGTTGCCGGCGATCCGTCCCAGTACTTTATGCCGGGCCAGTTCGAGAACCCGGCCAACCCGGCGATCCACGAAAAAACCACCGGCCCGGAAATCTGGAACGACACCGACGGCGCCGTGGATGTGCTCGTGGCAGGCGTGGGCACCGGCGGCACCATCACTGGCGTGTCGCGGTATATCAAGAAGACGGTCGGTAAGCCGATTGTGTCGGTGGCCGTCGAGCCGATCATCTCGCCGGTGATCACTCAGGCGCTGGCTGGTGAAGAGATCAAGCCCAGCCCGCATAAAATCCAGGGGATCGGCGCCGGTTTCGTGCCGAAAAACCTCGATTTGTCGATGGTCGACCGCGTCGAACTGGTGACCGACGATGAGTCCAAGGCCATGGCCCTGCGCCTGATGCAGGAGGAGGGGATCCTGTGCGGTATTTCCTGTGGCGCCGCCATGGCCGTGGCCGTGCGCCTGGCCGAGAAACCGGAAATGCAGGGCAAGACCATCGTGGTGATCCTGCCGGACTCCGGTGAGCGCTACCTGTCGAGCATGCTGTTCAGTGATTTGTTTACCGAGCAAGAGAACCAGGCTTGATCGCCTGTAGTGAGCGGGCTTACACCCGCGCTGGGGTGCGCAGCCGCCCCAACAAGGACGCCGCGGTGTTTTAGAAAGACCGAGGTGTCTGGATTAGGGCGGCTTCGCCCCCCAGCGCGGGGCAAGCCCGCTCACTACAAGTCTTTATCCAAGGGGGTTGATGTAGGTCAGCCGGTCGACCTGGGCCTTCTGCATACTGGCTCAAGTGTTTATCATGGCCGGCTGCTACGTCTGCTGTTGGCCAGGCGCTTATTTCCAGGAGTTGCTGCATGACCTTTTCTTTGGCCGCCAAACTGTCGGTGCTGTCGCTTTTTATCGGCAGCATTCTGTACGTGCATTTGCGCGGCAAGGCGCGTTTGCCGGTGTTGCGTCAGTTCGTCAACCATTCGGCGCTGTTCGCCCCTTATAACGCCTTGATGTACCTGTTTTCGGCGGTGCCGTCCAAACCCTACCTGGACCGCAGCAAGTTCCCCGAACTGGATGTGCTCAAGGACAACTGGGAAGTGATCCGCGAAGAGGCCATGCACCTGTTCGACGAGGGTTACATCCGCGCCGCCGAAAAGAACAACGACGCCGGTTTCGGCTCGTTCTTCAAAAAGGGCTGGAAGCGTTTCTACCTCAAGTGGTACGACAAACCGCTGCCGTCGGCCGAGGCTCTGTGCCCGAAAACCGTGGCGCTGGTGAGCCGCATCCCTAACGTCAAGGGCGCAATGTTCGCGCTGTTGCCGGGCGGCAGCCACCTGAACCCGCACCGCGACCCGTTTGCCGGTTCCCTGCGTTATCACCTGGGCCTGTCCACGCCGAACTCCGACGATTGCCGCATCTTTGTCGACGGCCAGATCTATGCCTGGCGCGACGGTGAAGACGTGATGTTCGACGAAACCTATGTGCACTGGGTGAAGAACGAAACCGAACAGACCCGCGTCATCCTGTTCTGCGACATCGAGCGCCCGCTGAGCAACCGCCTGATGACCCGCGTCAACCGCTGGGTCAGCAAGCAACTGGGCCGCGCCACCGCGCCGCAGAACCTGGATGACGAACGCGTAGGCGGGATCAACCAGGCCTATGCCTGGAGCAAGACCTTCAGCGACAAGTTCAGTGGTGTGGTCAAGCAGTGGAAGCGCAAGCATCCCAAGGCCTACCGTGTTGCACGGCCGGTGCTGGCTGTGGTGGTGCTGGTGTTGCTGTGGCGTTGGTTGTTCTGATCGCAACACAGTAAAAAAAGTGGGAGGGGGCTTGCTCCCGATAGCGGTGGGTCAGGTACACAGACTCAACCTGATACACCGCTATCGGGAGCAAGCCCCCTCCCACATTTGATCTCCTTTGAGTTTTCTACGAGGCGATCAGTTGGCGCAGTACGTAGTGCAGGATGCCCCCGGCTTTGAAGTATTCGACTTCGTTCAGGGTATCAATCCGGCACAGCACCTCGACCTTCTCGGTGCTGCCATCTTCCCGGGTAATCACCAGCGTCAGGTTCATTCGCGGCTCGATCTCGGCTTGGGTCAGCCCAAGAATATCGATCGTCTCCCGGCCGCTCAGTTTGAGCGTCTTGCGGTTCTGATCCAGCTTGAACTGCAAGGGCAGCACGCCCATGCCCACCAGGTTGGAACGGTGGATACGCTCGAAACTCTCGGCGATCACCGCCTTGACCCCCAGCAGGTTGGTACCCTTGGCTGCCCAGTCGCGGCTGGAGCCGGTGCCGTATTCTTGCCCGGCAACCACCACCAGCGGCGTGCCCGCCGCCTGGTACTTCATCGCCGCATCGTAGATCGCCATCTTCTCGCCGGTGGGGATATACAACGTATTGCCGCCTTCCTCGCCGCCGAGCATTTCGTTGCGGATGCGGATATTGGCAAAGGTGCCGCGCATCATCACTTCATGGTTGCCCCGGCGTGAGCCGTAGGAGTTGAAGTCGCGCGGTTCCACGCCTTGCTCGCGCAGGTAGCGACCGGCGGGGCTGTCGGTCTTGATATTACCGGCAGGGGAGATGTGGTCGGTGGTCACCGAATCCCCCAGCAGGGCCAGCACCTTGGCGCCTTTGACATCCTCGATCACCGGCAAAGGCCCGGCAATATCATCGAAGAACGGCGGGTGCTGGATGTAGGTGGAGTCCTTCTGCCATACGTAGGTCGCGGCCTGCGGTACTTCAATCGCTTGCCATTGCGCGTCCCCGGCAAACACCTCGGCGTATTCCTTGTGGAACATGCCCGTGCTGACCTGGGCCACCGCGTCGGCGATTTCCTGGCTGCTTGGCCAGATGTCCTTGAGGTACACCGGCTTGCCATCCCGGTCGTTGCCCAGCGGTTCGCGGCTGATATCGATGCGCACCGTACCGGCCAGCGCATACGCCACCACCAGCGGCGGTGAGGCCAGCCAGTTGGTTTTCACCAGCGGGTGCACGCGGCCTTCGAAGTTGCGGTTGCCGGACAGAACCGAAGCGACGGTGAGGTCGGCTTTCTGGATGGCTTTTTCAATCGGCTCGGGCAATGGGCCGGAGTTGCCGATGCAGGTGGTGCAGCCATAACCCACCAGGTCGAAGCCCAGTTTGTCCAGGTATTGGGTGAGGCCCGCCGCCTTGTAATAGTCGGTGACCACTTTGGAGCCGGGCGCCAAGGAACTCTTGACCCAAGGTTTGCGGGTCAGGCCCTTTTCCACGGCCTTTTTCGCTACCAGCCCGGCCGCCATCATCACGCTGGGGTTGGAGGTGTTGGTGCAGGAAGTGATCGCCGCGATCACCACGGCGCCGTTTTTCAAGCGATAGGTCTGGCCAGCCTCTTCATAGTCGGTTTCGCCCACCAGGTCGGCATTGCCCACTGCGACGCCACCGCCGCCTTCGCTTTCCAGGCGGCCCTCTTCTTTGCTGGCGGGTTTGAACTGCAGGTCGAGGAAGTCGCTGAACGCTTGGCCCACATTGGGCAGCGAGACCCGGTCCTGCGGGCGTTTCGGCCCGGCGAGGCTGGCTTCGACGTCGCCCATGTCCAGCGCCAGGCTGTCGGTGAACACCGGCTCCTGGCCTGCGTTGCGCCACAGGCCCTGGGCCTTGGTGTAGGCCTCTACCAGCTTGACGGTTTCGGTCGGGCGACCGGACAGGCGCAGGTAGTCCAGGGTCACTTCATCAACCGGGAAAAAACCGCAGGTGGCGCCATATTCCGGGGCCATGTTGGCGATGGTGGCGCGGTCCGCCAGAGGCAGGTCGGCGAGGCCGTCGCCATAGAACTCGACGAATTTACCCACCACGCCTTTTTTGCGCAGCATCTGGGTGACGGTCAGCACCAGGTCGGTAGCGGTGATGCCTTCCTTGAGCTTGCCGGTGAGCTTGAAGCCAATGACTTCCGGAATCAGCATCGACACCGGTTGGCCGAGCATCGCCGCTTCCGCTTCGATCCCGCCCACCCCCCAGCCGAGTACGCCCAGGCCGTTAATCATGGTGGTGTGGGAGTCGGTGCCCACCAGTGTGTCGGGGAATGCGTAGGTGCGGCCGTCTTCGTCCTTGGTCCATACGGTGCGGCCCAGGTATTCGAGGTTGACCTGGTGGCAGATGCCGGTGCCGGGCGGTACCACACTGAAATTGTCAAAGGCGCTCTGGCCCCAGCGCAGGAAGGCGTAGCGTTCGCCGTTGCGCTGCATTTCAATGTCGACGTTCTGCTCGAACGCGCTGGTGCTGCCGAACTTGTCGACCATCACCGAGTGGTCGATCACCAGGTCCACCGGGGAGAGCGGGTTGATGCGCTGCGGGTCGCCCCCGGCCTTGGCCACGGCGGCGCGCATGGCGGCCAGGTCGACCACGGCCGGTACGCCGGTGAAGTCCTGCATCAGCACCCGTGCGGGGCGGTATTGGATCTCGCGGTCGGACCGACGCTCTTTGAGCCAGGCGGCGATGGCCTTGAGGTCGGCACCGGTGACGGTCTTGGCGTCTTCCCAGCGCAGCAGGTTTTCCAGCAGCACCTTGAGCGACATCGGCAGCGTGTCCAGGTCACCCAGGCTCTTGGCGGCTTCGGGCAGGCTGAAGTAGTGGTAGGTCTTGCTGTCTATTTCCAGTGTTTTAAGGGTTCTCAGGCTATCAAGGGATGACATTACGTGACTCCTTATGGTCCGCACGGCTACGGACCTGACGGGACGAACAGAGCCTTACACGTTAGCCCTGTTTTCATTAGCAGGCTAATAACTGGACTCTATCGCTAAGTCCAAGGTTCAGAACTCCGTTATCATGCGCGGGTTTTCATGACAGGTATTGCGATAGCGCAAGCCGGTCGATTCACCAGGAGAGTTGATGAACACCCTTTTTATGCACTGCCGCCCGGGTTTTGAAGGCGAAGTCTGTTCCGAGATCGCGGAGCACGCCGCGCGCCTGAACGTTTCCGGCTATGCCAAGGCCAAGACCGGCAGCGCCTGCGCCGAATTTGTCTGCACCGAAGAAGACGGCGCCCAGCGCCTGATGCACGGCCAGCGTTTTGCCGAGTTGATCTTCCCAAGGCAGTGGGCGCGCGGGGTGTTTATCGACTTGCCGGAAACGGATCGCATCAGCGTAATCCTCGCGCACCTGCAAGGCTTCCCGGTGTGCGGCAGCCTGTGGCTGGAAATGGTCGACACCAACGACGGCAAAGAGCTGTCGAATTTCTGCAAGAAATTCGAAGTGCACCTGCGCAAAGCCTTGTTGAACGCCGGCAAGCTGGTGGACGACCCGAGCAAGCCGCGCCTGCTGCTGACCTTCAAGAGTGGCCGTGAGGTGTTCATGGGCCTGGCCGAGTCGAATAATTCGGCGATGTGGCCGATGGGCATCCCCCGCCTGAAGTTCCCCCGCGAAGCGCCGAGCCGCTCGACGTTGAAACTGGAAGAGGCGTGGCACCACTTCATCCCCCGCGAGCAGTGGGACGAGCGGCTGCACAGCGACATGACCGGCGTCGACCTGGGCGCAGCACCGGGCGGCTGGACCTGGCAACTGGTCAACCGCGGCATGCTGGTGACCGCCATCGATAACGGCCCCATGGCCGAAAGCCTGATGGACACCGGCCTGGTGCAGCATTTGATGGCCGACGGCTTCACCTTCGTGCCCAAGCAGCCGGTGGACTGGATGGTCTGCGACATCGTTGAAAAGCCTGCACGTAATGCGGCGCTGCTGGAAACCTGGATCGGCGAGGGGCATTGCCGTGAGGCGGTGGTGAACCTCAAGTTGCCGATGAAGCAGCGCTATGCCGAAGTCAAGCGCTTGCTGGAGCGTATCGAGGAAGGCTTCAAGGCGCGCGGCATTCGCGTGGAGATCGGCTGCAAACAGCTGTATCACGATCGTGAAGAAGTGACTTGCCACTTGCGTCGGCTGGAAACTGCGAAGAAACCCAAGACCCGCTGAAGAATTGAACTGACCACAAAACCCCTGTGGGAGCGGGCTTGCTCGCGAAAGCGGTATAACCGTCGAAATCCATGTTGAATGTGCCCGCGTCTTCGCGAGCAAGCCCGCTCCCACATTTTGAGCGGTGCCGTTTCAGGAGTGATGTATGAACCAACCCCTCGATTTGCCTGTAGACGCAGTGCTCGATGCAACGGGCCTCAACTGCCCGGAGCCGGTGATGATGCTGCACCAACACATCCGTGACCTGCCGCCGGGCGGCTTGCTCAAGGTGATCGCGACCGACCCGTCGACCCGCCGCGATATCCCCAAGTTCTGCGTGTTCCTTGACCACGAACTGGTGGATCAGCAGGAGCAGGCTGGTACGTACCTGTATTGGATTCGCAAGAACGCTTCCTGAATTGCGTTCCTAGCTATACGCCTTGTGCGCACGGATGCGCCGGCGTGCACTGCGCGCCAGGCGTACCAGCAGCATCCCCGCCGCACAGCTCAAGCCCACGATCAGCCCTTGCCACAAGCCGCTTGGGCCGCTGGGCGCGCCGAGCCAGTCGGTCAGGCCCAGGGCGTAGCCCACCGGCAGGCCCACGCCCCAATAGGCGAACAACGTCAGCACCATGGTCACCCGGGTATCCTGGTAACCACGCAGCGCGCCGGCGGCGGTGACCTGGACCGAGTCGGAGAACTGGAACAGCGCCGAAAACACGATCAGCGTCGAGGCCAGGTGGATCACGACCGGGTCGGGGGTGTAGATCGTCGCAATCTGTTCGCGGAACACCAGCATCAGGCCGCAGGACAAGCAGGCGTACGCCAACGCCGTACCCATGCCGACCCCGGCGGCAAAGCGCGCTTCACGGGGTTCGCCACGGCCCAGGGCCTGGCCGACGCGTACAGTGATCGCCATGCTCAGGGAGTAAGGAATCATGAACACCAGGGAACTGACGTTCAGCGCGATCTGGTGACCCGAGACCACGGTAGCGCCCAGGCTGCCGATCAGCAGGGCGATCACCGCGAAGATGCTCGACTCGGCAAAGATCGCGACGCCGATGGGCAGGCCGATGCCCAGCACGCGCTTGATCACCGACCACTGGGGCCAGTCGAAACGCTTGAACAGCTCGCTGCTCTGATAGGCCGGCCCCCAGCGGGTCCAGGCGGCCAGGCCGAGCATCATCACCCACATCGCAATCGCCGTGGCCCAACCACAGCCCGCGCCGCCCATGGCCGGTACGCCCAGGTGGCCGTAGATGAAGATGTAATTCAGGGGAATGTTCAGCGCCAACCCACACAGGCCCATGACCATGCTTGGCCGCGTGCGGCCCAGGCCGTCACTGAAACAGCGCAACACGTAATAGAACGCGACAGCCGGCATGCCTGCGGCGATACCGTGCAGGTAGCCCATGGAGGGTTCGATCAGGTCGGGCTCGACCTTCATGGCATGCAGGATGGGTTCGGCGCAGAGCAGCAACAACGCGGCACTGATCCCGACCACCAGCGCCAGCCACAGGGCTTGGCGCACCAGTGGGCCGATCTCGCTGAACTGGCCGGCGCCGTAGCGCTGGGCGACTTTCGGCGTGGTGGCCAGTAGGGTGCCGGTCATCAGCAGATACACCGGAATCCAGATCGAATTGCCCAGGCCCACCGCGGCCAGATCCTGCGGGCTGACGCGCCCAGCCATCACGGCGTCGACAAAGCTCATCGCCGTGGTTGCCAGTTGGCCGATCATGATCGGCAGGGCGAGGGTCAGCAGGCCGCGCACTTCCCGACTGATACGGGCGGGGCGGGTGAGGGGGGTGGTGGCAGTGTTCACGTGCGGGGGTGTCCAATCGGGAAGCGAAGTGCAAGGACGGCGGATTCTACGCTTTGACGCATTGGCCAGGAAAAAACCTGTGTTAGCGATTTGTAAGCGTCCTTTCCCAACACCGCGAATCCAAGTGGGAGGGAGTAAACCCCCTCCCACCGGGAATGCGCGCTGTTACACTGCGGGTCCGCGAAAGGAGCCTGCCATGCTGATTGTTGCCGACGAAAATATCCCGCTGCTCGATGCCTTCTTCGAAGGGTTTGGCGAAATTCGCCGGGTGCCCGGTCGTTCCATCGACCGCGCCACGGTCGAGCAGGCCGATGTGCTGTTGGTGCGTTCGGTGACCCACGTCAACCGAGCCTTGCTGGAGGGGACTGCGGTGCGGTTTGTCGGAACCTGCACCATCGGCACCGATCACCTGGACCTGGAATACTTCACGCAGGCCGGCATTGCCTGGTCCAGCGCCCCCGGCTGCAATGCGCGGGGTGTGGTGGATTATGTGCTGGGCAGCTTGCACACCCTGGCTGAAATCGAGGGGGCCGACCTCAAGCAGCGCACCTACGGCGTGGTGGGCGCGGGTGAAGTGGGCGGGCGCCTGGTCAAGGTGCTCAAGGGCCTGGGCTGGGATGTGCGGGTGTGCGACCCGCCGCGCCAGATCGCCGAAGACGGTGATTACGTCAGCCTGGAGCAGATCATCGAACAATGCGATGTGATCAGCCTGCATACGCCGCTGACCCAATCCGGCAATGGTTCCACCTGGCATCTGTTTGATCGCGAGCGTCTGAATCGTCTCAAGCCCGGCACCTGGCTGATCAATGCCAGCCGGGGGCCGGTGGTCGACAACGCAGCCCTGCGCGAGGTGTTGCTGGCTCGCGAAGACCTGCAAGCGGTGCTGGACGTGTGGGAAGGCGAGCCGCAGGTGGATGTCGACCTGGCTGACCTGTGCGTGCTGGCCACGCCGCATATTGCCGGTTACAGCCTGGACGGCAAGCAACGTGGGACGGCGCAGATCTATCAAGCGCTCTGTGCGCATCTGGGCCAGCCGGCCAGCATTCAATTGAGCGACCTGCTGCCGGCGCCGTGGCTGGCCGAGGTGCACCTGAATGCCTCGACCGACCCGGCCTGGGCGCTGGCGACCTTGTGCCGCAGCGTTTATGACCCGCGCCGTGATGATGCGGATTTTCGCCGCAGCCTCGTAGGCAGCGAGCAAGAGCAGCGCAAGGCTTTCGACCTGCTGCGCAAGCACTATCCGGAGCGCCGCGAGATCGATGGCCTGCGCGTGCGGATCAACGGCGAATCGCCAGCCTTGTCGAACATCGTGTCCGCCTTGGGTGCGGTAACGATCTAGCACCCAATAAACGAGCACACAATAAAAAACCCGGCCATCGAGGCCGGGTTTGAAAGAGCGTGGGCGCTTCAGCCTTGCTGGGCAGGTTTGACCAGTCGCTGTTCCAGCTCGTGACACGCTTGCTGGATCATCTCTTCGGTAATCTGAACCTCGCGGCCCTTGGCGTCGATGTACGAGCAAGGCAACTGCTGCGGTTGGCGGATTACGTTAATTTTGGCATCGCTGCTGTTTTGCAAGGTCATGGCCTGTCTCCTCATCAGGTTGTGTACCTAGTTTAATTTCTCCGCGTGACCGAGCTATTACAACTCCTTGCAAAGTCACGGTGCGGGTATCCAGTCCACCAGAAACCGATACATATTTCCAGCCGTGCTTTAGACCGATAGCCTCTAGCAGCCTGTATCGGCGGGCATAAATAACCTGACTCATTGTTATTTACACAAGTTCCCCCAATGTTGCTGTGCACAGACCTCTCTTTCTTGGCGCAGGTGAAACCCTCCATGTTCTCAGTCCGTCAACGTCATGCGATTCGCTTGGCCAGCCGTTTTATCGCGCCCTATCGCTGGCAGGCGCTGGCAGCCTTGTTGGCGCTGATTGTCACGGCGGGTATCACCTTGTCGATGGGGCAGGGCATCCGTCTGTTGGTAGACCGAGGGTTCATGACCCAGTCACCGCACCTGCTCAACCAGTCCATCGGGCTGTTCATGGTGCTGGTGCTGGGCCTGGCCGTCGGCACCTTTACCCGGTTCTACCTGGTCTCGTGGATTGGCGAGCGGGTGGTGGCGGACATCCGTCGGCAGGTGTTCAACCACCTGATCTATCTGCATCCGGGGTTCTATGAAAACAATCGCAGTTCGGAAATCCAGTCACGGCTGACCACCGACACCACGCTGCTGCAATCGGTGATCGGCTCGTCCTTGTCGTTGTTTCTGCGTAACGGGTTGATGGTCATCGGCGGCATCGTTTTGTTGTTTGTCACCAACCCCAAGCTGACCAGTATCGTGGTGGTGGCCTTGCCGCTGGTGCTGGCACCGATCCTGATTTTCGGTCGCCGCGTGCGCAGCCTCTCGCGCCTGAGCCAGGACCGTATCGCCGATGTGGGCAGCTACGTGTCCGAGACCCTCGGCCAGATCAAGACCGTGCAAGCCTACAACCACCAGGTGCAGGACGAACAACGCTTCGCCGTGACCGTGGAAGACGCGTTTGCCACGGCGCGCAAGCGCATCGCCCAACGGGCCTGGCTGATTACCCTGGTGATCATGCTGGTGCTGGGCGCCGTGGGGGTGATGCTGTGGGTGGGTGGCATGGACGTGATCAGCGGGCGCATTTCCGGCGGTGAACTGGCGGCGTTTGTGTTCTATAGCTTGATCGTCGGCAGTGCCGTAGGCACTTTGAGTGAGGTGCTGGGGGAATTGCAGCGCGCTGCGGGGGCCGCTGAGCGTATCGGCGAGCTATTGCAGTCGAGCAACGAGATCCAGGCACCGGCCACTGGCACGCTGCAGTTGCCGGAGCGGGTCAGCGGGCGTATGGAATTGCAGGACCTGCATTTTTCCTACCCGTCGCGGCCAGACCGCTATGCCATCGATGGCCTGAGCCTCACGATCAACCCTGGCGAAACCCTCGCCCTGGTGGGGCCGTCCGGGGCGGGTAAATCGACGATTTTCGACCTGTTGCTGCGCTTCTACGATCCACAACAAGGCCGCATCCTGTTGGAAGGCCACCCGCTGACCGATCTCGACCCCATGGACCTGCGTCAGCATTTTGCCCTGGTATCCCAGAGCCCGGCGCTGTTTTTCGGCAGCGTCGAAGAAAACATCCGCTACGGCAACCCGTCCGCCACGCGTGAGCAGGTCGAAGCCGCCGCGCGCATTGCCCACGCCCACGACTTTATCCTGCAAATGCCCGACGGCTACCAGACCCACCTCGGCGACGGCGGCATGGGCCTTTCCGGCGGTCAACGCCAACGCCTGGCCATCGCGCGTGCATTGCTGGTAGATGCGCCCATCCTGCTGTTGGACGAGGCCACCAGCGCCCTGGATGCCCAGAGCGAGCATTTGATCCAGCAGGCGCTGCCGCAGTTGATGCAAGGGCGCACCACCCTGGTGATTGCGCATCGATTGGCAACCGTGAAGAACGCGGACCGGATCGCAGTGATGGATCAAGGCAAATTGATCGCGGTCGGTACGCACCAGCAGTTGATTGCGAGCAATCCTCTATATGCACGATTGGCCGCTTTGCAGTTCAGTGATGGGAAGGAAGGCGAAAAGTAGTGAGCGGGCTTGCCCCGCGCTGGGGGGGCGAAGCCGCCCCAAATCCAGGCACCTCGGTCTCTCTGAAGCATCGAGGCATCCTTGTTGGGGCGGCTGCGCCACCCAGCGCGGGGCAAGCCCGCTCACTACAGGTTGTTACTGGTCATCGAAGTAGCGCTCATGCCAATCCACCAGCGGTTGGGGGGAGTTGAGCTTTTGCCCGTAGATCACCGAATAAGACAGGACGTTCTGCACATACTGGCGGGTTTCGTCGAAAGGAATGCTTTCAACCCACACATCGAAGCTCAGGTGGTCCGCCCCGCGCAGCCATTGGCGCACACGGCCGGGGCCGGCGTTGTAGGCGGCAGAGGCGAGGACGCGGTTGCCGCTGAACTGGCTGTGCACCTGGCTCAGGTAGGCGGCGCCGAGCTGGATGTTTTTGTCCGGGTCGAGCACCTGGGCCGGGGAGGCCAGCGGGATGCTGAACTTGCGTGCGGTTTCCTTGGCGGTACCAGGCATCAGTTGCATCAGGCCGCTGGCGCCGACGCCGGAGCGGGCGTCGTCCATGAAGGCGCTTTCCTGGCGGGTGATGGCGAACACCCAGCTTGAATGCAGACCACGCACCTTGGCCTCGCGCACCAGGGTGTCGCGGTGCGCCATCGGGAAGCGGATATCCAGGTCGTCCCAGTATTGCGCCTGGCTGATGGTACGGATTGCCGGGAAATACCACTTCATGTCGTAGGCCAGCTTGGCCTGGGCCACCATCTCGTCACGGTTGAAGTGACGGCTGACGTGGTACCACTCGCGGCGGCCATCCACCACCTGGCCCCGCGCATAGAACTCCAGGGCACGCCGCACGCCGGGGGTGTTGCGCACTTTGTTCATCAGTGCCTGGCTCATGACCAGTGGCTTGTTGGTCAGCTGGTAGGGCGCTTTGGAGCGATCGGCGGCGAGGAACCCGTAGAAGTCTCGTTCCTTGGCCACGTTTTTGTACAGCACCAGCGCCTGTGGGTTTTTCGGTTCGGCCAGTTCCAGGCTGCGCGCCTGCCAGTAGCGCCAGCGGTTGGTGGTCGCCAGGTCTTGCGGGAGTTTGCGGGTGAGCTGGTAGGCTTCTTCCCAGCGAGCCAGGCGCAGCAACAGGCGCAGGCGCCATTCGGAGACGGTATTGTCACGCAGCTCCGGATCGTACTGGGTCATCACGTCCAGCGCGCGCGGGTCGTAGCGGCGCGCCAGGGTCAGGCCGATTTCGCGGGCGATCGACACTTTTTCGTCACGGGAGAAGTGCATGCTGCTGGCGTAGCCGTCGAGCAGGGCCATGGCCTTGTCCGGGTCCTGGCGCGCCAGGCGGCGCAGGCCCAGGCCAACTGCATCGGACATGGCCTCGGTGGCCGGCAGGAAGCGCGACGGGTCGCCGAGCATGTCAGGCTTTTGCGCGACATCCACCATCAAGCGGCCTTGGGCGCCGAGGGTCGGCAAGGTTTTCACCAGGCTGTTGGCCAGTGCGTAGTTGCGCGCTTCGGCGGCGAGTTTGGCGCGGTCCCAGATCTTTTTCTCGGTGAGTTGGCCGTCGGCCGCCCATTGACCGAAGGTGGCATCGCAGGCGGTAGGTTGGGTCTTGCCGGTCATCCACAGCTTTTCGGTGGTCTTGTAGCCTTCAGCTTTCAGGTTGTGGGTGAGCTGATATTGACCGTGCAGGCAGTCCAGTTCGACGAAGTTGAGCTTGGGGTCGTAGTACTTTTCAAAGGTCTGCCAGTCGCCACGGTCGGCCAGCCAGCGCAACCAGCGCAACTTCATCCAGTTGGCCTGGGGCAGGTCGCCGTTTTTGGCGAGGAATTGTTCGATTTCCTCGTTGCTCGCGGTTTTCAGGCGCGCGGTCAGCTCGTCGTAGGCCAGGTACGGCGTAAGCGGGTAGTCGGCCAGGGCCTGGCTGTATTGCATGTAGGGGCCGCTGTCGCCTTTGGCCAGGGCGCGCTTGGCTTCATCGTAATATTGACGTTGGGTGGTGAGATCCACGGCCTGGGCGGATTGAACGGCGGTGGCGGAAAGAAGCAGACAAGATAAAAAGTTGAAAAGGCGGCTGCGCATGAGACGTCCGTGCAGAGAAATCACGAATAGCGCCGGCACCGCCGACACTGACTGCCCCTAGCTTAGCCTTTTGCCCGCAGCCGGTGAAAGCTTTGCGGCCCGCTTGGTCCAAGTTAGACGCAAATGTCCTGTAGAACCTGTTCATAGCGAAAATGCCGGCCGCATCCCACCCGCAACTCAGGTAGAATGCGCGCCCAGTTTTTGGAGAAGCTCATGACCCTGCTCAAATTCAGCGATGTGTCCCTTGCTTTCGGCGCTATGCCGTTGTTGGACAAGGTGTCCTGGCAGATCGCCCGTGGTGAGCGGGTGTGCATCATCGGCCGCAATGGCACCGGCAAGTCCAGCATGATGAAGCTGGTAAAAGGCGATCAGAAACCCGATGACGGCGCCGTGTGGCGCGCGCCTGGCCTCAAGATTGGCGAGCTGCCGCAGGAATTGCCGGTAGCCGACGGACGGACAGTGTTCGACGTGGTTGCCGAGGGCCTGGACGGCGTTGGCGCATTGCTCGCCGAGTATCATCACCTGGCGCAGAACTGCGTGACCGATGCCGATCTGGACAAGCTGATGCACGTCCAGCAAGACCTCGAAGCCCGCGATGGCTGGCGCCTGCAACAGTTGGTGGATAGCACCCTGAGCCGCCTGCAATTGCCTGCTGACAAGACCCTGGCCGAGTTGTCCGGCGGCTGGCGTCGCCGTGTGCTGCTGGCCCAGGCATTGGTATCCGAGCCGGACCTGTTGCTGCTCGACGAACCGACCAACCACCTGGATATCGGCGCGATCGCCTGGCTGGAAGAAGCCATCAAGGACTTCCAGGGGGCTGTGCTGTTCATCACGCACGACCGTGCTTTCCTGCAGAGCCTGGCAACGCGCATCCTCGAACTGGACCGTGGTGGCCTGATCGACTGGAACGGCGACTACGCCAGCTTCCTGGTGCACAAGGAAGCCGCCCTGGCCGCTGAAGAAACCGCCAATGCGCTGTTCGACAAGAAGCTGGCCCAGGAAGAAGTCTGGATCCGCCAAGGCATCAAGGCGCGCCGCACCCGTAACGAAGGCCGCGTACGCGCCCTGAAAGCTCTGCGCGTGGAACGCAGCGAACGTCGCGAGCGCACCGGCAAGGCCAATATCCAGCTGGATACCGCCGAAAAGTCGGGCAAGCAAGTGATGGTGCTGGAGAACGTCAGCTTCCATCACCCGGACGGCCCGTTCCTGATCAAGGACTTCTCCATGGTCTTGCAGCGCGGCGATCGTATCGGCCTGCTGGGCGCCAACGGCACCGGCAAGACCACGTTGCTCAAGCTGATGCTCAGCGGCCTGCAACCCACCAGCGGCAAGGTGGAGGAGGGCACCAAGATCGACGTGGCCTACTTCGACCAGTTGCGCCATCAGTTGGACCTGGAAAAAACCGTGATCGACAACGTTGCCGAAGGTCGCGACTTTATCGATATCGACGGCCAGAGCCGCCATGTGCTCAGCTACCTGGGCGACTTCCTGTTCAGCCCGCAGCGTGCACGCACGCCGGTCAAAGCCCTGTCCGGCGGGGAACGTGCGCGCCTGCTGCTGGCCAAGCTGTTCAGCAAGCCGGCCAACCTGCTGGTGCTCGACGAACCGACCAACGACCTCGATGTGGAAACCCTCGAGTTGCTCGAAGAGGTCTTGCTGACCTTCAACGGCACGGTGCTGATGGTCAGCCACGACCGGGCATTCCTCGACAACGTGGTCACCAGTACCCTGGTCTTCGAAGGTGAAGGCAAGGTGCGTGAATATGTGGGTGGTTACCAGGACTGGCTGCGTCAGGGCGGCTCGCCGCGCCTGCTGGGTGTGACCGAGAGCAAGTCCGGCAAGGCCGACCTGAACTCGGCGGTCGTCGCCCCGGCTGCCGCTGCGGCACCCGCTGAGCCGGCGGCACCGGTTGGCAAGAAGAAACTCAGCTACAAGCTGCAGCGCGAGCTGGAAGCCTTGCCGGGTGACATCGACGCCAAGGAACAGCAGATTGCCGCGGTGGAAGCGGAAATGGCTGACGCGGGTTTCTACCTGCGCCCTGCGGCTGAAACCGCCAAGGTCATCGCGTCCCTGGAGACATTGAACCAGGAACTGGAAGTGCTGATGGAGCGTTGGGCTGAGCTGGATGCCTGAGTGATTCCAGTGCATTGAAAAACCCGGTGATCATCTGATGAGCACCGGGTTTTTCATATGAGAATGCAGTTTAAATGTGGGAGGGGGCTTGCCCGCGATAGCAGTCTGTCAGTCGATACATCTGGTGACTGACACTCCGCCATCGGGGGCAAGCCCCTTCCCACATTTGACCCTCATTGATTTAAGAAGGGTTTTTCACCAGTTTGACGGCCAGCACATCACACGGCGCGCCGTGCAGCACGTCATTGGCGGTAGAGCCCAGCAGCAACGCCAGGCCATGGCGGCCATGGCTGCCGACCACGATCAGGTCGCAGTGCTGTTCCTTGGCCAGGTGGTGAATCTCCTGACGTGGCTGGCCGTAAGTGAGGTGGGAGTGTTCCTTGGTCACTTCGGGATATTTGAGGATGAGCCGGTCGAGGCGTTCTTTGGCCTGGTCGAATTGTTGTTGCTGCAACTGGGAGAGATCCATGGGCACGTCGCCGCCGAAGGCCATGGCCATGGGCTCGACGATGTGTACCAGCGACAGCTTCGCGCCGCTTGCGACCGCAAAGGCACGGGCGCGCTTGATCACTGGATCGCACTCTTCGGTCAGGTCGACGGCGACCAGAATATGTTCGTATGACATGGGGCGTTCCTCCAGGGGACTGCAATATATTCAGTATGGCTGCTTTCAAGCGGATCGGGTTGCGTCAGATCAAATCCGCTCAACTGGAAATTCGGGAGTACACATATGACGGTCTGGATAGTGGTGTCAATCCTTGTGGTGGTTCTGAGCCCTCTGGCATGGCTGCGTCCGTCGCGCCATCAGAGTGGGCGCATGGCCCTGCGCATGGAGGCACGCCGCATTGGCCTGACCATGCAATTGGCGCCCCAGGAGTGGCCGCACTGGCTCAAGCTGGAGCCGCCGAGCCCCTGTGCACAGTACTGTCGGCCACGACGCGGCAGCACGCCGGCCATCTGGAGTTACTGGCAACTGGAGCCCGGAATGTGGGTCAACCAATGGCGTGAACCCTGCGTCGATGAAAAGTTGTTGCCGCATTTTGCGACGCTGCCCGCCAATGTCTACAAAGTCGAGGCCGACAGGCAAATGATCGCCCTGTATTGGGGGGAGAAGGGTGAAGCCGCTGTCCTGAAGGACATTGATGCGCTGCTCAAGGCGTTGGCCTGAAAAATAGGCAATAAAAAGCCCGACATGTTCATCGGGCTGGAGTTGGCCAGGCAGGCCGGTAATTTTGTGTATCTCTCGCGACGGATGTTCTCTCCAGCGCATTAAGGTTGTCGCTAGCCTAGCGGCATATCCCGTTCTGTACAGCCTTTTCCCAGAACTTTTCTCTTATTGATTTCGTGAATGTTTGAATATTGATGCGAGGCGCACCTAGGCTAAAGGTTCTGAAATGACTGGAAAGTCGCGTTTTTACTAGCCTTTCGGAGCGATTGACAATTGCTCGGAATTGAATGAAGGTGACGTACCCAAATCAAACGGGCGTATGAATTGAGCGTTTGTCTGTCAGACCGCTCATACAGAACCCCGACTATCGCATTGGCGGGTGTGCCTGGCGGATTGGCGTGAGCATTGACGCAACTATCAATGCCCAACCAGAGGCCAGCGTTCAATGTGTACTGTTCAGCTTCCATATCGTGGAGATCAGTTGATGATTTACGAAGGTAAAGCCATCACGGTTAAGGCTCTTGAAAGTGGCATCGTCGAACTGAAATTCGACCTCAAGGGTGAGTCCGTCAACAAGTTCAACCGTCTAACCCTGAACGAACTGCGTCAGGCCGTAGACGCCATCAAAGCAGATGCTTCGGTCAAGGGCGTGATCGTTTCCAGCGGCAAGGACGTGTTCATCGTCGGCGCTGACATCACCGAATTCGTCGACAACTTCAAGCTGCCCGATGCCGAGCTGGTGGCTGGCAACCTCGAAGCCAACAAGATTTTCAGCGATTTCGAAGACCTCAACGTGCCTACCGTTGCCGCGATCAATGGCATCGCGTTGGGCGGCGGCCTGGAAATGTGCCTGGCCGCAGACTTCCGCGTCATGTCGGCCACCGCCAAGATCGGCCTGCCTGAAGTCAAACTGGGCATCTATCCGGGCTTTGGCGGCACCGTGCGTCTGCCGCGCCTGATCGGTGCCGACAACGCCATCGAGTGGATCGCCGCGGGCAAGGAAAACAAAGCTGAAGACGCGCTGAAAGTCGGTGCCGTCGACGCCGTGGTTGCGCCGGGCAAGCTGGCCGAAGCCGCGCTGAACCTGATCAAGGGCGCCATCAGTGGCGAATTTGACTACAAGGCCAAGCGTCAGCCGAAGCTGGAAAAACTCAAGCTCAACGCCATCGAACAGATGATGTCGTTCGAAACCGCCAAAGGCTTCGTGGCTGGCCAGGCCGGCCCGAACTACCCTGCGCCGGTTGAAGCGATCAAGACGATCCAGAAAGCCGCGAATTTCGGTCGCGACAAAGCCCTGGAAGTGGAAGCGGCGGGCTTCGTCAAACTGGCGAAAACCTCGGCGGCCCAGAGCCTGATCGGCTTGTTCCTGAACGACCAGGAACTGAAGAAAAAGGCCAAGGCCTACGACGAGATCGCCAAGGACGTGAAACAGGCCGCCGTACTCGGCGCCGGTATCATGGGCGGCGGTATCGCCTATCAGTCGGCGTCCAAAGGCACGCCGATCCTGATGAAGGACATCAACGAGCACGGTATCGAGCAAGGCCTGGCGGAAGCCGCCAAACTGCTGGTAGGCCGTGTGGACAAAGGCCGTATGACCGCTGCGAAGATGGCTGAAGTGCTTAACGGCATTCGTCCTACGCTGTCCTACGGTGATTTCGGCCACGTCGACCTGGTAGTCGAAGCCGTTGTCGAGAACCCGAAGGTCAAGCAAGCCGTGCTGGCTGAAGTGGAAGCCCAGGTCAAGGACGACACTATCCTGGCCTCGAACACGTCGACCATTTCCATCTCGCTGCTGGCCAAGGCCCTCAAGCGTCCGGAAAACTTTGTCGGCATGCACTTCTTCAACCCGGTGCACATGATGCCGCTGGTGGAAGTGATCCGTGGCGAGAAGTCCAGCGAGCTGGCCATTGCCACCACCGTTGCCTACGCCAAGAAAATGGGCAAGAACCCGATCGTGGTCAACGACTGCCCGGGCTTCCTGGTCAACCGCGTGCTGTTCCCGTACTTCGGTGGTTTCGCCAAGTTGGTCAGCGCCGGCGTGGACTTCGTGCGCATCGACAAGGTCATGGAAAAATTCGGCTGGCCGATGGGCCCGGCGTACCTGATGGACGTGGTCGGCATCGACACCGGCCACCATGGTCGCGATGTGATGGCTGAGGGCTTCCCGGACCGCATGAAGGACGACCGCCGCTCGGCGATCGACGCGCTGTACGAGGCCAAGCGCCTGGGTCAGAAGAACGGCAAGGGCTTCTATGCCTACGAGGCCGACAAGAAGGGCAAGCAGAAGAAAGTGGCCGACCCGTCGGTGCACGAAGTGCTGGCTCCGGTCATCTACGAACAGCGTGAGGTGTCGGACGAGGACATCATCAACTGGATGATGATCGCCCTGTGCCTGGAAACCGTGCGTTGCCTGGAAGATGGCATCGTTGAAACCGCCGCCGAAGCCGATATGGGCCTGGTGTACGGTATTGGTTTCCCTCCATTCCGTGGTGGTGCGCTGCGTTACATCGACTCGATCGGTGTGGCCGAGTTCGTTGCCCTGGCTGATCAATACGCTGATCTGGGCCCGCTGTACCACCCGACCGCGAAGCTGCGTGAAATGGCCAAGAACGGCCAGCGCTTCTTCGGTTAAGTGCCCAGACGACTAGAGCGAGAATATTTATGAGCTTGAATCCAAGAGACGTCGTGATCGTCGACTTCGGTCGTACTCCGATGGGCCGCTCCAAGGGCGGCATGCACCGCAACACCCGCGCCGAGGACATGTCGGCGCACCTGATCAGCAAGCTGCTGGAACGCAACGTCAAGGTCGACCCGAACGAAGTCGAGGACGTGATCTGGGGCTGCGTCAACCAGACCCTGGAGCAGGGCTGGAACATCGCACGCATGGCGTCGCTGATGACCCAGATCCCGCACACGGCTGCCGGCCAGACCGTCAGCCGCCTGTGCGGTTCGTCGATGAGCGCGCTGCACACTGCCGCCCAGGCGATCATGACCGGCAACGGTGATGTGTTCGTGGTCGGTGGCGTGGAGCACATGGGCCACGTCAGCATGATGCACGGTGTCGATCCTAACCCGCACATGTCGCTGTACGCGGCAAAAGCCTCGGGCATGATGGGCCTGACTGCGGAAATGCTCGGCAAAATGCACGGCATCACCCGTGAAGCCCAGGATGCGTTCGGCCTGCGTTCCCACCAGTTGGCCCACAAGGCGACCGTGGAAGGCAAGTTCAAGGATGAAATCATCCCGATGAACGGCTACGACGAGAACGGTTTCCTGAAACTGTTCGACTACGACGAAACCATTCGTCCGGATACCACCCTGGAAAGCCTGGCGGCCCTGAAGCCGGCCTTCAATCCAAAGGGCGGCACCGTGACAGCGGGTACTTCTTCGCAGATTACCGACGGTGCTTCGTGCATGATCGTGATGTCGGCGCAACGTGCCCAGGACCTGGGTATCCAGCCGCTGGCGGTGATCCGTTCGATGGCGGTGGCAGGTGTGGACCCGGCAATCATGGGCTATGGTCCAGTACCGGCCACACAAAAAGCCTTGAAGCGCGCGGGCCTGACCATCAACGACATCGACTTCTTCGAGCTCAACGAAGCTTTCGCCGCACAGGCCCTGCCGGTGCTGAAAGATTTGAAAGTGCTCGACAAGATGAATGAGAAGGTTAACCTGCACGGCGGTGCAATTGCCCTGGGCCACCCATTCGGTTGCTCCGGTGCACGTATCTCCGGCACTCTGCTTAACGTGATGAAGCAAAATGGCGGTAACCTTGGGGTTGCAACCATGTGCATTGGTCTCGGCCAAGGCATTTCCACCGTCTTCGAACGCGTCTAAGCGTTGAGTTGACGCAAGCCGGGGCCCAGTGCCCCGGTTTTTGTTTTTTGGCGGGTTTGTATTTTTTTTTTAACAAATTTTTGTAAGAGGGCCAGAGCATGAAAGTCGAACCAGGGCTCTACCAGCATTATAAAGGTCCGCAGTACCGCGTTTTTAATGTGGCACGGCACTCCGAGACCGAAGAGGAAGTGGTGTTCTACCAAGCACTGTATGGCGATTACGGCTTTTGGGTGCGCCCCTTGAGCATGTTCCTGGAGACCGTTGAGGTTGACGGCGAGCAGGTCCCGCGCTTTGCTTTGGTCCAGGCCGAACCCAGTCTTTTTTCAGGGCAATAACGGCAGGCCGCGCAGAATGCTGCGCTTGACCTCACCTTGTTGCCACTATATATAGCGTTGCCGCGACAGGCGCCAACTGCCTTTCACTTCTCGAATTCAGGAATTTTCCGATCCATGGGCAAATCGCTGGTCATTGTGGAATCCCCGGCTAAGGCCAAGACCATCAACAAGTACTTGGGCAACGAGTACGTGGTGAAGTCGAGTATCGGCCATATCCGAGACCTGCCCACCAGCGGTTCGGCTAGCGCCAGCAAGGAGCCTGCCGCCAAGCGCGGCAAGGCGGCTGCGGGCGAAGGTCCGGTGCTCACCCCTAAAGAGAAAGCGCGCAAGCAACTGGTCTCGCGCATGGGTGTGGACCCGGATCATGGCTGGAAGGCCAAGTACGAAATCCTTCCGGGCAAGGAAAAGGTCATCGAAGAGCTGCGCCGGCTCGCCAAGGATGCTGACACCATCTATCTCGCAACGGACTTGGACCGCGAAGGGGAAGCCATTGCCTGGCACCTGCGGGAAGCCATCGGCGGTGACGACAGCCGCTACAAGCGTGTGGTGTTCAACGAAATCACCAAGAAAGCCATCCAGGAAGCCTTCTCCCAGCCGGGCGAGCTGGACATCGACCGGGTCAATGCGCAGCAGGCGCGGCGTTTCCTTGACCGCGTGGTGGGTTACATGGTCTCGCCACTGCTGTGGGCGAAGATCGCCCGTGGCCTGTCCGCTGGTCGTGTGCAATCGGTCGCGGTGAAACTGGTGGTGGAGCGTGAGCGCGAGATCCGTGCGTTCAACCCCGAAGAGTACTGGGAAGTCCACGCCGACCTGGGCACCGCCAAAGGCGCGAGTGTGCGCTTTGAAGTGGCCCGTGAGAAAGGCGAGGCGTTCAAGCCGCTGAACGAAGCCCAGGCCATGGCCGCGCTGGAAAAGCTCAAGGCTTCCAGCTACAGCATCGTCAAGCGTGAAGACAAACCGACCAGCAGCAAGCCGTCGGCTCCGTTCATCACCTCCACCCTGCAGCAGGCCGCGAGCAACCGCCTGGGCTTCGGTGTGAAGAAAACCATGATGATGGCCCAGCGTCTGTATGAGGCCGGCTACATCACGTATATGCGTACCGACTCCACCAACCTGTCGGTGGACGCGGTGGCAATGGCGCGTACCTATATTGAAAGCGAGTTCGGCAACAAGTACCTGCCGGAGAAGCCGAACGTCTACAGCAGCAAGGAAGGCGCCCAGGAGGCTCACGAAGCGATTCGTCCGTCCGACGCCAATACCACGCCCGCCAAGCTGAGCGGCATGGAGCGCGATGCTGAGCGCCTCTATGAGCTGATCTGGCGCCAGTTCCTGGCCTGCCAGATGCTGCCGGCGCAATACCTGTCCACCACGGTCACCGTGGCGGCTTCCGACTTCGAGCTGCGTGCCAAGGGCCGTATCCTCAAGTTCGACGGCTACACCCGTGTCATGCCGCAGATTGCCAAGCCTGGCGACGACGATGTGCTGCCGGACATGGCCCAGGGCGACAGCCTGAAGTTGATCAAGCTCGACCCGTCCCAGCACTTCACCAAGCCGCCGGCGCGTTATTCGGAAGCCAGCCTGGTAAAAGAGATGGAAAAACGGGGTATCGGTCGTCCTTCGACCTACGCCGCGATCATCTCCACCATCCAGGACCGCGGCTATGTGGCGCTGCATAACCGTCGCTTCTATTCGGAAAAAATGGGCGACATCGTCACCGAACGGTTGTCCGAGAGCTTCTCCAACCTGATGGACTACGGCTTCACTGCCGGCATGGAGGAGAACCTCGATGACGTGGCCCAGGGCGAGCGCGACTGGAAAAACGTCCTCGACGAGTTCTACGGCGACTTCAAGAAAAAACTCGAAGTGGCCGAAAGCCCTGAGAGCGGCATGCGTGCCAACCAGCCGGTGATGACCGACATCCCGTGCCAGACCTGCGGGCGGCCGATGCAGATTCGTACGGCCTCTACCGGCGTATTCCTCGGTTGCTCGGGCTACAGCCTGCCGCCAAAAGAACGCTGCAAGGCGACGGTCAACCTGGTGCCGGGCGATGAAATTGCCGCCGATGATGAGGGCGAATCCGAGTCGCTGGTCCTGCGTGGCAAGCACCGCTGCCCGATCTGCAGCACGGCGATGGACGCTTACCTGCTGGATGAGAAGCACAAGCTGCACATCTGCGGTAACAACCCCGATTGCAATGGCTACGAGATCGAAGAAGGTACCTACCGCATCAAGGGCTACGAAGGCCCGAGCCTGGAATGCGATAAGTGCGGCAGTGAGATGCAGCTCAAGACTGGCCGTTTCGGCAAGTTCTTCGGTTGCACCAACCCGACCTGCAAAAACACCCGCAAGCTGCTGAAGAGCGGCGATGCGGCGCCGCCGAAGATGGACCCGGTGAAGATGCCTGAGCTCAAGTGCGAGAAGGTCAACGACACCTACATCCTGCGTGACGGGGCTTCGGGCCTGTTCCTGGCGGCCAGCCAGTTCCCGAAAAACCGCGAGACCCGTGCGCCGCTGGTGCTGGAGATCGTGCCGCACAAGGATGAAATCGATCCGAAGTACCACTTCCTGTGTGAAGCGCCGAAGAAAGATCCGGACGGTCGCCCGGCCGTGATCCGCTACAGCCGCAAGACCAAGGAGCAGTACGTGCAGACCGAGGTGGACGGCAAGCCTACCGGCTGGAAAGCGTTCTACGACGGCGGCAAGTGGAAGGTGGAGGACAAGCGTCAGGGCGCTTGATCCACTGATCCGTGAAAGACAAAGGCCGCCTGCATGGGCGGCCTTTTTTGTGTTGAGCTCGCGAAAATCGTTAACGATAACGCGGGAAGCCAGGTACATAATGGCGTCCTCAGGTTTTTGCGAGCAAGCCCGCTCCAAACGTAGCCGGCATCACGTTCTATTCGTTGTGGAGACTGCCTTTATGGCCAACGAACTCTATACCCGTACCAACCAGAAAATTTACTTCGCGGGTTTGTCCCTGGATGCCCTTGGCCGCGCCGAGGAAGGGAAAGAGATGAACGCCATCGCGCTGGTCCAGGCGGGGCGTGAGGCCGCACTGTTTCATCTGTACGGCGCCTTGCTGGGGCTGTGCCATGAAATTGCCGGGTTCTATCGCCTGCCCCAGGCCGGCTCACCTCGTGCAGAGATGATCATGAGCCCGCAAGTGCTGGAAGCCATGGCCATCCCGGAACTGGCGGAATTGGTAGAAATGGCTCAAAACCCTGACAGTTGGGTCGCCCGCCTGCTCAAGGCTCATGCTGATATGTTCCAGCCGCCACGGGTTCGCCACGTGCCCAAGGGCGATGTGACCCAGCCGCTGATTGTGGCGGTTGCCCTGGAAGATGATGAACCCAAGCCATTGAGCCGCGAAGAGCTGGAAAGCTGGCGTCAGGAGCTGAAAAAGATGGCCTTGCGGTTTCGGGAAGGGTTGAACGAGTGCTGAGGCACCCCTATTGTTCGGGTGCACAGCACAAAGCACCGTTCATCAAGCTGTAAAGAAACCTCTTCAGAACCTCTGCGGGGCTGGGTGGATGACTGATATAATCCTGGCCTTTCGTGGAGAACACATTTTTATGCCAACGTCCTTTCTGGAAATTGTCGAGTTGCCTGACGGTCGAATCGAGCTGCGCCGCGCTGAGGACGAGGGTTCTCTGGTTATTCTGGATTTTTCCGAGGACGCAAAAGCGTTCCTGCAAGGCCAGCACGTGGAAGTGGCTAAAGCCATGTTGAGCGTGGGCGTACAGATGGCTGGTCGTCTGGCGGAAGGCGAGCCAGAGAAGGAAGATGGGCCACGCGTGCTTCACTGATTCCTGCTTTTGGACTGTGCGGTTTTAACTGATCCCTTCCTGTGGGCGCGGTTTTTGTAGTGAGCGGGCTTGCCCCGCGCTGGGCTGCGAAGCAGCCCCAAAACCAGGTGTCGCTTAGTTACTGATGTAGTGCGTTGGTCGATTTAAGATCGCTTGGTTTCTGATGTATCGCGTTGTTCAATTTGGGGCCGCTTCGCAGCCCAGCGCGGGGCAAGCCCGCTCACTACAGCCCCCGGCATTGAAAGTCCCCCCCCCCCGCATTGAATGCAGCATCCCGCTTTTACCCTAATCGAATATTCAAGCTTTGCGCGTCGCCTTCACGTGCGGCATTGATCAACTGTTGCTTTGCGCTAGCGTTCAGTGGGTTCAACCAGCTGACGACTGTATGGCTACGGCCCAGTCGCAAAGCTTCACAGGTCAATTGCTGGGCACTTTGCGTACCGCGCGGTTGCAACAGCAGGATGCGTTCGCGGTTGAGGCCGGCGTCCCGCAGCCAGGCCTGGGTCAGGCTGGCGGGCGGGGCGATCAGCGTCAGCCAGCGCGCGTCTTTCTCCTCGCTTAATTCGCGAAGGATCGGCGCCAGCAGGTTCAGGCAGCTCTCGGCAGCACCGCGCAACGACAGCTCGCTGAACGCCTCAGGTTCGGCGCTCCAAGGCGCTTCGACCGCTTCCTTGAGGATTGGCACAAGAGGTTGGGCCATGAAGGCCTCGAACAGCGACAGTTGAGTGTGCTGTGGGGTGTGCACGAGCTGCATGGTGCCTCCTTTAGCGGCGAATGACGCCGACGCTCAGGCCTTCGATCACCAGGTCCTGATCTTTCAGGTTGACTTCGATCGGGGCGAACTCAGGGTTTTCGGCTATAAGCCAGACCTTGCTGCCTTCGCGCTTGAAGCGTTTGACGGTCACTTCATCGCCAATACGCGCGACGATGATCTGGCCATTACGGGCTTCGCGGGTGGTATGGACGGCCAGCAGGTCTCCGTCGAAAATACCCACATCCTTCATGCTCATGCCTTGAACCCGTAACAGGTAGTCGGCGCGCGGATGGAAGAAGGTCGGGTTGATGTTGCAGGACTCCTCGACGTGCTGCTGCGCCAGGATCGGCGCGCCAGCAGCGACGCGGCCGATAATGGGTAGCGTCGACTCATCGGCCTTGGCTTCGAAGCCAGGGATGCGGATACCGCGTGAAGCGCCTGGGGTCATCTCGATCGCGCCTTTGCGAGCGAGGGCCTTGAGGTGTTCTTCGGCGGCGTTGGGAGACTTGAATCCCAGTTCCAGCGCAATTTCCGCTCGGGTCGGCGGGTAGCCGTTGTCATCGAGGCAGCGCTTGATAAAAGCCAGAATCTCAGCTTGGCGTGGCGTCAGTTTTAGCATGTTGATCGCTCTGTCTTTTTATACAGTGACTGGGATTATATACAGTGGACTGCGCTTGGCAATCATCCTTTTCGAGCGCTCCGCTGGACGGTCATTTGTCGGTGCGCCTGCAGGGCAGCGACAGCGCTGCCTATAGAGCCGCAAGGATGTGATTAAATAGCGCTGAAACAGGTGACTGCCCGGCCGGAAAATGGACCGCAGGCTTGACAAGACATACTCTGAAACGTATGTTTCAAACAAGTGTTTGTCAGGCGGAGTAGCCATGGCCCAGTCGGAAACCGTTGAACGCATTCTCGATGCTGCCGAGCAGTTGTTCGCGGAAAAAGGATTTGCTGAAACCTCATTGCGTCTGATCACCAGCAAGGCTGGGGTCAACCTCGCGGCAGTGAATTACCATTTCGGCTCGAAAAAAGCCCTGATCCAGGCGGTATTCTCGCGCTTCCTGGGGCCGTTCTGCGCCAGCCTCGACCGTGAACTGGAGCGTCGCCAGACCAAGCCGGAAAACAAGCCAAGCCTGGAAGACCTGCTGGAAATCCTGGTTGAACAGGCGCTGGTGGTGCAACCGCGCAGCGGCAACGACCTGTCGATTTTCATGCGCCTGTTAGGCCTGGCGTTCAGCCAGAGTCAGGGCCACCTGCGGCGTTATCTTGAAGATATGTACGGCAAGGTATTTCGCCGTTACATGTTGTTGGTCAATGAAGCCGCCCCACGTATTCCGCCGATCGAATTGTTCTGGCGTGTGCACTTCATGCTCGGTGCCGCCGCGTTCAGCATGTCCGGGATCAAGGCATTGCGCGCCATTGCCGAGACCGATTTCGGCGTCAACACATCCATCGAGCAGGTGATGCGCCTGATGGTGCCATTTCTCGCCGCCGGCATGCGTGCTGAAACCGGTGTGACCGATCAAGCCATGGCTGCCGCCCAATTGCGTCCTCGCAGCAAATCGACACCGGCCGTCGCCAAAGCATGACCGTGCCGGGTGTGCTTGGCTGCTGGCATCCGCTAAGCTAGCCACCATGCCGATTTCAGCTATTGACTCGCAACCCGTTGCTTTCACTCAGCGCCCAGTATGAAGGGGGCTGCGTGAGGGCAACGGGTTGTGTGCGTTATTTAAGGAAGGTTTATGACTGCTGCCCTGCAAGGTTCTTTGATGGTCGACGTTGCCGGTACCTGGCTGACGGCCGAGGATCGTCACCTGTTGCGTCAGCCGGAAGTGGGTGGGCTGATCATTTTTGCACGCAATATCGAGCATCCGCGCCAGGTCCGCGAGCTGAGCGCGGCCATCCGTGCGGTGCGCCCGGATTTGCTGCTGGCGGTCGACCAGGAGGGCGGTCGCGTGCAGCGCCTGCGCCAAGGCTTCGTGCGTTTGCCGGCGATGCGCGCCTTGGCGGATAACCCCAATGCCGAATACCTGGCCGAGCAGTGTGGCTGGATCATGGCAACTGAGGTGCTGGCTGTGGGCCTTGACCTGAGCTTTGCCCCGGTACTGGATCTGGATTACCAGCGCAGCGCCGTGGTCGGCACGCGCTCCTTCGAGGCTGACCCCGAGCGTGCGGCCGTGCTCGCCGGGGCGTTTATCCGGGGCATGAACAGCGCCGGCATGGCCGCTACCGGTAAACACTTCCCGGGGCACGGTTGGGCTGAGGCTGATTCCCACGTTGCTATTCCCAATGACGAACGCAGCCTGGAACAGATTCGCAACAATGACCTGGTGCCTTTCGCACGCCTGAGCAAGCAGTTGGCGGCAGTGATGCCTGCGCACGTGATTTATCCGCAAGTGGATTCCCAGCCCGCCGGTTTCTCGCGACGCTGGTTGCAGGACATCCTGCGCGGCGAATTGCAGTTCGACGGGGTCATCTTCAGCGATGACCTGTCCATGGCTGGGGCGCACGTGGTGGGCGACGCTGCGAGCCGTATTGAAGCGGCGCTGACAGCGGGTTGCGACATGGGGTTGGTGTGTAACGATCGTGCCGCCGCCGAGCTTGCACTCAGCGCGGCACAGCGTATGAAGGTCAAGCCATCGGCCCGCATTGCACGCATGCGTGGCCAGGCGATTGCATCGACGGACTACAAGCAGGACCCGCGTTGGTTGGTGGCGCTCACTGCGTTGCGCGAGGCTCAGTTGATCGACTGAACACCGCGTCGCGGCTATCGGGAGCAAGCCCCCTCCCACACTGATCGCGTTTCTTCAGATGAAACGCGGTCAAGTGCGGGAGGGGGCTTGCTCCCGATGACGGTCTGACCGTCAGCGCTTTTCCTGTTTGTTGGGCAACGGTGCAAACAACGCCTCGATATCCTCGTTGCCCAATTGCCAGTCCCCGGTCGTGCGACCATCCAGCACGCCTGCCGTCAAGTCGGACTTCTCCTTCTGCAGGTGCTGGATTTTCTCCTCCACCGTGCCTCGGGCAATCATCTTGTACACGAACACTGGCTTCTCTTGCCCGATGCGATAGGCGCGGTCGGTGGCCTGGTTTTCCGTGGCCGGGTTCCACCATGGGTCGTAATGGATCACGGTGTCGGCTTCGGTCAGGTTCAAGCCTACGCCACCCGCCTTCAGGCTGATCAGAAAAATCTGCAGTTTGCCGCTCTGGAAATCCTTCACCGGTGTACGCCGATCCCGGGTCTGGCCGGTCAACAGGGCGTAGGCGATGCCACGGTTTTTCAGCTCGGTCTCGATCAGGCTGAGCATCGAGGTGAATTGGGAAAACAGCAGGATTCGCCGCCCCTCTTCAAACAGTTCCTCGAGCATCTCCATCAGGCTGTCGAGCTTGCCGGAGCTGCTGCCCCGTACGGGCAAGGTCGCGTCGTTGACCAGGCGCAGGTCGCAGCACACCTGGCGCAGCTTGAGCAGTGCTTCAAGAATGATGATCTGGCTGCGGGCCACCCCCTTGCGGGTGATCTCGTCGCGCACCTTCTTGTCCATGGCCAGGCGCATGGTCTCGTACACATCGCGCTGGGCCTCATTGAGATCGACCCAGTGGATGATCTCGGTCTTGGGTGGCAACTCAGTTGCCACCTGCTCCTTGGTGCGGCGCAGCAGGAACGGTTTGATCCGACCATTGAGATGCTGCAATCGCACATCACTGGCGCGCTTTTCGATGGGCACGCGGTAATCGCGGTTGAAGCTTTTGACATCGCCCAGCCAGCCCGGCAGCAGAAAGTGGAACAACGACCACAGCTCGCCCAGGTGGTTTTCCAGTGGCGTACCACTCAGGCACAGGCGCTGCCGTGCATTCAGTTCGCGCGCCGCCTGGGCCGCCTTGCTGTTGGGGTTCTTGATGTATTGAGCTTCGTCCAGGATCAGCACATGCAAGGGCAGGGCGGCGAGCCGTTCGATGTCCTTGGGCAACAACGCATACGTGGTCAGCAGCAGGTCATAGTCCTGCAGGTTCGGGAAATGTTTCTTGCGTCCCGCACCGTACAGCGCCAATACCCTGAGCTGCGGTGTGAAGTGCGCCGCCTCATCCAGCCAGTTGGGAATCAGGCTGGTGGGCATCACCACCATGCACGGCCGGTCCAGGCGCCCGGCGGTTTTTTCACTGAGAATATGCGCCAGGGTTTGCAAGGTTTTACCCAGGCCCATGTCATCCGCAAGAATCCCACCGACGTCCAGTTGGCGCAGCGACTGCATCCAGCTCAAGCCTTCCAGCTGATACGGGCGCAAGGTTGCGTTCAGCCCTTCGGGCGCTATGCAGGTGAAATCCTTGATGTCGCGCAGGCGTTGGGCAAAGTTGCGGATTTTCTCGCCACCTTCCCATTGCAGTGGCAGGTCTTCGAGTGGGTTCAGGCGAATCGCGTCGGCCTTTGCCAGGCGCAGTGTGGTGGTGCCGGGATCTTGCAGATAAAACTCGCCAAGGGTGGCCAATACCGGTTTCAACCGGCCATAGGGCAGCGCTACTTGCAGCGGCCCATGACCATTGGGCAGCCCCGGGATATTCACCAGGATCAGCTCGTCATCGCGGCGCCGTGCGAGTTTTTCCGGGTTGAGAATTTCGGTGTGGGAGCGCATCAGGTTCAACAGGATCGGCAGCAGGCTCAGGCGCTCACCGTTGACGATAATCCCCAACTCCAGGTCGAACCAGTCGCGCTCCGGCCCTTCATCGACCGTGGCGTACCAATCATCGACGGCGCTCAGGTCGAAGCCGAAATCTTCATCGATCTGCAGCTCCCAGCCTTCGCTGCGCAAGGTGGGCGATGCATTGAGGGTGAAGTTCAGCCAGGCGCTGTCATTGACCATTTCGAACAGTTCGCCGGCGCTTTCCGGCAGGGCTTTGCTCTGCCGCGTAGCGATCTTGAAGCCCAGCAGGCGCAGTTGCTCGCGATAGCGCTGTTCCAGCTCGGGATGCCGCTTGATACGCAGGCTCTGGGTTTCCTGGCGCACGATGATGTCGGCGTTTTTCTGCCCGCTGACATAGTTGCCCAAATAATTGAACGACAACGCCGCACGGTGCTGGATATAGCGCTGCATCTTGCCGTTGCGCGGCTCGAACGCACTGAATTCGGCACTGGCCAGCCATAAGCGCGGCACGGGCGGCACATCTTCCATCACCACTTGCGGCAACACCACGCGGTTATCCAGTACGGCCTGGAGCTTTTCCAGCAGCTCGGCGTCCTGGGCGGCGGCCGGGTAAGCCAGGGTTTCCTGAACCTTGAGCAATACCGCCGCGATGTGTTTGCAGTTGGTGTGCACCGGGCAGGTACAGCGGCTGTCCACCAGAATCAGTGTGCCCTTGGCCGATTCGCGCAGTGAGATGGTCTGCCGGTAAACGTTGCTGCCGGAGCCTTCACAACTGGCGATGATGGTGCTGTCGCCGGACTCGACGATGCGCACGCGATTTTCCAGTGCATAACGCCGCCCGCGCTCCAAGCTCTGCTCTTTAAAGCGGTTGGCCCACGAGGGGGCCAGCGGTTTGGTCAATGACGACGTCAGGGGCATGGCGCTGGATCAGTCCTGAATGTCGGGCGGTGGTGCGCTGGGTGGCTTGGCGGTCAGCGAAGTGATCTTGATCAGCAGCGCCAGATGGCCGCCATCCAGGTAGTTGAGCTGGTTGTTCTTGGTGCGCACGTCTTTCTGGGCCAGGTGCTCGCTGGCGATCACGCTGCCATTGCTGTCGAACTGGTTGATCCAGAAGTCGGCGTCGATATCGGTGAAACGGCCCAATTGCAGGTTCAGCACGCCTTCGATAGGGAACTGGCCGAATTGTTCCTGGCCGTCGGTGATCGCGACTTTCACCGGTTGATCGCCAAGGTTCTGCTCCCAGGCTTTGTGCGCCAGCACGGTGTAGCTGTTGTCCGCATTGAGTTTGTCGACGATGTTGTTCAGGCGCGGCGGGCTGATTTTATCGTTGCCCAGGTGAACGGCACCGGCATCCCAGTTTTCCGGCGCGGCGCGGCTGTTGATCACCGGCTCCGCGTTCTGGCGTACCAGGATCATTTCCACCTGATACGGGCTGTCGGCAAAGGCCGCCGGTGCGAGTACCACCAACAGCAGGCTTAGGGTGCGGAGCAGGCGCATGGGGGCGTCCTTCAAGCGGATTTCGGAATGAGGCGCTCAAACAGCGCCTCCAGGGTATTAAAGCGTTCTTCGGCGCGTTCCATCGGGACCATGAATTTGAACAGCGTAGCCCCTTCGAACTTGTAACGGTTGGGCTGCCCCTGGATCAGCTTGATCAGCACCAAGGGGTCAACCGGCGTTTGCGCGGCAAATTCGATGCGCCCACCTTGAGGCCCGGCGTCGACCTTCTTGATCCCCAACTGCTCGGCCTGCAATTTGAGCAAGGTCAGGCGCACCAGGTTCTTGGTCGGTTCAGGCAACAGGCCGAAGCGGTCGATCATTTCCACCTGCAGGTCCTTGAGACCTTCTTCATCGGTGGCCGAGGCAATGCGCTTGTACAGGATCAATCGTGCATGCACATCCGGCAGATAATCCTCGGGGATCAGCGCCGGCAAGCGCAGGTTGATTTCCGGACCGCCACCCAAGGGTTGGTCGAGGTTCGGTTGCTCGCCCTTGCGAATGGCCTTCACGGCGCGTTCCAGCATTTCCATATACAGGGTGAAGCCCACCGCCTGGATCTGTCCGCTCTGGCCGTCGCCCAGCAATTCGCCGGCACCGCGGATTTCCAGGTCGTTGGTGGCCAGTACAAAACCGGCCCCCAGGTCCTGGGTGTTGGCGATCGCTTCCAGGCGCTTTTCGGCATCCCCGGTAATCTGCTGGCGTGGAGGCGTCAGCAGATAGGCGTAGGCCTGGTGGTGGCTGCGCCCGACGCGGCCACGCAACTGGTGCAATTGGGCCAGGCCGAACTTGTCGGCGCGCTCGATGATGATGGTGTTGGCGCTCGGCACGTCGATGCCGGTCTCGATAATGGTCGAGGCGATCAGCACGTTGAAGCGCTTGTGATAGAAGTCGCTCATCACCTGTTCGAGTTCACGTTCGCGCATCTGGCCGTGGCCGATGGCAATACGGGCTTCCGGCACCAGCTCGGCGAGGTCGGCAGCGCATTTCTCAATGGTTTTCACATCGTTGTGCAGGTAATAAACCTGCCCGCCGCGCAGCAATTCGCGCAGCAGCGCTTCCTTGACCGTGCTTTTGTTCTGCTCCATGACGAAGGTGCGCACCGACAAGCGGCGCGCCGGCGGCGTGGCGATGATCGACAGGTCGCGCATGCCCGACACCGCCATGTTCAGCGTGCGCGGGATCGGCGTGGCGGTAAGGGTCAGGATGTCGACTTCGCTGCGCAGGGCCTTGAGCTGTTCCTTCTGGCGCACCCCAAAGCGGTGTTCTTCGTCGATGATCACCAGGCCCAGGTTCTTGATCTTCACATCGTCCGACAGCAGCTTGTGGGTGCCGATCACGATGTCGATCTTGCCTTCGGCGAGATCGGCGACGGCGGCACTCACTTCCTTGGCCGACTTGAAGCGGCTCATCACTTCCACGGTCACCGGCCAGTCGGCAAAACGGTCGCGAAAGCTGTTGTAGTGCTGTTGGGCGAGCAGGGTGGTCGGCACCAGAATCGCCACTTGCTTGCCCGCGTGTACGGCAATGAACGCTGCACGCATGGCCACTTCGGTCTTGCCGAAGCCCACGTCGCCGCACACCAGGCGGTCCATCGGCTTGGGTGCGAGCATGTCGGCGCGCACGGCTTCGATGGTGGTTTGCTGGTCCGGGGTTTCTTCGAAGGCGAAGCCGGCGCTGAAGGTGGCGTAGTCGGCCTTCGGATCGGCGAACGCATAACCTTCGCGGGCGGCGCGGCGGGCGTAGATGTCGAGCAGCTCGGCGGCCACATCGCGCACCTGTTCGGCGGCTTTGCGCTTGGCTTTCTGCCAGGTCTCGGAACCCAGGCGGTGCAGCGGCGCCAAGGCGTCGTCGCTGCCGGTGTAGCGGGCGATCAGGTGCAGGTTGGCCACGGGCACGTAGAGCTTGGCGCCCTCGGCGTATTCCATGGTGAGGAATTCGGCGGCCTGGTTATCAATCTCCAGCGTCTGCAGGCCCAGATAGCGACCTACGCCATGGTCGATATGCACCACCGGTGCGCCTTCGCGCAGCTCGGTGAGGTTCTTTATGACCGCATCGTTGTTGGCGTCGGCACGTTTTTCTCGGCGGCGGCGCTGCATCACGCGTTGGCCGAACAGCGGGCTCTCGGCGATCAGCGCCAGGGCCGGGTCGTTCAACAACAAGCCCTCGTCCAACGGCGCAATGGTAATCGCCAGGCGATCTTTGCCCGCAACGAAGTCCGGCCAGTTGTCGACGGTTTTCGGGCGCAGCTTCAAGCGTTCCAGCAGCTCCAGCAGCACTTCGCGGCGGCCGGCGGATTCAGCGGTAAACAACACGCGGCCAGGGAAATCGCCGAGGAAATTCGACAGCGCTTCCAACGGCTGATTGGCCTTGGCTTCAATTGCCAGGTCCGGCAGCGTTTGCGCGGGGAAGCGCTCGCGGCCGCTGCCGGCTTCCACGTCTTGCTGGCTGGCAACCACGCGCGGCCAGCTTTTCAGGCGCGCGAAGCAGTCTTCCACCGGCAGGAACAATTCGGCGGGCGGTAATAAAGGACGGGACGGATCGACGCGACGCTCTTCATAGCGGTTACGCACATCGTTCCAGAAGTTCTCCGCCGCTTGTTCGATACCCGGTAGCGAGAACACCTGGGTGTCCTGGGGCAGGTAATCGAACAGGGTGGAGGTTTCGTCGAAGAACAGTGGCAGGTAGTACTCGATCCCGGCCGGCGTAATCCCACTGCTCAAATCCTGAAAGATCGGGCAGCGGCGGAAGTCCACGTCGAAGCGCTCGCGAAAGCGCGCCTTGAAGCGGGTCACCGCATCCTTTTGCAGGGGGAATTCCCGCGCCGGCAGCAGCTTGACCGAATCGACCTTGTCGATGGAGCGTTGGTTTTCCGGGTCGAAGGTGCGCAGGGTCTCGATTTCGTCATCGAACAGGTCGATGCGATACGGCAGTTTGCTGCCCATGGGGAACAGGTCGATCAGTGCCCCGCGCACGGCGAACTCGCCGTGTTCGTACACCGTGTCGACGCAGCGGTAGCCGCTGGCTTCCAGGCGCGTGCGCATCTGGTCCACGTCGAGTTTCTGGCCGACATCCAGCACCAGGCTGCTACCGAGCAGGAACTTGGTCGGCGCCAGGCGGTGCAGCGCCGTGGTGATCGGCACCACCAGTACACCGTGGGCCAACTCCGGCAAGCGATACAGGCTGGCGATGCGTTGGGAGATGATGTCCTGGTGCGGCGAGAACAGGTCGTAGGGCAGGGTTTCCCAGTCGGGGAAATGCAGCACCGGCAAATCGGGGGCGAAGAAGCTCAGCTCCTGCTCCAGCCGTTCGGCACTTTGGCTGTCGGCGGTGAGCAGCAGGGTAAAGCGCTTGGCTGCGCTGGCAGCCTCGGCAATGGCCAGGCTCAGGGCGGCACCGGGCAGGTTGCCCCAGTGCTGTTTACCTGCCGCGGCAGGGAGAAGCGGTAGACGCAGAACGGGCACGGAAGGTTGAGCTCCAAGCGTTGCGACAAAGTCGGTAATTGTAACGGCCCAAGGTGCCGCCTGTCAGTTGCTGACTGTGCCTAATGCGGTTTGTAGGAAATGTAGTGGCTAAGACAAACAAAGCTGCGTTTTGACTCAATATGTAGTGCCAAACGGTGCATGGTTTTCGGAGGGTTACGGACAAGTCGCCTGGGTCGCCTATCCGGCGGCCTTCTGGAAGCCGCGTATTTACTGGGCTGCAGCGGGGTGTCTGTTTTTGGCAAGCACTTTTTGTTGGCTTTGGCGCATTGCTCCGAGGGCGGTCGGGCGTCATAATGTAGCCCCTTTTTTCTGCCCCTACATGTGGAAGGTTCCCGTGACTCAGAAGCCCGACCAGTGTCTTGGTGAATGGATCGACCGTGAAGCACTCGCAGAAGCGATGATTCCGCTTATCGGTCAGCTGTACCGCAATAACAATGTGGTGAGCTCGATCTATGGCCGCAGCCTGATCAACCAGTCTGTCATTGCGATTCTCAAAGCCCACCGCTTTGCACGCCATCGCTCCGCCGACGACAGCGAACTCTCCGTCCACGAAACATTCCCGCTGCTCAAGGCCATGAGCGAGCTCAAGCTCGGCGCGGCCTCGGTAGACCTGGGCAAGTTGGCCTATAAATTCCGCAACGAAGGCAATGGCCGCAGCGCCGAGCAGTTCGTGCGTGAAGAAATGGCCGAGGTGATTGGCCAGCAAAACGCCGCTGCCCGTAAAGGCACCGACGTTGTCCTGTACGGTTTCGGTCGTATCGGCCGCCTGCTGGCGCGCATCCTGATCGAGAAAACCGGTGGTGGCGATGGCCTGCGCCTGCGTGCCATCGTTGTGCGCAAAGGCGCAGAGAACGACCTGACCAAGCGCGCAAGCCTGCTGCGTCGCGACTCGGTACACGGCCCGTTCAATGGCACCATCGTCATCGACGAAGAAAACAACACCATCACCGCCAACGGTAACCTGATCCAGGTGATCTACGCGAAGAACCCGTCCGAGGTGGATTACACCCAGTACGGTATCAAGGACGCCCTGCTGGTGGACAACACCGGCGTATGGCGTGATGCCGACGGCCTGGGCCAGCACCTGGCCTGCCCGGGTATCGATCGCGTTGTGTTGACCGCGCCTGGCAAGGGCAAGCTGAAGAACATCGTTCACGGCATCAACCACGGCGAAATCACCGCTGACGACAAGATCGTGTCCGCCGCTTCCTGCACCACCAACGCCATCGTGCCGGTGCTGAAGGCTGTGAATGACAAGTTCGGCATCGTCAATGGCCACGTCGAAACCGTTCACTCGTACACCAACGACCAGAACCTGATCGACAACTTCCACAAAGGCGATCGCCGTGGTCGTAGCGCCGCGTTGAACATGGTAATCACCGAGACCGGTGCCGCCACCGCTGCTGCCAAGGCATTGCCTGAGCTGGCCGGCAAGCTGACCGGTAACGCGATCCGCGTTCCAACGCCAAACGTGTCGATGGCCATTCTCAACCTGAACCTCGAGAAAGCCGCCACCCGTGAAGAAATGAACGAGTACCTGCGCTATATGGCGCTGCACTCCGATCTGCATAAGCAGATCGACTTCGTCAATTCGCAGGAAGTGGTATCCACCGACTTCGTTGGCTCGCGCCACGCCGGTGTGGTGGATGCCGAGGCGACCATCACCCAGGACAACCGCGTTGTCCTGTACGTGTGGTACGACAACGAGTTCGGCTACAGCTGCCAGGTGGTTCGCGTGATGGAAGACATGGCTGGGGTCAACCCGCCTGCGTTCCCGCGCTAAGCATCAGCCGTAATGAAAACGCCCCGACATGTCGGGGCGTTTTTTTGTCTGCGGTTCAGTGTTCAGCGAACGACGGCGGCCTCGGCAGTGCGCAGCGCATGCCGGTTGCCCTTGAACAGGACCAGGGTCGCAATCAACCCCAGCACGGCCGCGCCACTGAGCCAGATCCCAGGTGCCGCCTTGTTGTCCAGTACGTGGATCAGGTAGGTACAGGCCGCAGGGGTAAACCCGCCGAACGTTGCGGTCGCCAGGCTGTAGGCCAGGGAGAAACCGGTGGTACGCACGTCGACCGGCATGATCTCGGTGAGCGCCACTACCATCGCACCGTTGTACGAACCGTACAGGAACGACAGCCACAACAGCACGATCAGCAGATGGCTGAAGCTTGGATTGGCCACCAGCCAAGACAGGGCCGGATACGCCGTGAGGATCGCCAGAATCGTCGCCCCCATCAGCAGGGGTTTACGCCCGATCTTGTCGGACACAGCACCCATTACCGGCAGCCAGATAAAGTTGGAAATCCCCACGCACACGGTCACCAGCAGGGCATCGAAGTCCGACAAGTGCAACTCCGCCTTGCCGAAGGTCGGCGTGTAGGCCGTGATCAGGTAGAACGATACAGTGGTCATCACCACCAATGCCATGCCGGCGATGACGATGCCGAAGTTCTGGCCGATCGAGCGGACGATTTCCTGCAGGGTAGGGCGGTGTTTACGTGCCTGGAATTCAGGGGTTTCCTCCAGGGAGCGGCGAATCACAAAGATCACCGGCACGATCAGGCAGCCGATCAGGAACGGCACGCGCCAGCCCCAGTCACCCATTTCTTCGGGGCTGAGCCAGTGGTTCAGGCCCACGCCGAGCAGGCCGGCGAATACCACAGCGGCCTGTTGGCTGGCGGACTGCCAACTGACGAAAAAGCCCTTGCGGCCGGGTGTGGCGATTTCCGCCAGGTACACCGAAACGCCGCCCAGCTCCACGCCGGCGGAGAAGCCTTGCAGCAGGCGGCCTAGCAGTACGATCAGTGGCGCCGCGACACCCAGGGTGGCATACCCCGGCACGCAGGCAATCAGGATGGTGCCGGCGGCCATCAGCGCCAGGGTGATCACCAGGCCTTTTTTACGGCCGTGACGGTCAATGTAGGCGCCGAGGAAGATCGCACCCAGCGGGCGCATGAGGAAGCCGGCACCGAACGTCGCCAGGGACAGCATCAGGGACGCGAAGGCGCTGTCGGTGGGGAAGAAGGTCTTGGCAATGGCCGTGGCGTAGAAGCCGTAGACCATGAAGTCGAACATTTCGAGGAAGTTACCGCTGACAACGCGAAAGATCGCTTTGCCTTTGCCCGTTGACGTGGACATGTCATGCACTCATTTTGGCTATCTTATTGGTGATCCCTGGTCGCTGGTCATCCTTGCTGCAAAGTCGCTACGCGAGGCTTCACTGAACAGTTTTGTAACCATATGTGTATTAGCCATGCCAGGCAATAAAAACCGATAGTCAAGTGACTGGTTGTCGCAGTTATTGCAATTTCCTGGATCTGTCGTTAAGTCAATACTGGCCTATGACGCGACCAAGGGTTAATGTGCGCGGCGTTGAGCCTTATATAGACTGTGCCCCGGTTCACACACTTGAGCCGAATTGTCCTTCATGACCGCTGGCCGCGGCATGATTTAGCCAGGCGTCCAACCGTGCGCCTGGCCTGTTCTGAGGAGTACGCATGGCTGTCTACAACTACGACGTGGTGGTACTGGGTTCCGGCCCGGCTGGAGAAGGTGCGGCGATGAACGCTGCGAAGGCAGGGCGCAAGGTGGCGATGGTCGATAGCCGTCGCCAGGTCGGCGGTAACTGCACCCACCTGGGCACCATCCCGTCCAAGGCTTTGCGTCACTCGGTGCGCCAGATCATGCAGTTCAACACCAACCCGATGTTCCGGGCCATTGGTGAGCCGCGCTGGTTCTCGTTCCCGGACGTGTTGAAAAGTGCCGAGAAAGTCATCGCCAAGCAGGTGGCGTCGCGCACCGGTTACTACGCCCGTAACCGTGTCGACCTGTTCTTCGGCACCGGCAGTTTTGCCGACGAGCAAACCGTTGAAGTGGTGTGCTCCAATGGTGTGGTCGAGAAGTTGGTGGCCAAGCACATCATCATCGCCACCGGTTCGCGCCCGTATCGCCCGGCCGATATCGATTTCAACCACGCGCGTATCTACGATAGCGACACCATCCTCAGCCTGGGCCACACCCCGCGCAAACTGATCATCTACGGCGCCGGCGTGATCGGCTGTGAATACGCCTCGATCTTCAGCGGCCTGGGCGTGTTGGTGGAATTGGTGGACAACCGCGACCAGTTGCTGAGCTTCCTCGACTCGGAAATTTCCCAGGCGTTGAGCTACCACTTCAGCAACAACAACATCACCGTGCGCCATAACGAAGAATATGAGCGGGTCGAAGGTCTGGACAATGGTGTGATCCTGCACCTCAAGTCCGGCAAGAAGATCAAGGCCGACGCCTTGTTGTGGTGCAACGGCCGTACCGGCAACACCGACAAGCTGGGCATGGAAAACATCGGGGTCAAGGTCAACAGCCGTGGCCAGATCGAGGTGGACGAGAATTACCGCACCTGCGTGCCGAACATCTACGGCGCGGGTGACGTGATCGGCTGGCCAAGCCTGGCCAGTGCGGCGCACGACCAAGGCCGTTCGGCGGCGGGCAGCATCGTCGACAATGGCAGCTGGCGCTATGTGAACGACGTGCCGACCGGGATCTACACCATTCCGGAGATCAGCTCGATCGGCAAGAACGAGCACGAACTGACCAAGGCCAAGGTGCCTTATGAAGTGGGCAAGGCGTTCTTCAAGAGCATGGCGCGTGCGCAGATCGCCGGCGAGCCGCAAGGCATGCTGAAGATCCTGTTCCATCGCGAAACCCTGGAAGTCCTCGGCGTGCATTGCTTCGGCTACCAAGCTTCGGAGATCGTGCATATCGGCCAGGCCATCATGAACCAGCCGGGTGAGCAAAATACCCTCAAGTATTTCGTCAACACCACCTTCAACTACCCGACCATGGCCGAAGCCTATCGGGTAGCGGCCTACGACGGCCTCAACCGGCTTTTTTGAGCGGCTCCGGCCGGTGGCCTGAGCCGGCCGGGGAGACCGATTTCAGTAATTCTCGAGGGTGGCAGTGGCCAAACCGGGAAAGTCTGTAATCAGGCTATCTACGCCGAAGTCGGCGAGCCTGCGCATCAGCGCAGGTTCGTTGACTGTCCACACGGACACGTGCAGGCCCTGACGCTGGGCTTTTTCCAGGCGCTCAGGGGTGCACAACGTCCAGTTCAACGCCAGGATCTCACAGCCATAGTTCTGCGCGATTTTCAGCGGGTCGAGCCAGGCATACTCGGCAACCAGGCCGCGTGACAGGTCCGGGGTCAGTTCCAGCGCCGCCTTCAACACTTCCCGCGAGCTTGAGGTCACGGTGACCTTGTCCATCAGGCCAAAGCGTACGGCCATTTCCCGAATCGCCAGCACGGTGGTGGCGGCGCGGGTGCGTGAAGCGCTTTTGACTTCCAGTTGCCAGTGATCGAAGTCGCACTGTTCGAACAGTTCTTCCAGGCGGGGAATCGGGCACGGCTTGACCCAGCCCGGGCCGCCTTTGCGTGCGTCCATCTTCACAAGGTCGGCCGCCGAATACTCGACGACTTTGCCGCGCCGGTCGGTGGTGCGCTTGAGGGTCGGGTCGTGGATGACCATCAACTCGCCGTCCATGGACAGGTGCAGATCCAGTTCGCAACGGCGTACACCGTGCTTGAGGCACTCCTGAAAGCTGGTCAGGGTGTTTTCCGGTGCTTCGCCTTTGGCACCGCGATGGCCGTAGATCAGGGTCACAATTGCTCCTTAATGCCAGGTCTGCTGGCCGGGTAAAGATGAATCAAGTGTCTGGGGCGTTGCTCTTTTCCCGCGCCAAGCGGCGTTCCTGTGCTTGTTTCTGCAGGATGTAGCGCGCCAGCAATTGGCGTTGGGCATCGGTCATGGCTTCGAATTCGGTGCCCACGTCAAAACCACTGCCCTTGGGGTCGCAATGGGTTACCCGCGCACGCAGCAGCAGGCCAAGGGCCTGGGGCATGAGCACCAGCTTGACGGCGAGGTGAGCGCCGGTGGCCAGCGGGGTGGGGTGTTGGAAATCGATGCCCCCTTCGGAAATGATCACCGGCTGCGGTGCGCCGACCTCATCGAGCAGGCCGCGGGCCATGATCTGGCTGAGCAGGTCCAGGCGTTTGTTCTGCACGCGCAGGAACGCGGCGAGGGTGCGATCCTTCTCACTGAGCTGGCGTAACAGGTGTTGGGCTTCGAATTCACTGAGGTGCAGCTCGCTGAGCAGATTGAACAGCGGCGAATCATCCTGCAACACTTCCTTGCTCGCGGCTTCGGGGGCGGACAGGCATTTGATTTGGAGTGCGATCATGTCGTCGATACGGTAGTATTCGCGGCGCTCTTCTTCATCTAATGTCGACATGGCGAACCCCAGGTAACGGTAATGGTCAGAGTGTAAAGCTGCTTACCAGACCCCGCCACCGGGACGTCTTCTTTTCCTCCGAACAAGCCCCGACATGTTCAGACCTCTCTTCGTATTCATTGGCACGCGTTATACCCGTGCAAAGCGCCGCAATCATTTTGTGTCGTTCATTTCCTTGACCTCGATGATCGGGCTCGCCTTGGGCGTGGTCGTGATGATCGTGGTGCTGTCGGTCATGAACGGCTTCGACCATGAGATGCGCACCCGCGTGCTGGGCATGGTGCCCCACGCGACCATCGAGGCCGATTCGCCCATCAGCGACTGGCAAAGCCTGGCCGACAAGGTCAAGCAGAACCCCAAGGTAGTGGCCGTGGCGCCCTTTACCCAGATGCAGGGGTTGCTGACCAACGACGGCAAGGTGCAGAAGATCCTGCTCAATGCCATCGACCCGGCCGAGGAACGCAAGGTCTCGATCATCGATAAGTTTATGCTGCAAGGCAAACTCGATGACCTGGCGCCCGGCAGCTTCGGCATCGTGATCGGCGACAAGGCCGCGGCCAAGCTCGGTGTGGGGGTGGGCGACAAGCTGACCTTCGTCGCGCCGGAAGTCACCGTGACCCCGGCGGGCATGTTCCCGCGCATGAAGCGCTTCACCGTAGTCGGCACCTTCCACGTGGGCGCCGGCGAAATCGACGGCTACCTCGGCCTGACCAACCTCACCGACCTGGCCCGCCTGCACCGTTGGCAGCCGGATCAGGTGCAGGGGCTGCGGCTGAAGTTCAACGACCTGTTCGATGCACCGCGCGCGTCGTGGGAAATCGCCCAGCACTTGGGCGACAGTCAGTACTACGCACGCGACTGGACCCGCACCCACGGCAACCTCTACCAGGCCATTCGCATGGAAAAAGCCATGATCGGCCTGCTGTTGCTGCTGATCGTCGCCGTGGCGGCCTTCAACATCATTTCCACGCTGGTGATGGTGGTGAATGACAAGAAGGGTGACATCGCGATCCTGCGTACCCTCGGCGCCACGCCGGGGCAGATCATGGCGATCTTCATGGTGCAGGGCACCGTGATCGGCGTGGTCGGCACGTTGATCGGCACCGCTGTCGGCATTCTCGCCGCGCTGAATGTCAGCGCCGCCATCGCTGCACTGGAAAAAGTTATCGGCCACAAGTTCCTCAACGCCGACGTCTACTTCATCGACTACCTGCCGTCCCAGGTTCAGGCCCAGGACGTGTTGATGGTCGGCGGTGCCGCGTTGGTCTTGAGTTTCCTTGCCACCCTGTATCCAGCCTGGCGCGCGGCACGTACCCAGCCAGCACAGGCCTTACGTTATGAGTGAATCGGGCATGAGTGAAAAAGCAATCCTGAGCTGCCGCAACCTGGGCAAATCCTACGAGGAAGGCCCGGAGTCGGTGGTGGTGCTGTCCAACCTGCAACTGGAACTTCATCCTGGCGAGCGCGTGGCGATCGTCGGCAGTTCCGGTTCCGGCAAGAGTACCTTGCTCAACCTGTTGGGCGGCCTGGATACGCCGTCGGCGGGCAGCGTCTGGCTGGCCGGTGAAGAATTGTCGGCCCTGGGCGAGAAGGCCCGTGGCCAACTGCGCAACCGTTCACTCGGTTTTGTGTACCAGTTCCACCACCTGTTGCCGGAATTCACCGCCCTGGAAAACGTATGCATGCCGCTGCTGATCGGCAAGACCGCCATCCCGGAAGCGCGCCAGCGCGCAAAAGCGCTGTTGGAACGTGTCGGCCTGGGGCATCGCCTGGAGCACAAACCGGCCGAGCTGTCCGGCGGTGAACGCCAGCGCGTGGCGATTGCCCGTGCCCTGGTCAACAACCCCGGGCTGGTGATGCTGGATGAGCCCACCGGCAACCTCGATACCCACACGGCCCAGGGCATCAAGGACTTGATGCTGGAACTGAGCACCCAGATGCGCACCGCGTTCCTGGTGGTTACCCATGACATGAGCATGGCCCGCCAGATGGATCGCGTGTTGCACTTGCAGGAAGGTCATCTGGTCGCCATCTGACCCGTTTCAAGCCCGGCGCCGGACGTCGGGTTTTCCATTTTTTCAACGGTGCCCGCGAATGTTCAGACCGTTATCGATTTTCATCGGCACGCGCTATACCCGCGCCAAGCGCCGCAACCGTTTTGTTTCGTTTATCTCGATGACCTCGATGATCGGTCTCGCCCTGGGCGTATTGGCGATGATCGTGGTGCTGTCGGTGATGAACGGCTTCCAGCGCGAAATGAGTTCGCGCATCCTCGGCATGGTGCCCCACGCCACCATCGTAGGCGTGAACCCGATCAATGACTGGCAGCCGGTGGCTGCGGCCGCCATGAAGAACCCTGAAGTCACGGCGGCCGTGCCGTTCACGCAGATGGATGGCATGTTTTCCTACAAAGGTGCGATGCAGCCGATCGAGATCAGCGGCGTCGACCCGGCCCAGGAAGGCAAGGTATCCATCGTGGCCCAGCACATCGTGCGCGGCAAACTGGATGACCTCAAGCCAGGCGAGTTCGGTGTGGTGGTGGGCGAAATCACCGCACGGCGTTTTCGCCTGAACGTGGGTGACAAGCTCACCCTGATCGTGCCGGAAGTCAGCACTGCACCGGGGGGCATCACGCCGCGCATGCAGCGTTTGAACGTGGTCGGTATCTTCAAGGTCGGCGCCGAGCTGGATGGCTCCATGGCCTTGATCCACATGGCTGACGCGGCAGAGATACAGCATTGGCAGCCGAACCAGGTGCAAAGCGTGCGCCTGGCGGTGAAAGACCTGTACGCAGCGCCCAAGGTCTCGGCGGATATCGCCGCCAGCCTGGGCGCCGCTTACAAGGCCGATGACTGGACCCACACCCAGGGCAGCCTGTTCAGCGCGATGAAGATGGAAAAGACCATGATCGGCCTGCTGTTGCTGATGATCGTCGCCGTCGCTGCGTTCAACATCATCGCCACCCTGATCATGGTCGTGAACGACAAGGGCGCGGATATCGCGATCCTGCGCACCATCGGTGCCACGCCACGCCAGATCATGGCGATCTTCATGGTGCAGGGCACGGTCATCGGCATCGTCGGCACCTTGATCGGTGGCGTGCTCGGTGTGATCGCGGCATTGAACGTGAGTGAACTGGTGGGCTGGCTGGAGCGGGTGACCGGGCAGCATATCTTCAGCTCGGATGTGTATTTTGTCAGCAACCTGCCCTCGGAACTGCAGGGCGGCGATGTGTTGCTGATTTGCACGGCCGGGTTTGTGCTGAGCTTTTTGGCGACGTTGTACCCGGCTTATCGGGCGGCGAAGATCGAACCGGCGCATGCGCTGAGATATTCGTAGGGTTCGAGACCGCTATCGGGAGCAAGCCCCCTCCCACATTTGGATGTATTCACAATTCAAAATGTGGGAGGGGGCTTGCTCCCGATAGCGCCGGCCCATCTTGCATCAAATCCCGGCGGGCAACTCAATCACAAACCGCGTCCATCCCGCCTCGGACTCACAGAAAATCCTCCCCCCATGCGCCCGCACAATCGACTGGGTAATCGCCAGTCCCAGCCCTGCATGCTCGCTACTGCCTTCACGGCGCGCCGGGTCGGCCCGATAGAACCGGTCAAACAACCTCGGCAGCACTGCCGCTGGAATACCTTTACCGGTGTTTTCCACGCAAAGCCTCACCCCGTTCTGCAGGCGCACACGCACTTCGCCCCCCGCAGGCGTAAAGCGCAGCGCGTTATCCAGCAGGTTCGACAGTGCCCGGCGCAGCATCCCGCGATCACCCGTCGTCTGGGCCGTCCCCTCGCGAACCAGGCTGATCTGTGCGTCTTCGGCCAGCAAGGTGAAGAACTCCAGTAACGCATCCACTTCATCCGCCAACGCCAACGCTTCCCGCTTGGGTACCAGCAAACCGTGATCCGCCTTGGCCAGGTACAACATGTCATTCACCAACTGCGCCATCCATTGCAGCTCTTCCAGATTGCTGTGCAGGGCCTCCCGATAGTCCTCGAGCGGGCGCGGTTGGGTAAGGATGACCTGGGTCTGGGTCAACAGGTTGGACAGGGGCGTGCGCAGTTCATGGGCGATGTCGGCGGAGAACGCCGACAGGCGTTGGAAGGCATCATCCAGGCGGCCAAGCATGGCGTTGAAAGCCTGCGCCAGTTCGGCCAGTTCCACCGGCATTTGTTCCTGGGGCAGCCGCTGGGTCAGCGAGTGCGCGGACACACCGGCGGCCACTTCCCCCATGCGTCGCAATGGCCGTAACCCACTGCGTGCCGCCCAGGCGCCGAGCAGGGCGGTAGCCAGGGCTGATAGCCCGACGGTGAGCCAGATCAGGTGTTGCATGCGTTGCAGGAAGTGCTGGTGGTGGGTGATGTCGAGTATCAAGGTCAGTTGCGGCGAGTCGGGCTGGCCTGCTCTCAGGGGCGCGTTATACACCCGGTACTCGGTGCCGGCACTTTGCAGGCTGTGCAGGCCGGGGGCCTCGGGCAGGCTAATGCTGGGCGCGTTGTCCAGCCAGCGCTGGCCGGCGGCGCTGATGCGCAGCGTCATGTCCTGCTGGTGAAGGAGTTCGGCGCGCAGTTGTGCTTCGCGTTGGGCGAACGACTGCGGCGAGTCGACACCCTGCAAAGTCGCACGCAAGGCCAGCAGCTTGTTGTCGAGCTGTTGTTGGTCCAGCTCAAGGAAGTGCGCTTCGCTGGCACGGTTGAACAGCACGCCGGCCAGCAACGAGACCACCGCCGTGCAGGCGGCAAACAACAGTGCCAGGCGGCTGGCCAGGGATAAACGCTTGATCAATTGGCGCGTTCCTCCAGCACATAACCCATGCCGCGCACGGTGTGGATCAGTTTGTTGGCGTAGTGATCGTCGACTTTCAAGCGCAGCCGGCGGATGGCCACTTCGATGATGTTGGTATCGCTGTCGAAGTTCATGTCCCACACTTGGGAGGCGATCAAGGTCTTGGGCAGCACTTCGCCCTGGCGCCGCAGCAACAGTTCGAGCAGGGCGAATTCCTTGGCGGTCAGGTCGATACGCTGGCCGTCCCGTTCGACACGGCGGCGGATCAAGTCCAGGCGCAGGTCAGCCAGTTGCAGTGCAGTTTCCTGCGGGGTGCTGCTGCCACGGCGCAACAGGCTGCGTACGCGGGCCAGCAGTTCGGAAAACGCGAAAGGTTTGACCAGATAGTCGTCGGCCCCCAGTTCCAGGCCGTGCACGCGGTCTTCCACGGCATCGCGGGCGGTCAGGAACAACACCGGGAGCTCCAGGCCGGCGCTGCGCACCGCTTGCAGGATCTGCCAGCCGTCGCGGCCCGGCAGCATCACATCGAGGATCAGCAAGTCGTAGTCGCCGGTCAGTGCCAGGTGCTGGCCTGTGGTGCCGTCAGCCACCAGCTCGGTGGTAAACCCAGCTTCGGCCAGGCCCTGGCGCAGGTATTGGCCGGTCTTGGGTTGGTCTTCGACGATCAGCAGTTTCATGGGCAGCTCTTGGCAACGGGGCTCGACGGGCTTTATACCGTGGGCGCCGGGGGAAGGGCGCAACCTGACAAAGTTGTAATCTAGCAGTCAGGTAGCTGGCAGCGGCGTAATCTTAGAGTGCGGGTCAAGCGAGTCACACATTTTTGGAGAAGAACCATGGCGTTGCGTACCCCCCTGATCCTGGCGGGTTGCTTGTTGGCGTTGAGTTTCGATGCGACTGCCGATGCAGCCCACACCTTCGCATTTGGCCAGCCGGCGCCGGCGAGCAAAGCCACGCGCACCGTGGAAGTTGTCCTGCAGGACATTTCGTTTGCGCCCAAGTCACTGGACGTAAAAGCCGGTGAGACGGTGCGTTTTGTACTCGTCAACAAAGGCCGGTTGCTCCACGAGTTCAACCTGGGCGATGCGGCGATGCATGCCGAGCACCAGAAGGAAATGTTACAGATGCAGGCCAGCGGCATGCTCACCGCTACCGGCATGGGCAAGATGGACCACAGTGCCATGGGGCATGGTGACGGGGCCGGCATGCAGCATGATGATCCCAACAGCGTGCTGGTCGAGCCGGGTAAAACCGCCGAATTGACTTGGACGTTCAGTAAAGCCACCGGCCTGGAGTTTGCCTGCAACCTTCCCGGGCACTACCAGGCGGGTATGGTCGGCAAGCTCAACGTCGATTGATCCGCTGCCGTTTAGGCGCGGGAGCAAAGGCTGATAGACTGGCGTGGTTTATTTAGCCAGGTTTCCGCCATGCATCCCGCAGCCGAACATTCGCCGCTGGGCAAGTCCAGTGAATACATCTCCACTTACACGCCGTCGTTGCTGTTTCCGATCCCTCGTGCCGCCAAATGGGCCGAGCTTGGCCTGAGTGCCGAGACCCTGCCTTACAAGGGCGTGGATTTCTGGAACTGCTTCGAATTGTCCTGGCTGTTGCCGTCGGGCAAGCCGGTGGTGGCCATCGGTGAGTTCAGCATCCCGGCCGACTCGCCGAACATCATCGAGTCCAAGTCCTTCAAGCTGTACCTCAACTCGCTGAACCAGACCGCCTTTGCCGACATCCAGGGTCTGGAAGCGACGCTGCGCGACGACCTCAGCGCCGCCGCCGGCAAGCCGGTGACGGTACGCATCCGCAGCCTGGCCGAGATCGAGGGCGAGGGCGTGATGGCCTTGCCGGGCGTGTGTATCGACGGCTTGGATATCAGTGTCAGCAACTACGAGCATCCGCGCCCCGAATTGCTGCGTTGCGACGATTCGCGCATCGTCGAAGAGAGCGTGCACAGCCACTTGCTCAAATCCAATTGCCCGGTCACCAGCCAGCCCGATTGGGGCAGCGTAGTGGTGGAGTACCGGGGTTCGGCGCTGGATCACGCCAGCCTGCTGGAATACATCGTGAGCTTTCGCCAGCACTCGGACTTCCATGAGCAGTGTGTGGAACGCATCTTCCTGGACCTGCAGCGCCTGCTCAAGCCGGAGAAGTTGACGGTGTATGCGCGGTATGTGCGCCGTGGCGGGTTGGATATCAACCCGTATCGCAGCACCGAGAATGTGACGTTCCAGAACGTGCGCCTGGCTCGTCAGTAGCCTGTACCCAGGTTCAAGTGTGAGAGGGGAGTTTGCCCCTCTCACATTGGATCTGCGCTTGGCTGACGGGGAGATCAGATCCCGATGTTGCCCAAGGTGATCACGATATTGCGCAGTGTCCCGGCAATGCCTGGATGATCCAGTTCAAAACCCTCCAACGCCCGGTTTACATCGTCAGCAATGCTGGGGGTCTGAGTCGCCGGTTCCAATTCAAGCTGCACTTCGAACCGGGCAATCAGCTCTTCCAGTGCTTCACGCTTTTCCAGCGACAGCGGCGGTTCCTGTTCCAGTTGCCCGCGCAGGATTTCGACCTGTTCTTCCAGTTTTTTGCGATCAGGCATGACTTTTTTCCTTTTATCGATAGGCACTGGCATAGACCGCGGCACGCCGAGAAAGGTCTACGGGCTGACCTGTAGATTAATCCACCGGCGCCGACTGTGCATGATCTCGATCAGGGCTTTTCGCCTTTGAGCCGGCGCCGGCCGATGTCTGCCAGGCAAGTGCCGAGTTCGCCCAGGTGATCGATCACCGAGTGCACGCCCAGCCCATACAGCGCCACCGTGGCTTTGGCGCGCTTGTGCTCGCGCTGTTGCTCGGTAAGAGCCTGCCATGGCTCGGGCGCCAAGCCGCAGAGTGAGCCACAGGAGGCCAAGCCGATGGTCCACAGCCCGGCATTGAGCCCCGACTGCAGCAGGCGTGGTTCACCGCTGACCAGCACGCAGCCGTCCAGGCGTTCGATGTTGAGTTCCATCAAGGCTTGCCAGCACGCATGCGGCGCAGGCCAGCGGATGGAGGAGGGAGGTGTTGCTTTCAGCCAATTGGGCAATCCGGCAGCCAGTGGTTGGGTCACTGCCGGGGGCAGCTCATCCAGCCAGGCGCAAGGCACGCCCTGATCCTTGAGGCTGCGCAGGATCTTCAGGGCGCCCGGGGTGGCTTGTGAGTCGAGAGAGTGCGAATCGGAGCGTGCCTGGGAACCGAAATCCACCAGGCAGCCACTCAGGCCGAACAGGACGGCAGTCAAGGCGGGGGCGCTGGCGACGGCAATTTCGGCGTGAGGCATTTCGACATCCCTGAAATAGCTGTGACGCTAGCGAGACGCGATGACAAGCAGATGACACTGACAGGAGATTGTAGGAATTTTGTTCGTTTTCCATATGACATTTCCTACTAGCTGCCTAAATTGATACTTCCGTCATATACTGACGATCTTCTTCAGGGCATAGCGCCCATGACAGACTATTCAAGGAGCCAAAGCTATGCGCTGGAGCCAATATTTCGCTCAGCTATCTGTGTGTGCCACTATTTTAATGGCCCCATTCGCCGCCCAGGCTGCGTCCGAAGACGATCCATGGGAAAGCGTCAACCGCCCAATCTTCACCTTCAACGACACCGTTGATACCTACGCACTCAAGCCATTGGCCCAGGGTTATCAGTTTGTCACCCCGCAGTTTGTGCAGACGGGCGTCCATAACTTCTTCCGCAACATCGGCGACGTGGGCAACTTTGCCAACGACGTGTTGCAGCTCAAACCGCATGCGGCCGGCGTCGACACCGCGCGCCTGCTGGTGAACACCACATTCGGCGTGCTGGGCTTTATTGATGTCGGCACCAAAATGGGGCTGCACCGCAACGACGAAGACTTCGGCCAGACCCTCGGCTACTGGGGCGTGGGCAGCGGCCCTTACGTGATGCTGCCGTTGCTGGGCCCGAGCACCTTGCGTGATGCGCCGTCCAAGTACGTGGACACCTACACCCAACCGTATCGCTACATGAACGATATCGGCTGGCGCAACAGCACCTTCGGCCTGAACGTGGTTGATACCCGTGCCAGCTTGCTCGACAGCGAGAAGTTGATCACCGGCGATAAATACACCTTCATCCGTAACGCTTACCTGCAGAACCGCGAGTTCAAGGTCAAGGATGGCAAGGTCGTCGACGACTTTTAAGTCGTGACATTTTGAAATGGAAAAAGGCGATCCTCAGTGGTCGCCTTTTTTGTGGGCGGTATTCAGCGCATTTTCAAGATTCTGAGGCCCAAATGCTGCTCCTCCCCCATGGCCTTGGTCCATACCACCTCGGTGTCCGCCTCCAGGCCCTTGAGGGCCGCGTGCTCTGAATCGATGCGCACGGTCAGTTGGTCACCCACGTTGAACTGGCGAGGGGCCTGCACCTGCATACCAGAGCTGGAAAGGTCCAGGCATACCCCGGCAATCTCCTGCCCGGCGTGGATCAACGACACATCGGCATCCACCCGCATGCGGATGAAATCGCGTTTTTCGGCGTAGTCGCGCTCGTGTTCGCTCATGGGTTCCATCCTTACTTTGTGTTGTGGTGTTGGCTGTTCTTATAACTCCCGGTGATTTGCGGTGTAAAGACGCCCGGCGACCATCGGCATGAGCTTGAAACCCCTGACGGATGGGAGTACCGTCTGCGCCTTAGAAGGGCACCTCTGCATTACAGTTGTGCGTGGGCTAGTTGCCTATGCTTTGTAGGACAGAGAGGCTAGAAAGCGAATCCAGTACGTGAGCCCGGCCATTGTCGAGCCACCTACGCCAACCTAATTCTGGCGCCGTTTGCCCACATGCAAAAAACCAGTGCCACGCTGCTGATAATCGATGACGACGAAGTAGTGCGCGCGAGCCTCGCGGCCTATTTGGAAGACAGTGGCTTCAGCGTCCTGCAGGCCGGTAACGGCCAACAGGGTCTCCAGGTGTTCGAGCGCGACAAGCCCGACCTCGTGATCTGCGACCTGCGCATGCCCCAGATGGGTGGCCTTGAGCTGATCCGCCAGGTGACCGAGCTTGCGCCGCAGACGCCGGTGATTGTCGTGTCCGGTGCCGGCGTGATGAACGATGCCGTGGAGGCCTTGCGCCTGGGCGCCGCCGATTACCTGATCAAGCCCCTGGAAGACCTCGCCGTGCTGGAGCACTCGGTGCGCCGCGCGCTGGACCGTGCACGCCTGCTGGTCGAGAACCAGCGCTACCGCGAAAAGCTCGAAACCGCCAACCGCGAGCTCGAGGCCAGCCTCAACCTGCTTCAGGAAGACCAGAACGCCGGTCGCCAGGTGCAGATGAACATGCTGCCGGTCAGCCCGTGGACCATCGACGAATTCAAGTTCGCCCACCAGATCATCCCGTCGCTGTACCTGTCGGGTGATTTTGTCGACTACTTCCGTGTGGATGAGCGACGTGTGGCGTTCTACCTGGCCGACGTTTCCGGTCATGGCGCTTCATCGGCGTTTGTCACCGTGTTGTTGAAGTTCATGACCACGCGGTTGTTGTTTGAATCCAAGCGCAATGGCACCTTGCCGGAGTTCACCCCCTCCGAGGTGCTGGGCCACATCAACCGAGGCCTGATCAGCTGCAAGCTGGGCAAGCACGTGACGATGGTCGGCGGCGTGATTGATGAAGAAACCGGTCTTCTGACCTACAGTATTGGCGGTCACCTGCCGATGCCTGTTTTATACACTCCCGACAGTGTGCGTTACCTGGAAGGGCGTGGTCTGCCCGTAGGCTTGTTCAACGAAGCCACCTACGAAGACCACATCCTGGAACTGCCGCCGACCTTCAGTCTCACGCTGATGTCCGACGGTATCCTGGACCTGCTTCCAGAGCCTACACTCAAGGAGAAAGAAGCCGCCTTGCCCCAAAAGGTCAAGTCGGCGGGCGGCAGCCTGGATGGCCTGCGGCAAGTGTTTGGATTGGCCACGCTAGGGGAGATGCCGGATGATATCGCCCTATTGGTGTTGAGCAGGAATCTTTGATGAGTACCGGAAGAATCCAATTCGCCGAGCAAGACGGGACATTCGTCCTGAAATTTGTCGGTGAAGTGCGCCTGACCTTGTGTTCGGCGCTGGATGCGACGATTGAGCGGATCTTCACAGCGCTGAACTTCTCGGCGATCGTGATCGATCTGACCGAAACCCGCAGCATCGATAGCACCACCCTGGGCCTGCTGGCCAAGTTGTCCATTCTGTCTCGGCAGAAGGTCGGCCTGTTGCCGACTGTGGTCACCACCCACGAAGACATCACCCGTCTGCTGCAGTCCATGGGCTTCGACCAGGTGTTCAACATCGTTGACCGCCCGATCCCATGCCCTGAGTGCCTGACCGACCTGCCTTCGCAAGACCAGTCCGAAGAAATCGTACGGGTCAAGGTGCTCGAAGCACACAAGATCCTGATGGGCTTGAACGAGTCCAACCGCGAAGCCTTCCACGACCTCGTCAACGCCCTCGAACGTCACTGATCGCCAGTTGAAACCCTATCCAAGTGTGGGAGGGAGCTTGCTCCCGATTGCAGTGTGTCAGTCACTGAATTCATAACTGACCCACCGCCATCGGGAGCAAGCCCCCTCCCACAGTTGGACTGAGGTCGGTTTGAGATTGGCGAACAAAAAAAGGGCGGCACCCTTACAGGTGCCGCCCTTTTTGCTGCCGTCTGTCTTACAGCTTGGCCGACAACAACGCTTCCAGCTTCTCCTGGTCGCGAGCAAACTGGCGAATACCTTCCGCCAGCTTCTCAGTCGCCATCGCGTCTTCGTTGGATGCCCAGCGGAACGCCTTTTCGTCCATATGGATACGCGCCTCACCGGCATGCCCCGGCGACAGCTTGCGCTCAAGCTTGCCGGTATCGGCCGCCAGCTTCTCCAGCAGGTCCGGGCTGATGGTCAGGCGATCACACCCCGCCAACTCCTCGATCTGGCTCAGGTTGCGGAAGCTCGCACCCATCACTACCGTCTTGTAGCCATTGGCCTTGTAGTAGTTGTAGATGCGCGTCACCGACTGCACGCCCGGATCATCGGCACCGGTGTAGTCGTTGCCGTTGGCCTTCTTGTACCAGTCGTAGATACGGCCCACGAACGGTGAAATCAGGAACACCCCGGCTTCGGCACAGGCCACGGCCTGGGCGAAGGAGAACAGCAGGGTCAGGTTGGTCTGGATGCCTTCTTTTTCCAGCTTTTCCGCCGCGCGGATGCCTTCCCAGGTGGAGGCGATCTTGATCAGTACACGGTCACTACCAACACCGGCTTTTTCATACAGGTCGATCAGGCGGTGCGCACGCTTGAGAATGGCGTCTTCGTCGAACGACAGGCGGGCATCCACCTCGGTGGAAATACGGCCCGGCACGACTTTGAGGATCTCTTGACCCACTGCCACCGCAAAACGGTCGCTGGCCAGGCCCACATCGCCATTACAGCCCTGCACGCATGCGTCCAGCAGCTTGGCATAGCCTGGAATCGATGCGGCCTTGAGCAGCAGGGAAGGGTTGGTGGTGGCGTCTTGTGGCTTGAGCTTGGCGAGTGCCGAAAAATCGCCGGTATCGGCAACGACAGTAGTGAATTGCTTGAGTTGTTCCAGCTTGGAAGTCATGGGCGTGCTCTGTCCTATGGGTCTGATGACATTACCCGAGCACCGGCAGGCGCTCAAGGGCGCAAACGCGTTCGAGCGTTTGCGAGGGCGATAACCTGAAAACAGCCGTTTGAATCCTCGGCTCTGCTGCTCAATAGGAGGGCAAAATCGAGGGGAGGTTCAACTGGATTTTATGTGAGTCGCTCCCTTGTCATTAAGCTATTGCTATGGGGAATATGCATGTTTTGAAGTTGTGAAAACTTTATTTTTATTGACTTTGATTTTTGCTGTTTCTACCTGTGCTATACCTGACTGGCAAACGCCAAACTAGGCCGATAAAAACTCTTGCGACATCACCGTCAGCGGCGAAGTGCGTGTGCCTGTTCATTAAACCTGTTTGTTAGTTAGTTGCGAAACAAAGGAGAGATGTAATGAAACGGAATATATCAACGCTATTCGCTGCCATGGGTTTTATATGTTCCACCGCAGCATTTGCCGAGGTAACGGTGCAGCAGGCACTCAGTGCCGGTTGTTACGATACTCAGGAAATGCGCGCAATCATCGACACCGCCAAGGCCGGTAAACCGATAGGGAGCCGCACCCTTGAAAAGGAAAATGAACTGACCTCGACCTACGGAGGCAAGATCACCGATTCCAGAGTGACGGCGCCTGCCACCTGGGTGTATCGCGCGTATGAAAACGCAGACACCAACAACTGGCATGTCCAGAAGCTTAAGGAGGGTGTGATCTACGCCAAAGCCCAGAATGACTTGGACAAGTTTGTTAAACGCGGGGGGGACCCCAAAGAGTATTGGGCAATTGACGGACCGGACCTGCACCAGCCGGGTTTTAGCAGTGCCACCTATACGACAATGCGACTGCTCGCACTGCAATCGAGCGACACCCCGCAAAGCCAGTTTGTAAGTTTTGCACTGGACTACGCCACCACCGGAACCTTTGGAGAAGCGGTGTATGCACTCCAAGTCAATCCAGACTCGCCCATTCTAGGGCTGGTTAACTGCAAAACCGCAGGCGGTGAAGTTCAAGTCCAAATTCTGGGCGGTACAACATTCAATACGCTATACCGAAAACTTAGAACGGAGAGTGATTGGAAGCGATATGACCGCAATACCGGAAAATGGATCACTGTACCCAACGGAACAGTGCCATAAAAGTTTAACGCTATAGCAAGGGCCGGCAGCTGAAGCCGAGCCCTTGCACAGTGTGGGAGGGGGCTTGCTCCTGATAGCGCAACTCAACCACCCAATCCCGAACTGACGCTCACCGCCCTTCCAGCAACTCCCCAGCCTGATCCAACAAAGCCAACGGGTCAGCCGCCTTATGAATATCCACCGACAACAACTGCCTGAACTTGCGCGCCCCCGGGAACCCGGTGCCCAACCCCAACACATGCCGCGTAATATGATGCATCGTCCCGCCAGTGGCCAAATGCTCAGCAATATAAGGCCGCAACTGCGCCAGCGCCTCGGCCCGGCTGATCACCGGCGCTTCACTGCCAAACAACTGCTGATCCACCTCGGCCAACAAATACGGATTGTGATAGGCCTCGCGCCCCAGCATCACCCCATCAAACGTCTGCAGGTGCTCCCGGCACTGCTCCAGTGTCTTGATGCCGCCGTTGAGATTGATCTCCAACTCCGGGAAGTCCCGCTTCAACTGCGCCGCCACGTCATAGCGCAACGGCGGAATGTCGCGGTTCTCCTTGGGCGACAATCCTTCCAGAATCGCAATGCGCGCATGCACCGTAAAACTGGTGCAGCCTGCGTCCCTCACCGTCCCGACGAAATCACACAACTGGGCATAACTGTCGCGCCCATTGATCCCGATACGATGCTTCACCGTCACCGGAATCGACACCGCATCGCGCATCGCCTTGACACACTCGGCCACCAACGCCGGATGCGCCATCAGGATCGCGCCAATCATGTTGTTCTGAACGCGGTCGCTAGGGCAGCCGACGTTCAAATTCACCTCATCGTAACCGGCCGCCTCAGCCATGCGCGCACACGCCGCCAAGTCGGCCGGGACGCTGCCGCCCAACTGGAGGGCAAGCGGATGCTCGGCTTCGTCGTGACGCAGGAAGCGCTCGTGATCGCCGTGGAGGATCGCCCCGGTGGTGACCATCTCGGTGTAGAGCAGGGCGTGCTTGGAGAGCAGGCGCAGGAAGTAACGACAGTGTCGGTCGGTCCAATCCATCATCGGGGCGACGGAGAAGCGGCGGGAGAGGGGGGCGGTTTGTAGTGGCATGGGGGGTCTGAGTCAGCGAGGCGAATGGGGCGCAGTTTATCAGGGATGGGTCTTGGGTGCCGGGAAGGCGAGTTTTGCGTGCACTACCATTTCGAACGAGGACGTTGCCGTGTGTGGAATACGCCCAGAATCTGAAGTCGATCACCCCGCACTCGATACGGGATCAGATAAGACCAGTTGGGCACTGCCCATTCTCGGGTGTGTTTAACCCGACCTTCGCGTCCCATGGAGGGAAACTGAGCCAGTTTGTCGACGCTGGCGAAAATAGCGTCGGAGAAGTCGTCAGCGGCTTTTGGATTTTCGAGAGCAATGTAGTTTGCCTCGTCTTCCAGATTTTTGAGTGCTTTTTCAAGCCACTCAACCCGCATTCCGGCTCCAACGCCTAGCGCGCATCGCGGCCACTTGGTCATCGGTGGCGAATTTGCCTTCGTCGGCGTCTTTTACCGCCAGCTCGATCTGAGCGGTCAGCGTTTTTTCGTGCTCGATGTAGTCGCGAAGAACGTCCATCGCCAGGTAGGTCGCAGTCTGGCCGTTGGTTTTGGCCAGGTCGGCGAGAGAGTTGGACAGGTCTTCCGGCAGATTTAGGGATATCCCAGTCATGGCGGTCTCGATGATGGACGATTGTGGGGGCATCTTACACCTTGGAGCGCGGGCTTGAATCAGCAGGCCGTCGCGAGGTGTATCTGGAAGTGATCCGTTGCTTTTCTTCATATATTCTGGAAGCTGAGTATTGTTGTGGGGCCATGGCACTTTTCCTACCGTTTTGAAAAAGACGAGGAACTCTAGGTTTTCACTGTATTGGATATCGTGGTCTGACCCCGATATCCGGGTGCTGGAACGTCACCAATTCCGTGGGATGGACTTCGCGGCGCAGGCCAGCGTGATTAAAGCCGTCTGCGACCGCTACTGGGTGACGTACATCGGAATCGACGTCACTGGCCTGGGCAGTGGCGTGGCGCAGCTGGTGCGCCAATTTTTTCCCAACGTCACCACGTTCAGCTATTCGCCAGAGGTCAAGACCCGACTGGTGCTGAAGGCTTACGACGTGATCCACCGGGGCCGGCTGGAGTTCGACGCCGGCTGGACCGACATGGCGCAATCGTTGATGGCGATCCGCAAGACCATCACCGCAGGCGGTCGCCAATTCACGTACACCGCCGGCCGCAACGACAACACCGGCCACGCCGACCTGGCGTGGGCGCTCTTTCACGCATTCCACAACGAACCGCTGGAGGGGCAGACCTCTGCCAATACCGGGCGGATGGAGATTTTTTGATGTCGAACCGCCGCAGAAACAACAAGCACCAGGCCCAGGCTCCCGCAGTGGTAACGCAGGAATTTATCCCGCGCGGTGACAGCAAGATGGAGGCGTTCAGCTTCGGCGACCCGTCACCCGTGCTGAGCGGTCGGGAGGTGTTCGACTATCTGGAGTGCTGGTTTAACGGGCGTTGGTACGAGCCGCCGCTGTCGCTGGATGGCCTGGCACGGTCGGTGGGTTCCAGCGTGCATCTGCACTCGGGGTTGATGTCCAAGCGCAATTTGCTGAGTAAGACCTTTATCCCGCACCGGCTGTTGTCGCGTGCGGCGTTCGAACAGTTTTCTCTGGATTTTCTTTGACTGGGCAACGGTTATCTGGAAGGGCGGCGTTCGATGCTCGGCCCGGTACGCGAGCTGGTACCGCCATTGGCAAAGTACATGCGCCAAGGCAAGGACGGCCGGCAGTTCATGGTCCAGGGCTGGAAGGAGGAGCATGAATTTGAACCGGGTACCGTTTTTCATCTGCGGGAAGCAGATCTGCACCAGGAGGTGTACGGCCTACCCGAGTGGATCAGCGCCTTGCAGTCGGCGCTGCTGAATGAGTCGGCCACGCTTTTCCGCCGCAAGTACTACGAGAACGGCAGTCATGCCGGGTTCATTCTCTACATGACCGACGCCGCGCAGAACGAAGCGGACGTCGACTCCCTACGCAAGGCGCTGAAGGATTCCAAGGGGCCAGGCAACTTTCGCAACCTTTTCGTGTATTCACCGAACGGCAAAAAAGACGGGCTGCAAATCATCCCGGTCAGCGAAGTGACGGCCAAGGACGAGTTCAATTCGATCAAAAACCAGACACGCGACGATGTACTGGCTAGCTTGCGCATTCCGCCGCAGCTAATGGGCATCGTGCCGCAAAACGCGGGTGGGTTTGGGTCGATCAGGGAAGCGGCGCAGATCTACGCGGCCAATGAACTGGAGCCAATTCAGGCGCGTATGGCGCAGGTGAATGAATGGCTCGGAGAAGAAGTTATTCGTTTTAGATCATATAACATAAGCTAAATATTACTTAAGTTTAATGATTGGGGGTGTTCAGAATATACTGCTCACCCCTCGTTTTTAACCCAGGCTTAGTTGGTTTCTACTTAAGTGGTAGCGCTGGTGCTCCTGCAAGTCATTAATTATTAATTCGCGGATTTTCGAATTTCCATAAAAATGGCTCTTGTAGATTGAGTACAAAAACAGTTCTGTTGCTGAGTTTGCTTTAGGTGAATGAGAGAACGATTCTAATAATGAAGATAGAGTGCTTTCAAAGTCGCTTAGAGGAGGAAAGATCTCGAGCAAATAACTTGCGAATTCGATTGCTTCTGTTGACGTATACTCACCTTGACTGAGTTGGATTGAAATAATATTAATGTTGGTTTCTTGTGAGTTGGATTTCGAGATTTGAAGGTTGAGTTTTTTAGTGTCGCAACTAACTCCGGAGGCACAAAGTCTGGATAAAAGCTTAATGCTTTCGGTGTCATGTGAGTTTCGTAAGAGACGCGCCTCGAGATGATCTGATTCAATGGGTTCTATTATGAATGAACTAGTTCGTCTAATATTGTTAATATGACGGATGAGATTTTCTATGGCGTCCTCGTTCCAGTAGGTATCCGGTAGGCGCGCAAGAAGTGATAGATCAAACCAACCCTTGTTAGCAAGTTCTAAAAGAGGGACTAAGTTATCGAGCAATTTTCCAGATGCTTTGACACCCTCAGGTGTATGTACTGCCAGAATGTAAAATATCGATGAAGCAATTATGGATTTGCATATCTCATTTGAGGTGTCACCAATAAGATCGATGAGTTCGGAAGTTATGTCATGATCAGTGGTCCTAGACCTAAGAGAAGGATGTGCAACTACTGAAGGATATCCTTCAGTGAGTGTTTTCATATCAAAAGGCAATCCGCTCTGTGGCGTTAAGTTTAAGGCTTCAACTGTTAGCGATGTCTTGCCCCATCGTTCTTCGGCCGTCCGCCAATCATTTGAGTCTCCTAATTTACCTGATTTTGCCGCCTCGTAGACCGACTTAATCTGCTCGCTGCTGTTAGATCGTTCCAAACATGCGCTAACCTGCCATGGAACCATCCAAAACCAGTCGCCCACACATGTTTTACCATGATTTTCGTATAGATCAATATAGTTTTTTATTATGTCACATAGCTTTTCTTTGTCGGGAGTTTCACAAAAAACGACCACACTATGAAGCCATTTCCAACTATCGTGAGCAACGAAAGAATCTAACTGCCGAATAGGGGAGGAAAGTTCAGCAGTCGAGATAGCTAATTTAAATGAAGGGTCAATATTCTCTATGGATGATTCCACTCGAGTACGCTCACTAGTTCGCATGAGAATATCGTCAAGCCAATTAGGTGCTTGTTGTCTTTGCAGATTTTTTTGTCTGCCGCCAAATCCTGGGATTCTGTGCATTTCCACCTCATTGGCGGGTGTCATTGCAATTGATTCATACCATTTGTTTACAAGCCAATCCGTTGATGAGTGATCAATAGAATCTTCGGCTATTTGAAGAGAAATTTTTCCAGGTTGTGGCCAATATCCTATAGATAATTCTTCTGCCCATTGTATTTTCTGGTCACATAAAGAGAGTAGAAGTTGCCAGGCTCCGCGGAAAGAGACGGATGTAGGGGTACGTATTGCTTGTTCAATATTATCTTTATATATGTCTTTAAGGTTGTGATTGTATACGCCCGCCAAGCGGAGGAGCGAATCTGATGGCGGTAATTCGATTAATCGAATCGCTAGGCGAGCAAATTGTTTTTGCTGGGTTGGCTGATTAGTTACTGCCCCGTCTTCCAATATATCAAGTGCCAGTTGGCTGCCCGTAAGTATTGCTTTTTCTATGTCTTCCTCCGGCGAGTCGTCAATGCCTTCATTTAATTTTGAGCAGAGCGAAAAAATATTATCGCGCAAGTGTTGCTTCTCATGGAAACATCTGCCGGACGCAAAAAGGAAAACGTTTCTCCAGTGTGAGGCGTGCGCGATAGATTGAAGTCTTGCACATACATCTATATCGCTGCCGTTCATCAGCGACTGTGCTGCCATGAATTCTTGAAGAGATCTTATTTCGAATCCTATTCGATTTTCTTGCGGCGCAACCAAAAACACGAGCCGCTCAAGAGCAGCGTTAATAATGCTACTTTTAAGCATATCTCCTTCGATATTGTCATGGCCTTCCTTGTCCAAACGACTTTTTATAATGGATGAGAATTCCTGTTCGGTTAGAAGTGCATCAGTTCCACCGGCTTGCTCTGATTTTATTTGTAGGTTGACGCCAACTTTTTGATGTATGAAGTCAATGTTTGCTTGATATGTATTGAGAAGTTTTGCTGCGGGAATATCTCGTTCTTTTTCTCGTCTATTAATTACTTGATAGTATTCGTTAAATAGACGCCATCGCTCTTTTGGAGGCTCGCCAAGTGTCTCGACGAGTAGTGCCATGATTGTGACTTGCAGTGGACTTTGCATTAGTCTCACTGTAGATTTTTCCTGCGTGGCACGCTTCATTCGCTCACTTAGAATCGCTGTTTTATCAGCATCCTCTCCCCAGCGGCGATCAATCAGGCGTTTGGCGTAGTGGAGCGCTTCTTCTTCATCCAATGGAGATAAATTTAAATGCTGATAGTACTTTTCTGAAAAGTCATTGTTGTAGCCTTGAGGGCGGCTTGTTGTAATTAATAGTAAGTCTGCATTGCACCCGTGGGCGTCAATGATAAAGTCTTGGATGCTATTCAGAACTTCTGTCCTGTTAGAAGATGCTGGAACTTCATCCAGACCGTCAAGAGCTATTACCCAGGGATAATTTGAAAGCCATTTTTTTAGGTCAGAAGGTTTAAGCTTTTGTTCACTTCGATCTTCTATTCGACTGAGAATGTAGTTAAATAAGGAAGTTGATTTTCCGTTCGCTAGTGCAGTGGCGAATCTATTTAGTTCAATTCGGATTGGAAAGCGAGGTATGTTTGGAGTTTCAACCGATTCTTGCTCGCATTGTTGAAGTATAAGATTGTAAGCGTCTAATATTTCAGGACTTAGCGCAGTTAGAGGGAACTGCTGCAGGAAAGCCGCTCTATGTAACTGGCAGAAGAATTGAGTTAACGTACTTTTCCCTTGTCCGGGACCGCCTATAAATACAAAGCGTCCAAGCGATTCTTTATTAGGTGATAAATCTAGAACGTGTGATGAAATTTCATTAGAGTATGGGTCCAGCTTGCTACTAGAAGATTTTAATAGTTTATTGATAGCGCTACTTTTTTTATTGGGGTTTTGAGATGAAAAAGATTGGTTGTGTCTAGTATTTAACGAGGAGTCTGTCACTGGAAGATCTACGAAAACACAAGCTAAAGGGATTCTGTCTTTTGCGTTGTGTCCTGCTTGTCCTAAGTTAACGTACTGTTCTGCCCTTAACTCTTTCTGTATGTAATTAAACATTACATTCTTAAAGTCTATTTGCTCCGGTTCCATTTGCGCTAGTACTGCAGCAAGAACATCTCCAGATGTGATCCAGGCGGTGTAGGCTTTTCGTACGCTAGAATGTATATCTAACAAAGCGCAAATTTGGTCTTTATCCCAAATTCGGTAATCTTTTAAACCTATATTTTTTTGGTATTTTTTTACTAAATCTGCAAGCTTGTCTTTCCCTCCTTTCTCAGAGACCGGAGTTAGTACTACGTTTGTTACAAAAATATAGTATTCAGGCTTTCTTATTTTAGAGTTTTCTGAAATTTTCTTTAAATCTTTTTCAAACTCTGTGAGCGCCCAGTCGCCGTCTTTATCACCGATGCGCTGCCTAAACTTAGCTTGGATGATTCCATATCCCGTCCACGGCGAGCTGGAGTCTGGGAAACTGCTCATCCCCTCGAAGGTCGCCTCCCTACCACCATCAGGTCCATCGCCAAATACGTTAACTCCCGGACCAATTGACGCCAGAGCTAGCGATTGAATCATTTGTTCGAATGAGCGATGGGAAAGTCTTGAAAAATCATAATCCATTATTTTTTCCTTAATTGAGTCTGCGAAGAATCTGTGGCTTTGACAGCTGGGAGTTTTCGGATGGTTTTCGAGAGCTTTACTGACATCTGTTCCAGTTTTCCAAGCTCACAACACAGGCATAGGTGCTGGCGAATTGGCATCCTAGATGAAAAAAGTCTGCTTGACGAATAGGATCTAAAGGACTCCTTGCTAGGTGTTCCGCGCGGCATTTTCTATAGCGATAACGCCGTCGTGCTCCTTGCGCGCGCCGTCGTCCCCCCACCTCGCCTGCGGGCTAAATGGGTCGATTTTTCTGCACACCTGCAGACCACTCTCGGCGGCTCAGGCTGGGCGCTTGCTTGTCATTTAGGAGGGGGCAAGAACCTGCGGAACCCTGCGAGGGTGGATGTTTGCGCAACGCCTATAAGCACGCACAGACGGTTGAATTCTGTAGGTGCCTCGGGGAAAGGGTTAGTTTTTTTTGAAGGGGGGGTGATTGGGTTCGGAGGCCCGTATTTGTTGGGCTTGAAACCTAACTTTGATGGGTTAGGTTGGGTTAGGTTGACGGTTAGTAATTCGTAACTATCTGTTTTTAAAGGAATTAATATATTGCATATTTAACAATAATAAAGGTTAGGAAATAACCAGACCTAACCAAAAGCTAACCTTGTCGACCACTCTCAAACCTACAGCGGGAAAGGTTTGCAAGACACTCACCAAAAAACTAACCCTCCTAACCTCTTTCCCGTGGGTCAACATGAAAACGCGAGACATGCATAGGGCGGGGTACTTTTGAAGCGGCGTTCAGCATTGCACAGTACTCGCGACCTTTACGTTCACGCGCCCGCATTCTCATGCATATAGATTCGGATGTGGTTTCTTGTGTGGGGAAATACCAGGCGCTGCGCGAGATCACATCAGGGGGCCTGGTGATGGACGCTTGGTTTCGGAAGGCGGGTAAAAAGGCCTCCGCACCTAGCCAAATTTGGAAGCCTTCTTTTAAGCAACTGGTGTTGGACCCAGTGACCGTAACTCTTAGCTCAACAGAAGAACTTCGAATTCATCCGTCGAGGGTTGGTGACACTGCTCAGTCATTCGGCAAAGTAAACGAGACAAAAGGCAACGAACCTCAATTATATGTTCGACCAGCATTTCATCCGTTGTTACTCCGCCATGTACAGCTTTTGAGCGGTAATCATAAAGTTTTTTGATGCGTCGATAGAGGCTCACTCTAGCCGTCCCTCGATCCTCTAGGTATGCAGCAGCCAACAAAGCAAGCCGGAAACGGAGCTCAGAGCTAACTCCGAATAGAGCTTCAAAGCCAGACCAAAGGGCGGCAGCTGACATCCTCAAATTTGCATGATGGTGGTGCGTAGTCATGGCATCCACAGCAAGCCTGAAGGCTGGTTGTTCCAGCAAATTGATCCAGCTCATTAATTGAGTACTCACCCAGTCTAAAGCTTCGACTGACAATGCTGCCTGACTATCCAACCTGCGAGCCGCAGGCACGTCTTCAAGCAGCTTGACCTTGCATACATCGGCTTCCACAGCAGCTATGACATCCCAGGATATGTCCGCTACAGCTGGCACCAATATGTCAACTTGGGAACGGGTGCGAAGGGCTGAGATGATCCACCAGCCTAAGTTCATATTCTGTTGATTGAACATCTCTCCATGACACGCTATGGCAAGTTCATGAGTTACCGAGCGCATGTGGCGTGCTACTGAGCTGAGGAGTGATTTGCAGTTTAACCCCCGCGCAAGTTCTATTTCGCCTGGGGGGCATTCCACTCTCCTCAAAGTTGCAGTGCTGGAAAAATCATAGTTGGAACGTTCAACAGACAGGCCTGAAATTGCGAAGCAAAGTTCCCGAGTGTCGCCCAGCATATCCAGCCTCTCCTTAGCCGCATCATGCCGTTTACGAAAGTGCTCAAGTACATCCATTTAATCTTCTCCGAACTACTATTCGAGATAGTGGCGTCTTAGAAATTTAAGATACAAGTCGTTCAGGGTGGTGATTAATGAAAATTTTATTTCTGAAATATTGAATATAGAAATTTTTCCAGTGAGGATTAGTCGTTCTGAGCTTTTGAATTGTTTGATGAAACCTGCAGTTTGCTCTCAATCATTTTTAATATTTTGTTTAAGTCCATTGGGTTTTTTATTCCATCTCGAGCGTCTATTCGGCCGCGAACAGCTACGATATACCAGTATGTGGCGACACGATAACGCTCAAACATTTCAAATGTAACATTGATGGTTTCGCCCTTCTTAAAGTCAAGCCAGGGGCAAGCTTCTAATATCCTTCGGTCCGCTTTCCCGCTTTTATGCACGATAATATTACGGATCTGGCTTAGCTCATAAAGCGTTTTTCTAACGTCCTCTTGAATTTCGCCTCCCAAGCCCACCGGAGCCAGCAGCGCCTCAAACTTTCCAGCTCCCAACTTCAAAGGTGCATCAACTAACTGCTTAAGTGTTTCTGCAAGAAACTCAGCTTGCTCGTCGGGTGAGGCGGAGCGAAACTCTATGAGAGGACCTTTAAGTTTAGCCAAAATTGAGTGATCGAAAAATTTCGAAGGGGTTAGCAATGAGTGAACAACCAACTCATCTACCATGGCTTCGCTAAGCGCCCAAAGACGGACCGCGCAAAGACTATATAAATACGGCAACCCATTCTTAGTTTGACTTTCTGCGAACTCTGATATTTTTGTCGCGTGCTCCTTTGCAGCATCTAATTGAGACTCAGATTCGTAATCTGGTTTTTCGTTGAGCACTTCTGCAATTCTGCGCCGTAAATCAATTGTTTCTACAGATCGAGTTGCTTGGTTTAAAGCATTTCGGCATACGCCAGCGAATAGCTCTAGCTCTTGAAGCTCTTCACCTTTTTTGTGAATTATATGAGTGAGATTTATCATTTCGCCTCCATGCTATTTTTGGATAGGTAATTCGTTTGTGATGTACTAGTTATCATCGGGCACAAAAAACCGCCAATTAAGGCGGCTTTTTTGGGGGGGGAACCAAAGGGTTATAGGCGACCTGCCATCACACCAATAGGCTCAATCTGTCTACCACGCTTGGCGGCGGCCATAAAACGACGCTGATTCGCAGAAACCGAACCGCCTAGGCGCTGGGCTTCCGCAGCGTACTCGGCAACCAACATTGGTTTTGCTGTCTGCTTTTTCATCGCATGCATCCCTGAAGGGTGATGGTTCAATGAGGTCATGTTATTCGCCCTCTACAGAAATGACAAGGCGCCGCTCATCGTCGAACTCGAAGCCGTTCTCGCGGTACCAAGGGATCGCGCCTGAAGCTGGGTCCTGAACCTCAATCCATTTCAACTTCGACATTCGTGCGAACGCGTCGATCGCGGTTAGAGCGATGGGGAGCACATAGCCCTTCAGGGGATGGCTAGAGTCTGGCTTTCCCTCCAGGAGGATAAGCTTGATAGTCAGCTTACTATCCCGTGGGTTTGCATATGCCATCCCACAGAGCTCTACGTCATACCACAGCGCCAAGTCGATCCCCTTGGGCCATTTCTGCTTCCAATGGGATACGTCCTCCCAAGAAAGCAAAGCGCCTTCCTCGCCCCAATTGTAGCTTGCCGCAACTGCCGCGTGGTTGATGGGCTCTAGTCGGACACGGGAAACATCAAGATCAGGTGGATCCAGCGAGGCCTGCTCCTCGGCTAACAGCTCGAGGGCTTGTCTGTAAGCTTCTCCCCGATACACCTGGTATTTCAGGTGGTTGTTACGTGGTGCCATCGATAGTCCTTAGATTTCTTAGCTATTGCACCCTCACTATCACGGTGGGCGGCCTCACTATAACAGTGGCTGCGAAAACCACCACATCGCAGCAACCGTTGAGGGCTTCTCGCCGTAAGATGTGACTAATGTGAAAAGCCTTTCCAATTGCGCCATGTTGTTTGAGGAGGGGCGGTGGTACAAAAGTGGTACGGAGAAATTGATACTCCTCTGTATGCCTTTGTTTTAGGTAGGCTTGCATTTAGTAGTTCCAATCCATCATCGGAGCGGCTGAGTGATCAGGGGGACAGTCCAAAATAGTGTACGAAGTTTCCCACGCTTTTCTCAGCTTGCCCCTCAGACCACCCCTAGCTAACCTCCTCAAGCCGCTGCCAATCCAGCGGCCGGATGTGGAAGTCCGACCAAGCTGAAGGCGCTCAATCGCCCATAAACACCTACCGGCGTTTTTTTACGTCTGTATGATTGCTTATGGCGGCTGTGCGCGGGGCACTTCGGTGCGCCGGGTCCTTTAGCCCTGGTCTTCCACACCTGCGTACAGCTGCCACCCTCATGTGGAAGTGAGATTGGCAGTTCCTGACATTCTAAAGGAGCTTCGCCATGTACAAGGTCACGCCTAATCCGCCGTATGCTTCAAACGCTGCACCCAATGACGCCAAGCTTCATGCAGCGGCTCAACGAGCGATTCATCATTATTTGCCGGCTTCCGACGACGCAACCCCCGCCGACCTACCACCCGGCAACCTATTCCTCGTCAGCCCCAAAATCGACACCGAAACCCTCCTGGTCAACGCCTCCGAAAACCTGGAATCCGCCAACCAAATGGCCGCCACCCTGGCCTTCGACCTCGAAGACCCCCACCGCGCCATCGTCCTGGGCATCCAGCAACTTATCGACCTGAGCGCGTTACTCGTTGACCGAGCCCAGGAGCAAGTTGCCCCTGCCGCCAGCAAAGCTAACGCCTGACAATTCTTCCCGCCGCCTTACCGCAAGGCGGCAGCCCGAACCCGTGTTGCCCCTTCGTTATTTCTTGTGTCTTTTAGGTCTACGGCTCTTCAAGAAAGAACCCTTGAGCCTCAACTGAAAACACGATCTCCGGATGCCCGCAACAAGTCAGCCAGGCTTGCCCATGGCTACGCCCTGTGCCTTGACGAACACCGCCGTACGCCGCAAAGCCTCACCTACATCCGGTTTGGCGATCCCATGCCTTTTGGCAAACTGCTCCACCGCCTCTGTATCAAAACGCGTGGTCTGAATGAAGTCCAAAGCCTCCACACTGGTATTCAAAAAACGCGCGACGGGAGGAATCTTCAGTAGCCATTTCAGCAATCGCAGCGGAATGTGATGTCTGGGAGGCTTCAAGCTGATCGCTTGCGCCACCTGCGCCAAAAGTTCGCGCAAGTTGGGCGTCTGGGCATCCAGTGCCAGCAGTTCCTGGCCTTTCATGGCCGGGTCAAAAGCGCTGGCCGCCACCAACTCGACCAGATAATCCACGGTGACCAGCGGCAGCCAGTGTTCGGCGGTGCCGGGCACGGCAGTCAGCTTTCCTTGCATAAGGCTTCGTATCAGCTCCATCAGTGGCTGACCTTCGAGGATATGGCCGGTGTGGCTGTGGCCACACACCGTGGCGGGATGGACGACGGTCACGTCTGCGCCCTTGGCTGACATCAGCGCCAGGGTGGCAAAGTGTGCCTCCAGCTTGCTTCCCTCGTAGGCGCCGACGCGCCGGTAGAGGGCGGGCCAATGGGTCAGCTCGGGGTGATGAGGATCAATGCCTATGCGTTGCAGGTGTTCATGGTTTTTCAGCATGAAGCCGCCGATCATCACAAACCGGCTTTTTTGCTCCGCCGCCAATAGCGCCACGCGCTTGGCGCCTTCCACATTCACCGCACGTGAATGCTCCAACGAGAGCCCCCAGGCAAAGTGGGCGCCCAGGTGAAATACCACGCTGGCTTGCCTCAGCCTTTCGCGGTCGGCAAGGCTCAGCCCGAGGTTGTCCTGCTCCAGGTCGCCAGCCACGGCAAATACCCGGGACGCGTTCCCTCCCAACTGGTCGACTTGTTCGCGCAGTGCGGCAAGGCGCTCTGGCCGGCGCATCAGCACCTGTACGGTGTGACCTTTTGCACTCAGGTGCGCCACCAGATGTTGGCCGATGAAGCCGGTTCCCCCTGTGACGAAGCACTCCACGCTCATTTCTATGTTCCTTGGGTCAGGTGAGAAATCAAGCGTAAACTGTCGACCCAACTCTACAGTCAAGTGTTGTTTTCATGAAAATAGGCGAACTTGAGGCGCGCAGCGGCGCCAGCCGCCATACGCTGCGTTACTACGAACAGATCGGCTTGATCTCAACGCAACGGCGAACCAACAATTATCGTATTTATACCGAGCAAACCCTGCAGGACCTGGACTTTATCCAGCGTGCGCAAAGCATGGGGTTTTCCCTCGGGGAAATAGGCGAGATTCTGGATGCGCGGCGCAACCAGCTGATCGATTGTGCTGACGGCGCCAAGTTGATTGAAAAGAAGATGGCGCAGATCCAGCAGAAAATCGCCAACCTCCAAAGCATTTATCAGTATCTGGACCAAGAGCGCGCGAACCTCGAGGCCAGTGCGGCCAGGCAGCTTGAACTTCAGCGACTGAGCAACACTTCCCCTGCAACGGTTGGCGTCTAGATAGCGAAGGCGGCAACCTGAACCCCTGCTGTCGCGCAGTGAAATTTCATCATTCCCCGTGCCTTTGAAGTCTACGATCCTCTTCAAGAGAGGACCCACGCGCCTCCAGCCCACAGGGAACTGAAAACATGATCTCGAACCTCGTCAAAATCGTGATGGTTACAGGCACGTTGCTGTTGAGCGCGTGTTCGTCCGGGTCGTCCGGCGTGAGCAGCGACCCGTGCTTCTCGGGCGGATGCCAGGCGTTTGGTGACCACAGCCCGAGCAAAGCCGCCAAGATGAATTTTGGCGGCAGTGGGCTGGGGAGCAGTTATGGGGAGTATGGGTCGGGGTTGTTGCATGATGATTGAGGAGGGCGGGGTCAGCCGTTAGTGCGTTGACTGGCCCACTGCTCTCGGGAGCAAGCCCCCTCCCACCGTTGGCGTTTCAGTGGCCGCCTTTCATGCGGCGGGCGATGAGGTAGAGGCCCAGGCCGACCAGCGCGGTCGCCGCGCCGATGTAGCCGGTGCTCGTCCAGCCATAACCCGCCGTGATTGCCATGCCGCCGAACCACGGCCCCAGTGCGTTCGCCAGGTTGAACGCGGCATGATTCGACGCCGCCGCCAGGCTCGGGGCTTCGTGGGCGATGTCCATCAGGCGGATCTGCAGTGGTGCCGCCAAGGCCACCATGGTGCCGACCAATCCCATGCTCAGCAGCACGCTCCACAGCGACGCCGCCGCGAAGGGGAAGAACAGCAACACGGCCATCGACCACACCAATATCAAGCCCACCGCACGAAACTGCAGGCGATCAAACAGCTTGCCGCCGGCAATGTTGCCGATGATCCCGCCCACGCCAAACGCTGCCAGCCCGAACGGAATCCACTGTGGCGACACTCGGGTCACTTCGAGCATGGTCGGGGCGAGGTAGCTGAATACGCAGAACATCCCGGCAAACCCGATGGCGCCAATCGACAGCGCCATCCACACCTGCGGTTTGGTGAACGCGCGCATCTCCTTGCGCGGGTCGCTGCGTTGTTCATCGTGGCGGTGCGGCACGAATTGCCAGACCAGTGCGATGGTGCACAAGGCAATCACGCTGACCAGCCCGAACGCCGAGCGCCAACCCAGGTGCTGGCCGAGGAAGGTGGCGATGGGGTTGCCCAGCAGCATGGCCAGGGTCAGGCCCATCATCACGCGGGCGACCGCGCCGGCGCGTTTATCGTTGGGCACCATGCTGGAGGCGACCACGGCGGCAATCCCGAAGTAGGCGCCGTGGGGCAGGCCGCTGATAAAGCGGAAGGCCACCAGCGAGCCGAAGGTCGGGGTGAAGGCGGTGGCGAGGTTGCCCAGGGCATACAGGCCCATCAGTAACAGCAACATGTGTTTGCGCAGCAACTTGGCGCCGAGAATCGCCAGCAGTGGGGCGCCGACCATGACGCCAAGGGCGTAGGCGCTGATGGCGTGGCCGACTTGCGGTTCACTCAAATTCAAATTGTGGGCGATATCGGGCATCAAGCCCATGATGGCGAATTCGCCGGTGCCGATCGCGAAAGCGCCCACGGCCATGGCCGCTTCCATTTTGGCGGCGCTACGCGCGGGCAGCACATGCCCGGGTGTTTGCTGGATAGTCATGGGTAACTCTAGTGTGGATGGAACGCACGAAGGAGAGCCGTCGATGCTACGCAAGCGGCGGCGAAACTGTCTAGAACAGCCTTTTGCGTAAACGTTCCAACCCTGTGACTCCACGTCGCGCCTGCCAGGCTTGACACGCGCGCGCCAAAACCGGCGATTTAGAGCTGTCAATTGGCCAAACGACGCATAAACACTGTTCAGCGTGATATTCTGCGCGCCGTCTTGGTCTAGTCTTGCCCTGGTGCGTACACCCGTATACGTCCCGGCGGTTGGCTGTCGCCCAGGTAGCTGAAGCCAATAATGATAAGAAGTCAGCGCAGAAGGGACATAACAGTGAGGCCGATCCAATCGGCCTTGTGTGCCCACCCTGCGGTCCTCATGTGATTGTGCGAACCCCGCGTTACGTTGCCTGACGTAGCGTGATCGAGGGTTGCCCAGGATCAGGGGCGGCGGGGCGGATGGCGTTTTATCATAGGTGCTACAGATGTTTAAGAAAGTAAACACTGCCCTGCTGGGGCTGGCTTTGTCGATGGGGATCACGTCCGTTCAAGCGGAAGAGGCAAAGAAAGTCGATGTGCTGCTGATCGGCGGCGGCATCATGAGTGCGACCCTGGGTGTCTGGCTCAACGAGCTGGAGCCGGGCTGGTCGATGGAGATGGTCGAGCGTCTTGATGGCGTGGCCGAAGAAAGCTCCAACGGCTGGAACAACGCCGGTACCGGTCACTCGGCCCTGGCTGAGCTGAACTACACCCCGGAAAACAAGGACGGCGTTGTTGAGATCCCGAAAGCGATCGAGATCAACGAAGCGTTCCAGATTTCCCGTCAGTTCTGGTCCTGGCAGGTCCAGCAGGGCGTGCTGAAGAACCCACGTTCGTTCATCAACTCCACACCGCACATGAGCTTTGTGTGGGGCGATGACAACATCAAGTTCCTCAAGAAGCGCTACGAAGCCCTGAAGGCGAGCCCGTTGTTCGCCGGCATGCAGTACTCCGAAGACCCGGCGCAGATCGCCAAATGGGTTCCGCTGATGATGGAAGGGCGTGACCCGAACCAGAAAATCGCGGCCACCTGGTCTCCGATCGGTACCGACATGAACTTCGGCGAGATCACCCGCCAGTTCGTTGCCCACCTGCAAACCACGCCGAAGTTCGACCTGAAACTGTCGAGCGAAGTGCAGGACATCACCAAGAACGCCGACGGTTCGTGGCGTGTGAGCTACAAAAACCTGAAAGACGGCACCAAGACTGAAACCGACGCCAAGTTCGTGTTCATCGGCGCCGGTGGCGGCGCACTGCACCTGCTGCAGAAGTCGGGTATTCCTGAAGCCAAGGAATACGCAGGTTTCCCAGTGGGTGGCTCGTTCCTGGTGACCGATAACCCAGCCGTGGCCGAGCAGCACCTGGCCAAGGCTTACGGTAAAGCCTCGGTAGGTTCGCCGCCGATGTCGGTTCCGCACCTGGACACCCGCGTGCTGGATGGCAAGCGCGTGATCCTGTTTGGCCCATTTGCAACCTTCTCGACCAAGTTCCTCAAGGAAGGCTCGTACCTGGACCTGCTGACCAGCACCACCACCCACAACATCTGGCCAATGACCAAAGTCGGTATTCGTGAATACCCACTGGTCGAGTACCTTGCCGGCCAACTGATGCTGTCGGACGACGACCGCTTCAAGGCACTGCAAGAGTACTTCCCGAACGCCAAGAAAGAAGACTGGCGCCTGTGGCAAGCCGGCCAGCGCGTGCAGATCATCAAGCGTGACGAAGAGCAGGGCGGCGTCCTGAAACTCGGTACCGAAGTGGTCAGCTCCGAAGACAACACCATCGCCGGCCTGTTGGGTGCATCGCCAGGCGCGTCCACCGCGGCTCCGATCATGCTGACCGTGCTGCAGAAAGTGTTCAAGGACAAGGTGGCGACCCCTGAGTGGCAGGCCAAGCTGCATCAGATCGTACCGAGCTACGGTACCAAGCTGAATGACAGCCCTGAGGCGGTTGCCAAGGAATGGGCCTACACGGCTGGCGTCCTGCAACTGACCCCTCCGCCAGCCATCCCGCAACTGGCCGCACCAAAGGCCACCGAGGCTGCCAAGCCTGCGGCTGAGCCGAGCAAGCCTGCATCCGACCTGGCGCTGTAAGCCAAGCCTGATGTAAACAGCCCGCTGAACCGGTGACGGTCAGCGGGCTTTTTTGTGCACGGGCGTTTACCGGCGGGTGCGTTCGACGGCAGGCAGTTCAACGGTACGTTCGGCCTTGGCCAGCGCGGCTTCCAGGCCCGCCTGATCCAGCGGGATGCAGTACGCGGGTTTACCCCGTTCAAAGCGCCAACTGTCATCCAGCCCGCCGGCATCCACGGCATCGAAGCCGAGTTCGTCGAGCAAGCTGATCACCTGAGCCTTGGCGGCCGCATCGTCCGCAGCCACCGGCAGGGCACGCCGGTCCGACGCACCGTGGGGGCGAGCGTCCTGGGTCAGGTCGGGGGCAAATATCGCGTTGAACACCTTCACCACCTGCGCGTGCGGCAGGTGCTCGGCGAGCAGCCGGCTGGTGGTGGTTTCAAAGCGGTCCAGCGCCGGGATATGCCCGTCACGGTTCGGGTAGTAGTTATTGGCGTCCATCACCACCTTGCCCTCCAGCCATTGTGCCGGGACGCTGCGGTAGTGCTCCAGGGGGATGGCCACCAGCACCACATCACCAAATCGGGCGGCATCCTCCGCGCTGCCCACCTGCACGCCCGGAATACCGCTGGGCACGCTGCTCATGGTTTGCGGGCCGCGGGAGTTGCTCAACATCACCTCATGCCCGGCGGCCAGGGCCAACTCGGCCACGGCCCGTCCGATAAAGCCTGCGCCTATTACGCCAATCTTCATGTCCTTGCTCCTGTGAACGGGGGAGCGGTTATGATGATTGGCAACCAAATGTCGATAAATGAGCGTTTTGGTGTCGATGTTGTTACTGGGAGTAGGCAATGATGGACCGTCTTTCAAGCATGCACGCCTTTGTCATGGCCGCCGAGTCGGGCTCCTATGCACGTGCCGCCGAGCGTTTGAATATGTCGCCGCAAATGGTCGCCAAGCATGTCACCGCGCTGGAACAGCGCCTGGGGGCGCGCCTGCTTAACCGCACCACACGCCGGCAAAGCTTGACGGAACTGGGGAGTGCGTACTACGAGCGTTGCAAGCACATCCTCACCGAAGCCGACGCCGCCGACTCGCTCGCGCAGATCATGAACGACACGCCGCGTGGCAAGCTGAGGATCACCGCCCCGGTAACGTTTGGCTCCTATAGCCTGATGCCACTGATCACGGCGTTCCTGCGTGATCACCCGGAGGTGGAAATCGACCTGCACCTGACAGACCGTTTCGTCGACCTGGTGGAGGAAGGTTATGAGGTTGCCTTTCGCATCGGCCCGCTGGCCACCACCAGCCTTACGGCGAGGCCTTTGGCACCTTATCGCTTGGTGGTCTGCGCGGCACCGGCTTACCTCGCGGCACGCGGTACACCGCTGATACCGGCAGACCTTGAGCAGCATGAATGCCTGGGTTACGCCTACTGGTCGCGCCCGGCAGATCGCAAATGGCTGTTTCACCAAGGTGCGGCCACTCACGAGGTGGCGGTTTCCAGCCGCTTGCGGATCAATGAAAGCCGGGCCTTGATGTCGGCTGCGCTGGATGGTTTTGGTATTGTCCTGGGCCCCGAGGATTTCTTGCGTACGGCGCTGGCCAGAGGCGAGTTGGTGCGTGTATTGCCGGCCTTCGACGCACCGAGTCGCCCGATGCACCTGGTCTACACCGCAAACCGGCAGCGCACGGCCAAGCTACGGCGTTTTGTCGAAGCCGTGGTGCAACGTTTTGGCGCGCCTTAAGGCGCCCGCCGTTCAGCCCGCCGACAGACACTACCTGTTAAAAAGAACTCAGAGCCAAGCAGGAGCGAGGCTGCAGGAAGGGGGAATTTTCAGCGTGTTTGTGGGGCGATAACGCCCGAGGATTTTTTATGTTGCTACGTTATGCGGCATTGGCGGCAGTCGTCGTCGCGGCGTCCGGGTGTGTGCAAGAGCGTGTGGTGCATGAGCGCGGGCCGGTACAACGTGAGTATGTCGAGGTCGTTGCGCCGCAACCGCCGCCAGTTCAAGTGATCGAGGTCGAGCCGCCGGCACGTTACGGCTATGTCTGGTCGCGCGGTTACTGGCGTTGGCAGGGCGGGCGTTACGTGGCGGTGCATGGCCACTGGGAGCCGGTTCGCGAAGGCTACCGCTATGTGCATCCGCACTGGGTGCAACGTAGTGACGGCTACCACTGGCAGGGTGGCGGCTGGGTTCGCTAAGCCTTGGCTAGCTCGGCTTCTGGGTGCCTAGAAGCCGAACCTCACGCAGCAATGCGGCGCCGAGTTGCTCGGTGCCCAGCTCCCGATAGCCCACGGCCTTGATGTCGCCGTTTTCTTCGGCCTGGATGATGATCACCGGCGTTTCCTTGCCGGTGGCCTCGTCGATGTGCAAGGCGTACTGCGGGATATCCAGTTTGATCGGCGTACCCGCCGCCTTGCCTTTCACGTTGATCAGGAAGGCCGCACAGCCCGTATCGACATCTACGCTGGTGGCAGAGCGGCCGCTGACGAAACAGCTTTGCGGCAGATCGGGCCAGGTGATGCTGTCGGCAATGGCCAGTGCTGGGGCCATGCTCAAGATTGCGAAAAGCAGCTTGCGCACGTGAGTGTTTCTCTTGATCAGGTCTGACTGCGGTTTTACCAAAGCCTGGGCGCTACCGCAACGCGATGGCTCAGTTCAGGCGTTTCATCCCGGTGGCCTTGGCTGCATCCAGATCAAATGTAGCGGTGTATTCACACCCTGCCGAATGGGCGCAGCGCTCGATCAGGCAGTCGGCAAAATCGGCCTTGCTCGCGATGAATCGCCGCAGTGCCTGCCAAACGATTTCCGCCTGTTCGATGATCAATTCGCGGGTGCGCAACAGCGTCTCCAGAACCGTCACCAATTCACTTTTGGTGCATTGGTAGCAGCTTTGTAAAACCCACACCAATTCCACTACTGACACCAGGCCGACAAAGCCTGGCGAAAGCGTGGTGAGCGATTCGATCAACTCGCACGCCTTGGGGGATTGCGCGGGGTCATCCTGGGTGACGTAGCGCACCAGCACATTGGTATCCAGGCCGATCATCCGGCTTTTGCTCCTTGCGTGGCGATGGCGCGGTTCATTTCTTCGATCGAGACCGCCTTGGCAGGTTTGCGGACCAGACCCTTGAGGTCGTGTACGGTTTTGCTGGCGGCAATGATGGAAAACCGGCCGTCTTCCATTTCGACGAACTCTACGCGGTCTCCGGTTTCCAGGCCCAGGGCTGTTCTGACCTGGACCGGAATGGTGATTTGCCCTTTTGAGGTCAGTGTGGCGGTTGCCATATTGAATATCTCCATCGTTATGCTCCTTACCTTAGGGTAAGGAATTATGGAGGACAAGATCCGTTGGTCCATAGGTGCTCTGCTGGTGTGAGTTGATCGGGACAGTTAAAAAACCATAGCCCGATTTATTCGGTCGATATGCCCGAAAACGCCTGCAAAGAGATACAGCATATGACCGACCGCCTTTTCCCACGCGGGCATTGCGCCCTGGACCACGGCCGGGGTGGCCGAACTGGCGCACCCCGGCCCGCGGGTGGAAATCAAGGGTGTGGCGATGCTGCGCGGATTACTCAGCCAGCTTTTTATTGAACCACGCGATAACACGGCACATACGCCGCGCCACCCGGTAGTTTCATGCGGTGTTGGGCTACGAATGCCTTCAACAGCTCATCCAGCGGTTTCATGATGGCCGGGTCACCATGGATCTCGTAAGGGCCGTTCTGTTCGATCAGGCGGATGCCTTTGTCCTTGACGTTGCCGGCCACGATCCCGGAAAACGCGCGGCGCAGGTTGGCGGCCAGTTCATGCGGCGGCAGCGCGTGGCTTAGTTGCAGGCTGGCCATGTTGGCGTGGGTCGGGTCGAACGGGCGCTGGAAGCCTTCGTCGATCTTCAGCAGCCAGTTGAAGTGGAACGCGTCGTTGCGTTCGCGGCGGAACTGCTTCACAGCCTTGAGGCCGGCGGTCATCTGCCGTGCCACTTCGGCTGGGTTGTCGATGATGATCTGGTAGTGCTTCTGCGCCGCCTCGCCGAGGGTGGCACCGACGAACGCGTGCAATTGTTCCAGGTAGGGCGCGGCGTGTTTCGGCCCGGTGAGGATCACCGGGAAGGGCAGGTCCTGGTTGTCCGGGTGCATCAGGATGCCCAGCAGGTACAGGAACTCTTCGGCCGTACCGGCGCCGCCCGGGAAGATGATGATGCCGTGGCCGACGCGCACGAAGGCTTCCAGGCGTTTTTCGATGTCCGGCAGGATCACCAGCTCGTTGACGATCGGGTTCGGCGCTTCGGCGGCGATGATGCCGGGCTCGGTCAAGCCCAGGTAACGGCCGTTGATGATGCGTTGCTTGGCGTGGGAAATGGTCGCGCCTTTCATCGGGCCTTTCATTACGCCCGGGCCGCAGCCGGTGCACACGTCAAGGCTGCGCAGGCCCAGTTCGTGTCCGACTTTCTTGGTGTATTTGTATTCTTCGGTGTTGATGGAGTGGCCGCCCCAGCACACCACGATCTTCGGTTCGACCCCGGCGCGCAGCGTACGGGCGTTGCGTAGCAGGTGGAACACGTAGTCGGTGATGCCTTGGGAGTTGCTCAGGTCGATGCGCTGGCTGTCCAGCTCGTTCTCGGTGTAGATGATGTCACGCAGGGCGCTGAACAGCATCTCACGGGTGCTCGCGATCATTTCGCCATCAACGAACGCGTCGGCCGGGGCATTCAGCAGCTCCAGGCGCACGCCGCGATCCTGCTGGTGGATGCGCACTTCAAAGTCTTTGTAGGCGTCGAGGATGGTCTTGGCGTTGTCGATATGCGCGCCGGTGTTGAGGATGGCCAGGGCGCATTGGCGGAACAGGGTGTAGATGCTGCCGGTGCCGGCTTCACTCAGTTGTTGCACTTCACGTTGGGACAGGGTTTCGAGGCTGCCCTTGGGGCTGACGGAGGCATTGATGACTTGACGTTGGGGCATTCTGATTCCTTGAAAGCACAGCCATCGCCTGCCACGGGAGCGGCGATGGCCTGAGAATGGTGGGCGCCCGAATTCGGTCGCACTGGACGGTTATTCTGGCCGCCTCACAGGCTGGGCGCAAACACCGTCCGGCACCATCATGCCGCAGAACTTACTGAATCAGCTTCCAGTTTTTGTAGAAAACCCGACGCAGGGTGAAGACCAGGCCGGCAAAGCCCGAGATCACGGCGTTGAGCACGCCCGGCAGCGGGGTCGGCCGCACGATGTCGATGAACAGGCAGTAGCGTTTTGCATCGTTTTTGTTGAAGGACGCATGCATCAGCGTGTCATCGAAAATAAACAGCGGGTCGTCGTGCCAGTAGTGCTTGTGCTTGCCCACCTGGATGTAGACGCCTTCATGGTGCGGTGCCGGTGCCATGTTGTAGAGCACGCGGAACATCATGCGCAGGGGGCCGAAGTGGAAGGAGGTCGAGCGGTTCTCGTTGAATACCGAGACGCCGATGGTCTTCACAAATGGCAGTTTCTTGCGCAACTGCGGGATATCCAGGGTGGTTTCGATCGGTCGGCCGTACCATTGGAAGAACAACATGCCGCGTTTCTTCTCGGCCATGCGCTCATCCAGGTAGCTGATGATTTCATCCTTGTTGGCCATGGCGTCATCGATCACCTGTTGCAGGTCCTCACGCCAGGCCGGCGGCAGGTCGCGCATGGTGTAGACGTGGCGGTTGCGGCTGCTCAACAGGTCGAACAAGGTGTTGAACGGAGCCAATATCCATGTATTGCGGCCGTTGCCGATGAAATACTTCTTGATGGTGTCGCGATCATACAGGCCGTTGCGCAGGAAATCGTACAGGCCGCAGAACACCACCAGCAGCAGAAACACCAGGCTGGTGCGCGGGAAACAGTAGATAAACAGCAGAACGCCAAGCACCCAGGCAACTGATACCAGCTTTTTGCGAACAGCACTTTTACTCATGAAACATGGCTCCGGACCCGAAACAAAACGAAACAATCCGTCATGATAGGACTTTATAGCGGCGCCTGGCGGTTTAAATATTGCGAATTTGTGAAGCCCCGGTACATTTTTTTACAAGTGCGCTGGCCTTTATGCATTGAATTTTGAGAACAGAAGATTTGCGTCTATCGTGACGCTTCGGTTTTTCGGACGTCATAGACCGGTACGATTGAAGTTGAATGGCCACCATTGGCCTTCGGCACCTTGGAAGAGGCAGAATTTTTATGATCATCAAACCGCGGGTTCGTGGCTTTATCTGTGTGACCGCTCATCCTGTTGGCTGTGAAGCGAACGTCAAAGAGCAGATCGACTACGTAACCCAGCACGGCGCCATTGAAGGCGGCCCCAAAAAGGTGCTGGTCCTCGGCTCCTCCACCGGTTACGGCCTGGCCGCGCGTATCAGTGCTGCGTTTGGTTGCGGCGCCGACACCCTGGGCGTGTTTTTTGAGAAAGAAGGCGAAGAAGGCAAGCTGAGCTCCGCCGGCTGGTACAACAGCGCCGCGTTCGAGAAGTTTGCCGTCGAAAAAGGCCTGTACGCCAAAAGCATCAACGGCGACGCGTTCTCCGACGAGATCAAGCGCCTGACCATCGAAACCATCAAGAAAGACCTGGGCAAGATCGACCTGGTGGTCTACAGCCTGGCCGCGCCACGCCGTACCGACCCGCAAGGCGTGGTGCACAACTCCACCCTCAAGCCAATCGGCAAGGCAGTGACCCTGCGCGGGATCAACACCGACAAAGGCGTTGTCGTCGACACCACCCTTGAGCCTGCCACTCAGGAAGAAATCGACGGCACCGTGAAAGTCATGGGCGGCGAAGACTGGCAGCTGTGGATCGACGCCCTGCGTGACGCCGATGTGCTGGCCGAAGGCGCCAAGACCACGGCCTTCACTTACCTCGGTGAGAAGCTGACCCAGGACATCTACTGGAACGGCTCTATCGGCGAAGCCAAGAAAGACCTGGACAAAAAAGTCCTGACCCTGCGTGACAACCTCGCTGCGCTGAAGGGCGACGCCCGTGTGTCGGTACTCAAAGCCGTGGTCACCCAGGCCAGCTCGGCCATCCCGATCATGCCGCTGTACCTGTCGCTGCTGTTCAAAGTGATGAAAGAGCAGGGCACTCATGAAGGGTGCATCGAGCAGGTCTATGGCCTGTTCAAGGACAGCCTGTACGGCAAAGAGCCTAAGCTGGACGCCGACGGCCGCCTGCGTGCCGACCTGGCTGAGCTGGAACCGAAAGTCCAGGACGCCGTGGCGGCCCTGTGGAACCAGGTCACTGATGAAAACGTCAACGAGATCAGCGATTTTGCCGGCTACAAGGCGGAATTCCTGCGCTTGTTCGGCTTTGAAATCGACGGCGTGGATTACGAAGCCGACGTGAACCCGACTGTGAAGATCAATGGCCTGATTCAAGCCTGAGACGCAGCCTGAAAGTGGGAGGGGGCGTACCCCTCCCGCTTTTCCTTGTCTGAAATTGGAAGTTTCCTACCTTCCCTCGCGCTCCCACCCTTGCTCACAATCTGCCAGACTCCTACGGCTATCAAGCCACGCTAACGGAGGATCTGATGACGATTCGTGCAGTCGTTTTTGATTTTGGCGGTGTCCTGTTCGACTGGAGCCCGCTGCATCTGTACCGCAAGCTGATTGCCGACGATCAAGAACGGCAATGGTTTCTCGACAACATCTGCACCCAAGCCTGGAACACCGAGCAAGACGCCGGTCGTACCCTGGCGGAGGGCACCCGCAGCCTGATCAGCCAATACCCTCAACATGAACCCCTGATCCAGGCCTACTACGATCGCTGGCACGAGATGTTGCGCGGCCCGCTGCCGGAAGGCGTGGCGATTCTCGAAGCGCTGCATGCAGCCGGCATGCCGTTGTTCGGGCTTACCAACTGGTCCGCCGAAACCTTCCCGTATGCGCGCGCCAACTACCCGTTCCTGCAACGTTTTCGCGACATCGTGGTGTCAGGCGAGTTGAAGCAGATCAAGCCGGATGCGGCGATCTATCACGCCAGCCTGGACCAGGTGCGTGCGCATCTGCCGGATATCCAGCCAGGCGAAGTGGTGTTTATCGATGATGTCGCCGGCAATGCCCAAGCGGCTGTTGCACTCGGCTGGCAGGGTATTCACCACGTGTCGGCCGAGCGCACGGCTGCGCGTCTGCGTGAGTTGGGTGTGGCGTTCTAGCGCGCCCACTTTTCCATGACGAAGTCGACGAACGCGCGCAGTTTGGGCAAACGATAGCGATCTTGGCGGTAAAGCAGGTGCATGGGGCGGCAGGGCAGTTGATAGTCGGTCAACAGAGCCACCAGTTTTCCGGCCTGCAGGTCGGGTTGTACGAGGGCATCAGGCAGCATCACGATGCCCATGCCCTGGACCGCCGCCTGGTGCAGGCCTTGGGAGCTGTTGATCGTCAGCGAGCCGGACACGGCAACTTCCACTTCGCCTTCCTGGCCGGTCATGCGCCATAGCTTGTCGGCATTGCGCCAGTCGTCGGTCGAGGGGTAGGCGAATGCCAGGCAATCGTGCTGTCGCAGGTCCTCGGGCACCTGCGGCGTACCGCGTCGCGCCAGGTAAATGGGTGAGGCACAGAGGGTCAGGGTGTAGTCGCGCATGGGCCTGGCGATCAGGCTTGAGGGTTCCAGCTCGCCCAGGCGAATCGCCACGTCGAAGCCGCTGTCGACCAAGTCCATCCGTTGATTGTTCAAGACCACGTACAGGTTGATCAGCGGGTAGCGTTGGGAAAACTCGCTCAAGGCCGGCGACAGTCGTTCGGTGCCGAACACCGGGGGGGCGGTGATGCGCAAGGTGCCTTTGGGGACGTCGCTATGGGCTTGTTCCGCCCACTGCTCCGAGTCAGCCACCAGCCCGAGCACTTCCAGGCAACGCTGGTAGTACTGCCCGCCGAACTCCGTAAGGCTCTGTTTGCGCGTGGTGCGTTTGAGCAGGCTGACCCCCAGCCTTTGTTCCAGGGCACGCAAGTGGTTGCCGACCATGGTGGTCGACATGCCGCAGGCGTGGGCGGCGGCGGTCATGCTGCCGGCCTCCACCACCTTCACATACACCGACATTGCCTGGAACAGATCCATTATAAAGCCCTGATTTAAAGTCCTTGCACGATTGCACAGTTTATCCAGCATGAGTGGCTAACGATACTGCATCCATCACAACGATGCACTGGAGCCTGCCACCATGACCGCCGCCTGCCTGATGGACACTTACCAACCCTTGGCCCTGAGTTTCACACGTGGCCTGGGCACGCGCCTGTGGGACCAGCAGGGCCGTGAATACCTGGATGCGGTGGCCGGTGTGGCGGTGACCAATGTCGGGCACTCCCACCCGAAACTGGTGACGGCCATCCGTGAACAAGCCGGTTTGTTGCTGCACACCTCCAACCTCTACAGCATCGACTGGCAACAACAGCTGGCTCGGCGCCTGGCCGAGTTGTCCGGCCTGGACCGTGCATTCTTCAACAACTCCGGCGCCGAAGCCAACGAGACGGCGCTGAAGCTGGCGCGGCTGCATGGCTGGAAAAAGGGCATAGAGCAGCCGTTGGTGGTGGTGATGGAAAACGCCTTTCATGGGCGTACCCTCGGCACCATGGCGGCCAGCGATGGGCCGTCGGTGCGCTTGGGTTTCCAGCGCTTGCCGGGGGATTTTCTCAAAGTGGGCTTTGGCGACATGGCGGCCCTGGAAGCGCTTACTCAACAGTTCGGCCCACGTATCTCGGCCGTGTTGCTGGAGCCGATCCAGGGCGAAAGCGGCGTAATGCCTGCCCCGCGCGGCTACCTGAAAGCCCTGCGTGAGCACTGCACGCGCCACGGCTGGCTGATGATGCTCGATGAAATCCAGACCGGCATCGGCCGTACTGGCACCTGGTTTGCCTTCCAGCATGAAGGCATTACCCCGGACGTGATGACCCTGGCCAAAGGCCTGGGCAACGGCGTGCCCATCGGTGCCTGCCTGGCGCGTGCCGCCGTGGCTCAGTTGTTCACCCCGGGCAGCCATGGCAGTACCTTTGGGGGGAACCCGTTGGCCTGCCGTGTGGGCTGCACCGTGCTGGATATTATTGAAGAGCAAGGCTTGCTGCAGAATGCCGCGCAACAGGGCGAACGCTTGTTGGCGCGGCTGCGGGTGGAGTTGAGCGAGCATCCGCAGGTGCTGGCCATTCGTGGGCAGGGCTTGATGATCGGCATCGAGCTGGCCCGCCCTTATCGCGACCTGGCCCAGCGCGCCGCCCAGGAACATGGGCTGTTGATCAACGTGACGCGGGGCAAGATTATCCGTCTGTTGCCGCCATTGACCCTGGAGGGCAAGGAGGTCGATATGATCGTGCGGGCGATCAGCCGCCTGTTGGCTTGAAATACCATCGGCCTGTGGGAGGGGGCTTGCTCCCGATAGCGGTGGGTCATTCAGCTTGTGTGTCGACTGAAGCACTGCTATCGGGAGCAAGCCCCCTCCCACAGGGGACCGTCGCCCTCTTCAAAGGTCGTGCCCGTTGAGCCACTCCTGGTTCAGGGTCTCGGTATCGCCCAGGTACTCCAGCAGCCACGCCATGGCCGGCGACAGTTTGTTCTGGGCCCAGGCCACGCACGATGGGCTGGCCGGGAACGGTCGGTGCAATTGCAGCGCGACCAGCTCGCCGCGTTCGATCCACGGCAATACCTGATGCGCCGGCGCCATGCCGACGCACAGGCCGTCACGCAGGCAATCGAGCGCCGAGGCCCAGTTGGGGACCACCAGGCGCCGTTGGTTATCCAGGGTCCAGGTGTCGCGCTTGGGCAGGTTGCGCGAAGTGTCGGTCATGCACAACGAGGCGAACGGGCGCAATTGATCGTCACTGAGCAAGCCCTCAACCGCCGCCAACGGGTGCCTGGCGCTGGCCACGCACAACCAGTTCAACAAGCCCATGTCGCGAAAGGTGAAGTGGCTGGCCACCGGCACCGCACTGGTGGCGCCGATCACAATGTCGGTGCGTTCATCGGCCAGGGCGTCCCACACGCCGTTATACACTTCGTACTCCAACAGCAATTCCACTTCGGGAAACTGCCGGTAGAAGTCCAACACCAACTGACGGCAGCGCTGGGGTTTGACAATGGAGTCCACGGCGACTTTCAACTGGCCGCTCCAGCCATTCGCCACTTGCTGGCACAAACGCCGCGTGCCGAGCATTTTTTTCATCACACCGCGAGCTTCGTCGATGAACAGCCGACCGGCCGGGGTCAGTTCGACATCGCGATGGCGTCGCACAAACAGCGGCACCGCCAGCCACTCTTCAATCTGACGTACCGTATAGCTGATGGCCGACGGTACGCGGTGCAATTCCTGGGCAGCGGCGCTGAAGCTGCCATGGCGTGCCACGGCATCGACGACATCCAGCGAGTATTCGGACCACATAGGAATTGCCTTCAAAAATATTGATATAAGTATCCAATTATTATCGCTTCACAGCAAAACTGTCAGCTTCATAATGGGTGCCGGTCAACAAATAGTTTGATGGCAAGTTCTTAAAGGTTTCGATGAAAAATTCGTTGGGTTTTACTGGGTATCTGGCGGGGCTGAGCATGCTCGGTTATCTCGCCATGGACATGTACTTGCCGGCATTCGGCGCAATGGGCGAGCAGTTGCAGATTGGTGCGGGGGCCGTGGGCGCCAGCTTGAGTATTTTCCTCGCCGGTTTTGCCGTGGGGCAATTGCTGTGGGGACCGTTGTCTGACCGCCTGGGGCGCAAGCCCATCCTGCTCACGGGCCTTGGCCTGTTTGTGTTGGGATGCCTGGGCATGTTCTGGGTCGAGACCGCGCCGCAGTTGCTGGCATTACGCTTTATCCAGGCGATTGGCGTGTGTTCCGCCGCCGTGAGTTGGCAGGCCCTGGTGATCGACCGCTATCCGGCTGACCAAGCTCACCGTGTGTTCGCCAGCATCATGCCGCTGATGTCGCTGTCGCCGGCCCTGGCGCCGTTGTTGGGGGCCGTGGTGCTGAATCACTTTGGCTGGCAGGCGATCTTCGGGGTCTTGCTGGGGGTGTCGCTGTTGTTGCTGCTGCCGACGCTGTTCCTGCGCAAGATGCCGACACGTCAGACAGGGCAGGGTGAGCCTTCACGCCTTGGCTACGGCCACCTGCTGACCTCCCGTGTGTTCACCGGCAACGTGATGATCTTCGCCGCGTGTTCCGCCAGTTTCTTCGCCTGGCTGACCGCTTCCCCCTTCATCCTTGGCGGCATGGGCTATAGCCCGAATGACATTGGCCTGAGCTATGTGCTGCCGACCTTGGCGTTTCTGATCGGTGGCTACAGCTGCCGCAGTGCACTGCAGCGTTACCAGGGCAAAACCCTGCTGCCCTGGTTGCTGCTGGCCTATTGCATCAGCATGGCGGCGTTGTACCTGGTTGCTACGTTGACGGTGCCGACCCTCACCACGCTGTTGATTCCGTTCTGCCTGATGGCGCTGGTCAACGGTGCCAGTTACCCCATCGTGGTGGCGAATGCGCTGATGCCGTTTGCGGAAAATTCCGGCAAGGCGGCAGCCCTGCAAAACACCCTGCAATTGGGGCTGTGCTTTCTCAGCAGCCTGCTGGTCTCGTCGATGCTTGAACAGCCGCTGCTGATTACCGTGATCGTGATGCTGGCGACCGCACCGCTGGCGGTGTTGGGTTACTGGCTGGCGCGGCGCAAGACGGATGATTCGGAATTGGCCAGTGCTTGAGCTGGGTTCCTTCCGTTAGAACGTCACTTCCATATTCAGCGTCGGCGTGGATGTGCGGCTACCCCGGCCGCCGTCTACGCCGAATTTGTTGTACCAGTACTCGTAGCCCACCCCGAGATACAGGTTTGGCTTGACGCTTTTGCCTGGCCGCACCGCCACCATCAGTGCCGTGCGCATCAAGGCTTCCGGGGCGGTGTCGCGGCCGTGGTAGTCCTTGCCTTTTTCCCCGACGTAATTGATGAAACCCTGGAATTTGGCCGCGTGGCTGGCGACTTCAAACGGGCGCATCCACGCAAGGTTGAGCATGTAGGTATCGTCGAAGGTGTGATTGGACTCTTTCGCGCCGGGGATGCCGGTGTGGTTCCTTTCCTTGTAGTACATCAGGCTCAGGTCCAGCACGCCGACGGTGTTGAATTTCAAGGTCGGGCCGATCACCAGCGCGCGCTTCCTGGCCGAGGCGAAGTTGTTGTTGCGGTTGGCGTCAAAGCCCAGGGTCAATGCGTAGTCCTTGACCAACCCGGTGCCGAGCGGCACGTCGAATACCCGTGAAGCGTACAACTGGTGGCGGTAGACGGCATACACCTCACTGCCACCCTGGTCGGTACCCTTGCGTGGGTCGCGGCTGTCGGAAAGGAACACATCGAGATTCAGGTAGTTGCTGCCGTACTGGTAGCCGCTGGCGTGGGTGAAGCTGTAGATGCGCTTGCTGAAATCATCGGGGTTGTTCGGGTTGGTGAAGTGTTCACCGTAGCGAAATCCCACGCTGTTGTTCATCCATTCCAACGCCACGGCCTCCCCGCCGCCGAGGAGGGTGAGGGCAACGGTGGCGCCTTGCAGTGTTTTTTTCATTGTTATAGGTCCTGTGGCGTTCAGGCTCGTGACGGCCGGATTATTTTTGTAACGCCGTTGGAGGGTATCTTGTTCGATTGATTGTATACAACTCTATGGACATCCAGTCCTAACATTGCATACAGTGCTCGCACAACAAAAACAGAGAACCCCTCACCATGACTATCCCGAAGGCGTCATCGCAGCGGCCGGAAGATGAAAATCTCGGCGTCGCTGCTAACATGGCTTACGGCCTGCAGCACGTGCTCACCATGTACGGCGGCATTGTCGCGGTACCGTTGATCGTCGGTCAGGCAGCCGGGTTATCCCCGGCAGATATCGGTCTGCTGATCGCGGCATCCTTGTTTGCCGGTGGTCTGGCGACCTTGTTGCAAACCCTTGGCCTGCCGTTTTTCGGTTGTCAGCTGCCGCTGGTGCAGGGTGTGTCGTTCGCTGGCGTGGCGACGATGGTGGCGATTGTCGGCAGTGATGGCGCCGGTGGCGTGCCGGCGATTCTCGGGGCGGTGATGGCCGCGTCGTTTATCGGGTTGTTGATCACTCCAGTGTTCTCAAGGATCACCAAGTTTTTCCCGCCGCTGGTGACGGGCATTGTCATCACCACCATCGGCCTGACCCTGATGCCCGTTGCGGCGCGGTGGGCCATGGGCGGCAGTAGCCGTGCAGCCGATTTCGGCAGCATGGCGAATATCGGCCTGGCCGCGCTGACCCTGGTTCTGGTGCTGCTGCTGAGCAAGATCGGCAGTGCGACCATTTCGCGCCTGTCGATCCTGCTGGCGATGGTCATCGGCACCGTCATCGCGGTATTGCTTGGCATGGCGGATTTTTCCGGGGTGACCCAGGGGCCGATGTTCGGTTTCCCGGCACCTTTCCATTTCGGCGTACCGACTTTCCATGTGGCCGCGATCATCTCCATGTGCATTGTGGTCATGGTGACGTTGGTGGAGACCTCGGCGGATATCCTCGCCGTGGGCGAGATCATCGATACCAAAGTCGATTCCAAGCGTCTCGGTAATGGCCTGCGGGCTGACATGCTGTCGAGCATGTTCGCGCCGATTTTCGGCTCTTTCACGCAGAGCGCGTTCGCACAGAATGTCGGGCTGGTGGCGGTGACCGGTGTGAAAAGTCGTTTTGTGGTGGCCACGGGCGGGGTATTCCTGGTGGTACTCGGCTTGCTGCCCTTCATGGGGCGGGTAATCGCAGCCGTGCCGACCTCGGTACTCGGTGGCGCTGGTATCGTGCTGTTCGGCACCGTGGCGGCCAGTGGTATTCGCACCTTGTCCAAGGTCGACTATCGCAACAACATGAACCTGATCATCGTCGCCACTTCGATCGGCTTCGGCATGATCCCCATCGCCGCGCCGAGTTTCTACGATCACTTTCCTGCCTGGTTCGCGACGATTTTCCATTCGGGGATCAGTTCGTCAGCGATCATGGCGATTTTGTTGAACCTGGCGTTCAACCACTTCACCGCCGGTAACTCGGACCAGCAATCGGTGTTCGTGGCGGGGACGGAGCGCAGTCTGTGCTTCCACGATGTGGCGGCGTTGCGCGATGGGGATTACTTCAGTGGCGGCAAGTTGTTTGACGCTGAAGGGAAGGAGATTCCGTTGGTGCCCGATGCCGCCAGGAAAACATCCAGACCTGAGACTAGCGAAGTCTAAAATGTGGGAGCGGGCTTGCTCGCGAATGCGGAGTGTCAGTCAGC
>NZ_PYWX01000009.1 GCF_003031675.1 Pseudomonas palleroniana | reverse complement strand
AAAGCGAAGGACATGAAGTGCAATTCGCAATCGGTCGGCCCGGTTTCATAGCGCTCGCCGGTGGCGATGATGTGCGCCACCAACGGTCCGTGAGACACCGCCACGCCCTTGGGCAGGCCGGTGGAGCCGGAGGTGTAGATCACGTAGGCCAGGTTGTCGCCGTCGAGCCTCACCTGCGGCGCGGTATCGGGGTAGTCGGCCCAGCCCTCGGTGCGATCGATCGCCAGGGTGTCCAGGCCATCAGGAACCGGCAGTTGCTGTAACGCCACGGTATGGCTCAGCAGCAGTTGCGCACGGCTGTCCTGCATCATGTACAGCAGGCGATCACGCGGGTACTCGATATCCAGCGGCACATACACACCGCCGGCCTTGAGCACCGCCAGGAACGCCACCATGATTTCGGCACTGCGCGGCATGGCGATGGCCACGCGCACTTCCGGGCCGACGCCACGGGCGATCAGCGCATGGGCCAGGCGGTTGGCCTGGCGGTCAAGCTCGCCATAACTCAGGGTTTGCGTATCGAACTTCACTGCGACGGCGTCGGGGTTCTCCCGGGCGCGGTCGGCGAACAGTTCATGCACCAGGCGCTCGGCCGAGAAGCCGGAATCGGTGCAGTTCCAACGGTCGAGAATCTGCTGCTGCTCGGCAGCATCCAGCAACGGCAGTTGGCTGAGGGGTTGCGCAGGGTTGGCGACCATCCCTTGCAACAGGTTCTGCCAATGCCCGGCCATGCGTTCGATGGTGGCCGGGGCAAACAGGTCGGTGGCGTAACTCAGGGAGGCGCGCAGCGCCTGCTGGCTTTCTTCCACGTCCAGCGCCAGGTCGAACTGCGCGACGCCGTCCTCCCCGCTCAACACCTCGACGTGCAGGTCGACCAAACGCTGCAGATGGCTGTCCGCCGCAGTGACGCGGTGGTTGAACAGCACCTGGAACAACGGGCTCAGGCTGAGGCTGCGCTCCGGTTGCAGCGCTTGCACCAGTTGTTCGAACGGCAGGTCCTGATGGGCCTGGGCCTGCAAGGAGCGTTGGCGTACCTGGGCGAGCAATTGCTCCACGCTCATCTGCCCATGGAGATCCGCCTTGAGCACCTGGGTGTTGACGAAGAAACCGATCAACCCCTCGGTTTCGAGGCGGTTGCGGTTGGCGATCGGCACCCCGACGCGCACATCTTCCTGGCCGCTGTAGCGGTGCAGCAGCGCCTGGTAAGACGCCAGCAGCACCATCGGCAACGTCACCCCGGTGTTGTGCGCCAGTTGGCGCAACCCGGCCAATAACTCAGGCGCCAACTCGATACCCAAACGTGCCCCACGATGGCTGGGCAGCGCCGGGCGCGGGTGGTCAAACGGCAATTCCAGTACCGGCTGTTCACCGCCCAGTTGCTCGCGCCAGTAGGCCAGTTGACGCGCTTTCTCGCCGGCTTCCATCCATTGGCGTTGCCACACGGCATAGTCGGCATACTGGATCGGCAGCGCCGGCAGCTGCGGTTGTTCACCCTGGCTGAAGGCGGCGTACGACTGCACCAGTTCCTCGACCATCAGTTGCATCGACCAACCATCGGAGACGATGTGATGCTGCACCAGCACCAGCACATGATCGTCCTCGGCCAGACGCAACAACGTAACTCGCAGCAGCGGCCCGCGCAGCAGGTCGAACGGCCGTGCGATCTCGTCCACGACCCGCGCCTTGAGGTCGGCGTATTCGGTGTCGGCCAGGGCGATATCGATCACGCCGGTCGCTTCAATGACCTGCACCGTACCACCGGCGTCCTGGCGCAAATGGGTGCGCAGGCTTTCGTGGCGGGCCAGCAAGCTGTCGAAGCTGCATTGCAGTGCGTCCAGGTCCAGCGGGCCATGCAGACGCAAAGCACTGGGGATGTGGTAAGCCGCACTGTGCGGGTCCAGTTGCCAGAGGAACCATTGGCGTTCCTGGGCATAGGACAGCGGCAACGGCTGCGTGCGGTCGGCCTTGAGCAGCGCCGGTGCGGCGACGCCCTCCTCGCCCAGGGCACGTACGAAGTCACCCAGCAAGGGTTGTTCGAACAAGGTCTTGAGCGCCACTTCCAGGGCCAGTGCCTGCCGCACGCGCGACACCACCCGCGTGGCCAGCAGCGAATGCCCGCCCAGTTCGAAGAAGTGATCCTCGAGGCCGACCTGCGGCACGTCCAGCACCTCGGCCCAGATCGCCGCAACCTGCTGCTCCCTTGGGCTGACCGGCGCCACGTAGATTTGGCGCGCCAGGCTCGCGTCCGGCTTGGGCAGCGCCTTGCGGTCGAGCTTGCCGTTGGGGGTCAACGGCAGGCTGTCGAGAAACAGCAGGTGCGCCGGCACCATGTAATCCGGCAAGCGCTCGCGCAGGGCGGCTTTGTACGCCTCCTGCGTATCGGGCGCCGCACTGACCAGATAAGCGATCAAGCGCTCGTTGTCGGCCAGCACCACGGTTTCACGCACACCGTGGTGCTCGCGCAGGCAGGCCTCGATCTCGCCCAGTTCGATGCGGAAACCACGCACCTTGACCTGATGGTCGACCCGGCCGATGTACTCCACTACGCCGTCGTCGCGGTAACGCGCCAGGTCGCCAGTGCGGTACAGGCGCTCGCCAGGGGCGCCGAAGGGGTTGGGCACGAAGCGTTCGGCGGTGAGTGCCGGCCGTGCGTGATAACCCCGCGCCAAGCCCACGCCGCCGATCAGCAACTCACCGGGGGCGCCCAACGGGCACGGGGTCATGCCGGCATTCAGGATGAACAGCGAGGTATTGGCGATCGGCCGTCCGACAAAAGGCTGCGCCTGAGACAGACGGTGGGCAGCCGACCAGATGGTGGTTTCCGTCGGACCATAGAGGTTCCAGACCGGCCCTTGCAGGTCGAGCAGGCGCTGGGCCAGGTCCGTCGGCAGCGCCTCGCCGCCACACAGGCATTGGATACCGCGCAACAGCTCGGCGCGTGGGCTGTCGAGCAGCATGCGCCAGGTGGACGGCGTGGCTTGCAGCACACTGGCCGATTGCTGGTGAGCCAGATCGAGAATGGCTTCCGGGTCGAGGGCCATTGCCTGGTCGCTCAACAGTAGCGTGGCGCCGACCGTCAGCGGTACGTACAGCTCCAGGGCGAAGATGTCGAACGAGAACGTGGTCAGCGACAGCACGCGCGCCTGCGCATCGATGTGCAGGGTGTCGGCCATGCCGCTGGTAAAGCTGCACAACGCCTGGTGCCGCACCATCACGCCCTTGGGCTTGCCCGTGGAGCCGGAGGTGTAGATCACGTAGGCCAGGTGCTCGGGCACAACCTCAACCTGCGGGTTGTGTTCAGCGCCGTCGGCGGCGTCCACCTGCAACACCCGCAGACCTTGCGGCTGCGCCAGTTGCCCGAGCAGGTGCGGCTGGGTCAACAGCACCCGGGCGCGGCTGTCTTCGAGCATGAAGGCCAGCCGGTCCGCCGGGAATTGCGGGTCCAGCGGCACGTAGGCGCCACCGGCCTTGAGCGTGGCCAGCAGGCTGACGATCATGTCGACCGAGCGTTCGACATGCACGGCCACCAGTACATCCGGGCCGACGCCGACGGCGATCAAACGATGGGCCAGGCGATTGGCGCGTCGGTTGAGTTCGCCATAGCTCAGGGCCTGGTCATTGAATTGCAGCGCAACCGCGTGCGGCTGGGCCAGCGCTTGGGCTTCGAACAACTGATGCACGCAGCGCTCATGCGGGTAAGCGTGGTCGCTGCGGTTCCAGTCGCTGATCAGTTGCTGCGATTGCGCCGTGCTGAGCATCGGCAACTCATCCAGGGCCAGCGCCCCATCACGCACCACGGCACGCAGCAGGTTTTGCCAGTGCTCGGCCAAGCGTTCCATGGTCGCCGCCTCGAACAGGTCGGTGGCGTAGGTCAGCGAGGCCCACAAACCGTCGGCCGACGCTTCGGTTTCCAGGTTCAGGTCGAACTGGGTGGTGTGCGCCGCCCAGTCCACCGGCTGCAGGTCCAGGCCAGGCAACTGCAGCGGCGCCGGACGCAGGTTGTCCTGGTGGTTGAACATCACCTGGAACAGCGGGTTATGGCTCAGGCTGCGCTCCGGTTGCAGCGCCTCCACCAGTTGTTCGAAGGGCAAGTCCTGGTGCGCCTGCGCCTCCAGGGCACGGCGCTTGACCTGGGCGAGCAACTGCTCGAAGGTCATGTGCCCGCTGAGGTCGGCTTGCAGCACTTGAGTGTTGACGAAGAAACCGATCAGCCGCTCGGTTTCCAGGCGGTTGCGGTTGGCGATCGGCACCCCGACGCGAATCTGCGACTGCCCGCTGTAGCGATGCAGCAAGGTCTGGAACGAAGCCAGCAGCAACATGAACAAGGTCACATCCTGGCGCTGGGCCAGGGCCTTGAGTTCGGCCAACAAGGCGCGGTCCAGTTCAATCGTGCAGCGTGCACCGCGATGGCTTTGCTGCGCCGGGCGCGGATGGTCCAGCGGCAATTCCAGTACCGCCTGTTCACTGCCCAGGCGCCCACGCCAGTAATCGAGCTGTCGCTGTTTTTCCCCGGCCGCCATCCAGTCGCGCTGCCACACGGCATAGTCGGCGTACTGGAGTGGCAACGCCGGCAGCGGAGCCTGGCCCTGATAGAGCGCCACCAGTTCGTCGATCATGACCTGCATCGACCAGCCGTCGGAGATGATGTGATGCAGGGTGATCACTAGTACGTGGTGCTCGGGCGCCACCACCAGCAGTTTGACGCGCATCAGCGGGCCGTTGCGCAGGTCGAACGGGCGCTGGATCTCTTGCGTTACGGCCTGCTCGACGCGGGAAGCGGCGACGTATTCGAGCTCGATGGAAGTCGTCTGGCGCGGTTGAATCACCTGCCAGGTCTGCTCGCCCTGCTCCACAAAAGTGGTGCGCAGCGGCTCATGCCGCTGCACCAGTGTTTGAAAGGCCAGCTCCAACGCGGCGATGTCCAACGGGCCGCGCAGATGCAAGGCGCTCGGCACGTGATAAGCGGGGCTGGCCGGGTCCAATTGCCAGAGGAACCATTGGCGTTCCTGGGCAAAGGACAACGGCAGCGGTTGATCGCGCTTCATCGCCACCAGCGGCGGCGCGGTGTCGGCTTGCAGCCCCGCGCAGGCGACCGCGAATGCTTGCAGGGTCGGCTGCTCGAACAGCGTGCGCAACGGCACTTCCAGCGAAAGGGCCTGGCGCACCCGCGAAATCACTTGGGTGGCCAGCAACGAATGGCCGCCGCGCTCGAAGAAATGGTCATCGAGCCCGACCTGTTCAACCTGCAACACGGCCTGCCAGATCGCCGCCAGTTGGATTTGCACGGCACTGTGAGGGGCGACGTAGGCGTGCTGCATCCGGTTCAGGTCCGGCAGTGGCAATGCGCGACGGTCGAGCTTGCCGTTGTTGTTCAACGGCAAGGCGTCCAGCACCTGCCAATGGGCCGGCACCATGTAGTCCGGCAGGGATTGGCGCAGCGTGCTCGCCAGTGCCTGGGTATCCAGTGTCTGCTCGCGGGCGGCAACGATGTACGCCACCAATTGCGCGCCGGTGGCGCTCGGCTGGGCGATCACCGCCGCTTCACGCACCTGGGGCAAGGCTTGCAGGCTGGCTTCGATTTCGCCGATTTCGATACGGAAACCGCGAATCTTCACTTGATGGTCGATGCGCCCGACATACTCTAGGGCGCCTGCCGCGTTGTAACGGGCCAGGTCGCCACTGCGATAAAGCCGCGCACCGGGTACGGCAGAAAACGGGTCCGGCAGGAAACGTTCGGCAGTCAGCGCCGGGCGGTCGAAGTAACCCTGGGCCAGCCCGGCGTCGGCGCCGATGCACAGCTCGCCGACGCCGTCAGTGGCCAGCAACTCAAAAGCGCTGTCGAGCACATACAGCGAGCGGCCTGCAATCGCCTGCCCAATCGGCACACCGAACACCTCGCTGGCATCGGCCAGTTGGCAGTCATGCACGCTGGACACCACGGTGGCTTCGGTCGGCCCGTAGGTATTGACCAGCCGCACGCCGCCCAACCCTGCCGCATGCCAGGCACGCAAGCCTTCCACCGACATGGCCTCACCGCCCACATGCACCTGGCGCAGGTTACCCAGTGGCTTGCGGTCGACGGCGCACTCCTTGGCCAGCAAGTACCAGTAGGCCGCCGGCAAGTCGGCCAGGGTCACGCCTTGCTCGACGATTTGCCGCGCCAGTTGCCCGGCATCCCACAGTTCATCGCCACGCATGATCAGCGCCGCACCGGCACACAGTGGCGGGTAGCACTGTTCGACAAAGCCGTCGAAACTGAACGTGGCAAATTGCAGTACACGATCCTCGGCGGTCAGCCGGCTGTAGCGTTCAGCGCTGTCGCAGAACTGGCCGAGGGCCGCGTGGTCGATGGCCACGCCCTTAGGCTGGCCGGTGGAGCCGGAGGTATAGATCACGTAGGCCAGATCAGCCGCCGCTGCCCGATTAAGTGGGTTGCTGGCGGGGTAGCCGGCCGACTCGTCGCCGCTGGCGGTGAACGCCACGCGGGCCAGCCCTGGGGGCAGCGGCAGGTCGTTGAGCAACCCGGTTTCGCAGAGCAGCAGATCAAGGCGACTGTCAGCCAGCATGTAGGCCAGGCGCTCGGCCGGGTAGTTCGGGTCCAGGGGCACATAGGCCGCGCCGCTCTTGAGCACCGCCAGCAGGCTGACGATCAATTGCGGGCCGCGCCGTGCCGCCAGCCCCACCCGCCGGCCCGGGCCTGCGCCCTGCTCCAGCAAATGGTGGGCGAGATGGTTGGCGCGTGCGTTGAGTTGGGCATAGCTCAAACGCACATCACCGGCCTGCACCGCCAAGGCATCCGGGGTAGCCTGGGCCTGAGCGGCAACGCGCTCATGGACCCGCGTGTGCCGCTGGGCAGCGGCGGCGCACTGGCTGAGTGCAAGCACGTCGCGCTGTGCGCTGGCGTCCAGCAGTTGCAGGGTGCCAAGCGGCGCGCGGGCGTTGGCGAGCATCTGCGTCAGCAGGTGCTGCAGGTTGGCGCTCAACCGTGCGACTTGCGGTGCGCTGAAACGCGCGCAGTCGTAGCTGAACTCCAGGCACAGGCTGGCGCCCAGCTCGATGCCCAGGGTCAGTGGGTAATGGGTGTGTTCATGGTTGTGCAACGGGCCGAAGCGCAGGCCGGCCGGTGCGCCCTGCTTCAAGGCCTCGGCCACCGGGAAGTTTTCAAACACCAGCAAGCTGTCGAACAGCGCTGCACCTGGCTGACCGGCCCAGCCCTGGATGTCGTAGAGCGGCACATGTTCGTGCTCGCGCAGGCTGAGGTTCAGGGCTTGCAGCTCGCCGAGCCAGTCGGCAACCGATTGCGCCGGTGCAGCCGCGCTGATGATCGGCAAGGTGTTGATGAACAGGCCCAGTTGCTGCTCGATTCCCGGCAACGGTGCCGAACGCCCGGCCACGGTGGCGCCGAAGGCCACGCACACCTGGCCGGTGTAGCGTTGCAACAAGAGGCTCCAGGCGCCTTGCAACAGCGTGTTGAGGGTAACTTTGTGTTGACGGGCATAGGCCCCGAGACGTTGGGTGAACTCACTGCCAAGGGCCACGTGATGATCCGCCATGCCCACGCCATCGACCGGCGCACGCAGCGCGTCAGCCAACAAGGTCGGCGCTTGCAACGGCGCCAGGGCGGCTTTCCAGAACACTTCGCCCGACGCTTGCTGCTGCAGCCAGCCCAGGTAATCGCGGAATTGCCCCAACGGCGCCGGCAGCGCCTGGCCGGCGTAATGGGCGAGGACTTCACTGAGCAACTGGGCGTTGCTCCAGCCATCCATAAGGATGTGGTGACTGGTGAGCATCAGCTGCCAGGCCGTGCCTGCGCCGCGCACCAGCAACAGGCGAAACAGCGGCGCGCTGCTCAGCTCGAAGCCGCGCTCGCGCTCAGCCACGGCCAGCGCGTCACAGTCGGCGTTTACGTCTTCAATCACCTGTAATTGCAGGTCGACCTGACGCTGAATCACCTGGTGAGCGCTGTCCAGACCCTGCCAATGGAAGCTGCTGCGCAGGATGTCGTGACGGTCCAGCACTGCCTGCCAGGCGCGGCCGAACCTGAGCAGATCCAGACCTTCGATGTCCAGGCGCAGTTGGTTGATGTAAGCCTGCCCCTCGGGCGCGTACAAGGTGTGGAAGAGCATGCCCTGCTGCATGGGCGACAGCGGATACAGATCGGCGATGGCCGGCCCGGCGACCGGCAGCGCGTCCAGTTGCGCCTGGGTCAGGCGTGCCAACGGGAAGTCCGACGGCGTGACCTGCCCTGCCGGCGTGGCGCAGCAGTGTTCGATCAAGCCCTTGAGTTCAGTGGCGTACTCGTCCGCCAGGTGCTGGATGGTCGAGGCCTGGAACATGTCGCGGCTGAAGCCCCATTGCAACGCCAGCTCGCCGCCATACACCTGCCCTTCCACCGTCAGCCAGTTGGCCAGCGGCGCTTCGGGGTCCTGCGCCTGGCCGCTGGTCTGGCTGGCCGGCACCCACAGCGTCGAGTCATCGAACTGGCGATCGAACTGCCCCAGATAGTTGAAGGTGATACGCGGCGCAGCGGCGCCGGCCAGGGCCTCGCGCACCTCAGGGGCGCCCAGGTAGCGCAGCAGGCCGTAGCCCAAGCCCTTGTCGGGTACGGCGCGCAGCTGTTCCTTGACCGATTTGATCGCACTCGCCAGCTCACCCTCAGCCTGCAAACGCACGGGGAACAGGCTGGTGAACCAACCCACGGTGCGCGTCAGGTCGATATCGTCGAACAGGTCTTCACGCCCATGCCCCTCCAGCTGGATCAACGCAGCGGGCTGGCCGCTCCAGCGCCCGACCACGCGGGCCAGTGCGGTCAGCAGCAGGTCATTGACCTGGGTGCGATACGCCGCAGGCGCCTCTTGCAGCAGTTGGCGGGTATGTTCGGCATCCAGGCGGATTTCAATCTTGCTGCCCAGGCGATTTTGCAGGCCACCGTGGGGGTTGTCGCAGGGCAGTTCGGCGTCGACGGCCTGCGCCTGCCAGTACGGCAGTTGCGCATTGAGGCGTTGGGCATGAGCCTGCGACTGCCGAGCCCACTGCTGGAAAGCGCTGGTCTTGGCCGGCAGCGGTGCTGCGCGGTAAGCCTGTTGCAGGTCTTCCAGCAGGATGCGCCACGACACGCCATCCACCACCAGGTGATGCACCACCACCAGCAGACGCTGGCTGCCATCGCCCAGGTTGACCAGGGCGGCGCGCAACAGCGGCCCCTGGCCCAGGTCGAGACTGCGCTGGGCTTCATCGCACAAGGCGGCCAGTTGAGTGTCGTCGCTGGCCTGGGACTGCCACAACGCGGCGTCGCTGACCGGCGCGGCGTAGGCTTGCCGCCAGCCATCGGCATGCTGCACAAAACGCAGGCGCAGCGCGTCGTGATGGTTGATCACCTGCGTCAGAGCGGCCTCCAGGCGCTCAGGCTCCAGCCGTTCACGCGGGGTCAGCAGCAACGACTGGTTCCAGTGGTGGCGCGCCGGGATCGCCTGCTCGAAAAAGCTCTGCTGCACCGGCGTCAGGACCACCTCGCCCGTGACCGGCCCCTGGTCGATCACACTGGCCTGCTCAAAACTTGCCACCAAGGCCAGGCTGCGCACGCTCTGATACTGGAACAAATCCCGCGGGCTGAGGCGAATGCCTGCCTGGCGTGCACGGCTGACCACCTGGATGGAAATGATCGAATCGCCGCCCAGTTCGAAGAAGTTGTCGTCCAGGCCGACCTGCTCCAGGCCCAGCACGTCGCTCCAGATCGCCGCCAGGGCTTTTTGCAGCGCGCTTTCAGGCGCAATGAATGCCTGTTGCGGCGCGGCATCCGGCAGCGGCAAGGCTTTGCGATCCAGCTTGCCGTTAGCGGTCACCGGCAGTTTGGCCAGTACCATCAGGTGCGTCGGCACCATGTATTCCGGCAGGCTGCCGAGCAGCCACGCCTTGAGGTCGGCGGGTTCGGCGCTTTCCAGCACCAGGTAGCCGACCAACTGCTTGCCGCCCTGCACCAGCACCACGGCTTCGCGGACCGTGGGGTGCTGCAGCAGGCGGGCCTCGATTTCGCCCAGCTCAATGCGCAAACCGCGCAGTTTCACCTGATGATCGAGGCGGCCGAGGTATTCGATCACGCCGTCGGCACGCTGGCACACACGGTCGCCAGTGCGATACAAGCGCTCGCCGCGCAGGAACGGGCTCGGCACAAACCGCTCGGCCGTCAGCGCCGGGCGCCGATGGTAACCGCGCGCCAGGCCGGTGCCGCCCAGGTACAGCTCACCCGCGACGCCGGCGGGCACCGGGTTGAGTTGGGCATCGAGCACGTAAGTGGCCAGGTTGGCGATCGGACGACCGATCGGCACGCTGTCGGCGCCTTCTTCGACGCAGGTCCAATGGGTCACGTCGATGGCCGCTTCGGTCGGGCCATAGAGGTTGTACAACCCCGCCCCCGGCAACTTGGCGAACACTTGCGATTGCGCGTCCAGGGGCAAGGCTTCACCGCTGCACACAATGCGCTTGAGGCCCGTGCAGGCGTGCACGCCCGGCTCGTGGATGAACGCCTGGAGCATCGAGGGCACGAAGTGCAAGGTGGTGATGGCGAACCGGCCGATGGTTTCGATCAGCCGCGCCGGCTCACGGTGTTCACCTGGCGCTGCGACCACCAGGCGTGCGCCGGTCATCAGCGGCCAGAAGAACTCCCACACCGAGACGTCGAAGCTGAACGGGGTTTTCTGCAGGACCGCGTCGCCCTCATCCAGGCCATAGGCGTGCTGCATCCAGCACAAGCGATTGACCAGCGCACGATGGCTGTTGCCGGCGCCTTTGGGTTTGCCGGTGGAACCGGAGGTATAGATCACGTAGGCCAGGTTCAACGCCTGGAGATCCACGGCCAGCGATTCGCGACTGTAGCCGTCGAGCCAGCCTTCGGCCTGGTCCAGGGCAATCACCGGGACACCGGCGGCGGGCAACATCGGCAGCAGGTGTTGCTGGCTGAGCAGCAGCGCGATGCCACTGTCTTCGATCATGTAGGCCAGGCGGTCCTGCGGGTATTCAGGGTCCAGCGGCACGTAGGCGCCCCCGGCCTTGAGGATCGCCAGCAACCCCACCACCATTTCGATGGAACGTTCGACGCAGATGCCGACCAGCACGTCCGGGCCGACGCCCTGTTCGCGCAAGGCATGGGCCAACGGGTTGGCACGGGCATCCAGCTCGGCGTAGCTCAAAGTGCTGGTACCAAACTGCAACGCCGGTGCGTGCGGCGTGCGCTGCACCTGGTCCTCGATCAACTGATGGATGCCGCGTTCGGTCGGGTAGGTCTCGGCGGTCTGGTTCCATGCGTTCACCAGCACATGCTGCTCGTCGGCGGCCAGCATCGGCAGCTCGCCGATGCGTTGCTCGCCATCGGCAACCATGGCCTGCAGCAGGCTGATCCAGTGGCGCGCCATGCGCTCGATGGACGGGGCGTCGAACAGGTCGTTGGCGTAGGTCAGCGCGGCATGCAGGGTGCCGGACTTTTCAAAGGTGTCGAGGGTCAGGTCAAACTGGGTGGTACGCCCTTGCCACTCCACCAGCGCCAGTTCCAGGCCCGACGCAGTGCTGACGGCGGCGATATCCGCCACCAGCGGCTGGTGGTTGTACATGACTTGGAACAGCGGCGTATGGCTGAGGCTGCGCTCGACTTTCAACGCTTCCACCAGGCGCTCGAACGGCAATTCCTGATGAGCCTGGGCGTCTAGGGCGTGCTCCTTGATGCCTTGCAGAAACTCGGCAACACGGGTTTGCCCGGTGAGTTCGGTGCGCAGCACCTGGGTGTTGACGAAGAAACCGATCAGCCCCTCGACTTCGGTGCGGTTGCGATTGGCGATCGGCACGCCGACGCGAATATCGCCCTGCCCGGTGTAGCGATGCAGCAACACGTTGAACGCGCCGAGCAGCAGCATGAACAGGGTGACGTTATGGGTTTGCGCGCAACTGCGCAGTTGCGCGGCCAGTGCCGGATCAATCGCGAAATTATGGCGGGTGCCCTGATAGCTGGGCATTGCCGGGCGTGGGCGGTCGGTCGGCAACTCCAGCACCGGATGCTCATCGCCCAGACGCGCCTGCCAGTACGCCAACTGACGCGCCTGTTCCCCCGCTTCCAGCCACCGGCGCTGCCACAGGGCGTAGTCGCTGTATTGGATCGGCAACGCCGGTAGCCGGGGCTGCTCATTGCGCTCATGGGCGTCGTAGCAGCGGATAAATTCGTCGATCAGCACGTTCATCGACCAACCGTCGGAGACGATATGGTGCAGGGTCAGCAGCAGGACATGCTCCTGTTCATCAAGCTTGAGCAGTTGCACGCGCAGCAGCGGGCCGTTCTCCAGGTCGAACGCCAGCAGCGATTGCCGGGTTGCCGCGTCGTTGACGGCCGGCTCGCGCGCATCAGCCGGCAATGTGCTGAGATCCACCTGTTCGATGACCAGCGATGGCACTTTGGCGACTTGCGCCAGGCGATCGTCCGCCTGGCGCTGGAACACCGTGCGCAAGGTTTCATGGCGCGCCACCAGGCTGGCGAAGGCTTGCTCCATCGCCGGCACATTCAGCGCACCCTTGAGCCGCACGGCACCGGGCAGGTTGTAGGCACCGCTTGCCGGGTCTAATTGCCAGAGAAACCACATGCGCTGCTGGGCGTAGGACAGCGCCTGGCGATCCTCCACTTCCACTCCTGCCGGAATCGGAAACCGGGAAAAATCCACGCCTTCTTTCTGCAGGGCCTGCAGGAACAATTGGCGTTTTTCCAGGGGCAGTCCGATAAACCGGCGAGCAAGTTTCAAGGAGTCTTCAGCATTCATTTCTTGGGGTCCGGAGCAATAGGCGGGAAGCACAAAGGCACGTCGTCCCTATAAAACGAACCGGGAAGGGAAAAATTAGCGGGGATGAAGGACGTCCAGCGCAGTGTCATCAAGGGTTACATCAATCTGCGCAGCAGTAGCCGAAGCCGAGCTAGCATTGACGCATACCACTTTTTGCAACTACATTTAGTTACACGCAGGGAACGCCGTGTCCAAAAATGAAAAGCTGCTCGCCAAACTGCTCAACGAACAAGCGACATTTACCTGGGCTGAGCTCGTAACGCTTTTGCGTCGGCTGGGCTACACACAGATTGAAGGGGCAGGAAGCCGGGTGAAATTCGATATTGGCGACCCCAGTGCAATGATCACCTTGCACAAGCCCCACCCCGGCAACGAACTGAAACACTACATTCGGCGCCAGATCATCGAACAATTGAGATCAGGAGAACTGATTCAGTGAACAACCAACTGAAACACAAGGGCTACATCGGCTCCATCGAAGCCAGCCTCGAAGACAACTGCCTGTTCGGCAAGGTCCTGTTCATCAAGGCACTGGTGAGCTATGAAGGAAAAACCGTCGCCGAATTGGACGCCGCATTCCGTGAGGCGGTGGACGATTACCTCACTACCTGTGAGAACCTCGGGCAAGCAGCCGAAAAGCCTTGCAAAGGCTCATTCAATGTCCGAGTCGGACATGACCTGCACTTGGCGGCGGCACTGGCAGCGACTCGAAAAAAAGTAACGCTCAACGATCTTACTCGCCAAGCGTTGAACGAGTTTCTACAACATCACCACGCCGATGCCTGCCCAGCGACCAGTTGACTATCCCAATCGCCGATACCCTGACACCGCAGCGCACAGCACCACCGCCCCCGCCATCAGCGCCACCCAGAACCCACGGGTGGCGCCATAGTGGTCGATCATCCAACCCGAACTGGCGGCCCCCATGGCCACGCCTATGCTCAGGCCGGTGATCAGCCAGGTCATGCCTTCGGTCAGGCGGCTGGGCGGGACGATCTGCTCCACCAGGGCCATGGACACAATCAGGGTCGGCGCGAAGAACAAGCCGGAGACGAACACCGTCAGCGCCAGGCCGGGAATATTGCTCACCAGCAGCAGCGGCAATGTGCTCAACGCGGTCGCCACACCGCAGAACAGGAACTGCCGGGGCAACGGCGCCTTGCGCTTGAAGGCGCCGAAAGCCAGCCCGGCCAGGCACGAACCGATGGCATACACCGACAACACGATGCTCGCCGCGGCCGGCTGGCCTTGCTGCTGGGCAAAGGCCACGCTGACCACATCCACGACGCCCACGATCACCCCCATGGCCAGCAACAGCACCATCAGGATCAACACCGAGGGCGAAGCGATCAGCCAGCGGCCATGATGGCTCTGGTGTTCGTGGACCGGCGGCTCGGTTGCACGTTGCAGCACAAAGGTGGTGACGCCCACCGCCAGCAGCAAAGCCGCAACCAACGGCCCGGCCTGCGGGAACACCACCACGCACAAGCCGACCGATATCGGCGGGCCGATGATGAAGCACACTTCATCCAGCACCGATTCCAGCGCAAACGCGGTTTGCAGCTGGGGTTGGCCGCGGTACAACGCGGTCCAGCGCGCCCGCACCATGGCCGACATATTGGGCATGCAACCGGCGAAGGCCGCGAATACAAACAGTGTCCAGTCCGGCGCTTGCACGTAGGTGCACAGCAACAACAGCAACAAGGCCCCGCCGCCGATCAACGCGGCAATCGGCAGGACCCGGCCCTGGCCGTAACGGTCAACCAAACGTGAAACCTGCGGCGCACACAAGGCCGTGGCCAAGGCAAACACCGCCGCCACCGAGCCCGCCAGGCCGTAACCGCCGTGCACCTGCGAGAGCATGGTGATCAGCCCGATACCGGTCATGGACACCGGCATGCGCGCCAACATGCCGGCCAACACAAAAGCGCGCGAGCCAGGCGCCTGGAACAGCTCGGCGTAGGGATTTGCCATCAATCAAACGTCTTGTTTTGTGGATTTGTGCAAGCTTGTATCACACCAAGCGCTTGATCTGCTTGTGCCGCCATACCCCTCGATAATACGCAGTCTGCAAGGCCAGCATTGCCAGGTAGGTCACCGGAAACGCCATCCACACCCCTTCCAAGCCGAAATGCGCATTGAACAGATACGCCATCGGCAACTCAACGCACAGCACACAGAAGATCGAGATGGCGACCGGCATCAGCACCACGCCGCTGGCACGCATGATCCCGCCGATCACCGCCTGGAAACCGAAGACCAGCACGCTCCACAGCATGATGTGCAGCAGGTGTTCGGCGTTGACTCGCGCAGCCTCGTCGGTGATGAACAGCCCCAGCAGCCAATGCGACAGCAGGTAGCCGAGCACGATCAAGCCACCGGTCAGGCAGGTGTTGATCAGCAGGCCCGTGCGCAGAATCGGCCCGATACGTTCCAGGCGCCCGGCACCGATCGCCTGGGCGCCCAGGATCGAGGCGGTAATGGCGATCGACAATGCCGGGAATTGCACATAGTTGACGATCTGCGTCACCGCGCCATACGCCGCCGTGGCCTGGGAACCGTGGCCGTTGACCAGGGCGAGAATGACCAACTCCGACAGCGACAACACCACCATCTGCAAGCCGGTGGGCAGGCCGATACGCAGGACTTTACCGAGAATCACGCGGTCCAGGCGCAAGGCGCCGAGCAACTCACGGTCCGGCGCCATCACATGGTTTTTATGCCGCAGGCGCAGCATCAGGAACAGCATCGCCAGGGTGTTACCCACCAGCCCTGCATACACAGCACTCTGGATACCCTGGGGCGGCAGGCCGAGCCAGCCGCGAATCAGCGCCGGTGTCAGCAACAGGCCGGCCAACGTCGACACCATCAGCGCCAGCAGCGGCGAGATCGTGTCACTGACGCCGCGCAACAACTGGGTGTAGAGGATGAAGACCAGCAACAGCGGCATGATCAACATCATCATCTGGGCATACCCGACGGCCTCCTCCAAGACATCAACCGGCGTGCCCAACGCCTGCAAGGCCGGGCGCGCAAACAGGCTGCCCAGCACCGCCGCGACCAAGCCCACCAGCGCGCCCAAGGTCAGGGTGGCGCCAGTGATCACCTTGACCATTGAAGTTTCCTGGGCACCCCAGGCCTGACCGATCAGCACCGAGGCGCCCGCCCCCAGGCCGATCACCAGGGCAATAAAGAAAAACACGATGGGGAACATCCCCGACACCGCCGCCAACGCCTGGGTGCCGAGCATCTGCCCAACGTAGATACCGTTGAGGGTGCCGGAAAAGCTCTGTAGAAAGTTGGACAGCACCATCGGTGCCAGAAAGAGCAGGTAGATCTGCCACAGTGGCCGTTTTGGGGTGACTTCCATGGGGATACGGATCCATAAATGAGATTAGGCAGCGAAGGCATTGCGTGACAGCCAAGCCAGATGCTTTTGCACGTCCAGCGGCCAGTGCGCGATCTTGTTGGAAAAATCAGTGGCGTCTTGGGCAAAACAGCGCCCGCGAGGCGTCTTCGACACCGGGCAGGTCCCGCCCCGATGGCGTGTCGACCTATTTTTTTTATCCGGATTTAATGGGTTTTACCCGGATATATCAATTAAATCTCGACAGCTCGCAAGCCGCTACCGTGCCCCCCGACGGCCCCTCACGAGCCACCAAACGTCTGTGAAGGCCGACGCAAGGTCGGATCAAACGGGTTGATCCGCGGCCCGATCGCCGCCGCTTCGCGCTTCAACAACTCCACCACCATCGGTAAGCGGCTCGGCCCCAGCCGGTCACTGATGGTTGCCACACTCAACGCCGCCACCGCATGCCCCTCGCGATTGAGGATGGGCACCGCCAGCCCGGCCATGCCCTCCAGCACCCCGGTATTGCGCGCCGCATAGCCAAGCTGGCGCACGTTCTGCACCTCCGAGCGCAACAGCACTTCGTCATACAGATGGAAGTCCTTGAGGCGGGGCAAGTTGTAGCGGATCACCGTTTCACGCTCTT
>NZ_PYWX01000008.1 GCF_003031675.1 Pseudomonas palleroniana | reverse complement strand
ACCGGTTGACGAAGTGTATCTGACACATATCGATCGCACGGTTTGGGGCCGCTTCGCAGCCCAGCGGGAGCAAGCTCCCTCGCCACGACAAGCTCGCTCCTACAGGGGATATACCTACTCCGGCCAATGCCAGGCCGGCGCATCCAGCATCCCCTGCCCGACGATCTGGGTTTCCCCCAACACCTTCTCCAGCACAATCGAGTTGCACCCCTCATCCTGCTGCAACGCTGCAATCAAGCGGCTGGCATGGGACACCACCCACACCTGACACTGCCGGGACGCCTGGATGATCAAGCGGGCCAACGCCGGCAACAAATCCGGGTGCAGGCTGGTTTCCGGTTCGTTGAGCACCATCATGATCGGCGGCCGTGGCGTCAGCAGCGCCGCGATCAGCAGCAGGTAACGCAAGGTCCCGTCCGACAGCTCCGCCGCCGACAACGGCCGCAGCAACCCTTCCTGATAAAACTCGATGGCAAAGCGCCCGCCCTGCAACGGCTGGATATTCAAGCGTGCACCGGGGAAGGCATCGCTGACAGCACGCTGCAACGCCTCGGGGTCGCCAATTTCGCGGATGGTCTGCAAGGCCGCCGCCAAGTCCCGACCATCGTGGTGCAGCACGGGCGTGCGGGTGCCTAATTGCGGTTGGCGCACGGGGGCGTCCACGTCGCTGCGAAAGTGATCATAGAAGCGCCAGCCACGAATGCTCTCGCGCAGCAACAGCACCTCCGGCGAGCCACGCAGGCTGCCGACCTGATCGAACAGGCTGTGGTAGTTGGGCGTATGTTGGGCCAGTACGTCCCAGGAGCGGCCGTCCCGCGCGCGCACCATGGGGCCGGAACGCTGCACCAGCAGGCTGGCCGGGCGATAGAGAGGGCCGGCCCAGATGCATTCCTTCTTGACCTGCGGGTCGAGGGAAAATAACGACGTTGTCGGCTCAGGCAGCCCCAGCGAGATGGCGTAACTGAAGTCCTCCCCGGCAAAGCCCAGGCGCAGGCGCTTCACGCCTTGGCGCACGGTGGATTCAATCGGTACCTCGCCGTTGCGCATGCGCCGGCTGATGTTTTCCGGCCCGGCCCAGAACGTCGAGTCCAACCCGCCCTCGCGGGCCAGTGCGTTGATCACCCCGCCCTGGGCGGTTTCCGCCAGCAGGCGCAGGGCGCGGTACAGGTTGGACTTGCCGCTGCCATTGGGGCCGGTGATCAGGTTGAGCCGGTCCAGGGGCACCACCAATTTATTGATCGAACGGTAATTGGCGACGGCGAGGGTTTTCAGCATGGGTCAGTAACCGGTAGGGGAACCATTGGAGTATGGGAGCCTCCATGCAGATAAGGAACCCTCAACTAAGCTCACAGTCGCATACACTCTGGCAAGTCGGCATCACGCAAAAGGAGCCTGCATGGGCGGTCGTATTTCCACCTGTATCATCGGCTTGGGCCTACTGACGCTATTGAGCGGCTGTGGCGAGGAAAAGGCCGAACCCAAGCAACATTCCAGGGTCTTCGTGCAGACCGTGCAGCCGGCGGAATTTGCCGCAGCCGTCACGCTCACCGGCGATATCCAGGCCCGGGTGCAAACCGACCTGTCCTTTCGCGTGGGGGGCAAGATCATCCAGCGGATGGTGGATGTGGGTGACCGCGTGAGCGCCAGGCAAGTGCTGGCCAAGCTCGACCCCAAGGACTTGCAGACCAACGTCGACTCCGCGCAGGCCCAGGTCGTGGCGGAGCAGGCCCGGGTCAAGCAGACGGCCGCCGCCTTTGTGCGTCAGGAAAAGCTGCTGCCCAAGGGCTATACCAGCCGCAGTGAATACGACGCCGCCCAGGCCGCGCTGCGCAGCAGCCAAAGCGCGCTGACCGCGGCCCAGGCTCAATTGGCCAATGCCCGCGAACAACTCGGCTACACCGCGTTGGTCGCCGACGCCCCTGGCGTGATCACCGCGCGCCAGGCCGAAGTTGGCCAAGTGGTACAGGCCACCGTACCGATCTTCAGCCTGGCCCGGGACGGCGAGCGCGACGCGGTGTTCAACGTTTACGAATCCCTGCTGGTGGAACCGCCGCCGGAGGCTCCGATCACCGTCAGCCTGCTGGATAACCCCAGCATCAAGGCCGTGGGCAAGGTGCGTGAAGTGACCCCGGCCGTGGCCGCGAATACCGGCACCGTCCAGGTCAAGATTGCCCTGCAGAACCTGCCCAAGGGCATGGAGTTAGGCTCGGTAGTGAGCGCCACCGCCAATGGCCCGGCCAAGGCCAGTATCGAATTGCCGTGGTCGGCGTTGACCAAAGACCTCAACGAGCCTGCTGTTTGGCTGATCGACGCTGACGGCAAGGCGCAACTGCACAAAGTCAGCGTGGCGCGTTACCTCACCGGCAAAGTGATCATCGGCGACGGCCTCAAAGGCGGCGAAAAAGTCGTGGTAGCCGGTGGGCAATTGCTGCACCCCGGCATGCTGGTCGAGATCGCCCAGCAAGGAGCCCAGCCATGAAGCGCATGACGGCTTTACTCGCCGCCGGCCTGTTGCTGGCGGCCTGCTCCAAGGAGGAGGCGCCGCCCGAGCCTGTACGCCCGGTGCTGTCCATGCAAGTGAAGGCCGAGGATCAGGAAAACCTCGGCCGCTTTGCCGGCACCATCCAGGCTCGCTATGAGAGCAACCTGGGGTTCCGTGTGCCCGGGCGTATCGCACGGCGCGCGGTGGATGTGGGCGCCGAAGTGGAGCAGGGCGCTCTGCTTGCCGTGCTCGACCCCACCGATCAACAAAACCAACTGCGTGCGGCCCAGGGTGACCTGGCTCGGGTGCAGGCGCAGTTCATCAACGCCCAGGCCAATGCGCGTCGCCAGCAAGAGTTGTTCAATCGTGGGGTGGGCGCCCAGGCCCAGCTCGACGCGGCCCAGACCGACCTGAAAACCACCCAGGCGTCCCTCGACCAGGCGCGCGCGTCGGTCAACCAGGCCAAGGATCAGCTCAACTATGCTGAGCTGCGCACCGATCATGCCGGTATTGTCACCGCCTGGAATGCCGAAGCCGGCCAGGTGGTGAGTGCCGGCCAGCAAGTGGTGACCCTGGCCCGTCCGGATATCAAGGAAGCCGTGATCGATCTGCCTGCCGGCCTTGCCGAGCGGCTGCCCGCCGATGGGGTGTTCGTGGTTGCCGGGCAGCTTGACCCCAGCGTACAGACCACCGCCACTGTGCGTGAGATCGAACCTCAGGCCCAAAGCGCCACGCGCACCCGGCGTGCGCGCCTGACATTGGCCGAGACCCCGCCCGCGTTTCGCCTCGGTACGGCAATCAGCGTGACCTTGAGCACCGCCATTGCGCCGCGTATCGAAGTGCCGCTGAGTGCCTTGCAGGAGGTCGACGGCAAGACCCGCCTCTGGCTGCTCGACACCCAGAGCCAGACGGTGCAGCCGCGTGACGTCACGGTGCTCAGCCGTGACGCCGACAGCGCCTTGCTCAATGGCGGGGTCACACCCGGCGAACGCATTGTCACCGCTGGCGTGAACAGCCTGAAACCCGGGCAGAAAGTCAAAATCGATGAGGACAGCCCGCGATGAAAGGGAGCTTCAACTTATCCGACTGGGCCCTCAAGCATCAGTCCTTCGTCTGGTACCTGATGTTCGTCGCACTGCTGATGGGCGTGTTCTCGTACATGAACCTGGGCCGCGAGGAAGACCCCTCGTTCACCATCAAGACCATGGTGATCCAGACCCGTTGGCCGGGCGCGACCCAGGAAGAAACGCTCAAGCAGGTCACCGACCGCATTGAGAAGAAGCTCGAAGAACTCGATTCCCTCGACTACGTGAAAAGCTACACGCGCCCGGGTGAGTCCACGGTGTTCGTGTTCCTCAAGGACACCACCAGCGCCAACGCCATCCCCGATATCTGGTATCAGGTGCGCAAGAAGATCGACGACATTCGCGGCACCTTCCCCCAGGGGTTGCAAGGCCCATCGTTCAACGATGAGTTCGGCGATGTGTTCGGTTCGGTGTATGCCTTTACCGGCGACGGCCTGTCGATGCGCCAGTTGCGCGACTACGTCGAACAGGTGCGTGCCGAGATTCGTTCGGTGCCGGGCCTGGGCAAGGTCGAGATGATCGGCCAGCAGGACGAAGTGATTTACCTGAACTTCTCCACGCGCAAACTCGCAGCGCTGGGTATCGACCAACGCCAAGTGGTGCAAAGCCTGCAATCACAGAACGCGGTGACGCCTGCCGGGGTGATCGAAGCCGGGCCGGAGCGGATTTCCGTGCGCACCTCGGGGCAGTTCGCCTCGGAAAAAGATCTGGCCAACGTCAACCTTCGGCTCAATGACCGCTTCTATCGCCTGGCGGATATCGCCGACATCAGCCGTGGCTACGTCGACCCGGCGCGGCCGATGTTCCGGTTCAATGGCAAGCCGGCCATCGGCTTGGCGATTGCCATGCAGAAGGGTGGCAACATCCAGTCCTTCGGCAAGGCGTTGCATGAACGCATGGATGAGCTGACTGCCGACCTGCCGGTGGGCGTCGGCGTGCATAAGGTCTCCGATCAGGCCGAAGTGGTGGAGGAGGCCGTGGGCGGTTTCACCAGTGCGTTGTTCGAGGCGGTGGTCATCGTCCTGGTGGTGAGTTTTATCAGCCTCGGCATGCGCGCCGGGCTGGTGGTGGCGTGCTCGATCCCGTTAGTGCTGGCGCTGGTGTTCGTGTTTATGGAATACAGCGGTATCACCATGCAACGGGTGTCGTTGGGTGCCTTGATCATCGCGCTCGGGCTGTTGGTGGACGATGCGATGATCACCGTGGAAATGATGATCACGCGCCTGGAAAAAGGTGAAACCAAGGAGCAGGCGGCCACCTACGCCTACACCTCCACCGCGTTCCCGATGCTCACGGGCACGCTGGTGACCGTCGCAGGCTTCGTGCCGATTGGCCTCAACGCCAGTTCGGCGGGCGAGTACACCTTTACCCTGTTCGCGGTAATCGCCGTGGCCATGCTGGTGTCATGGGTGGTGGCGGTGCTGTTTGCGCCGGTTATCGGTGTGCATATCCTCAGTGCCAATGTGAAGCCGCACAACGCCGAGCCAGGACGGATCGGCCGCGCTTTCAATGGCGGCATGTTGTGGGCCATGCGCAACCGCTGGTGGGCGATCGGTATCACGGTGGCGCTGTTTGTGGCGTCGGTGTTCTCGATGCAGTTTGTGCAGAACCAGTTCTTTCCGTCGTCGGACCGCCCGGAAATTCTCGTCGACCTCAACCTGCCGCAGAACGCCTCGATCAATGAGACCCGCAAGGCCGTCGACCGCCTTGAAGCGATCATCAAGGATGACCCGGACATCCAACGCTGGAGCACCTATATCGGCCAGGGCGCGATTCGTTTCTACCTGCCCCTCGACCAGCAACTGGAAAACCCCTACTACGCGCAGTTGGTGATCGTGAGCAAAGGCCTGGAAGAGCGTGGAGCCTTGATTGCGCGCCTGCAAAAGCGTCTGCGCGATGACTTCGTCGGCATCGGCAGCTATGTGCAGCCGCTGGAAATGGGCCCGCCGGTAGGACGGCCGATTCAGTATCGCGTGTCCGGCAAAGACACCGACCAGGTGCGCAAGCACGCTATCGAACTGGCCACTTTGCTCGACCAGAACAGCCACCTGGGCGAGATCATCTACGACTGGAACGAGCCGGGCAAAGTGTTGCGCGTGGACATCGCCCAGGACAAGGCGCGGCAACTCGGGCTGTCGTCGGAAGACGTGGCGCAGTTGATGAACAGCGTGGTCAGCGGCGCCTCGGTGACTCAGGTGCACGATGATATCTACCTGATCAACGTGGTCGGCCGCGCCGAAGATGCCGAGCGTGGCACGCCGGAAACCCTGCAGAACCTGCAGATCGTCACACCCAACGGCACCTCGATTCCGCTGCTGGCGTTCGCCACCGTGCGCTATGAGCTGGAGCAGCCGCTGGTGTGGCGCCGCGACCGCAAACCGACCATTACCGTCAAGGCTTCGGTGCGCGATGAGATACAACCCACCGACCTGGTCAAACAGTTGGCGCCGACCATCGAGAAATTCAGCGCCGGGTTGCCGGTGGGCTACAAGGTCGCCACCGGCGGCACCGTCGAAGAAAGCGGCAAGGCCCAAGGCCCGATCGCCAAGGTGGTGCCGCTGATGCTGTTCCTGATGGCGACTTTCCTGATGATCCAGCTGCACAGCGTGCAGAAGATGTTCCTGGTGGCCAGTGTCGCGCCGCTGGGGTTGATCGGCGTGGTGCTGGCGTTGATTCCTACGGGTACGCCCATGGGGTTCGTGGCGATCCTGGGGATCCTGGCGCTGATCGGCATCATCATCCGCAACTCGGTGATTCTGGTGACCCAGATCGACGAGTATGAACTGGCGGGCTATACGCCCTGGGATGCCGTGGTGGAAGCCACCGAACATCGACGCCGGCCGATCTTGCTCACGGCGGCGGCGGCGAGCCTGGGCATGATCCCGATTGCGCGTGAAGTGTTCTGGGGGCCGATGGCCTACGCGATGATCGGCGGGATCATCATCGCAACATTGTTAACACTTTTGTTTTTGCCTGCGCTGTATGTGGCTTGGTACAAGATCCGGGAGCCCAAACCAGAACAGACCTGAACATGAGTCATGCCCTGCGCCACGTGCTGTTGATGTGCACCCTGTTGCTGGCCCCCGTCGCCTTTGCCGGCACGGTATTGGAAAATTCCCTGTGGCGGGTCGAACTCGACCCGGCCACCCTGGCCATCCGCGTCACACCCAGCGGCCAGCCGCCGGTGCAGGCCTCCAGCGGCGTGGCCGCCCACGCCGTCAGTCAACTTTCACACAATGGCCAGCAAGCCAGTTGGCAGTGGGATGCGGGCGCCTTTCAGGTGAGCGCCACGCTCGAACAACGCGACCTGGCGTTGTCCATCCGGGCACGGGACGCCGGTCTCTTGCCGATCCTTCAACAACCGTCCAGTGCCCTCGGCAAGGGCTTGATATGGCCATTGGCTGAAGGGCACTACGTACCCGCCGCCGATCCCGTATGGAGTGCTTTCCTGCTGCAACAGGGTGAGATCAATACCACCCAGGACTTGAGCTTGCCGCTGTGGGGCACGGATCACGGCGGCTTCACCTTGAACTGGCTGCTGACCAACCCCTATAACAACCGCCTGCAATGGCAGCAGGGCATGGCATTGTCCCTGGCCCATGAATTCACTGCGCTCGAGCCCTCGGCACCGATGACCCTGTTATTGCACCTGGGCGACGCCGACCCCCTGGCCGGTGCCAAGCGCTACCGCCAATGGCTGGTGGAGCAGGGGCGCTATGAGCCGTTGGCGGACAAACTGCGGCACACGCCCGAGGCGCAAAAGCTGCTGGGCGCCAGCCATGTCTACCTGTGGGGCAATGACCTGCTGGCCGCGCAGGATGTGCGCGACTGGCCGCTGTTGCTCAAGCGCCTGCGCGCTCATGAGCTCAAGGGTTTGTTGGACAGGGAATCCACCCAGGTGCTGGCGCAAACCACGGCATTGAATCGCTATGAGCAAACCGTGCTGTTGCGCGGCCTCAATGCGGCGATCAACAGAAAGGCCCGGCAGAGCTGGCAGGTGGATGCACCCGATATGACCCGACTCGCCGCCCGCTATGGCGAGCTGCGCAACGAGCTGGCCGTGGCGTTTGCCGGCGCCTTGCGCGACCACCCTGAAACCTGGGGCAACCAGACCGTCCGTGCGCTGCGCGACGCCGGGCTGCAACGCGTGTTGCTGACCCTCGGCGAAGGCTGGGAAGGCGGGCTCTGGCATCCTGAAACGATGCGTGCCGGCGTCGACGCCGGTTACCTGATGGCGCCGTACGACTCCTATGAAACCGCCTTGTCAGCCACGGAAAACCCGGACTGGACCACCGCCCATTTGGGCAGCAAGGCCTACCGCGACTGCGCGATTGTGTTGAAAAGCGGCAAACTGAAAACCGGCTTCCAGCAATCCGGCCATTACACCGACCCGCGCTGCGTACGGCCTTTGCTGGAAGCCCGCGTGAAGGCCATCCAGGCCAAGGCCGGGTTCAATGCCTGGTTCCTCGACGCCTATGCCACCAGCATGGTCTTCGACAGCTACCGCGATGGCGCCACGATGACCCAGGCGCAAAATGCCGAAGGCAATATCGACGCCTCACGCTGGCTCAACACGGTGCTCAAACTGCCTGCCGGCTCCGAAGACGGCAATGCCATTACCGCACAGGGCATCCTGTTCGCCCATGGCATGCAGACGCCGGTGATCGGTTGGGGGGACCGCCAGATGACCCAGGACAAACAGTCGCCCTATTACGTGGGCAACTGGTATCCACCGGAAGAACCGACGGTGTTCTTTAAACCAGTGCCGCTCAACGAGCCGTTGCGCACCGTATATTTCGCGCCGAGCATGCGCCTGCCGTTGTATCAGGCGGTATTCCACGGCTCGGTGATCACTACCCATCACTGGCTGTTCGACAGCCTGAAACTGAGCAATGTCAGGGCTGAGAACGAGCTCACCCAACTGCTCTACAACGTGCCGCCGCTGTATCACCTGAGCGCCTCGACGGTTAAACAGCGGTTGCCGGTGATGGTGCGTCAGGATCGGTTTTTTCGGCCATTGCATCAGCGCCTGGCGACTCAGGCCCTGACGGATTTCCGCTGGCTGACGGCGGACCGGCAGGTGCAGCAGACCACCTTTGCGGATGGGACACGGTTGGTGGCCAACTTTGCCGCCGAGGAAAAGGACGGGTATGCGGGGCGCAGTGTGACGGCGCTGGTGGCGGGCGAAAAACCGGTGGTGTATCAGGTGGATCAGGGCCGCCTGTGAGGCCATCGGGAGCAAGCCCCCTCCCACACTTGGCTGTGTTCACAAATCTAAATGTGGGAGGGGGCTTGCTCCCGATAGCGTCAGATCCGGCAACAAAAATCTATCGCTTGCGCCACACACTCGCCAACCAAGGCTGCTGCTCCCGAGGCAACCCCGTCGGCCGGTAGTAATGCTCCAGCTCCACAAAACCCGCCGCCGTCAGCAATGCCTGCCATGCCTCCAGGTCGTGATAAGACCCATACCGTGGCCCATTCCAGCCCTCCTGGTTTTCACCCCGAGGGTTGGAGCTGAACAGCACGCCCGCCGGCTTCAGCGCGGCATGCAGCTGCTTGAGCACACGGGGCAGTTCCTGCTTGGGAATATGGAACAGCACGGCATTGGCAAAGATCCCATCGAAGCGTTCGGCGGGCAGATCCAGCTTGAGGAAGTCCTGCTGCAATACCTCACAGCCGCTGTCTTGCCGCGCCATCTGCGCAAACCGCTCGGAGCCATCGAGCCCTACGGCGATATGGCCCAAGCGCGTGAAGGTCTGCAGATCCCGCCCCGGCCCGCAGCCGAAATCCAGTACGGTAAACGGCGCCGTGCCCTGGATATGCCGTAGCAAGGCATCGATGTTCTGGCTGACATCGTGATCGCGGGTGCCTTCGCGGAAGTCTTCGGCCACCTTGTTGTAGTGGCCGAGTGTGGTGGAGGTAATCTGGTCGAGGTCGTCGGGCTTGAGGATCATGACAGGCAATACCGAATGCTGGGATATGCCGACTATACCTCACCGTTTGTTGAGTACCCGCGCCAGTCGATCTCCACCCAATTGAATCACTGCCACCAGCACTACCAGCAACACGATCACCGTCAGCATGATCTGCGTGTCAAAGCGCTGATAGCCATAGCGGTACGCAATATCCCCCAAGCCCCCTGCGCCAATCGCCCCGGCCATGGCGGACGAGTTGATCATGGTCACCAGGGTGATGGTGAACCCGCCGACAATCCCCGGCAGTGCCTCGGGCAACAGCACGTGCCAGATGATGTGCCAGCGCCGGCAGCCCATGGCCTGGGCGGCTTCGATCAAGCCGTGGTCGACCTCGCGCAGGCTCACCTCGGCGATGCGCGCAAAGAACGGCGTGGCGGCGATGGTCAGTGGCACCACGGCCGCCCACACGCCATAGGTGGTGCCGACAATCAGCCGGGTGAACGGGATCAACGCCACCATCAGAATCAGAAATGGAATAGAGCGGAACAGATTGACGAACGCGCCCAGCACGCGGTTCAACGCCGGTGCCTGGTAGATTCCGCCCTTGTCGCTGGTGACCAGGAATACCGCCAGCGGAATCCCCACCAGCAAGGCGATCAACGATGACACTCCCACCATCAACAAGGTGTCGATGGCGCCCTGCAACAAACGATCAAACCACATAACCCAGCACCTCCACCTGTTGCGCCCAGTTCCCTGCACGCTGGCGCAGCTCGGCAGCGTTGTGGGGCGAGCCACTCACCGCCAGCAGCAGTTGCCCCAGGGCATGCCCTTGAATACGTTCCACGCCGCCTTGCAGCAAGCGCACACGCCCGCCGAGAGCGCCAAACAGCGCGGCCAGGTCGGGTTCATCGTGGGCGCTGCCGGTGAACTGCAAGCGCAACACCAGTGCAGCGTCAGCCGAGGCCTGGGTGGCTTGCAAACGATCCTGCAGTTCTTGCGGCAGCCCGTGTTGCAGCGGCGCCAACAGGGTTTTGCTGACCTCGTGCTGCGGCTTGCCGAACACTTGCCACACCGGGCCTTGTTCGACGATGCGCCCGTGTTCCAGCACGACCACGCGGTCGCAGATCTCGCGGATCACCGCCATCTCATGGGTGATCAACACAATGGTCAGGCCCAGGCGCTGGTTGATCTCGCGCAGCAGACCGAGAATCGATTGGGTGGTCTCCGGGTCGAGGGCCGAGGTGGCTTCGTCGCACAGCAGAATCTCGGGGTCGTGCACCAATGAACGGGCGATGCCCACGCGCTGTTTTTGCCCACCGGACAGTTGCGCCGGGTAGCTGTGGTGTTTGTCCTTGAGGCCCACCAGTTCCAGCAGCTCGCGGACCTTTTGCTCACGCTGCGGCTTGGGGATGCCGGCCACCTTGAGCGGCAACTCGACGTTCTGCCAGACGGTCTTGGCCGACATCAAATTGAAGTGCTGGAAGATCATGCCGATGCGCCGCCGCAGCGCCACCAGGTGGTCTTCGTCGTGCCCGCCGATGTCCACCTGATCGATCAGCACGCGCCCGCTGCTGGGTTGCTCCAGGCGGTTGATGGTGCGGATCAACGAAGATTTACCGGCGCCGCTGCGGCCGATGATGCCGAACACTTCGCCGCGCTGGATGGCCAGGTCGATACCTTGCAGGGCATGCACGCTGCCGTCATAGGTTTTGCCCAGGTTGATAAAACGCACATGGGCGCGGTTCAGGTCGGGGTGCAGTACGGTCTGGCTGGCATCCCTGGGCGGTGTGCCCAGGTCGCGCAGCTGGCGGTTGGCGGCGGTCATCTTCAGCCTTCCCAGCCGACTTGGTAGAGCTTGCCGAGGGATTTATCCAGGGCGGCGCGCACGACCGGCGAATGTTGGTAGATGTCGACGAATTTGATCACCCGTGGATCGGTTTTGCTTTTCGGCTGGATCACAAACTGGATCACGTATTCCGGGTGGTCGAGGCCGTCGAACAGCAAGGCCGATTCGGCATCGAAGGTCTTGGACAGGCGGATATACGCCGGGTAGCCCTGCACCAGATCGGCGTCGTCATAGGCGCGCACCAGTTGCACGGCTTCCACTTGCAGGATCTTGATCTTTTTCGGGTTGGCGATGATGTCTTCTTCGGTGGCCTTGTAGCCCACGCCCGGCTTGAGGGTGATCAACCCGGCCTTGGCCAGCAGCTGCAGGCCCCGCCCGCTGTTGATCGGGTCGTTGGCGATGGCCACGCTGGCGCCCTGGGGCAGGTCATCGAAGCGTTTGTACTTTTTCGAGTACAGGCCGACGTTGTTGATGATGCCCGGCGCATAGGGCACCAGGTCAAAACCGGCGGCGGCCTTGGCATTTTCCAGGAACGGGATGTGCTGGAAGTAATTCACGTCGATATCACCGGCAGCCAGGCTGACGTTGGGCGCGATCCAATCGGTGAATTCGACCAGTTCGACTTTCAGCCCCTGCTTGCCTGCTTCGGCCACGGCGGCCTCGAGGGGAATCGCGAAGGCGGCGGTGGTGCCGATTTTCAGCGGTGCATCGGCGGCGAACACGGTCGCGCTGAACAGGCCGAAGGCCAGGGCCAGTGCTTTGACTGGGTGGGTGAGCAGTGTTTTTTTCATAAGATGTTTCCAGTCATAAGGTATGGGTGCAAACCATGGAGACTCAGTGTGGGAGGGGGCTTGCTCCCGATTGCGGTCGCTCGGTTGATAAATCTGGTGGCTGACACACCGCTATCGGGGGCAAGCCCCCTCCCACATTTCTGATCAACGTCGGTAGGTGGATCCTGTGTGTTGTTCGGGTAAGCGTGGCGTGCCGTGGAACACCTTTTCTCTTAGCGTTCCAGTCTCGTACGCGGTTTTGTAGGACCCACGCCTTTGCAACTCCGGCACCACCAGATCAATGAAATCCACATAGCTTTCCGGCGTCACAATGCGCGTCAGGTTGAAGCCATCCAGCCCGGTTTCGCTGATCCAGGATTCCAGTTCATCGGCGACCTGTTCCGGCGAGCCGACCAGGGTGATGTAGCGGCCACCCAGGGCGTGTTGCTCTAGTAATCTGCGCCGGGTCCAATCGTTGTTCTGCAGGTTCTTGGTCGCCGACTGGATGGCATTGCTCTTCACGTACTGGATCGGTTCGTCGAGTTCGTATTGGGCAAAATCAATCGCGGTGGACGCCGAGAAATGCGCCACGCCGGCTTCCGCGTTGGCGTAGCTCAGGTATTCGGCGTGCTTGGCCCAGGCCTGCGCTTCGGTGGCGCCAACGATCACGTTCAGGCCCATGAAAACCTTGATGTCATCCGGGTTGCGCCCGGCCTCGACCGCGCTGGCGCGCACCTTGTCCACCTGGGCCTTGGTCGCCGGCTTGTTCTGCCCGCTGATGAATACACACTCGGCGTGACGCCCGGCGAACAGCAAACCACGCTCGGAGCTGCCGGCCTGGAACAGCACCGGCGTGCGCTGCGGCGAGGGTTCGCACAAGTGATAACCCTCTACCTGATAAAACTCGCCGTGGTGCTCGACCTTGTGCACCTTGCCCGGCTGCGCATACACCCGCGCCTGCGGATCGTTAAGCACAGCGTCATCTTCCCAACTGCCTTCCCAGAGCTTGTAGAGCACCTCCAGGTATTCGTCGGCCTGGTCGTAGCGCCGGTCATGCTCGGCCTGCTCGGTGAGGCCCATGGCCTTGGCGGCGCTGTCGAGGTAGCCGGTGACGATGTTCCAGCCCACCCGGCCCCGGCTCAGGTGGTCGAGGGTGGACATGCGTCGGGCGAACAGGTACGGCGGCTCGTAGGTCAGGTTGGCCGTCAGGCCGAAGCCGAGATGGTGCGTCACGGCGGCCATGGCCGACACCAGCAACAGAGGGTCGTTGACCGGTAGCTGAATCGACTCTTTGAGCGGCACATCGATGGAGTTCTGGTAGACGTCGTACACGCCGACGATGTCGGCGATGAACAAACCGTCGAACAGGCCGCGTTCCAGGGTCTTGGCCAGTTCGGTCCAGTACTCGAGGGTTTTGTACTGGGTCGAGTTGTCCCGTGGATGCGTCCACAGGCCGTGGTTGATATGCCCGATGCAGTTCATGTTGAAGGCATTGAGCAGGATTTTCTTTTTCACTGTTTCAGGCGCGGGCATCAGATCGTCCCCCGCAATGGCGGGTTTTGATCATTGAGGTAGTAATTGCCCACCGCGTGATACTTCCAGCGCACCGGGTCGTGCAGGGTGTGCACGCGGGCGTTGCGCCAGTGCCGGTCGAGGCCATGCTCGGCCAGTGTGGCCTGGCTGCCGGCCAGTTCGAACAGCGTGCTGCCGGCGGCCAGGGAAATCTCGGTGCTCAAGGCCCGCACTTCGGCGACGGCGATGGAGGCGGCGGCAACGCTCTGGGCATTGCTGTCGGCCTGGGCGCGGTCGAGAAACTCACCCGAGCGCTCCAGCAGGGCCTCGGCGGCGTGCAGGCGGGTGCTCAGGTGGCCGAAGCTTTTCAGGGTCAGCGGGTCTTCGCTGGCCTTGTCGTTGCCGGAGTCGATCCACGGCCGGGTCTTGGTGCGCACAAAGTGCAATGCATCTTCGAAGGCGGCGCGGGCGATGCCGGTGTCGATGGCCGCATGCAGGATCTGCGCGAGCGGGCCGACGGTGGTCGGGCGTTCGAAGGCGCTCTGGAACGCGACCACATCTTGCGCCGCGACCCACACGTTATCGAATACCACCGAACCGCTGCCGGTGGTGCGCTGGCCGAAGCCGCTCCAGTCATCAATCACGCTCAGGCCTTCGCTGTCGCGGGGGACAAACGCCAGTTGCTGTACGCCGTGTTCATCCACGACCGAGGTGGGAATGCGCTGGGCGTAGATCGCGCCGGTCGAGTAGAACTTGCGTCCGTTGATGCGAAAGCCTTCACCGTCGCGGGTGAGGCTCGTCACGCGGTCATGCGCGGTCTTGGTGCCCAATTCCGCCAGGGCGTTGCCAAACCGCTGGCCGGCCAGCACCTCGGCGTACAGGCGTTTTTGCTGGGCCGGGCTGCCGTTCACCCGCAGCACTTCCAGCGCATAGAAATGGTTCTGCGGAATCTGGCCCAGTGACGCGTCCGCCTGGGCTATCAGCGCGATGACCTTGGCCAGGGTGACGTTGGACACACCCGCGCCGCCATAGGCCTTGGGTACGCTGATGCCCCACAGGCCGGAGCGGGAAAACACGTCTAGTTCGGGCAAGGGCAGGCGGCGTTCACGGTCGCGCTGAGCGCTGTCGCGGCGAAAGTCTTCGGCCAGGTCGCTGGCGACAATAAGGGCTTGTTCATCGCTGGTGATAACCGCGACGTTTGTAGAGACAGTCATGTGTGTTCTCCAGAAGCTCGTGGAAAAAGTGTTCTGGTCGGTCAAATCCAGGAGTGACGAGCAGGCAAGGTGCCGTTCAATCGATAGGCGCCGATCGCGTGATATTTCCAGCGCACCGGGTCATGCAGGGTGTGCACCCGGGCATTGCGCCAGTGGCGATCGAGGTTGAATTCGGCGAGGGTGGCGCGGCTGCCGGCCAGTTCGAAGAGTTTTTCGCTGACCAGCAGCGACACTTCGGTGGTCAGCACTTTCGCCTCGGCCACGGCAATCGAAGCCCGGGCGGCCGATTGCGCGGTGATCGGCGCGGCACTCACTTCATCCAGCACCTTGCCGGCCTTGCGCAGCAGCGCTTCGGCGGCGTGCAATTCGATTTTCAGCTTGCCGATATCGGCAATCACGTACAGGTCATCGCTGGCGCGCTCGACCTTGGCATCGATCCACGGGCGTGAGCGTTCGCGCACGAAAGCCAGGGTGTCGTCGAGTGCCCCTCGGGCGATGCCGGCGTCGATGGCGGCCTGGATCAACTGTGAAACAGCGCCCTGGATATTCGGCTTCTCGCCGATGCGCCAGTTGTCGACCACCAGTTCTGCGTCCACCGGCACCCGGTCCAGCAGCACCGTGCCGCTGGCGGTGGTGCGCTGGCCGAAGCCCGACCAGTCATCGACGATACGCAGCCCTTCGGTGCCGCGGCGCACGAACGCCATGACCTGTTTGCCGTCTTCGTTCAGGGCTTTGATCGCGACCCAATGGGCAAACAATGCGCCGGTGGAATAGAACTTCTGGCCGCTGATGACGTAACCCTCGCCCTCGGCGGTGATGCGCGCCTTGAGTTCCAGGGTGTTTCGGGTGCCACGTTCCGGGCCGCCATTACCGATGCGCCAGCCGTCGAGCACGCTTTGGAACAGCTGCTTCTTTTGGCGCTCGGTGGCGGTGCCCTGCAACAGATACAGGATGCCGAAGTGGTTTTGCGGGATCTGCCCGAGGGCCGGGTCCGCCGCGCTGATGATCGCGAACACCTCGGCCAGGGTCACGAATGACACCTGCGGGCCGCCGTATTCGCGGGGAATGGAAATACTGCCCAGCCCACTGCGGGTGAACTGTTCGATCTGTGCCCATGGCAACTGGCGCTGCCGGTCGCGCTTGGCGGCCTGCAGGCGTGCGGCCTCGGCCAACTCGTGGGCTGCCTCCAGCGCCTGGGCGTCGCTGCGCAGCACGGTGGCCGGCAACAACAGTGGGGCTACGTCCAGATCACTCTGGAGGGGGGTTAGAGCCAAATTAGACATCAGCGCCGCTCCTTGGCTGCACGTAATGCCCTGGCGTTATGCACCGGGGTAATTCTGACCATACCGACCTCGCATTCAATGAAATAAAAACAGAAAAATCAGAGATGTCCGGTGGTCCGGTGCATATACCCTAAGCGCCTTTATTTTTTAAATAAACTAACTTTTAGGAATATGCATAGAAGGGCTGTCACCCAGGCTCGCAGGGTGAGCCGGGGTGACGCGGTTGATAGATCGTCGCAGCCCTGGCCGGGCGGGCCGGCGCCGGTGCGGCACAGGCGGCAATGTTCAAGGTGCGGCTCGGGGCCCAGCGTGAATTATTGCCCACGCGGTCGAGAATGCAGTAGGTCACCTCCAGCCGGCTGTCATCACCCGCTTCGACAATCACGGTTGAAGGCACCCAGACTTGCACCGCCAGGCCGATGCCTTTGGCCTGGATTTTCGGCAGGTCCATCCGTATGTCGCCCCAGCGCAGGGTAATGGCGTCGCCGCAGGCCATGTTCAGGTAAGGCTCGATGGTCAGCGGGATGCCACGCCGGACCTGGCTTGGGTTGACGCCGTAGCGGCGGATGGTATCGGGCAGCCCGACGGGGGCGAGGTTTTGGTTCTCGTCGCTGAACAGCGCCGAAGGCAGGCCGCCCGGGTAGTTGGTCTTGACCCGTACATGGGTGATCGCAGAGCGTGCCGGGCCGTAGCCGACTTGCATGACTTGGTAATGAACCTGGGCCTGGCCATCCAGCACAAAGCTTTCCGGAACACGCAGGTGTGTCGGCGTACCCACCTTGCAGGCGGTGATGCGCCGTGAGGCGGTAAAGCAGTTGTTCCAGAACAATTCGATCAGGTCGCCTTCCTCCATCCCGGGGTAGGGCGCGATGTCCACCTGCAATTGGGCGGCGGCGAGGGCATTGATGCCATGCCGTTGCGCCTGGGGCAGGGTCGGAGCGGTGAGCATGGCCGGGGTTGCAGTGCGCGTCATAAGTAATCTCCTTGATGCAGCCAGCAGCAATCGTTCCAGCACCGATGACGCGGTTGCGCGCAGGGTGCCGAAAGGAACGATTCAGTGAATAGCCGGGATAGGATCCAATCCTCTGGGCGCTAGATAAGAGGGTTGGCCAGGAGGCGTCAATGGCGGCACAGGGCTAAACGGCGGGGTGGAGCAGATTCAGAAAGGGCTGACCGGGGGAGGGATTTTAAGAGGCGGACGGCGGGGTGTTTTGCCGTTGTATGCAAGCCGTCTTTGTAGGCTCCGCTGACCTGTAGTGAGCGGGCTTGCCCCGCGCTGGAGTGCGTAGCGGCCCCAAATTTTTGGGAGCGCTGCGCACTCCAGCGGGGGGCAAGCCCCCTCACTACAGGTGTTGCAGTGTCAGTGGGCGAGAAACTTACTCAGGAACTGTCTGGTCCGCTCCTCCTTAGGGTTGGCAAACAGCGCTTTGGCTTCACCTTGTTCCACGATCACGCCCTTGTCGAAGAAGATCACTCGATTGGCCACGTCCCGAGCAAAACTCATTTCGTGGGTGACGATCACCATGGTGCGGTTTTCTTCGGCGAGGCTGCGGATAGTCGCCAGTACTTCGCCCACCAGTTCCGGGTCGAGGGCCGAGGTGGGTTCATCGAACAGGATCACCTCCGGCTCCATGGCCAGCGCACGGGCAATCGCCACGCGCTGCTGCTGGCCACCGGACAAGCGCCTGGGGTACGACGCTTCCTTGCCCGCCAGGCCAACCCTGGCCAATAGCTTGCGACCCAACTCGATCGCCGCTTCGCGTGGCATCTTCTTGACCACTATCGGCCCTTCGATGACGTTTTCCAGCGCCGTGCGGTGGGGGAACAGGTTGAAGTTCTGGAACACAAAACCCACGTGCTGGCGCAAACGTCGCACCAGGCCCTGTTGCTGGTTGAGCGGCTTGCTGCCGTCGATCTCGATATCACCGACCTTGATGCGGCCGCTGGTGGGTTCTTCGAGGAAGTTCAGGCAGCGCAGGAAGGTGGTCTTGCCGGAACCGCTAGGGCCGATGATAGCGACGACTTCGCCTTCCTTGACCTCAAGGTCGATGCCGTTGAGCACCACCTGACCCTTGAATTGTTTGGTCAGTTTTTCAACCACGATCATGCTTCAAGACTCCAGGTCATGCCGGTTGACCCGGTCTTCCAGGCGATTTTGAAAATGCGCCAGGATGCTTGCCAGTATCCAGTAGATCAGGGCTGCGGACAGGTACATGGTGAAAATTTCGAAGGTGCGCGCCGACACCAGTTGTGCCTGGCGAAACAGCTCGGGCACCTGGATGGTGGCGGCCAGCGCCGTGTCCTTGACCAGCGAAATAAAGCTGTTGCCCAACGGTGGCAGCGCCGTGCGCATGGCCTGCGGCAGAATGGCCCGGCGCAGCGTCTGTGCACGGGTCATGCCGATACTGGCGGCCGCTTCCCATTGGCCGCGCTCGATGGAGGCGATGGCGGCACGCAGGATTTCACAGGCATACGCGGCCATGTTCAGCGAAAAGCCGATCAGTGCCGCCGGGATCGGGTCCAGTTCGATGCCCACTTGCGGCAAGCCGTAGTAGATCAGGAACAGTTGTACCAGCAAGGGCGTGCCGCGAAAGAACGAGACATAGACCCGGGCGGTCCAGCTCAACAGCTTGAAGCGCGACAGGCGCATCAAGGCCAGGCCGAAGCCCAGCAGCAAGCCGAAAAACATCCCGCCGAGGCTGAGAATCACCGTGTAGTACGCGCCCTTGAGCAGAAAGGGCGCGGAGTCCAGCGCGAGTTGGAAAGCTGCTTCCATTATTCGGTGACGTCAGCGTTGAAGTACTTCTCGGACAGCTTCTTCAAGGTGCCGTCGGCGCGCAGCTTGTCGAGGGCCTTGTTCACGGCGTCGAGCAATTCAGGCTCACCTTTGCGCAGGGCGATACCGGCTTCCTGACGGGAGAAAGCAGGGCCGGCAGCGGCGGTGTCCGTGGCTTTCTTGGCGTATTCCAAGGCGGCCAGACGGTCGATCAGGATGGCATCGGTACGGCCGATGCGCAGGTCCTGGAACTTGGTCGGGTCATCGTTGTAGGTCTTGATGATGGCTTTGGGTTGGTTGTCCTTGAGCCATTGCTCGTAGTTGGTGCCCAGGCCCACACCGACTTTCTTGCCGGCCAGGTCGTCGGCGCTCTTGATGGTGTCGACATTTTTCTTCAGGGTCAGCGCCTGGATACCGGAGACGGTGTAGGGCTTGGAGAAGTCGTACTTCTTCTTGCGCTCTTCGGAGATGGTCACTTGGTTGACCACAGCGTCAAGGCGCTTGGATTCCAGGGCGGCGAGGATACCGTCCCATGGGGTGGCTTGCAGCTTGACCTTGACGCCCAGCTCCTTGGCCAGCGCTTCGGACAGCTCGACTTCGAAGCCGCTGAGCTTGCCGCTTTCATCGACAAAGCTGAACGGCGGGTAGGTGCCTTCCAGGCCGATCTTGATCTCGCCCGCTTTCTTGATGGTGTTCAACTGCTCGCCGGCAACCGCCTGGCCCATCCAACCGGCGCCCAGCGCCAGACCCAAAGTGCCAACCAGCAACGTGCGACGCGATACGGAAATAGTCATGAAGAGCCCCTGTGTTTTTATGTTGAGCGAAGCAGGTGACGCAGTAGGCGTATCGTGCCTTAAAGCGCAGTGCGCGTCTTCGCCTGCGGCGCGACTATAAAGTCTGTTTTTAAGACTTGAAAATAATATAAATTTAATTTGATATTCTTTTTTCGAATATAAGGCTGTTTTAAAATGTGGGAGGGGGCTTGCTCCCGATAGCGCAATGTCAGCCAGCTCACTTTTCACTGATATACCGCTATCGGGAGCAAGCCCCCTCCCACATTTAGCCCACATTCGGTCCGCGTTTATTCAGTTGAACACCGCGTCGTAGGCGAACAACGCCGGCGCCCCACCGGTATGCAGGAAAATGATCGGCCCGTCCTCGAAGCGCTGACGCCCGATGCCGTCCAGCAAACCTGCCATGGCCTTGCCAGTGTAGACCGGGTCCAGCAGCAGGCCTTCCTGGCTCGCCAATAGCTTGACCGCTGAAAGGGTGCCGGCGTTCGGTTCGCCATAACGGGGGCCGAAGTATTCGTCCCACAAAATGACCTTGAACGCTTCGGGAAGGCTCACACCGAGCAACTCGGCAGTGCGTTCGGCCAGGCCCTGGACTTTGGGGCGCTGGGCTTCGTCGGTGCGCGATACGGTGACGCCGACTACCGGCAAATCCGGCAGGGCTTCACTCAGCGCCAAGGCCAGGCCGCTGTGGGTGCCTGCGCTGCCGGAGGCCAGCACCACGGCGGCGAACTGGAGGCCGCTGTCTTCAATCTGCGCGGCCAGTTCCAGCCCGGCGCGTACATAGCCCAGGGCGCCGAGGGCATTGGAGCCGCCAATGGGCACCAGGTACGGCTTCTTGCCGTTGCTGCGCAGGCGCTCGGCGAGGGCGTCGAGCTGTTCGTCGGCGTGGTCGAGGTTCTCCACCAATTCGACTTTGGCGTCGAACAGGTCCAGCAATAGCCGGTTGCCGTTGCCCAGGTAGTTGGGGTCTTCGGTGCCGGTCGGGTTTTCCAGCAAGGCCACGCAACCCAGGCCCAGTTTGGCGGCGAGAGCGGCGGTCTGGCGTACGTGGTTGGACTGGATGGCGCCGGCGGTCACCAGGGTGTCGGCGCCTTGGGCGATGGCATCGGCGGCGAGGTATTCAAGCTTGCGCAGCTTGTTGCCGCCCATGGCCAGGGGCGTCGTGTCGTCGCGTTTGACGTAGATATCCCTGCCCAGCCAGGCCGACAGCCGCTCGAGTTTTTCCAGGGCAGTGGCGCCGCCCAGCAGTTCCAGACGGTTAAAGCGGTCGAGCTGTTGTTTGATCATGGCTACGCACGGTGGCTAAGTAATGAGGCGACTATAGGCAGGCACTTTTCAACGGGCAACCGTCAATCGCTTATGCCGGATGGTTCTTAGCATCGCACCATTGGTTCTTAAGGGCGGCCAGGGTGCATACCGTAAAGTGAGCGCCATTACGTCAGGAGTGAATACCGTGAGTGAGCGTTCCAGTCATTGGCAATTGCAGACCATCGTCAGCCAGCTGCGAAGCGCCCGGGACCAGTGGCGCACCCGCAATGGCCGGCTGAGCGGCGAGCATGGCGGCCGCGAATTACCTTCCCGCGACGCCGTGGCGCAGATCCTCGAAGCGCTGTGCGGTGCGCTGTTTCCCATGCGCCTGGGGCCGGTGGATCTGCGTGAGGAAAGTGAAGATTTTTACGTTGGCCATACCCTGGACGTCGCGCTCAATGCCTTGCTTGCCCAGGCCCGCCTGGAGCTGCGCTATGCCGCGCGCCAAGGCGGCCAGGATGACAGCCAGGTCGACGCCCTGGCCATCCGGTTGATCCAGAATTTCGCGCTGGCCTTGCCGTCCCTGCGCAGCCTGTTGGACACCGATGTGCTGGCCGCTTACCACGGCGATCCGGCCGCACGCAGTGTGGACGAAGTGCTGCTGTGCTACCCCGGCATCCTGGCGGTGATTCACCACCGCCTGGCGCACCATCTGTACCGCGCCGGCCTGCCTTTGCTGGCGCGCATCAGCGCCGAGATTGCCCACTCGGCCACCGGCATCGATATCCACCCTGGCGCGCAGATCGGCCCGAGTTTCTTTATCGACCATGGGACCGGGGTGGTGATCGGCGAGACCGCGATCATTGGCGAGCGTGTGCGCATCTACCAGGCGGTGACGCTGGGGGCCAAGCGCTTCCCGGCGGATGAGGATGGGCAATTGCAGAAGGGCCATCCGCGTCATCCGATCGTCGAGGACGATGTGGTGATCTATGCCGGGGCGACGATCCTGGGGCGTATCACCATCGGCAAGGGCTCGACCATTGGCGGCAATGTGTGGCTGACCCGCAACGTACCGGCCGGGGCGAACATCACCCAGGCCAATCTGCAACATGATGACGGCTCGCAGAAATAAGCCGCACTTGGACTCACTGTGGGAATGGAGACTCCATGTGGGATGTAGAACACATCATCTGTAGTGAGCGGGCTTGTCCCGCGCTGGGTGGCGCAGCCGCCCCAAACCCAGGCACCTCGGTCCTCCTGAAATAC
>NZ_PYWX01000007.1 GCF_003031675.1 Pseudomonas palleroniana | reverse complement strand
AGCTTCAAATGTGTAAACGATGTCCCCGGTTTCAGATGTAAACGATGTCTACGGTTCTACACCCGCGCTGGGTGGCGTAGCCGCCCCAACAAAGACGCCGCGGTATTTCAGGAGGACCGAGGTGCCTGGGTTTGGGGCGGCTACGCCACCCAGCGCGGGGCAAGCCCGCTCACTACAGATGATGTGCTCCACATCCCACCCTTTAACTGACTGGCATTAGGGCTTGCCCCTCCCACAATGGTTTGAGGTTGGGCATAAAAAATTTATAAATTTAACTTGCGCACTAAACATTAGCGCTATACATTCATCTCACCAACTACTTAGCGCGAAAACAATTAGCGCTAACAGCAAAGAGGAAACGCCATGCAAACGCTCTATACCGCAGTAGCCACCGCCACCGGCGGCCGTGATGGTCGTGCCGTCTCCAGCGACAACATCCTCGACGTCAAACTCTCCACCCCCAAGGAACTGGGCGGTGCTGGCGGCCAAGCCACCAACCCTGAGCAATTGTTCGCCGCCGGTTACTCGGCCTGCTTTATCGGCGCGCTGAAATTCGTCGCCAGCCAGACCAAGCGCAAGGTTCCGGATAACGCGTCGATCACCGCCCACGTCGGCATCGGTCAAATCCCCGGTGGTTTCGGCTTGGACATCGACCTGCACATCAGCCTGCCGGGCCTGGCCCAGGACGATGCGCAAAGCCTGGTCGACGCCGCGCATCAAGTCTGCCCGTACTCCAACGCCACTCGCGGCAACGTCGACGTACGCCTGCACGTAACCGTCTGATTTATAGACGCCCACAAAAAACCCGACTCAAAGTCGGGTTTTTTTCGTATCGAGGTAGCCAGAATTACTTCTTGGCGCGACCTTTGTACGAACCACCTTCACGGGTGTCGATCTCGATCATGTCGTCGATTTCGATGAAATCGGCTACTTGCAGTTCGGTGCCGTTAGCCAGCTTGGCAGGCTTCATTACCTTGCCCGAAGTGTCGCCGCGAGCGGAACCTTCGGTGTAGGCAACCTTACGCACGATAGTGGTCGGCAGCTCTACGGAAACCAGGCGCTCTTCGAAGAAGATCGCTTCGCAAACGTCGGTCATGCCTTCTTCGATGAACGGCAGAACGGCTTCGATATCTTCAGCGTTCAGCTCGTACATGGTGTAGTCGGTGGTGTCCATGAACGTGTAGGTGTCGCCGCTGATGAAGGACAGGGTCGCTTCTTTGCGGTCGAGGATCACGTCGTCCAGCTTGTCGTCGGCACTGTAGACAGTTTCAGTCTTGTAACCGGTCAGCAGGTTCTTCAGCTTGGTCTTCATGATCGCGCTGTTACGACCCGACTTGGTGAACTCAGCTTTCTGAACCAACCAAGGGTCGTTGTCGATACGGATCACGGTACCGGGTTTCAGTTCTTTACCAGTTTTCATTGCAGATATCCGAAATTTGGATGGGATTTACAAAATTCAAGGTGGCGTATCATATCCAACTTTCATAAAACTGTACCAGCGCCGTCGCAAGATCGGCCTGCAAGCCCTGTTCCAGACACCAAGTTTGCGCGTGCTGGTTCACTTCCGGCCAGTGCTCCAGCAACATTTTCCACGACTGTGCCATATCGCCATCAGCGTTCCAGGCTTGCCAAAGTGTTACTACGGCAGCACTGGCTGCCGGTGACAAGGCGGCGGTGTACAACTGCAGGAAGGCGTCGAGCTTATCCAGGTGGATGTCTTCATCCTGGCGATAAATGTGCCAAAGCATTGGCCGCCCCGCCCACTGCGCCCGCACGAACGAGTCTTCGCCGCGCACCGCGTTGAAGTCGCAGCACCACAGCAAGCGGTCATATTGTTCCTGGCGCACGAACGGCAACACCTGCACGGTCAGGGCCGCGCGCTGATGAATATCACCTGCTGCCAGGCCCTCCAGCCCCAGCCAACGTTGCACATCGCCGAGGATGCGGCCCTCCGGCACCAATAGATGAGTGGCACGCCCGTCCGTCGCCAACACGTCCAGCCAACTGGCCAACCCGGCATTTTCATAGGCAAACAGCGAGATCAATCGCGCATCAGTTGCCGGAAACACTCCCAGGGTCTGCAGGAATTGTCGTTGCGCCGGCACATCTTGTTGAAAAGCCTGGCACTGCTCCAGCAACCCTGCCTCGCGCAAAAGACCGCCTGTTCCCGGGCGAAAACCGGGGAAGAAGAAATACTTCTGCACGCCCTTGAACTTCACCGACGGCAGGCGATGGCAACCCACCACCCACTCTTCGGCACTGAGGTAATCCAGGTTCATCCACAGCGGAACGCGTTCGCGCTCGGCCATGGCTTCCATGTAGGCCGGCGGCAATTGGCAGGCAAAAGCGGCGATCACGACATCGGCAGATGGAGCGCCGGGCCAGTCGGCCGGCCAGTCGCGCACCTCGACGCCGTCCTGCCATTGCTGCGGCGACCGCACATCAATCTCAGGGCACATGCGCTCGAAGGCCCGCAGGTCATCAACCCACAAACATACTTCGCACCCATGCTCCACCACCAGTTGCCGGGCCAGGCGCCAGGTCACGCCGATGTCGCCGTAGTTGTCGACGACACTGCAAAAAATATCCCAGCGGGCTTTCATTCCGGGCTCCAACGTTCAAAGGCTCGATTGTCCGCATAAATGCGCCAATGCAGAAGGCTTGATCGCGATTATTCTGCACAGTGGCTGTGCGACAATCGTCGCCACGCCATCAATGCCCGCCAGGAGTCCATCATGTCTGATCGTTCGCTGCCACTGTTCAAGCTCAGTGTCGCCATCGCGTTTGGTGTATGGCTGGGGTTTGTCGCCATCGTGCTGACGAGCTGGTTGACATCGCGCTATCTGTTCCCGCAGAGCCTGGCGCCGGTCGCCCAGGCCGTTCAACAATTAGGCAAACCTGCCGTCGTCACACCCGAGCCGCCGAACCGTATGTTCGAGCAATACACCGACAACCTGCGCAAACAGGAACAGCAGCAATCCCTGGACCAGGCCCGCAACAATGTGCGCAACCTGAACAACCCCAAATGCCAGTTCTGGTTGCAGCAAGATCAGAACGCTCCCAATGAAAAGAGCCGGGCCAATGTCCTGCAATTTTGCGAATGACCCCACTGCCCATGAATAAACACGCCGTTCACTCGTTGATCCTGGAAAAACTCAGCGTCGACCTCGACATTGCCCAGCGCGCCGCGCAGACCGCCTACGAAACTGCGACCCACGAAGAAAACATCGCAGAAAACAAATACGACACCCTTGGGCTGGAGGCCTCCTACCTGGCAACCGGCCAGGCCAGGCGCGTCGAGGAAATCAAGCAAGCGCTGTCGCTGTGCCAGAACCTGCCACTGCGGGCCTATGACGATCAGCGTGGCATTGAAATCGGCGCCTTATTAGGCCTGGAAGACGAGAATGGCCGCCAGCAATGGCTGTTCCTGGCACCGGATGGGGCAGGCTTGAAGGTGGATGTGGTGGGGCAGCCGGTGACCGTCATCACCCCGCGATCGCCCTTGGGCAAAAGCCTGCTGGGCAAGTTCGAAGGGGATGAGGTGGAGATTCTGGTGGCGGGCGCTCGGCAACATTTTACGGTTACCGAGGCCAAATGACGGTATCAGTGAACCGGTAATTCCACGCCCTCGAACAGCTCTTCCAGTTCCTGCTTGTTGTGGCACTGGATCGCCTTGGCCATGACCTCGCGAGTCAGGTGCGGCGCGAACTTCTCGATGAAGTCGCACATGAAGCCACGCAGGAACGTGCCACGACGGAAGCCGATCTTGGTCACGCTGGACTCGAACAACTCGCTGGCGTCGAGAACCACCAGGTCCTTGTCGAGGCTGGTATCGACCGCCATCTTGGCGACGATGCCCACGCCCAGGCCCAGGCGTACATAGGTCTTGATCACGTCGGCGTCGGCCGCGGTGAACACCACTTTGGGCGTAAGGCCACGGTGGCTGAAGGCTTCGTCGAGCTTGGAACGGCCGGTAAAACCAAACACGTAGGTGACGATCGGGTATTCGGCCAGGGCTTCCAGGGTCAGCTTCGGCAGCTTGGCCAGCGGGTGGCCCTGAGGCACGACCACGCAGCGGTTCCAGCGGTAGCAAGGCATCATCACCAGGTCACCGAACAGCTCCAGGGCTTCGGTGGCGATAGCGAAATCAACGGTGCCATCAGCCGCCATTTCGGCGATCTGCATCGGCGACCCCTGATGCATGTGCAGGGCGACATCGGGGTATTGCTTGATGAAATCGCGGATCACCGGCGGCAGTGCGTACCGCGCCTGGGTGTGGGTAGTGGCGATCGACAGGGTGCCTTTCTTCTCGTTGGAGAATTCCTGGGCGATCTGCTTGATGCTTTCGACCTTGCGCAGGATCTCGCCGGCGGTGGTGATGATGCGTTCACCAGCCGGAGTCACGCGGGTCAGATGTTTGCCGCTGCGCGCGAACACTTCGACGCCCAGCTCGTCTTCGAGCAGGCGGATCTGCTTGCTGATACCGGGTTGCGAGGTGTAGAGGCTTTGAGCAGTAGCGGAAACGTTGAGGTCGTGGTGCGCCACTTCCCAGATGTAGCGCAGTTGTTGAAGCTTCATATGTATCCCTCAAAGCAGATAGACGCCACGGGTATCAGCGACGGTATATAACTATATTAAAGGACAGATCGATAAATCTAGAACTTTTTATCATTCTTTACCGATCAAATATCATCGTTGCGGCGACGCTGCAACGATGGCACCAGGTAAACCGGCACTGTCGACAACTGCAGCACCCTTGCGGCGGTTCGCCCAAGGGGTGTGGCCGCTGCGGTTGCATCGCTGTGACTCCCTACGATCAATAGATCAACGGAAAGTTTACGCAACTGGTCGAGAATCACTTCGCAAGGATCCCCCTGAATCACTCGAACCGATTGAATCAATTTCAGGTCTTGCTCCCCTTCCCCCAACTCCTCACGAAAACTGTCCAGAACCCGTTGCTCGATCGTCGCCATGACCGTGTTCACTCCCTGACGCTGCCACTCACTCAAGGCCCGCTCATCAAGGTAGCTCTGCAACACCGATTCGGCGAACAGCCCCATGGGTTCGACCACGTGAACCACATGCAGATCGGCATTGAACGTTCGGGCCAGTGCCAGCGCATGTTGCATCACATAAGGCGCATAGAGACCGAGGTCCGTGGCGTACAGCATCGAACGAATCATAGAACCTCCTGGGCAGCCAGGATGGCGGAGATTGAATGAGCTTAGCAGCGCCCGGGGCAGTTCGGCTCAGCTCTCGGTCTGGATTTTCAACTCATTGCTGATGCCATGGGGCACGTGCCCGGTGGCGACGACCTCCCTGGCCCTCTCACAGTGACCGGCCTGGTCATCGAAAAACACATCGGCGGCGAAAGCCTCCAGAAATGCGGACTTATCCAGGCCGCCTAGGAACAGTGACTCGTCGAGGCGAATGTCCCACTCGCGCAACGTGCGGATCACCCGCTCATGGGAAGGCGCCGAGCGGGCCGTGACCAGCGCGGTGCGGATCGGGCACGCCTCGTCGACAAACTCGCGCTGCAATAAATTGAGAGCCGCCAGGAAACCTTTGAACGGACCTCCGTGCAAAGGCTGGCGCGCCGACTCCCGCTCGTTGGCCTGAAACGCTGCCAAGCCGCCAGCCTGGTACACACGCTCGGACTCGTCGGAGAACAGCACGGCATCACCGTCGAATGCGATGCGCAATTCCTCGCTCGACGCTCGACGCGCGCCGCCCGAAAGAATGGTCGCCGCCGCAAACCCGGCGTCGAGGGCACTGCGCACATCGTCGGCATGGGTGGAAAGAAACAGATGGCAACCAAAGGCAGCCAAGTAGGGATACGGACTACGTCCACCTACGAAAGCGGCGCGGGAAATATCCAAGCCGTAATGCTGGATAGAGTTGAATACGCGCAGGCCGGTGTCAGCACTGTTGCGAGACACCAACACCACCTCGACCCGCGCACGGCCCAGGCTGGCGTTGAGGCTCAGCAGCTTTTTGACCAGCGGGAAGGCATCGCCGGGTTCAAGGGTTTCTTCCTCGTGCTCGATTTGATACTTGCGGTAAGCCTCCACGCCTTCGGTGAGGTAGACCTTGTGGCTGTCACTCAGGTCGAACAGCGCCCGTGAAGAAATCGCCAGCACCAGTTTGTCGCCCAATCCTTTTGCCATGGTGTTTCCCCCCGAATCAGCGATTGTGCCGATCTATAAAACTCAAGGCTTGATACAACGCCTGGATTCGTGGCAACTCGCAACCGGCGGCCTTTGCCGCCGCCAGCGGCCGGGCGTAGATCGCCGCCAGTTCCAGCGGGCGCTTGTGCACATGGTCGTGGTACATGCTGGGCAGATAGTCATCCATGGTTTCGGTCATCGCAAACATCTGGTCGGCGTAACTCGCCGCAATGTCATGCCCGCAAGCACGGGCACCCTGCACCACTTCGGCCATCAACGCCTGGATCAATTCGCGGCTGGACTCATCCGCCATCAACGCCGTGGTGCCGGTGCCCAACAACACGGAAAGGCCGTTATAGGGAACGTTCCATACCAGCTTATGCCAGCGCGCCTGGTGCACGTCGGCCATGGCCTGGGACTCGATGCCGGCCTTATGAAACAGCGCGGCGCCCTCTTCGACGATGGCCTTCCGGCCGGCTTCATCGTCGGCGGCACCGCCACTGTGATAACCCAGGTTGACCCGGCCCAATGCCTGATGCTCGACGACACCAGGGCCGGAGCGATGTACGCCGATGTAGCACAGGCCGCCAAGCAGGTGCAGCGACGGCGGCAGGTGCTCGCGCAAACTGTCTTCGACATCCAGACCATTTTGCAGCAGCACAATCCTGGCATCCGGCGCCGCAACCTGGACGAGCGTGGGGGCCAAGTCCACATTGCCAGTGGACTTGGTCCCCACCAGCAGCCAATCGCACGCAGGCATATCGGCAGCGCGGGCGTAGGCCTGGACCGCAGACAGATGCAATTTGCCATGCACCTTGCTGTTGAGGTGCAAGCCATGCTCGCTGACGGCGGCGTATTCACTGCGCAACAAGAAGTGCACATCGAAGCCGGCGCGCGCCAGCATCAGGCCGTAAAAGCCACCGATGGCGCCGGTACCAATGATGCCAATGCGGGGGGAAGGCTGTGCAACTGCGGTCATGGCAAATCCTCTGGAGTACGGGTAAGGGCTTGTTTTACTGCATCGCCAACGGCATCACGCGTAAGACGCGTCTGTATCTGCCCCAGGAACTGACCCTCGCACACCACGAATAACGCGGGCAAATGAAAGATCTGGTAGCGCTCGACGGCGCCGCCGTTGTGCCCGGCATCCACCCAGCACACGCGATCCACCGGCAAGTGCCAGCCGGGCAACTGCTGACGTGCGAAGCGGCAGCTGGAACAACCGACGCTGGTGAACACCACCAATGAAATACCTGGCAACCCCAGCAATTGCTGGTCAATATCCAGGTCGGTCAATTCCAGTTCCTTCACTATACTGCTGCCACTGCCGTCAACGGGACGGCGCTCGGAGTCCGTGTACATGGGTCGTTTTTTACCTCACCCTGATGATGTCGCTGTCGAGTTGATCCAACGTCCCTCTCCCACCATGCCCCGCCAACGCCTGCACACTATCGGCCTGGGCGGTGTCGCGTGCAATTATCCGCGTGCCTGGCGCCAGGGCACGGCGGTGGATCTGTGGATCCCGTCGCTGGGCGCGAGTGCCCGCTATCCGGGCTACGTGGCGTGGTGCCGCAAAGTCGAAAAGGGTTACCGTATCGGTATCTCGTTTACTGATGAGCACGCCTTGTTCGGTGCGCGGATGGGCGAACAAGTGTGCCAGATCGAGCGCTACTGCCGCTTGCACGAAGACGCCGAGCCGACACCTGCGCAGCACGAAGCCATGGCCCACGAGTGGGTTGCGCGCCATGCCGTCGAATTCTCCCATGAGGCTTTTGTGCAGCCTGTGCTGGATTAAAGCGGAGTTTGCCCATTGTCGCGGGCCGGTGATACGCGCTAAGGTTCCTTCCCCCTGCATTCAAATCATGCTGTGCTCCGCCGCACGGGGATGGCTGGCGGCCGGCACCGTGACCCTGACGAGTAACACGATGGCTGATTTACCGATCAACGACCTTAACGTCGAATCCAACGAGACCCTGATCACGCCCGATCAGCTCAAACGCGAAATCCCCCTGAGCGACGCTGCCTTGCAGACCGTCACCAAGGGCCGCGAAGTCATCCGTGACATTCTCGACGGTACCGACCACCGCCTGTTCGTGGTGATCGGCCCTTGCTCGATCCACGACCTCAAGGCTGCCCACGAGTACGCCGAGCGCCTCAAGGTGCTGGCGGCCGAAGTGTCCGATACCCTGTATCTGGTGATGCGGGTCTATTTCGAGAAGCCGCGCACCACAGTCGGCTGGAAAGGCTTGATCAACGATCCTTACCTGGATGACTCGTTCAAGATCCAGGACGGCTTGCACATCGGTCGCCAGTTGCTGCTGGACCTGGCTGAGATGGGCCTGCCCACCGCCACCGAAGCCCTCGACCCGATCTCGCCGCAATACCTGCAGGACCTGATCAGTTGGTCGGCCATCGGCGCGCGTACCACCGAGTCCCAGACCCATCGCGAAATGGCGTCCGGCCTGTCCTCGGCCGTGGGCTTCAAGAACGGCACCGACGGCGGCCTGACGGTCGCGATCAACGCGCTGCAGTCGGTCTCCAGCCCCCACCGTTTCCTGGGCATCAACCAGGAAGGCGGCGTGTCCATCGTGACCACCAAGGGCAACGCCTACGGTCACGTGGTATTGCGCGGCGGCAACGGCAAGCCCAACTATGATTCGGTCAGCGTCGCGCTGTGCGAACAGGCGCTGAACAAGGCCAAGATCAAGCCGAACATCATGGTCGACTGCAGCCACGCCAACTCCAACAAGGACCCGGCCCTGCAACCGCTGGTGATGGAAAACGTCGCCAACCAGATCCTTGAAGGCAACCAGTCGATCATCGGCCTGATGGTCGAAAGTCACCTGAACTGGGGTTGCCAGGCGATTCCAAAAGACCTCGCCGACCTGCAGTACGGCGTGTCGATCACCGATGCCTGCATCGACTGGTCCGCTACCGAGACCACCTTGCGCAGCATGCACGCCAAGCTCAAGGACGTATTGCCCAAACGCAAACGCACCTGACACTGCATGACGCACACAAAAACGCCGGGCTGAGCCCGGCGTTTTTCATGGTGCGGTTTTAGGGTTCAAAGCTTCGCGGCATGGCGCTGGTGGCGCTCCATGTAGCGCTCTACGTAAGAGCACGAAGGGATCACTGTGTAGCCGGCCTCTTCGGCGAACTTCAGCGCCTCTTCGGTCAACGCGGCAGCGATGCCACGGCCGCGCAATGCGTTGGGCACGAAGGTGCGATAGATATCCAGGGTCTGCTTTCCGAGGTCCATGTAGGTCAGATAGGCACGATGACCGTCCACATTGGTCTCGAACTGATGACCAGCCTGGTCATGGTGGATGGACAACGCCTCGCTCATCACTACTCCTCGCGGGTCTGCAATTGCGACCCTACCTTACCGATGTTTTTCCGGCGAAGGAACATCTACGCCACCCCGTGCCGGTTTCGACAACGAGAAACCCATAGCGCTCACAACCAGCACGTAGGGAGATAGTAGGCACCATTGCGGCAATTGCTCAAGCGCACACGTCATCCCTTGCTGCTGGTGGATATAGAAAGGGCCTCGATCAACCAATGATCGAAAGCCTGAACATTGCCGGCAGTTGAAGCTTGAGACGAACAGGCGCTCTTAAAGTCACCTCTACATGCGCAAAAGATGTGAGGCGGGTTAAAGGCAACCTGTACAAAAGTGTCACCCTGTATATATATATTCACGCCTGTTCACTTGGCTTAACACATGCGGGCTGTAGCTTTCAGCCTGGATCCAATCTCCATCGCGATGGAGAGAATTGGATAGTTTTTATGCAGATGTCAAAAAGATTAGCCAAAAGAGATGCAGCTCAAGATTTTTTTTTGCTTCTTGCGCTACGTCAGTTTACTTACTACAAGTAATGGGTAGTATGTACGCCGGCTATCAGCTCACTCTGAGAAAGTAGCCATTTAATAGAAAGTCCTTGAAGGGGAACACGATGAACAACGTTCTGAAATTCTCTGCTCTGGCTCTGGCCGCAGTTCTGGCTACCGGTTGCAGCAGCGTCTCCAAAGAAACCGAAGCTCGTCTGACTGCTACTGAAGACGCAGCAGCTCGCTCCCAGGCTCGTGCAGACGAAGCCTACCGTAAAGCTGATGAAGCTCTGGCTGCTGCTCAAAAAGCACAACAGACTGCTGACGAAGCTAACGAGCGCGCTCTGCGCATGCTTGAAAAAGCAAGCCGCAAGTAATAATCCTTCGGGGTTGTTATCAAGCCGATCCATTCTTGGGTCGGCTTTTTTATTGCCTGGGATTCAGCCCAAAACCTGCGGCAATAAAAAACCCGCCATGACCCAAGGCCATGGCGGGCTTGTCCAGAGGCTTACTGCTGCAAGTCAACCGGCGCGCTGGAGGCGACCGGGGCGGCACCCGGTACGCCGATTTCAGTCGGCAGGCCATCTTCGGCGGCGACCACATCGCGCACCTGATCCCAGTTGACCCGCAGGTTGTTGGCCAAGTCTTCGCGCTTGAGCAAGGCATTGATGACCGCAGTATGCTTGTCGACCACTGATGGCGTGCCATCGTCGTTCAGCGGCGTGTGCGCTTCAAGGTAGACCTTGCCGCCGCTGCTGCCGAACTTGTAGGCATCGTTGATGATACGTACCGAGGTGCCCACCGGCACCATGCTGGCCATTTCCAACACGTTGTTGTTGAACATGCGGAAGCAACCGTGGCTTGTACGCGTGCCGATACCAAATTTCATGTTGGAGCCGTGGATCAGATAGCCCGGCGTGCCCAGGGTGAACTTGAACGGCCCCAGCGGGTTGTCCGGACCGGCGGGCACCACATTGGGCAGCGGGTCACCATTGGCGGCGTGTTCGGCCTTGATCGAGGCAGGCGGTGTCCACGTCGGGTTCGGCGTCTTGGCGATGATGCTGGTATGGGCAATCGGCGAGCCCCAGCCTTCACGGCCAATCCCCAAGGGGAAGGTGTAGACCACGTTCTGCCCTTTGGGGAAGTAGTAGAGCCGGTATTCCGCCAGGTTGATCACGATGCCTTCGCGAGGGCCAGGCGGCAGGATGAACCGCGTCGGCAGCACAATCTCGGTGCCCGCGCCAGGCAACCAGGCATCCACGCCCGGGTTGGCCGCGACCATTTCCGAATAGCCCAGGTCGTAGGTAGTGCCAAGGTCAGCAAAGGTATCTTCGTATTTGGCCTTGATCACCTGGACCTGACCAACAATGTCCTCACCTGGTGGTGGCAAGGGCAACTGCAAGGCTGCCGACGGGCCGGCCGCACAGAGAGCAGCGAGAGACAGGCAGCAGGTGACGACGGAAAGGCGCGACAACATCCGGGAAATCCTTCGCAGAACGACGGGTAGGAAAAAACTGATTGTATACGTGAAGCGAGCGTCAAGCATCCATCGCCCCGCTACAGCTCGAAGCGCAGCTCCGGCCAGATCGGCGGCGTGCCGCGCTTTTGCGATTCGAGAATGGCGCGACACAAGGGGCAAAGCCGCTGATCCTGAAAAAGCGAGCGGTCCACCGATGACCAACGGGGTTGCGCGGGCAACAAAGTGCCGCACAGCGTACGGTCGATCGAGCCGCCCAACTCCAGCTGGCGCGCCACCAAATGCACCCTGACTTCCTGGCAGGCGAACAGATCCAGCTGCTCGTCCGGCTCGATCAGTTGGTAGTTAAACAGGGACCAGGCAGGACGCGACATCAAGGGCTCCAAATCAGGGGGGCGCCACATTAGCCGAAAGCCTGCCGCTAGAAAAGCGTCATAACAGCGGTTTTAGCGTCGGCCAGACATTTTCCAGCAATTTGCCCTGGGCACCGACTGCCGGGTGCAGTTGATCCGCCTGCATCAACTCCGGATGCCCGCCCACGCCGTCAAGAAAAAACGGCACCAACGGCACGTTTTTCTCTTTGGCCAATACGCCGTACACCTCAGCGAATGCAGTGGTGTAACGCGGGCCGTAATTGGGCGGTAGTTGCATCCCCAACAGCAGCACCTTGGCACCACCGGCTTTGGATTGGTCGATCATCGATGCAAGATTTTGTTTCAATTGCGCTGGAGGCTGGCCACGCAAGCCGTCATTGCCGCCCAGCTCGATAACCACGACATCCGGCTTATGCTCTGCAAGCGCCGCCGGCAGCCGCGCCAGGCCTCCGGCGCTGGTGTCACCGCTGATGGATGCATTGACTACTTTATCGTCGAAACCTTCCTGCTTGAGCCGTTGCTCCAGCAGCGCGACCCACCCTTTGCGGGTATCCAGGCCGAAACCGGCACTGATACTATCGCCAACGATCAGGACTGTACCCGCCGCTGCGTTCTGGGCCATGCACATCAAGGCCAGGCCAGCACTCAAAAACCACATTCGCATCGGATTCTCCATGGGCGCAAGCATTCTCACCGCGCGAAACCTTAGCAAAGTGGTTCCCAGCGCGGAAGGTGAACTGACTATCCTGCACCAACTGAGCCTGGAACTGAACAAAGGCGATAGCCTGGCTATCGTCGGCAGTTCCGGCTCCGGCAAATCCACTCTCCTGGGCCTGCTGGCCGGCCTCGACCTGCCCAGCAGTGGCGAAGTCACTCTTGCCGGTCAAGCCCTGAGCACCCTGGATGAAGACCAGCGCGCGCGCATCCGTGCCGAGCATGTGGGTTTTGTATTCCAGTCTTTCCAACTGCTCGACAGCCTCAATGCATTGGAAAACGTCATGCTGCCGCTGGAGCTGGACGGCCGCCAGGACGCCCGCGAGCGCGCCCGGCACCTGCTGGAGCGCGTTGGCCTGGGCCAGCGGCTGACCCACTCGCCGCGCCAGCTTTCCGGCGGCGAACAGCAACGGGTGGCGATCGCTCGCGCTTTTGCGGCAGAACCCGACGTGCTGTTTGCCGACGAGCCCACCGGCAACCTCGACAGTCACACCGGCGAGCGCATCAGTGATTTGCTGTTCGAACTCAACAAGGAGAGCGGCACGACCCTGGTGCTGGTCACCCACGATGAGCGCCTGGCTCATCGTTGCCGGCGTTTGATCCGCCTTGAAGCCGGCCTGATGGTCGCGCCACTGGAGCCTTGATGGCACGTTTGCCGCTATTGCGTCTGTTCAGCCTTGCCATGCGTCAATTGCTGCGCGATGCCCGCTCCGGCGAATTGCGTGTGCTGTTCTTCGCCCTGCTGGTGGCTGTTGCTGCCAGCACTGCCATCGGCTACTTCGGCGCACGCCTCAACGGCGCCATGCTGTTGCGCGCCACTGAATTTCTCGGTGCCGACCTGGTGCTCGAAGGCAGTTCGCCGGCTCGCCCCGAGCAGATCCAAACCGGGACCGAACTGGGCCTGGATCACGCACGCATCGTAGAGTTCTCCAGTGTTATCGCCACGGATAACGGTATCCAACTCTCCAGCATCAAGGCGGTCAACGAGCAATACCCGCTGCGCGGCGAGCTTAAAAGTGCCGCGCAGCCCTTCGGGGTCGAAACAGCGGGAGGCGGCCCCAAGCCCGGAGAGGCCTGGGTAGAGGCACGGCTGCTGACAGCGCTGGACCTGAAGGTTGGCGACAGCATCGATGTCGGCATGAAGACCCTGCACCTGACACGCATACTGACCTATGAGCCCGACCGGGCCGGCAATTTCTACAGCCTCACGCCCCGGGTGATGATCAACCTGGCCGACCTGGAGGCGACCGGCGTGGTCCAGCCCGGCAGCCGCGTCAGCTACCGCGAACTGTGGCGGGCGCCCCAAGGCAGTACGGCGCTGCAAACCTATCGTGACCTGGTCAAACCCGGCCTCGCCGCCAACCAGCGTCTGCAGGACTCACGCGACGGCAATCAGCAAATCGGCGGTGCGCTGGGCAAGGCCGAGCGCTACCTGAACATGGCCAGCCTGGTGGCAGTGCTGCTGGCCGGGGTAGCAGTGGCGTTATCGGCCAATCGTTTTGCCAGCCGACGTTTCGATGCCAGCGCGCTACTGCGTTGCCTGGGGTTGTCACGGCGCGAAGCGATGTTGCTGTTCAGCCTGCAACTGAGCGTATTGGGACTGCTGGCGAGCCTGACCGGCGCCCTGCTCGGCTGGCTGGCGCAGTTTGGGCTGTTCTATTTCCTGCACGACCTGCTGCCGGCGGACGTGCCACCCGGCGGGTTGTTACCTGCGGTCGCGGGAATTGGCACCGGGCTGGTTGCCCTCGCCGGCTTCGCCCTGCCGCCGCTGGCTGCCCTGGGCCGTGTTCCACCGCTGCGAGTATTGCGGCGTGACCTGTTGCCTATCCCCTCCAGCACCTGGATGGTCTACGGCGCCGCATTGTTCGCCCTCGGGTTGATCATGTGGCGCCTGAGCCTCGACCTGGTACTGACTTTCGCGCTGCTGGGCGGTGGCGTGGTGGCGGCGCTGATCCTCGGCGGCCTGCTTCTATTGCTGCTGCAAAGCCTGCGGCGATTGTTGGCCCGTGCATCCCTGCCCTGGCGCCTGGGCCTGGGACAATTGCTGCGTCATCCGTTGGCGGCGGCAGGCCAGTCCCTGGCCTTTGGCTTGATCCTGTTATCCATGGGGTTGATCGCCCTGCTGCGCGGCGAATTGCTCGATACCTGGCAGAACCAGTTGCCCAAGGATGCCCCCAACTATTTCGCACTGAACATCCTGCCGGCCGACAAAGACGCTTTTGGCGCACGCCTGTTGCAGGTGCAAGCCCAATCCGCACCGCTGTATCCGGTCGTGCCGGGCCGGTTGATCAGCATCAATGGCGTTGCGGTGCAGGAAGTGGTCAGCAAGGACTCCAGCGGCGACCGTGCCGTGCAGCGCGACCTGAGCCTGACCTGGGCCGCCGATTTGCCACCGGGCAATGTCCTGAGCGCCGGTTCCTGGTGGTCGCCGCAACCGAGCGATAGCATTCCCGGGGTGTCGGTAGAAGCCAAGGTTGCCGAAAGCCTGAAGCTCAAGCTCGACGATCATCTGGTGTTCACAGTCGGTGGCGAGAATCGAGAAGCCCGCGTAACCAGCCTGCGCACGATCAATTGGGATAATTTCCAACCCAACTTCTTCATGATCTTCCAGCCGGGCACATTGAAGGATCTGCCCGCCACCTACCTGACCAGCTTCTATCTCGCGCCGGGCCACGACCAACAGATCGTCGATCTGTCCAGGGCCTTCCCGGCCGTTACCATCCTGCAGGTCGAGGCACTCCTGGAACAGTTGCGCAGCATCCTCGCCCAAGTCACCCTGGCGGTGGAGTATGTGCTGCTGTTTGTGTTGGCGGCAGGAATGGCCGTGCTGTTCTCCGGTTTGCAGGCCACCCTGGATGAGCGAATTCGCCAAGGCGCGCTGTTGCGTGCCTTGGGCGCCGAACGCAAGTTGCTGGTCAAGGCGCGACGCATTGAGTTCGGCTTGCTGGGTGCGGTCAGCGGCCTGCTGGCCGCACTCGGCACAGAGCTGGTGACCTGGGTGCTGTATCGCTACGCGTTTGACCTGGCCTGGCACCCTCACCCGTGGCTGCTGCTATTGCCGGTGATAGGTGCCCTACTGATTGGTGGCGCCGGGGTCTTCGGCACGCGCCGTGCGTTGAATGCCAGCCCGCTGACAGTACTGCGCGAAGGCTGAAACGCCGACGGCCTGCACCCTGCCCGGGCGCAGGCCGTCATGGCCTACTTCTCATACTCGATGTGCGTGATCCACCAGCACACTTCCCCGTTTGGGGTCTGCACAATCGCTTCATCGTCCACTTCCTTGCGCAGCAGCGCACGCGCCATGGGCGAGTCAATGGAGATGTAATCCATGCGGTCGTAGATCTCGTCATAACCCACGATGCGAAAGCGCTTGGTATCACCCTGTTCGTTTTCGATCTCCACCCAGGCACCGAAGAATACTTTCCCCTCTTGCTCGGGCCGGTACTCCACCACGCGCATGTCTTCCAGGCGTTTGCGCAGGTAACGCACCCGCCGGTCGATTTCACGCAGCAGCTTCTTGTTGTACTGGTAGTCCGCGTTTTCGCTGCGGTCTCCCAGGGAAGCGGCCCATGTCACTTTGCGCGTGGTATCAGGGCGCTTCTCACGCCACAGGTAATCCAGCTCTTTTTTCAGCGCATCATGACCTTCTTTGGTAATCAGCTTGGTACTCAAACCCTTGCATCCCCAGGTAATGTCCAATGGTGCCGATACGCCACGGCCTCATGCCCTGGCGCCGGCGGGCTGGAGCTGATGATAAATGAACCCTGCAAAGTAGCCAGACCGGCAGGCAGATCAATTCATCTCAGGCGCCTCCAGGACCCGGTCCAGCTCAAGCAGCGTGCTGTGCAGGTGCTGCCGCATGGCTGACAGCTGCGACATCATCAGCGTCAATTTTTCGGTTTTTTGGCCGGCCCCGAGCAGCTCGTCCTGCAGTTGCCTGTGACGCTGCTCGACCTCGCGGCTTTTCTCATCCAGCTGGCTTTGCTGCTGGTGCAGGCGAACTTGCCACTGTTCAAGCATCTCTTCTCGCTCGATGGCTGCATGCTTTTTTTGCGCCAGCTCCTGGGCGACCCGGGCAAGATTAGCCAGTGTGCTGTCCACCTCAAGCAAGGTGGCGTGCTCCTGGTGAGCCGGCAGTTTCGCGGACGCAACCTCGCTCGACTCAAGCTCAACCGGCAGTGTACTCAGCCCCGCGGGTACGGATGCGTCGGGTAACGCGCTCACCGAATGTGAAGGTTCCTCGACAGTGTATTGATCCGCCGACTGAGTAGCGGCCTTCGGATGGCTCACGTCCTTCGGCGGTGCCACCATTTGGGACGAAAAGCGAATGCTCGGCACGATGACCGTCGTGCTTTCGATCGCGGGCAATGTGGGCGCTGACATGCCCAAGGTGATCACCTTCATCACCAGCGCCTTCTTGATAATCACCGAGTGATGATCTTCGGGCCTGGCAGGCGGCAACCTGCAACCTTTCAAATCCACAAAATGAAAAGGCGTCTGGGGCTCGCCAGGGCCACTTGTCTTTGCGCCAGAGGCGCTCATGAGGATCTGCTTGAAGACCTGCATCGCCACTTGCAGGTCTTCCTTGGAGTCCACGCCCCCGAGGAAATAGCGCTCGAGTTTTTTACGCAATGCCGCGATATAAACCCGCGAGTGACCGGGTTCAGCCTCTTCATCCAGGCTATATACAAGAAAGTTCGAGTCGATCTGCGCGACAGCAAACCCACAGAGCAGTGCACCGTTGACGGGCGCCTCTTCACCACTGCGTTCAAGAACAAGGGTACGTAGAAGCATCATGACAGTCAGACCTCATCACAAAAAAGAAAACTTTATATAAACATCAGATAAACATCCGACCATTAACAAGCCCTCAAAACAAAACAATTGTTTCAGTGAGTTATCAAACCGAGCGTAGGACTTGTCTTATTAATCAGATCACGCGTTCCCAAGCGCAACTATTGAACGTACCCTTTTTAATGACCTCAACGGCCATCCGCCCCTGCCAAACTTATTCGGTAAACCCATGATCGAGATAAGCAACCTGACGAAACAACTTGGCAGAAAAAACATAATTACCGACTTTTCATTCTGCACCCAGCGCCGAGAATGCATAGGTCTGTTTGGCGAGCGGGGTTCCGGCAAGACAACGTTATTGAACTTGATCTCGGGTGCGATCAAGCCAACTTCCGGGAACATCAATATTCAGGGAATGAGCACCCAGACCCATCCCATTCAAACAAGGAACGCAGTGGGCTATCAACTTCGTGACGGCCTCAGTCACGATGTGATGTCCGTCAAAAGCCTGCTGAACTTTGTTGCCGCAGTCAGGGGATTGCGTGGTGCCGAAAAACGCAAAAGAGTTGATCAAGTCGTTATGCGCCTGGAACTGTCATCCGTATTCAACTGCCCGATGGATACGCTCTCCCTTGGCATACAGCGCAAAGTTGCAATTGCCCAAGCCATCGTGCATTCGCCCAAGTTGCTTTTACTGGACGAGCCCTTGGAAGGACTTGGCCCTGATCAGTGGCTCAAGCTCAGGGCACTTATCCAGTCCTTGAGCGAAGAAATGACCCTCATCATCGCCTCCCGTCATTGCGACGCGCTGTCTGATCTTTGCACCCGGGCGCTGGTTATCGCGGGGGGGCGCCTGAAGGCCGATACCTCTCTGGTGGACCTGCAACGCAGCTCCAGACATTACCAAGCTGTAACCCTGGCCGCCAATACACCACTGGATTTACTGGCGCTCGCCGTCTTACCCGGCGTCGCAGGCATTGAAGAAGACCGGCATACACCGGGCACGGTGACGGTTCTGGCCATGCCTGGCCACGCCATTTTCCCTTCCATCAACGCGCTCATCACCCACCGCGGCTGGAACATCACGTCCATGCACCTGGAGCCAGGACGCTTGAACGACGTTGTTCACCATCTCAGCCAAGAGGTATCCCCTTGAAACTGCTAACCGTCATTTTCAAACGCCAACTCGCCAGTTATGCCTCTTCACCCAGTACTTATCTGAGCGTGGCGGTGTTCCTGGCGCTCTGTGCCACGCTGGGGTTGCACACCCAGCAGTGGCTGGAGCGAAACAGTGGCGACATGCAAGCCTTCTTCGAGTTTCACCCTTGGCTCTATCTTCTGCTGATTCCCACTTTAGCGACGCAGTTATGGTCAGATGAACATAACGCGAGCTTTTCGAACATGATGAAAACCTTGCCTGTCACCTCGACGGAACGCGTTATCGGAAAGTTCATGGCGGCTTGGGTCGTGTGCAGCATTGCCCTGCTTTTAAACTTTCCAATAGTGATCGCCACTCACTTTCTTGGCACCGCCGACAACGGCGTTATCGCCTCACAATTCATCGCCAGCTGGTTACTGGCGGGCAGTTACCTGGCGGTCGGTTGCTTTGTCTGTGTACTGACTCACCAACGCATTGTGATTTTCCTGTTGACACTGGGTCTGCTACTAACCATCAGCGGCCTGTCTTCCATACTCGATGCGCTGGAACATCAGGCCCCGATATGGGTGGTCGATAGCTTGATATCGCTCAATCCTATTTTACGTTTCAACACGATGGACAGCGGAAAACTGACCCTTCAAGACGTGTTTTACTTCATCAGTATCATCTTTGTTTTTCTTTCAGCGACGACTGTCACACTCAACTATAAAAACCGCTGAGAAGGAAAGTCCCTGATGCGATCCGCTTTTCGTACAGGTATGACGCTCATCGTCATGTCGCTACTTTTTCTCGCATTCAATCTGGTCTGGATAAAAAAACTACCTGACATTCGCTGGGATTTTTCACAAGAGAAAAACCATACTTTATCGCCGGCCGCGCGAAACTTTCTTACAACACTCGAAGGCCCGCTGGATTTGTATTACTTCAACTCAGTCAATGATCCCAAGAAACCCCACGCATTAAAACGCTACGGTCAACGGGTGGAAGATTTACTCAGGGAGTTTGAAAAAGCAGCCAGGGGCCTGATCAACCTGCATGTTATCGACCCGGCTCCATTTTCCGAGGAAGCCTACAAGGCCAGTTTATTCGGACTGGATAATACGCAAGGTTTCGTGGGCCTCATCGGCACACGCACCGGCCAAAGTGCACAGCGCATCGAAGCTTTCAGCCCAGACCAGGCGCCCTTGCTTGAGTATGAAATCAGCCGACTGATCCATGCCTTGATGCAGCCTGAACGTCCGACTGTCGGCGTGCTGTCGGGGCTCGCGTCCAATGTTGCTACGGGAGAACTGTTGGCGCAGATGCGCGGGCATTTCAACCTGGTGGAACTGAGCGCCAACATCGCCCAGGTACCGGCATCGATCGGGACGTTGATGGTCATCCACCCGCGCACCCTGCCCGAGCAAGCCTTGTATGCGATTGAACAGCACGTATTAAAGGGCGCCAGGCTGATGATCTTCATCGACCCGGTGAGCGAGATGGCCACGGGCTCCGTCTCGACAGACTCCAAGCTGGAGGAACTGCTTGCGGCCTGGAGTGTGCAGATGCCGACGGACAAGCTGTTGGTCGATAACCTCTACGCCTCATCGGCCACCCAGGGCCCAGGAAAGCCGATGGTATTGCACCCGGCCAGGCTGAACCTGCCACGACAGGCCATGGCCGCCAACGATATAAGCAGTTGGAAACTGAGCTCAATGATCGTGTCGAGCAGCGGCGCACTTTCCCGCACGCGGAAAAGCCGTATGACCTTCACGCCCCTGCTGCAAAGCTCTCGGCAATCGGTACTGCTCGACGCAAGGCAATTTGCTTTCGCGACGACGTTCGATTCACTCGCCGATAACGCCGCTGCGCCCAGGCAGGCCCACGTTATTGCGGCTCGCCTTGAGGGCCCCGCCTACTCGGTGTTTCCCGAGGGACTGAATGGAAAGCCACCCGGCGTGCAGAAAGCCTCACAGATCCAGGTCGTGGTGATCGCCGACACGGATATGCTCGCAGACGCGGTCATCCGCTCGGCCCCCAACAGCAACGTGCAATTTGTCTTGAACACCTTGGATAACCTGGCGGCATCACCGGCGCTTGCGGCCATTCGACCACGCGCCACGCACAGCCGGCCCCTGCATACGCTCGAACACATGCGTGAGACCGCGGCGCAGGCTTATCGGGAAAGCGCGGGAGAGCTGGAACGACGACTTGAGCACACGGAACAAGAGTGGCAACGCTTGAACCCACAGGCTGCGAGTGTGGGTACCCAGGCAGTGGCAGCCAATACCCAGTTGCAAGCGCTCAACAGGGAGCGCCTGCGACTGCCCATGGAACTCAACGCGCTGAGGGTCAAGGCTTACGCGCCCGTGCATCGCTTCGAAGACAGCCTGAAGCTGCTGCTGATCGCGACGGTGCCGCTGCTGTTATGCCTGATCGCCTGGATGCTGGCTTTTTGGTTGCGTCGGCGTCGGGCGCGCTCTTCAGCGGCCGGTCACTGAGCTCTCAGCGGCGGGTGATCAGGCCCTGTCGGGCAATACGCGTGAGGTGGCGGATCACGTCATCGGCATTGCCGGCACTGGGCGCCTGTATCACCGCGAGGTCGAAACTGTTGCTGGCAAAACGCGCCAGGGAATCACCGTCTTCAACGAACTGGATCAGAAAAGCCGAAGGCCGCCCAGTACGACGAGGCCAGCCATCCAGATAACGCAGCAGCGTCGGCTGGTGCTTGCCGCCAAGCAGGATCTTTGGATTGCGTTGAGTCAGGCCCGCAGTGATCGGGGCGAGTCGAATAAGGGGGCGTAGTGCATTCATCGTGTCGTGTCTCTGCCTCAAAAGTCTGCGGGCAGGTGAGAGGCAACACCGAACCAGCGCTTTAGCGGTATTTCGAAGTGTGCTCTGTAGGGCAGAACCGTCTTCTGTCGGGCTGCATCGAGTCCCGGTGGCGCCCCGCAATTAGCTGTTTAAATCGGCGCATGAGCAGCATCCTAGAGAAGCCGATAGGCCAGTGTCAAGAATCCCGGACAACGAAAAAGCCCGCACGTGGCGGGCTTTTGGGGGACGTTAACCGAGGGTCAGCGGCTGATGGCGCCATCGGCCGACAGTTTGCCGGCGCCTTCCAACAGCACGGCCAGCGTACCGCCCAGCAAGGCCAATGCGAACTCATAACCGTTGTTGGCCATGAACAGACCGTTGTGGATATGCACCGAGAAAATCGCCACCAGTGTAAGAATGGTCAAACCCAATGCCGCAGGGCGTGCCAACAAGCCGATGATCAGCGCCAGGCCGGCAAAGAACTCGGTACCGCCCGACAACACGGCCATCAGGGTGCCGGGTGCCAGGCCGATGCTTTCCATCCACTGTGCCGTGCCGGCCAGGCCATAACCGCCAAACCAGCCGAAGAGTTTCTGTGAGCCGTGGGCGGCGAAGATAATGCCGACAAAGATGCGCAGGATGGTCAGGCCATAACCGGCGCGGGTGGACAGAATGCTTTTGATCAGTGGGCTCATCGGGGTAATCCTTTTCTAAGTAGGAGGTGGTTGGCCGCTATATTAATCAAATTAGGCAATGTTAAAAGCCGAAAAAATGCCTAATAGACATCGAATAAATCGATTATTTGCGTGAGGCGATCTTTGGCCCTGCCGGCTCCAGGGACTCCCGCTCCCGATTGAACGCCAGGTAATACTTGTTCACGCTATTAACATAGCTGACGCCACCCATCCCCACCTGCTCCATGGCAATGCGTTCAACCTGGAAGAACCACTGGTTCGGATTCAGCCCACGCCGTCGCGCCTCCGCCCGCATGCCCTGTACGCGCTCCGGGCCCATGTTGTAAGCCGCCAATACAAAGGCCATGCGCTCTCTTTCGTTGAGCTTGGGGCTGGCGAAGAACTTCCGACGGATCATCGACAAGTAGCGCGCGCCCGCCTGCACATTGCTATCAAGGCTCTCGATACTATTCACCCCGACCCGCTGGGCCGCTGAAGGGGTGATCTGCATCAAGCCCGTAGGCCCACCGCTGTTGCGCGCACCAGGGTCCAGTGCGGACTCCTTGAACGCCAGCGCGGCCAGGTTCAACCAGTCAATGCCCTGCTCCCGGGCATGTTTTTGCAGGACCGGGCGCAGCTTCTCCAGGCGCTGGCGGTCGGCGCGAGCCAGTGGGTTGCGCACCTGATAGAGGCGTCGGTAGATCCGTTGAAAGGCCACATCCTGATCGGACGGGGTGCGATAAACCTTGAGGAACCGATCGATGCTGGCCCGCAGCATCGAAGCATCCTGGCGCACGAACCAATATTCGTCACCCGGCTCGCTGATCACGACCTGCTTGTCAAAACGAAGCTTGGGCAGGATTTTCGACCAGCGTTCGGCGATGGGTTTCTCAACGATGGTCAAGTGGAAGATCCCGGCCTGGACCATCTCCAGCACATCTTCCACCGCCAATGTCGGATCGACCCACTCCACCTTTATCGGTGGTTGCTTGTGCAGCGCAAGCTTCTGATTGACCTGGCTGATGGCATCCGCCGCGGCACTGCCGGTGGTCAGCGACAATGTTCGCCCCGATAATTGCTCAAGCCTGGTAAACCGGCGCTCACCTTTCACTCCCACCAGCCATAACGGCACATTGCTGACGATCGGATCGCTGGTGCTGAGCTTGTGCGCAGCCTTTACATCCAACAGCTCGCCGGGGGCGACCAGGTCACCTTCGCCACGGGCCAACGCGCCGAGCAACTGGTCCTTGGCCTTGGGAATGATCTTGAGGCTGATTTCTTCACCGTCACGGGCATGGCCGTTCAAGTACTGCTCAAAGGCGCGCAGGCGGTGGTACTCGACACCGATCGCCTGGCCCTGAATTTCGCCCGAGCTGTTGCGGCTCTGATTGACCAGCACGCGCAGGGTGCGGCTGGAACGAATCTGCGCCAGGTCTCGCACCTTGCCGGGCTTGGTCACTTCCACCGGGCCGTCCAGACGCGCTGCCGCCGTCATCGGCAGCAGCAACGTCAAGCACAACATGAGCAACGCCGAGGGTCGGATCATCCGCTCTCCGGAAAGAATACTGGCCAGCGCCCTCGTGAAAGACGAGGCACTGGAGGTCAGAAACAGAGCGCTTAAAGCGCTGGCAAGGCGCGCAACGGTGGCAGGGAGGCAGGCATTCGGCCCACCACAATGTCACTTGCGACGTTCAAAGACAGCTTTAACTCGTTGTAGTTCTTCGTTTTCTTATAAATCTACAGCTCTGATATGCTTTCCGACCGCAGGCGGAGATAGCACCATGCAACTCATTGATATCGGCGTCAACCTGACCAACCCCAGTTTCGACGAGAGGCATCAAGCCGTTCTCGATCGCGCCTATGCCGCCGGCGTACAACAATTGGTGCTGACCGGTACTAGTGTCGACGGCAGCGAACAAGCCTTGGAACTGTGCGTAAAACTCGACGACAGCGGCCAGCATCTGTTCAGCACGGCGGGCATCCATCCGCACTCCGCCAGCGACTGGAACGGCGACAGCGCCCAGCGCTTGCGCGGCTTGCTCAGCGAAAGCCGGGTACGTGCCGTGGGCGAATGCGGGCTGGATTTCAACCGGGACTTTTCCCCGCGCCCTCAGCAGGAAAAAGTCCTCGAAGAGCACCTGGCCCTGGCGGTCGAGTTGAAACTGCCGGTGTTTCTCCACGAACGCGATGCCAACCAGCGCCTGCTGGAGATCCTCAAGGATTACCGCGACCACCTCACCGCCGCCGTGGTGCATTGCTTCACCGGCGAGCAGCAGGCGCTCTTCAGCTATCTCGACCTTGATCTGCATATCGGCATCACCGGCTGGATCTGCGACGAACGCCGTGGGACACATCTGCATCCACTGGTCAGGGAAATCCCGCGCGGGCGCCTGATGCTGGAAAGTGACGCGCCCTACCTGCTGCCGCGCACCCTGCGACCAAAGCCGAAAAATGGTCGCAATGAACCGGCCTATTTGCCGCAGGTGCTGCATGAGGTTGCCCTGCACCGCAGCGAAACCCCGGAAGATCTGGCCGAACACAGCACAGCCTGTGCCCGTGCGTTTTTTGGGCTGCCCTGCCTGGGTTGAGACAACCGGGTCGATGCGGTGCATTGACCCATGTCAAAACCGGATTTCTGAATAGCGGCACAATAATGGCACCTTGCCAATGCTGTTTCCGCTATCAGAGAAAACCTTCCATGGGTGCCTGGCTTAGCAATATCTCGCTGAAATACAAATTCTGGGCCGTCAACGCGGTGGCCTTCATCACCACCCTGTTGCTGGTGTTGTACGCCGTGCAGCTCGAACAACAGGCACGCAACGATGCGGCCCGAACCTCGGCGCAAGCGCAAGCACGATTGCTCGCGGCCTGGCCTGCCGACAAGGCGCTGCCCACGGACGAGCATTGGTTGACGTTTGTCCGGGGCCAAGTCCCACAATTGGCAGACCAGGATCTGTCAGCCCTCAGCAGCGCCAGCGGCTGGGTCGAGCTGAATCACAGGGCCTTGTTCGGTGAAAACCCGCTGATCGGTGCTGAAGTCATTACACGTGCCGGCGGGCCACAGATCGCCGTGTTGGCCTATGGACGCAGCCTGAGCCAGGTCTTCGCCGAACGCTTCGCCAACTACGCGGTGGCGGTGCTGATCCTGATGCTGGCGATGCTCGGTGCCTCGCAACTGCTGATCCGTTTCCTGCTCAGTCAACTCAATACCCTCAAGGACGTGATGCTGCACGTTGAGAAAACCGGCGATCTGTCGGCCCGCGTGCCCCTGGCCTGCAAAGACGAAGTCGGCCAGATGGCCAGCGCGTTCAACGCCATGCAGGCCGGCTACCAGCGCGTGGTCAACACCGTGGCAAGCACCGCTCGGCAACTGGACGAGGGCGCCGCACGCCTGGCCAGCAGCATGAACGAAGTGCAACACGGCATGCTCGGCCAGCAGAGCGAAACCGACCAGGCCGCCACGGCGATTAATGAGATGACCGCCACCGTCCACCACATCGCCCAACACGCCGGCGCCACCCGCGACCTGTCCCAGACCGCCGACACCCTTGCCGGCAGCGGCCAGGAGGTGGTCATCCGCGTGCAACACTCCATTGCCGGGCTGTCCACCGGCGTGCAACAAACGGCGGAAATGATCCAGAAACTTGCCGAGGACAGCCAGAAAATCAACGGCGTGGTCAGTGTGATCCACAGCATCGCCGAACAGACCAACCTGCTCGCCCTCAACGCCGCCATCGAAGCCGCTCGCGCCGGGGAAATGGGCCGTGGTTTCGCCGTCGTTGCCGACGAAGTGCGCAACCTCGCCAAACGCGTGCAAAGCTCCACCGACGAAATCACCCGCATGGTCTCGGCGCTGCAAGCCGGTACTCGCGATGCGGTGGATTTCATGCAGGAAAGCTCATTCAAGGCCGACGACTGCGTGCAGCAGGCTCAGGAAGCCGGCGTCGCACTGGCTGAAATCACGGGGGCCGTGGCACAGATGCGCGAGAGCAACACGCAGATCGCCGTGGCCGCCGAGCAGCAAAGCCATGTCGCCGAAGAAATGAACCGGGCGGTGGTAAGTATTCGCGATGTGACGGAAAACACCGTGCAACAGACCGTGGGCTCGGCCAGCACCAGCAATGAACTGGCCACGCTGGCTGGAGCACTGAGCAAGGCGATCGGGCAGTTGAAGCTCTGACGCAATAGCCAAGCAAGGCTGGCTATGGCCCCCATAGTCAGCCCCAATTCGCCCACCCGCCCCACCCCGCCTAAACTCCTCTGCATGTTGTTTCAACGGACAGAGGATTCACCATCATGGGCAAACGTCATCCCAATCTCCCCGCCTGGCAATGGCGTAACTACCCACAGAACCATCAACACCCGACTAACCTGGCGCTGCACCTGATTGCCGTGCCGCTGTTTATCATCGGGTTTCTGTTGATCGTATCCGGGGTGTTCAGCCTGAGCCTGGCCAGTGTTGCCGTGGGCATCATCGGCATCCTGGCCGGCCTGGCGTTGCAGCGCCATGGCCATAGCCTGGAAACCCAGGCCAGTGAGCCCTTCAGTGATCGTAAAGATGCGGTGCAACGGCTGGTGGTCGAACAGTTCGTGACGTTTCCGCGTTTTGTATTGAGCGGTGGCTGGTGGCGTGCCTGGCGACAGCGCCACCGGCATTGAGGTCAGGCGAAGACCACGACGCTCTGGCGGCTGATGGCGATCAACTCGCCGGTCGGGCTCCAGAGTGCGGCGGCGGCATGCCCGTAGCCGTCGCGGGCGTGTTCGATATTGACGTAGTACTGGCACCAGTCGAGGGTGGTCAGCTGCTGCAACGGCTGGATAAATTCGATGGTCCAGGTCAGGGTGCTGCCCGGCGCGGGTTTGCTCAGGTGCGGCAGCAAGGCCGGTGGCCAAGCGTCCACCAGAGCGAGGATATGCGCCTCGGTCAACGCCTCTTCCTTCACATCGCCCCGCAGGCGCACCCAACCGCCCATATCGCGTGATTTATTGCCGGTAAACGGCAGCCCGCCGACGCTCCATCGCATGGCCAGGTGCCGCATGAACTCAGGTGTCACACCTTTGATGTACGGCAACTCCTGGCATTCATCCCAGTGTTTGAACGCCGGTGCAGGTTCGCTTGCGACGTCAATCTGCGACTCACGCGCGGCGCCAAAGCTGGCCTGGACCAGGGTCGCGACTTCGCCGTTCTGCACCACACGGCCGAGCAACTGGCTGACGGCTTTGCCTTCGCGCAATACTTCCACGTGGTAACTGGCGGCTACCTCCGGCTCAACCGGGCCGACGAAGGTGATCGCCAGTGAGCGTAACGGACGGTCCGCCGGTACCTGCGCGCGCAGGGCTTCATATTGCAAGGCGGCGACCAACCCACCAAACGTAGCCCGGCCCTGGCCCCATTCGGCCGGAATGGTCACATCCAGCGGGTTGCTACGGGCGGCATCGAGCAAATCACTAAAGCGCATCGGGACCTCACATCAAGAACACGGATGGGGTGATCTTAACCAGCGTGGGGTGACTGCACAGCGCCCATACCGGCCAAAAACCGGACCGGTTCAGAAACAATCGGCGCTGAGTTTATCCAGCACCCGATCCGCGTGCCCTTCTGCCTGGGCCATGGTGCGATGCCACACCGCAACGCAGGGTTGCAAATCCGCTTGGTGTTCGGCCTGGGCCAGCCACTGCCAGCAGTCGTGCCAATCGCCCAACGCGCTTTGGGCACGCTTGAGACGGGACATCGCTTTGGCGGGGAGTTTGTTCAGGTTGGGATACGCCTCGGCCGCGTAGCGCACGCGCTTGATCAGCAACCGTAGACGGTGACGGTCATGATCAGGGTCCTTCAAGGCGTCACCGAGCTTTTGCCATTGCTTGGCCAGACGCTTTTCGATGCGCGGGCGCAAGCCCTTGAGCAACTTCTGGTGCTCGGACGCACGAATAAACCTGGGGAAAGCATCGAGGATCAACAGCAGGTGGGCCACTTCGGGGGATTGCGCAACCTGCCGATAAGCCTCGGGTTGCAAGCGCAAACGCCGCGCAGCCGCCTCATGATAACCCTGCTGGTGCAGGTAGGCGGCCAGTACTTCTCGGTCGCGCAGGGGCGTGGTCAATTGACCCACCGCACTGGCGGCCAATTCAAGTTGCTCCACCCCCGGCAAGCCGCGCAGGGGCCGCAACAGGCTGCGCAGCCGCCGCACGGTGGTGCGCAGATCATGCAGGGCTTCATCGTCGGTGACGGCAGCGAGGCGAGCCTGGCAGCTCAGTAACCCTACTTCCAGGCCAATGACCTGAGCGACTAACTGATCGACCAAAGCTGACATCCCTTCCTCCGCTGACGATGAAATGCTCTGTCGCTACGGCTTAACGGCCGGCACGCGACTCACGAATATAGAAGCGTGCTTTCTCGGCCTTGTTGGCGCACCCCTCAAAGGCTTCGAATTGCTGCTGGGTCTTGGCGCCAGTCAACAAAGACAGGGCCTTGGAGTAACTGACGGTCCCGGCAAAGCCTTCAGCCTTGGCCAGGTCCAGCTCATGCCAGGCGGCATCCAATTGCGTGCCACAGCTATCACGGTAAGCCGTTTTCCCGGCGCAACCGGCCAGGGCCAACACGATCACAGGCACACACATCCAGGCTTTCATCGATGACACCTCAAAATAAACAGAAACAGTCGTAGGCTGTAGACGTTGCCTACAAGGAAAAGTGCCTTGTCTGGCCGCCCAAAAGCATAACTGACGATCGCCAGAGCATACCCGAGCGCCCTGGCCAAGCAGCAAAAATATTCCGCACATCGACGAAGATTGAGCCGCCCCTCGGATGAGCGCATTGTGGTCAACTGTTTTGCGAAGGATCAGCTCATGAAGAAACGTGTGGCCTTGGTACTGGGTTCCGGCGGAGCCCGAGGGTACGCCCATATCGGCGTGATCGAAGAAATCGAACGGCGTGGCTATGACATCGCCTGTATCGCCGGCTGTTCCATGGGCGCGGTGGTGGGTGGGATATACGCCGCCGGCAAGCTGGACGAGTATCGAAACTGGATCGAAAGCCTCGACTACCTCGACGTACTGCGCCTGGTGGATGTGAGCTTTCGCCTGGGCGCGATTCGTGGCGAGAAAGTGTTCGGGCAGATCCGCAAGATCGTTGGCGAGCTCAATATCGAAGAGCTGCGCATTCCCTACACCGCCGTCGCCACCGACCTGACCAACCAACAGGAAATCTGGTTCCAGGAAGGCTGCCTGCACCAAGCCATGCGCGCCTCCGCGGCGATCCCCAGCCTGTTTACCCCCGTGATGCAGGGCAACCGCATGCTGGTCGACGGCGGCCTGCTCAACCCATTGCCGATCGTGCCGGTGGTGTCGAGCCATTGCGACTTGATCATCGCGGTCAACCTCAATGCCACCAATCAAAAACACTACCAGTTGCCGGTGATCCAGCGGCCGCCTGCGTTCAAGAGTCGCTTCAATAACCTGGCCAGATCCCTGGGCTCACACCTGCCGTTTCGCCGTAAACAGGCTGAACAGTTACTGAAGCTGGAACAGGAGGCATTGCAGGCCGAAGCGGCAGAGATCAACCCATGGCTGGAGTCGGCGGAACCCGAGGCCCAGCAGCCCGCCGCAGCGCCGGAAAAAGAAGGCGCACCGAAGTCCGCAACCGGTTCGTTCATCATCGACAACGTCGGCCCGGCGTCACTGCTGGACTTGATCAACCAGAGTTTCGAGGTGATGCAGACGTCATTGGCGCAGTACAAGATTGCCGGTTACCCGCCCGACGTGCTGATCAACGTGCCGAAACGGGTGTGCCGGTTTTTCGAGTTCTACAAAGCGCCGGAGTTGATCGCGCTGGGGCGGGAGATTGCCAGTGATACGCTGGATCGGTATGAGAGTGAGCAGCACTGAGGTAGGGGGTGCTGCTGATGGCCTCATCGGGGGCAAGCCCCCTCCCACATTTGAACTCATTCCAAAAGTAGAACTCGGTCCCCTGTGGGAGGGGGCTTGCTCCCGATGGCGTCGGAACAGGCAACCGGAATCTAGGCATTCAACAACCGATACCCCACGCCCGCCTCGGTCACGATAAACCTTGGCTGAGTAGGATCGTCCGCCAGCTTCTGCCGCAGATGGCCGACGACGATGCGCAGGTAGTGGCTATCCTCGGTATGGGTCGGCCCCCAGATGTCCTTGAGCAGTTGTTGCTGAGTGATCACCCGTCCCGGATGCCGGGCCAACTGCGCCAGTACCGCATATTCCTTGCGGGTAAGCGCCACTTCGGCACCGTCCAACAGCACGCGGCGATAGGCCAGGTCCACCGTCAGGGGGCCGAAATTCAAGGCGGCCTCCTGGGCCTCACCCACCGGCGCCTGGCGCAGCAATGCACGCACGCGGGCGAGAAACTCCTGGATCCCGAACGGCTTGGTCACGTAGTCATTGGCGCCGCCGTCGAGGGCCTCGACCTTCTGACCTTCGCTGGCCCGCACCGACAGCACCAGCACCGGCACGGTCGACCACTCGCGAAACTCGCGCAGCACTTGCTGGCCGTCCATGTCGGGCAGGCCAAGGTCAAGGACCAGCAAGTCCGGTTTGCTCAACGCCGCTTGGGCCAGGCCTTCGTTGCCGGTGCCGGCTTCGATCACCTTATAGCCTTGGGAGGCCAGGCTGATGCGCAGGAATTTGCGGATCTGCGGTTCGTCATCAATGACTAGAATCGTCGCGGTCTGGCTCATGGTGTCCAATCAAAATCCGTGGAGAAAAGAGGGTAGCTCAGGCCCCGTGTTCCAAGCCAGGTTGTGTCGGTAAAGGCAGGAACAAAGTGATGCAAGTGCCCCGCCCGTCGATGCCATCGGCCACGCTGATATGCCCACCGTGCGCGCCAACCATGCCCTGGCAGATCGCCAGGCCCAGGCCCGTGCCCTGCCCGCCCCGGTCGCCACGGGCAGCGGTGTAGAACATATCGAAAATCTTCGCCCGCTCATCCTCGGGAATCCCCGGGCCTTCATCGGCCACCGCGAAAAACAGCTGCTCGTCCGCCACGCCGGCAGACAGCTGCAAGCGGCCCTGGGGCGGCGAAAAACGTGCGGCGTTTTCCAGCACATTGACCAAGGCTTGTTCGATCAACGCAGCATGGACATACAACAGCGGCAATTCAGCCGGCACATCGGTGCTTACGCGCAACGGCGCCAGCACGGCGCGCAAACGAGCGAGAGCACTGCCGACGATATCGCCGGGTGACACCCAGTCGCGCGCCAGCTTCAATGCACCATGCCCCAGGCGCGTCATATCCAGCAGGTTCTGGATGTAACGGTCGAGGCGCTCGGCTTCATCGCGGGTGCCCTCAAGCAACTCGCGGCGATCTTCCAGAGCGATCGCCTCGCCGAGAGCCAACAGACTGTCGATGCTGCCGCGCATGGAGGTCAACGGCGTGCGCAAATCGTGGGACACCGACGCCAGCAACGCGCTGCGCAACTGTTCGGTTTCGCCATGCAGCCGAGCCGATTCGAGTTCCTGGCCCAACTGAGCCCGCGCCAACGCCTGCGCCAGCGGCTGGCTCAACGCAGTGAGCAAGCGACGGCGTTGGCCGCTCAACTCCAGACCGGGCTTGGGGCTGACACCGAGCAACCCCAAAGGCCCCTCCTCGCCCGATAACGGCCACCACCACCAGCGCCCGAACGGCAAGGTGCCCGTGCCCATGCCGGCCGGTTGATCGTGTTGCCAGGCCCAATCGGCGGCGGCGCGTTCGGCTTCGGTCAGGGTCAGCGGGCTGCCGGTCTCGACCTTCCAACCGCCCTGGCCGTCACGGTTGACCAGGCACAGGTCGAGGTCACTCCAGCCTTCCAGATGATGCGCCGCCGCGCTGATCACCGCCTGGCGATCGGTGGCGGCAGTGAGTTTGCGCGACAGGTCGAGCAGTTCGCTGGTTTCTTCCTGGGTATCGCGCAGGGCCTGCAATTGCCGGCGTTGGCGCGCAGCAAGGTTGCCGGTCAAGGCCGCCATCAACAAGAAGAACAGCAGGGTCAGCACGTCTTCTTCACGCTGGATGGCAAACGAGAAATTCGGTGGGATAAACAGGAAGTCGTAGGTCAGGAACGACAACGCGGCGCACACCAGGGCCGGTCCCAGGCTGCTGCGTACCGCCACCAGCAAGACGGCCGCGAGAAACACCAGGGAGATATTCGGCAGCGGCAACACACTGGCCACCGCCCAGGCCAACGCCGCCGCGACGATGGTCGCCAGCACCGCCAGGCCGTAGTCGAACCAGACCAGCCCGCGCACATCCGGCAGGCGCGGCGGTGCGGGCATGTCGTCGCTGTCGAGCACGTTGATTTCCAGGCCCCGCGCATTGCGCAGCAAGCGCGCCGCCAGGCCACCTCCAAACAAGCGGCGGCGCCAACGCATCCGCGACTGCCCCACCAGCAACAGGCTGGCACGACGTTCGGCGGCATGCTGGATCAGGGTTTTCGCCACTTCCCCCGCCCGCAGCAGGACGACCTCCCCCCCGAGCCGTTCAGCCAGTTGCTGGGCATTCTGCAGGTGCAGGCGCGATTGCTCATCGCGCGCACGACCGTTGTCGACATGCACCAGGCTCCAGGGTAAATGCCGGCGCTGGGCCACGCGGCTGGCGTGCCGTACCAGACGTTCGGCCTGGGCATCGCCATCGACTCCCACCAACAAGCGTCCGCGTACCGTCGGTGCCGCCTGGCCGAGCTGACGATAGCCTTGAGCCAAGTCATCATCGACGTGCGCGGCGGCGGTTTGCATCGCCAGCTCGCGCAAAGCCATCAGGTTGGTCTGGGTAAAAAACGCGTCGATCGCCGCGCGCGCCTGTTCCGGCACGTAGACTTTGCCGTCGCGCAAACGCTCCAGCAGCTCGCGCGATGGCAGGTCGATCAAGAGTAATTCGTCAGCCTCTTGCAGCACCCAGTCCGGCAGGGTTTCACGCACTTGCACGCCCGTGATGCCACGGACCTGGTCATTGAGGCTTTCCAGGTGCTGGACGTTGACCGTGGTGAACACGTTGATGCCGGCGGCGAGCAGCTCCTGGATGTCCTGCCAGCGTTTTTCGTGACGGCTGCCGGGGGCGTTGCTGTGGGCCAGTTCGTCCACCAGCACCAGCTTGGGTTTGGCGGTCAGCAGGCCGTCGAGGTCCATTTCTTCGAGCATCACGCCGCGGTATTCGCTGCGTACCAAGGGTTGCTGCGGCAGGCCACTGAGCAGGGCTTCGGTTTCGGCGCGACCGTGGGTTTCGACCACCCCGGCGATCAGCCGCACGCCCTGGCGCAGCTGGGTGTGCGCGGCCTGGAGCATGGCGTAGGTCTTGCCCACACCCGGCGCGGCACCGAGGAAAACTTTGAGCCGGCCACGGCCGTCCCGGGGCAGTTCGGCTAACAGGGCATCGGCGCGGCCGGAGTCGCTCATGCGGGCAGTGTCCTTCAGGTATTTATCTAATCTGGCTCGATGAAGATCAACGGTGGGAGGGGGTTTGCTCCCGATAGCGGTGGGTCAGTTGCACTATCTGTAGCTGAGACACCGCTATCGGGAGCAAGCCCCCTCCCACACGGGATCAGAGTTTTTCCAGGGCCATGTTCAGTGCCAATACATTAACCACCGGCGGCCCCACCAACGGGCTTTCGATATGTTCATCCAACAACCGCTGCAAGGTCGAGACCGGCACATTCCGCGCGGCCGCCACCCGCGCCAGTTGATAGGCAATTGCCTGCGGTGGCAAGTGTGGATCAAGACCGCTGCCGGAGGTAGTCAGCGATGCCAGAGGGACCGGGCCCTGGCTGGGCACCCACTGTTTATTCGCGTCATCAAAAATGCGCGTCGCCAGCGCCGGATTGCTTGGGCCAAGGTTGCTGGCGCTGCTGGACACCGTCGCAAAGGCACCGGCCGACGGGCGCGGATGGAACCAGCTGTCACCGGTAAAGTCCTGTGCGATCAGGCTGGAGCCGCGCACCTTGCCGCTATCATCGCGCACCAGGCTGCCATTGGCCTGGTCGGGAAACGCCACCTGGGCGACACCGGTGACGACCAAGGGGTAAGCCACGCCAGTGATCAGGGTCATGAGTACCAGCAGGCTCAGGGCCGGGCGGATCATGTTAGTCATCTTCACATCCTCAATAAATCGACAAACCAGTGGGGTGGGTTACACCAGGTGCAGTGCGGTCAACAGCATGTCGATCGCCTTGATACCCACGAACGGCACCAGAATCCCGCCCAGCCCATAGATCAGCAGGTTGCGCCGCAACAGCGCCGCCGCACTTGCCGCCTGCACGCGCACACCGCGCAGCGCCAGCGGAATCAGCACCACGATGATCAGCGCGTTGAACACGATGGCCGAGAGAATCGCGCTTTGCGGGCTCTGCAAGTGCATGACGTTGAGCACGCCCAACTGCGGGTAGATCGCGGCAAACAGCGCCGGCAGGATCGCGAAATACTTGGCCACGTCGTTGGCGATGGAAAAGGTGGTCAACGCACCACGGGTGACCAGCAATTCCTTGCCAATCTGTACCACGTCCAGCAGCTTGGTCGGGTCGCTGTCGAGGTCGACCATGTTGGCGGCTTCGCGAGCGGCCTGGGTGCCATCATTCATCGCCATGCCGACGTCGGCCTGGGCCAGTGCCGGGGCATCGTTGGCGCCGTCACCGCACATCGCCACCAACCGGCCGTCGTTCTGTTCGTGGCGAATGCGGGCAAGTTTCTTCTCCGGCGTGGCTTCGGCCAGCACGTCATCCACACCCGCCTCGGCGGCAATCGCGGCGGCAGTCAGTGGGTTGTCGCCGGTGACCATCACCGTGCGGATGCCCAGTTTGCGCAACTCGGCGAAACGCTCGCGGATGCCAGGCTTGACCACGTCCTTGAGGTGGATCGCACCCAGCAATTTGCCATCGGCGCACACCAGCAGCGGTGTGCCGCCGCTCTGGGCAATCTTGTCGATTTCGCGGGACAGTGCCGGTTGCAGATCACGACGTTGTTGGCCAATGAATGCCAGCAGCGAATCCACGGCACCTTTGCGGTACACACGGCCCTGGTAGTCGACACCCGATAAACGGGTTTCGGCACTGAACGGCACGGCGGTCAGTTGATCCAGGGTCGGCTCGGCCTGGGGGTGCAGGGCGCGCAGGTATTCGACGATGGACTTGCCTTCGGCCGTGTCGTCCGCCAGCGACGCCAGCAAAGCACCTTCGGCCAGGTCCCGGCCACTGACGCCAGGCGCTGCGAGCACTGCCGCGCAGCGACGGTTGCCGAACGTGATGGTGCCGGTTTTATCCAGCAGCAATACGTGTACATCCCCCGCCGCTTCCACGGCACGCCCGGACTTGGCAATCACGTTGAGGCGCACCAGGCGGTCCATGCCGGCGATACCGATGGCCGACAACAGCCCACCAATGGTGGTAGGAATCAACGTCACCAGCAGTGCGACCAGGAACACCAGCGGCAAGCTGCCATTGGCGAAGTGAGCGAACGGCTGCAGGGTCACCACCACCAACAGGAAGATCAGGGTCAGGCCGATCAGCAAAATGTCCAACGCGACTTCGTTGGGGGTTTTCTGACGTTTGGCGCCTTCCACGAGGGCGATCATACGATCCAGGGTCGACTCACCGGGGTTGGCGCTGATGCGGATCAGCAACCAGTCCGACACCAGCCGGGTGTTGCCGGTGACGGCCGAACGGTCGCCGCCGGACTCGCGGATCACCGGCGCGGATTCGCCCGTGATCGCCGCTTCGTTGACCGCCGCAATCCCTTCGATGACCTCGCCGTCACCGGGGATCATTTCCCCGGCGGCAACGCGGACCACGTCGCCTTTACGCAGGCTGGTGGCCGGCACCACCTTGAAACTGCCATCGGCCTCTTTACGCCGTGCGCTCAGACCTTCACTGCCGGCCTTGAGGCTGTCGGCGCGGGCCTTGCCGCGACCTTCGGCCAAGGCTTCGGCGAAGTTGGCGAACAACACGGTGAACCACAGCCAGACCGCGATTTGCACGGCGACAAAGGTCGGCACGGCGGTGTCGGGCACGAAGCACAACACGGTCGTCAGGATGGCGGTCAGTTCAACCACCAGCATGACCGGCGAGCGTTGCAGCTGCCGTGGGTCCAGCTTGACGAAAGCCTGGCCCAGCGCCGGGCGCCACAGCGCGGAAATGGCGGTTTTGGCGGGTTCCTGGGTGGCTACGGAAGCCGCATTTTTTGCAGGCATATTCATTGTCATATCCCTTATCAGAAGCCCATGCTCAAGTGTTCGGCGATGGGGCCCAACGCCAGTGTCGGCAGGAAAGTCAGGCCGCCCACCAGCAAGATGGTCACGGTCAACAACGTCACGAACAGCGGGCCGTGGGTGGGGAAGCTGTTCTGGCCGATCGGCGCGGTCTTCTTCATCGCCAGGCTACCGGCCAGGGCCAGTACCGGAAGGATGTAGCCGAAGCGGCCGATCAACATGCCCAGGCCCAACATCAGGTTATGGAACGCGGTGTTGCCACTGAAACCGCCGAACGCCGAGCCGTTGTTGGCGCTGGCCGAGGTATAGGCATACAGCAACTGGCTGAACCCATGCGGCCCTGGGTTACTGATGGCACCGGCCGGGCCGGGCAGGCTGGCGGCGATAGCGCCGAGTACCAGCACACCCACCGGCATGACCAGCAGGGTCACGACGAGTAATTGCACTTCCTTGGCCTGCAGCTTCTTGCCCAGGTATTCGGGAGTTCGGCCGATCATCAGGCCGGCGAGGAAGACCGCGATCAACACGTTGAGCAACATGCCGTACATGCCCGCGCCGACGCCGCCGAAGATCACTTCGCCGACCATCATGTTGACCAGCGCCACCATCCCGCTCAGGGGATTGAGGCTGTCTTGCATGCCGTTGACCGAACCGTTGGACGCCGCCGTGGTAGTCACCGACCACAGCACGGTGCCGGTGGTGCCGAAGCGGGCTTCTTTACCTTCCAGCGGTGCGGTTTGCTCAACCGCCGGGTTGGTCAGGGTCGGGTTGGGCTGGTATTCGGCCCACAGCGAAGTCGCGCCACCAATCAGGAACAGGGCCAGCATGCAGCCCAGGATCGCGCGGCTCTGGCGCAGATCCTTGACGTAGTGACCGAAGGTGAACACCAGTGCCACGGGGATCAGGATGATCGCGGCCAATTCAAACAGGTTGGCCCAGGCAGTCGGGTCTTCGAAGGGATGGGCAGAGTTGACGCCGAAGAAACCGCCGCCGTTGGTGCCCAGTTGTTTGATCGCAATCTGGCTGGCCGCAGGGCCCAGCGGAATCACTTGATCCACGCCTTGCAGGGTCACGGCGTCCACGTAATGCGCGAAGGTCTGCGGTACGCCCTGCCATACCAGGAACAGCGCAAGCACCAGGCACAAGGGCAACAGGCCATAGAGGGTGGCGCGGGTCATATCGACCCAGAAGTTACCCAAGGTCTTGGTGGACTTGCGACCGATACCGCGGCAGAGCGCGACCAGGACGGCCAGGCCGGTGGCGGCGCTGACGAAGTTCTGCACGGTCAGGCCGACCATCTGGCTGAGGTAGCTCAGGGACGCTTCGCCGCTGTAGTTCTGCCAGTTGGTATTGGTCATGAAACTGACCGCGGTATTGAAGGCCAGCGTCCACTCCTGCCCCGGCAATTTCTGCGGGTTCAGTGGGAGGTAGTCCTGGAACAGCAGGATCGCGAACAGCAACACAAAACCGGCCAGGTTGAACGCGATCAGCGCCAGCGTGTACTTCTGCCAGCTTTGCTCCTGGTGCTCGTCGACGCCCGACAGGCGATAGCAGGCTTTTTCCACCGGCGCCAGAACCGGGCTCAACCACGTGCGCTGGCCTTCCATCACCTTGTAGTAGAACCGCCCCAGGAACGGCGCCGGCACCAGCACCACGGCAAAAAAGGCGATGATCAGCCAATAGTCATAACTGTGCATAGCCCGCTCCTAGTTCCGATCCGCGCGTAACAGCGCAACCAGCAGATAAATGAACAGCGCCACGGCCAATAGCAGTGACACCGCGTCCAGAACGCTCATGGAAGTCTCTCCGTTTTGCGGCGATTGCCGCGTGTGAGGCAATTGTCCGCAGGAGCGGCGTAAAGGAACGAGACCGAGGGCGTGGGCGGGGCGTAAAGACGGCGTAAAGAGTGGTTTTACAGGAGGTTTACAGGGGCTGGGAGGGCCTCTTCGCGAGCAAGCCCGCTCCCACACTTGACCGCGTATTTTCTGATGAACCTCGGTGAAGTGTGGGAGCGGGCTTGCTCGCGAAAGCGCCAGTCGAGTCTCTGCCGCACTTTGCTGGTGCAACTCCAGCGACTTTCAAACGCCAAACCGTTCCCCCGACGACAGTCGCGTGTCTTTACGACACGGTTGCGTGGGCTGGCATGGCCGCTGCAACACCTTGAATCATTCCAACCGGTTCAGGGAGCACCCCATAATGAATACACAACTCAAACCCACTTTGGGCACCTTGCACCTGTGGGGCATCGCGGTCGGCCTGGTGATATCCGGCGAGTATTTTGGCTGGAGCTACGGCTGGGGCGTGGCAGGCACGCTGGGGTTTCTGGTGACGTCGCTGATGGTCGCGGCGATGTACACCTGCTTTATCTTCAGCTTCACCGAGCTGACGACTGCCATCCCCCATGCCGGTGGGCCGTTTGCCTACAGCCGCCGCGCCTTTGGTGAAAAAGGCGGCTTGATCGCCGGTCTCGCGACCTTGATCGAGTTTGTGTTTGCGCCCCCCGCCATCGCCTTGGCCATCGGTGCTTACCTGAATGTGCAGTTCCCCGCACTGGACCCGAAACACGCAGCCGTCGGTGCCTACATCGTGTTCATGGGCCTCAACATTCTCGGGGTGAAGCTCGCTGCCACGTTCGAACTGGTGGTGTGTGTACTCGCGGTCGCCGAATTGCTGGTCTTCATGGGCGTGGTCGCGCCGGCATTCAGCTTCAGCAACTTTGCCCTCAATGGCTGGGCCGGTGCGGATACCTTCGGCGCGCCGGCGATTGCCGGGATGTTCGCGGCGATCCCCTTCGCCATCTGGTTCTTCCTGGCTATTGAAGGTGCCGCCATGGCGGCCGAAGAGGCGAAAGATCCGAAACGCACCATCCCGAAAGCCTATATCAGCGGCATCCTGACGCTGGTAATCCTGGCCATGGGCGTGATGTTCTTTGCCGGCGGCGTGGGCGACTGGCGTGCGCTGTCGAACATCAACGACCCGCTGCCCCAAGCCATGAAGGCCGTGGTCGGTAACGGTTCGGGCTGGCTGCACATGCTGGTCTGGATCGGCCTGTTCGGGCTGGTGGCCAGTTTCCACGGCATCATCCTCGGCTACTCGCGTCAGTTCTTTGCCCTGGCGCGTGCCGGCTACTTGCCGTCCTTCCTGGCCAAACTGTCACGTTTTCAGACACCGCACCGGGCGATCATCGCCGGTGGCGTGGTCGGCATCGCCGCCATCTACAGCGATGGCCTGATCAACCTGGGCGGCATGACACTGACAGCGGCCATGATCACCATGGCGGTGTTCGGTGCCATCGTGATGTACATCATGAGCATGCTCAGCCTGTTCAAGCTGCGTAAGACCGAGCCACTGCTGGAACGTACGTTCCGCGCGCCGGGCTATCCCATCGTGCCGGGCATTGCGCTGGTGCTGGCCGTGGTATGCCTGGTGGCCATGGCCTGGTTCAATGCGCTGATCGGCTTGATCTTCCTGGGTTTCATGCTGGTGGGGTTCGTGTACTTCCAGATGACCGCACAGGACCGCGCCGACGCACCGGCGGATGCGATGTTGACCGGGCTCTGAGATATTGAGGCGGAACGGGCCTACACTGAACTACTCAGAATGCCCGTGACTCAAAGCGGTACTACTGTGGGAAAATTCTCCCACGATAGTCCGCCTCAAGGAGAGCCTTATGCCGTGGTATGCGTGGTTGATTTTAGTGGTAGCGATCGGGTCGATCGTCGGTGGGCTGCTGATGCTGCGTGACAGCGCCAACAAGGTGGAACTCACCGACGAACAACGTAAACGCGTGGCCGAACGCAACGCCCAGGCCGACGCCAAGGATGCGCAGGATCGCTAAGCCGGTTTACTCCCAGGCCGCCTTGGCAATGTGCAAACCGTGCTGCCCCCTGTAGGCAGCACGCTCAGGCTGAGTCCAGCCGTCCAATAACTCATCCTCCAATCGGTAGATTTCGACCCCCAGCGGACGGCACACCGTCAACGGGTCCTGCGCGTCCGGCCCCCACATCGGCAGCGAGAGATCTCCGCCAGGGCAAGTCGATAATGCGCATAGCAGATCGATCTCGGCGAAGAACTCCAGGTAGTCGCCCTTCTGCGCCGGGCAGGCTTTCATGAAGTACATATCGTCATGATTGAGCCCGGTGCACTGGAAGATATTCAGCACGTCATGCACATCGAATTCCGTCAGGCCGTGGGGCAATACCGCACGAGTGAGGTTGGAGTGGCAATGATGATGGAAGTCCTCCCCCGTCAGCATGCGGTTCACATACGGATCGCAGCGCGTGCCCAGCAGATCATGCAAACGACCGCCATGTTCGTCGATGCCATAGCCGGCCAGACTGTCATCGGTGATCGTTACCAGAGGTCTTAAAAATGGCAGGTTGGACCATAGCCGGTCGTGGGTGCTGACATGGGCGCCCTGCAATTGCCTCGTACGCGCCGCCCACAGACGTTCGCGCGGGTCATTGGCGTTCCACACGTTGAAGTCACCCACCTGCGGCCCCACCGGCGTAGTGACACGGAACACATGCCCGGCCGGCACCTTCCACGCCCTCCCCGTCCGAATTGGCACCTCGAACTGTTCGATCAGCGTGCGCTGGCCGGCACGGTCACGAATACGCTCATAGAACGCCGTATCGACTTGCAGCGCAGAGCCTTTGCTGACTTGGTAAGCAGCTGGGTAGTCTTTGTACATGGGGCAACCCTCCTTCAAGGGTGATCAAACAAGGCGAGGGAAAGGCGTTCGGAATCGTCCAGGTACAGGCTCATCGCCTCTAAGGCGGCCAGCTTATTGTTACCAACTAATAACGTGTAGATCTCTTGGTCCCGTTCCAGCCAAGGTAGCTGAAAACACTGCTCGTTGGGCGCCGCACAAAACATCAGGCGCAACTGAGCAATAATCTGGGCAAAAAAATCATCGAACAAGGTACTGCACATAAGCCCGACAATCTGTTGGTGGAATACTAGGCTGTGCGTAGCAACGGCCCGCCAGTCCTCTCGCTCGCAGGCCAAACCCGCCGCTTCAATGGAACTCTGCATACACTCGGATTGGGAATTTGTCAGCGCGCGACTCTGAGCAATCGCCTGCAACTCCAGAGTGCGGCGGACCATAAACAGATCATGCACCTCCTTTCGCTCCACGCGCCGAACCATCACACCCTTGTTGCGCACATAACGTGTGAGCCTTTCCTGACTCAAGCGATGCAACGCCTCACGAATCGTATTGCGCGATGCGTTATATCCCTTGACCAGATCCATCTCGATCAACGACATACCCGGAGATAACCGCCCACCGATGATGTCAGCGCGCAGCTCCCGCACGATCTGGTCCGCTAAAGACAAACTGAGTGACATATCCACCTCGAGATTGTTGAACAATCATTGGCCAAAACGGGATCACGTTTCATGCCAATAACGCCAGGTGGAGTAAAAAGTGCGACGCCGTTAAAATTTTCAATCGCTCGCGAGTTAGCTATGTGCGCTCCTCATCATCAGCGAAGAGCTTCCGTCCGTTTTCGACGTGACGAAGTAGCCGCATGTCGATGCCAGTAGGGAGTAATGATATCGCCGCGTAGCGCACCAGAATGCCAAGCTAGCAACACATGTGCTGATTGCAGCGCGCTGTAACATGAAAATTTATAGACAGAAAAGCCGGTCAATGACCGGCCTTTTTTACCTAAGGTTTCTTAATTAACTTCCAAACGATCGCGATTTTTTTCCAGAAGTGCCTTGCCAATACCTTTAACTTCCAGTAACTCATCGACCACTGTGAATGGGCCATTGCTCTCGCGGTAAGCGACAATCGCTTTAGCCTTGGAGGCGCCGATACCAAATAGGTCGCGCCTCAAGGTCTCCGCGTCGGCCGAATTGAGTTTGACTTTGACGGACTGTTGGGTGCCGCCAGACTGAACCGCAATAGAGACAGCGCTCTCGGCCTTGGAGGCAGGGACCGCGTACGCCAATGAGGTAGCACTGGTTAGAAACGCAAGAAAAAGTGCAGAAAAAACAGCGTTATACATAATCGATATACTCCATGACATCATAAGAAAGGCAGCCAATCCGAAGCTGCTCTCCAAACTTAGATGATGTGGCGCGCATGTCAAAAAGCAGAGCATTGCTAAGTATGTATCGTCGCTTCAGTGCATACAGCCTGTTCCCCCCCGTCAATCCGTGTAGGAGCAGATCACAGCGCCGGGAACGTTGCATGCTTGCCTACAGCCTGACTATCCGATCCTGATTCGATCATTTTCTAACAACATAGCCTTGAAGGTAAAATCACTAGTCATTTTCAAGTATCGAAGCTAGATAACTGCTAAAATGGATGAAATACTTTCACTATTGGATTATCTGTTTGTGAATAACCGCTATCTTAATCTGATGGGGCTCGCCTCGATTATCGTCTCGATATATTCACTTACCGCTCTTTATCCTGGGGCCATGACGTGGGACAGTCTAGATCAACTCAGACAAGCTCGGACAGGCACGTATACCGACTGGCAGCCTCCGACGATGGCTTTTCTCTGGAGCCTCTTTCTTAATTTAAGCGATGGCCCAGGCGCCATGCTGATTTTCCATTTTACTTTGTTATGGGGTACTTCGCTATTACTCTTCAAATGGAGTATCCGAGAAGGACATAGGTTTGGTTTTTTATTCTTGATTCTCCCCCTACTTCCCTGGGTAATGAATTTTCAGTTTACGATTTGGAAAGATGTTGGAATGGCCTACTCATGGGGGCTTTCCATTGCGATATGTATTTATTTCAGAGATCAGAAAAAATTTCCCGTGCTTGCAGCCGCCTTGGTGATAATTTTATTTCTTTATGGATCACTCGTTCGCTCCAATTCGCTCAGCGCCGGAGTGTTTTTAATGGCATTCCTATGTGCAAGCATCTTCAAGGTCAGCTCTAAAAAAAGCCTGCTTGGATTTATGATTGTTGGCATTGTGACATTCGTGATAGCACATTTGTCAGCAAGCGCCTTGTTAAATGCCAAAAAAGCCAACCCGGTTAGCTACGTTTTATTTGACGATGTCATAGCCCTTAAATTGCAAGGAGTAGATATACCCGTCAGCTTTTTGAATAGAGAAGAAATGGAAACCATCAAAAGCTGTGACTACCTTCACGCCCACGAGATCGGAGCCGCATTCTGCCTATCCGACGAAAAATTCACCGAAATCACTAGAGTACACTATGCAGAGTTGAAGGCTGTGTGGCTAGCAAATATCCCGCTGCATTTTTCGACTTATGCAAACTTTCGGCTGAATGCTTTTCTCAATCTCATTCGTGCACCATCGATGGCACCTTATTATTACAGCGAATTCAGCGTCAAGAATCAGCCGTTCACGGCAAGTTCAGGCAATCGCGAAGAGTCGGCTTCGAAACACTTAGTAGAACAATACATCACAACCTCCCAAGATATAGTGCCGGAGCTATTTAAACCATACACATGGATCTTAATCAGCTTAAGCTTGGTGGTGATGCTAACTTTATGTAAGGATCCCAAGGGAGCCGCCCTTTGGCTGCTCCCTTTCTCAGGGTTGAGCTATATGCTCAGCTACTTCCCCATAACACCTGCTGCGGACTTTAGATACGCATATTGGATGTGCTTCATAGCAAGCGTATCCTTCTTAATACTTGTAAATATACATTCAAAAAAACCTGTCAAACAAAAAAAACCCAAGGAAGTCTAAATACACTACGAAACCCAGCACTGATTATCATGTGCTGGGACACTCCCAGTCCAGCTGCGTTCATGAAGGCCTAAAAGCCGCCACTGAAAACTCAAGGGTTATAACGACCAAAACACGTTTTAAATAACACGAATAAGATCGATAAATTACCTTTCACGCTGCTGATTTTCGTTGGCACCTCTCCCTCGGGATAACGCCTGGCGGTAGCCAGCTCAATGCAACGATAACCTAGTTTAGGGGCTCTATATGAAAGATAAGCCAAAAGCTCATATGTCACGAAAACATCACGAAAAATAGAGACTCTCGGATCTTCCAGCAGTCTACGGCTATACGCTCTGAAGCCTTGAGTTGTGTCGGACCATTTAAACCCGGAAAACAGACTAAGCATCGGCGCATGAACAAATCGAATGGCAAAATCTCGTAATTTAGGAGTATTCTCAGCGACGCCACCCACGACAAATCGCGAGGCTTGCACGAAGTCTATCCCGTTTTTTAATGCATTGATAAAATCAGGGATGGCACTCGGATCGTCCTTATCATTCCCGTCAATGGTTACGATACCTTCATACCCTTGTTCGAGCGCGAAAGCATAGGCGCAACGAAGCTGCGCGCTGAGCTTTCCTGCAGAGGTTTTAAGCAAGAGCCCTCTTACACTCAACTGTTGTAAAGCAGATACACCGAGTGAACCATCAGTAGTCCCACCATCGACGATAATAATGTCAGCAGCACCCGATATATTAAGCGCATGCATCTTATTCAACATATTTTTAATCCGTTCCCCCTCATTGATCACTGGAATGATTACACAGCAGGGATGCTGACGACCAAGCCAAAGTTGAATATTATAAGCAGGCACCACCCAATGCTCACAAACAGATGAAACATTATCTGGAGTACTCATGATGTTATATACCTTCAAGATACACGAACAGTGATCAAACCAACCCCAATGATAACTAGTACAATCCCCGCCACTGTCGTCCAATGAAAGGACTCACGAAAAAAAAAGACAGAAAACAATGCGACAGTAGCAATAGCCCCGGCTGTCAAAACCGGATGAGCGACATTCAAAGGAAGACGTGCAAGAGCACTCGCGTAAAATAGAAATGCGCCGCCATACAATGACAACCCAAGCCAAAATGGCCAGTTACTCAGGGCAGCAATAGGATCGCTTAGAGAGGGAAACTTTCTTGGTGGCATCATCGCCATTTTTATCAAAACACTAGCAGATGCATTGGAGAGTATTCCAAAAATCAAAATGAACCATTTAGCGCTCATACATCAGCTCCAGTTCGCAAGTTATGATAATGTTGCTGCGCGACTTGTATGGAACGCTCAATAGAAACCTCATGTGGCTCACTGGTCGTCGCAACCATCTCAATGGTCAACACATGCTCTGGCAAGTACTGGCTCAGAACCCGAGATATCAGCTGGTGTGCTGTATCACCATCACCCAAAGGTACCAAATCGGGTTCACTGAGGTGCACATGACCGATCAACGCCGCATAATCATGCAGGACCACTCGGGGATCCTCGCCATTAATCGTCAAAGCGCCAGTATCCAATTGCATCCGGAGTGCGGGATGTGCCAGTTGCTTAACCACTGCGGCGGTGCTAGAACTGTCAGTCATAAAATTTGCGCCATAATGCTCGGGGTTTGGCTCAAGACAGACTGTTACTCCTAGTGCTTGCGCGACATCTGCTAACTTTCGAAAAAAAGGTAATGCTATCGCCGCCGCCTGCGCATCATCTAGCCCCGTACGATCACGATTCTTGGGGGAGCCAAACACCACTCGGGAGGCGCCCAACTCTGCTCCTATACGGCAAACCGCTGCTAGATGTGTCTGTAATTTGGCTCTGTCCTCCCCGGAGCCAAACACATTCAACCCAGTGGTCCCAAACAACAGCGCCTGCATGCCGGTGATTTCGATATCTCGATCAGCCCACCACTTTTTGACTCGAAAAATATCAGCCGTGGTTGCATCAATTGGGTTGGGGAAGTACTTTCCGGGTGCGATATCAATAGCATCAATTGCGTAGCGGTGTAGAAGCGCCGCAATGGCCTCGTCTTCTGAAACGTCCCAAGCAATATTAGAAACCGCGAGCCTCATAGTTACCTCGATGTAATAGTCACGGGCTCTGATTGCGCATACGCTCTGATGGCGAGAAGAACCTCACGCGAGCTATATTGATAACGGCCTTGCCCGTCAAATACATCCGCGTGTTTGCTTTGGAAATCATAAACTGCGGGAGAACTAGCCGTCATGTTAGAAAAATGCTTACCAAACCCAAGGGACGCAATCTCACTCACACTGACCGGTTCAGCCGTCAAGTGAACCAACTTCAGCCGGGCGGCGACGGCTTTCTCAATATCAGACCAAAGATTGACCATTGGGTAGAATTGGAATACTCCACGGCTATCAATTTCGGTAAGATTGTTATAATTCAATAGATCGTAAATAACATTTTTGCGCAGGCCCGGGCCCACCAAGCCGGGCAATCGAACAATCAAATGATTAGAAAATTGACTCTCGACAAATTTCTCTAAGGCGCGGCGATTGAGGCCGTAAGCATGCAATCCGTCCTCCTCAACGACAGTATCTTCATCAACACCCAGCGGATCTCGAAAAACGTCGACAGTACTAATTAGAATGAACATTTTACATTGAATCGTTTTCAGGTGTGCAATCAGCCCTTCAATCGTACGACGGTCACCTTGAGGATCTTTATTAGCGATCCACTTCTGGGCTGGCGCTCCTGCACAGACGACCACATTGAATTTTTTATTTTCAATTTTTCCAATCGTTGTAGATCGATAGGAATATTCGAAAGAACTTTGTTTTAGCAAAGTACTACCCACAAATCCTGAACAACCAATCAATGCATTCAATTGGCACCTGCCGGCTGATTAACAATCAATAATTCAAGGCTAAACATAACGTAAAAACCAAAAAGTTTAAGTGCCAATATAATATAAGAGCTAATACTTGAAAATTTAACTAGCGGCTTTCCCGGTGGATAGGTTACAAGCTTCATGACGTCTAAGTGGCCATCAAAGTCCGCCCAACGATCAGCCAAAGTATAATCGTTAAGATCAGCCGCATGAGAAACAGCGTGGTCGTCCGACGCGCTAAACAACTTCATTCAGCCTCTCCAAGACATCATAAATATTGTCAATTTTACCGCCGAGGATCGAGTAGCAGCCAGGTAACGTGGTGTGCCTCTCAAAGAGAATCGGCCGCCCATCGTCACTTTCATTTTTAGCAAGAACAGTTTTTATCTCAAACAATGATTCTTGGTAGGTTGCCCGCCAAACATCTGGCATATAGCGAGCAACGTCCCGCACCATACGCTCGACTCTGCTGGCTTTATGGTAACTCCGCAGCTTTTCATAAGGATCAAGGTCTGGCTGATCACACCAGTGTTGATGCGGCGTATAACGGACATGGGACAACGTGTGCAGGCCCCGAGCAGGAAACGGCATGATTGAAAAAAAGGGCCCATCCATAACCGTAACCCCCAATCCACATAGTGAATCTGGCATTTTCATCAACGCCATTTCAGTTATTTCTTGCTTCAGGCTACTCTGAATCCCAGAAAAATCACCAGCAAACTGATTAAGGCCACTATAGGTACAGTTGAAAACATAACGGCTCTGGATGAGTTGTTCTGTACCCGAGTTAGTGCGAACGCCCACCTGCAATGGCGTCTCCCGACCTTTCGAAATAGTCAACGCATGAGTATTACACCGAACTGAAACACCGTTCTCCGCTAGCTCTCGCGCAGCCCAGCTCGCAAGCTTGAGAGTATCAAATGCATATTCGTTGACGACGTATACACTTTCAATCAAGCGAGGCTCAAATAATGTACGTAACACGGGGTCCGCTGCCCTAAACTCGACACCTATCTCACGACAGAATCGCTCAAACTGCCTGGATGTCACTTTAGAGTTTCTACGTGAAATAGCATACAGTTTAGTAAAGTCTTGATTTATCGCCTGAGGCCAATCACGAACAAATTTCGGAAAATTTATTCGACTGCGGTAAGCAGTAGTGAAACTTCTTGGGTAGTGATAACCATTGTGGACGCGTGCTTGGTTATTGTAAGACGCCCGCGTTAATAAAGCGGCCTCGCGCTCAATCAGCACAACATGCTTAAACCCTTTCTGCTTTACAAGATAAACAGCAATTGCGGCACCGTAGAACCCTCCACCGATGATGACGGCATCCTGGTGGAGATGTGTCATGAAGGACTAACATTCGATGTAGGTTCGGACGCCGAAATTCCTGACACCACTTCTTCTAAGTTCAACTTATCAAAACGGGTAATACGTGCACTCGTAAACTCTTGCCCTACATGATACAGCGGCCCTTCGCTTGATAAACTCGCCATATTCAAAATATATTCACCCAACACTAGCAAGACCAGCGAGGTTAGAAAAAACATTCCCGACAACTGCAGTGAGAAACTTATCCATCCGGGCGCTACATCTGTTTTAAATATAGCAATACAAACGACATAAACACAGTACGCAAGGTTAGCCAGCGCTCCAAACAATGACAATGACGTCACCAATCGCATGGGAGCACGTGTGGTCGACACTAATAAGCGCATCCCTCTATCAATACTATCTCCTAAACGCTTTGGTGTAGAGGCTGCGGGTGTGGAACTATAATCCAAATAGGCACGGGCAAAGCCTCCCGTCGCTGGGAGATGTCGATAGGTAATTGCAGGTTGCGGATGCTGAAGAATAAAGTTGATTACTCTTTTGCTGAGAAGACGATACTGAGGGGCTTCTCGAGCCAAGTGCACACCATTAAACCGGTTATAAAGACTATGAAATGCAGTGTTGGCCCAACGATAAGCAAAACTTTGCTTATGTTTTTGTGCATTATTTGCAAATACCACATCAGCGCCATTGACCGCCTGATCGAGCATCTGAGGGATAAACCGAATATCATCAGATAATGGATCAATCACCGCAACGAAATCGCCCAACGCATTTTCCAAGCCAACCCAAGACGCTGTATCTGCATCCACCTCCTTGGTCAACGCATAGATTTGCAAATTCGCTAATCCAGTTTCACTGGTCAGGCGCTTTAAAACGCGAATACTGTCATCATTGGAAGCGTTGTCTACAACGATTAACTCGTAATCGCTGACGATGGAGGCAATTACAGACGCTGCGTCACAAAGGAACTGCTCGACTTCATCTGATCTGTTTCGAATGACGAATACCACTGATAAAAAACAAGGAAAAAACGTCATTTGCAACTCTCTCAAAAAACAACTGCCCAAAGCCCGACCGGTTGAGGTCCAGATATCAAACAAAGCAAAGGGCCTTATCCGATGCCTCTCATCCAATCAGGATAACAATTCGCCTATGGCGCCAGGTGACCTTTGTCGGCAACTGGTTGACCGTAATCTGAAAACCGCAGAGTAGCATCTCCTTTCCTAAAGACACTACTCAGTAGAACTGATTCAGAAAAGGCGTGAAGATAGTCAGGGTTCGAGCCGACGTTGCTGATAGATCAAGTCAACAATTTCGCCGTCAGGCGCGTATCCGCTGACGGTGTCACGCAGCAGCTGACGAACCCGTGCGTAATCATCCTGATCTACTGAAGCAAGCAGCTCCGTCAACTTAGCTTTAAGTATATCCCACGGCAAGTAATCTTCATTGGCACTCATGATCATCGGGTGTTGTGTCGCCGCAACGTTGTCACCAATCAGCAGCTCTTCGTATAGCTTTTCTCCTGGGCGCAACCCGGAAAACTCGATTGCGATATCGCCATGAGGATTTTTTTCTGAGCGCACACTCAGACCGGAGAGATGAATCATTTTCTCCGCCAGTTCAACGATTTTTACCGGCTCCCCCATATCCAGCACGAACACATCCCCGCCGAGCCCCATGGAACCAGCTTGGATTACCAACTGGGCAGCCTCTGGTATGGTCATGAAGTAACGCGTGATCTTGGGGTGGGTAACCGTTAATGGTCCTCCCGACTTGATTTGTTTATAAAACAGCGGAATCACGGAACCGGAAGAGCCGAGCACATTGCCAAAACGTACCATGGTGAAACGCGTTTTATTAACTCGTGACACGTTCGACTTATCGCCAAACAGCACCGGGGCCGGCTCGTGACTAAGAGCTTGGAGCGTTAACTCGGCTAGGCGCTTGGTGCTACCCATCACGTTAGTTGGACGCACTGCTTTATCGGTAGAAATTAAAACAAAGTTGGCCACGCCCGCCTGAAGAGCGGCTTGGGCGGTATTCAGTGTACCAATAACATTGTTTAATACACCTTCTGCAATATTATGTTCAACCATAGGCACATGTTTATAAGCCGCAGCATGGTATACAGTGTCTACACGCCATGTTTTAAAAACATCCAGCAGCTTCAGCTGATTACGTACCGAACCGAGGATTGGAAGTACCTTTACGGGTAGCGACTCACGAGTAATACGCTGTTCGAGCTCCGAAAGAATACTGTAGAGATTGAATTCGCTGTGCTCAAATAGTAGAAGTGTTATCGGACGCAGGGCAATAATCTGTCTGCACAATTCAGAGCCGATAGAACCGCCTGCTCCCGTCACCAGAACACATTGCCCTTTAATACAATGTTCGAGCAATTCAGCTTGGGCGGGCACTGCGTCACGGCCCAAAAGGTCAGCAATATCCACTTCTTGAATATCATCCACTTTGACCCTGCCGCTAGCGAGATCCATAAAGCCAGGGACACTTCGCACATGCAATGGAAAGCCTTCAAGGAAACCAAGTATTTCCCGGCGACGTGCGCGATTGGAGGAAGGGATCGCGAGTAAAATCTCCTGAGCTCCCGTTACGTCGATCATATGTTGGATGTGTTTTGGCTTATAAACTTGCAATCCGGAAATGACACGATCGGAAATGCTGGTATCGTCGTCGATAAACGCAACTGGGCGCATCACTCGCCCCATGCGCAACGCGGCAACCAATTGATTGCCAGCGGCACCAGCGCCATAGATGGCGACTCTGGGTAGGCCGTCTTCACGATTGGTAAATGGCACGTGCTGTGCTGCTGCAAACCAGTCCCCCAAAAAATATTGGCGCATAGCCAGTCGCAGCCCGCCAACCATAATAAGACTGAGCCACCAGTAATTGAAAATGATGGAGCGTGGGACGACGGTCTGGTGATTGCTATACCAGTACACTAATACACCAAGAATAAGAGAAGACAGACTCACAGCCTTGATAATGGCGATGAGGGCATCGTTACCAAAGTAGCGCATGACCGCCCGATACATTCCGAAGCGCACGAACAACGGGATGGCAACTATAGGTGCGGCAACAAATAGCCAGAAATGATCGCGAAAGGAATTGACCATCTCGTCCACCCCAAGGCGAACGACGAAAGCAAGCCATAAAGCCGCCCACACGACGAACGTGTCGGTCCCGACCTGAATTAATCGTTTCTTTCGACGTGGCAAACCCACCAAGAATGCTCGCAACCTATCCATAGCCCTCTCACCCACCTCAGACCTCTCCCCTAGTTTTCAAAGCTGATATTCTACGTTTTTAAATACATCATGGTTCACTAAAAATTTGACCTATTGGGGCCTAGCTCCCAACCGGCTGCTCTAGCGCGCCGGCATTGAACTTCAGAGCGAGACCAATAAGCGGCACGTACGCCACAATCAGACCGAAAGCGCCGTCCAGCCCGAGGTATACGACACAAAAAGAGAGAGGGAGTAGCCAAAAGAGGTTGATGCCCGCTACAGCCAGGGTAACTGGCAAATGCCGGCCAAATCGCCTACTGGCAAACTGGTACGCATGGCTGCGGTGTGCTTCATACACCTTATCCCCACGCACAAGGCGACGGATCAACGTGAAGGTTGCATCAACAACAAACACTCCAATTAGAATCAACCATCCCCAAAACAATTGGGAAGAAGCCCATGCAGCCTGAATCGAAAGAACTCCGAGGGTGATACCCAAAAATCCACTGCCTGCATCGCCCATAAAAATGCGTGCTGGCGGGAAATTCCAGAACAAAAATCCAGCCACAGCTGCAGCTAGAAGCATTGGAAGCCATATCAAACCTTCAAAACCAGCCAGCCAATAGAGCAAACAAGCTCCCAGACACGCACTGATAGCCTCGATACTCGCAATTCCATCGATACCATCCATGAAGTTGTATAAGTTGAGCATCCATACAAGATACAAAATAGCGATAAACTGACCAAACCATTGAAGATTCACTTCTAAGCCAAAGATCGTAATCTGTGGCAGCCCCCCCAACCAGAATAGTGCCCAGCCGGCGCCCAGAAAGTGCCCCAACAAACGCCATCTGGCTGCAATATGACCATGGTCGTCCATAAAACCAATTAACGCGACCAGCGCCCCGGCCCCACCTAGAGCAATAACAGACGGTAGCGGAGCAAGCTCTGCTATAACCAGAAGCGGGAGTGTGAGAAGAAAGGTAAGTACAATCGCTACTCCGCCACCACGGGGAGTGGGCACAGAATGGGAACTGCGTGCGTTGGGAATATCAATAATACTTTTAGCCAAAGCATATCGGCGTAACACGGCAGTCAAAACGAGAGACAGAACAACGGCAATGAGCACCAACCACCAACTAGTCATTAGTTTTTTGTTTCCAGATAGTATGAGGCTGCAAGACCCAAAGCGTGATCAACAGTAACCGGCGGTCTCCAAGACAACAATGAGCACGTCTTACTAATGTCGACCTGTAGCGACCCACATAAGCGCTGCGACAGAGACTTTTTACCCAACAGACTTGCGCCAGTACTCAAAAACGCGCTAGGAATTGGCAAAAGCAAAGCTTTTTTATTTAACGCTGTCGCCATTCTACGTAATAGTTGAGTTGTAGACAGGTCCTCTCCATCGCTCACTAAAAATGTTTGATTGGCTGCCGCCGGATGTGTGGTAGTGGTGATGACAAGGTCTACAAGATTATCCAGCGCAACCAAGCTACGACGATTAAAAATTGAGCCAAAAGGCAGAGGAACCCCTTTATCCAACCAGCGCATCATGTTCAAAAAATTTGCTTTTACGCCCGGCCCATATACCAAAACCGGACGAATTATGACGACCTCCATACGGCTGTTTGCAGCGATGTCCCTCAGGCCGGCCTCAGCTTCCATTTTAGAAACACCATAGGGATCAAGCGGCGCTGGTATATCTTCTGCAGTAAACGGTTTTCCAGGTACCGTTGCCTCACCATTTACCTTGATAGAACTGATAAAAATGAATCGACCGACCCCATTTGCAACTGCCTGACGAGCCAAATTCAACGTCCCCTCGACATTGACCTTACGAAACACCGCCAGCGGATCAGACTCAGCGTCATTCATCACATGAACACGGGCAGCCGCATGGATAACCACGTCAACGCCCGCAAGCGCTTCAGCCCAATCCGTCACCGGGGAAAGCTCGCCAACGTTGATCTGTTTGATCCCATTTTGATGCTCAACAGCCTGGCGACGTACAGCACCGGTCACCTTGACGCCATCTTTTTTCTTTAGGACTTCGACCAATCGACTGCCTACAAATCCGGACGCACCGGTGATTAAAACATGCATCTAGAGCTCCCCCACACCAATACAAAACTGTAGTCGTGGCAATAATTACCTTGACTCGATATACGACCAGAAGGCGAATCACACCAGCAAACGGTCCATATACAAAGACATTTCATTGATGATGATCGGCTGGGCGAAATCTGTATGTGCTCTTTGCCTTGCAGCTTCAGCAAGCTTAATTCTCAAGCCACTGTCAGAGTAGAGCGCCTTCATAGCCGCACTGATTTCATCAATCGCACCTGGCCGGTGCAGAAGCCCAGTCTTGCCTTCCTGCACAGCATCACTCAAGCCATATATTCGCGAAGCAATGGCAGGAAGGCCGACGCCCGCAGCCTGAATAGTTGCCAAGCTGAAGCCTTCCCGGTAGCTGGGTAGGCTAAAGACATCCGAAGCCGCCATATATCCTTCAGGGTTATTGGTAAAGCCAACCCGGTGACACCGCCCCTTGAACTTCAACGCTAGCTCTGCAACCACATGCTCGACACCGTCTTCATCAGGGCCGACAACAAGCAAATGAGCATCCGGACAACTCATCGCGACATCGGTAAAGGCCCGCGCCAGATCCACAATTCCTTTGACGTGGGTCAAGCGCGCCATGAATAGAAAAACCAGAGCCGAATCATCCAGTCCAAGCTCGCGCCTGATTTTCTCTCTCATCATGGTATCTGGTTTGAAGCGAGCCAAGTCCACCCCACTAATTGAACCTTGACCAAGCACTTCGATTTTTGCGGGTTTAACAACGTTTTCCTTTATAAGGAAATCCCGCTGGGAAGGACTATCAGCCAGCAAATTGGTGGCCGCAGATGCTAGAAGCTGATCTAATTTCTTCAAAGCAAACCGTGAAAATCCTCGTTTTGTATACCAAACTTGTCCGGTGAAAATATGGATGCGATGAGGTACACGCGCAAAATAACCAGCCAGCATCGTTAAAAGACCCGATTTCGGCATGATAGACAGTACACAGTCAAAGTTTTCAGTTGTAAAAATTTTGAATAGCTTTATTAACGATACCAAATCACTGAACACCGAGACTTTGCGCTGTATAGGCAGCGGAATAAACCTAATGCTCTTGTCGAGAAATTGATAAATTTGCTCGGACTCTGCATTAGCCATTACGGTTACACAGTACTTTTCCGCCAGTTTATTAATGTGTTCAACCATAAACACCTTTAATGCAACTGGCACCGTAGCAACAACGCATATTCTCTTTTTCTTAATCATTATCAACCACAGCTTTGGAGTTTGTTTTTTTGATAAATTGGCTTAGCAATTCATGCATCGTCTGCGGTATCGTGTTTTCGAATTCAAACCCAATAGTTTGTTTAATTTTTTCCGAGCTGTAACCCACACATTTCACCAACTCATCTATTCGTTCGTGTGTCAACGGTAGTTTGATAAGGGGCGAGGTCAGACTGACTAGAAGTCGTAGCACGCCTTCTGGAATTCTTACCCGAGGCTCGGATACATTATAGGCCTTCGCCATTGAACCAATAACCTCAGAGAGAAGGCAGTCATTGGACAAAATAAAAATCTGCCCTTTCGCTCTAGCATCAAAAGCACACATCATCAGTGCCCTGACGACATCATTAACATGAACATAAGTCGACAACGAGGGTAGATTGCCTATATAAAAAAATAGTCGTTTTCGGACCATGGCTGACAGCTGAAAAAATGATTGATTTGGCATTTCAGGGCCAACAACTATCGAAGGTCGCAAAATAGTGTAGGTAAACAGCGGCTCCACTTTTGAAAAACTGATTACCAGTTCATCGGAAATAGTCTTGGTAACCTCATACTCTCCAGCCGGCGCCGGGGAACAATGTTCATCAATACTTGAATGCTGAGCCTTGGAAACTGCCCGTTTTCCATACGCTCCCGTACTGCTCAACTGAACCCAATGAAAAGGCTCACCGGTTTTTCTGATTTTTTCACTCACCGCTTTGAGCAGATTGGACGTGCCACGGACATGCAAGTCATACATCAAGCTGACATCTTTGATCTCGCCTGCACAGTGAAAGAGCGTATTACAGCCCTCGATGAAGTCCAAGAGTTGGTCACCCGACTCGAGGAGATCTCCCGGCACAACTTCCAATCCCGGATGGGACGGTCGCGCTTTCCTTGAAAGCATCCTCACCGTACCGCCTTGACTCAAAAGCGCCCTACAGAGAGGAGCACCGATAAAACCCGTGCCCCCAGTTACGCAAACATTCATACGCCCCCCTGAACAGAATTAAAGCTACTGCCTCCATAGGAAGCCACTTCAAGCAACATTGAATAAAGTGGCATATAGGCCTCCAGCCGCTTATAACACATCAAATGCTTCGTTAAGATGATACGGCATGAAAGGCGTTGGCCCTTCCCCTTCCTCAAATATGAAATTTCTGTAACCGCTTATAGCCGCCAGCAAGCCAGCCAAAATAAGAGTGAGCTTGATGGTCCGATCAAAATCCAGCCGGCATCTACTGTAGGTGAGCAATATAGCGAGGGGGAATGCAAACGAGATCAAATCCAAAAACCTCAACCCGGCATATGAAACACTCGACACAGCCCAAAACATAACTGTAAAGCCGCCACCTAAGAACATCAGTTTTGTTTTCTCCAGTCGAGGCAATCTTGAGAGGCCTACGCCCAATACCAGCAGCAATAAAACCGCAATTTTACCTAACCCGGAAAGCGCGCTTGGTGACTCGGAATCTTGATAAGAGAGAAGCTTGGCGAAAAAATAATCACCATTAATACTAAATATCGCCAACACCGCAACGCAAGCAAGCGGGACTATTAGAACGTTAGAGGCTTTAGCCCAGCGCGCCTGGGAAGCCCAGATAAATACAAGAGAGACGAGGGAAGAGTAGTGAAAAAGCAAGGCCGAGACGGCCAAAACCAATCCCGTGAGCGTTTTAGACCGCCTTATATTTTGGACCGCAAATAATAATAACATCGCTGCGATGCCGATCCTCAGCCCATTCATTGTATATTGATATACGAAAGCAGGCAGCATATAAGAAAGCATCAAAAACTTTTCATTTTTATCCGAACGAAATAGATGCAAAAACATGATAAGAAATAAAACGACGCTGACCAGCCTGACAGCAATTTCCGGAACCCCCGTGATCTCGACAAGCACCCAGCTCATAAAAACAAAGCCCGGCTCCATCCCCGTCCAGGAAATACCCTCCATTAAGCGACCAACGACCACCTCATAGGTATTTGTGTCAGTGCCTACAGCCCCGCGGAAGACCGAAACAAACATAAAGAACAGCAATGCTACGCCTGCAAAAAAACGTGTCCGGTACCCGGACAATGCGGTGAAAAACAACGCCACCAGCAATATCAGCCAGCCCAGTAGATAAATCATTCTGTACGACTACCCAACTTGACCTTCGACGCTCGACGTAGATATCGCATCAAAGACCAAAACTTCAAAAAACAGTGGTAATAGAAGCCTATCTTCCTTTGCGCACGAAGCACTTTATATACTTCTAGCTCACCTTTTTCCATGTTCCACAAGTTACCACTCAACCCTGCATGCCCATACAAAGGCTTATGACAAAATGTCAGCGGCTTATCGATCGAGTAGCAGTCTAAGCCGGAGCAGCATAAAACACACCAAAGCTCGTAGTCCTCGCAAAAACGTTTCCCCTCGGGAAACCGCAATGGTAAGTCCCGACGCAACATAATCGATGGGGTAGAAAATTTATTCGAAAGCAGCAGTTGCTGCTTCAATACCCGAGTGAAGGTCACATCACCGCTTTCATAAGGAGCGGTTGCTATGCTCGACGATTCCTCAATCGTCAGTCCCTTTTGTCCAGTTAAAAAAACTTCTGGATTGTTTTTCATCCACTCATACTGAAGTTCAATTTTTTTATAATGCCAGCTGTCATCGGAGTCTAAAAAAGCGATATAGGGTTGGCTTGCAATCCTCCAACCTTCATTTCGTGCCGTGCCAGGCCCCGAATTTACCGCCAATGAGATAACCTTAATCCAATGCTCCGGGTACTCCTTGGCCAATTCAAACAAAAAATTAAGCGTATTATCCGGGCTCGCATCATCAACGAGTATGACCTCAGCGGGTCGCAAGGATTGGTGGTAAACGGAATCAAGTGCACGTCGTATGGTCTCCTTACAACGATAGCACGGGATCACGACGCTCACCCAAGCGGTGTTTGGATTTTGAACACTTGACTCAGTAACCATTCAATACTTCCAATAACATATAGTCTGACGACGGCAACGCAATAGTTACCATTGAAACTTTCAACGCATCCGTGCCAACTTCAATGAGGAAGCTGTATCTTAACGTCAGACGCCTTTAAGACCTCCTCCAACCTCTGACTTGCCATATAGGAAGTATTGAGCCCCGTTAACACTTCGATGCTATTACTTACATGACGTGCCCGAAACCTATTTATTATACGGGAAGCTCCCCATAAAAACTCAGTCCAAAAAGAGCCGAGTAACTGACCTACGATTTTTGGAGCACCAAACAGCGAGCAAGCTTCTCGAAAAGAAAAAACTGTTTCTCGATAGGAACGAGGAAAGTAGACAAAACACTTCAGCAGTAACCTACCAAAATTGGGATTCAGAGAAACTCCTTTTTCTTCTTCAACCTTCTCTACCGCCTTCAGTAGAGAGTATGACCACACCGTAGGTACCGAATAAAATTCAGGAACGCGTTTGTCCCATACAAGGTCTTTGAAGGGGGCGATATGTGGGTTATCGCGAAGCTTACCGTAGTGTCCTCCAGAGCTGCTTTGCCCAGAAGTACTCAGTCCAGAAGCTCCGGGAATAATGACTGGATAGTCAACCAGGAAGCAGCTTTCCGACTCGTTTGCGATCAGGAAAGAACTAAAGATGTCGGGACTTACTCCCCCAAACAAACTACCATACTTACTTACAATTCTATGGGCTAAGCCAGCAGAGATCATACCAGCATAAGCGCGGGGCATATTGAATACGCCACCACCAAAATTATCAAGCGCATACCTCATGGAACCAGTTAAATCATGAGCTACTACTGCGCCATTAAACGGTGCCAGGTGCAGCGTCCCAAAGTACGAGTCGCCTCGAGTGGAATGTTTGAAGTCATCCCAATAATAAAGCGCAGGAAAATTAAACTTTATCGAATCAACGCCTTTCGATTTAGCCCAGTTTGCAACATTAACAATCTCCGAAGAGACGAAATCGTCATCCCCGAGAAATACTAAATACTGCCCGTCAGCAGACTGAAGACCAAGATTAAAATTATCAACAACACTTATACCTGTGCGCCCCCTCACGAACTTTAAGCGGGACACTGGTAAAGTCTCAGAAAATTCACTTGAAATATCATCTACCGGACTGGAATCACATACCACGACTTGAATATCGTCCGAAAGCTCCAAAATCGACTTTATCGACTGAACAGCATACTTAGCACGATTATGCGTCGGTATAATCACACTCAATAATGTCATACTTACGAACCAATACTATGCTTGATATATGCTAATGTCAGAAGCAATTCCTTGATCCCTTCTATATTGAGCAACTCAGTATTATGGGATGTGTAATCATCGATAGAGTTAGCTTCCGGATGCCCCTCGATAATAAACTTATCGTAGTTTAAGTCGCGGTTATCCGCAGGAATACGATAATACCGCCCCATATCCTTGGCCTTGGCCATTTCCTCACGAGAAACGAGTGATTCATACAACTTCTCGCCATGACGTGTACCAATGATGTTTACCGGCACATCACTCTGGAACAATTCTTTCAGCGCAACCGTCAAATCGCCAATCGTACTGGCAGGCGCCTTCTGGACGAAAATATCGCCTTGCTCGCCGTGCTCAAAGGCATGAAGAACCAAATCAACAGAGTCCTCAAGGCTCATCAGGAAGCGAGTCATGTTTGGGTCGGTGACGGTAAGCGGTACGCCCGCTTTGATTTTATCCACAAAGAGTGGAATTACCGAGCCACGCGACGCCATTACATTTCCGTAACGAGTCGCACAAAGTACTGGCCCTCCCTCACGTACCATGCGCGATTTGGCGATCAGAATTTTTTCGCCCATTGCTTTAGAAATGCCCATCGCATTGATAGGGTAAACCGCCTTGTCGGTGCTCAACAGAACCACACGCTTCACGTTATTATCAATAGCCGCGTTCAGGACATTTTCTGTCCCGGTGATATTGGTCAGTACTGCTTCCATCGGGTAAAACTCACACGACGGTACCTGTTTCAACGCCGCAGCGTGAAAAACATAGTCTACACCGGCCATGGCGCGACTAATGCTTTCATAGTTCCTTACATCACCAATATGAAATTTAACCTTGGAATTATTCAAGGCAATACGCATATCTTCCTGCTTCTTTTCATCTCGACTGAATACGATAATCTCTTTGACATCCGTATTCAAAAACCGCTTCAAAACAGTATTACCAAAAGAGCCTGTACCGCCCGTAATCATTAAAACTTTATTATCAAACATATTACCATCCACCGATCAAATAATAATGTATAACGCGAAACCGAACACCGAGACGGATGCAAACACCAAGATCGACACTACCAGTGCTGCTTTCCTTGCATAAACTCCAACATCTGGCAGCCTTGAGGCCCTCAACCAGGAAATCACGGTTGACGCAGTATGATATGCAGAATAAATATAGCAAACCGCCTCAATATTTTTTTCAATTGCTGCGAATGTAGCTAACCCTAGTGTAACTGCAGTCAGGCATGCGGACATCACAGCCTGAAAGCGATAATCTTTGGCAAAAACCAGCAAACTGTAGGGTATGAAACCGAATGCACCGAGGGCCAAACCAGGAAGCAAGATTGCCACGTAGGTTGAGATCAAACCATTATTCTCGCTCGTGCCAACCCAAAGGTCGATGATTGGCGCGCGAAACCACCACAATATAAAGGTAGGTAAGGCTGTCACAAAAAATACGGAAAGCGCAAACCTGACGATGGTGCTTTTCGCCCTGGCTTGACTGCCCTCTACTGCCTCACGCAGAAAAATCGGCTGAAAGTATTGACTGACCGGTCCAGCAAGAATGGAAATCGGCGTCATACACAACAGACTGGCCAGGTAGTAAGGTGCAACGCTGCTGGCTGAAGCGAACATCGATATTATAGGCTTATCCAGCTGCGTTACCGCAGCTCCGGCTGCAGAAAATAAGACTAGAGCTCCGCCCATTTTCGTCAAGACTATTGCGTCAGAGATGGTCGGTTTCCTTGCCTGCGATAAGCCATCAGTGCTACCGGCAAGAGCCGAAATCACCAATTGACGGGTTACCCCCCAGTGTAGAGCCGTCAGGATCAATTGAGCGATAATGAACACTTCCAAAGTTGCAGATACGTAGTTCAACGCAGCGGCAGTAATAAAGGCCCGAACTACGACCCCTACGATCTGCACACCACTACCCAACGTATAATTTCTCCGAGCTATTAGGCTGCAATAGTAAAGGTTTTGCATAACCAACAACCAAAAGAGCACTACCGAACCGACCACGACTAGCCATGATATCGAACTAGCAAAGTAAAAAAGCTTCAACGCAACAGCGATAAACAGCAATAATCCATAAAACCCCGAGAGACTTAACTCGGCCGTTCTAAGCAGAGTCAGCAATGAATTATCCGTGCCATTAGATACAGATATCTCTCTACCCGTCAGGGTGGACATCCCTAGGTCCATCATGACCAACAGTGCTTGAAGGGACAGAATGACAGCAACCACACCAAACTGCGAGCTGCCCAACAAATGGCTATATAAAGGTAAAAACAAGAAGGCCACCAGCAAGCTGGAAGACCTTCCTGCATACAACATTAGCATTCTTCCTATAACAGGAGTTCGCCAATTCATGACTGGCTATCGACTGCATAGGCGGCCTGCAATGCCACCGCTTCCTTCAAAGCGTCGGCGATAAATACCATGTCAACCTCTGTCAACCACCAGCCACAGGGCACACCTATGATGCTACTCTGGAGAACATCAGTGTTCGGTAGGTACTTTGCCCCCCCCTCAAACCCACTATAAACATCATTGCGCTGGTGCACACTCGAAGCCATAACCCCCCTCTTCTTCAACTCACTCAATACACGCGCTTGATCTTCAACAAGAATCAAAAAAACCCAATATACGGGCTGATCTGACTCACGCACCGGAACGGGTGTCAAACCCTGAACGCCCGAGATAAGCGAGGATAGCGCCTGAGCATTTCTAATGGTTGCATCTCGCCTGGTATTCAGCGATTCAAATTGTGCATAACCCAGTCCTGAACACAGATTGTTCATAGTCACTCCCCAGCCAATCTCGGGAATGTCGGAAAGAGGATTTATCTCACCGGTCTCGGCTCTGAAGGTCCCAAAGTCGATACCAAAACGCCTTAAGCGACGCGCCTTAGCTGCCATAGCTTCGTTGCGACAAGCTAATGCGCCACCCTCGGTGGCGTTAATTTGTCGATTTGGGTAAAAAGAATAGATAGCGAAGTCGGCGTACGATCCCACGGTTACGCCGTTTTGTGCAGCCAACAAAGCGTTATCACAATCTTCTATCAAAACCAGATTGTATTTTTTGCACAGTTCACTAATTTCTCTCGCAGGGCCCGGATAGCCAGCAACGTGATACAAGATTACAGCCTTCGTCTTTTCACTAATCTTCGACTCGAGGTCTGCAACACTCATCGATACGTTGCCCGGACTCACATCAACCCAAACAGGTATCGCCTTAGAATGAGCAATCGCCGAGTTTGTCGAGAGGCAAGCGAATGCTGTCGTCAACACCTCATCACCTGGCTGAACATCCGCAAGGTGCAGAGCAAGAAATAGCGCGCTAGTCATATCAACTGTCGATACTACGTGAGGCAAGCCAATAACGCCTTTCAGGGCATCCTCAAATTTCGCGACCCATTCTCCGCTGGCGATTCTGCCAGAGCGCAATATATCTAGCGCCACCACGTCCATCTCTGGGGTATGAACAACACCATAAAGCGGAAAAATTTTAGATATCACGTAACTTTTCTCTCTTCAACCACGCTTCAGTATGTCGACGATACGCTCGCGATCATCTTCGGATACCCACCAGCCACATGGAATGTGGATTAAGCGCTTGTAAAACTCTTCAAGCCCTGGCATTTCACCCGCGAATGGCTTAAAGACGGAGTGCAGGTGATTCGGGCGATGAAGTTTTGACGCCATTATACCGTTGGCTGCCAGTACCTTTTCAATTTCGTCCGAGTCATCGGCTAGAAGCGTATACAGCCAATACGCAGGCATTACGCCTGGCTCTACGGGAGCAGGCGCCAAACCCGCCACCCCTTGTAACGCGCTATCAAAATAGCGTCCATTATCGTAATGTCTTTTCAACAATGGCGAAATAACTTCCAATTGTTTTAGACCAATAACCGCAGCAACATTATGCATATTATATTTGTAGCCGACCTTGGTGATATCGACCTCGGTACGTGGAACACCTTTTGCCAAACCAAACCAGCGCAACTTACGCGCGTCCCCCATCTGACTAGGGTTTTTCATCGTCAGCAGACCACCATCTACCGTCGTCATATGTTTGATTGCTTGGAAAGAGTAAATGGCGTAGTCACCAACTGTGCCAACAGGCTGGCCATTATATTCCGCCCCCAACGCATGCGCACAGTCTTCAATCAATGAGAGCCCATGGCGATCGGCAATTTCTCTTAACTCTTTCAAGCGCGCTGGATACCCAGCGTAATGCACAACACAAATAGCTTTTGTTTTTTCTGTAATAGCTGCAGCTACTGCATCTGGACACAAATTCCCCGTACAACGCTCTACATCAGCAAAGACTGGTATTGCACCTACCTGCAGAATAGTCGTATTGGTGGGTTCTGCAGTCATTGACGTAGTGATTACTTCATCACCTATTCCAACACCGGCTAATAGGAGAGCCAAATGAAGAGCTGCTGTACCGCTACTGGTAGCCAAAACATTTTTCAGTCTAAATTGTTCAGCAAAGGCATCTTCAAAGCGGTAAACATGCTCCCCCTCAGAAATCATCCCACTGTAAAGAACTGACTCCAACGCCGGTAGTAAAATATCACGCGGAGGCATCGCGACTTTAACCAGCGGAATAGGTGAGGCTACATTTGACATTTTTCAGATCCGATCGAGAAATTTAATTGTTGGCAATTTAACAGGAACACCGTCACCTAGATGCTTAACCATTCTTACCGCAGATGGTCGCAAATCAAGCCCAAGGCCTCTTTCCTCCAGTTCAGATATTAAAGAGTCACCTTCAGCTAAGTTGAGAGAATAACGGCCCGGCAAGGACGCCATCATAAGATCGACGATGTCTTTCTTTTCTCCAGCCCACTCCGCTACACTCCACCCCTCCTTTACAGAGAAGACAACAATACTGGCTCTGTCACTTGAAATAACCTGCCCTCTGGAAGCAAAAGGAGGGATCCCACGTTTAGTTTCGCCCACGTCCGAGCCAGGCCAATCATGCGTAGCGTACACCATCTTGATACGCTGCTCTGGCGCTGACTCCACATAGCCAAACCTATCCTGCTGATCTATAACGAATCCTTGGCCTGCATAGACTTCTGGCTTTTGTGTCCAGAGTATCAACGCAGTCATATTCCGGCTCACGCCAAGCTCTATAGCGCTACTCATCAAACCCGACGCAAGGCCCTTGCCACGCCAGGCTTCATCTACACAGACCAACCCGATTAGACCTGCGCATGCATCTAGACCGACACGCAGCTCCCTGACCACTAGCGCCGCAAGCGCCTCACCAGTGCCGGACGGGTTTCTGATTTCCACGCAGAAAATATTCTGGGTACACGATATCCAGGGGAAATGGGCATTCAGATCAATTCCCCGACCTCTGGAAGCAAAGAAAACCTCCCAAAACAGCCGACGCGCAGACTCCGGCACCCCCGGGGAAATAATTGGCTTAAACGTCTGACCCATCCGATGCAGCTCCATAATTTGACGCGTTACGGCACAAGGTGAAAGAGTTGAGACTCTACCGCCTTTATCATGGCTTCGCATCAAAAGCCCCTACCTACTGAAAAAAACAACACCACTGCACCAGATCAGGCGCTCCTGATGAACCAAGCATTTACCTTTTGAACTTTTAACGCGCTGCGCGTCCTCTCAGACGACCACCGGCACTCCGTAGTTCCGCATGAGCCGACGAATGCTCACCCGGGGCAAAGGGCTATAAAAACCAGGAGAAGCAACAAGCTCAATCAGAACCCTATCAGCCGCACGTATTCTCACTTGCTCTGAATACCTTTCGGGACTGCTACCTTATGGTAATCCACCGATACTGCGGAACGGCTCCCCACCCAACTGCGCCCTAGGACGATGGCGCTTCCGAGGATCACGCCTGCGATGAGCCCTAGCAAAATAATCAGGATTTTCTTCGGCTTCATTGGCCGCAACGGCTCGAGAGCCTGCTGATCAACCACAACTAGCTTAAGACTGTCCAGGTTGATATTAAGATTTTTCAGACGCGCAATTTCTGCACGCAAAGGTTCTACACCTGCAAGAAATACATCCTCGTTTTTACGCTGATTAAGCACTTCAACTTGCCGGTTTAATTTGAGCAACTCCAACTCTTTAGCTATCTGGGAAACTCGCCCCTCGGTAAAGTCATCTGACTTACGCGCCATCAGGGCTGCACGCTCAGCCTGTAGAGCATCCACCCCCATAAAGTAAAGTGGAATTTGTTGATTGTTGATTTCAGTCCGCATGACACTGCCACCTTGCCGCCCTAGATCCCCTAGCGATGTCGGTGTCGTTGGCTTTTCAATACCCAACGAACGTGCGATAACAATAGCTTCGTTCAATTGAGCCACTCGGTCATTGCGCTGGGTTTTCAACTGCTCGCGAAGAGCTTTCAATTCGTCAGTCAGTTGAGCACGCCGAAGATTGTCTACCTCCTGCAAAGAGGCGATTTTGATCTGCTTATCATTGAGGTAACTAGAACGCGCAGCTTCGAGCTTGCCAGATAGCTCATTCAGGCGGTTTTTTACAATGACATTCATATCCGCCGCAATTTGCTTACGCTCATTGGTAATAGCGTACGTCACGAAATCATTAAGAATCGAGACACCATCAACGCCTTTGGGATAACTCATGTCCAGCTTAATAAACGCGCCCATAGCGCCAGCTTTTATTGCATCAGGCAAAGTAAGCGTAATGGAGTCTCGATTAAACTCTTCGAAACTCTGCTCCAGAGTCCGACCCGGGCGTACAAACGCTTGGAATAAATTCTGATTCTCACGGAAAAAGCCCAACCGTGTCTCATAAGATTCCAAAGATGCCCCCACTCGCAAAAGTGCAGCACTTGGAGGAAGCGAATAAACCTCTGATCTGTTCAGGGCATCTAATTCATTTATGGCTGCAGGGCGCAAAACGCTGCTGACCTGATATACCGGAGTAACAGTGAATGCATAAGCTGCAGCCACTAAAGCCCCACCAGCAGCAAACAAAATAATGAGTATTTTCTGACGCCACATAGTACGAAACAAAGCGACGACATCAATTTCGTCGGAAGAGGAAACCGGGGGAGCGCGGAAGCTACTACTCACAACTAAAACCTGCCTTCAAAGAGAAACTGCGGGCTCGTTATGCAGACAATTTTATGTATTTATTGTTTTAGTTATATGACCGTCAAAATCCGGCGTCTCTGCCAAATCATGAACGCACAAAATGCCCGTTATCGAGAACAGATTCCATTCTGCCATCTCCCTGACATATTACAAGTCTTGACAGGGCTGTAGGATGATTCATGCATGAAGAGAGATACAGCTCACAAGCTTGTAGGAAGAGTATACTGAGAGCGAAAGAAAGGCATCCAAGCGAAGATACAAGCACGCAATATCACGGTCTGACAAGCAACCTGCCAGCCCCGCTGGCATCACGAGACCTCGGGGCGATGAAGATACATGAAGGAGACTTTCTGACAGACGGCTCTACGACCGACATGCCGAACGCAGCGAAGCATAAGAATCAACCCTACCCACGCTCCGCAGACACCGTTTTACGTCGACGACCACCAACCACAACACCCAATAGCGGCCCTATCAGCATCCCAGCAATCAATGCCAACACGACAAATACCGCTACCGGCATCTGCACAGTTGCCCAGCCTAGGAATGAGAGAGAAACGCCCTGCTGGTTTTCCAGCACAAAACCCAAGACAGCCAGGACTGCAACCAGTACAACCAATAGCAGCACAACGCGCTTAAACCCACGCATAACCTTCTCCTAACCCCAAAAAGACTCAGACGCCTTCTTCCTCTTCTTCGTTCACCCGATCGCGCAATTCCTTGCCCGGTTTGAAATGGGGAACAAACTTACCGTCGAGACTGACGGACTGACCGGTCTTTGGGTTACGGCCAACACGCGGCGCACGGTAGTGCAGTGAGAAACTGCCAAAGCCTCGGATCTCGATACGATCTCCGGTAGCCAGGCACTGGGACATTTGCTCAAGCATGGTCTTGATGGCCAACTCCACATCCTTGGATGAGAGCAGCCCTTGATGGGTGACAATACGTTCGATCAACTCCGACTTCGTCATATTTTTCCCTTCTTTTTCAAGCAGCTAGGAAAAGCGCTCCGAAGGTTTTAGCATGACTTGATGAATTTGAACAGCCCATACGGTGACTTATCTCCAGGTACGACGGACACCTGCAAAAACACCTTACAACCTCAGTTGCAGATGACCAGCATGGTACGCGTTACCGCGCCGGCAGGGTTCCACCCAAACAGGTAGTCGCCCTCTTCGTCCTTGGCATCGCTGGACCGAGTGACAACCTTGTAACCTTGCGCCTTACACTCGCGCGCAGCGCGCTTTTCGCACTTGTCCCAGCCAGAACCAAGCCCTGAGCAGTCGATCTCTATGCCGCTCACCCCGCGCTTGGCGTGGGTCTTGGCACTGGTGGCAGAACACCCCACGAGCATCGCTACCGCCAATACTACGATCAGCCTCTTCATTTAATTCCTTATTGAAAAAACAACAGAACAGTCACACTCCTGAAAACTATAGCCAGTTCCCATCCTGAGCTGTAGACCTCAACTTCCTGTTGTTGATTCAACGAATTTCAGGCACAAAAAAGGGCGACCGAAGCCGCCCTTTTTCTACAGCCTTACAGAACTTAGTTCTGCTTAGCCATTGCCTGGCGCAGCAGTGCCGCCATGGTGGTGTCAGTACTTTCAGCTTCTGGAGCAGCTTTCAAGTTCTGGATCGCTTCCTTCTCTTCAGCATCGTCTTTCGACTTGATGGAGAGCTGGATCACGCGGCTCTTGCGGTCAACGCTGATGATCTTGGCTTCTACTTCCTGGCCTTCTTTCAGAACGTTGCGCGCGTCTTCAACGCGGTCACGGCTGATTTCGGAGGCTTTCAGAGTCGCTTCGATATCGTCGGCCAGAACGATGATGGCGCCTTTGGCATCAACTTCTTTCACAGTGCCTTTAACGATCGCGCCTTTATCGTTGTCCTGAACGTATTCAGAGAACGGGTCGCTTTCCAGTTGCTTGATACCCAGGGAGATGCGCTCGCGCTCTGGGTCAACCGACAGGATAACGGTGTCCAGCTCGTCGCCCTTCTTGAAACGACGAACAGCTTCTTCGCCCACTTCGTTCCAGGAGATGTCGGACAGGTGAACCAGGCCGTCGATGCCGCCGTCCAGACCAATGAAGATACCGAAATCGGTGATCGACTTGATGGTGCCGGAGATTTTATCGCCCTTGTTGAACTGGCCAGAGAAATCTTCCCATGGGTTAGATTTGCACTGCTTGATGCCCAGGGAGATACGACGACGCTCTTCGTCGATGTCCAGAACCATAACTTCCACTTCGTCGCCGACTTGTACGACTTTCGAAGGGTGGATGTTCTTGTTGGTCCAGTCCATTTCGGAAACGTGTACCAGGCCTTCCACGCCTTCTTCCAGCTCAGCGAAGCAGCCGTAGTCGGTCAGGTTGGTTACACGCGCAGTTACGCGAGTGCTTTCTGGGTAACGAGCTTTGATAGCAACCCATGGATCTTCGCCCAGCTGCTTCAAGCCCAGGGAAACGCGGTTACGCTCACGATCGTATTTCAGAACCTTGACATCGATCTCGTCGCCAACGTTGACGATTTCGGAAGGATGCTTGATACGCTTCCAAGCCATGTCGGTAATGTGCAGCAGGCCATCGACGCCACCCAGATCGACGAATGCGCCGTAATCGGTGAGGTTCTTGACGATACCTTTGACTTGCTGGCCTTCCTGCAGGGATTCCAGCAGAGCTTCACGCTCGGCGGAGTTCTCTGCTTCCAGGACGCTGCGACGGGAAACGACAACGTTGTTGCGCTTCTGGTCGAGTTTGATGACCTTGAATTCGAGTTCTTTACCTTCCAGGTGCGTGGTGTCGCGCACTGGACGAACGTCGACCAAAGAACCTGGCAGGAACGCACGGATGCCGTTAACGTCGACAGTGAAGCCGCCTTTAACCTTACCGTTGATAACGCCCTTGACCACTTCTTCAGCTGCGAAGGCTGCTTCGAGAACAATCCAGCATTCAGCGCGCTTGGCTTTTTCACGGGACAGCTTGGTTTCACCGAAACCGTCTTCAACCGAGTCCAGAGCAACGTGAACTTCGTCACCGACCTTGATAGTCAGGTCACCAGCATCGTTGTAGAACTGTTCCAGCGGGATCAGAGCTTCAGACTTCAGACCAGCGTGAACGGTTACCCAGCGAGCTTGGTAATCGATATCAACGATAACACCGGTGATGATGGAGCCTGCCTGAAGGTTCAGGGTTTTTAGGCTTTCTTCAAAGAGTTCCGCAAAGCTTTCGCTCATTTTAATTCCTGTTGATAAGGGCGAAGAATACGCCCATCTCCACACCCCAGACGGTGTGGGTCAGTTTCAATTAAAAGAAGCACTACAGGACTATGACTGGTCCCCTGCAGCCTTCTTGGTCACCCGGCGATATCGCGAATGGCGATTTCACTCAAGATGCGTTCCAGCACCTGCTCGATGGACAACTCCGTGGAATCCAGCTGTATTGCATCAGCCGCCGGCTTGAGCGGGGCTACTGCTCGCTGGGTATCACGCTCATCGCGCGCACGGATCTCATCTAGCAGACTCGACAGACTAACACCATCGACTTTTCCCTTCAACTGCAAGTAGCGCCGACGAGCCCGCTCCTCGGCGCTGGCAGTCAGGAAAATCTTCAGCGGCGCCTCGGGAAATACTACCGTGCCCATGTCACGGCCGTCGGCCACCAGGCCCGGGGGCTCTTGAAACGCCCGCTGGCGCTGGAGCAATGCATCACGCACTGCCGGCAACGCGGCAACCTGGGAGGCCCAGGAACCTACCTGCTCGTTACGCAGGTCGTCGGTCACATCATCCCCTTCCAGGATGATCCGCTGGGGATGCCCCTCCGTCGCGCCGACGAACTGCACATCAAGGTGCGCCGCCAGCAGCTTCAAGGATTCTTCGTTGGTCAGGTCGACGCCATGGTTGCGTGCAGCAAACGCCAGCAAGCGGTACAGCGCGCCGGAATCCAGCAGGCACCAGCCCAGCCGCTTGGCCAGGATGCCAGCGATCGTGCCTTTGCCCGAGCCACTTGGCCCGTCGATGGTAATCACCGGTGCTTTGATATTCACAATTGAGCCTCTTGGGCAACACGGATGCCGACTTGGGCACACAATGTAAGAAAATTCGGAAAAGATGTAGCAACGTTGGCGCAGTCACGGATACGAATCGGTGCGGCCGCCCGTAAGGAAGCCACACTGAACGCCATTGCAATCCGATGATCGCCCTGGGCATGCACTTCACCACCACCCATCAAACCTGCGTCAATGATAATCCCATCGGGGGTCGGTTCACACTTCACCCCCAGCGCAAGCAGACCGTCGGCCATGACCTGAATGCGATCAGACTCTTTCACGCGCAGCTCCCGCGCACCGCGCAACACGGTTCGCCCTTCGGCGCAGGCCGCCGCGATAAACAGCACCGGAAACTCATCGATAGCCAGCGGCACCAACGCCTCGGGAATCTCGATCCCCTTGAGTGCAGCCGAACGCACACGCAGGTCAGCAACCGGTTCACCACCGACTTCACGCGGATTTTCCAGGGTGATGTCCGCCCCCATCAACCGCAGGATATCGATCACCCCGGTACGCGTCGGATTGACGCCGACATGCTCCAGCAACAACTCGGAACCCTCGGCAATCGAAGCCGCCACCAGGAAAAACGCCGCCGAGGAAATATCCCCCGGCACTTCGATACGGGTTGCAACCAGCGCATGGCCCGACTCTACCGATGCCGTAGCCCCTGCCACTACCACCGGATAGCCAAACCCGCGCAGCATGCGCTCGGTGTGATCACGGGTTGGCGCCGGCTCGGTCACCGAAGTCTGACCCTCGGCATACAGACCTGCCAGCAGCAGGCAGGACTTGACCTGCGCACTGGCCATTGGCATTGAATAGGCCACGCCCTTGAGCACCTGACCACCATGAATGGTCAGCGGCGGACAGCCTTGCGGCCCGGTCTCGATTACCGCGCCCATCTCCCGCAGCGGCGTGGCCACGCGACTCATTGGGCGCTTCGACAGGGAGGCGTCACCCGTCAACACACTGTCGAAGCTTTGCGCCGCCAGCAGCCCGGACAGCAGGCGCATCGACGTCCCCGAATTCCCCAGGTAGATCGGCCCCGGCGCAGGCTTCAGGCCATGCAAGCCGACACCATGAATGGTCACGCGCCCATGGTGCGGCCCTTCAATGACCACGCCCATGTCACGAAAAGCCTGCAAGGTCGCCAGGGCATCTTCGCCCTCAAGAAAACCTTCGACTTCCGTCACGCCTTCAGCCAGTGAACCCAGCATGATCGACCGATGGGAAATCGACTTGTCGCCCGGCACCCGGATACTGCCGCTCAAGCGGCCGCCCGGGTCGGCCCGAAACGTCAGCTCATCAGTGTTCACAGCCGCATCCATGTAAGCCCGGCGAGCCAGGATCTTGCTGAAATGCTCACGCGCCACCCGCGCGCGGGTAAACACGCCCAATAATTGATGACCATCCCCCGCATCAACCGCGTCGCGCAAGGCGTCGAGATCACTGCGGAAAGTGTCCAGGGTGCGCAGCACCGCTTCGCGGTTGGCCAGGAAGATGTCGTGCCACATCACCGGGTCACTGCCGGCAATACGCGTGAAATCACGGAAACCACCCGCGGCGTAACGGAAAATATCGAGGTTCTCGTTACGCTTGGCCAAAGAATCCACCAGGCCAAAAGCCAGCAGATGGGGCAAATGACTGGTTGCCGCCAGCACTTCGTCGTGGCGCTCGACCTGCATATGTTCGACATCCGCACCCAACTCGCGCCAAAGACGATCGACTACAGCCAGGGCTGCCGGATCGGTTTGCTCAAGCGGCGTCAGGATCACCTTGTGCCGGCGGAACAGCTGCGCATTGGACGCCTCTACCCCACTCTGCTCGGAACCGGCAATCGGATGGCCCGGCACAAAGCGCGCCGGCATGCCGCCAAAGGCCAGTTGCGCTGCGCGCACCACATTACCCTTGGCACTGCCGACGTCCGTCAGGATCGCCTGCCCCAAATCCATACCGGCGAGCACCGCCAGCAACTTCTCCATCGCCAGGATCGGCACGGCGAGCTGGATCACATCGGCGTCCTGGCACGCGAGCGCCAGGTCCGCCTCACAGCGATCGACCACCCCCAGCTCAACCGCCAGCTTGCGCGATTGCGGGTCCAGGTCCACACCGACCACTTCGCCGCACAGCCCGCTTTCACGCAGGCCCTTGGCGAAGGAGCCACCGATCAACCCCAGGCCAACCACCACCAGGCGACCGATCATAGGCATAACAGGTTGCAATGCGGTGACATCAACCACGGGCCAGGACCTTGGCCAACGCCTCCAGGAAGCGGCTGTTTTCAGCCGGCAAACCGATGGTGATACGCAAATGGTTCGGCATGCCGTAGTTGGCCACCGGACGCACGATCACGCCTTCGCGCAACAAGCCCTGGAATACCGGGGCGGCCACCTGAGCCAGATCGACGCAAATGAAGTTGCCCTTGGATGGAATCCAGCCCAGGCCCAACTCACGGAAACCTTCCTGCAACTGCAGCATGCCGCTTTCGTTGATGCGACGGCCTTCTTCCAGGTGCTCGACATCCTTTACCGCCGCACAGGCCGCCGCCAGGGCGAGGCTGTTGACGTTGAACGGCTGGCGCACGCGGTTCAGCACATCGGCAACCACCGCCGTGGACAGGCCGTAGCCAACCCGCAGCGAGGCCAGGCCGTAAGCCTTGGAGAACGTGCGCGAAACCAACAGGTTCGGATAGGCTGCCAGGAAATCCAGGCCGTCCGGCAGGTCGCTGCCTTCGGCGTACTCGATATACGCCTCGTCCAGTACCACCAGCACGTGCGCAGGCACATCTTGCAGGAAGTCGTCCAACGCCTGGGCATCGAACCAGGTGCCGGTCGGATTGTTCGGGTTGGCGATAAACACCACACGCGTTTGCGCATCGATCGCCGCCAGCATGGCCGGCAGATCATGCCCCCAGTCCTTGGCTGGAATCACTCTCGCATCAGCGCCCACCGCCTGAGTGACGATCGGATAGACCGCAAACGCATGCTCACTGAACACGGCGTTCAAGCCCGGAGCCAGGTAAGCGCGGCCGACCAGCTCAAGAATATCGTTGGAACCGTTGCCCAGGGTCACCTGGTTCAGTTCGACACCGCACTTTTGCGCCAACAGTGACTTGAGGGCAAAGCCGTTGCCGTCGGGATAACGCGTCAGCTCGGCCAGCTCTTCACGAATCGCCGCCAGCACTTTAGGGCTTGGGCCCAATGGGTTCTCGTTACTCGCCAGCTTGACGATATTGGAGGGGTCCAGATCCAACTCACGCGCCAACTCGTCCACAGGCTTGCCCGGAACGTAAGGCGACAGTTGTTGCACGCCCGGCTGCGCCAGGGCGAGAAAGTTGCCACTCATGTTAAAGCCTCACAAAACCGCTTTCGGGTAAGAGCCCAGCACCTTGAGTGCCACGGCTTCCTGACTGATCTTCTCCAGCACGCCCTTTACCAGCGGGTCGCGGTGATGGCCGACGAAGTCGATAAAGAACACATAGGTCCATTTACCGCTGCGCGAAGGGCGCGTCTCGATGCGCGTCAGGTCAATCCCGTTATCGTGGAACGGCACCAGCAGCTCATGCAGCGCGCCCGGCTTGTTGCTCATGGAGACGATGATCGAGGTCTTGTCGTCGCCGGTCGGCGGCACTTCCTGGCTGCCGATCATCAGGAAGCGCGTGGAGTTGTCCGGGCGGTCCTCGATCTTCTCGGCCAGGCGCGTCAGACCATACAAGCCCGCCGCCATATCACCGGCGATGGCCGCCGAGTTCCACTCACCCTTGACCCGCTTGGCCGCTTCGGCATTGCTGGACACCGCAACACGCTCGACATTCGGGTAATGGGCGTCCAGCCACTTGCGGCACTGGGCCAGGGACTGGGCGTGGGAGTAGATACGGCTGATGCTGTCGGTCTTGGTGTTCTCGCCCACCAGCAGGTGGTGGTGAATACGCAGCTCGACTTCACCGCAGATCACCATGTCGTGCTCAAGGAAGCTGTCCAGCGTGTGGTTGACGGCACCTTCGGTGGAGTTTTCCACCGGCACTACACCAAAATTCACCGCACCGGCCGCCACTTCGCGGAACACTTCGTCGATGGCCGCCATCGGCTTGCTGATCACCGCGTGGCCAAAGTGCTTCATGGCCGCCGCTTGGGTGAAGGTGCCTTCAGGACCCAGGTAAGCCACTTTCAGCGGCTGCTCCAGGGCCAGGCAGGAAGACATGATTTCGCGGAACAATCGCGCCATTTCTTCATTGCCCAGCGGGCCCTTGTTGCGCTCCATCACGCGCTTGAGCACCTGGGCCTCACGCTCGGGACGGTAGAACACCGGCACCTCGCCCTCCGCCAGGGACGCCATCTTCACCCGTGCCACTTCCTGGGCACAGCGCGCACGCTCACTGATCAGTTCCAGGACTTTCTCGTCCAGGCTGTCAATGCGTACGCGCAGGGCCTTGAGCTCTTGTTCAGACATTAGCCGTGTTCCTTTTCGAACTCTGCCATGTAGGCAACCAGTGCGTTGATCGCGTGGATGTCGACAGCGTTGTAGATGGAGGCGCGCATGCCACCCACCGAGCGGTGGCCCTTGAGGTTCAGCAGGCCGCGCTCGTCGGCACCGGCCAGGAACGGCTTGTCCAGACGGTCGTCGGCCAGACGGAACGGCACGTTCATCCACGAGCGGTCAGTCAGGTTGATCGGGTTGCTGTACAGGCCGCTGGCGTCGATGAAGTCGTACAGGACGCGCTTCTTCTCTTCGTTGAGCTTGGCCATGGCCGCCACGCCGCCCTGCTCCTTGAGCCATTCGAACACCAGGCCCGACAGGTACCAGGCGAAGGCCGGCGGGGTGTTGTACATCGAGCCGTTATCCGCCGCGACCTTGTAGTTGAGCATGGTCGGGCACACCGAACGGGCACGACCCAGCAAGTCTTCGCGGACGATGTTGACCAGTATGCCGCTTGGGCCGATGTTCTTCTGCGCGCCGGCGTAGATCATGCCGTACCTGGACACATCGATCGGGCGCGAAAGAATGTCCGAGGACATGTCGCACACCAGCGGTACGTCGCCCACTTCCGGCACCCAGTCGAATTGGAGGCCACCGATGGTTTCGTTCGCGACGTAGTGCACGTAGGCAGCATCCTTCGACAGCTTCCATTCGTTCTGACCCGGAATGGCGAAGTAGTCGTAAGGCTTGGCGGTGCCCGCTACATTGACGTGACCGTAACGGGAGGCCTCTTCAATGGCCTTCTGCCCCCAGATACCGGTGTCGATATAGTCGGCAGTGCCCTCTTCGGGCAGCAGGTTCAGTGGGATCTGGGCGAACTGCTGGCTCGCGCCGCCCTGCAGGAACAGCACTTTGTAGTTGGATGGGATGTCCAGCAAGTCGCGCAGATCCTGCTCGGCCTTGGTGGCGATGGACACGAACTCATCGCTGCGATGGCTCATTTCCATCACGGAGAGGCCTTTTCCATGCCAGTCGAGGAGTTCACCCTGCGCACGCTGCAGGACTGCTTCAGGAAGCGCCGCGGGACCGGCACAGAAGTTATAGGCTCTCTTGCTCACATCCAATCTCACTCTGATCTGGTGGTAGTCACGCAAACATATCAGCCGACACCGGACCCGGTGTGGGAGCGGGCTTGCTCGCGAAAGCGATCCAACAGCCGACATCTGGAGTGAATGTCAGTCCGCCTTCGCGAGCAAGCCCGCTCCCACAAGGGATCTCCATGGTTGTCGATATTTCCATCCGGACAAACAACAAGGGGGCGAATCTTCATCCGCCCCCTGTATGTCCGCTTATTCCTGCGGTTCTTCGTCGTCTGCGGCAGCGTCGAGGGTTGGCTCGTCGACGTTGTCATCGCCGGTTGCGATCACTTCGCCATCAAACTCCTCGCCTTCCAGCTCTTCGCCTTCGACTTCCGACGGCTCCTGGACACGCTCCAGGCCGACCAGTTTCTCGTCCTTGGCCAGCTTGATCAGGGTCACGCCCTGAGTGTTACGGCCCAGGCTCGAGACTTCAGCCACACGGGTACGTACCAGGGTGCCCTGGTCGGAAATAAGCATGATCTCCTCACCATCGAGCACCTGGACCGCACCGACCAGACGGCCGTTACGCTCGTTGCAGACCATGGCGATCACGCCCTGGCCGCCACGCTTGTACTCAGGGAACTCGCTGATGGCCGTGCGCTTGCCATAACCACGCTCGGAGGCAGTGAGAATCTGGCTGCCTTCTTCCGGGATCAGCATCGAAATCAGCTTCTGCCCTTCCGGCAGGCGCATACCGCGCACACCGCGGGCGGTACGGCCCATGGCGCGAACGTCGGATTCCTTGAAACGCGTCACCTTGCCGCCGTCGGAGAACAGCATCACTTCACGCTCGCCATCGGTGATGGCTGCGGAGATCAGCACGTCGCCTTCATCCAGTTCCAGGGCGATCAGGCCCACGCTGCGCTGACGGCTGAAGGATTCCAGCGGGGTCTTCTTCACGGTGCCTTTGGCGGTCGCCATGAAGATGAAGTGACCTTCGGTGTATTCCTCGACCGGCAGCATGGTGGTGATGTACTCATCACTGTCCAGCGGCAGCAGGTTGACCAGTGGGCGACCACGGGCGGCGCGGGAAGCTTCCGGGATTTCGTAGGTTTTCAGCCAGTACACCTTGCCCTTGCTGGAGAACAGCAGCAGCGTGGTGTGGCTGTTGGCGACCAGCAGGTGAGCGATGTAGTCCTCATCTTTGACGCCGGTAGCCGATTTACCTTTACCACCACGACGCTGGGCCTGGTACGCAGCCAGAGGCTGGGTCTTGGCGTAGCCGCCGTGGGAGATGGTCACCACGCGCTCTTCTTCCGGGATCATGTCACCCAGGGTCAGGTCGAGGCGGGCATCGAGGATTTCGGTGCGGCGCACGTCGCCGTATTCGGCACGGATCACTTCCAGCTCTTCGCGGATCACTTCCATCAGGCGCACGGCGCTGCTGAGGATACGGATCAGTTCGCCGATCTGGTTGAGGATCTCCTGGTACTCGGCCAGCAGCTTCTCGTGCTCCAGGCCCGTCAGGCGGTGCAGGCGCAGTTCCAGGATGGCCTGGGCCTGTTCCGGCGACAGGAAGTACTTGCCTTCGCGCAGACCGTATTGCGGGTCCAGGGTCTCGGGACGGCAGGAGTCGGCACCGGCGCGCTCGACCATGGCCACCACGGCGCTGGATTCCCAAGGCGTGCTGACCAGCGCTTCCTTGGCTTCCGACGGCGTTGGCGAAGCCTTGATCAGCGCAATCACCGGGTCGATGTTCGACAGCGCAACCGCCTGGCCTTCCAGGATATGCCCGCGTTCACGGGCCTTGCGCAGCTCGAACACGGTACGACGGGTCACCACTTCGCGGCGGTGACGCACGAACGCTTCCAGCAGATCCTTGAGGTTCAGGATGCGCGGGCGACCATCGATCAGGGCCACGACGTTGATACCAAACACGCTTTGCAGCTGGGTCTGGGCGTAGAGGTTGTTGAGGATCACCTCAGGCACTTCGCCACGACGCAACTCGATCACCACGCGCATACCGTCCTTGTCGGACTCGTCGCGCAGCTCGGTGATACCTTCGAGCTTCTTCTCCTTGACCAGCTCGGCGATCTTCTCGATCAGACGCGCCTTGTTCAACTGGTACGGGAGCTCGGTAATGACGATCTGCTGACGGCCACCGACCTTGTCGATGTCTTCGATGATCGAGCGGGCGCGCATGTAAATACGGCCACGACCGGTACGGTAGGCTTCGATGATACCGGCGCGACCGTTGATGATCGCAGCAGTCGGGAAGTCCGGACCGGGGATGTATTGCATCAGCTCATCGACGGTCAGCTCAGGGTTGTCGATAAGGGCCAGGCAACCGTCGATGACTTCACCGAGGTTGTGCGGCGGGATGTTGGTGGCCATGCCCACGGCGATACCGCTGGAACCGTTGACCAGCAGGTTGGGGATCTTGGTCGGCATGACAGCCGGGATCATTTCGGTGCCGTCGTAGTTCGGCACCCAGTCCACGGTTTCTTTGTGCAGGTCGGCCAGCAGCTCGTGCGCCAGCTTGGTCATGCGCACTTCGGTGTATCGCATCGCCGCGGCGTTGTCGCCATCGACCGAACCGAAGTTACCCTGGCCGTCTACCAGCAGGTAGCGCAGGGAAAACGGCTGGGCCATCCGAACGATGGTGTCGTACACCGCAGTGTCGCCGTGAGGGTGATACTTACCGATCACGTCACCGACAACACGGGCAGATTTCTTGTACGGCTTGTTCCAGTCGTTACCCAGCTCGCTCATCGCGAACAGCACACGCCGGTGCACGGGCTTCAAGCCATCGCGCGCATCAGGCAGTGCCCGACCGACAATTACGCTCATCGCGTAGTCGAGGTAGGACTGTTTCAGCTCGTCTTCGATATTGACCGGGAGGATTTCTTTGGCCAGTTCGCCCATGAGAAGCCTGATTCCTTTTTCGGGTGAAACCTCGTCACATCCATATGGGACGAACGAAGCTCGCCGCTGCCGGCAGGGTGCCTGACAACGACTTACGACAAATCAACGAGTTATGACACGGATCTGCGCGTTATAGGCCACCCCTCGGGGTGGCCCTGGAAACCGCCGGATGTTATCACAATCGCCGCCACGCACCTATCCCCCTGATGCGCATGGAGCGTAGTAAGTTGACGGATGACAGGCTTGAGGGCGACGAGAGGGGCTCAGAGCTGAGTTGGGGTCAATTTTTGAGGGTAAATCCAAGGCTTTTATTGACTTCCAGGGCCAATCGGGGGCCATCCCTCGTCAATGCAGACGCTTGCGGCACATCAACTTCGCCAGCTTCGCCGCATCCGGCCGCTCGACGATGCCCTTTTCCGTCACGATCACATCGATCAGGTCCGCCGGCGTCACATCAAACACCGGATTGTACGTATCCACCTCTAACCACTGCCCGACGATGTCACGCAACTCGTCCGGATCACGCTCTTCCAGGGCGACATCCTCCCCCGTCGCCATCATCAGGTCGAGGGTGGAACTGGGGGCCACCACCATGAAGCGCACACCATGATGCATGGCGCATACCGCCAGCTGATAAGTGCCGATCTTGCCGATCACATCACCATTGGCGGCAATGCAGTCGGCACCGACGACGACCCAGGTCACGCCTTTGGTCTTGAGAATATGCGCGCCGGCGGAGTCGGCATTGACCGTCACCGGAACGCCCTCGCCCGCCAGTTCCCAGGCAGTCAGCCGCGACCCCTGCAGCCAGGGGCGGGTTTCGTTGGCGTAGACCTGCTCGACCAGCCCCTCCAGGAACGCCGCGCGAATCACCCCCAGCGCCGTGCCCACGCCGCCTGTCGACAAGGCACCGGCATTGCCATGAGTGAGGATCGCCTGGGCGTTGCCCTGGTGCCTGCGGATCCGTTCGACACCCAGTTGAGCCATGACCAGGTTGGCTTCCCGGTCGCTCTCATGAATCGCAATGGCCTCGGCCTCCAGCACCGCCAAAGGATCGGCAGGCTTTTTGAGGCGATCCAGGCGGTCACGCATACGCTGCAAGGCCCAGAACAAATTCGCCGCGGTGGGGCGCGAATCGGCTAACAGTGCGTAGTCCTCTTCCCACGCAGCCTGCCAGTCACCGCCCTCTGCGAGTCGAGAGCGGGCGGCCAGCACCAACCCATAGGCAGCGCTGATGCCGATCGCTGACGCGCCCCGTACCACCATTGAGCGAATGGCCTGGGCCACCTCATCGACCGTGGTACAGGTTACCCAGCTTTCCCGGGACGGCAGCGCACGCTGATCGAGCAGATGCAGCGCGCCATCACGCCAATCGATGGCCTTTACTTTCTCGGCAGCCAACAGTCGGTCGCGCATCCCTTACCCCGCACTCATGAACAAAAGCCGCCGATTATAGCGATCCGCCAGCCAGGACGCTCGGGTATACTTCGCCCTTCTTTTATAGTTGCCTGGGAAGAAGCCCGCGATGACCGCCACTGCCGCCCCCCTCGACTTACTGTTACTGCCAAGCTGGCTGGTACCCGTCGAACCCGCCGGCGTGGTGCTCAAGGCACATGGCCTGGGCATTCGCGACGGGCGAATCGCTTTTATCGGGCCTCGCGAAGCCGCCTTGAAACTCGCCAGCAAAGAGACGCGTGAACTGCCGGGCATGTTGCTCAGCCCTGGCCTGATCAACGCCCACGGCCATGCGGCCATGAGCCTGTTTCGCGGCATGGCCGACGACCTGCCGTTGATGACCTGGCTGGAAAAGCACATCTGGCCCGCCGAGGCCAAATGGGTCGACGAAGCCTTTGTCCGCGACGGCACAGACCTGGCCATTGCCGAGCAGCTCAAGGGGGGCATCACTTGCTTCTCCGACATGTACTTCTTTCCCAAGGTCGCCAGCGACTGCGTACACAACAGCGGGATGCGCGCGCAGATCGCCATTCCAATCCTCGACTTCCCGATTCCCGGCGCCGCCAGCGCCGATGAGGCGATTCGCCAGGGGATCGAGCTGTTCGGCGACCTCAAGCATCATCCGCGCATCAAGATCACCTTCGGCCCCCACGCTCCCTACACCGTGTGCGATGCGAACCTGGAAAAAATCCGCATAATCGCCGAAGAACTGGATGCTTCGATCCATATGCATGTGCACGAAACCGCCTCCGAAGTGCAGCAGGCCGTGGACCAGACCGGGGAACGCCCATTGGCGCGCCTGGGCCGCCTGGGCTTGCTGGGCCCACGCTTCCAGGCCGTTCATATGACGCAAATCAGCGAAGATGACCTGGCTTTGCTGGTAGAAAGCAACACCAGCATCATCCACTGCCCGGAATCGAACCTGAAATTGGCCAGCGGCTTCTGCCCGGTGGAACGTCTGTGGCAGGCCGGTATCAATGTAGCAATCGGCACCGACGGCGCCGCCAGCAATAATGACCTGGACCTGCTGGGTGAAACTCGCACTGCCGCCATGTTGGCCAAGGCGGTCGCCGGGTCTGCCACCGCCCTGGATGCCCATCGCGCGCTACGCATGGCCACCCTGAACGGCGCCCGGGCCATGGGCCTGGAGAGCGAAATTGGCTCGCTGGAAGTCGGCAAGGCCGCCGACATGGTGGCCTTCGATCTGTCCGGCCTGGCGCAACAACCGATCTACGACCCGGTCTCACAGCTTATATATGCCACCGGGCGCGATTGTGTGAAACACCTTTGGGTCGCCGGCAAGCAGTTGCTCGACGACCGGCGATTGACCCGCATGAACGAACCGGAACTGGTCGCCTCGGCGATCGAGTGGGGCCGGCGCATCAGCGGACGAAACGAATAACGTCGGTTTTGAACCCCTGCGTTCAAAGCCTGCAAACCGATTTATCAGTTTTAGAGGATTCACCATGAGCAACGTCGACCACGCCGAAATCGCCAAATTCGAAGCCCTGGCTCACCGCTGGTGGGACCGCGAAAGCGAATTCAAGCCCTTGCACGACATCAACCCGCTGCGGGTCAACTGGATTGACGAACGCGTCAACCTGGCCGGCAAGAAAGTATTGGACGTCGGTTGCGGCGGCGGCATCCTCAGCGAAGCGATGGCCGTGCGCGGCGCCACCGTAATGGGCATCGACATGGGCGAAGCCCCGCTGGCCGTGGCCCAACTGCACCAACTGGAATCCGGCGTCAGCGTGGAATATCGCCAGATCACCGCCGAAGCCCTGGCCGAAGAGATGCCGGAGCAATTCGACGTGGTCACCTGCCTGGAAATGCTGGAGCACGTGCCCGACCCGTCTTCCGTGATCCGCGCGTGCTTTCGCATGGTCAAGCCGGGCGGCCAGGTATTCTTCTCCACCATCAACCGCAACCCCAAGGCTTACCTGTTCGCGATCATCGGCGCCGAATACATCATGAAGCTGCTGCCACGCGGCACCCATGACTTCAAGAAATTCATCCGCCCCTCCGAACTGGGCGCCTGGAGCCGCCAGGCCGGGCTGACCGTCAAGGACATCATCGGCCTGACCTACAACCCGCTGACCAAGCACTACAAGCTGGCCAATGACGTTGACGTCAACTACATGATCCAGACCCTGCGCGAGGAGTAAGCCTGTGAAGTTGCGAGCAGTTCTCTTCGATATGGACGGCACCCTGCTGGACACGGCGCCGGACTTTATCGCCATCTGCCAGGCCATGCGCGCCGACCGTGGGCTGGCGCCGATCAATGACCAGCACATTCGCGATGAAATCTCCGGCGGTGCACGGGCAATGGTCGCCGTGACGTTCTCGATGGACCCGGAGTCGCCTGGTTTCGAAGAGCTGCGCCTGGAATTCCTCGAGCGCTACCTCAAGGGCTGCGCAATCCACAGCAAGCTGTTCGACGGCATGGGCGAGCTGCTGGATGACATCGAGAAATCCAAGCTGATCTGGGGTGTGGTCACCAACAAGCCGCTGCGCTTTGCCGAGCCGATCATGCAGCAGTTGGGCCTGGCCGAACGTTCGGCACTGCTGATTTGCCCGGACCACGTGAAGAACAGCAAGCCGGACCCGGAACCCTTGATTCTGGCGTGCAAGATGCTCGACCTGGACCCGGCCAGCGTGCTGTTCGTGGGCGATGACCTGCGCGACATCGAGTCCGGCCGCGACGCCGGCACCCGCACCGCAGCGGTCACATTCGGCTACATCCACCCGGACGATAACCCACGTCACTGGGGCGCCGATGTGGTAGTGGATCACCCGCTGGAACTGCGCAAGGTGCTGGATAACGCGCTGTGCAGTTGCTGATTGATGACTTGCTGAAGATCAATGTGGGAGCCAGTTAACTTTTGTCGAGGTTGTTTATGTTTGATTACTCTGCACGACCGGACCTGCTCAAAGGCCGGGTCATCCTGGTAACCGGCGCCGGTCGTGGGATCGGCGCGGCGGCGGCGAAAACCTATGCCGCCCATGGCGCCACCGTGCTGCTGCTGGGCAAGACCGAGGCCAACCTGGCCCAGGTGTATGACGAAATCGAAGCCGCAGGCCAGCCTCAGCCGGTGGTGATTCCGTTCAACCTGGAGACCGCCCTGCCCCATCAATACGATGAACTGGCGGCCATGATCGAAAAGGAATTCGGCCACCTAGACGGCCTGCTGCACAACGCTTCGATCATCGGCCCACGCACGCCGATCGAGCAGTTGTCCGGCGAGAACTTCATGCGGGTGATGCACGTGAACGTCAATGCGATGTTCATGCTGACCAGTACCCTGCTGCCGCTGCTCAAGCTGTCCCAGGATGCCTCGGTGGTGTTCACCTCCAGCAGTGTCGGGCGCAAGGGGCGGGCGTATTGGGGCGCTTATGGCGTGTCGAAATTCGCCACTGAAGGTTTGATGCAAACCCTGGCCGATGAGTTGGAAGACATCGCTGCGGTCCGCGCCAACAGCATCAACCCCGGCGGCACACGCACGAGCATGCGGGCCCAGGCGTACCCGGGGGAGAACCCAATGGAACGGCCTGCACCGGAAGAGATCATGCCGGTGTACCTGTACCTGATGGGGCCGGACAGTGCCGGCATCAATGGCCAGGCGTTCGATGCGCAGTAACTGAAACGCCGGGAAAGCAAAATGTGGGAGGGGCGGTGCGACGATTCGACTTGCTCCCGATAGCAGTGTGTCAGTCAGCTATTTCTTTGCTGACCCACCGCCATCGGGAGCAAGCCCCCTCCCACATTTTTTATTGCGGTGCTCTTTAGTTTTTCACCACTTCTTCTAGGGTGAAGCGGCCCAACGGGTTTTGCAGGAAGTTGCTCACATTCTTGCGTGAGATGTTGATATACGGGCTGTAGTACAGGTCGATCCAGTTGACGTCCTGTTTCGCCAACTTCTGCAGTTCGACATACATCTGCTCACGCTTGGCCGGGTCCGCCTCGATACGTGCCGCAGCCACCAGGTCCTTGACCTTGTCGTTCTTGTAGCGGGTCATGTAGTTCTGGTTGGTGTCGTGGCCCAGGACGAAGGTGGTTTTCTGGTCCGGGTCGAGAATGTCGTTGGTCCAGTACATCACCGAGATATCGTAGTCACCGTCCACCAGCATCTGCCAGCTCTGGGTCGGGTCGACCTTTTGCAGGTTGGCGGTCACGCCGACCTTGGCCAGTTGGTCCTTGATGATCACCGCGATCTGCTCATCGGCTTCGTTGCCGGCATTGACCACGTAGTTGAGCTTCAAGTCCTTGGCGCCGGCCTGCTCCAACAGCTTCTTGGCCGCCGTCGGGTCGTACGGGCGCTGCAGGTTGTTGGCGTAGTGGTACAGCGAGCCTTTCGGGATGTAGGAATAGGCCACGGTGCCTTGACCGTAAGTAGCGGTCTTGACCAACGATTGCTTATCGATGGCCATGTCCAGCGCCTCGCGCACTTCCTGCTTGGCCAGCAGGCCGTGGGCGTGGTTGATCAGCAGGTGGTCTTCACGGGTAGACGGGTCGGAGTGGATCACGACGTTCGGGTCTTTTTTCAGCTCTTCCACCCGCGAAAACGGCACGAAGATCGCGGTGTCCAGTTCATTGTTCTGCACCATGCGCATACGGGTGTTGTCATCGGTCACGGACACCCATTCCACGCCATCCAGGCTGACGCTCTTGGCTTGCCAGAAGTTCGGGTTTTTCTTCAGGATCACCCGATCGCCCTTGCGCCACTCATCCACGGTAAACGCGCCCGAGGTCACCGGTTTTTCCGAGTAGGCGTCTTCGCCCATCTGGGTCATGGCCTTTTCCGACAGGATCGAGACGGTCGGCGACGCCAGTTGCGAGAGGAAAGCCACGGCCGGTGTTTTCAGGGTCACCACCAGGGTCTTGGCGTCCGTCGCCTTGGCGGTATTGATCAGGCTGAACGGGTCGCTCCACAGCGAGGCTTTGTTGTCGCGGATACGCAACAGGCTGAACGCGGCATCGTCGGCGGTGATTGACGAGCCATCGGAGAACTTCGCATCACGCAGCTTGAACGTATAGGTCAGGCCGTCCTTGGAAATGTCCCAGCTTTCGGCCAGCCCCGGTTCCATCTTGGTGCCCAGGTTATCCACCCGCACCAGGGTGTCGTAGACGTTGGCGAATACCCAGGTGTCGCGGTTTTGCGCGCTTTTGATCGGGTCGAACGTGGTGCTGTCTTCACGGCAGCCAATGGTCAGCACGCCAGCGGCGTGTGCCAACCCGGCTGTCAGGGACCACGCGGTGAGCGTAGCGGCGGCGAGCAACTTCAAGTGACGGGATTGCATGTCCATAACTCCTTGTTCATGAATGGCAGGAAAGGTTCAAGGGCTGTTCAAGCACGCAACTGTACCGATGCTCGTGCAGGAAATGGGTCGGCGGCAACACCACGGAACACTCCGTCCGGGCATGGCGGCAACGCGGATGAAAGGCGCAACCGGCCGGTAAATTCAACGGGCTGGGCGGCTCACCCGGCAGAAGCTGCGCAGGCAATGGCCGATGCGGGTCGATCTCGGGAATCGCCTCGATCAATGCCGCGGTATACGGATGGCGCGGCGCGCTGAACACCGCTTCCACCGGCCCTTCTTCGACGATCTTGCCCAGGTACATCACCGCCACGCGGTCGCACAGGCGCCGCACGATGGCCAAGTCATGGGCGATAAACAGGATCGCCAGGTTCATGCGCTGCTGCAGTTCCAGCAACAGGTTGATGATCTGGCCCTGGATCGAGACATCCAATGCCGCCACGCACTCATCGGCGATGATCAAGCGCGGCTCCACCGCCAGGGCGCGGGCGATACCGACGCGCTGGCACTGGCCGCCGCTGAGGGAGCCGGGCTTGCGGCTGGCCAGCTCGGGGCGCAGGCCGACCAGATCGAGCAGCTCATCAACGCGGCGTGGAATCCCCGCCGGTGCGACTTTGCGCTGTACCCGCAGCACTTCGGCAAGGGTTTCGCCCACCGTGTGGCGGGGGTTCAGCGCGGCGTACGGGTCCTGGAAGATCATCGCGGTTTCATGGCGCAAGCGCGCAATGTCAATGGCGCTGCCGTGGGCCATGTCGATGCCATCGAACAACACCTGGCCGGCACTGATCGGGTTGAGGTGCAGGATCGCGCGCCCCAGGGTGCTTTTTCCGCTGCCGGATTCGCCCACCAAACCGAGGGTCTCGCCGGCGGCCAGGTTCAGCGAAACCCCGTTGACCGCCCTCACCCACTGCCGGTTCAGGCCGAACAACCCCGTACCGGATGCGGCAAAGCGCACCTCAAGATCCTTGATCTGCAACAGGCTCACGGACGGCCTCCCAACGGATAGTGACACGCCACTTGCGCGCCTTCGGGCAGCCGCTCGAAGCACAACGCGCCCACCTGCGGGCAACGCGGGTTGAAGCGACAACCGTCCGGCAATGCATCCAGCAAAGGCGGCTGGCCGGGGATGGTGCGCAGCAAGGCGTGGCCGCTGCTGTGGGCCGGCTGGCAATCGATCAGGCCGGCGGTATAAGGGTGCTGCGGACGGGCCAGCAAGTCGTATTTGCTGCCGTGCTCGCACAGGCGCCCGGCATACATCACCGCAATGGAGTCACAGGTCTGCGCCACCACGCCCAGGTCATGGGTGATCATGATGATCGACAGGCCACGCTGGTCGCGCAGGTCCAGCAACAAGCGCAGGATTTGCGCCTGCACCGTCACATCCAGAGCGGTGGTCGGCTCATCGGCAATCAGTACTTTCGGGTTGCAGCCCAACGCCACGGCGATCATCGCGCGCTGGCGCATGCCGCCGGAAAACTCGTGAGGATAGTTGTCGACCCGCGCCTGGGGATCGGGAATGCCCACCTGACGCAGCACTTCGATCGCCTGCCGGCGGGCGTCTTTTTTCGATGCGCCTTGATGCAAGCGGATGCCTTCGCCGATCTGCTCGCCGATACGCATCAAGGGGTCAAGGTGGCTGCTGGGGTTCTGGAAGATCATGCCCAACTGGCCACCCCGTACGGCACGCATCCCGGCGTCGTCCAATGACAACAAGTCCTGCCCGGCCAAGCGCACGCTACCGCCTTGCACACGCAGGCTGGGCGACGGCAGCAACCGCATCAGCCCGCGACACGTCAGGGTCTTGCCGGAACCGCTCTCACCCACCAGGCCGAGGACTTCGCCTTCAGCCAGGCCGAAAGACACGCGATCAACCAGCGTGACATCCCGCCCGGCGTTATGCGCGATCACGCTGAGATCCTTGACCTGCAACAGGCTCATGAGCGATCCCCCAACACTTGCGCCACGCCATCGGCCAACAGGCTGAAGCCCATGGCCAGCGTCACAATGGCCAACCCCGGAAAGGTGCAGATCCACCACGCGGTGGTGATAAACGCTTGCCCTTCGGCCACCATCGTCCCCCACTCAGCCGTCGGCGGCTGCACGCCCAGGCCCAGGTAACTCACTGCGGCACCGTTGAGCAGCACCAGCACTGCGTCAGACATGGAAAACACGATCGAACCGAACATTGCGTTGGGCAGCAGGTGCCTGAACAGGATGCGCCCATGGCCGAAGCCCAGGCTCTTGGCGGCCAAGGCAAAGTCGCTTTCCTTGAGTACCAGGATCTGCGAGCGGATCAGCCGCGCATACGACACCCAGCCCACCAGCGCCATGGCGATATAAAAACTCTTCAGGCCCGGGCCGAGGATGGCCATGATCGCCAGCATCAACACCAGGAACGGGAATGCCAGGATCACGTCGATCACGCGCATGCAAAAGCTGTCGAAGCGCCCGCCGATATAGCCGGAAACCGCGCCGATGAATGTGCCGATCATGAATGGGAAAATTACCCCGACGATGGCCAGTTGCAGGTCGATGCGCGCGCCCCAGATCACCCGTGAAAGGATGTCTCGGCCATAGTTGTCCGTGCCGAACGGATGGGCCAGGCTCGGCGCCAGCAAACTGAGGTCAGTGTGCTGCGCAATCGGGTCATACGGCGCAATCCAGGGTGCGCATAGTGCCAGGGCAAACCAGCCGAACAGTATCAGCAGGCCCCACGCCGCGGTCAGCCGACCATTGCGAAAACCAAAACGCAGGCGCACGCGCCACGGAGCGATCAGTGGGCGACTGCTCATTGCATCTTCACTCGCGGGTCGAGGGCCACCGTCACCACATCGGCAAGGAAGTTGACCACCACCGTCGCACAGGCCAGCACCATGGCCACGCCCTGCACCACCATGTAATCGCGGGTAAAGATCCCGCGCACCAACAATTGGCCAATGCCCGGAATCGCAAACAGGCTCTCGATCACCACCGTGCCGCTGATCAGCCAGCCGATGTTGACGGCCAGCAGGTTGACCGCCGGCACCAGCGAATTGGGCAGCACATGCCGGCGAAATACGGCCGCCTCCGACAGTCCACGCGCGCGTGCAGCGGTGACGTGATCGGCCTGCAGCTCCATCAACATGCTCGCCCGCAGGTTGCGTACCAGCACCGCCGACAGCGCCAGTGCGATGGTCAGGCATGGCAGCAGCATATGGTGAGCCTTATCCAGCCAAGTCCGCCCATAGCCGGACACCGGGAACAAGCCCCACTGCACACTCAACAACAGGATCAACATCAAGCCCAGCCAGAATGCCGGCATGCCCAGGCCGACCGTCGTGAACACGCGGATCAGGTTGTCCACCCACCCGCCTTTATTGCGTGCCGCCAGCGTCGCCAGCGGCAGCGCAATCAGCAGCGCCAGCACCACGCTGCCCAGTACCAACACCAAGGTCGGTTCGATGCGGGTGACGATCAGCTTCAGGGCATCGACCTTGTACAACAACGACTGGCCGAGATCGCCCTTGAGCAGGTTCTTGAGGAAGTAGAAATATTGCAGCCACAGAGGCTGATCAAGACCGTACTGGGCGCGAATTTTCAGCAGCGCATCCGGCGTGCTGCGCGAGCCGAGCAAGGCCCGCGCCGGGTCGCCGGGAATGGAACGCACCAGCACGAAGGTGATCAGGCTGATGCCGAACAACACCGGCAGCAATTGCAGCGGCCGGGAGAGCACAAAGCGATAGCGCGCCAGGTTCATCCGTCAGCCTCGGTGGCGAGCGAGGAAGTCCAGCAACACCGGGAAGTACGCCTGGGGCTCCTCATAAAACGGCATATGGCTGCTGTTGGGAAAAACGTGCAACTCGGCGTGCCTGGCGGCTTGCTTCATGCGCATCGCGCAGGCCGGGGTCAGCTCGTCATGTTGGCCGGTGGTGATCAATATCGGCATCTTGAACCCGGCCATCTCGGGGATGCGGTTCCAGTCCTTGAGATTGCCGATATACAGGAACTCGTTGGGGCCTTGCATGGTTTCGTACGGGCCCATGTTCCAGTCGCCGAGGGAGCGCTTGACCGGCTCGGGCCATTCGTCCAGGCGGCACACGTGGCGGTAGTTGAGCAAGGTGATTGCCGCCTGGTACTGCGGGTGCTCGAGGGTGCCCATGGCTTCGTGGCGCTGCATCATGGCCACGGTTTCGCTGCCCAGGGCACCGCGCAGGCGGTCAAGCTCCAGGGACAGGTGCGGGATGTCGCCGACGGTGTTTTCCAGGATCAGGCTTTTCAGCGCATCGGGGTAGTGAATGGCGTATTCGATGCCCAGCCAGCCGCCCCAGGAATGCCCCAGCAAGTGCACACGGCCCAGGCCCAGGGTTTGGCGCACGGTTTCGACTTCTTCCACATAACGGCGGATTTCCCACAGGGAAACATCGGTCGGTCTGGCTGATGCGCCCGTGCCAAGCTGGTCGAATGCAACCACTCGCAGGTTATGGTCCTTGAGCCAGCCATGGGCGTCGCGCAAGTAATCACACGGCAAGCCGGGACCGCCGTTGAGACACAAGAGCACCTCATCGCCGTCCCCAAAGCTGTAGGCCACGAGGTTATGGCCATCGACTTGCACGTTGTACTGCTGGTCGGGGGCAATTTCACGCCACATGCATACATTCCTTGTGTTGTATCGGCCTGGCGGGTAGCGGCCGCTGATCAGGCCAACACTACCGAGGATGCCACGCGGCCATAACCTGGTATTTCTTATAGGTTTGGCCTGGCAGTCCTTCGCCGGGGCGTGGCATTCTACTTGCAGCAAGTCGAGATTCAAATGAATTCGGGAGCAGAACGGATGCTGGCCAAGCTGACCGCCTTCAATAATCGCCTCATGCCGGGCAGGAGCCTGGATGAACAGATGGACAACACTTTCATCCTCGCCCAACAATTGGGCTTCGATGCACTGGTGTATGACTACACCCCGGTGCCCATCGACCTCAATGGCACGCTCATCACCCCCTCGGTGCTGCAACTGCGCAACACGCCCAGCGACTGGCAGGCCTTGTGGTGCAGCGAAGGGTTTTACCAGATTGACCCGGTGCAGCATCTGGCACTGAGCACGGTGTCGCCGTTTGTCTGGTCCTACGAGGCAAAAGCCGAGACCGCCTTGCAGAAAATCATCGACCCCTGCCACGCGCCGGTATCGTCCTACCTGCATGAACAGCAACTGACCTGCGGGGTCAGCGTGCCTATCCATTTGCCCCGTGGCGGTTTTGCCTCCCTGACCGGCCTGCGCACCGGAAAGGCGCACACGGTGCTGAAGGATGCCCAGCAAACCCTGACGGATTTCAGCCTGATTACCCATGCCCTGCAGGAAGCGGCCTACCCGCTGTTCAGCAAGGAGCTACGCACCTACCCGCACATCCATTTGACCAAGCGTGAACGCGAGTGCCTGAAATGGGCCGCCGACGGCTTGACCGCCGCCGAAATCGCCAAGCAACTGAGCCGCTCATTGGCGGTGGTCACCCTGCACCTGACTTCAGCCATGCACAAATTGGGGGCCAAGAACCGTGTGCAGGCGGTGGTACGTGCCACCCATTACCGCCTGCTCGAAGATTGAGCCGCCGGCAAAAACCTATCTGTTTTGCTAGTTACCTAAATTTTGCGTGCAGACTATCGTGTCCCTGATCCTTTTTTTCACAGCAGGGTACGAAATGGAATTCATCGACAAAGTCCGCGAAGGCTATGCAACCTTTGGCGCCTACCAAACCTGGTACCGCGTCACCGGCGACCTGAGCAGCGGCCGCACTCCCTTGGTGGTCATCCATGGCGGCCCTGGTTGCACCCATGACTATGTCGACGCCTTCAAGGACGTCGCCGCCAGCGGCCACGCGGTCATTCACTACGACCAACTGGGCAATGGCCGCTCCACCCACTTGCCCGACAAAGACCCGTCGTTCTGGACCATCAGCCTGTTCCTCGAAGAACTGAACAACCTGCTGGACCACCTGCAAATCAGCGACAACTACGCGATTCTCGGCCAATCCTGGGGCGGTATGCTCGGCAGCGAACACGCGATCTTGCAACCCAAGGGCCTGCGTGCCTTTATCCCGGCCAACTCGCCGACCTGCATGCGTACCTGGGTCAGCGAGGCCAACCGCCTGCGCAAATTGTTGCCGGAAGGCGTGCATGAAACCCTGCTCAAGCATGAACAGGCCGGCAGCTACCAGGACCCGGAATACGTAGCCGCTTCACGGATTTTCTATGACCAGCACGTATGCCGCGTCAACCCATGGCCGGAAGAAGTGGCGCGTACCTTCGCCCAGGTCGATTCAGACCCGACGGTGTACCACGCCATGAGCGGCCCGACCGAGTTTCACGTCATCGGCAGCTTGAAAGACTGGAACGTGATCGGCCGCCTGTCGGCGATCAACGTACCGACGCTGGTGATCTCCGGTCGGCACGACGAGGCCACGCCGCTGGTGGTCAAGCCGTTCCTGGATGAAATCGCGGACGTGCGCTGGGCACTGTTCGAAGATTCCAGCCACATGCCCCATGTGGAAGAACGCCAGGCGTGCATGGGGACCGTGGTGAAGTTCCTGGATGAGGCGTGTTCGGTGCCGCACAACGTACTGAAAGCCAGTTGAGATCCAAATGTGGGAGCGGGCTTGCTCGCGAATGCGGTGGGCCAGTTACACATGTGCTGACTGACACTCCGCAT
>NZ_PYWX01000006.1 GCF_003031675.1 Pseudomonas palleroniana | reverse complement strand
TCGCGTCCAAGCTTCAAATGTGTAAACGATGTCCCCGGTTTCAGATGTAAACGATGTCTACGGTTCTACACCCGCGCTGGGGGGCGCAGCCGCCCCAAACCCAGGCACCTCGGTCCTCCTGAAATACCGCGGCGTCTTTGTTGGGGCGGCTGCGCCCCCCAGCGCGGGGCAAGCCCGCTCACTACAGAGTTTGGTCGCGGCAGGTTTTCTTAACTGACTAGCATTAGGGCACGCCCGCTCCCACATGGGTTATGCGTTCAACCGCACTTGCTTTTCCAGCTCAGCTTTCAGGCCGGGTTCGAGTTTGAGCTGGCGGGCCAGTTCGTCGAGGTAGGCTTTTTCCATGAAGTTTTCTTCGTCGACCAGCATCACGCTGGCGATGTACATCTCGGCGGCCATTTCCGGCGTGGCGGCAGCGCGGGCGACGTCGGTCGGATCGAGCGGTTTGTTGAGCTCGGCGTGCAGCCAGCGTTGTAGCTCGAGGTCGTTGTCCAGCTTGGTGAACTCCCCTTCGATCAGCGCCCGCTCACGCTCATCGACATGCCCGTCGGCCTTGGCGGCCGCCACGAGTGCCTTGAGGATGCCCTGGCTGTGCTGCTCGACCTGGGCCGGCGGCAGGCGGTCGATGGTTTGCGGTTCGCCTTGCGCTGCGCCGGCCTGTTGCGCCTGCCAGTTGCCGTAGGCCTTGTAGGCAATCACACCGAGTGCCGCCAACCCGCCGTAGGTCAGGGCCTTGCCGCCGAACTTGCGGGCTTTTTTGTTGCCCAGCAACAGGCCCATGGCTCCCGCCGCCAGGGCGCCGCCGCCCGCACCGCCGAGCAGGCTGCCCAGGCCACCAGCGCCAAGCAAGCCGCCCAAGGCACTTTTATCGTCCTGCTTACGTTGGTCACCAGCTTTGTTCTGCAACATATCCTGGCCAGACTTGAGCAACTGATCGAGTAATCCACGGGTATTCATTCACAGCCTCCAGACACTTGGGTTCATAGGACCAATAGGCCCCCAGCGTAAAACTAAGTGCTAAAAAACCCCGATCTAGAGTGCTTCCAGATGTAACTCCGGTGTAAGGCCAGAGATAACGACAGCGGGGCGGCGGAAATGCTTTGTTTCACATGCAAAGCCATCATGCCGCCATCAATCAATTTTCCTGGCTCATCGAACCGCTTAAGCTATCCAGCGTCTGTTTATTGTCCGTAGCGTTTGGCCGAAGGCATGTCCGAACCGTTATTTTTAATCCAGCACGCGCCAAGGCCGGCGCGGGATTTGCTCACGACAGGTTGTCTCTATGCACCGCAGGAATTTGCTCAAAGCATCCATGGCCATTGCGGCTTACACCGGTTTGTCGGCCAGCGGCCTGTTGGCCGCACAGGCTTGGGCCGGCAACCGCGCCGCCGATGGCAAGGCCGTGGCCTTCGATTTTGAGTCGCTGAAGGCCCAGGCCAAACAACTCGCCGGGACCGCATACAAGGACACCAAGCAGGTGCTGCCGCCGACCCTGGCGAACATGACACCGCAGAATTTCAACGCCATCGGCTACGACGGTAACCATTCGCTGTGGAAGGAATTGAACGGCCAACTGGACGTGCAGTTCTTCCACGTCGGCATGGGTTTCAAGACGCCCGTGCGCATGCACAGCGTCGACCCCAAGACCCGTGAGGCGCGCGAGGTGCATTTCCGCCCTTCGCTGTTCAACTATGCCAAAACCACCGTGGACACCCAGCAGTTGACCGGCGACCTGGGTTTCTCCGGGTTCAAGCTGTTCAAGGCGCCGGAACTGGATCGGCATGACGTGCTGTCGTTTCTCGGCGCCAGCTACTTCAGAGCCGTGGACTCCACTGGCCAATACGGCCTTTCCGCACGCGGCCTGGCGATAGATACCTACGCGAAAAAACGCGAGGAATTCCCTGACTTTACGCAGTTCTGGTTTGAAACGCCGGACAAGGACGCCACGCGCTTTGTGGTCTACGCCCTGCTCGACTCGCCGAGCGCCACCGGGGCTTACCGCTTCGATATCGACTGCCAGGCCAACCAAGTGGTGATGGCCATCGATGCGCATATCAATGCGCGCACCGCCATCGAACAGCTGGGCATCGCACCGATGACCAGCATGTTCAGTTGTGGTACTCACGAGCGTCGCATGTGCGACACCATTCACCCGCAAATCCACGACTCGGACCGCCTGGCGATGTGGCGCGGCAACGGTGAGTGGATCTGCCGCCCGCTGAACAACCCGGCCAAACTGCAGTTCAACGCCTTTGCCGATACCGATCCGAAAGGTTTCGGCCTGGTCCAGACCGACCATGAGTTTGCCAGTTACCAGGACACCGTCGACTGGTACAGCAAGCGTCCAAGCCTGTGGGTCGAACCGACGACCGCTTGGGGTGAAGGCTCCATTGACCTGTTGGAAATCCCCACCACCGGCGAAACCCTGGACAACATCGTGGCCTTCTGGACCCCGAAAAAGCCCGTGGCCGCCGGCGATTCGCTCAACTATGGCTACAAGCTTTACTGGAGTGCATTGCCGCCGGTCAGCACACCGTTGGCGCAGGTCGACGCCACACGCTCAGGCATGGGTGGCTTTACCGAAGGTTGGGCACCGGGCGAGCACTACCCTGAAGTGTGGGCGCGCCGGTTTGCCGTGGACTTCAAGGGCGGCGGCCTGGACCGCCTGCCGGCCGGCACCGGGATTGAGCCGGTCGTGACCTGCTCCCATGGCCAGGTGAAGGATTTCAGCGTGCTGGCGCTCGACAACATCAAGGGCTATCGCATTCTGTTCGATTGGTACCCCACCAGCGACAGCGTCGAGCCCGTGGAATTGCGGCTGTTTATCCGCACGCAGGACCGTACCCTGAGTGAAACCTGGCTGTATCAATACTTCCCGCCGGCACCGGAACAGCGCAAGTACACCTGACGCACCGGTTGCCATAATGTGGGAGGGGCATCGCGCCTCCCACATATCAAACGGGTGGTTCAGAACCGCGAAACACTCTTCATCGCCCCGATCAGATACCGCATCGCCACTTGATCGCTCTCGGTCAGGGCGCGGTACTGCGCCAGTAATTCGGCCTCATCCGAACTCAACCTTCGGCTACGCAAGAACACCCTGCGGGTCAGAAAAGACACCACCACACCCGCTACACCATAGGACTTGGCCATGGACTGCTTCTCCTGAAATCGATCAAATATTCCTCATGCCCATTACCCGCCTGCCGTGAAACGCAATGTCTTCAAGGACTCACAGCCTGATTCCCTGGGCCAGAAACCGGGCTTACCCTAAGCGTAGAAACTATCTCGCCATGCGTGGGATTTTTTTAGAGTATTCACTTAAAATTTTTCTTCGGTAACAAACACCTACAGGGCATTCTCACGAAGAGGACGATACAGCGGGCGTTCATAAGCCTGCGCGGACCTTTTAATACGCCTTCGACCTACATTGAGAAGTCCCTTTTCAGCGATCCAGGATCGACATGCCAGTTAAACGCAGGCAAGAAAAAACCCACCGTGCCAGGGTGGGTTTTGGCTGCGTGTGCAGGTGATCAGTCCCTGAGATCCGACTCGTGGATCGGCTGGTCGCGATGGGTCGCCCGTTGGTACTGCGCCGGCCAGATGGCTTTGCGCCCGCCCAGATCATCGTCGGCATGCAACGGCCAATAAGGGTCACGCAGCAGTTCACGAGCGAGGAAAATGATGTCCGCCTGGCAGGTACGCAGGATGTGTTCGGCCTGGGCCGGCTCCGTGATCATGCCGACAGTGCCGGTGGCAATACCGGACTCTTTGCGCACTCGCTCGGCAAAACGGGTCTGGTAGCCCGGGCCGGTGGGAATCTCGGCATTGGCGGCGGTGCCGCCGGAAGACACGTCGATCAAGTCCACGCCGAGGTCTTTGAGGCGGCGCGCCAGCTCCACGGTTTCATCGGGGTTCCAGCCATCTTCCACCCAGTCGGTGGCCGACACCCGCACAAACAACGGCAACTCCTGGGGCCACACGGCGCGGACGGCCTCGGTCACCTCCAGCACCAGCCGGATGCGGTTTTCAAAGGAACCGCCATAGCGGTCCTGACGCTGATTGCTCAGGGGCGACAGGAATTGGTGCAGCAGGTAGCCGTGGGCGGCGTGGATTTCCACCACTTCGAACCCGGCGGTCAAGGCGCGCTTGGCGGCAGCGACAAAATCGGCAATCACCTGCTGGATCTGCCCCTCGTCCAGCGGCTTGGGTTGGGTATGGTTGGGATCAAAGGCGATCGGCGACGGCCCCACCGGCACCCAGCCGCCTTCTTGCGGCGTGACACTGCCGTGTTTGCCGATCCACGGCCGATGGGTGCTTGCCTTGCGCCCGGCATGGGCCAGTTGAATACCGGCCACTGCCCCCTGGGCCGCAATAAACCGCGTAATGCGCTGCAGGGGTTCGATCTGTTCGTCGTTCCACAGGCCCAGGTCCTGGGCAGTGATGCGGCCATCGGCAGTGACGGCGGTGGCTTCGGTAAATATCAGGCCGGCGCCCCCCACGGCACGGCTGCCGAGGTGCACCAGGTGCCAGTCATTGGCCAGGCCGTTTTCGCTGGAATACTGGCACATCGGCGACACCGCAATACGATTGAGCAGGGTCAATTGGCGCAGTGTGTAAGGTTCGAGCAGCTGACTCATGGCGCACCTCTTCTGGACTTTTTGGGCACTTTTTGCAGGAGCGCGCTTGCTCGCGAAAGCCTCACGGGCGCCGCGCTCATCCAGGATAAACGCGTTAACGTTGACGTTTTTCGTGGGCAAGCGCGCTCCTGCATAACAGTGCTTAGAGCCTAGTCGACAACGATGGATTGCACAGGGTTCAGAAACAAAGCGGGAGCCGATTGCCGGCTCCCGTGCTGCAAAAACTTACATCTCGACCTGGGTGCCCAACTCGATCACCCGGTTTACCGGCAGCTTGAAGAAGCGCAGGTTGCCGTTGGCATTCTTCAACATGAAGGCAAACAAGCTTTCGCGCCACCGCGCCATGCCCTTGATACGCGAGGCGATCACCGTTTCGCGGCTGAGGAAGTAGGTGGTGCGCATCGGGCTGAAATCCAGGTCGTCCAGATGGCACAGTTTCAAGGCTTCGGGCACATCCGGCTCATCGGTAAAGCCGAAATGCAGGATCACCCGGAAGAACCCTTCCCCGTAGGCGTCCACTTCGAAGCGCCGTGAAGCGGGCACGCGCGGGATATCTTCGTAGACCACCGTCAGCATCACCACCTGCTCATGCAGCACCTGGTTATGCAACAGGTTGTGCAACAACGCATGGGGCACGGCGTCAGGCCGCGCGGTGAGGAACACAGCCGTGCCCTGCACGCGATGCGGCGGCTGCACGCGGATGCTGCTGATAAAAATCGGCAGCGGTAGCCCGCCTTCCTCAAGGCGGTCCATCAGCAGTTCCTTGCCGCGCTTCCAGGTGGTCATCAGGATAAACAGCACAATCCCCGCCAACACCGGGAAGGCGCCGCCCTGGACGATCTTGGGTACGTTGGCGGCGAAGAACAGGCCGTCCACCAGCAGGAAACCGATCAGGACCGGAATCGCCAGCACCGGTGGCCATTTCCACAGCAACAGCATCACCGCCGATACCAGGATGCTGGTGATCAGCATCGTGCCCGTCACCGCCACCCCGTAAGCCGAAGCCAAGGCGTTGGAGGATTCAAAACCCAGCACCAGCAGGATCACGCCGACCATCAGCGACCAGTTCACCGCGCCGATGTAGATCTGGCCTTGCTCGGCGCTGGAGGTGTGCTGGATGTGCATACGCGGGATGTAGCCCAGCTGGATCGCCTGGCGGGTCAGGGAAAACGCCCCGGAAATCACGGCCTGGGACGCAATCACCGTGGCCAGCGTCGACAGCGCGACCAGCGGGATCAATGCCCAGTCCGGTGCCAGCAGGTAGAACGGGTTACGCGCCGCCTCGGGGTTTTCCAGCAGCAAAGCACCTTGGCCGAAGTAGTTGAGCACCAGCGCCGGCAGTACCAGGGCAAACCAGGCACGGGCAATCGGCTTGCGCCCGAAGTGGCCCATGTCGGCATACAGGGCTTCGGCACCGGTCAGGGCCAGTACCACTGCGCCGAGAATCGCCACGCCCATGCCGGGATGGGACACGAAGAAACGCACGCCCCACGCCGGGTTCAGTGCATTGAGCACTTCCGGGTGTTGCAAAATGCCGTGGATGCCAAGCCCGGCCAACACCAGGAACCACACCACCATCACCGGCCCGAAGAGCTTGCCGATGCGGTCGGTGCCGTGCTTCTGGATCAGGAACAGCCCGACCAGTACCACCAGCGACAGCGGCACCACCCAGCGTTCGAGACCGTCAAAGGCCAGCTCCAGACCCTCGACCGCCGACAATACCGAGATCGCCGGGGTGATCATGCTGTCGCCGTAGAACAGCGCCGCGCCGATCAAGCCGAGGATCACCAGCACCGAACGCAGTTTCGGGTAAGGCGACGCCGCCCGCCGCGCCAGCGCCGTCAGGGCCATGATGCCGCCCTCGCCCTGGTTATCGGCACGCAGAATGAACAGTACATATTTGATCGACACCACCCAGATCAGTGACCAGAAGATCAGCGCGAGAATGCCGAAGACCCCGTCATGGTTGACCTGAACCCCGTAACCACCTGTGAACACTTCTTTAAGGGTATAGAGCGGGCTGGTACCGATATCGCCGTAAACCACCCCGACCGCCGCCACCAGCATGCCAATCGGCTTTGCGTTGGAATGCTCGGCACCTGCTGCCTGACTACTTGCCTGACCCATCAACCACTCCTGCCCTTTGACCTGAGGTCTTATATAACCAGCGCATCTGAGCTGACCCTAGCATGCGCTGATTTACTTCTCGTAACAGACGTTTTATTGACCTCGGGGTTTTACCCGTGCGCAACGGCGCGAAGCATAGCGCAGCACTCGTCGTATTTCCCTGCTCAAGTGATTCGAGTGTCTTTTTATGCGGTCTTTACATAGACGTCACTGCAGCTTGGAGCCTTTTTGCCTGCATTGATCACCTTAACGGCCAGCCGTATATTTTCGGCCCGGCTCAGTAGTGCTGCCTCAGTGGTCTAAGCGAAAACTTTTTGACCAACGTACCTGATCAATAAATCGTGATCCCGCATGGCACGCGCCGTCGATACAAAAAATTCAATCATCGACCTGTCTCTTTTAAGGTACATTCCTCATGTACGAAGTGAAACACGTACTGTCAGCCAATGGCGTGGATATCTATCAAGCTTGGCTAGACACCGTGCAAGACACGCGTTCAAAAGCGAGAATCACCACCAGAGTGGACCGGGCGTCCCTTGGCCACTTTGGCATTACCGAGCCCGTGGGTGATGGAGTTTTTGAGATGAAGCTCGATTTCGGACCAGGGTTTCGTGTGTATTACGCAATTCAGGATCGGAAGATTGTTTTCCTGTTGGGCGGTGGTTCCAAGACCAGACAGCAAAACGATATCGATCAGGCCAAGGCTCTCTGGAAATCTTACAAGGTGCAGCAAAAATGACCATTCGTACTCGCTCTCATGAAGACAGCGTTCTCGAAATGCTCCGAAACGACGAAGCCTTTGCTCTCGAGTATCTATCTGTAGCACTTGAGGAAATCGATGAGGCCGGGGGTGAGGACGCCTTCCTTGTCGCAATTCGTCGAGTGGCGGAGGCTCGTGGTGGGATGCTCAGCTTGTCGCAGAATACGGGGCTCAATAGAGCCAATCTCTATAGATCCATCGCTATCGGTGGCGACCCAAAGCTCTCCACGCTCTTGAAGGTGCTTCAAGCTTTAGGTGTGGGCATGTCTAAAGTTGTTTCACACCGCGCAGAGCATGACGCCCGGGCTTAAGAGCATGGTAAGGGCTGTACGGTTTCCCCAATACAGCACTCGTCGTATTTCCCTGTATAAAGCTGGTCAAGTGCGTTGCCCGTCGCTAGAATTGCGCACTTTTTGATCAGAGGCGCGCCAAGCGCCCGTCTACCGCCTTGTCGTGCCCGACTGGCGGCGTCATTCAATACCGAGGTTAGACATGTCCACCACTCCCGCGACGGCCAATCCCAAGGTCGGCTTTGTTTCCCTGGGTTGCCCGAAGGCGCTCGTAGACTCCGAGCGCATCCTGACGCAACTGCGCATGGAAGGCTATGACGTGGTGTCCACTTATCAGGACGCCGACGTAGTGGTGGTCAACACCTGCGGTTTCATCGACTCGGCCAAGGCCGAATCCCTGGAAGTGATCGGCGAAGCCATCAAGGAAAACGGCAAGGTCATCGTGACCGGCTGCATGGGCGTGGAAGAAGGCAACATCCGCAACGTGCACCCAAGCGTGCTGGCCGTGACCGGCCCGCAGCAGTACGAGCAGGTGGTCAATGCCGTGCACGAAGTGGTGCCGCCCAAGCAGGACCACAACCCGCTGATCGACCTGGTGCCGCCGCAAGGTATCAAGCTGACCCCGCGCCACTACGCGTACCTGAAGATTTCCGAGGGCTGCAACCATAGCTGCAGCTTCTGCATCATCCCCTCGATGCGCGGCAAGCTGGTCAGCCGCCCGGTGGGTGACGTCCTCGACGAAGCCCAGCGCCTGGTCAAATCCGGCGTGAAAGAGCTGTTGGTCATCTCCCAGGACACCAGCGCCTACGGTGTCGACGTGAAGTACCGCACCGGTTTCTGGAACGGCGCGCCGGTGAAAACCCGCATGACCGAACTGTGCGAAGCCCTCAGCAGCCTGGGCGTGTGGGTGCGCCTGCACTACGTTTACCCGTACCCGCACGTCGACGAACTGATCCCGTTGATGGCCGCCGGCAAGATCCTGCCGTACCTGGACATCCCGTTCCAGCACGCCAGCCCGAAAGTGCTCAAGGCCATGAAACGTCCGGCCTTCGAAGACAAGACCCTGGCGCGCATCAAGAACTGGCGCGAGATCTGCCCGGAATTGATCATCCGCTCCACCTTCATCGTCGGCTTCCCTGGCGAAACCGAAGAGGACTTCCAGTACCTGCTGGACTGGTTGACTGAGGCGCAGCTGGACCGCGTCGGTTGCTTCCAGTACTCGCCGGTCGAAGGTGCCCCGGCCAACCTGCTGGACCTGGCCGTGGTGCCGGATGAAGTCAAGCAGGACCGTTGGGAGCGTTTCATGGCGCACCAACAGGCCATCAGCTCGGCGCGCCTGCAACTGCGCATCGGCAAGGAAATCGAAGTGCTGATCGACGAAGTCGACGAGCAAGGCGCGGTGGGCCGCTGCTTCTTCGATGCGCCGGAGATCGACGGTAACGTGTTCATCGACGATGCCAGCGGCTTGAAGCCAGGCGACAAGGTCTGGTGCACCGTGACCGATGCCGACGAATACGATTTGTGGGCTGAAAAGCGCGACTGATCAGCGCCTTTGAAATATTTTAAAAAAGCCCTGCCTCTGGACAAGATGCGGGGCTTTTTTAGGTCTATCGTTTGCCCATCGTCGCCGATCATCGGCAAGGGGCAGCGGGCATGCGTCAGCATTCAGTTATCCATACACCCAAAAGCAGCGACTACACGCACCTGGCGCAGCTCTGGGAAGACTCGGTGCGGGCGACCCACAATTTCCTGCCGGACAGTTACATCGTATTGCTTAAGGAACTGGTGCTGACGCGTTACCTGGACTCGGTGATGCTGATCTGCACCAAAGACCGGAACCAACGCATCACCGGGTTTGCCGGGGTAGCGGGCGGAAAGGTCGAGATGCTGTTTATCGCCCCCCAGTACCGTGGCCAGGGCCTGGGCCGCCAACTGTTGCGATACGCGATCGAGCACCTGCATGCCGATGAATTGGACGTCAACGAACAGAACCCGCAGGCCTTGGGCTTCTACTTCAAACAAGGGTTCGAGGTGATCGGACGCGCAGAGCAGGATGGCCTGGGCCAGCCGTATCCTCTGCTGCACATGCGTTTGCGCCAGGTGCAGCAACGAGCCCAACCCGGCTAAATGAAATGGAGCCGGGATTAACCGCGCCCACACAGGTACAATAGCTGCCCCCTTTTGTTACGGCCCTTGTCATGACTGACCCCATACGCCTCTCCAAACGTCTGATCGAACTGGTTGGCTGCTCCCGTCGGGAGGCTGAGCTGTTTATCGAAGGCGGCTGGGTCTCGGTGGACGGTGAAGTGATCGACGAACCGCAGTTCAAGGTCACCACCCAAAAAGTCGAACTCGACCCCGAGGCCAAGGCCACCGCGCCAGAGCCGGTGACCCTCCTGCTGCACGCGCCTGCCGGCGTGGATGCCGAGACCGCCATGGCCTCGATCAGCGCCGAAACCTTGTCGGATGAACACCGTTTCGGCAAGCGCCCGCTCAAGGGCCACTTCCTGCGCCTGACCGCCAGCGCCGATCTGCAAGCCAAGGCCAGCGGCCTGCTGGTGTTTACCCAGGACTGGAAAATTCTGCGCAAGTTGACCGCCGACGCCGCCAAGATCGAGCAGGAATATGTGGTGGAGGTCGACGGCGAGATGGTTGCCCATGGCCTGAACCGCCTGAACCACGGCCTGACTTACAAAGGCAAGGAACTGCCGGCGGTCAAAGCCAGCTGGCAGAACGAAAACCGCCTGCGTTTTGCGATGAAAAACCCGCAACCGGGCGTGATTGCCTTGTTCTGCGAAGCGGTCGGCTTGAAAGTCATCGCCATCCGGCGCATCCGCATTGGCGGCGTGTCCATCGGCAAAGTGCCGGTGGGCCAATGGCGCTACCTGTCCGCCAAAGAGAAATTCTAAGCCACTGCCCCTTTTTATCGACATCGCCCCATGACGGCGGTGTCCTCAGTTGAATACCAGGATTGCCTACCATGATTCACAACGACGTACTGCGCAGCGTGCGCTACATGCTCGACATCAGCGACAACAAGATGGTCGAAATCATCAAGCTCGGCGGCATGGACGTGACCAAGGACGATTTGCTGACCTACCTCAAGAAGGATGAGGAAGAAGGCTTTGTGTTCTGCCCGGACGAAGTCATGGCTCACTTCCTCGACGGCCTGGTGATCTTCAAGCGCGGCAAGGACGAAAGTCGTCCGCCGCAACCGATCGAAACCCCGGTGACCAACAACATCATCCTCAAGAAACTGCGTGTGGCCTTCGAACTGAAGGAAGACGACATGCACGCGATCCTCAAGGCCGCCGAGTTCCCAGTGTCCAAACCGGAACTGAGCGCACTGTTCCGCAAGTTCGGCCACACCAACTATCGCCCGTGCGGCGACCAGTTGCTGCGTAACTTCCTCAAGGGCCTGACCATGCGCGTTCGCCCCTGAACCATGGGTTACAACGTCTCCCCCGTCGGCTTTGTGCGCTCCTGCTTCAAGGAGAAATTCGCCATCCCGCGCCAGCCACAACTGGCGCCTGCCGCGCGTGGCGTGCTGGAGCTGGTGGCGCCGTTTGACGGCGGTGAGGCGGTGCAGGGTCTGGAACAGGTCAGCCATGTGTGGCTGCTGTTCCTGTTTCATCAGGCCCTGGAAGACAAGCCCCGCCTGAAAGTGCGCCCACCGCGCCTGGGGGGCAACACGTCCATGGGCGTGTTTGCGACCCGCGCGACTCACCGACCGAACGGCATCGGCCAATCGGTGGTGAAGCTGGACAAGGTGGAACCCGGTCGGCTGTGGATTTCCGGAATTGACCTGCTCGATGGCACGCCAGTACTGGATATCAAGCCCTATGTGCCCTACGCCGACATTATCGGCAGCGCCACCAACAGCATCGCCAGCAGCGCGCCGCCGCTAATCCCGGTGCAATGGCTGAAGACCGCCCTGCATCAGGCACAAGGCCATGCGCACAGGCTGGATGAGCCGTTGGTGGAATTGATCGAGCAATGCCTGGCACAGGACCCACGGCCGGCCTATCAGACGCCTGGGCCTGAGCGTGAGTATGGCGCGCAGTTCTGGGATGTGGATGTGCGTTGGCACTATCCCGAGGCCGGAGTGATTTGCGTGCTGGAAGTGCTTGCCGCTGGATAAACCGTAAACCCGATATGGGAGGGGGCTTGCCCCCCTCCCACATTTTGACCGCGCTTACTTCTCGACGAACGCACGCTCAATCAGATAATCGCCCGGCTCACGCATGCGTGGCGAAACCTTCAGGCCGAAGCTGTTCAGCACTTCGCTGGTTTCGTCCAACATGCTTGGGCTACCGCACAACATGGCGCGGTCATCTTCAGGGTTGATCGGTGGCAGGCCGATATCGCGGAACAACTTGCCGCTGCGCATCAGGTCGGTCAGGCGCCCTTCGTTTTCGAACGGCTCGCGGGTCACGGTCGGGTAGTAGATCAACTTGTCACGCAGCGCCTCACCGAAGAACTCGTTCTGCGGCAGGTGCTCGGTGATGAATTCGCGGTAGGCGACTTCGTTGACGTAACGCACGCCGTGGCACAGGATCACCTTCTCGAAACGCTCGTAGGTTTCCGGGTCCTGGATCACGCTCATGAACGGAGCCAGGCCAGTACCGGTGCTGAGCAGGTACAGGTGTTTGCCCGGCTTCAAATCGTCGAGCACCAGGGTGCCTGTCGGTTTTTTGCTGATGATGATCTCGTCGCCTTCCTTCAAGTGCTGCAATTGGGAAGTCAGCGGGCCATCGGGCACCTTGATGCTGAAGAATTCCAGATGCTCTTCCCAGTTAGGGCTGGCGATGGAGTAAGCACGCATGAGCGGGCGGCCGTTGGGCTGTTGCAGGCCGATCATCACGAACTGACCGTTCTCGAAGCGCAGGCCCGGATCGCGGGTGCACTTGAAGCTGAACAGAGTGTCGTTCCAGTGATGAACACTGAGGACACGCTCGTGGTTCATGTTGCTCATGTACGGGGGACTCCTGGAAATGGGTCTGCGCCAGAAATATAGGTGCGCAATTGCAGCGTATTCTAATGGCGGCGACAATATCTGTTAACTGGATTATTAAGATAAGGGTTATCGGTTATATCGATATGCGATTTACTCTCCGTCAACTGCAGGTTTTCGTCGCCGTCGCCCAGCAGGAAAGCGTCTCGCGCGCTGCTGGCCTTCTGGCCTTATCTCAATCCGCCGCCAGCACCTCGATCACCGAGCTGGAGCGTCAATCCAGTTGCCAACTGTTCGACCGCGCCGGCAAGCGCCTGAGTCTCAACGCCCTCGGGCATCAACTGTTGCCCCAGGCCGTCGCGCTTCTAGACCAGGCCAAAGAGATCGAAGACCTGCTCAACGGCAAGTCCGGCTTCGGCTCGCTGGCGGTCGGCGCCACCCTGACCATCGGCAACTACCTGGCCACGCTGCTGATCGGCAGTTTCATGCAACAGCACCCGGAGAGCCAGGTGAAGCTGCATGTGCAGAACACTGCACATATCGTGCACCAGGTGGCGCACTACGAAATTGACCTGGGTCTAATCGAAGGCGACTGCAGCCACCCGGACATCGAGGTGCAAACCTGGGTAGAAGATGAGCTGGTGGTGTTCTGCGCACCGCAACATCCCCTGGCCAAGCGCGGCGTGGCGAGCATGGAAGAATTGACCCATGAGGCGTGGATCTTGCGTGAACAAGGTTCGGGCACGCGCCTGACGTTTGACCAAGCCATGCGCCATCACCGCAGCGCGCTGAATATCCGCCTGGAACTGGAACATACCGAGGCGATCAAGCGCGCGGTGGAGTCCGGGCTGGGCATCGGCTGCATCTCCCGGCTTGCGCTGAGGGATGCATTCCGCCGTGGCAGCCTGGTGCCGGTTGAAACCCCGGACCTGGACCTGGCCCGGCAGTTCTACTTCATCTGGCATAAACAGAAGTACCAGACCTCCGCCATGCGCGAGTTCCTGGAACTATGCCGCGCTTTCACCGCCGGCGTTCAGCGCAGCGACGAAATCGTACTGCCGAACATTGCCTGATCCTCAGATCAGGATCACGGCCCATACCAGGGTAATCATGGTCAGCGCCACCAGTTGCGCGGCGCTGCCCATGTCCTTGGCGTTTTTCGACAAGGGGTGACGGTCCAGGGAAATGCGGTCAATGGCGGCCTCTACCGCCGAGTTGAGCAATTCGACGATCAACGCCAGCAGGCACACGGCGATCAGCAAGGCGCGTTCAACCCGGCTGACATGCAGGAAAAAGCTCAACGGAATCAGGATGACGTTCAGCAACACCAGTTGGCGAAACGCCGCCTCGCCGGTGAAAGCTGCACGCAGGCCATCCAGGGAATAGCCCCCTGCGTTGAAGATACGTTTGATACCGGTTTGACCCTTGAAAGGCGACATAGAGATAGGCAACTGAACCAAAGAAGTGGGGAAACTAGATCACGCAAAGTCAAAAAAGCGTGAATGCGTTGCAGCTTAATGCTGTGAAATTGACTCAAGTTGTTGCAAGAGTAACGCGGCCTGGGTGCGCGTACGCACGCCCAACTTGCGAAAGATCGCGGTGACATGAGCCTTGATGGTCGCTTCCGACACACTCAACTCGTACGCAATCTGCTTGTTCAACAAGCCTTCGCACACCATGGTCAGCACCCGGAACTGCTGGGGGGTCAGGCTGGCCAAACCGTCACGGGCGGCTTTGGCTTCGTCGGATACGTTGACCTCTTCGAATGCCTGCGGCGGCCAGGACACATCGCCATCAAGCACCTTGCGCACGGCGTTCTGGATATCCTCCATGGCACTGGACTTGGGAATGAAACCGCTGGCACCAAACTCCTTGGAACGCACCACCACGTCGGCCTCTTCCTGGGCGGACACCATGACCACCGGGATCTGCGGGTATTGCCCGCGCAGCAATACCAAACCCGAAAAACCATAGGCACCGGGCATGTTCAGGTCGAGCAGCACCAGGTCCCAGTCGGATTTTTCGGTGAGGCGGACCTCCAGTTCGGCGATGCTGGCCACCTCGACCAACCGGACATCGGGGCCAAGGCCCAGGGTTACGGCCTGATGCAGTGCACTGCGAAACAGCGGATGGTCATCGGCTATCAGGATTTCGTATGTGGCCATTGATTAAATGATCCTGTTTTTTGGGGTGCCCGAGGAGGCATTTTAGCGGGGGATTCGGCTACGGTGCCATCATGCAAACGTCGTCTGGTGATACCGTCGCAATGTAGGGCGTCAGGCGCCTATGGACGCTATCCCCCAGGTCCAGGGGCATCTGGAACTTGGCAGCCAGGTAATGAGTGCTGAATACATCGAGGTAAGCATCCAGCACTTCGCTCGCCGCCTGATCGGCAGCCAACTCCAGGCACAGCGCCGCGACTTCTGCGGTACAGAAATGATCATCGCGCTTGGAGCGACGCAGCTTGTACCGCGACAGCTGTTCCGGTGCAAGGCTCAGCACCGGCAAGTGCTCCAGGTACGGACTTTTGCGAAACATCTTACGCGCCTCACTCCAAGTGCCATCCAGCAAGATAAAGAGTGGACGCTTGCTCTCCTCCACCCTGACTTCGCTGACAACCCGTTCAGGCGCGACGAACTCGCCGGGGAACACGATATACGGTTGCCATTGCGGATCAGCCAGCAACGTGAGCAATTGGGGATCGACTTCGGTGCGTGACCAGGCGAACGCAGTGGTGTCAGCGATCACATCGGCAATCAACCAGCCAGTGTTACTCGGCTTCATTGGCTCCACATCGTGCATCAGCAGGCACATCGCCGACCGGGCCTGCACCTGGGGTCGCCAGGCGCACAGGCAATACTGGGGAATAACCCGGCAGCCTGGGCATCGCTCGGCACGCGAACCCCGATTGAGGAATGGCCTGACAGCACGTGCCAGACGCTCGGAACGCAGGCGGGAGACGGCGTGGCTCATGGAATACGCCGCAAGGAGGGATAAATCGACACAGGAGAACTCGATGAAGGCTTAAGTGGCAGCAGTTTACCAGCGATACGCCTGGCTGTAGTGGCAAGGGGTCACCTATAATTGCGCGCCACTGAACGCACAGCGCAGTGGCTGGTCTATGCACCAGTAACCGAATCAGGAGAGTTTCATGCTGCGTTCCATGCTGCGTCTTGTCGCCCCATCCGTCGCCCTTGCGTTGGTCATACCCGCAGGCGCCCATGCGGCCTCGCTGCTGGAGGCCCAAATGAACAGGAAGCTGCAAAGCGTCGCGGCCGAGAGCAACAAGGACCTGCCCCGGGAAATCGATGAAAAAACCCTGGAAGTGGCCTACACCGTTGAAGGCATGCAGCTGATCGACCACCTGAGCGTGCAGCCTGATCGAGCGCAGCAAATGCGTGACAATCCGAAAGCCGTCTATTTCCAGTTGGGGCAAAGCGTATGCCTGAACCAGGGCTACCGCGAACTGATGGCCAAGGGTGCGGTGATGCGTTATGAAATCACCGAGAACAAGACCAATCGCCCAGTGGCGTCGGTCAAATTCGTAGAATCCGATTGCCCGGCACCGGCTGCGGCCAAGAAGAAAAAGTAACCTTTGCTCGTTCCCCGCGCGCTGCTGTCCAGCGGTGCGCTCTTGCCCCAGCTTGCGTTCCCGCCCCCGCTAAACTTCATGCTGAATGACCAATAAGCGGTTGCCAGCCATGGGTTTTTCGGCACATGATCAAGCCATCCCCTTATCGTCGCTCACAGCCGTTTCACCTGCTGTTCTGTAACATTTTCAGGGCAAAAGAGGCCTGCCTTACTGCGGCACGCCATGACACATGCAGTGTCGTGGCCACCGACGATGCGTTCGTCGACTACCCAGGCCCTGCAAGAAAAGGAGACGTTGAATGCCTTACGAATCGAATGATCGCCTGCTTCGCCATTTTGAAGAACACGGGGCGGACCTCACACAGCAGGTCGACGCGCAGCTCCAGCTGATAGCCGCCAACAGCCCGAATATCCCCCTTTATCGCGACATGATTCTCACCGTTTTGCGCATGGCTCAAGACGACCGTAACCGCTGGAACGCCAAAATCACCCTGCAGGCGATCCGTGAGCTGGATAACGCCTTCCGTGTACTGGAACAATTCAAGGACCGGCGCAAGGTGACCGTGTTCGGCTCGGCCCGCACCCCCGTCGAAAGCCCGCTATATGCCTTGGCGCGGGAAGTCGGCGCGATGCTGGCACAGTCAGACTTGATGGTGATCACCGGCGGCGGCGGCGGCATCATGGCGGCAGCGCACGAAGGCGCAGGCCTGGAACACAGCCTTGGTTTCAATATCACCCTGCCGTTTGAACAGCACGCCAACCCCACCATCGATGGCACCGAGAACCTGTTGTCATTCCACTTCTTCTTCACCCGCAAGCTGTTCTTCGTCAAGGAAGCGAACGCGTTGGTGCTCTGTCCGGGAGGCTTCGGCACCTTGGACGAAGCGCTGGAAGTATTGACGCTGATCCAGACCGGCAAGAGCCCACTGGTACCGGTGGTGCTGCTGGATGCACCGGGGGGCGGGTTCTGGCAAGGCGCCTTGGACTTTATCCGCAGCCAGCTGGAAGCCAATCGCTACATCCTGCCCACCGACCTTAAATTGGTGCGCCTGGTGTACAGCGCCGAAGAAGCAGTAGAAGAGATCAACCGGTTCTATGCCAACTTCCACTCCACGCGCTGGCTGAAACGCGAGTTTGTGGTGCGCATGAATCATCCGCTGAGTGATCGTGCACTGGCCCACTTGCAGAGCGAATTTGCCAGCCTGCGCCTGAGTGGTGAGTTCCAGCAGCTTGCCTACACGGGCGAAGACCACGACGAGCCGAGGTTCAGCCATTTGACACGGCTGGTGTTCAACTTCAATGGACGGGATCAAGGCCGGCTGCGGGAGTTGGTGGACTACATCAACTTGCCGGAGAACTGGGCACCGGCCCAGGGTAAGACCCAACAGCGGGTGGAGCCGGAGACGGCTTGATTTTTGAGCAAAAAAAAAGGCCCACTATTTTCATAGTGGGCCTTTTTGGTGTTCTTGGTATAGCAACTGCTGTGCAGCCCTGCCGCCTTTAACCGGTGAGATGAGAACGGGTCATCTGTAGTGAGCGGGCTTGCCCCGCGCTGGGTGGCGAAGCCGCCCCAAATCCAGGCACCTCGTTTTTCCTGAAATACCGTGGCGTCCTTGTTGGGGCTGCTGCGCAGCCCAGCGCGGGGCAAGCCCGCTCACTACAACAGCTCGCCCATATCTCGGCCGCTTAATAAGCGGCTGATCATTTCCATCGGAAACCCGCGATAACTCAGGAAACGCCCCTGCTTCGCACGCTCTTTGGCATCAACCGGCAGATGCCCGGAGAACTTACGCCGCCAGGTGTCTTCCAACTGCGCCTGCCAACTGATACCGCACTCACGCAGGGCGAGGTCAATATCAGCACGTTGCAAGCCACGCTGGCCCAACTCTTCGCGAATTCGCGCAGGGCCGTAACCAGAACGGGCTCGATAAGAAATAAAGCTTTCTAGGTAACGGGATTCGGAAAGCAGCCCCTCTTCCGTCAAACGGTCAAGGGTGGTTTCGATCATCTCAGGTTCTGCGCCGCGCTGACGCAGTTTACGCGTCAGCTCGACTCGACCATGCTCGCGGCGAGCGAGCAGGTCCATTGCAGTGCGCCGAACGGCGACGAGTGTATCCAGTACAACAGTCATCGTTTGCTTCAGATGTCAGTGTCGGCTTCTTCCATCTCGTCAACCGGTTCGCGGTTGGCGGCAGCTTTCACGTCAGGCGCTGCAGACAGCAGCTTGTCGCGGATCTGCTTCTCAAGCGTGGCTGCGATATCCGGGTTATCCGCCAGGAACTTGGCCGAGTTGGCCTTACCCTGACCGATCTTGCTGCCGTTGTAGGCATACCAGGCACCGGACTTCTCGACGAAGCCGTGCAGCACGCCCAGGTCGATCATCTCGCCGTTCAGGTAGATACCCTTGCCGTAGAGAATCTGGAACTCAGCCTGACGGAATGGCGGAGCCACCTTGTTCTTCACGACTTTAACGCGGGTTTCGCTACCGACAACCTCGTCACCTTCCTTCACCGCGCCAGTACGACGGATATCCAGACGGACCGAAGCGTAGAACTTCAGCGCGTTACCACCGGTGGTGGTTTCCGGGCTGCCGAACATCACGCCGATCTTCATACGGATCTGGTTGATGAAGATCACCAGGCAGTTCGCGTTCTTGATGTTACCGGTGATTTTACGCAGCGCCTGGGACATCAGACGGGCTTGCAGGCCCACGTGCATGTCGCCCATTTCGCCTTCGATTTCAGCCTTGGGTACCAGGGCCGCCACGGAGTCGACCACAATCACGTCGATGGCGTTGGAGCGCACCAGCATGTCGGTGATTTCCAGGGCCTGCTCACCGGTGTCCGGCTGGGAAACCAGCAGGTCGTCAACGTTGACGCCCAGTTTGCCGGCGTATTCAGGGTCCAGGGCGTGCTCGGCGTCGACGAACGCGCAGGTAGCGCCCATTTTTTGCGCCTGGGCAATCACCGACAGAGTCAGGGTGGTTTTACCGGAAGATTCAGGACCGTAGATTTCAACGATACGACCTTTTGGCAGACCGCCAATGCCGAGCGCGATGTCCAGACCCAGAGAGCCAGTGGAAATAGCCGGGATCGCCTGACGGTCGTGATCGCCCATACGCATTACGGCACCCTTGCCGAATTGACGTTCGATCTGACCCAGGGCCGCAGCCAAGGCTTTCTTCTTGTTGTCGTCCATTAAAGTCCTCACGTAATCAATAAGGCCTGGCGGCCAACACCTGTATAAGTAGACAGTATTGTTCCACAAAGATCCGAGATCGCCTACCCCTGATTTTCTATTTCTGCTGCAGCTCGTCGCATCAAGCCCTCCAGCGCGGCCTTTACCGTCTGTCGGCGGACCTCATCCCGGTTACCGGGGAAGTGCGCCAGCTCGCTCGTTACTTCATCGCCCACACCGAACGCCAGCCACACCGTGCCCACCGGCTTGTCCGGCGAGCCGCCATCCGGCCCCGCCACCCCGCTGACCGCCACCGCAAAGCGCGCCAGGCTTTTTTCCTGGGCACCCCGGACCATCGCCTCCACCACTTCCTGGCTGACGGCGCCAACCTTGCGGAACAGTGCTTCCGGCACATTCAACTGCCGGGTCTTCTGTCGATTGGAATAAGTGACATAACCCGCCTCGAACCAGGCCGAACTGCCCGGTATCCGCGTGATGGCTTCGGCGATGCCGCCACCGGTGCAGGACTCGGCGGTGGTGACGTGGGCATTGAGCAACTGCAAGCGGCGGCCCAGTTCAGCAGCCAGTTGAGTGATTTCCTTCACGGTCGTCTCCAGGGATGGGCGAGGGGTTCGCCTACCCTACAGGAGCCCATCGGCCATGCAAGTTACAGCGTGCATCAAGAAACTACCGGGCGACGGCCTGCACATACGCCTGACAGGCACGCAAGGCAATCAGGGCGTTATCACCGTCGTCGGTGATGCCGATAATTCTTTGAGCATGCGCTGGGTCAAGTCGGGCTCGCGGGGCTGCATGAACCACGCCGCCGGAGGTGGCGGTGGCCGGCATTGTGCAACCGTTGGCGGGGTCGCTGGCGTCGAGAAGGACTGACAACCGCACATCAGCAGTGGCCAGGCGGTCACGCAGAGCAGTCTGGTTGCGTTGGGCATCGCTTAACTCCCGGGTGTGTTGTTGGTCGTTGGCGCTGAGTTGTTGCTCCAGGGCCAGACGTTGCTCCTGCACCACTATTAACTGATGCGCAGCGGCCTGGCTTTGCTGGTTGAGCGCATCGGCATGCAGTTCCTCCTGATCCTCAAGCTGCTCACCGTAGCGCCAAGCCTGCACTTGCCAGACGACCACCATCAGCAGGCAGACGCCGATCAGGCGCACGATAGTCAAGTAATGCATAACACCGCCTTCGCCCGCGCCCACAATTGCAGGCGGTCCTCCATGCCGTTGAGCCCGCCATTGATGCGCCGGGTGATGGTGTCGAAGAGGTCCTTGTCGGCCAGTTCGTTCAAACCGTTGCTTTGCCAGAACCAGGCAGCGGATTCACACGCCCATTGGGGCTGCTCCAGCAGTTCAGGTTGTTGCAGCAGTCGATCATCGCCAAACAGTGCCTGGCTGCACGCCAGGTAATTGCGCCGGCCGGTAATCTGGATCAGGCCCCGCCCACGATACTTCTGGCCATCGCCATCCGCTTCGGGCGTGTTACCCAAACGGGCGGCCAGGGAGCCGGTGTCGTATTTGCTCAGGTATTGGTCGCTGCCCAGTTCGCGAACGTAGCGCAGTTGCGCGGACTCGTGGCCGATTTGCGCGAGAAACGCAGCGACGCGTTTGGGGCTGGCGATCTCAAATCTGGCGATGGCGGTGTTCAGCCCGGACAAAAAAAGGCCCGCTCTTGAGCGGGCTGCGGGCAACACTTGAATAAGCTGCGAAAGTGTTATCGACACTGACATGCGCTCGACTCTTCGGAAAATGTTTGAAATAGGTCGGCCCCGCAGCACTCCAGTTCAGAGCGAAGGGTGTGACGGAGCAGAAAAAGAAAAGGTCTCGATCAAATTCAAGGCATTGAAACGGTTGCAAGGCTTCCTCGCATTAAAAGGGTCGCCCACACAGGCACGACCCTTTTGTTACCCCCGTTGATGACGCGGGGCGATCAGAACTCCCAACCGATATGACCATAGGTCGGGTACGGATCTGTGCCGTTATGCTCTGGGCTCGCGTTGTTGGGGTAGTAGATTTTCCGTCGACGGATTGTCGGCGTGTACCCAAAGCGAGCCCAAACAGGAACTTCCTGTACGACTGCCAAGCTGCCATTTGGCTGCAACCGCAGAGTTGCGCCCGGATTGCCGCCAGTGCCCGAATTCCAGAGCGGAACATTATTCGCCGCATACACCACAAAATTGCCATCCGCCTGGAACACCGCACGGACCGCGCCCTTGTTCTGGGTATAACTGGCCCATCGAACGCTCCAGTTCGGACCGTAGTTCACAACGTTCCCGTCACCCTGGAAGATCAATGCACCATCACCGGCGAAGTACGGGACGCCCATAACCAACTCCGTTGGACCGCCAAAAAGGAATGCGGTACCACCCGGATCAAGCGGAATAGACGGAGTGCCGTTCCAGATGGCTCGAGAGTCGACAATCACGATGTTTCCATCGTCCTGAACTTGCAGAAAGTTTCGGTACGCGGCAGCACCAACGCTGTCAGGCGGGGTGCTGTTTACTGTACTCCAAATGCGAACATGCACATGGTCCGACAGAACCCCAGACTCGAACACGTAGAACGAGTTCGGTACCTTTGCGACCGGGTTCGATAAGGTGCTGGAGTATGGAGTGTTGGAATCGGCAACCCATACGGCAGTGCCGTTGTCATAGAGCACCAAGTTCATATCGGTCTGAAGGATCAGTTTGAAGCGCTTATTTGGCGACTCCAAATACTGGCCTGGGCTCATTGAGTTACGAGGAGGTAGCACCGGGCTGCCGTTGTTTGTGAATTGAACGCGAGGTGGTCCTTCTGGTCCTGCCATTTTTGTCACCTATGAGTCGAATGATTAGTCGCGGAGAAATCCGCTGTCATGTCGCTCAATGGCGATCGCTCAAGGCTCGAGGCCTTCACATGATTCAACGTCCCACATCGGACACACTTGATCTGGAGCTCTGTAACCCCACCCACACGGGCGAGAAGTCTTTTGCAGTGACCGCACCTGAATTCTTTCAACATCTGCAAATTCCTTTTGCTGGCATCCCCCGTCCATGGGCGGCAAACCCGCGCGAAAGTACACGGGTGAAAGGCGTCAATGGCTCGGCCTACTCTGCGGCAGACAACCCACTCGCATTGATCGTGCATCGATAGCTGTCTTTGCGCTTGCCACTGGCGGTCACGGTATTGATCGACCAACGCCCCTGCATGAAGCCTGGCCACGATTCATCCAACAGCAACAGACCTTCAGCAGCGAACAACGGGTTTCCGGGGCAAATCACATCGATCTGCATCCCTTCGCGGCCCACCCGGCGCATTTCACCCTCGGCGGCAGCACGGGCTTCCGCTTCATTCTGGTAACGCTGCACGACCTGTTTGAAAGGCTCGATACCGACCCGCACGACGCGCTTTTGACCGGCCGATGCGTCCCACCAGGAGGCTTGTGCACCGGAGTATTTGGCGCGGCTGCCTTCAGTAAACTTGGCGCTGATAAACGCGCGCTCGCCCGGACGATTGTCGCGTGTCAGCGACAGTCGCACGTCCGGCAGGGCCTTGCCCGACAGCGAGGTGAGCTGACCTTTTCGGCCCAGCACATAGAGTTCGTCGACCGGTTTGGCAACTGCGTCGAAACGTTTGGCCAACCTCGTCAGGAAGGCCATGTCACTTTCGTTGGTCTGGTCAATGTGGGTGATCTGTTGGCCCTCAAGGTCTGTCGCCACCCGCGGTGAATAACCGTAGCGCACCGTCAATCGGCGGAACAATGCACCCAATGTAATCGGCCCGTGACTGGCGGTACGTCGTTGTTTAAACCCGTCTTGGTCAAACGGTGCCGCCGTGGCCTCCAGCACCAGGCGCATCGGAAACAGCGACGGCGTGCGCTTAGTGATCTTGAACTGCCCCTTGTCCACCAGGCCGGACTCCAGGTAGCCCACGCGCAAGCCGATTTTCCCTCCCAGGTCGGGTAACCCCTCAAGCCCCTCTATATCGAGGGTCAACTTGAGATGATCCGAGACGAAACCGGCCGCATCGGTATGCTCCCACTCCAATAGTCGCTCATTGAGCAGCGCGGCATTGGCCCCGTAGATCTCCACCACCGGCGTATATCCAAGTGTCATGGTCGCTCCTTAATCCCAGGCCGAGATTGGCTTCGTCGCGACGGGTTGCCTGCCCAGTTCAGGCACGATCACACTGATACCTGCCGGCAATACTGCACCCTGCTCAGCCAACGTCGGATTCAACAGCCACAGCATTTCCTCGGCGGCATCGTCACAGCGACCGAGCTCGCGATACAGCAGCAGGTTCACCGAATCACCGGCAATACTTCGAACCCTACGCATTGACGAACTCCTCCAGTACCAGCGACCAATGAATGACCATCGCAGTGCCATCGTCGATCACATTGGATTGTTTTTCGGTCACCGACTTGATGGTCCACAGCCCCCAACTGAGACCCACGCCATCAACCAAAGGCAACGGCGCACGAAGGGCTTGCAGTACGCGTAGCTCATCCAGCCGCGTCATACCCGTTGCACGTGCGGCCTTGCCGCCGAAGGTCAGCGTTTCGAGCCCCTGGCCAACCTGGCTGGACTTGGGTTTACCGGCAACGATAGGCAGCCCTACCCAGCCGCCAGTGCTGGCGCGGTCCAGGGTGTCGTAGGCGAACCCACGGGACAGCCCGAAAATAAACGTGCCCAATGCCATCTGTTGTCGCATCACACCCCTCCAATATCGGTCAGTGCCGCATCACGTCGCGACCCCAGCAAGTCATTCATCGACAGCGGCGAAAATTGCGCTTCGATCTGGTGCACCACCAACTCTGCCAACTGTTGATGGCTGGCCGGTTCTGGCGCATTGATGGTGATTTGCGGGGCAAAGTTGATTTGACGGTTATCGGCTTGAGCGCTGTTCAGGTTTTTGCTGACGTCTGCGGGCGCAGGCAAGCGATCACTTGGCCCAAACAATTTGTCCCCCAGCCAACTCCCCGCTTCACTGCCCAGCAAGCCTCCAATCGCACCGCCGACCGCCGTTCCGACACCGGGGAAAATCATCGTGCCGATGGCCGCACCGGCAGACGCTCCCGCCCAGGCGCCACCGGCAGTACTGAGCCCGGCGCCGACGGCTTTAGCGTCACCGTTGCGCACGCCCTGGACCACGTCGATGGCGGTGTCGACATACTTCAGTGGGCCAAGGCGGCGGGCGGCGGCCGACTCGAGACGCGTCAGGGTGCCGATGGCGGAACCGGCAGACGCGCCCATCAATGCGCCACCGGCAGTACCGAGGCCGGCGCCGACGGCTTTAGCGCCACCGTTGCGTATGCCCTGGACACCCTCGATGGCGGTATCGACAACCTTAAGCGGGCCGAGGCGACCGGCTGTGGTCGATTCCGGTTTGGCTAATACCCCCAACAACCCGGCCACCTGGCCGTTGGCTGCGCGACGGGCTGTCGGGCGTGCCGTCGAGGGCGCTGCGTAGGAGGCAAATGTGTTGCCCGGCAGACGGGTCGAGCCCTGGCTCGCCAGTTTGCTGTCGAACCCACGCAACGGCTGGCCCATGACGTTGAGCGGCTGTGAGACCGGCGCTGAGAGGCCAGTACGTTGTGACTTGAGATCGGTCTGCTTTCTGACGACGCTGGTCTTGATCGACCGTGAAGTTGCCTGGCGGGTCTTGTAACGCTTGCCGCGTGGCCCCTTCGCATTAGCCTTGGCGCTTGGCTTGCCTTTGCCGCTGTCCTTGTCCCTGGCGGTTTCGCCGACACGTTCAGGCAACTGAGCGGTCGCTGAATCCAGCGGGCCGCGGATCCCGGCAGGCAGAGCGCCCGTACAGCAGCACTCCTTGCCTGCGTTGCTGCCCTTGCCCTTATCGTCCTTCTTGAGCCACTTGGCAGCGGTTGGAAACTTGTCAGCCACGGCATCAAGCGCCTTGTCCGAAACCCGTTCCTTGGCTTTATCCCACAAGCTGGTGAGCAGTTCTTTGCCGACAAACTTACCGGCATCCGTTGCGCCTTGCAGGCCTTTGTCCACCCAGGAGGTCGAAGCCGGAGCGGGTTCTTTCGGCTGACTTTTGGCAGGCTCGCCACTGACCTCAACCGTCTTGGTTGCCAGCGTATTACCGGTAATGAACAACGTGCGGGTGAGCGTTTCCAACGCCTCGCGCAGCTGCACTTGCTCCAACGTCAAAGCGTTGATATCCACACTGACGGTCACCAGCGCCGAGGCGAGCACCGACTGCGGATCCTGTTGTGGCCGCGATGCCGCATCCAGGCTTGCTGGCGCTGCAAGGCTGGCGGAAAACGGTGCCAGCACACTGCCAAGGTCCGCGTCGTCAAGCAGCCAGCGTTTGTCTTCCTGGGCGAGCCTCATCCCAGATTGAGTCTCTTGCATCCCGCTTACTCCTGTTTAACGCCAAGGCGGGTGATCGCGATGTCGTAGCGGCGCAATGCTTTGCCGGCGTCCCAGTCGAGGATCTCCGCCTCATTGACCGAGTAGATCAGCGGCACCACATCGAGGATCACTTCGATGTCGCGCTCCGAAAGAAGTCCGCCGGTTGATTTAAAAAATCGTCGATGCGCTCCTGCAATTCCGTCCAGTCGGGCACGGTCAGGTTGGCAAGATCCGGGATCATCAGGCCGGTGCAATGAGCGGTGATGAACTCGGCGCGCTCTTTGTTGGTGGCGAGTTTTTTCATCACCTTGGTGGCGCGCAGCGCCGGCATTTCCAGCGACAGCTCAGTCAGGGCGCGACCTGCGGCATCGAGTGGCAACAGCAGCTGGACGGGCTGGTCGTGGCTAGTTTTTTCGGGGGTTTTCAAGAAGAACGACGCAGGCTGCGTCGACATTTCGTGTACGTACTGCGCAATGCTTACGTAGTCCGGACGCTTGAGTTGGTCCAGTTCTTTTTCCGACAGGCCGGTGGCGAGTTTCGCCAGTTCGAAGAACTGATCGTCCTCGTCATCACCGGCCCGGGCCAGCGCGTCTTTTTGCGCGGCGTAGAACAGTGGCTTGAGTTGAATCTGCTCGATCGTCGCGCCGGTGTCGGCAGCGATCGGCGAGAGCAGCAGGTGCAAGGGTGGCATCCAGGCCATGGGGCTATTCCTTGGTGAAGTAGGGGGCGAGCAGGCCCGCCCCTTTGGGTTTAAGGCATCAGCACGGCGCGGCGGGCGTCGCCGAGAATATCGACGCCGTTGAGCACGAACTTCTGGGTGCGTACGTCGATGTCGATCACCGGGATGCCGTTTTCCAGGCGGTTGTAGGTGCGGCAGGACAGTTCCAGGGTGGTGGTGGGCTTCTCACCCATTTTCAGCGCAGTCTCGGCCAGGCTTTTCAGCTTGCCGCCGACGGTGTGATAGGTGAAGTAAGTCTTGCCATCCTGATCCTGGCCGGCTTCGCGCACGTTCAGCAGAATGTCGTCGCCCAGGCGCACACCCAGGGCCAGCATGACTTCCGGGCCTGCACCTTGCAGCTCCAACGTGGCGTTGAGCACTTTGGCGCTCTTGGCCATTTCCTCGGCGATGAATCGCCCGCCGGTCATAGGCTCCATATCGAAATCAATCTTCGGCGGCGTGAAGGAGTTGACCGTCGCGGACAACGGCAGGCCTTGAAGGGTGGCCGCAATGGCCTGTCTTACACGGTTGGTAAACATTAGAGAACGTCCTCCAGGAACTGCTCGATGATTTCATCGCGGGCGTTGAGTTGATAAATCATGTGTTCGTTCGGCGCGTAGCGGCCGTAGTCGATGACGATGAACCAGGTGCCGTTCTTGTACTTCTCGACACTGTTGAGTTCCGGGTGCAGGTAAACGCTGCCGCCAGGGATGGTTTCGTCGGCGACCAGGGTCTGCAGCCAGTCGTTGATGCGCTTGACCTCCTGGTCCATGAAGGACTTGGTGAGGTTCTTGGCCATGGCTTTCTGGCCGGCCTTGACCAGCTTGCGGCTGATGGCATCTTCCAGGCCGACGTAGCTGATGAACTTGCCGGTAATGGAACGGTTACCCAGCAGCGAGAAACCGCCGAGGATAGTGCGGGCGTAGTAGCTCACGCCGTAACGGTTGAGCAGGTCGCCTTCGGTGGAGGTATCGAGGATGTTGTACTCGACCACGCGGGAAACGTCTTCGGCGAAGGTCACCTGGTTACCCGGGCTTTCCCATTGCTTGACCTTGGCCAATGCGGCAATGGCCAGGGACGATGGCGACAGGAACACGTTTTTCTTCGCGGCCTTGGAGTACACCGACGGCATGTTGTGTACCAGCAGGCAACGGTCGAAGCCGAGGTCGGCACCGCCCAGTTCGCCGCTATAGGTCACTTGGTCGGCGACGGACGCATCCTTGCCATCCAGCACCACGCGGGCCTTGATGCGTTTGCCGAAGGCGGCGAACTCACCAGCCACGGCCTTGGTGCCGGTAAAGCCAGGCGCGCCGATGATGGTCAGGTCTTCCGGCACGCTGCTCAGGGCCGCCAGGCCCAGCTTGCGACCGGTGATGGGGTCGTTGCCGCCGATCACATTGTTGACGGTGTCGGCCGGGGTTGCGCCCTCCTCCACGATCACCACATAGACCGGCACCTTCACCACCTTGAGGATCTGGTACACCGCGTGAAACAACGTGCCCGACTCAGTACCGGTAGGGTCCAGCAGCGCCTGAGTGGTAAAGCTGTTGATACGGAACGGGGCGTTTTTCGGGATCGACGCATGGGCGTTCGGCGCGGTGCCGACCAGACCGATAACGTTATCGCCCAGGCCACCCATGGCCTCGGGGGATTCGGTGGCATTCACGGTGATGCCGTTATGCTCGAAGTTCAAAACCTCAGCCATGATTAGTCAGCCTTCTTGGGGGTGGAGTTAAGGACGCTGGTCAGTTCCAGGCGGCCGGCGGTGCGCAGGGCGGATGCTTCGACGTCGAGCAGTTCCAGCTCCTCGCCGACGGTGGACCAATGGCCACCTCCGGTGGGGAACGGGATGAGGACGGTGTAGGTTTGGCGGTTGTGCATAAGTGGAATTCTCCGGGTGAGAAACGCCAAAGCCCCTACGGAGAGGGGCTTTGGGCGGGCGTAAAAAAACCGCTTTCGCGGTGGGTTATTTCAGGAAGGTTGGCGACTCTGGCCATACAACTTTATAAGGGTCCCCTGAGCCTTGCGGAACATCACGCAATGCCTGCCGATAGAGCGATACCTCACTACGCTGGGTATCCGTGAGCGAGTTGTCTAAAGACAGCATTGCCTCGGTAGACGCCAACAGTTGTTGGCGCAAGGTGCGAATGGATGCCCACTCGGCAAGGGCAATAGACTCAGGATTGGGTTTATATTGAAAGCCCACGTCAATTATTTCGTCCAATTAGAATTCCACCTTATCAGTAAGCGACAGTTTCGATTTAAGACTTCCTACGGCAAACAGACCACCGATGCCTACTTGCATGGTGTCAACACGAATGGTGGTCACATAGATACTTGGAAACTTCAAACGCATGATCACGTTGCCATTTGTATCGGTGTAAATCCCTGGAGACATGTTCCCGAAAACAGCTTTATTCAAGACAGCACGCTGAGGTGAATAGCAATAACCTACAATAGTTTCGTCCACGATACTAGCGCTGCCGTAGCTATAGCCACGAATGTTGAACCAGAACATTTGATCGTGAGTATTGATATTCACAGGTAGTTTAAAGTGCATATAAACGTTTTCTGACGTTCCGAGATCAACGTCAGAGAAACCGCCGGATGCGCCGGTATTTTGTGGACCACCAGTGCCCCAGACGCCACCTTGAAAGACGTTGAGCTGAACTGAACCGGAAGCGCCAACAACACCCACCATGTCTTTTTTACTGCGAAACTCATCAAACTCTGCACGGGCCGCATCCATGCGGCTGTCGATTTGGGAGATTTTCCCATTGACCGCAGTCGTCAAACTATCTGTTGCAGTGACCAAATCACCAATTTTCTGCTCAATACCCATACTGAACCTCTGAACTATCAAAATGCCAAGAATTACTCATGCAAAACAACTCTTTTGAATTATCGCTGCGCCTTACGCTCCAGCGCCATCACACGAAATAACACGCCTAAATGCCTAACCATGTTATTAACGTTAGCGGTGGCAACAGTCGCCAGCTCTTCAGCCATTAACAAATTAAGACTGTTACCGCCCACCACAATCGTCACGCTATCCGCCGGCAACGGCGAAATATCCAGCGTGAACTTTTGCAACACCCGCGCCGCCGCCGCTTTATACGTCAGCAACTTCCCCGCCACCGAATACACCGCCAGCAAGGTCCCGCTGGCGAGGTAGAAACCGAACTCGCCAATTTCATACTCCGCCTCGCCATCGAACAGCGCGGCCATCCTGAGTTGGCGGTCGCCGAGGTCTTCGTAATCGACGATGGCAACCCGCTGACGTTCGTCCCGCAAGGCCACTTCGCTGCCGTCCGGGTTGTAGCGGCCGGTGCCGGCGCCGATGTGAGTGATTTCGCCTTTCAGGCCCTGGTTCTTTGCCTGCAGCACTTCATCCAAACCTTTGGAGGTGAAGCGCACCAGGCGCGTAATGTCATCTGTCATGGCTGCGCCCTGAGGTCGTAGTCGTTAATGGTGTAGTGCTGGGCAATCCCAGTACTGTTAAGCCGGGCGGCTAGCCCGAGTTCCGGTAGTACGCCTTCAAGCTGCAACTCACCATCACTCAAGGGTATGTGGGCTGCGCTGTTGAAGGAGACGGCACCGTGTAGCTTCACTTCGGGCAGCGCACCGGGCTGGCTGTCCTCGCCGATACTCAAGCCAGGATCTGCGGCAGCGGCGAGGCGCAAACCTGCTGCGGTTTCATGCACGATGGTGATCGTCGCCCGATCCCGCTCACTCTGCGCCGCATTGATGCGGCGGATCAGCCGGTTATGGTCACCGCTGGACCAACTGCGCCCGATGATCGCCTGGACGTCGAAGGTGTAAGGCACACCCAGCGGGCGCTGTTGATACCAGGCGCTGATGTTGGGGGTGAAACCCAGCGACTCCACCGCGTAGCTCAAGGCCTTGGGCGTGCCTGCCTGGCGTTGGATCTGCCAGGACAGGGCCACGGTGAGGCGTTTTTCGGTTTCGCTGGCGTCGGCATCCCACTCACTGACGCCACGGTCGGCCGCCAGGTAGGGCAGGAATTGGGTGGGGGTTTGCAGCGGGTTCATCAACGCCGGAAACGGCGGCATGACCCGGTCGAGCAACTGCCCGAACCCCAGGTCCAAGGCTTTTTCCAACGGCGAACTGTTGGCCGGCAGCAGGCTTGCTTTGGGTTCCTCACTCATAGCGTGCGCACCTCCACCTCAACCCCCGTGCAATACGGGGCCTGGAACGCGGTGCTGATAATCGGCTGCAAGGGTTCGAGGATTTGCAGTTGCGCCGCGCCCGCACTGTGGATGGCGTAGTCGATCCAGCTCGGGTCCACTCGCCCTTCCAGGCGATGGCAGGAGTCGGCATAGGTTTGCAGCAGCTTCTGAGCGGCAACTTGAGTGAGCCCGGAGTCAGGGCCGGCATTGATCTTGGCCACCACACGAATTTTGTAGGGTTGAATCTGTGCCCCCTGCACGCTGACCAGGTCTGTCTCCGGTCGTACATCGGGCCGTGCGAAATGGCGTCGCACACCGTCAAGCAGATCGGCGGATGGCGTGCCGTCACCTTCCCGCGAAAGCACCGTGACCATCACTTCACCCGGCGCGGTGCGGCGGGCGTTGCCGTCCTTGACCTGGGCGGCATAGCCGTCCGGGTCGAAGGTGTAGCTGACGGTCACCACGCCCGGCGTTGCACTTTGCACCTTCACCGCAGGGCGTTCACCCAGGGTGAAGACCTCGCGCCGATACTGCATCCGCGAGCCCGCCGCAGGAGCGTGGGGTGCCAGGTAGTAGCGCAGTCGAGCGTCGTCGTCCCTTTCCAGGGTCGGCGGCACCGGCGGGAAAGCCGCGGGGTCGCCCGGGTCGAGCACTTGGCGTTCCAGGCCCATGTCGGCCAGGCGGGCATCCAGGTTACTGCCGGTAGCCCACCATGCCAGCATCTGTTTGATGCGGGCGTTGTATTTGCGTTCGTGAGTCTGCAGGCGCACGCAAAACGCTTCCAGGGCCAGGGTCAGCAGCTCGCTTTCGTTGTCGAGGCTGACCTTGAGTTTGGCCGCGCTTTGCGGCGCTCGGGTGGCGACATAGTCGACGACAAACGCCTTGAATTCGGCCAGCAGCGGTTCGAACTCATCCACCGCAATGATGGCCGGCTCCGCCAGTTGGTTCTGGCCTGGGATCAGCATGCTCATGTCACGACCTCGAAGGTTTGTTGGCGGTTTTTCCAGGTGCCGGCGAACCGCAGCAGCAGGCCGGCGCCCTGGCGGGTGGCGACGATGACCTGGGGTTGAAAGTCGCCAATGCCGTTCTGGGTGTTGTAGAACGCCTGGGCAGCATGGCTTTGGGCGAGGATCAGCAAGTCATCGCCGAGGTTCTGGCCCAGCAGTTGCGGGATCATCGAGCCGTACAGCGGGCGCTTCTGACGAGTGCCCAGGGGGGTAGTCAGCGCTCGGGTGGCGCGCTGCACGAATTGCAGCCAGTCATCGACGGCTGCCCCGGTGTTGCGATCGATGCCGATCATGGGATGTCCTTATCACGGGCTGATGACCCGACCTTGGTGGTCCACCAACGGACCGCTGAAGTGCGCGCCGCCGGCATCCAGCACCAGGCGGGTACCACCGATTTGCAGGATGATGCCTTGGGCGTTGAGGGTCAGGCCGGCAGCGCCGACCTTGACGTCGACTTGCTCGCGCGAACCGCTGAACGTGGTGGGGCCGTTGACCCAGTTGAAGGTGTGGCTGGCGTCGTCGTAATCGCTTTGGGTGCCGTCTTGATGGCGCCGCCGGGTCAATGTCGCCAGGCTCGAAACCGGCGGGAAGCGATCACTGTTCAAACCGAACAAGGCCACGGACTGCCCGCCACCTTCACCGCCGCCATAGTTGAACAACAGGCATTGTTCGCCCACGGACGGGATACGGGTCTCGGTCTGCGTACCGGCGCTGGGGTTGAAAAAGCGGATGGCCGGGGTGAGCAATTCACCGTGGCTGACCTTGCAGGTATGACTGGCAGCGTCGACCTCCTGGCACACGCCGATGCGACAGAAGCTTTCGGCGCGACGATAAAGGTCTTCGAGCTGGGCTTCCATTTCCGCCAGGCGCTCGACAATCGGCCCCAGTTGCATGCGTAACAGTGCGTCGAACATGGGCTACTCCGACAGGGGTTTGTATTGAGCGGGGTCGTCGATGTTCGTGACGTCCCAGGTGCAGGCAAACAGCGGCTGGCCTGTGGGATCGTTGAGCAACACAGGCCCGATATAGAGGGTTTGGGTGAAAGAAACCGTCCAGGTGTCATAGTCCATCCCTGCGCCAGCCCGCAGCGTGGGAGCAGCGACGATATTCGTCGGCAGATCACACTGTGGTTGGGGCAGGTTCCAGCGGTTATCCAGCACCAAATCCATGAGCTGGCTGGCCAGGTCGCAGGCGTCAAACGGCAAGGCGCCTGGCGCGACCATGGCCTTGAGCGAAATCGCCAAGGCGTGCGCCTTGCGCCCTTCGCGGGAGCGGATGCCCGGGCCGTTGCCCTCGACCGTGATCATCACGCCGGTTTCGCCCCCTGTGCCCCGGAAGTCCTGATGACTGCCGACCTTCAAATTCGGGAACGCAGCGTGCAGCGCCTCGCCGATGGCCTGGGGCAGTTGAGATGGCTTTTCAATAAGCGTCATTTAAGTAGCGTCCTTGCAGCGGTTACTGCGGGTCCTGGCGGGAACTTTCATTGACCCCGATGCGCTTGGCTGCCCACCGTTCATAAAGGCCGATGGCAACATCGGCACCGGCCATGGCGGTCAAGCACCCAATGGCGCCGGCGGTCCAGATCGACATGCCGGCGGCGTAGCACAGCATCAGCGCCGAAACCCCGCACACCATGCAGGCTCCAGAGCGCAGGGCGAGTCGGCGGATCAGCGACCAACCACGGGCGCCCTCCTTGTCTGCCCGCCACATTTCGCCGGATACCCCGCCGATCACTGCCAATACGATGACCAGCCAGATAGGCATTTCCGCTAACGCTTGCTGTTCATTTGTCATGTCACGCCTCCTGGCTGAGCACTAGATAGTCCGTTTTTCATTTACACATGCTTCGATAGGTAGGCATTCCAAAAAGCCCGGTCGCCCGGGCTTTTCAGTAATGATGTCCTCGAACTTTCGGCGCTACTGGCGCGGTACGGTTCTTTCCTCAATGTTTTTCCGACCACGATCCCTGTCTGCCGGATAACTGCTTCTGGTGCTTTACGCTGCACACCCGGGTCAGTTGCCAACCCTCTGAACCGTTATTAGGCCGGTTCATCGCTGCCTGTTTTGTGCTTCCTGTCAAGAAAGCCGGTTGAGACTAAAGAGCGTCGGCATCCTTGCCGGTGTTGCCTGGCATCCCTGCCATCGCTTCGATGGCGTCCTTGCCGATGTTGCGTGCCTTCCTTGTCTTCCCTGGCAGCATCCGTGCCGCCTCCACCAAGCCTTGTTGGCTGGCTTGAGACAAAGAATATGCATGTATGCATATACAGTCAATGCGTAAATGCATTTATTTTTGCACTAAAAATGCGCATGTGCATTTTCGACCTTGTGGACAAAGGGTTTGGCGATTTTCTACGGGCGAAAAAAAGCCCGCACAATGGCGGGCTGTGTCTTACGCATGGGGGTTAACGGGCGTACATGCCCCACCAGAACACATGGCCGAGGATGCTGATCTGCTCATCCTGGATATCCTGGAAGCTGTAGTCCTCGTCCGGGTGCTCATCACGGTTGAAACTGCGCAGGCGAATCCCGGAAGGCAGGCGGTAGAGCTGCTTCACACGCAACTGGCCATTGTGATTGATGGCATACAGGTCGCCATCGACGATATCGCCAATGCCACTCTTGCCCGCATTCACCCCCACCGTGGCGCCGTCGCGCAGCACCGGCAACATGCTGTTGCCACGTACCGTCACACACTTGGCCTGGTCGAACTGCACACCGTTATGTCGCAGGCTGCGCTTGCCGAAACGCAGGCTGGCCTTCTCGCTTTCCTCGATGACGAATCTTCCTGATCCAGCAGCCAATTCAACCTCGCGCAGAAAGGGGATCGACACCTCGTCATCATTAACGGGCGTGTCGTCATCCCACAGGCTTATGTCCTTGAGTTCCGAATGCATCGGGTCGCGCCCTTCATCCCGCTGCGCACCCACTGCCGCGCGCCCGCGCAGGTAATCGGTGCCCACGCGAAAGTACTCGGCGATGCGGGAAATGTGCTTGTCCGACGGGTCAACGATCTTGCCGCTGAGGATCCGGGACAACGTGGATTGAGGCACGCCGGTACGCCGGTGAAGCTCCGTAGGGGAGATCCGGTCACGGTCCAGCAGCTCTCTTAAGACGATAGAAACGTTGCGTTTTTGCATAGCGCGGATATTGACGGGAGTTTTGAGGGTTGGCAAATGCTAATTTGCATATTTTATGCATTTTCCCTGCCTTCTCCCTGCCCACTTATGACCTGCGAAGCGCCAACCTCGCGTGTTAACCTTGCGGCCATTGCAAAATCAGCCGGGCCAGTGACCCATCTTTGCCCCACCACTTTCAACGAACTTGCCAACTATCTGATGAGTAAAAACACTTCCGATCTGTCCTCCCACACCCCGATGATGCAGCAGTACTGGCGCCTGAAGAACCAGCACCCTGATCAGTTGATGTTCTATCGCATGGGCGACTTCTACGAGATCTTCTATGAAGACGCAAAGAAGGCCGCCAAGCTGCTGGACATCACCCTGACCGCACGCGGGCAGTCGGCGGGGCAGTCGATTCCGATGTGTGGGATTCCTTACCATTCGTTGGAAGGTTACCTGGTCAAATTGGTGAAGCTGGGCGAATCGGTGGTGATCTGTGAACAGATCGGCGATCCGGCGACCAGCAAAGGCCCAGTCGAGCGCCAAGTGGTGCGGATCATCACGCCGGGAACGGTGAGTGACGAGGCGTTGCTGGATGAACGGCGCGACAACCTGATCGCGGCGGTGCTGGGCGATGAGCGCCTATTTGGGCTTTCCGTACTGGATATCACCAGCGGCAACTTCAGCGTGCAGGAGATCAAGGGTTGGGAAAACCTGCTGGCGGAGTTGGAGCGCATCAATCCGGTGGAGCTGTTGATCCCGGATGATTGGCCGAAGGACTTGCCCGCAGAAAAACGCCGTGGGACCAAACGTCGTGCGCCGTGGGATTTCGAACGCGATTCGGCGCTGAAAAGTCTGTGCCAGCAGTTCTCGGTGCAAGACCTCAAAGGCTTCGGCTGCGAGACCCTGACCCTGGCGATCGGCGCCGCCGGTTGCTTGCTCAGCTATGCCAAGGAAACCCAGCGCACCGCCCTGCCCCATTTGCGCAGCCTGCGTCATGAGCGCCTGGACGACACCGTGGTGCTGGATGGCGCAAGCCGTCGAAACCTGGAGCTGGATACCAACCTGGCCGGTGGGCGCGACAACACGTTGCAATCGGTCGTAGACCGTTGCCAGACCGCGATGGGCAGCCGTTTGCTGACGCGCTGGTTGAACCGTCCGCTGCGCGACCTCGGCGTGCTGCAAGCCCGTCAATCCTCCATTACTTGCCTGCTGGATGGCTATCGCTTTGAAAAGCTGCAGCCGCAACTGAAGGAAATCGGCGATATCGAGCGCATCCTGGCGCGGATCGGCCTGCGCAATGCGCGGCCCCGTGACCTCGCGCGCCTGCGCGATGCCCTCGGCGCGTTGCCGCAACTGCAAGTGGCGATGACCGAACTGGACACGCCGCACCTGCAACAACTTGCTGTCACCGCAGGCACTTATCCGGACCTCGCGGCCCTGCTGGAAAAAGCCATTATCGACAATCCGCCGGCGATCATCCGTGACGGCGGCGTGCTCAAAACCGGTTACGACACCGAGCTGGACGAGCTGCAGTCGCTGAGCGAGAACGCCGGGCAGTTCCTGATTGATCTGGAAGCCCGTGAAAAAGCCCGTACGGGCCTGGCCAACCTGAAGGTCGGCTACAACCGCGTGCACGGCTACTTTATCGAGCTGCCGAGCAAGCAGGCCGAGTCGGCCCCGATCGACTATCAGCGGCGCCAGACCCTCAAGGGTGCCGAGCGCTTTATCACGCCGGAGCTCAAAGCGTTCGAAGACAAGGCACTGTCGGCCAAAAGCCGTGCCCTGGCTCGGGAAAAGATGCTCTATGAAGCCTTGCTCGAAGACCTGATCAGCCGTCTGGCACCGCTGCAAGACACCGCCGCCGCCCTGGCCGAGCTGGATGTGTTGAGCAACCTGGCCGAACGCGCACTGAACCTTGACCTGAATTGCCCGCGCTTCGTCAGCGAGCCGTGCATGCGGATCGTCCAGGGACGTCACCCGGTGGTCGAACAAGTGTTGACCACCCCGTTCGTGGCCAATGACCTGTCGCTGGACGACGATACCCGCATGCTGGTGATCACCGGTCCGAACATGGGCGGTAAATCCACCTACATGCGCCAGACCGCATTGATTGTGTTGCTGGCGCACATCGGCAGTTTTGTACCGGCCGCCAGTTGCGAGCTGTCGCTGGTGGACCGCATTTTCACGCGGATCGGTTCCAGCGACGACCTGGCCGGTGGCCGCTCGACCTTTATGGTGGAAATGAGCGAAACCGCCAATATTCTGCACAACGCCACCGAGCGCAGCCTGGTGCTGATGGACGAAGTCGGTCGCGGCACCAGCACTTTCGACGGCCTGTCCCTGGCGTGGGCGGCGGCTGAACGCCTGGCGCACCTGCGTGCCTATACGCTGTTCGCCACCCACTACTTCGAACTGACCGTATTGCCGGAAAGCGAGCCGCTGGTCGCCAACGTGCACCTCAACGCCACTGAGCACAACGAGCGCATCGTGTTCCTGCACCACGTGCTGCCAGGCCCGGCCAGCCAGAGTTACGGCCTGGCTGTGGCCCAGTTGGCTGGCGTGCCCAACGATGTGATCACCCGCGCCCGTGAACACCTCAGCCGCCTTGAAACCACGGCCCTGCCCCACGAAACCGTGGTCGCAAACCCGGCCAAGGCGCCCCGCAAGCCTAGTGCACCGCATCAGAGCGATATGTTCGCCAGCCTGCCTCATCCCGTGCTGGATGAGTTGGCTAAACTTGATGTGGACGACTTGACGCCGCGAAAAGCGCTCGAAATGTTATATGCACTTAAGACTCGGATATAACGCAGACGCTTGCAAGCTGGTAGACTCTCGCGCGGTTTGGGATGCTGCAGGCTCTTAGCCTGGCCTGCAGACTATCGCTCCCGAACCTCGCGAGCCCTGCCACAAAGGGTTTCGCTGCCGCCGCCTGAGGAGAAAATTAGAAATGACCTTCGTCGTCACCGACAACTGCATCAAGTGCAAGTACACCGACTGCGTAGAAGTGTGTCCGGTGGACTGCTTTTACGAAGGCCCGAATTTCCTGGTCATCCACCCGGATGAGTGCATCGACTGCGCCCTGTGTGAACCGGAATGCCCGGCCGTCGCGATTTTCTCCGAGGATGAAGTCCCGGCAGAGATGCAGGAATTCATTCAGCTGAACGTCGAGCTGGCGGAAATCTGGCCAAACATCACCGAACGCAAAGACCCGTTGCCGGATGCAGCGGAGTGGGATGGTAAAAAAGGCAAGATTGCAGACCTCGAACGCTGATAGCGTCGTCGCCCCCCAAAAAGGCCCCTTGCGGGTCTTTTTGCGTTTCTGGGTGAGCCGTTGCTTTTCTACAGGCAAAAAAAAGGGGCGGTTTGACCCGCCCACATTTTTTCCCTAGTCCCTGTATTCCTTTTCATCATCCTGATGAATCGCATCCTGCGACGTTCCTTCAAACCATCGTTCCTTGATGGCCGTGTCAATCCGTGGACACAGGGCTGATGTTAGAGAGTTCCAAAGGAAGTTCAACGGGATGCGTCCAGCCACTGCGCCAACGACCACCGCCAAAACTCGATAAATAATTCTTATATTTCAAACAATTAGAAAAATCTCTCGACGATTCGAGGCGCCCGTGCAGGGCAAAAAAACCAAACACTTACGAAAAAGTAAGCGAATGCTTACACCCGCAATTGCGTAAAAGCGCGAGCGCGCCTCATTGACCATCTTGCAGGCAAGAAAAAGCCCCGACAGTGTCGAGGCTTCTTTCCCTGCAACCTGCTCAGTCTTCGCTGACGGTAATCGTCGGCATTGCTGGCGCGACGGCCTCCTGCAAGACAATCCGTGCGCCCACATGGCGCGCCAGCTCTTGATAGATCATGGCGATCTGGCTGTCCGGCTCAGCCATCACGGTAGGCTTGCCACCATCGGCCTGCTCACGAATCAGCATCGACAGGGGCAACGAGGCCAGCAATTCGACGCCGTACTGGGTCGCCAGCTTCTCGCCTCCGCCTTCACCAAACAGGTGCTCGGCATGCCCGCAGTTGGAACAGATGTGCACCGCCATGTTTTCCACGACACCGAGTACCGGGATGTTGACCTTGCGGAACATCTCCACACCTTTCTTCGCGTCGAGCAGCGCCAGGTCCTGGGGCGTGGTCACGATCACCGAGCCGGCCACCGGGACCTTCTGCGCCAGGGTCAGCTGGATGTCACCGGTACCCGGCGGCATGTCGATCACCAGGTAATCCAGGTCGCCCCAGGCGGTCTGGGTGACCAATTGCAGCAGCGCACCGGACACCATCGGCCCGCGCCAGACCATCGGCGTGTTGTCATCGGTGAGAAATGCCATGGACATCACTTCCACGCCCAAGGACTCGATAGGTACAAACCACTTCTGGTCCTTCACTTTGGGGCGCGTACCTTCGGCGATACCGAACATCACACCCTGGCTCGGGCCGTAGATATCCGCATCGAGAATGCCCACCCGCGCGCCTTCGCGGGCAAGGGCCAGGGCCAGGTTGGCCGCCGTGGTCGATTTACCTACGCCGCCCTTGCCGGAGGCCACCGCCACCACGTTCTTGACGTTGGCCAGCCCCGGAATTTGCGCCTGTGCCTTGTGCGGGGCAATCACGCACTGGATGTCGACCTTGGCGGAACCGACGCCGTCGAGGCCCTCGATGGCCATTTGCAGCATCTGCGCCCAGCCGCTTTTGAACAGGCCGGCGGCATAGCCCAACTCCAGCAGGACCGACACCTGGTCGCCCTGAACCTCGATGGCCCGCACACAACCGGCACTGACCGGGTCCTGGTTCAAATAGGGGTCGGTGTACTGGCGAAGAACGGCTTCCACCGCTGCGCGATTGACGGCGCTCATGGGCTACTCCCGAAAAAGACTGACTGAAACAGGCGGCTATCCTAACCGTTCCCGTCGCCCAACGGCATGCGTTTCGAACGCCGGGATGATTTTGAAACAACGCCACGGGGTGAAATATATTTCCCGGCGCTTTATAGTGGCCGACCTCCGTTTCATCAAGTAGCCGAGCCCCATGTCCGAGCCACGCAAGATCCTCGTCACCAGCGCCCTGCCCTATGCCAATGGTTCCATCCATCTTGGCCATATGCTTGAGTACATCCAGACCGATATGTGGGTGCGCTTCCAGAAGCATCGCGGCAATCAATGTATTTATGTCTGCGCGGACGACGCCCACGGTTCGGCCATCATGTTGCGCGCCGAAAAAGAAGGGATCACGCCAGAACAACTGATCGCCAATGTGCAGGCTGAACACAGCGCCGACTTTGCCGAGTTCCTGGTGGATTTCGACAACTTCCACTCGACCCACTCCGAAGAAAACCGCGAGCTGTCGAGCCAGATCTACCTGCGGCTCAAGGATGCCGGGCACATCGACCAGCGTTCGGTCACCCAGTATTTCGACCCGGAAAAGAAAATGTTCCTGGCCGACCGCTTCATCAAGGGCACCTGCCCGAAATGCGGCTCCGAAGACCAATACGGCGACAACTGTGAGAAATGCGGTGCCACCTACGCACCCACCGACCTGAAAGATCCGAAGTCGGCCATCTCCGGCGCCACCCCGGTACTGAAGGACTCCCAGCACTTCTTCTTCAAGCTCCCGGATTTCCAGCAGATGCTGCAAGCCTGGACCCGCAGCGGCACCCTGCAGGATGCCGTGGCCAACAAACTGTCCGAGTGGCTCGACAGCGGCCTGCAACAGTGGGACATCTCCCGCGATGCGCCGTACTTCGGTTTCGAGATCCCGGGCGAACCTGGCAAGTACTTCTATGTATGGCTGGATGCGCCGATCGGCTACATGGCCAGCTTCAAGAACCTGTGCGACCGCACCCCGGCGCTGGACTTCGACGCGTTCTGGGGCAAGGACTCCACCGCCGAGCTGTATCACTTCATCGGCAAGGACATCGTCAACTTCCACGCACTGTTCTGGCCGGCGATGCTTGAAGGTTCGGGCTACCGCAAGCCGACCGGCATTGCCGTACACGGCTACCTGACGGTCAACGGCCAGAAGATGTCCAAGTCCCGTGGCACCTTCATCAAGGCGCGCACGTACCTGGACCATCTGTCGCCGGAATACCTGCGTTATTACTACGCCTCCAAGCTGGGCCGTGGCGTCGACGACCTGGACCTGAACCTGGAAGACTTCGTACAGAAGGTCAACTCGGACCTGGTCGGCAAGGTGGTCAACATCGCCAGCCGTTGCGCAGGTTTTATCCACAAGGGCAACGCCGGCCTGCTGGTCGCCGAAAACGCCGCGCCGGAGCTGACCGAAGCCTTCACGGCCGCTGCGCCAAGCATCGCCGACGCCTATGAAGCCCGCGACTTTGCCCGCGCCATGCGCGAAATCATGGGCCTGGCCGACCGAGCCAACGCCTGGATCGCCGACAAGGCACCGTGGTCGCTGAACAAGCAGGAAGGCAAGCAGGCTGAAGTGCAGGCGATCTGCGCCACGGGCGTCAACCTGTTCCGCCAATTGGTGATCTTCCTCAAGCCGGTACTGCCACTGCTGGCCGCCGACGCCGAAGCGTTCCTGAACGTCGCGCCGTTGACCTGGAACGATCACGCCACCTTGCTCGGCAACCATCAGTTGAATGAGTTCAAGCCACTGATGACCCGCATCGACCCGACCAAAGTCCAGGCCATGACCGACGCTTCGAAAGAAGACCTGACTGCCAGCCAGACCGACACCGGCGAGTCCGCCACGACCGGCAACGGCGAGCTGGCCAAGGACCCGATTTCTCCGCAAATCGAGTTTGACGCCTTTGCGGCCGTGGACCTGCGTGTTGCACTGATCGTCAAGGCCGAAGCAGTAGAGGGTGCCGACAAGCTGCTGCGCCTGACCTTGGACATTGGTGACGAGCGACGCAATGTATTCTCCGGGATCAAGAGCGCGTATCCGGACCCGTCCAAACTCGACGGGCGCCTGACGATGATGATCGCCAACCTCAAGCCACGGAAGATGAAGTTCGGCATTTCCGAAGGCATGGTGATGGCGGCAGGCCCTGGCGGCGAAGAAATCTACCTGCTCAGCCCGGACAGCGGCGCAAAGCCGGGCCAACGCATCAAGTAACGGCTGTTGTAGTGAGCGGGCTTGCCCCGCGCTGGGTGGCGCAGCCGCCCCGATAAGGACGCCGCAGTAGTTTCAGAAACACCAAGGCGCCTGGATTTGGGGAGGCTTCGCCCCAATAAGGACGCCGCAGTAGTTTCAGAAACACCAAGGCGCCTGGATTTGGGGCGGCTTCGCCACCCAGCGCGGGGCAAGCCCGCTCACTACAAGCCCTGTTTGTTCAACTGGCATGCCAATGGTCACGAACCTGATTCAACGTATCGACGCGCTGCTGCCGCAGACCCAATGCGGCAAGTGCGGGCATCCGGGCTGCAAGCCTTATGCTGAGGGTATCGCCCTTGGTGAGGCGATCAACAAGTGCCCTCCCGGCGGGGAGGAAACCATCGCCGGCTTGGCGCAATTGCTGAAAGTGCCGATTCTGGCGCTGGATACCAGCCGAGGAGAAGCCCCGGCCCAAGTCGCCTACATCCGAGAAGCCGAATGCATCGGTTGCACCAAGTGCATCCAGGCCTGCCCGGTGGACGCGATTGTCGGAGCCGCCAAGTTGATGCATACCGTTATCATCGATGAGTGCACAGGTTGCGACCTTTGTGTCGCGCCCTGCCCGGTCGATTGCATTGAGATGCGCCCAGTGACCTCTGTGTTGCCGATTGTGGGTGGCCTTGCAGCTAATGACCACCAGCACCATGAACGCGGCCTCAAGCGCGACCGGGCACGACGGCGCTTCGAGCAGCGCAATGCCCGCCTGCAACGCGAAGAAGCGCGCAAGCTCGACGAACGCCTGGCACGGGCCAAGCGCTCGGCGCCGGTTATGCCCATGCCGACCGATTCCGCCCAGGACGCGGCGGTCAAAAAAGCCAAAATCACGGTCGCAATGAGTCGCGCTCAGTTGCACAAATCCCTGAAAGCGTTTGGTCACCCACCGACCTTTGAGCAGCAGTCGCAACTGATCGTGCTGCAACAGCAGTTCGAAGCGGCGGAGCAGGCCCTGGCGGCCCTGGAGGTCCCCAGCCCGACAGCGCTGCCGAGTCAAAAAGACCCAGCGCTCAAGCGCGCAAAAATCCAACTGGCAATGCGTCGCGCCGAACTGAAAAAAGCCCAGGACCTGAACGCTGACCAACAGCAATTGGCAACCTTGAGCGCAGCGCTGGTCAGCGCCGAGCAAGCCTTGCATGACGCTGAGAATGACAGCGAGCAACCCAGGCCCGACTTGCAGCGCGTAGAAAAACGCCCCATCGACGCCGAACTGCGCCAGTTGAAAACCGCCTTGGCCTATGCCCGGGCCGAGGTCAGCAAGTTACAACGCCAACCTGGCTGCGGCGTGGCTGAGCTGGAGGCCGCACAGCACAAGCTGGACGAGGCGCAGCGCCAAGTGAACGCGCGTACCGGCGCGTAAGCCGCGACAGACGCTGCCGGGTGTGCGGGTGATGGTTTATCCTGCACAACCCGGCCCCCACCTTTGAACACTATGCTGCCCGCTTGCAAGGAAACACCTGCCCCATGAACGCTGCCAAACGCCTGGAAATTTTCCGCAGGTTTCACGAAGACAATCCCGAACCCAAAACCGAGCTGGCCTACTCGTCGCCGTTCGAGTTGTTGATTGCGGTGATCCTTTCGGCTCAGTCCACAGACGTTGGCGTCAATAAGGCCACGGCCAAACTGTATCCGGTTGCCAATACACCGGAGGCCATTTACGCCTTGGGGGTGGACGGATTGTCGGAATACATCAAGACCATCGGCTTGTACAACAGCAAGGCCAAGAATGTCATCGAGACCTGCCGCCTGCTGATTGAACTGCATGGCAGTGAAGTGCCGCAGACCCGTGAAGCGCTGGAAGCGCTCCCCGGTGTGGGCCGAAAAACCGCTAACGTCGTACTCAATACGGCATTCCGGCAACTGACCATGGCGGTGGACACGCATATCTTCCGCGTCAGCAACCGTACCGGGATTGCTCGCGGCAAAAACGTGGTGGAGGTGGAAAAACAATTGATGAAGTTCGTGCCCAAGCCGTATTTGCTCGATTCCCACCACTGGCTGATCCTGCACGGGCGATATGTCTGCCAGGCCCGCAAACCGCGCTGCGGGAGCTGCCGCATCGAAGACCTGTGCGAATACAAGGACAAGACGTCCGACGATTGAGTGATTATTAGTTTTTGCAATCAATCGATTGAAAAAATCTTTTTTACCCGATCATGGATTATCGTTATAAGGAGCGCCAACGGCAGTCTTAGCCTGGAGTTAACCTTATGAGCACTGGCAAAGAACAACTGGATGTAGAAGACGACCTCATTGCAGAGGCGGATGACGAAGGAGATGCCCCTGTTGTAGAGGTGGCCAAGACCAATTTGAGCAAACGCCGCACTATCGACAATCTTCTGGAAGAGCGACGCTTGCAAAAACAGCTGGCCGATTACGACTTCGATCTCTGATCGACTCGTGAACGACCGGAAGCCTCCCTGACGGAGGCTTTTTTGCCGGTATACGAATGCCGGAGCGGTGGAATGTCTTAACTCATACCAACCCGTTGCGCTGGGCCAGTTCAATCAGGTCGACGAGGGAGCGGGCATTGAGCTTGAGTAGCAAACGGGTCTTATAGGTGCTGACGGTCTTGTTGCTGAGGAACATACCGTCGGCAATCTCCTTGTTGGTCTTGCCCCGGGCCAGTTGCTGCAGCACCATCATCTCTCGCCCCGACAAGCGCTCGACCATGTCAGCTTCACTGGCGTTGCCCATGGTGGAGCGCACCGAATTAAGCGCCTGGTTCGGAAAATAGCTGTAGCCGGAAAGCACCGCCTTGATGGCACTCAACAACTCGGTCAGGTCCTGCTGCTTGCACACATAACCGGCCGCCCCGGCCTGCATGCAGCGCATGGAAAAATGCCCCGGGGCCTGGGATGTCAGTACCAACACCTTGAACGGTGCAGGTTGTTTGGTTGAAGCAAGCCGGCAAATGACTTCCAGCCCATCGAGCTTGGGAATTCCGATGTCCAGTATGACAATGTCCGGCGTATGTTCCCGTGCAAGTTGCAAGGCATCGACACCGTTATCAGTCTCGGCAACGACCTCATAACCATGACGTTCCATCAGCATGCGCACAGCAAGACGAATGACGGGATGATCATCCACGATCAGCACTTTATTCATGAGAAAGTCCAATTTCGCTGTTCGAATTATTTAGAGCAAGCACAATAGCCTAGTCGTTTCATAGTTGGCATAGCGTTACCCCCCGAGCAACAGCAAGCAGAGACCCAACCCACAACGATATAAGAATTAACCTACAAAAAACCAACAACTCGGATGTGTCGAGTTTTATAAGACCTTTCAGACCTTTCCGGGCTTTTACATATTTTGAGTGAAATCTCCAGCGGGTATGGGGCATGCGGTAAACGTGGCGCACACACCTTTCAGCAAATGCCCCTTGCCTCTTGCCTGTACACGGGAAAGCCGGCATAAAAAAATCGACTGCTTTAGTTCCACTTAACATATTTTCTTACACCCAAAATTCCTACAGACGTTTCAGCGCCAAATGGCTTCGCTGTACTTTTGTGAGTGAATTTCCTGTAAGGCTAGTTCCTGTTCAGGTGTAAAAAATTCATTCCCCCTACAAAATTCAATTATCCCTGGAGCAAATCAAACAAAATAAAATGCGCCAACTACAAAACTATCAACAGGCGTTTATAACTTTAAACACTTCACCCCGGTTAAAAATAACAGGCAAAAAAATGGCCCCTTGAGCAAGGGGCCATTTTCACTGCGGGCGAATCACTCAGAACAACGAGCGACCTTTGTTGGCCGCGATGCGCATGCGCAATGCGTTCAACTTGATAAAGCCTGCCGCGTCCGCCTGGTTGTAGGCGCCGCCATCTTCTTCAAAAGTGGCTATGTTCGCGTCGAACAACGACTCATCGGACTTGCGACCGGTGACGATCACATTGCCCTTGTACAGCTTCAGGCGCACAACGCCGTTCACGTGGACCTGGGAAGCGTCGATCATCTGTTGCAGCATCAGACGCTCAGGGCTCCACCAGTAGCCGGTGTAGATCAGGCTGGCGTACTTGGGCATCAACTCATCTTTGAGGTGTGCCACTTCACGGTCCAGGGTGATGGACTCGATGGCACGGTGAGCGCGCAGCATGATGGTGCCGCCTGGGGTTTCGTAGCAGCCGCGGGACTTCATGCCCACGTAACGGTTCTCAACGATGTCGAGACGACCGATACCGTGCTCACCGCCGATACGGTTCAGGGTCGCCAGTACGGTGGCCGGGGTCATTTCGACGCCGTCCAGCGCGACGATGTCGCCGTTGCGGTAAGTCAGTTCCAGGTACTGCGGTTTGTCGGGTGCGTTCTCCGGGGAGACGGTCCAACGCCACATGTCTTCCTCGTGCTCGGTCCAGGTGTCTTCCAACACGCCGCCTTCGTAGGAGATGTGCAGCAGGTTGGCGTCCATCGAGTACGGGGATTTCTTCTTGCCGTGACGCTCGATCGGGATTGCGTGCTTTTCAGCGTAATCCATCAGCTTTTCACGGGACAGCAGGTCCCATTCGCGCCAAGGTGCAATCACTTTTACGCCTGGCTTGAGCGCATAGGCGCCCAGTTCAAAACGGACCTGGTCGTTGCCCTTGCCGGTGGCGCCATGGGAAATGGCGTCGGCGCCGGTTTCATTGGCGATTTCGATCAGACGCTTGGCGATGAGCGGACGCGCGATCGAAGTACCCAGCAGGTACTCGCCTTCGTAGACGGTGTTGGCGCGAAACATCGGGAAGACGAAATCGCGGACGAATTCTTCGCGCAGGTCGTCAATGTAGATCTCTTTCACGCCCATGGCTTGCGCCTTGGCACGTGCAGGTTCGACCTCTTCGCCCTGACCCAGGTCAGCGGTGAAGGTCACCACTTCACAGTTATAAGTATCCTGCAGCCACTTGAGGATCACCGAAGTGTCCAGGCCGCCGGAATACGCGAGAACGACCTTGTTTACGTCGGCCATGCCATCACTCCACGGGGTTGTACGGAAAGGCGTCGATTCTACCGACCAAAACCGTGAATTTACAGAGGCGCGACAGCAAATGAAGATAAAGCGACAGATTATGTCGAGCGGGCGACCGATGGTCGCACCTTATGAGCGCGCTTTATGAAATATGCGCGGGGTTGCTTGGGGCTGCGGTCGCAGGCGCCGGCTTCTCGGGCGCCGCGACCCGTTCAAGCTGGATATTCACGCGACGGTTGCGCGCACGGTTGGCCGCATTGGTGTTGGGCGCCAGCGGGTAGCTTTCGCCGTGGAAACGCAGGGTGATTTGCGATTCTGGAATACCGTTGGCCTTGAAGTAGTCCATCACTGCCAGCGCACGACGCCGCGACACATCGCGGTTGGTCAGGCGGTTACCACTGTTATCGGAATGACCGTTCAATTCGATATGATTGACCGTGGGATCGGCTTTCATGAACGCAAGAATCACCGACAGCTTTTTCTTGGCCGCCGCATCCAGCTCGATACCGCCGCCAGGGAACCCGACCTCGGTCTGCTTGACCTGATCGTAATTCATCGGCAGCAGCTTCGCGGTACACAACTGATAATCGTTGTAGGCCTTGCTGAACTTCACCGGCAGCAGGCGAATTTCCGAATAGCCGCCTTCACGCGCGTAATGCCGCACGGTTGGGCTACGCCCTTCCAGTAAACCACTGAACAGGCGACCGGCTTGGGCCTGGGAGCTATTGAACAACACGTCGCCGCTGCCCACTCGCACGGCACCGAGGTTGATATCACCGCGGCCGGGTTGCCAGGGAGCAGCGGCGGCCAACAAGGTGGCTGAACCGGCACCCAGCGAGCCGTTAAAGGCTTTCAGACGAAACGTCGCCTGCTCGCCGGCCCGGCGCACGAACTCACCAGAGCCGAAATCGGTGATCGGCTGGGTCAGACGGCACTCGAACTGATCGCCTTCCACCTTCCACTCAATATTCTCCAGGCGTGTCTGGAACGTGAGGGCCATCACAGGCAGGCTGGCGAACGCACTGAGCAGGGCTAGATAATGCTGGCGCACGGGAGGCTCCACTGGTTTCTACAACACTTCAAAGCGTCATACATCGTTAAGGCATACCCGGGGATATCGGTCGCATCCTGCAAAACTTGATAGCGAGTGCCTGCAAGAGTCTTTTCCGGTAGCATTCCCACTAGATTGACCCGCCTGGAATCCCCAATGTCCGACCGCCTGACCCTGCTGCGTCCCGACGACTGGCATATTCATCTTCGCGATGGTGCTGCGTTACCCCAAACTGTGGCCGATGTCGCGCGCACGTTCGGCCGCGCCATCATCATGCCTAACCTGGTACCGCCGGTCCGTAATGCCGCCGAAGCCGATGCCTATCGCCAGCGTATCCTCGCTGCACGGCCGGCCGGCAGCCGCTTCGAACCGCTGATGGTGCTCTACCTGACCGACCGCACCCAACCTGACGAGATCCGCCAGGCCAAAGCCAGCGGTTTCGTGCATGCCGCCAAGTTGTATCCGGCGGGCGCGACCACCAATTCCGATTCCGGCGTGACCAGTATCGACAAGATCCTGCCGGCCATCGAAGCCATGGCCGAAGTCGGCATGCCGTTGCTGATCCACGGTGAAGTCACCCGTGGCGATGTCGACGTATTCGACCGTGAAAAGATTTTCATCGACGAGCATATGCGCCGGGTGGTCGAGCTGTTCCCGACCCTCAAGGTCGTGTTCGAACACATCACTACAGCCGACGCCGTGCAGTTCGTCACCGAGGCTTCGGCCAACGTCGGCGCTACCATCACCGCCCACCACCTGCTCTACAACCGCAACCACATGCTGGTAGGCGGGATTCGGCCGCACTTCTATTGCCTGCCGATCCTCAAGCGCAACACCCACCAGGTGGCCTTGCTGGATGCGGCGACCAGCGGCAACCCGAAGTTCTTCCTCGGCACCGACTCCGCCCCCCACGCCCAGCACGCCAAGGAAGCCGCGTGCGGCTGTGCCGGCTGCTATACCGCGTATGCGGCGATCGAGTTGTATGCCGAAGCGTTCGAACAGCGTAATGCCCTGGACAAGCTCGAAGGCTTCGCCAGCCTCAATGGCCCGCGTTTCTACGGCCTGCCGGCGAATACCGACCGTATTACCCTGGTCCGTGAAGACTGGACCGCCCCTGCCAGCCTGCCGTTCGGCGAGCTGACTGTCATCCCGCTGCGCGCCGGTGAAACACTGCGCTGGCGCCTGCTGGAGGAATACACGTGAGTGAAGACCATTTCGACGACGAACACGAGCACAGTGGCGGCGGCTCCCGTCACCCGATGGCCGAGCGGTTTCGCGGCTATCTGCCGGTTGTCGTCGACGTAGAAACCGGTGGTTTCAATTGCGCCACCGACGCGCTGCTGGAAATCGCCGCCACCACCATCGGCATGGATGAGCAGGGCTTCGTATACCCTGAACACACCCACTTCTTCCGTGTCGAGCCGTTCGAAGGCGCCAACATCGAAGCGGCAGCCCTGGAATTTACCGGCATCAAGCTGGACCATCCGCTGCGCATGGCTGTAAGTGAAGAAGCGGCACTGACCGATATCTTCCGTGGCGTACGCAAGGCGCTGAAGGCCAATGGCTGCAAGCGGGCAATCCTGGTGGGGCACAACAGCAGCTTCGACCTGGGCTTCCTGAACGCCGCCGTGGCGCGGCTGGACATGAAGCGCAATCCGTTCCATCCGTTCTCCAGCTTCGACACGGCAACGCTCGCCGGCCTGGCTTACGGCCAGACGGTATTGGCCAAGGCGTGCCAGGCAGCCGGTATCGACTTTGACGGTCGCGAGGCCCACTCGGCACGCTACGACACTGAGAAGACCGCCGAGCTGTTCTGCGGCATCGTCAACCGTTGGAAAGACATGGGCGGCTGGGAAGACTTCAACGACTGAAGTCATACCCCGCACATAAAAAAACCGGCCTTCTCAGGCCGGTTTTTTTGTACCGCGATTCTGGCTTACAGCTTGCCTGCGTTCTCGGTCAGGTAAGCCGCAACACCTTCTGGCGAAGCGTTCATGCCTTTGTCGCCTTTTTTCCAGTTGGCAGGGCAAACTTCGCCGTGCTCTTCGTGGAATTGCAAAGCGTCAACCAGACGGATCAGCTCTTCCATGTTACGGCCCAGCGGCAGGTCGTTGATGATCTGCGAGCGCACGACGCCCTTGTCATCGATCAGGAATGCGCCACGGAAAGCCACGCCGCCTTCGGACTCAACGTCGTAGGCTTTGGCAATCTCGTGCTTCATGTCGGCAGCCATGGTGTATTTGACTTTGCCGATACCGCCATCATTGATGGCAGTGTTACGCCAAGCGTTGTGGGTGAAATGGGAGTCGATGGAAACGGCTACCACTTCAACGTTGCGCGCCTTGAAATCGTCCATGCGGTGGTCCAGAGCGATCAGCTCCGAAGGGCAGACGAAGGTGAAGTCCAGCGGGTAGAAGAACACCAGGCCGTATTTGCCTTTGATGGCTTCAGACAGTTTGAAGCTGTCTACGATTTCGCCGTTGCCGAGGACGGCAGGTACGTCGAAATCCGGGGCTTGTTTACCGACGAGTACGCTCATGGGGTATCTCCTGATGTGGGGTGACGATTGAAGTGAAAGGACCGGTCGTGAGTCTGCCGCATTCCGACGACAGCCCCGTGACGCAGTCACGCTTCGTGAAGACCGACCATCATACACTGAAAAAACCGTTCGTCAGTGCGGGCGCAGTGCCAGTAACGGACCCTACGATTCTACTTTGACAATCATTCTCGTTAACATTAAGATCCACCGCACTTAAGCCTCAAACCTGCGACGGTTCTCCCTTATGTATGTCTGCCTCTGCACTGGCGTCACCGACGGACAAATCCGCGAAGCAATCTACGAAGGTTGCTGCAGCTACAAGGAAGTACGCGAAACCACCGGCGTTGCCAGCCAGTGCGGAAAATGTGCGTGCCTGGCCAAGCAGGTGGTACGGGAAACCCTGACGCAGTTGCAGACAGCCCAGGGCGCGCTCCCCTATTCAGCAGAATTTACACACGCTTAAATCAGCATATTTTGAAGAACCGGACTTAGTGTCCGGTTTTTTTATGCCCGTAATTCAATTAGTTAGCGCCAAGACGCGGAACACAAACATTCTTATTCCTATTAATTTTCATTTATTATTCAATAACTTAGGTTTGACACCCCGTAATTGGCCGCTCAAACTCCGCCCTATACACAGCAATTACAGGGCAGGACCCCAGTCATGAAAGGCGACATCTCAGTCATCCAGCAACTCAATAAAATCCTTGCCAATGAACTGGTCGCGATCAATCAGTACTTTCTGCATGCGCGCATGTATGACGATTGGGGCCTGGAAAAGCTGGGCAAGCGTGAATACAAGGAATCCATCAAGGCCATGAAGGATTCGGACGCCCTGATCAAGCGCATCCTGTTCCTGGAAGGCCTGCCGAACGTCCAGGATCTGGGCAAGCTGAACATCGGCGAACACAGCCAGGAAATGATCAGCAGCGACCTGAAGTTCGAACACAAGAGCCACAGCGACCTCAAGGCTGCCATTGCACATTGCGAAAGCAAGGGCGACTTCGGCAGCCGTGAACTGCTGGAAGACATCCTGGAAGATCAGGAAGAGCATATCGACTGGCTGGAAACCCAACTGGGCCTGATCGACAAAGTCAGCCTGGAAAACTACCTGCAATCGCAGATGGGCGAATAAGCCCTTCGTACGCAGGTACAAAAAAGCCCCGCTCTCTCACGAGAAGCGGGGCTTTTTATTGCAGGACTTTCTACAAGAGCATCAAGCGTCAGTCTTGGCTGCTGCGTTTGCCGCTGCATCTTTGATCAGCGCTTGCAACGAACCATCAGCCGCCATCTCAACGATGATGTCACTGCCGCCGACCAGCTCACCGGCTACCCACAGTTGCGGGAACGTCGGCCAGTTGGCGTATTTCGGCAGGTTGGCGCGGATCTCAGGGTTTTGCAGGATATCCACGTAAGCGAATTTCTCGCCACACGCCATGATGGCCTGGGAAGCCTTCGCGGAGAAACCGCACTGAGGAGCGTTTGGCGCGCCCTTCATGTAAAGCAGAATGGTGTTGTTGGCAATCTGCTCTTTGATCGTTTCGATGATATCCATGGAACACCTCTGCAGGAACTTCGCGACTCACAGGTCGGCACGGTGACGCATTGTAACGCAAAATTCCAGCCTGGTGCTCAGGCAGCTTAAGCCGCCGCCACCCGCACGGGCACCCCGTTCAGCGCGGCGTTCCCGGATAACTCATCCAACTGCCGTTCATCGGTCAAGTCATTCGCACTGGCCCCTGGCTGCCCGCTGGCGATGGTCATCTGTACCCCGGGGCGGCCATGGCCCCAACCGTGGGGCAGGCTGACCACCCCGGGCATCATGTCCAGGCTGGCTAGCACCTCCACTTCGACCATGCCGATACGCGAGCTGACGCGTACCCGCTGACCATCACTCAACTGGCGCCGGGCAAGGTCGTCGGGATGCATCAGCAACTGGTGGCGAGGCTTGCCTTTCACCAGGCGGTGATAGTTATGCATCCAGGAATTATTGCTGCGTACGTGCCGGCGACCGATCAGCAGCAGCTCATCGGCCATGGGCACCGGCTGTGCCGCGAAGCGCGCCAGATCCGCCAGGATCACGGCGGGCGCCGCCTGCACATGGCCATTCGCGGTTTTCAGGCGCGCCGCAAGATTGGGCTTGAGCGGTCCCAAGTCCACGCCATGGGGATGATCGAGCAACATCGCCACCGACAATTTGTGGCTGGAGGCATCGCCGTACACGCCGGCACGCAACCCGAAATCAATCATCTGTGCGGGCTCCATCGTCGGCTTGAGCGCCACACCGGTCCGCGTGGCAAAGGCCTTGGCCAGCCCGACAAAGATCTCCCAATCATGCAAGGCGCCTTCAGGCTTGGGCAGGATCGAGCGATTGAAACGGGTGACGTTACGCACGGCGAACATATTGAAGGTGGTGTCGTAGTGGTCGTTCTCCAGCGCCGAGGTGGACGGCAGGATCAGGTCGGCATAGCGCGTGGTTTCGTTGATGTAGAGGTCGATGCTGAGCATGAACTCAAGGCCATCCAGCGCTTGCTCCAGCTGGCGGCCGTTGGGCGTCGACAGTACCGGGTTGCCTGCCACCGTCACCAGCGCACGGATCTGCCCTTCGCCTTCGGTCAGCATTTCTTCGGCCAACGCCGACACGGGCAACTCACCACCGTACTCCGGACGCCCGGAAACCCGACTCTGCCAACGATTGAAATGCCCGCCGCCGGTGGACGCCACCAGGTCCACCGCCGGGGTGGTGCACAGCGCACCGCCGACACGGTCCAGATTGCCGGTCACCAGGTTGATCAGTTGCACCAGCCAATGGCACAGCGTGCCGAACGCCTGGGTCGAGACGCCCATTCGCCCATAACACACGGCCCTGTCGGCGGCGGCAAAGTCCCGCGCCAACTGGCGAATCTGCTCGGCCGGCACTGCACATTGACGGCTCATGGCGTCGGCGCTGAAGCCGGCGATCGCGCGCCTCACCTCCTCAAGTCCCTCAACCGGCAAATGACTGGCGCGGGTCAGGTTCTCGCTGAACAGCGTGTTGAGCACTCCGAACAACAGCGCTGCATCCCCTCCCGGGCGCACGAACAGGTGTTGATCAGCTATCGCTGCCGTCTCGCTGCGCCGTGGGTCGACCACCACCACTTTGCCGCCACGCGCCTGGATGGCTTTCAGGCGCTTCTCTACATCCGGCACGGTCATGATGCTGCCGTTGGACGCCAGCGGGTTGCCGCCGAGGATCAGCATGAAGTCGGTGTGGTCGATATCCGGGATCGGCAACAGCAGGCCGTGACCGTACATGAGGTGGCTGGTGAGATGGTGGGGCAACTGGTCCACCGAGGTCGCCGAGAACCGATTGCGCGTCTTGAGCAGGCCGAGGAAGTAGTTGCTGTGGGTCATCAGCCCGTAGTTGTGCACGCTGGGGTTGCCCTGATACACCGCCACTGCGTTCTGCCCATGCCGGGCCTGGATGCCGGCCAGCCGCTCGGCGACCTGTGTGAATGCCTCCTCCCATGAGATCGGCTGCCACTCGCTGCCCACCCTCAGCATCGGTTGGCGCAGACGGTCCGGATCATTCTGGATATCTTGCAGTGCCACGGCCTTGGGGCAGATATGCCCACGGCTGAACGTGTCCTGCGGGTCACCCTTGATCGAGGTGATCGCCAGGTGGCCGTCGTCGGCCAGAGTGGTTTCCAGGGTCAGCCCGCAAATGGCTTCACACAGATGGCAGGCTCGGTGGTGGAGAGTCTTGGTCATGGCCAGTCTCTTTATAAGGGCTTTGGCCAGACTATGGACCCAGCCCCCCAGCGCCGCCAGCACCGTTCGCCGTGTGAATCGACGGCTATCAGGCCAAGCCATGGGGGCAAGCGTGAGCAAATGTTACAAGCTGCGCATGCCCTTCTGAAACCGACACAGCCTGGCCTGGGCCCGCCCTGGCGCATTGCAAAAGGCTGCAATGCCAGTGTACAAAGGCCCCACTGCTGTGAGGAATCAGTCTTCAAAAGCGCCTTCGCGCCCTTCTTGAACACCCATAAAACCGTAGCCCTATTGGTAAGACGCGACATTTAATGTCAATATCGCGCCTTCCCCTATTTCGTCGCCCCGTGCGGCTTTCGCCGCAGGTCTCGCCCGTTGTCACAATAAACAAGGCTTTGAGTATCTGCGGTCTGTTGCAAAAAGGTAGTTAATGATGAGCGCAAGGCACTTTCTCTCCCTGATGGATTGCACGCCCGAAGAGCTGGTCAGCGTGATCCGTCGAGGCATTGAGCTTAAAGACCTGCGTAACCGCGGCGTACTGTTTGAGCCCTTGAAAAACCGCGTACTCGGGATGATTTTCGAAAAGTCCTCGACGCGCACCCGCTTGTCCTTCGAAGCCGGCATGATCCAACTGGGCGGCCAGGCGATCTTCCTGTCGCCGCGTGATACCCAACTGGGACGGGGTGAGCCGATCAGCGACTGCGCCATCGTCATGTCGCGCATGCTCGATGCGGTGATGATCCGTACCTTCGCCCACAGCACATTGACTGAATTTGCCGCCAACTCCCGTGTACCGGTGATCAATGGCCTGTCCGATGACCTGCATCCCTGCCAATTGCTGGCCGACATGCAAACCTTCCTTGAGCATCGCGGCGCGATCCAGGGCAAGACCGTGGCCTGGATCGGCGATGGCAACAACATGTGCAACAGCTATATAGAAGCGGCGATCCAGTTCGACTTCCAACTGCGCATTGCTTGCCCCGAAGGCTACGAGCCGGATGCGCGCTTCCTTGCGCAGGCGGGTGACCGCGTCACCATCGTGCGCAACCCGCGCGATGCGGTGATCGGTGCGCACCTGGTGAGTACCGACGTCTGGACCTCCATGGGCCAGGAAGAAGAAACTGCCAAGCGCCTGACCCTGTTCGCACCCTTCCAGGTCACCCGCGCCCTGCTCGACCTGGCTGCGCCGGACGTCCTGTTCATGCACTGCCTCCCGGCTCACCGTGGCGAAGAAATCAGCCTCGACTTACTCGACGACCCTCGCTCGGTCGCCTGGGACCAGGCCGAAAACCGTCTGCACGCGCAGAAAGCCCTGCTCGAATTCCTGGTTGAGCCGGCGTATCACCACGCATGAGTCATAGTCTTCTGCTGAACCTGCACAATCTGGCATGCGGCTATCAAGCTCAACGGGTGGTGCAGAACCTCAACCTGCACCTCAATGCAGGTGACATCGGTTGCTTGCTGGGCTCCTCGGGCTGCGGCAAAACCACCACCCTGCGTGCGATTGCCGGGTTTGAACCGGTGCACGAAGGTGAAATCCGCCTGGCCGGCGAAGTCATCTCCAGTGCAGGTTTCACCTTGGCACCCGAGAAGCGTCGCATCGGCATGGTGTTCCAGGACTACGCACTGTTTCCGCACCTGAGCGTGGCCGACAACATCGCCTTCGGCATTCGCAAACACCCGCAAAAAGACCGCGTGGTCGCCGAGCTGCTCGAACTGGTCAACCTGAAAAGTCTGGGCCAGCGCTTTCCCCATGAGCTTTCAGGAGGCCAGCAGCAAAGGGTCGCCCTCGCCCGCGCCCTGGCGCCGGAGCCGCAGCTTTTGCTGCTCGACGAACCCTTCTCCAACCTCGACGGCGAACTTCGACGCAAGCTCAGCCATGAAGTGCGCGACATCCTCAAGGCTCGCGGCACCAGTGCGATCCTGGTCACCCACGACCAGGAAGAAGCTTTCGCCGTCAGTGATCAGGTCGGTGTTTTCAAAGAGGGTCGCCTTGAGCAATGGGACACGCCCTACAACCTCTATCACCAGCCGCAGACACCCTACGTGGCCAGCTTCGTCGGCCAAGGCTATTTCATTCGCGGCCAGCTGAGTTCGCCGCAATCAGTCAGCACCGAACTGGGTGACTTGCGCGGTAAGCATGCCTATACCTGGCCTACAGGTGGCGCAGTGGACGTATTGCTGCGCCCGGATGACATCGTTTATGCACCGGACAGCCCGTTGAAAGCGCGGATTGTCGGCAAAACCTTCCTCGGTGCCTCGACCTTGTACCGCTTGCAGTTGCCAACGGGCGCTCAATTGGAGTCGATCTTCCCCAGTCATGCCGATCACCGGGTCGGGGCAGATGTGGGCATTCGTGTTGCCGCTGAACATCTGGTGCTGTTCCAGACGTCAGGCAGCGTTGCCGCGCAGGTCCCGCACGCCGACGCCGGCGTACGCCGCTACAACCCGGCGTAACGACCGGTCACGCCCTAATGCCAGTCAGTTAAAGGGTGGGATGTAGAACACATCGTCTGTAGTGAGCGGGCTTGCCCCGCGCTGGGTGGCGCAGCCGCCCCAACAAGGACGCCGTGGTGTTTCAGGAAGATCGCGGTGACTGGATTTGGGGCGGCTTTGCCACCCAGCGCGGGGCAAGCCCGCTCACTACAGACTTTGGTCGCGGCAGGTTCTCTTAACTGACGAGCATTAGGTCATGCCCGGCCAATTTCGGCGAATTTGGCCTGGGTATGTTCAGCCAGTACGGCCGCCGGTAGCTCAACCTCCAAGCCCCTCCTGCCTGCACTGACAAAAATCGTCGCAAACGGTTGTGCCGTCACGTCGATGAACGTGCGCAAACGCTTTTTCTGGCCCAACGGGCTGATTCCGCCCAACAGGTAACCGGTAGCGCGTTGCGCCGATGCCGGGTCCGCCATCTCGACTTTTTTCACCCCTGCAGCGTGGGCCAGGGCTTTTAAATCCAGACTTCCGACGACCGGCACCACCGCCACCAGCAACTCACCTTTCTCGCTGCTGGCCAGCAGCGTCTTGAATACCTGCGCCGGGTCGAGCGCCAATTTTTCCGCGGCCTCCAAGCCATACGACGCCGCCTTGGGGTCATGTTCATAACTGTGGATGCGATGTTCGGCGCGAACTTTTTTCAACAGGTCCAATGCGGGGGTCATGAGCGCTCCAGGCTGGGCAAACTGATGGCCAATTCTAGGCCAAGTCCATGCAAAACGCTCTAGTGCGCCCCTGAGATAACCCTTGTGCAACGCGCCTGGCATGATCATTCACCACACCAATAGTTCGAAAATGACCAATAGTTCACTTTCGACCTTTGACAGGCGTCATTCTTGTCTATATTTTTTCGTTTACGAATACTGCAGGAATACCACCCGCAGCACTCGAGCAGTAGACCGCGAGTCAGGATGGGGATCCTTTCCACGGTAAAAGTCGACGCTCGCCCATTGCGACGAGACAACAGACAACAACAAAAACAGAGGTTTTCCATGACAACTGCTCTTCAACAGCCTTCACTTTCGAGCCAATGCATGGCCGAGTTCCTGGGGACTGCGCTTCTGATCTTCTTCGGTACCGGTTGTGTGGCTGCGCTCAAGGTCGCGGGTGCCAGCTTCGGGTTATGGGAAATCAGCATTATCTGGGGGGGCGGCGTAAGTATGGCGATCTACCTGAGTGCCGGCATTTCCGGGGCTCACCTCAACCCGGCAGTCAGCATCGCCCTGTGCATCTTTGCCGATTTCGAAAAGCGCAAACTGCCCTTCTATATCCTGGCCCAGATCGCCGGTGCGTTTTGCGCCGCCGCGTTGGTCTATACGCTCTACAGCAACCTGTTTTTCGATTACGAACAAAGCCACCATATGGTTCGCGGCTCCCAGGCCAGCCTGGAATTGGCGTCGGTGTTCTCCACCTACCCCCATGCGCTGTTGAGCACAGCCCAGGCGTTCCTGGTGGAGATGATCATCACCGCGATCCTGATGGGTGTGATCATGGCGCTGACCGACGACAACAATGGTTTGCCACGCGGCCCGCTGGCACCTCTGCTGATCGGCCTGCTGATTGCGGTGATCGGTAGCGCCATGGGCCCGCTGACCGGTTTTGCGATGAACCCGGCACGTGACTTTGGCCCCAAGCTGATGACCTTTTTCGCCGGTTGGGGTGAAATGGCCTTCACCGGTGGTCGCGATATTCCTTACTTCCTGGTGCCGATTTTCGCTCCGATCGTCGGCGCATGCCTCGGCGCTGCTGCCTATCGCGGGTTGATTGCCCGTCACCTGCCGAGCGCCGCACCCACTGTTTCTGAAACAACTGACACGGCTGTCAACGGCAAGACGCATATTTCCTGATAGCGCCGGCCTGGCGCCCACTGCCCTTTTTGCGGCCCAGGCTGGTTAATAACTTCCTTATTTTCGTCCAAGGCAATCGACATGACCGACATTCAGAACAAGAACTACATCATTGCCCTTGATCAGGGCACCACCAGTTCGCGGGCGATCATTTTTGATCGCGACGCCAACGTGGTGTGCACCGCCCAGCGTGAATTCGCTCAGCATTACCCACAGGCTGGCTGGGTTGAACATGACCCGATGGAAATCTTCGCCACCCAGAGCGCGGTAATGGTCGAGGCCCTGGCCCAGGCTGGCCTTCACCATGACCAGGTAGCCGCCATCGGCATCACCAACCAGCGTGAAACCACCGTGGTGTGGGACAAAATCACCGGCCGCCCGATCTACAACGCGATCGTCTGGCAGTGCCGCCGCAGCACCGAGATCTGCCAGCAGCTCAAGCGCGATGGCCATGAGCAATACATCAGCGACGCCACGGGCCTGGTGACCGACCCGTATTTCTCTGGCACCAAGCTCAAGTGGATCCTCGACAACGTCGAAGGCAGCCGCGAGCGTGCCCGCGCCGGCGAGCTGCTGTTCGGCACCATCGACAGCTGGCTGATCTGGAAGTTTACCGGCGGCAAGACCCACGTTACCGACTACACCAACGCCTCGCGCACCATGCTCTTCAACATCCACACCCTGGAGTGGGATGCGAAGATGCTGGAGATCCTGGACATCCCGCGGGAAATGCTGCCGGAAGTGAAATCTTCCTCGGAAATCTACGGCCGCACCAAAAGTGGCATTGCCATCGGCGGCATCGCCGGTGACCAGCAAGCCGCCCTGTTCGGCCAGATGTGCGTAGAAGCGGGTCAAGCCAAGAACACCTACGGCACCGGTTGTTTCCTGCTGATGAACACCGGCGACAAAGCCGTGAAGTCCAAGCACGGCATGCTCACCACCATCGCCTGTGGCCCGCGCGGCGAGGTGGCCTACGCCCTGGAAGGCGCGGTATTCAATGGTGGCTCCACCGTGCAGTGGCTGCGCGATGAGTTGAAAATCATCAACGACGCCCACGACACCGAATACTTCGCCGGCAAGGTCAAGGACAGCAACGGCGTATACCTGGTGCCGGCCTTCACCGGCCTGGGTGCTCCGTACTGGGACCCCTATGCACGCGGCGCACTGTTCGGCCTGACCCGTGGCGTACGCGTGGACCACATTATTCGTGCAGCCCTGGAGTCGATTGCCTACCAGACTCGCGACGTTCTCGACGCCATGCAGCAGGACTCGGGCGAACGCCTCAAGGCCCTGCGCGTGGACGGCGGCGCAGTGGCCAACAACTTCCTGATGCAGTTCCAGGCCGACATCCTCGGCACTCAGGTCGAGCGCCCGCAAATGCGCGAAACCACAGCCCTCGGTGCGGCATACCTGGCAGGCCTGGCGTGCGGTTTCTGGGGCAGCCTGGACGAGTTGCGCGGTAAAGCGGTGATCGAGCGCGAATTCGAACCTCAGCTCGACGAGGCGGCCAAGGAGAAGTTGTACTCCGGCTGGCAAAAAGCGGTCAGCCGCACCCGCGACTGGGAGCCTCACGAAGGCGCTGAATAAGCCAGGCACCGAGCCCAAATCGGGTTGTAACTGGCGGGGAGCCGCTTGCTGCGTCATCATGGGCCACTTTTGTATGGCAGCCCAAAGGACGCCCCATGAATCTGCCTCCCCGCCAACAACAAATCCTCGAACTGGTCCGCGAACGCGGCTACGTCAGTATCGAGGAAATGGCGCAGCTGTTCGCTGTCACCCCGCAAACCATCCGCCGCGATATCAACCAGCTGGCGGACGCCAATCTGCTGCGCCGCTACCACGGCGGCGCGGCCTATGACTCCAGTGTCGAGAACACCGCGTACGCCATGCGTGCCGACCAGATGCGCGATGAGAAACAGCGCATCGGTGAAGCCATCGCCGCGCAGATTCCCGACCATGCCTCATTGTTCATAAATATTGGCACCACCACCGAGTCCATAGCCCGTGCGCTGCTCAATCACAACCACCTGAAAATCATCACCAACAACCTCAACGTCGCCGCCATGCTCAGCACCAAGGACGATTTCGATGTGTTGCTGACCGGTGGCAATGTGCGCCGCGACGGCGGTGTCGTGGGCCAGGCGAGTGTCGACTTCATCAACCAGTTCAAGGTCGATTTTGCCCTGGTCGGCATCAGCGGCATCGACGAAGACGGCAGCCTGTTGGATTTCGACTATCAGGAAGTGCGGGTTTCGCAGGCGATCATCGCCAATGCGCGCCAAGTGATCCTGGCGGCGGACTCGAGCAAATTCGGGCGCAATGCCATGATTCGACTGGGGCCAATCAGCCTGGTGGATTGCCTGGTGACCGACCAGCAACCGGTACCGGCGTTGGTGCAGCTATTGAACCAGCACAAGGTTCGCCTGGAAGTCGTCTGAAAACTACAAATAACCTGTAGTGAGCGAGCTTGCCTCGCGCTGGGCTGCGAAGCGGCCCCATTAGGTCCACTGCAATCTTCCAGACAGACATGCGGTGGCTGGGTTAGGGCCGCTTCGCAGCCCAGCGCGAGGCAAGCTCGCTCACTACAGACTGCCTTCATGTTCACAAATTTTCCTTTCCCCGCCCTTCGATGAGTTTTTTCAATCGAAGTCGGGTGGCTGTGCGCGCGTTTATCAGCTACCATTTTCGCAAATGAACATTAATGTTCGAATTCAAAGACGAAAAGATCGCGAGGCCAGCCGATGACTCCTTCCACCTTGCCTGCTCCACCGCTTGCCGAAGTCTATGACGTTGCCGTAATTGGTGGCGGGATCAACGGCGTCGGCATTGCAGCAGACGCAGCCGGGCGCGGGTTGTCGGTATTCCTTTGCGAAAAGGACGACCTGGCCAGCCACACATCGTCTGCCAGCAGCAAGCTGATTCACGGCGGCCTGCGCTACCTGGAACATTACGAGTTCCGCCTGGTGCGTGAAGCCCTGGCTGAACGTGAGGTGTTGCTGGCCAAGGCGCCGCACATCGTCAAGCCCATGCGTTTCGTGTTGCCGCACCGCCCGCACCTGCGCCCGGCATGGATGATTCGCGCCGGCCTGTTCCTGTATGACCACCTGGGCAAGCGCGAAAAACTTGCAGGCTCCAAAAGCCTCAAGTTCGGCCCTGACAGCCCGCTGAAAAGCGAAATCACCAAAGGCTTCGAATATTCCGATTGCTGGGTGGATGACGCCCGTCTGGTGGTACTCAACGCCATGGCCGCCCGCGAGAAAGGCGCCCATGTCCATACCCAGACCCGTTGCGTCAGTGCACGCCGCAGCAACGGCATGTGGGAAATGAACATGGAACGTGCCGATGGCAGCCTGTTCTCGATCCGCGCCCGTGCGCTGGTGAATGCCGCAGGCCCCTGGGTCGCCAAGTTCATCAAGGACGACCTGAAACTGGATTCGCCTTACGGCATCCGCCTGATCCAGGGCAGCCACCTGATCGTGCCGCGACTGTACGAAGGCGCCCACGCGCACATCCTGCAGAACGAAGACCAGCGTATCGTTTTCACCATTCCATACCTGAACCACCTGACCATCATCGGCACCACCGACCGCGAATACACCGGCGACCCGGCTAAAGTGGCGATTACCGAAGGTGAAACCGACTACATGCTCAAGGTGGTCAACGCGCACTTCAAGAAGCAACTGAGCCGCGACGACATCGTCCACACCTACTCCGGCGTGCGTCCGCTGTGCAATGACGAGTCGGATAACCCGTCGGCCATCACCCGCGACTACACCCTGGCACTGTCCGGCGGCAATGGTGAAGCGCCGATCCTGTCGGTATTCGGCGGCAAGCTGACCACCTACCGCAAGTTGGCGGAGTCGGCGATGGCTCAGCTGGCGCCGTTCTTCACCCAGATGCGTCCAAGCTGGACCGTAACAGCCAGCCTGCCCGGCGGCGAAAACATGACCACGCCACAAGCGCTGGCCGATGCCATTCGCAGCCGGTTCGACTGGGTGCCGAGCGAGCTCGCCCAACGCTGGGCCACCACGTACGGCAGCCGTACCTGGCGCCTGTTGGAGGGTGTGCAATCGCAGGCCGACCTGGGCGAGCACCTGGGTGGTGGCCTGTACACCCGTGAAGTCGACTATCTGTGCGCCGAAGAGTGGGTGACACAAGCGCAGGACGTGCTGTGGCGCCGGACCAAACTGGGCCTGTTCACCACTGCGCAAGAACAGGACAACCTGCAACGCTACCTCTCCCAGGTTGAACAGAACCGCAGCAAGACCCAGGCGGCCTGACCCTCCATCCCGTAGAAGCGAGCCCGCTCGCGAAAAACCTGAGAACGCCGCGTTTATCCAGAATGAACGCGGCGTTTTTGCGCCTGTTGGCGAGCGAGTCTGGTCCTACATGCCCTCCCCATTGCATTCGGTTTTCCGAACGCAACACTCCAACCTATTCGGTTTGCCGGATCCGACGGTTACATATTTGCCGTCACACAAAGTTAATCATCATATAAATCATGCAGTTAACCTTTTATTCCTGGTCTGGCACGACTCATGCTCTACACTCCCTGAGGATTGCCTGAGACGCTTCAGGAGCCGTTACGGGCATTCGCTGTACAAGAGAGCCGTTTAGCCGGCTTTATAAAAAAAACAAATGTCGAGGAAGTATTGATGCGCATCGTTCCCCATATCCTGGGCGCAGCTATCGCTGCTGCTCTGATCAGCACTCCAGTTTTCGCCGCCGAACTCACCGGCACACTGAAGAAAATCAATGACTCCGGCACCATCACTCTCGCGCACCGCGACAGTTCCATCCCGTTTTCCTACATTGCGGATGGTTCGGGCAAACCTGTGGGCTACTCCCACGACGTTCAGCTGGCTGTGGTTGAAGCCCTGAAAAAAGACCTGAACAAACCCGACCTCAAGGTCAAGTACAACCTGGTCACCTCGCAAACCCGTATCCCGTTGATCCAGAACGGCACCGCGGACCTCGAGTGCGGCTCCACCACCAATAACGCCGAACGCGCTCAGCAAGTTGATTTCACCGTCAACATCTTCGAAATCGGCACCCGCCTGCTGGTCAAGAAAGACAAGGATGGCAAGCCGTCCTACGCTGACTTTGCCGACCTGAAAGGCAAGAACGTCGTGACCACCGCCGGCACCACGTCCGAGCGCATCATCAAGGCGATGAACGCCGACAAGCAGATGGGCATGAACGTCATCTCCGCCAAAGACCATGGCGAATCCTTCCAGATGCTGGAAAGCGGCCGCGCCGTTGCCTTCATGATGGACGACGCCCTGCTCGCCGGTGAAGAAGCCAAGGCCAAGAAGCCGGATGACTGGGTCATTACCGGCACTCCACAGTCCTTCGAAGCCTATGCCTGCATGGTTCGCAAAGACGACCCAGCGTTCAAGAAAGCTGTAGATGACGCCATCGTTGGCCTGTACAAATCTGGCGAAATCAACAAGATCTACAGCAAATGGTTCGAAAGCCCGATCCCACCAAAAGGCCTGAACCTGAACTTCCCGATGAGCGAGAAGGTGAAGGAGCTGATCGCCAACCCAAGCGACAAGCCGGCACCTGACGTAAAAATCTGATACCTGACTAAGCTTATCTCCTGAGGGAGCCAACCCTCCCTCAGGCGTCTGTTACTACCTGCTGGCTTTAATTTGGAACACTCGACCTGGCGGTTTTCGAGCCGATCGCGTGTGCCTGGCGTTCACCGTCAGGTGGGAAAGGATCTTCCCCAAGCGGGTGCTTGTACATCGATCGATCTCGAGGGGAGACCCTAATGAATTACAACTGGGACTGGGGCGTATTCTTCAAGTCCACCGGCGTTGGCAGCGAGACTTATCTCGACTGGTACATCGCCGGCCTGGGCTGGACCATCGCCATCGCTGTCGTGGCATGGATTATCGCCTTGCTGCTGGGCTCCATTCTGGGGGTCATGCGCACCGTGCCAAGCCGCCTCGTATCGGGCATCGCGACCTGCTACGTGGAACTGTTTCGTAACGTGCCGCTGCTGGTTCAGCTGTTCATCTGGTACTTCCTGGTGCCCGACATGCTGCCGCAGAACCTGCAGGACTGGTACAAACAAGACCTGAACCCGACTACCTCGGCCTACCTGAGCGTAGTGGTGTGCCTGGGCCTGTTCACCGCCGCCCGTGTGTGTGAGCAAGTGCGTACCGGCATCCAGGCGCTGCCACGCGGCCAGGAATCCGCGGCGCGCGCCATGGGCTTCAAGCTGCCGCAGATCTACTGGAACGTGCTGCTGCCCCAGGCTTACCGGATCATCATTCCGCCGCTCACCTCGGAGTTCCTCAACGTGTTCAAGAACTCCTCCGTGGCGTCCTTGATCGGCCTGATGGAGCTGCTAGCGCAAACCAAGCAGACCGCCGAGTTCTCGGCCAACCTGTTTGAAGCGTTCACCCTGGCCACACTGATCTACTTCACCTTGAACATGAGCCTGATGTTGCTGATGCGCCTGGTCGAGAAGAAAGTCGCCGTGCCCGGCCTGATCTCCGTGGGGGGTAAATAATGGACTTCGATTTCAGCGGCATCATCCCCGCTATCCCAGGCCTGTGGAACGGCATGCTCATGACCCTGCAACTGATGGTCATGGGCGTGATCGGCGGCATCGCGCTGGGCACCGTGCTCGCGCTGATGCGCCTGTCGTCCAGCAAGCTGCTGTCGAGCCTGGCCGGCGCCTATGTGAACTACTTCCGCTCGATCCCACTGCTGTTGGTGATCACCTGGTTCTACCTGGCGGTGCCGTTCGTATTGCGCTGGATCACCGGCGAGGACACTCCGATCGGCGCGTTCACGTCCTGCGTCGTGGCCTTCATGATGTTCGAAGCCGCGTACTTCTGTGAAATCGTGCGGGCCGGCGTGCAGTCGATCCCCAAGGGCCAGATGGGCGCGGCACAAGCGATGGGCATGACCTATGGCCAGACCATGCGCCTGATCATCCTGCCCCAGGCGTTCCGCAAGATGACCCCGTTGCTGCTGCAACAGTCGATCATCCTGTTTCAGGACACCTCGCTGGTCTATACCGTGGGCCTGGTGGACTTCCTCAACTCTGCCCGCTCCAACGGCGACATCATCGGCCGCTCCAATGAGTTCCTGATCTTCGCCGGTGTCGTCTACTTCATCATCAGCTTTTCCGCCTCGCTGCTGGTCAAGCGTCTGCAAAAAAGGTTTGCCGTATGATCTCTATCAAGAACATCAACAAGTGGTATGGCGACTTCCAGGTGCTGACCGATTGCAGCACCGAGGTTAAAAAAGGCGAAGTGATCGTGGTGTGCGGGCCTTCGGGCTCGGGCAAATCCACCCTGATCAAATGCGTCAACGCGCTGGAACCGTTCCAGAAGGGCGACATCGTGGTCGACGGCACCTCCATCGCCGACCCGAAGACCAACCTGCCGAAACTGCGCTCGCGCGTGGGCATGGTGTTCCAGCACTTCGAACTGTTCCCGCACCTGACCATCACCGAAAACCTGACCATCGCGCAAATCAAGGTGCTCGGCCGCAGCAAGGAAGAAGCCACCAAGAAGGGCCTGCAACTGCTTGACCGCGTCGGCCTGTCGGCACACGCCCACAAGCATCCGGGCCAACTGTCCGGCGGCCAGCAACAGCGAGTGGCGATTGCCCGCGCCCTGGCCATGGACCCGATCGTCATGCTGTTCGACGAACCCACTTCGGCCCTCGACCCGGAAATGGTCAACGAAGTGCTCGACGTAATGGTGCAACTGGCCCAGGAAGGCATGACCATGATGTGCGTGACCCACGAAATGGGCTTTGCCCGTAAAGTGGCCGACCGCGTGATTTTCATGGATGCCGGCAAGATCATTGAAGACTGCCCGAAAGAAGAGTTCTTCGGCGATATCAGCGCCCGCTCCGAGCGTGCACAGCACTTCCTTGAGAAAATCCTGCAGCACTAAGTACTCCGTAGCTTCCCTTGTAGAAACCGGGTCAATGTGGGAGGTGGCTTGCTCCCGATAGCGCTATATCAGCCAATGCATATTCAGCTGAACCACCGCTATCGGGAGCAAGCCCCCTCCCACACTGGACCGGCAAGCTCTGGTTGACCCAAGGCATCTGTGATGAAATGCGACCCCAACCAATTTCGCGCCGCACCGCCATCACTTGCCGTGAAACCACGTCTGATTCGCCAACTGTTCCTGCCGCCGTTGATCATCGCCCTGATGATCGGCTTGGGTTATATCGGGTTCTGGGTCAGTGAGTTCTACGGCATCCGCACGCTCAGCGACACGGGCGAACGCCAGTTGGAGCTGCACGCCCGCACCGTCGAAAGTGAACTGAGCAAATACACCTACCTGCCCAGCCTCCTGGAATTGGAGTCCAGCGTTTCCCAACTGCTGGCCGACCCGAACCAGGAGACGCGCAAAACCGTCAACGATTACCTGGAGGGCCTGAACCGCCGCAGTCGCAGTCGGGCCATCTACGTGATGGACACTACCGGCCGCGTGCTGGCCACCAGTAACTGGCGCGATGCCGACAGTTACCAGGGTGAGGACCTGTCTTTCCGCGCCTATTTCCAGAACGCCGTGCGTGGCCAACCCGGCCGCTTCTACGGCATCGGCAGCACCAACGGCGAGCCCGGCTACTACCTGGCCCACGGCCTGGAAGAGCACGGCAAGATCATCGGCGTGGCCGTGGTCAAAGTGCGCCTCGAAGCCCTGGAGGAGCGCTGGCAACGTGCGCGCCTCGAAGCGTTTGTCAGTGATGAAAACGGCATCATCATCCTTTCCAGCGACCCGGCCCGCCGACTCAAGGCGGTGCGCCCGCTGAGCGATGACACCAAGGAACGCCTGGCGCACAGCCTGCAATATTACTGGGCGACCCTGAACGAGCTCGAACCCCTGGCCCGCGAGCGCCTCAACGAAGGCAGCGAGAAACTGACCTTCCCGGCCAACAGTGAAGTGGTAAACGACGAGCACGCCGTCAGTTACCTGGCACAAACCCGTCCGCTCAACGACACACCGTGGAATTTCACCCTGCTGACGCCGCTCAATGACCTGCGCCGCGCTGCGATCAATCAAGGCATCCTGGTGGCCGTCGCCTTTGGCCTGGTGGCCTTTCTGCTGATCGCCTGGAACGAACGGCGCAAGGTCATCGCCACCCGCCTCGCGGCCCGCGAAGCCTTGCAGGAAGCCAACAGCCAACTGGAGCGGCGGATTGCCGAACGCACCGCCGACCTGCGCGCCAGCAATGAACGGCTCAAGGGCCAGATCCGCGAACGGCGCCAGGCCGAAGAAACCTTGCGCCGCGCTCAGGACGAACTGGTACAGGCGGGCAAGTTGGCAGCCATCGGACAGATGTCCACCAGTATCGCCCATGAATTGAACCAGCCGCTGGCGGCGCTGCGCACGCTGTCGGGCAACACCGTGCGCTTCCTTGAGCGCGGCGCCCTCGACACCGCCAGCACCAACCTCAAGACCATCAACGAACTGATCGACCGCATGGGCCGCATCACCGCCAGCCTGCGCTCGTTCGCCCGACGCGGTGACGACCAGGGCGAGGCCAGCCTCGGCAAAGCCGTGGACGCTGCGTTCCAGGTGCTCGGCGCACGCCTGGACGGCCTGCCGATCACCCTGCACCGCGACTTCGCCGACGCCCAGTTGCAGATCGACCAGACGCGCCTGGAGCAGATCCTGGTCAACCTGATCGGCAACGCCCTCGACGCCATGCAGGCACAGCCGGCACCCGAACTGTGGCTGGAAGGCCACAGCGCCGACGGCAAATATCGCCTGCACGTGCGTGACAACGGTCATGGTATCGACCCCGAGGCGCGCAAACATTTATTCGAACCCTTCTTCACCACCAAGCCAGGCGAGCAGGGCCTGGGCCTGGGCCTGACCCTGTCCGCCAGCCTCGCGGCGGCCACCGGCGGCAACCTCGCCGTGGAACACCCGGCCGGTGGTGGTACTGCCTTTGTCCTGTGCTTGCCGCTGGCGGGCGCTCAAACAGCTGAGTCGACATGAATACAGACGCTACAGCCCCCAAGGACGGCCTCACCGTCCTGATCGTCGAAGACGACCCCCATGTATTGCTCGGTTGCCAGCAGGCCCTGGCACTGGAAGACATTCCCAGCGTGGGCGTAGGCAGTGCCGAAGAAGCGCTCAAGCGCATTGGTGAGAACTTTGCCGGCATCGTGATCAGCGATATCCGCCTGCCGGGCATCGACGGCCTGGAGCTGTTGACCCGCCTCAAGGCCCTGGATAAAAGCCTGCCGGTGGTACTGATCACCGGCCATGGCGATATCTCCATGGCGGTGGGCGCCATGCGCAACGGCGCCTACGACTTCATGGAAAAACCCTTCTCCCCCGAGCGCCTGGTCGACGTGGCGCGCCGAGCCCTGGAGCAACGCAGCCTGGCGCGGGAAGTCTGGTCGCTGCGCCGTCAGTTGGCTGAACGCGATTCCCTGGAAGGCCGCATCATCGGCCGCTCGCCGGCCATGCAGAACCTGCGTGAACTGATCGCCAATGTCGCCGACACCTCAGCCAACGTGCTGATCGAAGGTGAAACCGGCACCGGCAAGGAACTGGTCGCACGTTGCCTGCATGATTTCAGCCGGCGCCACGCTCACCAATTTGTCGCGTTGAACTGCGGCGGCCTGCCGGAGAACCTCTTCGAAAGCGAGATTTTCGGCCATGAAGCCAACGCGTTCACCGGCGCCGGCAAACGCCGTATCGGCAAGATCGAGCACGCCCACGAAGGCACGCTGTTCCTCGATGAAGTGGAAAGCATGCCGATCAACCTGCAGATCAAATTGTTGCGGGTGTTGCAGGAACGCACGCTCGAACGCCTGGGGTCGAACCAGAGCGTAGCGGTGGATTGCCGGGTGATCGCCGCCACCAAATCCGACCTCGACGAGCTGAGCCGTGCCAGCCAGTTCCGCAGCGACCTGTACTACCGCCTCAACGTGGTGACCCTGGAGTTGCCACCGCTGCGCGAGCGCCGCGAAGACATCCTGCAACTGTTCGAGCACTTCCTGCAGCAATCGTCCCTGCGTTTCGACCGCGCCGCGCCGGAGCTGGACAACCAGACCCTGTCGAGCCTGATGAGCCACGACTGGCCCGGTAACGTGCGCGAACTGCGCAACGTCGCCGAACGTTTCGCCCTGGGCCTGCCCGCCTTCAAGAAAAGCGGTGCCAGCAGCGGCAACCAGGGCCTGGCCTTCACCGAAGCGGTGGAAGCCTTCGAACGCAACCTGCTCAACGACGCCCTGCAACGCAGCGGCGGCAACCTGACCCAGGCCAGCCAGGAACTGGGGATGGCCAAGACCACGCTGTTCGACAAGGTCAAGAAATATGGCTTGAGCCACTAAGTCACAGGAGCCCCCACTCCTATCGCGACCTAACTTGTAGTGAGCGGGCTTGCCCGCGCTGGGCGGCAAAGCCGCCCCAACAAGACCGCTGCGGTGTTTCAGAAAGATCGAGGGCCTCGGTTTGGGGCGGCTTTGCCGCCCAGCGCGGGACAAGCCCGCTCACTACAGGTCTGCTTTCAGCGGATGATCTTTTCCACCTGGATGCCCAGTTTTTTCAGGCGATACCAGAAGCTTCTTTCAGAAATCCCGATCTTCGCCGCCGCCGCTGCCTGCACCCCGTTGCTCTCTTGCAAGGCCGCCAGGATGTAGGCTTTCTCCACCTCCGCCAGCGCCGCATCCAGGTCCTGAGGCACACCCAGGCCCTCGCTGAGCACCGCCGTCACGCCACCCTCGGTGGGCTTGGAGGCGAACAGGTAAGCCGGCAAGTCGATATCTTCAATCACCGGTTTGGCCGCCACGATGGTCGCGCGCTCCACGCAGTTTTGCAGTTCACGGATATTGCCCGGCCAGTTGTAGGCCGCCATGGCCTGCAACGCCTCCGGGCTGAAGCCGGTGATGCGTTTGCCGGCGGTGGCGCTCAGGGTCTCGGCGAAGTGCCGGGCCAGGGGCACGATGTCTTCGGCACGGTCACGCAGGGGCGGCAGCGGAATCGGGAACACGTTGAGACGGTAGTAAAGGTCTTCGCGGAATTCTTTGTTGGCCACCGCATCCAGCAGGTTTTTGTTGGTCGCGGCGATCACTCGTACGTCGACCTTGCGCTCGCGTGGATCACCCACCGGCTCGATCACCCGCTCCTGCAATGCACGCAGGATCTTGGCCTGCAAGGCCAGGGGCATATCGCCCACTTCGTCCAGGAACAACGTGCCTTTGTCGGCCTGCTGGAAGCGCCCGACCCGGTCACTGACCGCGCCGGTGAAAGCGCCCTTGCGATGGCCGAACATCTCGCTTTCCAGCAAGCCTTCGGGGATCGCCGCGCAATTGACCGCTACGAACGGTTTATCGGCCCGGCTGCCGTGCTTGTGAATGGCGCGAGCGACCATTTCCTTGCCGGTGCCGCTTTCGCCGGTCAGCAGGATGGTTGCATTGCTGTCGCGTACCGAGTCGATCGCGTGCAGCACCTGGCGAAAGGCCGGGCTTTCGCCCACCAGGCTGTCGAATTGGGCATGGTGATCCAGCTCGGCACGCAGCCGCGCGTTATCGCGCAGGATGTCGCGAAACTGCAAAGCCTTGGCCACGGTGATGTCCAGCTCGTCGATGTCGAAGGGCTTGGCGATGTAGTCATAGGCGCCATTGCGCATCGACTGCACGGCATTTTTCACCGTGCTGTAGGCCGTCATCACGATCACCGGCAGGTCCGGAAAACGCACCTTGATCTCGGCCAGCAGTGCCGGCCCATCCATGCCCGGCATGCGCCAGTCACTGATCACCAGGTCGATGTCTTCCTGCTCCAGCACTTTGAGCGCATGCAGGCCGTTGCTCGCGGTGAACACCTGGATGCCATTCTGGCTCAAGGCAGACGACAACAAATCACACAGCTTGGGTTCGTCGTCGACTACCAATACGTTATGCGTCATGACCTTCCTCATCGTCGCCATCGTCTTCACCCTGTGCCGGAATGTACAGGCTGAAGGTGGCGCCGGCATCTTTCTCACTGGCGCATTCAATGCTGCCGTCGTGACTTTCCATGATCGAATAGACTTTAGCCAGCCCCAGGCCGGTGCCCGAAGCCTTGGTAGTGACGAATGGCGTGAAGATACGCTCCATCATATCCGCCGGAATGCCCGGGCCGGTGTCGGCAATGCTGATCACCGTGTAGCCGTTCGTGCTGGCGATACCCAGCGTCAGACGCCCGCCTTCAGGCATTTCGTCGACGGCATTGAGAATCAGATTGAGGCACGCCTGCTTGATCTGTTTGGCATCCGCATAAAGGGTCGCGCCGGGGGCCTGGTCGATAATTTGTGCATCGATATTGTGGGTGGCCAATTCGGGGCCGCAGAAGCCGAGGATTTCTTCGACCACCGGGCGTGCCGCCTGCAACACACGCAACGGTGGGTTGGGTTTGGCGAAGTCGAGAAACTCGGTGATCAGTTCATTGATGCGGCTGACTTCGCTGATCACGTATTCCAGATGGCGCTTGTCGGTCTCCGCCAAGTCCGCACGGCGGTGCAACAGCTGGGTGGCGGTCTTGATGATACCCAGCGGGTTGCGGATTTCGTGAGCCAGGCCCATGGCGACTTCGCCCAGGGCGTGCAACCGGTCTCGACGGCGTAGTTGCGCTTCCAGGTGGTGCAGCTCGCCCAGGCGTTCGGTCATGTGGTTGAAGGTGCTGCTCAACTGCGCCAATTCGTCGCCGCCACTGACCAGCACCCGGTGCTCATAATTGCCGGAGATCACCGCGTTCACCCCCAGGGACAAGTCCCGCAGCGGCTTGGTCAGGCGCCGTGACACCAGTACCCCGGCGCCGAGGGACAGCGCCGAGCTGAGCAGGAAAATCAGCAAGAACAGGTTGCTCTGGTTCACCAACCCCACCAGGCTGGTATGGCGCAGCAGGCCACTGAAGATCACGCCTTGCAGGTCGCCGGCGTCGTTGAAGATCGGCCAGTACAAACCGCTGTAATTGTTGGTGAACTGTTCGCTCGGTTGTTTGGTGGCGCGCATGGCCGTTTCGACATTCTTCGGGATGCGCGACGGGTGATTATCAAAACGCTGGGTCGAGAATATCTCGGAAAAACCCGAAGGGTTGGCCAGGTACAGGCGCAGGTCGAGGGAGTGGACATCCGCCACACTGGTGAGGAAGCTGCTGTCCAGGTAGGTAGCGACCAGGAGCAGGTAGTCCTCCCCGTCCTGCGTAGTTTCGAACGTGGAGACCACCATGCCCGTCGTCACGCCGGCCACCTGCACCGTCTGCAAGACGGCATTGCTGGTCAGGTTGATCTGCTTGACCACATCGTCAGCCGCCGTGGTGAACACCACCTTGTGATCGCTGGCGCGGATCAGCGCAACTACGTCGATATCAGTGGCGTTGGCAATGTCGGCGGTCAGCCGGTCGTGCTTGGCGGCTTGCTTGCTTGACGGCGGGCTGGTGTAGCGCAGGAACAGCTTGGCCATGCGCGCGTTGTCATGAAGGATGTTGCCGACCTCGTCCTTGACGATCTTGGTCGACTCTTGCAGCCAGATGCGCACGTTGCTGTCGAAGATCTGTGACAGTGTGGTTGCCGCCAGTTCGGCCGCAATCATGGTCGGAATAACGCTGACCAACCAGAACGCCAGCACCAGCTTGCGCTGGACGCTCCAGCGCGAGATGGCAAAGGGGCGGGCTTTCGGGCGGGTCTTGGTGATCATCAGGTTTCGCTTATCACAGCAGCCATGGCAGGGTCGGAACGATCCGGTCGAAGAAACATTTTCGCGAAATTGAACAGCCCGTTCACCCACCGGTTAAGCCGGCGCAAGAACAGGCTGTTGTACTCAGGCTCGCTCGTTTACCCAGACACAGACCGCGCGTTCTTCAAGCCGTTCCAGACACAGCGCTGGATGGCTCGAACGCCCAAGCTGGCTTGGGCGATGATCACGTCGAGTCCTCAGGTTCATGCCCGCTGTCGGTAATCCACGGGCGCTTGGACAGCGGCGGCATGTTGCTCGACAAACTCGGCACTCAACTCGATCACCCGGCGGTATTGCAGGTCGACGGTAATCATGTGATAGCAGTTGTCCAGCAGGATCTTGGTCACGGGACCACCCAGATGGCGCTCCACGTAATCGGCGTTCCAGCGGCTGGTGATGTCGTCCTCGATGGAGTGCAGCACCAACGCCGGGACCTTGATCTCAGGCATGCGTTTCTTGACCACGGCGTTCATGCGGTGCAACTCGCGCACCGTGATGCCCTCCATGGTCAGCAAACCGGCTTCGCTGCTCTCCCCCTCCTTCATCTGCCGTTCGACGATCGAGCGCAGGCGCTCGTTCTTGATGCCATACGGCGGCTTCTCTTCAAAGCGGCAGACGTGCACGCCGAATGGAATCTTCATCAACAACGGCGTCAGGAACGCCAACTTGTTAATGCTCCAGCCGTCGTACTTCAAGGTAGTGGAATACATCAGCAACCCGGCCACTTGCCCTGGGTGCTCGGCGGCCACATACATCGACATCACCGCGCCCATGGACAAGCCACCGACAAACACCTGCTCGTGGCGCTGCTTGACCTGCGCAAAGGTCTTGCGCACGCCTTCATACCAGTCCAGCCAGCCGGTCGCCTGCAAGTCGCTGTTATCGCCGCAGTGGCCAGCCAGGGTGGGCACGTACACCGTGCAGTTGCCCACCTTGGCCAGCCCCTTGGCGACTTGGCGCAGTTCCGTCGGGGTGCCGGTCAGGCCGTGGATCAATAGAATCCCGACCGGACCTTCACCCAACACGAAGCCGGCGTCACCTTCACCGAGGTCGACTCCGATGTTGTTCACCGCTTGGTCGCTCGCACCAGCAGTTGCTCCAGGAGTTTCAGGCCCAGGTCGATTTCCGGGTAGCTGATTTCCAGGGACGGTGCCAGGGTGATCACGTTTTTGTAGTAGCCGCCCACATCGAGAATCAAGCCCAGTTTCTGGCCGTCAACGACCATGTCGCCTTTCATGCCTTCTTCGACCATGTAGTCCAGGGTCGCCTTGTCTGGCGTGAAGCCGTCCGCAGCGCAGATTTCGCAGCGCAGGGCCAGGCCCAGGCCATCGACGTCGCCAATGATCGGGAAACGTTTCTGCAGGTCTTGCAGACCTTCCAGGAAGTATTTGCCCTTGGCCATGACCATGGCGCCGTAGTCGACTTCGCTGGTCATCTTGAACATTTCCAGACCTACCGCCGTACCCAGTGGGTTGGAGGCGAAGGTGGAGTGGGTCGAACCTGGTGGGAAGATCTTCGGGTTGATCAATTCTTCACGAGCCCAGATGCCGCCCAGCGGGTTCAGGCCGTTGGTCAGCGCCTTACCGAAGACGATCACGTCCGGCTGCACGTCGAAGTGCTCGATCGACCACAGTTTACCGGTACGGTAGAAGCCCATCTGGATTTCATCGGACACCATCAGGATGCCGTGCTGATCCAGGACTTGCTTGAGTTCGCGGTAGAAGTTCATCGGCGGGATCACGTAGCCGCCGGTGCCTTGGATCGGCTCGACGTAGAACGCTGCGTATTCGCTGGAACCGACTTTAGGGTCCCAGACGCCGTTGTACTCGGTCTCGAACAGACGGGCGAATTGCTGCACGCAGTGGCTGCCGTATTCTTCCTTGGTCATGCCTTTAGGGCCGCGGAAGTGGTACGGGAACGGGATGAACTGCGCACGCTCGCCGAAGTGGCCGTAGCGGCGACGGTAGCGGTAGCTCGAAGTGATCGACGACGCGCCGAGGGTACGACCGTGGTAGCCGCCTTCGAAGGCGAACATCAGGCTCTTGCCGTTGCTGGCGTTACGCACGACTTTCAGGGAGTCTTCGATGGACTGCGAACCGCCGACGTTGAAGTGCACGCGACCATCGAGGCCGAATTTCTTCTTGGCGTCGACTGCGATCATTTCCGACAGTTCGATCTTGCCTTTGTGCAGGTACTGGCTGGCGATTTGCGGCAGGGTATCGATCTGCTGTTTCAGCGCGTTATTCAGGCGCGGGTTGGCGTAGCCGAAGTTTACGGCCGAGTACCACATTTGCAGGTCGAGATACGCCTGGTCTTCGGTATCCCACACGTAGGAGCCTTCGCAGCGGCTGAAAATGCGCGGTGGCTCGATGTAGTGAACGGTGTCGCCGTAAGAGCAATACTTGGCTTCTTTATCCAGAAGAACCTGGTCTTCGGCGGTAGCGATACGGATATCAGACATGGTGGAAGAGTTCCTGATTTTCAGCGGTAAAGGTGGTGGCGTTGGCGGCGATGCCCATCGGCAGTTTGGCCAGCAGCGCAGGCAGTTCGGCAAAAGTGTCGAAGCGCACGTGAGGGATATGGTTGGCTTCGCAGTATTTGGCCAGGCTGCCTTTGGCGAAGACGAAGTCGGCGGTGGAAGCCACACACATGTCGGACTTGCCGTCGCCGATCACCAGCACGCGTTTGTTGCGTGGGGTGGATTTGCACTTGCAGTTGCCGGCCGCGGCACGGCAGGCATCGCTGGAATACGGGAAGTCGATGCGCCAGCTGTTCTGGTCGACCTGGCGCAGCCGGTTGGCGAGGATCGGCAGCAGGGTCACGTAGTTGCGCGACAAAATGCGCGCGATGCCCTGTTCGATGCCATCGCTGACCACCTCGATGGTGGCGCCCAGGCCCATGACGTGATCGACGAAGTCCGGGAAGTCCGGGTCGATTTCGACGCTGTCAAAATACGCCAGCAGTTCTGCCGGGGTCGCTTTGATCAGCGCCAATTGGCGGCTCAGGCATTCGCGGGAACCGATATGTCCATCCAGCCATTCCTGTTCGATGGTTTCCCACTCGGGGCCGGCGAAGCGTTGGAGGACGTTGTCGATGACATCGGTGGGGGTGATGGTCCCGTCGAAGTCACACACGATATGCCACTGGATCATTGCGTTTACCTTGATGGAGCGCGCTGTATGCGCTTGCCCAAGAGGCATAGCAGAGAGTGTGCCAACTGGCTGAAAACCAGCGGGGCTGGGGTTTTGGCTAAAATGAGTGGTGATATGTGTCGAGCAAGCTACAATTTTTGTAGCTTGCTACAAACAAGATGAGTGCTTGCGCGCAGGGCTACCTTCGCGCGTGAATGCGCGCCAGTTCAGGTAAGGAATCCGCTCCATGCTCAAAGTCACTTGCGCGGTACTCACAGGTCTGTTCGGTCTGCTGGACGTTTCCAGCGCCGCCTGGGCCGCCGGTCTCACCGGCCAGGTGGGTGCCGGCTTCAGCTATCAGCCCCGCGACCCCACCGCCAGCAGCTACGAAGTCAAACCGGTCCCCGAACTCGACCTGGACTGGGGCAACGTGAGCCTGGCGACAGACGACGGCCTGACCTGGAGCGTACTCAATACCAACGGTTTTACCGCCGGCCCCTACATCAATTACCTGCCGGGCCGGACCGCCAACGGCTCACTGCGCGGCTTGCGTGATGTGCCGGACATGGCCGAAGTCGGCGGGTTCGTGCAATACGCCCCGGCCGATTTCTGGCGCATCTACACCCAGGTCGGCCAGGCGGTCGGCGGCGCACACAGTCGAACCGGCATGCTGGGCAAACTCGGCGGTGAACTGGGTTACCCGATGGGCGGCGACATCATCGGCAGCACGGGCCTGATGGCCTACTTTGCCGACGCCCGTCAGACCCAGGCGTTCTTTGGCGTCGACGCCAATGAATCCGCCGCCTCAGGTATCCGGGCCTACAACGCCAGCGCCGGCTTCCAGAACCTGACGCTGACCCAGAGTTTCGAGTTCCCGCTGACCTCCCATTGGTCGTGGCTGACAAGCGCCAGCTGGACGCGCCTGGTCGGCTCGGCGGCCAACAGCAGCATCGTCAAGAAAACCGGCGACGTGAACCAGGGCCAGGTGCAGACGGCGATCAGCTACAAGTTTGACTGAAGCTCAGCCTTTGGCTTCGCTGATAATCTGACGAATCGCGCCCACAAAGGCTTCCGCCGGCTGGCCGCCGCTGACCGCGTACTGATCGTTGAACACGATGGTCGGCACCGAGCTTACGCCACGGGACACCCACAGTTCTTCCTGCTCGCGCACTTCGGCGGCGTACTCGTCGCTAGCCAGGATCTGGGCCGCACGCTGGATGTCCAGGCCGACGCTCTCGGCGATGATCGCCAGGGTCGCGTGGTCGGATGGGTCCTGGCCATCGCTGAAATACGCCTTGAACAGCGCTTCCTTGAGGTTGTACTGCAAGCCTTCTAGCCCCGCCCAATGCAGCAGGCGGTGGGCGTCGAAGGTGTTGTAGATACGGCTCTGGCCGTCGGTGCGGAAAGCGAAGCCCAGGGCTGCGCCCATGTCGCGGATGCGTTCGCGGTTGGCCTGGGACTGCTCGGCGGTGGAGCCATATTTCTCGGTGATGTGCTCAACGATGTTTTGCCCGCCGGCGGGCATGTTCGGGTTGAGTTCGAATGGCTGGAAATGAATCTCGGCCTGTACCTCGCTACCCAGTTGGTCGAGGGCTTCGGTCAAGCCGCGCAGACCAATGATGCACCAGGGGCAAGACACGTCGCTGACGAAATCGATTTTCAGGGGAGTACTCATGGCAGGCAACCTCGCAGGCGTTCTTGTCGGCACTGACGCGCCGTAAAGGTTGCACCATACACCAAGTTCACAGCACCTTCGAAGACTCACCCAGGTCAATCTGCGCCCAATGCGCAACGTCTTCGCGATGGGCTTGCAGGTAGGGCAGCACCGCCGTCAGCAGCGGTGCCTTGAACGCTTCCTGGAATCGATGGGCCATGCCCGGAATCAGTTTCAGTTGGCTGCCCTGGATATGCGCGGCCAGGTGCACGCCGTGCATCACCGGCAACAAGGGATCGGCGGTGCCATGCACCACCAGTGTCGGGACCCGCAGCTGGTTGAGCAACGGCACGCGGCTGGGCTCGGCGAGGATTGCCATGATCTGGCGCTTCACACCCTCGGGGTTGAAGGCACGGTCATAGGACAGTGCCGCCTGATGCAGTAATACCTGACGATCATCTTTCACCTGCGGGCTGCCCAGGGCCGCGAGCAGGTCCGCCTGCTGCTCCAGCGCCACCTCGCGATTGGGCGCGCTGCGCCGCGACAACAATTGCACCAGCGCCGCACTCGGCGCCGGCAGGCCCTCGGCGCCGGAGCTGGTCATCACTAACGTCAGGCTTTCCACCCGCTGCGGTGCCATCGCCGCCAGGTGCTGGGCGATCATGCCGCCCATGCTCACGCCCAGCACGTGGAATTGCCGGATCTGCAAGGCATCCATCAAACCCAGCGCATCATCGGCCATATCCGTCAGCGTGTAGGGCGTCGCCACCGGCAGGCCGAGCTTGTAGCGCAGCACTTCGAAGGTCAGGTTGGCGCTGGCCGGGGCCTGGCGCCAGGTGGACAGGCCGACGTCACGGTTGTCGTAGCGAATCACCCGGAACCCCTGCTCACACAGGGCCACCACCACTTCATCCGGCCAATGGATCAACTGCCCGCCCAGCCCCATCACCAGCAGCAACGCAGGATCCGACGCCCGCCCGATACTTTGGTAGGCGATGCTGACTGTTTCCAGGTCGACCGTTTGGGTCGGGACATTGACATCACATCGAGAAGCCGCAAAAGACGGCAGGCCGAACAAGAGAGCGGCCAGTAGAAAAAACACGCGCATGAAAAACACCGAAACGCAGAACCCCAGTAGAGCGCGAGTCTGATGAAGTTTGTTCAAGCGCGCTGCCACAGTTCCATGACAGTTTGATGAAGAGTGCCCAGCGGTCAGGTCTACACATGTAGCGCCAACGCACGGGAGCAGGTGCGTTCAATGGGCGGATGCCGGAAGCCATCGGCCTTTTGCCCAAGGAACCCCCATCATGCCCGACCTATCTGCGCCAGCACTCGCTGACCTGCCACTGCCGACTTTTACCCCTTCACATACGACCCTGGCGTTGAACCAGGACGAGAACCTGCTGCTGCGCGCCGAACAACGCTTGCGTGATTGCCGCAGGGACATGCTCGAACTGATGAGCCACGCGCCGACACTGCGAGCGACCATCCATGACACACTCCAGCAACATCTGGGCCTGGACGGCGCCCAGGTAGGGCTGCAAACCCCATCCGAGGGCCAGCACGCGGCCGGCCGCTGTTCCCTGACCGACGCTTGCGCGTTCCTCCTCAAGTACCCGGCCACTGACACCACGACACTGAGTGACGTGCAGGTATTACACCTGCCCGCCAACCATCCACTGGCCAAGCTGACGACGCCGCAACTGTTGGAGCAGGTCCGCCGCCTGGATATCCGCGCCGCCCTCACCCAGGCCTGGAACCGCTATTGGGCGGGCCGGGCACCGCAGACCCCGATCAGCCGACGCCAACGTGCCGCACAGTTGTATCGCGAGCATTTCGAGGCGACGGGCTTGTGGCTCAAGGCTCAAGACATTGAGCGGGCGACCCCGCTCACACCGCTGTTCGTACTGCTTGAGTCGTCGGACGACACGCCGTCAGTGAACGAGCAGAAAATATTCACCGAACAGCTGATGCTCAAACATTCCGACGCCAGCCTGCGTGCACTGCCCGGCGCCTGGGTGGTCACACTGGACGGGGAACAACCCGTCAGCCAGCTTTTATATGTGCCGTTTCACCAACCGGCCTGGCAGGTCTTCAGCCAACGTGCGGGTATGGAGCGTTGGCTGCTGGAGCACCAGCGCGAACTGTTCGGTACTGAAGCCCCCCTGGCGACCCTCCACTACCGGCTCCAGACACAGCCCTTGGCCAACGGCATCGAGCAATGGCTGGCCTGGCTGGTCGACGCGCAATGGCAGAGCCTGGGCAGCGCGCCGCAGCACCCGGTTTTCCGCGATGGAGCCCCCCTGGCGCTGTTGCACAGTGACGAACTGGACTTGCTGCGACGCACCCGCCCGCTGTTCTCGGCGGCAGCGCCCAGGCAAACGCCGTCGGCCGAAGAAATCGAGCTGGATTCACCGCCACCCTTTGGTTGGCTGGGCGCCGACCTTGACCCCAGCCATCGCCAGGCGGTGATCCGACAACAACGCCTGGCCCTGGAAACCCTGCAAGGCGATGAGCCGCGTATGAACGCCTTCAAGCAAGCCCTCGCAGAACTCACTGCCCAGCAATTGGCGGCAGACGCCGCCGCTGTGGCGATGCTGGAAAGGCGGCCATTGGATACCACGACCCTCAATATTCAGTACACAGCGCTGTATACCGCCAGGCGCGAAGGTTTGAGAGCCGAGGCCAGGCTGCAACGCAGCCTTGAGCAAATCAACCCACACGAACTGACCCGCCTGGAAACGGTACTCGACCAGCCGCTGCGCGCCGCGCGCAACGAGGACGCGTGCGTGGCCGCACTATGGCTGTCGATCACCCGCCAGAACAACGCTACGACCACCGTCACCACCACCGAACTCAAAGGCCCGCTGGTCATCACCTGTGCGCTTGCGCTGACCGACCCACCTGACACTCCTCATAGCCTGTTGCTGTATTGGCCCGGCACCGGCGGCGGCCTGCAGCGGTTCGACTCGTGCCAGGCCCTGGCCACATCGGTATTACGCCTGATGCCCGAGGAACAGGCGCTTTCCATGCAACTCAAGGAGCTGACCGTCGACCCGCTCGACTACAGCCTCAACCTGCAACACGTCGCGTTCGAGGAGCAGGCCGCACAGATACGCTCGGACCATCCGGCACCACCCCACGGCCGCCGCCGTGCGGCCGAACTGGAAAAACTGCGCCTGCAGACACTTCACAGCCTGCGCGTACCGGTGCATGAAGCCCGGGACCTGGCCTGCCTGCAAGTGCTCGAACAAGACAACAGTGCCCATCTGGCCCAACAACTCCCCGATTGGCTGCGCAGCCTCACCGCGCAACAACGTGCAAGCCTCAAACCGTTGATGCAGGCTTACCTGCCGGCGATCGAACAGGCACAACAGTTATTCGACCAGTCCCTGCCCGCGCGTGGCGACTTTGTGCGGCGACACATCGATGCGCGCCTGCGCAAGGACTTCGCCCTTGAGCAAGGGTTTTCCATCGCCGTGGAACTGCCGGACTCTGTCCAACAGCAGCGCGACATCATCCCCGGCGGCAATATCGGCGGCACACCGACACGCCTGGTGGATGTTCCCAGTCGCGCACGCAGCAGCCTGTCCCTGGAACAACTGGCATTGGCCAACATTGACAGCACGCTGAGCCTGCGCCTGGGTTTTATGCGCGCAATCGTGACCAGCGACGCCGCCGAGGAAGGCCGTGCCTTGCAGGCCGGACTCAGCGCCGACTACCTGAGCAAGATGGTGCGGGACCTCAACCTGGCGAAGAAATATGAAGATCATATCTACGCCACGTTCAGAGGGCACCCGGATGAATCGACCTTTGAGCAGCAGTACCGCCGTGAAGTGCTGGTCAAACCCTGGCGCCTGCTGTTGCAGCTGCAAGGGCGCTACGCCGTGCTGCAAAACCAGCTGACGGAAACGGACCTGCAACTGCTCGACATCGCCATCGATGCCGACACCGCCACGGCCTGGGACTCAGGGTCACGGCGCATCCGCCTGCTGCCGGCCCACCTCGCGACGGGAGGGCGTGATACCCGTGACGAGCAGCCGATCACCTTGTCGGGCATCACCTTCATTCACGACGCAGCGAGCGGCTTGACCTTGTTGTACCTGCCCGACACACCCGACAAACGTTTTTTCCGTCGCTACGACAGCCTGGACCAGGCGCGCAAGGGCCTGTTCGATCTGTGCCGGCTGGACAAGATGGTGCAGTACGTCGCCGGCCGTGCGATCAAGGGCGATGTCCGTGCGCACATCCAGCGGATCGGCCAAGCCCAGCAAAAACACTTTACGGGCATGATCGGCGCGGGCGAACGCTGGCCGGTCACCACCTCGCTGTCGGCGCATCTGCTGGATGCGCACATGGGGCGGCTGATCGAGGCCAACCGCAATGATGCCCGCTCCAACGAAGACCTTGCGCTGGAACGCTATGCGCTGCAAAGCGGGCACCTGTTCAACGGGATCAAGATCGCCTTGGGGTTCGTGCCTTTCGTGGGTACGGCGGTGTCGCTGGTGGATGGTGTCACCCAACTGGCCGGTGCCGTCGACGCATTCCACCAGGGTGAAACGCACGCCGGCATTGAACAGCTGGCGTCAGTGTTCGAATGCCTGTTGTTCGCGGCCATGGACATTGTGCCGATGGCCGCCGTGCCGTCGGTACGGGCCGATGCGGCGCGCCGGTTGATGCGCTTGCGACAATCGGCCCATGCCGGCGTCAGCAGCGGCGCCTGGCGCTCCCTGGCATCACACAGCCGGGCAAGCATCCTGACGCGGTTCGACGGTTATGCGTATGAAAAACCGCTTTCACTGGCGGGCCTGCAACCGGGCAAACAGGGCATTTATCGCCAGGTCTATCGCCACCCCGCAGGTGACTTCATCCTCAACCAAGGCCAGATCTTCCAGGTGGAGTTCGACAAGGCTTATCAAACCCTGCGACTGAGCGGCACGCGTAAAAAATCCTATAAGCAGCCCGTCGGGCTGGACGAGAACGGCCAATGGGACACCCATGGCGCGCTCTACGGCACCTTGGTGGATGGCGGGCTGCCGGGGGGCGGCAATGTGCTGGGCGCCGTGGCCGACCGCCTCGACCCGCTGTGGCCGGCGATGATTCGCCAATGGCTGCCGCGCTGGTGGACCGACCATGCCTTGCGCCAGCAGCGCAGGCTGATATCGCGGATCGGCACGGCGCTGCAGTCGATAAACGCCAGTGGCGCAGAGGTCAATCGGTTGCTGCCGCGCTACCACGCGGATGACCTGTCTGTGATCCCGGAGCTTGAACGCGCCATGGACAATCTCACGGCGCAGGCCCAGAAAATGGATGAAGAGTTGGTGTCCATCTCACGCTACCTGCGAGGGAACCGCAGCCAGATGTTGAGGAAGGCCCGCGGCGATGTGGCCGATGATGTATGCCTGTGCACACAACTGCAGGTGAGGGTGTCCCTGCAACAAGTCCTGAAATACTCCGACGAAGCCGCCGCCCTCAACACTCGTCTTCAGGCCATGCCCTTTGACCAGGTGAGCGGCAGGCAAACCCTCAGGGAACAGATCCGCAACCTGGATATCCAGGCATTTGACTGCTACCAGCGAACCGACAGAGCGGTTGAACTGATGAACCGATGGCTGCCCCTGGGCCCCGGAACCAATCGAAAAACCCTGGTCACGACTGCCGAGGTCATCAACCGCCGTTATTCCGAACTTGAACGCGCACGCTTCAAGACCGAGGCCCTGACCGAGCTCATCGCGCATCGCAAACCCGGGCACGACATCGCCTGGCACTACCTGCAGGGGCCGCTGAACAACGCCGAGAACGCCTTGATACAGGCGCTGTACCTGCAACGTCATCTGCTCGAGGCAAGCCCCAACCCCAGCCAGCGCAACCGCATCTTGCAGCACTGCATCAACACCTACGACACCTATCAGCGCCAGCTGAACAGTTGGACGGCCGGTGTACCGCAGCTGTTTGATGACATCTATGTCGCGCAGATGCACCAACAGCTCAGCGCCCTGCGCGCACGCGCCGAAAAAGCCCTGACCACCGTCACGCCCAAGACCACGGGCGCACCCGGCAAACGCGTGTTCGAGACCGACGACAACCTGCTGCTGATTGGCGACGCCGATAAAACCTCAGCCCCGCAAAAACCGCGCTACACCCTCACGGGTAAACGGGGCGAGGAGCATGTCTGGGAACAAGGCAGCGACGGCAAATTCCGCCGCGTCGATGCAGCGAGCCCGACGGCATGGCAACCCACCCCCCGTGACCTGAACGCCTTGACCCAGGACGCCAAGAATCGTTTGCAGAACCTTGCCGCCCACCAGGCCCGAGTCGACGGCTACAGGCGCCAGAAAATGCTCCCGGCGGACCTTGAGTTCATGATGACCAGCGAGGCAGATACCCTCGACCTGCAAGCGCGTCACCTCGCAGAGTTGGCGGGAGATGCGGCCTTGGTCCGGCAACTGCGCCAGAAGGCCACCGACCTGCGCGAGCAAGGCCGGCGGCTGCGGATCAACCAGTCAATCAGCAGCCAGACACCGACCGAGGGCTACCTGGACTATCTGCTCAGTCAGCAGTTGGATGACAAACCGATTGTCGACATCCGCAAGACCGGCGCCCTGGAAGACCTGGGACGGCGCCAGGATGGCCGGCCGGATTTCATGCAGGAATTTGAAATCCGCGATATACGCCAGGCCACGCCCAAGCCGCTGTGGTACGCGCACTTTCACTACGAGTCGGCAACGCCCAAGCAACTCGATGTCTTTGTCAAAGGCCACCTCAAATTGCCTGCTCAGCGTCGCCTCGGGCTGAAATGGCAACAGACTCAAGCCCGCGACGGGGCAACGGGCGACGTGGCGATCTGGCGGGGAGACATTAATAAACCACTGGCAAGGCAGCATTTCCAGACGGCGTGGGATGGATTGCTCTAGTCGCCACCACGCACCGGCTTGTCCGCAACGGGAACATGAGACAAACTCAACTTAATTAATGTGTTGGCAAGTTTTACTCATGGAGGCCCTGGTGCTGGAAATTCGTCACCTCAAGACCCTGCACGCTTTGCGCGAAGCCGACAGCCTGGTGGAAGCCGCCGAGCGCCTGCACCTGACGCAATCGGCACTGTCCCACCAGTTCAAGGAACTGGAAGAACGCCTGGGCATGCCACTGTTCGTGCGCAAGACCAAGCCGCTGCGTTTCACCAGCGCCGGCCTGCGCCTGCTGCAATTGGCCGACGCCACCCTGCCCTTGCTGCGCGGTGCCGAGCGCGATATCGCACGGTTGGCCGGCGGCACCGCCGGGCGTCTGCACATGGCGATCGAGTGCCATAGCTGCTTCCAGTGGCTGATGCCGACCATCGACCAGTTCCGCGACGCCTGGCCGGAAGTCGAGCTGGACCTGGCCTCGGGTTTCGCCTTCGCCCCGCTGCCGGCCCTGGCCCGTGGCGATCTGGACCTGGTGGTGACCTCCGACCCGCTGGAACTGCCGGGCATCACTTATGTACCGCTGTTCACCTACGAAGCCATGCTGGCGGTCGCCAACCAGCATGCGTTGGCGAACAAGTCCTATATCGTGCCGCAAGACCTGCTCAGCGAAACCCTGATCACCTACCCGGTGGAGCGTGACCGCCTGGATATTTTCACGCGTTTCCTGGAACCGGCCGACGTCGAACCGGCCCAGGTGCGCACCTCGGAATTGACGGTGATGATGATGCAGTTGGTGGCCAGCGGCCGTGGCGTCTGCGGCATGCCCCATTGGGCGCTGCATGAGTACAGCTCGCGGGGTTACGTGAAGGCCAAGCGCCTGGGCGAGAAAGGTTTGTTTGCGACGCTGTATGCCGGGATTCGCGCCGACATGCTGGATGCGCCGTATATGCGCGACTTCTTGCTGACGGCCAAGGACACATCGTTTTCGACGCTGGATGGGGTCAGCGCCGTTCGATAAACGACGCGGAGCAGCAGCGTGGCTGATCACTGACCTTTCAATTCACGCCACATGTGGATTTTGTCGAAATACTCGATGCCCACCCGCACCGCCAACGGCTCCAGGCCGTATTGGATAAACCCGCACCGCTGGTACAACGCCAAGGCTGCATCGTTGCCGGCGGTGACGGTCAGTTGAATCACTTTGAGGCCGGGCTGGCGGCGTGCGTCATCGAGCGCCGCTTCCACCAATTGACGGCCAAGCCCCTGCTGCTGATGCGCCGCGCTCACGTACATACCGAACAGGGTCACTTTGTGCCGAGCCTTCTCGCGGGGTTCAAAGGCCAGGCCGACAATCCCGGCCAGCTCATCACCGTCGAACCCACCCAGCAACCGATCCAGCGGGCTGGAAAGGCGCTTTTCCCACCAGCTCGACGGCATCGCTGCACGCTCGGCCACGCTGGAGGTGAACGCCTGTGGATAGGCGCCGTAGGCCTCCAGCATCAACTCGCGATACGCGGTGGCGTCGCCGGCCACCAGCGGGCGAATCTTCATGCCGTCAGCGACTGGCGATAGAACGGCAGGATCAGGTCACGCGTCAACGGCGCCAAGTGCAGGCCGCCGTCGCCCATGGGGTCGATCCAGCGCACTTCCTCGATTTCCGCCGCAGGCACCACCGCCACGTCGATGTGTACCTGGAACAACTCGGCGTGCACGGTAAAACCGGGCTCATTGGCGGCCGGGGCCGAGAAGTGGCCGAGGTAAAGGGCCTGGCTGGGGTCGATGTGCAAGTTGAGTTCTTCATGCAGCTCGCGGGCCAGGGCCTGGGCCGGTTGTTCCCCGGCGTCGATCTTGCCGCCCGGTTGCATGAATGCCTGGGTGCCGCGCTTGCGCACCAGCAGGGTCTGGCCGTCGCGACCGATCAGCAGGGCGGCGGCAATACGAATGGTTGAATGGCTCATTAAAGAAGGGGGGTCTCTTCGGGTAGTTTGATAAATACGCTGTATTTGGCGCCTTCCATCGCTTCGAACGCGATCAGCTTGTCCACCAGCGGCAGGTTCAACACCTTGCCCGCGTTGAGCAGCAGCATGCCGTTATCGGCATTGAGGTTGCGCGCCAGGACCATGCCGGCTTCCAGTTCTCGGGTGGAAAGGACTTTGACGCTGGGGTCGCCCAGGGTCACATCGCTCAAAAAAGTGGCGCAGGCTTTGACGAAGTCTTCGACCAGTGCCGGATCGTACAGGCGCCCGGCATACTTGCGGATATACAGCAGCGCTTCGTCGCTGTTCAGATACCGCTCAAGGATCAAGCCCTTTTGCAGTTCGATGAAGTCCACCGCCAGCTTCAGCAGGCGTGAGCCGAACGGAATCGCCTCCTCCTTGAGATGGTCGGGAAAACCCGTACCGTCCCAGCGTTCCTGGTGATGCCGAATGAGCCGCGCCGCATCCTTCATCGGCTCCAGGGTCATCAACAGCGACTCGCTTTGCGTCGGGTACGCGCGATACAACTCACGGTCGGTGCTGTGCAGCCTGTCCGACGGCGCAACCATCATGCCGTCGGTCCAGCTCAGCTTGCCGATGTTGTACAACGCAGCGGCCATCGTCAGGTCGCGGGTACTGGCTTCATCCATCGACTGGGCGGCGCAATACACCCGAATCAGCTCGATCAAGGCGCGGTTGGTCTGCTTGTCCTTGGGCAGGCGCAAGTTGGCCAGCAGCGAGAACACCTCAGTGCCCGTCACGTAGCTGCGCTTGAGCTCTTCGTAGGCCAGGTCAAGCATGTCGGCGGTCTGTTGCAACTCGGAGGTGCGCGCCGCCACGCGTTTTTCCAGTGTGCTGTTAAGCACCTTGAGCTGCTCATTCTGCTGCTGGGTCAAGCGCTCCAGGCGCTGGTGCTCAAGGCACTGATTGAGGACCAACTGCAATTCGTCGTCATTCCAGGGCTTGCTGATGTAGCGGTGAATCTGGCCCTCGTTGATCGCCTTGATGATGGTTGCCACATCGGCATAACCCGTCAACAAAATGCGGCTGGTGGCGGGATACAAACGATGCACTTCGGCCAGGAGCTGCGCGCCGTCCATTCCGGGCATGCGCGCATCGCTCATCACCAGGTCGACGTGCCGCCCGGCCAGAATCTCCAGCGCCTGGGCACCACCGCCGGCCAGCAGTATTTCGTAGGGCTGAGTGCGCAACAGGCGGCGCAAACTGTTGAGGATCGATTCTTCGTCGTCGACCAGCAAAACGACGGGTTTCGTAGCGAGCTGTTCATCCATGGTGACTCTGCCTTCAAATAAAACAAAGTTGAGCTAAATTGAACCCTCGTGTCGTACCTTGCGCCTTCGCTTGTAGGCAAGGGGGACTCACGCTGCAGGTCATCGCGCGGCAAACGCGTTAATTTGACGCCAACTGGCCGTCGATATCAAGCGAGCTCGACTATGCTGTCAGAGCAACTCGCCCCCCACTCAGAGGTGAAGCCAAGGAAGGAGCCGTTATGCAATCGAGCCTTTTGCCTGTGCGGAGCGCGCCATGAACATCGACCCGGGACGGGCCAACCGTCGCATCCTGATCGTCGATGACACCGCCTCGATCCACGAGGACTTTCGCAAGATCCTCTGCGCCGAAGCAGAGGGCGAAAAGTCCCTGGACAGCCTCGAAGCAACGCTTTTCGGCACCTCCGCGCCCGTGCGCCAGGCGTTTGTGCTGGACTCGGCCTATCAGGGCCAGGAAGCCCTTGAGCTGGTGAACAGAGCCCTGGCACAGCAATCCCCCTACGCCATGGCGTTTATCGATATGCGCATGCCTCCGGGCTGGGATGGCTTGCAAACCATCGAACAGCTATGGAACGTCGATCCCAAGCTGCAAATCGCACTGTGTACTGCCTATTCCGATTATTCCTTCGAGGCCATCGAAGCGCGGCTGAAGTACAACGACCAATTGCTGATCCTGAAAAAACCCTTTGATCACCTGGAAATCCGCCAGATGGCCAGTGCCCTCACCTGGAAATGGCAACTGGCCCAGGATGTCGCCCTGAAGATGATCGACCTGGAGCGCACCATCGAGGAACGGGTGCAGGAATTGCTCAAGGTCTCGCGCCTGTTGCAATACGACACGCTCACCGACCTGCCCAACAGCACATTGCTGGGGGACCGTCTGTCCCAGGCGATTGCCCTGGGCCGACGGCACGAGACTGAGTTGGCGGTGGTCTTTATCGGCCTGGACCGTTTCAAACGCGTCAACAATGCCTGGGGCTACCCGGTGGGCGATGAAGTGCTGCAACAGGTCAGCCAAAGCCTGCTGGAGGCCGTGCGGGAATCGGATTCGGTGTTCCGTTATGGCTCTGATCAGTTCGTGGTCCTGCTCAACGATGTCCAAAATATTCAGCAAACCCAGCATATCGCGCAAAAATTTCTCAATGCCATCAGCGTGACCCGCCATGTGGCCGGGCATGACCTGAGCGTCACCGCCAGCCTGGGCATCAGCACTTACCCCAATGACAGCGGCTCGGCGGTGGAGTTGATCAAGCACGCTGAAACCGCCATGCATAACAGCAAGGAACTGGGGCCGAACGACTTCCGTTTTTACACTGAAGACATGAACCTGCGCGCGCAACGCCAACAGGGCCTGGAAAGTGCGATCCGCCAGGCACTGGAGCGTGATGAGTTTGTACTGCATTACCAACCGAAGCTGGATTTGAAGTCCGGGCACATCGTTGGCGCCGAAGCGTTGATCCGCTGGTTCCAGCCACGCTCCGGCTGGGTCAGCCCCGCCGAATTCATTCCAGTGGCCGAAGACTGCGGGCTGATCGTGCCCCTGACGAAATGGGTGCTGCGTCGCGCCTGCGAGCAGGCTCAAGCCTGGAACGCCCTGGGCCTGAACCCGCTGAGTATCTCGGTGAACATCTCCTCGATCGACTTCCGCCAGCGCGACTTCGTTGAGAACCTGGCCGCCATTCTCAAGCAGACCGGGCTGCCCCCGGCCCAGCTGGAACTGGAGATCACGGAAAGTGTGTTGATGCAGAGCGTCGACACCACCGTCATCACGTTGAACCGGATCAAAGCCATGGGTGTCCGCCTGGCCCTGGATGACTTCGGCACGGGTTATTCCAGCCTCAGCTACCTGCGGCGCTTCCCCATCGATGTGTTGAAAATCGACCAGTCATTCATTCGCGGCCTGATTGTGAACAATCAGGATGCGCAGTTGATCAGCGCGATCATCGGCATGGGTAAAAGCCTGGATTTGAACATTATCGCCGAAGGGGTAGAGTCCCTCGAACAGCTGAAATTCCTCCAGGCCGAGCGATGCGAGGAAGGCCAGGGTTTCCTGTTCAGCAAGGCAGTGCCTGCGCAGGACTTCATCTTGTTGCTGCAGGCGGGCAAAGCCAGCCTGATGCCCGATCATTAGTCGTTTGCAAGGAGTGCGCGATTGAAAGCAGTGTCAACCTACGGGCTTACCCTGGCGATGTGGCTGGGCCTAGGCGCGCCGCTGATGGCCGCGCCGCTGGACGAAGCGCTCAAACCGCTGCCGCCGGTGCCCTCCCTGGATCCGGCCAAAGTCGAGCTGGGCCGCCAACTGTTCAATGAGCCACGCCTGTCGGTGAATAACACATTGTCCTGCGCCAGCTGCCATCGCCTGGAAACCGGAGGGGCCGACAACAAGGCATTCTCCCTGGGCTTCGATGGCAAGCCGCTCGGTATCAACACGCCGACCGTGTTCAACGCCAGCCTGAACTTCAAACAGTTCTGGAATGGCCGGGTAGATACCCTGGAAGCCCAAGCCGAACACGTGGTCATCAACCCGACTGAAATGGGCAGCGACTGGAAAACCGTGGTGCAGAACCTGGCCGCCATGCCCCTCTACGCATCTGCATTTTCCAAGGCCTACCCGGATGGCATCACCGCCTCCAACGTGCAAGACGCCCTGGCGACTTATGAACGTACGCTGCTCACCCCCAACTCACGGTTTGATCAATATCTGCAGGGCAACACCGAGATTTTGACGATCCAGGAAAAGTACGGTTACCAGCGCTTCAAGGATTACGGCTGCATCGCCTGTCACCAGGGCGTGAACATCGGCGGCAATATGTTCCAGAAGTTCGGCGTGATGGGCGATTACTTCAAGGCCCGCGGCAACCCGCTCGAATCGGACCTGGGCCGTTACCTGGTGACCCAGGATGAAGAAGACCGTCACGTGTTCAAGGTGCCCAGCCTGCGCAATGTCGCGGTCACTGCGCCGTACTTCCACGACGGCTCGGCCAAGACCCTGGAGGACGCAGTGGATGTCATGTTCAAGTACCAACTGGGCCGCAACCCTTCCCAGGACGACAAAGACCTGATCATCCAGTTTCTCAAGACCCTGACCGGCCAATGGGAGGGTAAGCCACTATGACCCTGTCCCGCAGCCATACCAGCACTCTGCTGCTCACCCTGATGACCTTGTTTCTGGCCTCGACCCTGGTGTTTCTGTACCTCAAGTCATCCCGCGACCAGACCGCCACCTATACCCAGTCCCGGGACCTGATCCGGCAACTGCAGCAACTCAATGCCCAGTGGGACAGTGAAGTGCTCAAGGCCAGGATCTCCATTACCCGCAACTACGACCCGCTGGTCTCGCCTTTGCTGGAAATGACCCGGATATGGGCCGATCTGAAAAACCGCGAGTCTTACCACGACAGTGCCGACCAGGCTGGCTGGCAAGCCAGCCAGCAAGCTTACGAAGCCGCCCTCCAGGAAAAAGCTCGGCTGGTGGATCAGTTCAAATCCCACAACGCGGTGCTGCGCAATTCCCTCGCGTTCCTGCCGACCGCCGAAGACGACATCCAGGCCCAATTCAACCGCGTTGACGATGAAAGCAGGCTGCATGTACAAAGCGTGGCCACCGACACCTACGACCTGCTGCTCAGCAGCCTGGAGTTCGCCCAGGTCACCAGCGATGAGCGGGCGGCGGATATTCTAGTGGGCCTGGGCAAACTGGCAATCAACAAGGAAACCCTGCCCAGTGAGTTTCAGGCGCCAGTCGACATCCTGAGCAATCATATTGAGTTGATCCTGCGCGAGCAGCCGCTGGTCAATGGCCTGCTTGAGCACATTGCCGCGGTCCCGGTGGCCGAAAGTCTGGATAACCTGAGCACCCATCTCGACCTGGACCAGCAGGCGTCTGACCGGGTGGATCATCAGTACCATCGCTACCTGCTGATCTTCTCGACCCTGCTGGTGGTGATGCTGCTCTACCTGGCGGTGCGCCTGTTACGCAGTTTCGCCGAGGTCAACCGGGTCAACCGCGCCTTGCAGGCGGCCAACGAAACCTTGGAGCAACGCGTGGAACGGCGCACCCAACAGCTCAAGGATGCCCAGAGCGAGCTGATGGACAACGCCCGCCAGGCCGGCATGGCCGAGATCGCCACCAACGTGCTGCACAATGTCGGCAACGTGCTCAACAGCGTGAATATCTCCGCCGACCTGGTCGCACGCAAACTGCGCAGCAGCAAAGCCCAGGGCCTGGGCAAAGCCATGCAGTTGATCAATGAGCACCCGCACGATCTGGGCACCTTCCTGAGCGAAGACGAAAAAGGCAAGTTGCTGCCCAACTACTTGAACCAACTGGTGGACGCCATTGCCGTGGAACAGCAAGGCATGGCTGAAGAACTGGCGCAACTGAGCAAAAGTGTCGATCACATCAAGGACATCGTTTCCACGCAGCAATCCTATGCCGGTGTCGCAACCCCGCTGGAGCCGGTCCAGATCAGCACCCTGATGGAAGATGCCTTGCGCATGAACGCCGGCGCACTGAGCCGTCACCACGTCACGGTGGTCAAGGAGTTCGCGCCGGTACCCGAGGTAATGGGTGACAAACACCGGCTGCTGCTGATCATGGTCAACCTGATCAGCAACGCCAAGTACGCCATGTCCAACCTCAGCGACCGGCCACGGCAGATGACCCTCGCGGTCCGGACGCAGGGTGACGACATGCTGGAGATCAGTGTAAAAGATGAAGGCGAAGGTATACCGGCCGAAAACATGACGCGCATCTTCACCCACGGTTTCACGACCCGTAAGGAAGGCCATGGTTTCGGCCTGCACAGTTGCGCGCTGGCCGCCGTTGAGATGAACGGCCAACTCAGTGCCCACAGCGATGGGCCAGGCCAAGGCGCGGTCTTTACCCTGAAAATCCCTCTTACCCCTGCCGGAAGCCCCGCATGAACCAGCCTCCCAACCGGCGCATCCTGTTGATTGATGACACGCCGTCGATTCACGAAGACTTCCGTAAAATCCTGATGCCGCAGGATGACTCCAACCAGGCGCTGGATGACATGGAATCAGCGTTGTTTGGCGACACGAGTAAACCCAAGACGCAGGCATTCGAGCTGCATTCGGCCTATGGCGGCGAAGAGGGCCTGGCGCTGCTGACAACGGCCATGGCCGAACAACGGCCCTACGCACTGGCCTTCGTCGACATGCGCATGCCCCAGGGCTGGGACGGGGCAAAGACCATCGAAGAACTCTGGAAAGTCGCTCCCGACCTGCAAGTGGTGGTCTGCACGGCCTATTCGGATTACTCCTGGGACACGCTGCTGGAGCGCCTGCACGCCCATGACCGCTTGCTGATCCTGAAAAAGCCCTTCGACAATATCGAAGTCCAGCAGATGGCCAATACCCTGGCCAACAAATGGGACATGGCCCGACGCGCCTCGCTGCAAACCGCCCATCTGGAACAGTTGGTGGAGCAACGCACCCAGGCGCTGCAAGTGGAAATCGCCGAGCGCAAGCTCCTCGAAAGCCAGCTGGTGCAGTCCGAGAAACTCGCGTCGCTGGGGCAACTCGCAGCCGGTGTGGCGCATGAGATCAACAACCCGGTGGGCTTTATCTCCTCCAACCTCAGCACGCTCGACAGCTATTTCAACCAGCTGCAACAGATGCTGGACGCCTACCACCATGCCGAAAGCCAGCTGGCGCCGGGGGAAACACTGGATCGGCTCAAGGCTTTACGCACCGAACTGGAGCTGGATTTTCTCAAGGAAGATGTCCCCATCCTCATCCGTGAATCCAAGGATGGCATTGGCCGCGTGGTACAGATCGTCAAAGACCTGAAAAACTTTTCCCGGGTGGATAACGACCAGACCTGGCAATTCGCCAACCTGCAGCACGGCATCGACTCCACGCTGAACATCGTCGCCAGCGAACTCAAATACAAAGCCGATGTGGTCAAGCATTACGCGCCCTTGCCGGAGATCGAATGCCTGGCCTCGCAACTCAACCAGGTGGTGATGAACCTGGTCATCAACGCGGCGCAGGCCATGGGGCCGGAGCGCGGCACGATCACCATCAGCAATGGGGTGGAAGGCGAAAACGTGTGGCTGGAAGTGGCGGACAACGGCTGTGGAATAGCCCCGGAAACCGTGCAGAAGATTTTCGATCCGTTCTTCACCACCAAGCCGGTGGGCGAAGGCACCGGGTTGGGATTGTCACTGTCCTACGGCATCGTCAAGAAACACCGGGGTGATATTTCCGTCAGCAGCGAAGTGGGCAAGGGGACGAAGTTTCGCGTGGTGCTGCCGATCCGGCAAACGGCGGCATAGAACGCGCCAAGATAACGGCGCTTCTCCTGACTGACGGGCATCAGGGCCTGCTATTTGATGCCCAGCGGTTGCTCCAGCAAGGAGATCGCTCGTAAGCTTCAAGGCTCTGTAAACCGTGAAAGTCCATAAGAAATACCCGTACAGCACGCTGGGCAGCCAATCCCAGTCGCAGCTGTCGTCGATTTTTCTTCAGGCGCAAAACGCCTGGCCGATGAGTCCGAACCCAAGGAACCCCGTATGAGCCTGTCGTTACTAAGCCGTTACGCTTTCTTTGCCGTGTGCGTCATTTTCACCCTCGCCAGCCTCCCCTTTATCGAACACGAATGGTTGTGGCCGATTACCGTGGTCACCGGCCTATTGAGCCTGATCGGGATTTTCGACCTGCTGCAAAGCCCCCACGCCGTGCGCCGCAACTACCCGATCCTGGGCAATATCCGTTATCTGGTGGAAACCATCCGCCCGGAAATACGCCAGTACCTGCTGGAGTCCGACAGCGACGCCCTGCCCTTCTCCCGGGCCCAGCGTTCGCTGGTGTACTCGCGCGCCAAGAACGAAACCGCCGACAAACCCTTCGGCACGCTGATCGATGTGTACCAGTCGGGCTTTGAATTCATCGGCCACTCCATGCGCCCGGCTCCGCTGAGCGACCCCAGCACCTTCCGCGTGATGGTCGGCGGCCCTCAGTGCACGCAGCCTTACTCGGCGTCGGTGTTCAATATCTCGGCGATGAGTTTCGGCTCCCTGAGCGCCAACGCGATCCGCGCCCTCAACCAGGGCGCCAAGCTCGGCAACTTCGCCCATGACACCGGTGAAGGCAGCATCAGCCCCTATCACCGTGAGAACGGCGGCGACCTGACCTGGGAACTGGGCAGCGGCTACTTTGGCTGCCGCACCAGCGACGGCCGCTTCGACCCGGAACGCTTCGCCCTGCAGGCGCAGAACCCGCAAGTGCGCATGATCGAAATCAAGATGAGCCAGGGCGCCAAGCCCGGCCATGGTGGGATCCTGCCCAAGCACAAGGTGACCAAAGAAATTGCCGAGACACGCGGCATCATGATGGGCGAGGACTGCGTCTCCCCGTCGCGCCACAGCGCATTCTCCACCCCCATCGAAATGATGCACTTCATCGCCCAACTGCGTGAGCTCTCCGGTGGCAAACCCGTGGGCTTCAAGTTCTGCCTCGGCCACCCGTGGGAATTCATGGGCATTGCCAAGGCCATGCTGGAAACCGGCATTCTCCCGGACTTCATCGTGGTCGACGGCAAGGAAGGCGGCACCGGCGCCGCGCCCGTGGAATTCACCGATCATATCGGCGTGCCGCTGCGTGAAGGCCTGTTGTTCGTGCATAACACCCTGGTGGGCCTGAACCTGCGCGACAAGATCAAGCTCGGTGCCAGCGGCAAGATCGTCAGCGCATTCGACATCGCAAGCGTCCTGGCCATCGGCGCCGATTGGGCCAACTCGGCGCGTGGCTTCATGTTCGCGATTGGCTGCATCCAGTCGCAAAGCTGCCACACCAACAAATGCCCGACCGGCGTCGCCACCCAGGACCCACTGCGCCAACGGGCATTGGTGGTGCCGGACAAGGCCCAGCGCGTATTCAACTTCCACCGCAGCACCCTCAAGGCGTTGGCGGAAATGCTCGCGGCGGCAGGTCTCGAACACCCGTCGCAACTGTCGGCCAAACACCTGGTGCGACGCATGTCAGCGACGGAGATCAAGCTGTTCTCACAACTGCATGTGTTTCTCAAGCCTGGTGAGCTGCTGACGGGTGAGGTCAACGGCGAGTTCTATTCACGTATGTGGCAGATGGCGCGGGCGGATAGTTTTGAGCCCAATGACGTCGAGGCTGCGTGATATCCCCAAGGCCTGCCCGACATCGGGCAGGCTTTACATTCAGTAATAACCCGCTTTTGCAATCATTTACAAATCCCGCCACCCTGCGCCCGCCCGACGTGCGGCGTACGACAACACGCGCGTTCGCCTGTCTTCATTAAACCTATTGTTCAAGAGCCAGCCGCCATGCTGAACGGACGCGACCCGCGCATCGATTTTTTTCGGGGCCTGGCGTTGATCTTCATTTTCTGGGATCACGTCCCCCACAACCCACTCGGCCAGATCACCTTGCGCAACATCGGTTTCAGCGATGCGGCGGAGGTGTTTGTGTTCCTCGCCGGCTACGCTGCCGTATTGGCCTACGGCAAGATCCTGCAACGCGACGGCTACTGGTTCGCCTCGCTGAAAATCCTGCGCCGAGCCTGGGTGCTGTACGTGGTGCATATTTTCTTATTGGCCATGCTGATGGGCATCGTGTTCTTCGCCAACAGCCATGTGGAGACCCGCGACCTGGTCCAAGAGATGGGCCTGACGCACTTCATCACCCATCCGCAACAGGCACTGACCGACGAGCTGCTGCTGCGCTTCAAGCCCAACCTGATGGACCCGTTGCCGCTCTACATCGTGCTGCTGGCCGGCCTGCCGCTGGTATTGCCGTTGATGCTGCGCCGGACTTGGGCCGTGGTGGCGCTGTCCGCCACGGTGTACCTGCTGGCGCCCTGGATGGGCTGGAACCTGCGGGCGATTGCAGATGGCGTGTGGTATTTCAACCCGGTGACCTGGCAATTCCTGTTTGTACTGGGCGGCGCGGCAGCGATCTACAGCCAGAGGCTTGAGCCCACTCAACCGCGACCGTTGTTGCAGCAACCCGTGTTTGTGCTGGCGGCGCTCTACGTGCTACTGGCCGGGGTTCTGACGCTGTCCTGGCGCTGGCCTCAGGTGCACGACGCCTGGGTGCCCGCTGCCCTCAGCGACCTGATCTACCCCATCAGCAAGACCGACCTGTCACCTGTGCGCCTGGTGCATTTCCTGGCCCTGGCCTACGTGACCGCCAAGTTGCTCCCGACCACCGGCTGGACGCGCAACTGGCCGGCCGAACAGGTGTGCCGCATGGGCCGTTACTCGCTCGAAGTGTTTTGCCTCGGTGTGTTGCTCGCGCCGTTGGCAGACATGCTTAACGCACTCATGGGCGACACCCTGCTCATGCAATTACTCACCGCCATCACCGGCATGCTGCTGATGGGAGGCTTGGCCGCCTGGATGGAGTTCAACAAACGCCTGGACCAGCGGCCGTTCGTCCACACGCTCGCACGGTAGCCGCGCCAATCGCCCCGTGCCGTTCACGCAAGCTATATAGGTAGCGCCAGCGAACGGTACGGGGATGCTTCCATTTGCCCTCCACTTAACAGTGAAAGGAAATGGTCGATGCCTACCCATCCACCGCTCAATGAATTGTCGGGCGAGCTGCAAACCAGCGAATCCTGGGCTCGCCAAGAAACCCTGGAAATGCTCCGCGAAACCTTCGCACGCTCCATGAGCAGCCTGAGCCATGAGCAACAACGCGACTACGTCAAGCTGCAACGCGAAGCCCACAAGGCCCTGCTGGCCGTGGACGCGCAAAACGCCAAGCTGATCAGCGACTTCAAGGCCAGCGGCTTGGCCCAATTGCGCAGCCGCATCGGCGGCCAGGACCCCGAAAAGGCCTACCTGCACACCCGCTACCTGGAAGAGTTGCAAGCCCCCCTGCCCTGGGAACCGCGCACCAGTGCCATGAACGATGGGCGAGGCGCACGCCGTTTTCGCCGGGCCTACGATACGTGGAAATACCGTGCCCACCATTCCAGCCTGTCGTTGTGGGATGCGGCCTGTCTCAACTTCGACTTCACCACCAGTCATTCGCCCAAGGCGGGGCAAACCTTTGTCGATGCATCGTCGCTCAGTGGCGTGGACGACCCGGATCTGACCGTCGAAAAATTCATCCAGATCAGCCGCGACCTCGACCTCGGCGGCCAACTGCAAACCACCCTTAACGACGCCCTGCGCAAAGGCGGAAAACTTCAGACTCTACTGCTGGCCAGTGCGCGTGCCAGCCTGGCGTTCGAAGCCCTGGAGGCGTATCGCAACCGGGCCAGTACCGGCGTGACCCGTGAGCTCTACGATAAGCTCAGCCAGGCCATCGACGGCCGCGGCCCCGCGCTCGAATTCGAGACGTTCAGCGTCCGCACCGGCAAAACCATTGCAGTGCCCTTGCTGATGATCCGAGTGGCCAGCCTGGGCGTCGTCTCCTACTTTCCGTTCCGCCCCGACGGTGCCTTGCGCTATCACGTAGACGCCAACAGCGCCAACCAGACATTTGTGCAGCAACTCAAGGACAGCCACCGCAAGGGCGACCTGGGCTGGTTTGCAAGACAACTGCCCACCCCCGAACTGCGCGGGTTCCAGAAGTTACTCAAGGATGAACCGCGCCCGCCCGGCCTGAACCCGTTGGCGGGGTTCCTGTATGACACCTTTCATCGTCTGTTCCCCGAACGTACTCTCGACAGCCTGCGTTTTAGCGCCGACCCCAAGCAAAACCGCAAACACACCCTGGTCGAAGCCCTGACCCAGCGCCAGGTGAAACGCTACCGGGCCAACCTTTCAACCCTCGCCACCGCCCGTTCGGAGCGCGACCTGCAAGCGGTGATCGACGGTGCAGCGGCGATCGCCGATGAAATTCTGCAACTGCTGCTGACCCCCGTGCCAGGTGGCGTCAGCGGGTTGAACCGGGTCATGCAGGCGGTAGTGTTCGGTAGCCTTGGCTACAGCCTGATCACCGGCATCAACGAAGCGGCCAAAGGCGAAGCCAGTCAGTTCGCGGCGGCGCTGAGCGATGTGGCCGACCTCGCGGTCAACGGCTTGTTGATCACCACCGCCGGGCGTGTGCACCGGCAACGCCTGGAGCAGTTGATCCAGCGATTGGGCCAGCCACGCAAAGTCATGCGCAGCGACAGTACCTATGAACTGTGGACACCGGATATTCGCCCTTACGCGGTGCCGGACCAGAACCTGCTCGACGGCCAGCGCATCAGCCCACAAGGCACTTACACGATCAAGGGTCACCAGTACGCCTGGCTCGAGCAAAACGGGCAACGGCAGGTGGTGGAGGTCGACTACGACGCCCAAGCCATGCGCTGGAAAATCAAGCACGGCGATGGCACCGCCTACGCCCCGACGATTGTCTTCGAGCCGGCGCAACAGGTCTGGGTGCTGGACCTGCAAGATGCCCATACCCTCTCGGACCGCCAATTGACCGAGCGCATGCTGCCCAACGGCACCCATGCGCTCACCGATGCCGATATGCACACGCTGCTGCGCAGTACGGCCACCACGCGCGCCATTCTGGACCGCGTGTGGTCGGGCAGCCCTGCCCCCATCACCCTGACTGAAGGGGTACGTCGCCTGCAGGCGGACCAGTTGATCAACCAACTGATCAACCACTTTCACCGGCGCGGACATTGGCCGCCGCATGCCGACAGCCTGGTACTGAGCCTGTTGACTCAACTGCCGGATTGGCCGGCGCAGGTGCTGATCGACGTGTACGACCCGTACGGCACGCCGCTCGAAAGCTACGCCAAAAGCGACCCACCGCCGGCCACACCACAGCGCATTACCCTCACGCGCCGCGATGACGGCACCTACAGCGCCTTGGGCGACACCGGCAGCGGCGCCGTGACCCAGGAGCCCTTGTTTGAATTGATCCTGCGCGCACAACCCGCCGCCTCGGTACTGGGCAAAGAAGGCAGCCCCAACCTCACCGAAGCCCAGCGCATCGCCCGGATACGCCTGCAGATCAGCGAACTGGCGCGAGCGCGGCGAATCGACCTGTTCAGCGCCCTGACACGCTACTCAGGCTTTGCCCGCCATGAAATCACGGCCACCGATACGGCGAGGGTGTTTGTGCCGGTCAGGGCCGCGCCGGCGCGGGTGGAAGTCACCCCGGTGTTGAAAAAACTGCGTGGCCTGTACCGCCCCTTGAGCTCGGCCAACCTTGATCAACTGCTGCGCGACCAGCGCTTCAGCAGCACCGAGCGGGCGCAGTTCCTGCAGGATGGCACGCTGCCCCATGTGCTGCGTGAACACCTGGAAAACCATCGCACGGCCCTGCGCATCGACGCCGTGATCGATGGTTTGTATCACGCCAGGGCTTTTGATGCGGACACCGATCTATGGGCACGGGAGTTTGCCTCCAGCCTGATCCGCAACACCCTCAAGCGGCACTTCGTAATCACCGAGATCGACGACAAGCCGTATGCCAACAGTGGCCCGGATGACACCACCGTGGAGTTGCGGCACCACGGCGACGGCCATTACCAGGCCTATGACATGCGCAATGCGGGCCTGATCCCGGTGTCGCCGAGCGTCGACAGCTTCTACCTGGCCATCGGCTCAGTGCTGCAACCCCACGAACGGCTGAAACTGGGCATGACCTCAGACACCGATGCCCAGGGTTTGCGCAACACCCTTGGCGACCTGATGAGCGCCCAACGCAGCCCCGAAGGCTACATCACCCTGCTCGATCAATCGTTGGGCCAATACGCGCAAAGCGTGGTGCTGCCCGCCAACCTGTTACCCGACGCCCTGGGCCTTTACGAACTCGACGGGCAACAACTGTTGCCCCTGTATGGCTCGTTGTACCCGGTGACCTATGACCACAACCGGCTCAAATGGCGGCTCAAGCACCCGAAAAAAGTCGGTGTCGACACGCCCCGCCTGGAGCACAATCGCCGCGGCGCGTGGCGGCTTTCCAACGAAAACCCACTGTCCTGGGACGACCACCACCTGTTCTATCGCCTCGGCAGCGAGGACTTCAACGTCGACCAAGCCACCGCGCAACACATCCTCAAGCTCACCGACACCCCGTCGCGGGCCTTGCGCGAAGTGCACAGCGCCGGCTTGGCTCCCCCTCCGTTGCTGACCGATACCAGCAAGCGCTTTCGCATCGAGCGCGAGATCCTGCACTTCATCCGCGCCATGACCACCTACACGGCCAACCGCAGTGCACGGGCTTCGCTGCAATTGCTGTTGGTCAGCGCCTTGCCCGGATGGCCGCGCAGCCATGCCTTGGAAGTGGTCGACAGCCACGGCAAGGTGCTCGGACAGTACCCGAGCCAACTCAACCCCGACGCCGAGAAGATCCGCATCAGCGAGGCCGACAGCCACGGCCCCGAGCCGCTGAAAAATATCGTATTGAACACCGCCTTGATCGAGGCACTGCTCGGCGAACTGCCCGCGACCCAGCAGGAACGGTTGTTCAAACTGGCGAAAAAAATCGCCGAGCATGCTCATCAGGAACGCGCTCAGCTATTCGATATCCTCTACCGCCAGAGCGAACAGAGCGGCACGCGCCTGGAAAAGCGCTTGCAGAACCATCATCCGGCACTCCCCATCAGCGCGGCCAAGGCGATTCTGGAGCATGCCAGCCGCCAGGAACTCAAGCAGTTGCACGATCACGACGAGGTCGGCCTGCGCCTGGCAGAACAGGCGCGCCTGACCGCCCATGATGTGCGCCTGAACCGCGCCTTCGAAGGTTTGTACCTCACGACCCTGGCCAACCCCGACAGCGCAAAGATCATCCTGCATTTGCTCAAGAGCGTCCCCGGCTGGCCGGCGGCCCTGCGCCTGGATATCCACGCAGGTACGCCTGAAGGGCGCTTGCTGGAGCACGCCGGGATCCTCGACGGCAATGATCGTCGGGTGCTGGTGAAGATGGACAACGGCTATCGGGCCTACGACGGCATGGGCCAGGCGCTGGGAGAAACCACCGACCTGCTCGGGGGCGTCGCCGACCTGCTGTCCGAAACTGAGCGCCAAGCCCTGGGCATTGACGACAGCAGTGACTTGACCCCGTTGCGGCACCGCCTCGCTGACCTCGCGCTGGGCCAACGCGTGGCGATCAAGGCCCTGCTCGATCTGCCGCATATTCCGTACTGGCTGCAGCCGCCGATGGCGGTCAACAGTTCATTCACGGCCTACCCGTTTACCTTGAGCGACCTATGGCCGTTCCACGCCCGCCAGCCGGTGGATCTGGTCAGCAAGGTGCGCGAGATCTACCCCAGTTTCAGCGTGGCCAAGGCCAACGCCCTGATTGATGCACTGGGCATGAGCGAACCCGCCGCGTTACTCGAACTGGAGCGGCGCAAGGCCGAATACCAGGCCTTGGATTACGGCCTCACCCGCTGGGCGGAGTCGCCCCACGCCAACGATGACCCCGCCACCGACCCCTTGGGCATGAACCTCGGCCAGCGGCGCTACCTGGCCGAACAGATCCGCAGCGCGTGGCGTCAGGAAACCCGGGTACTGTATGCCGACGGCCTGCTCGACGTGCACGTGCTCAAGCTGCAACTGGGCGACAACGACTTGCCCGACACCGATTTTCTCCTGGGCACCCAGGGCTTTGCGCATATCGATTACCTGCACATCGCCGGCGATACCTTCCCGGCCACCGGTAATGCGTTTCTGAGCAAATTCGCCAACCTCAAGTATCTGAAAATCGACTGCATGCTCACCGATCTGCCCGCCAGCATCACCGCCATGATCCAGTTGGAACAGTTGTTCCTGGCGGACAACAACATCGTGCTGACCGACGAATCCCGGCAACGCCTGGCCACCCTGACCCGCCTGGAAGAACTGCATCTGGATAACAACCCATTGGGCCTGGCACCGGATATCAGCAGCATGCCGAGGTTGACGGTTCTGTCACTGCGCAATACCGGCCTCACTCAATGGCCAATAGGTGCCGAAACCCGCGACGACCTGGGTGCGTTGCTGCTTCAGGAAAACCGTATTACCACGCTTCCCGACGCGTTGTTCAACACCAGCATGGCCCGCACCAATCGCAATACCGTGTTGCACGACAACCCCTTGGACGCCGACACGCTAGACCGGATAAACGACTACTTCGCCCAGACCGGCGTCAGGCTGGGCGGCCCCTTGCCAGGCATCCAGCATCAACAGAACGTGCCGGCCGACTTGAATGATTGGCTTACCGGCATCCCTGCGGCCGAACACGCGGCCTGCAAAAAGCTGTGGGACCTATTGAAGAGCAACGAGGAGGCGAGCTCCGATGACGCATTTCGCGTACTGAAGGACCTGACCCAGTCTTATGCCTATGTAAAGAACGAAACCTCGAAAAAAGCCCTGACCCAACGGGTGTGGCACCTGCTGAACGCCATGGGCGATTCCACCGAGTTACGTAACGACGTATTCCTCAACACCTACCTGGCAGGCACCTGTGGTGATGGGGCGATCCTGGCCTTTATCGATATGGAAATCCGCCACCTGCGCTACGTGGCCAAGGCGCAATCGAACATCGCCATAGCCGAACGCGAGCTGCTGGCTTTGGCGCAAAGCCTGTTCTACCTGCGCACACTCGACCAGTTCGCCGAGGACCATCTGAAATCACTGCGCGAGGCCCAGGTCGATCCTGACGATGCCGAGGTGAAGCTGTATTTGCGCATGAGCCTGGCAAAGGAGTTCAACCTGCCGGTGCATCAGGAAGAGTTGTTGTATTCGGCACGGGAGTGGGTCAAGTCCAGGGATATTGCCAATGCCCGGCAGAAGCTGCGGGACATCAGCAAGACCGACGCGCCGCAAACCTCTTTATTGCAGGAAGACTTCTGGCTCGAATACCTCGCCCGCAGCTACCCGGAGCCTTTCAGCACCATTGACACCATCACCCGGCACCAGGTGAATGCGTTGAACCAGGCAGTGGCGGACAAACGCTCCGACACCTACCTGGACCGACGCCAGTCGATTACCGACCAGGAAACTGCCGAACGTGAACGCCTGATCCGTCAATTGACCCAGGCGGCACAACTGGCCAACCAGAGACGCAGCTAACGCCAGGGGAGCGAACTCGCTCCCCCGCACTAAACGGAGCGTGGCACACCCTCACTCGCGTCGGTCGGCTGCAACTTGAAGGCATAGAACACAAGCGTCAGCAGCACCAGGAACACCGGCCCCACATACAGCGCCACGCGGGTGTCCGGGAAGTACGCCATCAACCCCACGACCAACACCAGGAACGCCAGCGCCAGGTACGAACTGACCGGGTACAACCACATGCGGTATTTCAACCCGGCCTGTTCTGCGGCGCTCAAGCTTTTACGGAATTTAAGCTGGGCCAGCAGGATCATCAGCCAGGTCCAGATCGCGCCGAAGGTGGCGATGGAGGTGACCCAGACAAAGACTTTCTCCGGCACCAGGTAGTTGAGCAACACCCCCAGCAGCAGCGCGAAGATCGACAACAGCAGGGCGCGACGTGGCACACCGTTGTTCGAGGTCTTGGCGAAGGTCGCCGGGGCCTGGCCGTTCTGCGCCAGGCTGTAAAGCATGCGCCCGGTGCTGAAGATGCCGCCGTTGCACGACGACAGGGCCGCGGTGATCACCACAAAGTTGATGATGCCGGCGGCGGTCTTGATCCCCAGACGCTCGAAGGTCATCACAAACGGGCTGCCTTGGGTACCGATCGCATTCCACGGGTAGATCGACAGAATCACAAACAGCGCCCCCACATAGAACAGCAGGATGCGCCAGAACACCGAGCCGATTGCGCTGGGGATGGTCTTCTGCGGGTTCTTCGCTTCACCGGCGGTCAGGCCGATCATCTCCACGCCCAGGTAGGCGAACATGACCATTTGCAAGGACATCAGGACGCCCTGCACGCCATTGGGCATGAAACCGCCGTGGGCCCACAGGTTGGAAATACCCAGCGCCACGCCATCGTTGCCGAAACCGAACGCAATGATGCCGACGCCGCCGATGACCATCGCAATGATCGTGACGATCTTGATCAGGGCAAACCAGAACTCGAACTCACCGAACGCCTTGACCGCGATCAGATTGATGGTGCCCATGCTGATCAGCGCCGCCAAGGCCCAGATCCAGCGCGGCGTATCGGGGAACCACACGCCCATGTACACCGCGACCGCGGTGATTTCCGCGACACAGGTCACCAGCCACAGGAACCAGTAGTTCCAGCCGGTCAGGAAGCCCGCCAGCGGGCCGAGATAATCCTGTGCATAACGGCTGAACGAACCGGCGACAGGGTTGTGCACGGCCATCTCGCCGAGCGCACGCATGATCACCAGGATCGCCAGGCCGCCGATGATGTACGACAGCATGATCGCCGGACCGGCCATTTCAATGGCCTTTGCCGAACCCAGGAACAGACCGACGCCGATGCAGGCGCCGAGTGCCATCAAGCGAATATGTCGCTCACCGAGTTCGCGTTTGAGCGGGCCGCCTTGAGCGGTCTCGCCATGGGGCAGGGGGTTGCCGACTGGCATAGGGATACAACCTCATCTTGTTATTGGATAGCCCGTCGCGTTTCACACGCCGTTGCCGGTAAGGCCAGGCGGAAATCGAAACCGGGGCCGTCTCATGAACAGCCCCGCCTTGCAGGGCAAGACGATGGGCCGTGCAGTATAAAAAGCCTCGACCAGTGCCTTTCACTGTAAAAGCCAGTCAATTTAGTGGAAGCGCCCACAATAATGCAATTTCACAGGCGCATATGACCTATACCCGGCGACCAATCGCCGCAGCTGCAATCGTTCACTCAAGGGCGGATTCAGAAGCTTCCCACGCAAAAAACACAATTTCCTCACATCAAGCCCACACCGTCTAAGCTTCAAACAAGTCCGATCAATCTGCGTGAATGGATCAATCGACTATGGGCGCACTGTGGCAAACCGAATCGACCAAGGCTGCGAAACTACAAGGCAGTTCGGAACCAGCGCCTTTACCCCAAAATAAACCCAGGCCCCGCTACGGGCGCAGGCTGTTCTGGCTGATCGTGCTGATGGCGTTGGTGGCCCTGGGCTTTGCCGCCGCCAGAGAGATGCGCACTTCACGCCTGCAAGCCGAGCAATTGAGCAGGCTGGCCAACCAACTGACCTACCGGCTGGCCGACGGTCCCAGTGATGCCATCGTGTACCCAGGCCCCGGACCGTTTGATCGACGCCTGGGCTACAGCGACCTCGACGACTTCCTGGCCCGCTTGCTCAAACGCGGTTACGTCGTGCAATCCCAGACGCGCTTCTCCTCCCAATTGATGGATTACACTCGCCAGGGGCTGTTCGTGCCCTACGCGGAAAAAATCCAGGCCGGTTTGTCGCTCACCGATTGCCAGGCGCTGCCGCTGTACCAATACACCTACCCGCAACAGCTCTACGCCAGCTTCGCCGGCATTCCGCCGCTGGTGGTCAACAGCCTGCTGTTTATCGAAAACCGCGACCTGCTCGACCCCGCCGCCCCACAGGCCAACCCCGCCGTCGACTGGCCGCGCTTTGCCAAGGCGGCCTGGTCGCAAGTGGCCAAGACCCTGCACCTGCCCGGCCAGAGTGCCGGCGGCAGTACCCTGGCGACCCAGTTGGAAAAGTACCGGCACTCCCCGGACGGCCTGACCCTTTCCGGCGCGGAGAAACTGCGGCAGATGTTTTCCGCCGGCGTACGGGCTTACCAGGCGGGGCCGGACACCGCGATCGCACGGCAGAATATCGTGCGTGACTACCTCAACAGCGTGCCGCTGTCGGCCGTGCCGGGGCACGGTGAGGTGCACGGCCTGGCCGAAGGTTTGCGGGTGTGGTTCGGCGCCGATTTCAACCAGGTCAACCAGGCGCTGGTGGGCAATGACCTGCGAGCCAAAGCGCTGGCCTTGCGCGAGGTGCTGGCGTTGATCATCGCCCAGCGCCGCCCTTCACATTACCTGGTCAAGGGGCGTGACGAACTGGCGCAACTCACCGACAGCCATCTGCGATTGCTGGCCCAGAACGGCGTGATCGATGCGCCCTTGCTCAACGCGGCCCTTGGCGCCCCGCTCAGCTATCGCGACTGGGTGCAACAACCCACGGTGCAACCGATTGAAACCAACAAGGGCATCAGCGTCGCACGCAGCCGGGTTGCCGCGTTGCTCAATCGCCCGCTGTACGACCTCGACCGCCTGGACCTGTCGGCGACCAGTACCTTGCAAGGCACCCTGCAGACCCAGGTCAGCGATTACCTCAAGCACTTGGCCGACCCTGACTATGCGCGCCAGCTCGGCCTGCTCGGCGAACGCCTGCTGACCGCCGCCAGCACGCCTCAAGTCCGCTACAGCTTTACCCTGTTCGAGCTGACCCCGGACGGTTCGCGGGTCAGGGTACAGACCGATAACACCGACCAACCGTTTGATATCAATGAAGGCAGCAAGCTGGAGTTGGGCTCCACGGCCAAGCTGCGGGTGCTCACCACCTACTTGCAAATCGTCAGTGAGTTGCACGACCAATACGCGGCGCAATCCCCCGCTGCATTGAAAAAAGTGCCGATCAACGATCAGGACCGCCTCAGCCGGTGGGCCATCGACTACCTGATCCAGACCCCGGACAAAAGCCTGGAGAAAATGCTCGACGCCGCCCTTGACCGCACCTACTCGGCCAACCCGGCAGAAGGTTTTTTCACCGGGGGCGGCCTGCATCACTTCCATAACTTTCGCAGCCAGGACAATGGCCGCAGCCCCACCCTGCGCGACGCCTTGCGCGAATCGATCAACCTGCCGTTCATTCGCCTGATGCGCGATATCGTGCGCTACACCACCTACGCAGGCCCCAACAACAGCGCGCAGTTGCTCAAGGACGACAACGACCCTCGGCGCCAGGAATACCTGGCCAGATTCGCCGACCGCGAAGGCACCGCGTTCCTGCTCAGGTTCTGGAAGAAGTACCAGAAAAAAGACACCCAGGCCCGCCTCGATACGTTCCTCGACAGTGTCCGTGCGACGCCGATCCGCCTGGCGGCTGTGCATCGTTACTTGCTGCCCGACGCGAGCCAGGAAAGCTTCAACCGCTTCGTGCGCTCGCACCTGGCCGGCAGCAAGGACGTCGGCAAGCTCAGTGACGAGCGCCTGGCCAAGCTCTATCAAGACTACCGTCCCGGCAGCTATGACTTGCCTGACCAAGGCTTCATCGCCAAGGTCCATCCGCTGGACCTGTGGCTGCTCGGCTACCTGCTCAACCATCCCGACGCGACATTCGGCGAGGCCGTGAAAGCCAGCCAGTTCGAGCGCCAGGAAGTCTACAGCTGGCTGTTCAAGAGCCGTCATCAAAGCGCACGCGACAGCCGTATTCGCACCATGCTGGAGATCGAGGCGTTTCTCGATATCCATCAGCGCTGGCAGGCGGTCGGCTATCCCTTCGATCACCTGGTGCCCTCCCTGGCAACCGCCATTGGCAGCTCCGGTGACCGACCTGCGGCGCTGGCGGAACTGATGGGCATCATCCTCAACGACGGTGTGCGTTCCAAAGTGCTGCGCATCGACAGCCTGCACTTTGGCGCCGACACGCCCTATGAAACCCGCCTGATCAACGACCCCGCGCCCGGCAAGCGGGTCATGCCGGTGGCGGTAGCGCAAGCCCTGCGCGGCGCGTTGTCCCAGGTGGTGGATGCGGGGACGGCAAAACGCGTCTCCGGCAGTTTCAAACTGGCCGACGGCACCCCGCTGGCCATGGGCGGCAAGACCGGTACCGGCGACAACCGCATCGAAGCCATCGGCGCCGGCGGCCGGGTGATCAGCTCCAAGTCGATCAACCGCACCGCGACCTTTGTGTTCTACCTGGGCGATAGCCATTTCGGCACGCTGACCGCCTTCGTTCCTGGCCGCTCGGCGGAACACTTCACCTTCACCTCGGCCTTGCCGGTGCAAGTGCTCAAAGGCATGGCGCCGATCCTGATGCCGTACCTGCAACCGGGTAGCCATACCCAATGCGTGCCGGCCGCAGAAAACCGCCAGGCTAATGGCGAAGCCGGCGCAAGGGCATGGGGCTCGGCAAGCGCCTACAACCCCGAGTCCCACACCACGGTGGCCGTGCCTGAGTAGGCGCTGCCCCCCCCGTGATCGAGCATCTGCGACACGCTGTCCGCCTTGATCTCAAAGTGCAGGGTGCTGGGCTTGCGGTCGATGTACCGGGTCGGCTGGAACAACTGGGTGCCCACACCGTCCAGGCGCAAGGGCAGCCGGTTGACCGGTCGCCCGACGCTGTCGTTCAACCCGACGGGCAAGGTGACGGCGACGTCCAGCGGGACTTGATGGCCGGCGGCGTTGCGCATACTGCAGGTATTGCCCATGGGCTCGCCGCATTCCAGGGTCATCTTGAATGGCGAGCTGGCCCACAGGTTGACGGTCTGGTCGCGGAACAGGCGCGTGGGTTTGCGTCCGTTCTTCAACCACGCCTGCCAGCCCTCCTGGGGTTCGAGTTGCACACGATTGCCACCCGGCGGCACCTCGACCTTGAGGTGGTGATCGACGTCCAGGGTAAAGTTAAAGGTCAGTTGGTTGTCGTTGGGCTGCATGATGTCACCGAAATCGAAATCCGCCCGGGGGCCTACGCTGTAGGTGATGCTGCCGGTGTACACACCGCTGTCCATCGCCAGCGGGTTCGGGGTTTTGAGCTCGTAGGAGTACTCGAAAACCGGATAGCGGATGTCCGGGATATCCTTGACCGCAGCCATGTCACAGGCACCGACGTTGAGCGGTGTGATCCAGGACCATAAGAAAAACGAGTTGTTGCCCGTGCCGTAGTTTGTCCCTAGACACGGTGCAGGGGCATATTTCCAGCCAAGTGCGCCCCTGGCCCAGACCGTTTGACCCACCCCCTCGTACAAATCGAATCGACCACCAATGCCTGCGATGCGCATCTTTACCGTCTCGGACGCGCCGGTGACCGCATGGTTGACGGTCACATCGCGCCACTCGCTGGGCACCTTGAACATCGCGCCTTTGCGTACGTCGGTATGGCCGCCCTGGATCGGCACGCTGGATGAGAAGGTCAGGTCGCTGGTACGGATGCTGAAAATCCCCAGAGCCTTGCAGCGCTCAGGGATGTGCCAGGGGCAGATCCCGCTCTCGGGTGTGGTGTTGACGAAACGGTTGAGCAAGGGGTTGGACGGGTCCGGGCGAAATACCGCCGTGATGTCCTGGGTCAGAGCCTGCGCGGCCAGTGGTAACAGCAGTGCCCACGCGCACAGGGCGCGAATAATAAACTTCATCAAAGAAACCTCATAAGCCCGGCGCAGTAGCGTCGAACACCACCCGCACCGTGCCGTAGTAATTGCCGGGAAGGTAGTCGTCGGCGGGTTTGATCGCGACGATTTCCAGCGGGACGCGCCTGCCGGGCTTGGCTTCAGCGGTGGACACCACTTCGCTGCGGTCCAGGCTCAATTCCTGCCGGTTGAAACTCACACGCAGGTCGATACGGTCGCTGCCGTTGTACAGAAATGGCTGTTCCTCAAGCCGTGCACCAATGGCACCGCCGATATTTTTCACATCGAACTGCGCACGCAGCGGACTCAATTGCGACGACACCGGGTTGTAGTCCAGGCGTTGCTCACGGTGGAACAACTGCGGGTCGACCGGCAGCACATAAAAGTCCGGCGTGGGAATTTCGACAAAAACCTCGAAAGTCTCCCGCTCGAGCGCCGCCCGGTTGGGAGTGGCAGTCAGCAGGCTGACGATGGAGACAGCGGCGCACATCAGTAACTTGAGCATTTTTTGCCTCGGCACGGGATCAACCCTTGATCTCAACGGTTTTCTTCGCGGAGCCTTCGATCAGGTTGAAGCGGTATTCGCGCCCCGCTTCCTTGTCGAAGCTGAAACTGCGACCGGCCATGATGTGGTGCTTGACGGTGGGCCGGCAGTCACGCGGGTCGTCGACCCGGCAGTCCTTGAATTCATCCACCACCACGACGCTGTTGCCGTTGTTGTGCAGGGCGTAGCGCCTGGGGGCGTTATCGGCCTGGGTGTCGAAACGCGTGTTTTTCGGGCGCACGAAAAACACCGTGCCGTAGCCTGCGAGCACCCGCACACCGGCGGCGAGGTTGTCTTTGTATTCGGCGCGCTCTTCATCGGTAAGGGCGAATTCATCTTCGCTCTGTGGCACTACGGGCACGAAGCGCACGCGGAAATATCGCTCCTTGTCGCGGTTGCCCATGAACAGCAAGCGCGTGCCCTGGGTACCGTTGGCCGGCACGATCAGGCGCGCCGGGCTGGCCATCAGGCCGTCACGGGCGGTGCCGCCGGCGTGGTCCTGCAACGGCACTTCCCGGTAGCTGCCATCGGCGGCGTAGATCATCTCGAGAATGTTGACCTTGACGAAAGCCGTGGAGGTGCCGCCGTTGAACACGCGCTTCATATAGGTACTTTTTTCCGCATCCAGGTAGTCGTAGACCACCCCGACATTGATCTGCGGGCCGGCGTGGCTGCTCAGCGAAAACAGCGTGGCGCCTAACAGCATGCAAAAACGTTTCATTGCTTGAACCTCAACGGATAAAGGGTTTCAACCGGCGGTTTGCGTGCCATGCACCACATCGGCCAGGGTGTCCGGCGTACAGCTGAGGTCGCCGATCATCAGCACGTCGCCTTCGCGGCGGGCGGTGCCTGGGTCCACGCGGAACTGGCAGAGCAATTGATTGGCAAAGCTCACTTGCAGGGTGGGTGTACCGGTGTGCATCTCCAGGGAGAAGAACCCGTCCACTTCGCTGACCCCACGGCTCGCGTGGTTGATCACGTGGTGGCCCTTGAGCGGATTGCCCTGGGCATCGAGCAACCGTCCGAGCACGGTGACGGTTTGCATCACGCTGATCTTGCGATAGTCCACACCACCCTTGTTCAGGTGGTAGTTGCTGCGCGCCGGCTGGATGGCGGCGGCCGGTGGGTGGTTGCCTTCGAAGTCAAAACTGAGGGTGCTGCTCTTGTAGGCTGTGATCGGCACAAAGTTGCGCCCGGGGCGCAAGGTGGCGCTGCCGCCGGCCAGGTCATCGGCGCGCAGGGTGATGTCGTCGAGGTCGGTCTCGACATCCACGATCATCCCGGCCCCTCCGGTGTGGTACTGGCTGCTGAGCACCATGTTTTGCGCGCCTACGGCGACGGTGCTATTGAGGTTCAGGCCGCCGCTGAGCTTGTCGTTGAACGAGGAGCGCTGCAAGAATGCGTCGCCGTAGAGCGCTTCGGTCTGGAAGCTGCTGCGACCGGACAAGCCGACGCCATAGGTGTCCGCAGTCGCCGTGGCCGAGACGCTCTGCAGGAAGTGATCATCCAGACTGCGCTGGTAGGTCAGCGAGCCATTGTTGTCGCGGCCGCCATCGCGCGCAGTGCGTGTGCCGAGGCTGGCCGACCATTGCTCGCCTGGGCCGCCAAGGGCGAGGCTGACGCTGATGTCGACACCCCGGTTACGCTTGTCGCCGGTACTGGCCGTGGCCGGGCGATCGAACACCGAAACACGCCAACTGGCATCGCTGCCCAACACCGTACCGCGCTGGTTCCAGCCCAGGTCCAGGCCGAGACCTTCGATGTTGCCCTGGCTGTAGGAGAGCCGGGAGTTGATCGAACTCTTGTTGCTCAGGCGATGGTTGATCGACAACGACGAATTGCTGGCCTGCCCGACGAAGGTGCTGCGCGGCCGCACACGCGTGCCATCGGGCAAGGTTTCATAGGTGCGGCGCGTGTCGAGCCAGCTGCGGTTGTGGCTGGCCACGAGGCTGCCATGGCCGTAGCTGTACAGGCCCTGGATATCAAGGCCGGTGCCGTGATCCTGGGTCTGGTAGACATTGGCATATACGCTGGTGGCGTTGGCCAGGGTCCAGTCGACCGACACGCCATTTTGCAGCTTCTCGCGCACCTTGCGCGTCGACAAACCCAGGATGACCCGGGGATGGGCCAGGTAGTTGGCGCTGGCACCATAGGTCATGAAGCCGCTGGCCTGTTCGTCCCAGTTGCTCAGCAGTTTGCTCTCGCGCCCGAGGAAGCTGCTGTAACGCCAGCGCTCGTCGGCGTTGCGCCAGTTGTTGGGTTTGTAGACCAGTTCCTGGGTGGTGGAGGTGGTGCGGCCGTCTTCGACCAGGCGCACTTCCACCTCGTAGATACCGCCGGGGAGTGGCCGAGTATCGAGGGTCTGCAACCCGGCTGCCACGGCCTGGCTGTTAAGCAGCAAGCCGTTGCGGTAGATCTCCACCGAAGCCTGGCGGCTGGCGGTGACATAGATCGGGTACACGCTGGGCTTGGGGTTGTTGATCAGCAGGCTGTCGGAGCTGCCATACATCACGCCCACGGCAGTGTCGGGATTGGCGCCGAACGCACGTATCTGTCGGGTCAGACCGTCGGAGCCTGGAGTGAAATAACCCAGGCGCAGGAATTGGCCTTGCAGTTCGCGCTGGCTATAAAGCTCGTGTACAGCGTGGTAAAGGGTGGTGTCGGTGCCGCCGAGGCGTGACAACTGCAGGTTCAACGCCTGGGTCCAGTTGCCCACGCTGGAGCTGGCCTCCAGGCCATAGCGCCCACCGAGTTGCTCCTCGGCGCCACCGTTGAGGTTGAGTTGATTATTCAGGATCAGGCCCATGCTGCCTGTTTCAGGCTGATCGTAATACCGTTTGACTTCTGTACTACGCTCGACGTTTTCGGTAAGGATCGATACCAACGAATTTTCAATACTGTAGTGCACCGCCAACAATTGCGACGGGCAACTTCGCTCACAACTTCCCAGGGGCATGCCCTGTTGCAGCAGTTGCTGCCACTTATCACGCTCACTGGCTGAAAACTGACTGTCGGCAACATCGCCGAACGCCAGTAACGTGATGCGATCATCCCGACCCAGCACGATCATCGCCTCGCCGAGAAACTGTTGATCGAGTTCGACGCGCACGGCCAGCGGCACATCGAAGAAGTGTTGCTCGAAATCGCTGGGCAACTCCTTGGACTGCAGCAACAGGCTGCGCGGCGTGGTGCCAGGCGCTGAGGGCGCTGCCAGCGCGCTGGCGCACAGCGATAGCGCCAGCGCGCCCGCGATAGGCGTCATCGGAAACATGCACGGAATACTCACTTTTACGGACAGCCGAGGCAGTCAAACGGGGCGGCGGCCAGGACAGGCCACCGCTCCTTCATCAACGCCTGGCGTTCAACCAGGCGCTCCACGACACGACGGCGTTACAGCGCCGGCGCGCGCGGCACAGCGTCGAAGATCACGGTGTAGTTGGCGGTGTACAGGCCGTTCTGGTTGTCCGCCGGTTTGGCCGGAGTAATCACCAGGTCAGCCTGGGTGCCTGGGGTGGATTGCGGGTCATCCACCACTTCTTGCGGTGAGGCGGTCAGCACGATGCCGTTGAAGGTGTTGGTCAGCGCAATACTGTTGCTGCCGTTGTACAGCGCGGCTGCCGTAGGGCCACCTTCAATGTAGGCGTGCACGGAGCCATCGGTATGTTTGACGCTGAAGGTTGCACGTAGCGAGCTCAGCTCACCGCTGACGGGGTTGTAGCTCATGACTTCGTCTTTACCGAAGTTGGGATCCAGCGGCTGGGCGTGGAACTGCTTGGTGGGAATGTCTGCCTTGATCTGGATGGAAGTGCGCGCATCATCTGCGGCAAACGCCAGGGACGAACCCAGTACAGCGGCAACCAGTGGCGAGGCAATGGCGATTTTTTTCAACATGACTGAATACCTGTTTTCTAACTTAAAGGAGTTGGCGTTACAGAACGCGCCTTAGCGTTTCCAATAACGTGCATTGACAACTTCGCAAGTTTCAACGCGACACAAGTATCCCGTGAGTTTTCCAACACGTAAGCAGGTGATTTCCTCGTATCGGGTAGCCCGACAACGATCAAGTCAATAGGAAAAATATGGCACTTTGCCAAAACTTATTAATTAGCTGTAAGAAGAAGACTACTCACAATTAAACGAAAGCTTTTATTAGTGGATCATTCCGTCAGAACAATATTACAACCCGTCATTTATACAACTAACAAAGTTCTTTCCGGATATGAATTCACGGTGCTGCCACGCGTAAACGCAGCGACAGCGACAGGTAGCCATTCGTCCGAAAGGCTTGCGCTCATCTTAAGATATATCTTACGTTATATCTAACCAAGACGGAGAGCCAAGCACATGAGAGAGCATCATCCCCACCACCCCCATCATCACGACGGCTTCGAAAAACGCCCAGGACGCGAACGCGGCGGCCGAGGCCCTCGGGTATTTGCACCCGGCGATCTGAAATTGCTGCTGCCGGCGCTGATCGCTGAGCAGCCGTGCCATGGCTACGACCTGATCCGCCAGATAGAAAGCCTATTCGATGGCACCTACAGCCCCAGCCCTGGTGTGATTTACCCGACCCTGACCTTTCTGGAAGAGAGCGAACTGATCACCGGCGACACCGAAGGCGGAAAAAAACGCTACACAATCACCGACGCCGGTCGTCTCTTCTTAAGCGAGCAAGCCGTTGCCCTGGAGGGTGTACGCATGCGTCTGGACGTCAGCAAACGTTCGCTTCGTGGTCACGACCGCCCGCCGGAAATCCACGAAGCGGTACACAACCTGCGCCATGCCTTGCATTCGCACCACGGGCGCTGGAGCCCGGAAGAAATCGTTCGTGTCGCGGCGCTGCTCAACGGCACCGCTCAAGCCATTGCCGACGGGAAAGCTCAATGAATACTCAAGCCATCCATCGCGTTACCCATGAAATCAAACGTCGCCGCCTGCAAGTATTGAGGGTGGTGGATATCACCCCGCGCATGCGCCGCATCACCTTGGGCGGCCCTGAGCTTGCGGGTTTTGTCAGCCTGGGCAGTGACGATCACATCAAGCTGCTGTTCCCACAGAACGCCGCCGAACAGGCAGCACTGGAGAGCCCGACCTTCACGATCAAGGGCGACGGCCCGCAGCCCGCCATGCGCGACTACACGCCACGGCGCTTCGATCTGAGCATCGGCGAGCTGGACATCGACTTTGTCCTGCACGGTGACGGCCCTGCCTCGACGTGGGCAGAGCAGGCGCAGGTCGGCCAGCACCTCTATATCGGTGGGCCTCGGGGCTCGATGATCGTGCCGGATATGTTCGACAGCTACCTGTTGATCGGCGATGAAACCGCCCTGCCCGCCATCGCCCGCCGCCTGGAAGAACTGCCGGCCGGGCGCCAGGTATTGGCGGTGATCGAGATCGCCAACGCGGCGGAACGGCAACCCCTCGAGAGTGCTGCCGACGTAAAAGTGATCTGGGTGATCCGTGGCCAGGATGACCTGCTGGAAACCGTACGCACGCTGACGCTGCCGAGTGGTTCGCTGTACAGCTTCGTGGCGACCGAAAGCAAACTGTCGCGCCAGGTGCGTCGTGTATTGCTGGACACGCACCAGGTCAATGAAGAATTCCTCAAGGCCGTAGGCTACTGGCGTGCCGACGGTAGCGACGAGGAGTGAATCAGGCGTGGGGCTTGATGAGTCTGTCCAGCCCCACCACCGCCAGCGCGATTACGACAAACCCCGCCAGAATCCCCCCGGCATTCACAAACACTTGTGGATAACCTAGGGTGCCGACATCGATGAACGGGTACTGATACTGCCCGAGCAAATCGCCCCGCAGCAGCACATAGCCGAAGTACACCAGTGGGTAGATCACCCAGGCGCCGATATGCCCGAGGCGCAAATGGCCCTTGGGCACGCACCGCCACCAATAGATCAAAAACAGCACGGGCATCACGTCATGCAGCAGTTCATCGGCGATGAATTGAAAGCCTGCAGGGCTCCACAAATGCCGCAGCAACAGGTTGTAGGCCAGGCTGACCACGATGATGCTCACAGCGATCCCACTGCTGACCGTAGGCGCCAGGAAAAACCGCCTGGCCGCTGAATCCCGGTTGACCAGCGCATAGCTCAGCACCACGACCACCAGGGTATTGGTCAGTACCGTGAAGAAACTGAAAAAGTTGATCAACCCGCCCAACAGGCTGGCATCGGTGAGCCAGCGCGAATAGAAAATCAGGTACTGCTGAATCGCCAACCCGACCCAACCGGCCAGTGCCGCCGTGGCCACAAAGCGCTTCATGGGATCAATCCAGCGGGCGTTTGGTGCGCATCAGCTTCACGTACAACCCTTCGACTTTCTCCCGCGCCCATGGGGTTTTGCGCAGGAACGTCAGGCTCGACTTGATACTCGGATCGCTCTTGAAGCAGCGGATATCGATGCGTTCGGCCAGGCCTGCCCAATCGTAATGTGCCACCAGGGTGGTGAGGATATGTTGCAGAGTCACACCGTGGAGCGGGTCGTTGCTTGTCGCGGTCATGCCAGGCCTTTTTGCAAATAGAGAAAACACAGCCGCGCACCTTAGCCGACGAGGCGTACAGGTGGAAGCACTGCATTGAATATAGCCCCCGGAGAAAAGTTCCCGCTATTCAGCTGAAAAAGAGATGTTATATTGTAACTACAAGTATCAAATGCAATGATCTCGATACCGTCTTGAACCTGCTCTTTTTCGCTGTTTTGCCAAGGAATGTCCGATGTCCCTCTTCCCTCTCTGGCGCTTGACCCCGCTCGCCGCCGCCTTGTTGATCTGCTCCGAAACCCACGCCCTGGAGCTGCAACCTCAAGTCATCACCGCCAACCCGCTGGGCAGCGAGCAACTCGCTTCGCCCACCACCGTGCTCGCAGGCGACGACCTGACCCTGCAACAAAAAGGCAGCCTGGGCGAAACCCTCAACAAGCAACCCGGTGTGTCGTCTTCGTACTTTGGCCCCGGCGCCAGCCGACCGATCATTCGTGGCCAGGATGGCGACCGCATTCGCATCCTGCGCAATGGCGTGGGCGCGCTGGATGCCTCGTCCCTGTCCTATGACCACGCCGTGCCGCTGGACCCGATCAACGTTGATCGCATCGAGATCGTGCGCGGCCCGGCGGCGCTGCTGTACGGCGGCAGTGCCATCGGGGGCGTGGTCAACACGTTCGACAACCGCATCCCCACCGAGGCCATCGAAGGCATCCACGGTGCCGGTGAATTGCGCTACGGCGGCGCCGACACCACCCGCAGCAGCGCGGGCAAACTGGAGGCTGGGAATGGCACCTTCGCCTTGCATCTGGATGCCAATGCGCGGGAATTCAACGACCTGAAAATCCCGGGTTATGCACGCAGCCGTCACGCCCCTGAAAGTGAAGACGGCCCTGGCAAAGATGGCCGTTTGGGCAACAGCAGCGGGCGCCAGGACGGCGGTGCGCTGGGGGGGTCCTACACTTGGGACGACGGTTATGCCGGCCTGTCCTACAGCAACTACGACAGCAACTATGGCTCACCCGCCGAGCAGGACGTGCGTATCCGCATGAAGCAGGATCATTACGCCTTTGCCTCCGAGTTGCGCAACCTGCAAGGCCCGTTCAGTTCGGTGAAGGTCGACGCGGGGTATACCGACTACCAGCACCGGGAGATCGAAGGCGGCGAAACCGGCACCACCTTCAAGAACAAGGGCTATGAAGCGCGGGTCGAGGGCCGTCACCTGCCTATCGGTCCGTTCGAGGGTGTGGTCGGTGCCCAGGTGAGTCGCAACGAGTTCTCGGCCCTCGGCGAAGAAGCCTTCGTGCCACAGACCGATACCAACGCCGGCGCGCTGTTCATCCTCGAAGAAATGCAAGCCACCGAGCGCCTGAAACTCAGCCTTGGCGGGCGCCTGGAACACACCCACATCGACCCGGATGCCAAAGGCAACGCGCGTTTCGCCAATGCCGACCACTCCAATGACTTCAACGCGGGCAGCCTGTCATCAGGCGCGGTGTATAGCCTCACGCCGGTGTGGTCCCTGGCTGCCACCCTGGGCTACACCGAGCGCGCCCCGACATTCTACGAGCTGTACGCCAACGGCGCCCATGTCGCCACCGGCACTTACGAAGTGGGCGATGCCAACCTGTCGAAAGAAAAAGCCGTGTCCAGTGACCTGGCCCTGCGTTTTGACAACGGTACCCACAAGGGCAGCTTTGGCGTGTTCTACAGCCGCTTCTCCAACTACATCGGTTTGCTGGGCAGCGGTCGCACGCTGAACGATGAAGGTGAAGAAGACGCCGGCGGGATCCCTGAGTACAAATACTCCGGCGTACGCGCACGTTTCGCCGGCTTCGAAGCCCAGGATCACTGGAAGTTGGGCGAAGGTGCCTACGGCAAATTCGCGCTGGAACTATCGGGCGATTACACCCGCGCCACCAACCTGGACACCGGCGAAGCCTTGCCACGCATCGCGCCGCTGCGTTTGAACAGCGGTTTGCTGTGGGAACTGGACCGCTGGCAGGCACGCATCGATGTGGAACATGCAGCGGGTCAAGGCCGTGTGCCGGCTAACGAAAGCGGCACCGACGGCTACACCACCTTGGGCGCCAGCGCGGGTTACCGCTTCAATGTGGGCGGCAGCGAGTGGCTGGCGTTTGTGAATGGCGAAAACCTGACCAACCAGACCGTTCGCTACGCCAGCTCGATTCTGCGTGATATCGCACCGGCTCCAGGGCGCAGTGTGCAATTGGGCATCCGCACCACCTTCTAAAACCACAGCCAAACCCTGTGGGAGGGGGCTTGCTCCCGATGACGCAGTTCCAGTCGCTGTAGCCAATGACTGAACCACCGCCATCAGCAGCCCCCTTTTTTCATCCTGTTTTTGCAGCGACATTTAGTCACTGTTACCAAAACTGAAACGATGCATCTTGCGATTCGTGCTTTCTCTTGTTTCGCCGCCGCATTATCCTTGCCCGCAATAAACTGAAACGTTTCACGCCTGCGGTCGACCCCATCTTGCCGAATTTTTTCCTTTTTAAAGACAGCGCTGTCTTACCCCGACCTGCGCCTGGGAATAAATCACCCGCCTGTGGATAACCCCGCTGCACCCCAGAAAAACCAAAAACAACGATGAACCAAGCCCGCGCTGAATCGTCATCTACAGTGAAGCACGGGGTTACATAATTCCAACGTAACGGAGAAACACACTATGAGCACTGATGGTGCCTCAAGCCCAAGCCGCCTGCTGCCCAGGCTGCTAGGCGTCTTGCTGCTGATCATGGGCCTGGCCTTGCTGGCCGGTGGCGTCAAGCTGAGCATGCTCGGCGGGTCGCTGTACTACCTGCTGGCCGGTATCGGCATCGCCCTGACCGGCGTGTTGCTGCTGGCTACTCGCCGTGCTGCGCTGGGCCTGTACGCACTGGTGCTGTTCGCCAGCACCGTGTGGGCGCTCTGGGAAGTCGGCCTGGACTGGTGGCAATTGGTGCCGCGCCTGGCGCTGTTGTTCGCCTTGGGCATCGTCATGTTGCTCCCATGGTTCCGCCGCCCGCTGCTGCGCGGCCAAGCGGCGCCGCTGGGCACTGGGGCACTGAGCGTGGCCGTGGTATTGGCCGGTGCAACGGCGCTGGCCAGCCAATTCACCAACCCGGGTGAAATGGTCAAGACCGGCCAACTGGACCGTGACGCCGTACCTGGCATGGCCAGCGCAGCGCCGAGCCAGGCCGACGGTGAATGGAACTCCTATGGCCGTTCGGCCTTCGGTGATCGTTACTCGCCACTGGCCCAGATCACCCCGGAAAACGCGCACAAGCTGGTGCCGGCCTGGACCTACCGTACCGGTGACATCCCCGGCCCTGGCGACCCCGGTGAAACCACCGCGGAAAACACCCCGCTGAAAGTCAACGGCATGCTCTATGTATGCACGCCGCACAGCCAGGTGATTGCCCTGGACCCGGACACCGGCAAGGAAATCTGGCGTTTCGACCCGAAGCTGAGCACCGAAGGTGCGGCAAACTTCAAGGGTTGGGCGCACATGACCTGCCGTGGCGTGTCGTATCACGATGACGCCGTGTACGCTTCCGAGCAGAGCCCTACCGGCAGCGCGAGCCCAGCGCCGGTCAGCGCCGTATGCCCGAAACGCATTTTCGTGCCGACTGCCGACACCCGCCTGATCGCCCTGAACGCCGACACCGGCAAGATGTGCGAAGACTTCGGTGACAAAGGCCAGGTCGACCTGCGTGCCAACATCGGCAGCTTCGCTCCAGGCGGTTACTACTCCACTTCGCCTCCGGCCGTGACCAAGAACCTGGTCGTGATCGGCGGTCACGTGACCGACAACGTCTCCACCGACGAGCCAAGCGGTGTGATCCGCGCGTTCGACGTACACACCGGCAAGCTGGTGTGGAACTGGGACAGCGGCAACCCGGACGACACCACCCCGTTGGCCGAAGGCAAAACCTACACCCGCAACTCGCCGAACATGTGGTCCATGTTCAGCGTCGATGAAAAGCTCGGCATGTTGTACCTGCCGATGGGCAACCAGATGCCCGACCAGTATGGTGGCGACCGCACACCGGCCTCTGAGAAATACAGCGCCGGCCTGACCGCACTGGATATCGACACCGGCCACGTGAAGTGGACTTTCCAGTTCACTCACCATGACCTGTGGGACATGGACGTGGGCGGCCAGCCAAGCCTGATCGACATCAAGACCGCCGACGGCGTCAAGCAAGCGGTAATGGCATCGACCAAGCAAGGCAGCATCTACGTGCTGAACCGTAACAACGGCGAACCGATAGTACCGATCAACGAAATCCCTGTACCACAAGGCGCAGTGGCCGGCGATCACACCTCCCCGACTCAACCGAAGTCCGACCTGAACTTCATGCCACCGCCGCTCAAAGAGCGCGACATGTGGGGTGTGACGCCGTTTGACCAACTGATCTGCCGGATCGATTTCAAGTCGATGCGCTACGACGGCCCATTCACACCGCCATCGCTGCAAGGCTCGATCGTGTACCCCGGTAACTTCGGTGTGTTCGACTGGGGTGGTATCTCCGTCGACCCGGTCCGCCAGATCGCATTCGTGAACCCGAGCTACATGGCGTTCAAATCGAAACTGATCCCGGCTGCGGACATCGCCAAGCAAGGCCCACGCGTCAGCGAAACCGAAGGCGTGCAGCCGAACAAAGGCGCGCCGTATGGCGTGATCCTCGAAGCGCTGCTGTCGCCGATGGGCCTGCCGTGCCAGGCTCCGGCCTGGGGTTACGTGGCAGCGGTCGACCTGACCACCCACCAAACCATCTGGATGCATAAAAACGGCACCGTGCGTGACAGCTCGCCGGTTCCGGTCCCACTGACCATGGGCGTGCCAAGCCTGGGTGGTACGTTCACTACCGCCGGTGGCGTAGCGTTCCTCAGCGGCACCCTGGACCAGTACCTGCGTGCCTATGACGTGAAAAACGGCAAGCAACTGTGGGAAGGCCGCCTGCCTGCAGGCGCGCAAACCACACCGATGACCTACACCGGCAAGGACGGCAAGCAATACGTGCTGGTCATGGCTGGTGGTCACGGCTCCCTGGGCACCAAGCAGGGTGACTATGTGATGGCGTTCAAACTGCCGGACTAAGCAATCCCGGTAGCCTGTGAGAGGGGGCTTGCTCCCGATGGCGGTCTTTCAGCTGAATCTTTTTTGGCTGGCGCATCGCTATCGGGAGCAAGCCCCCTCCCACATCGGGCCGCAACGCCGCATCCACATCTCGAACGCCATGGCATTCAACGGCCGGCCGATCAGGTAGCCTTGAGCGGTGTCGCACTTCCACTGCTTGAGCAATTTCAGGCTGGGCTCGAATTCCACGCCCTCGGCGACCACCTTGAGCCCAAGGTTGTGGCTCATCTCGATGGTCGAGCGCACGATCACACCGTCACCGGTGGTGCTGTCGAGGTTGCGCACAAACGATTGGTCGATCTTCAATTCCTGCACCGGCAGGCGCTGCAATTGCGCCAGCGACGAATAACCCGTGCCGAAATCATCCACCGACAAGCTGATGCCGCAACCACGCAGCTGTTCCAGCACGCTGAGCGCCTGCTGCGGGTTATGCATGATCGCGCTTTCGGTGATTTCAAAGATCAGCCGCTCGGCCGCCACCTCGTATTGCATCAGCAAGGCGGTGACGCGAATGGCCAGGTCATCATCGGCCAGATCATCCACGGAAATATTCACCGACACCTGCATAGGCAAGCCCCGTTGCCCCCACTCGGCGATTTGCCGAACCGCCTCTTCGATCACCCACAGGGTCAGGGCGCCCATGCTGCCGGTGCGCTCGGCCAAGGGGATGAACTCGCTGGGCGACACCAGGCCCAGAGTCGGATGCTGCCAGCGTAACAGCGCTTCCGCCTGGCGCACGTGGCCCTGGTTGAGGTCGAGCTTGGGCTGGTAGCACAGGAACAATTCGCCCTCGATCACCGCACGGCGCAGATCGCGGATCAGGGTGATCTGGCGCTGGTGGGCCAAGTCGCGGTCCTGCTGGTAGATCTGCAAGTAGCCCGGCGAGGCCGCCGCGTCATGCCGGGCGATGGCGGCGCGGCTGATCAACTCGTCCACCTGCTGGCCGTCGGCGGGGTACGCGGCGATGCCGATACTGACCTCATGGCGCACTTCGTCATGGCCGATGCGCTGGGGCTCGGTGAGCAGCCCATACAGGTGGTCGGCACGGGCCACGGCGCGGTCGATCTCGGTGTTTTCCAACAGCAGCAGAAACTCGCTGCCGGCAATGCGCGCGGCCGTGTCGCTGGCCAGCAGGCTCATGGACAAGCAGCGGCTGGCTTCGCGCAGCATGTCCTCGACACCTTCAGGGCCAAAGCCTTCGTTGATCACCCGGTAGTTTTCAATGCCGATATATAACAACACCACCGGGCGTCGGGCGCTGATCGCACTGCCCAGGCGCTCCATGGCCAGGGCGCGATTGGGCAGACCGGTGAGCGGGTCGTGCAGGGCATTGTGGGCCAACTGCCGCTCACGCACGGCGATACCGCTTTGCATCGCATTGAAGGCCCGGGCCAGCAAGCCGAATTCGTCGTGGCTGCGTACCCGCACGGCGGTGCGATAGTCACCGGCCCCAATCCGCCCGGCCGCCGCCACCAAGGCGTCGAGTGGCCGCGATACGCGGCGCGCCAGGAACAGCGCGGCCGCCAGTGCTACCAGCAGCACGGCCAGGGCAATCCCGAGAAATTGCCGGTCCAGCGGCGCAAAGGACTCCAGGGCGTGGTCCAGCGGGCTTTGCAGCAAGACGCGCACCTCGTCGCCATCACCGGTATTGGCCAGCGGCAGAACCTGGCTGAGTACACGCTTGCCATGAAACACGCCGACCTGCGCTTCGGGGTTCAAGTGCACGTCACGCAGCCGCTCGATGATGCTGGCCTGGTACTCGTAGGGTTGGGTGGTGAACAGGCGGCCGACCTGGCCGTCCTGCACGCTGAGGAAGGACACCTCCAGGTTGCTCATGGAGCGCAGCTCATTGGCGAACAGCGTGTCCATGGGAAAACCCATGACCACCCGGGCGATGGGCTGCGGGTCGAGGACCACATCCTGCACCAGCAAGTAAGGCTGCCCGTCCATCGCCACGATCAGCATCTGCAGCCCGCTACGTCGCGCCTGCCGCAAGGCATGGTCATAGGGAAACGGCTGACCGCGGGTGAGTATCGGCAAGGTACTGACCATGACCTGCCCCTCCAGGTCCAGCACGAACACCTCGCTGGAGCTGATACCGCCGCCATGCCGACGCAACTCGGCCAGGATAGGTTCACTGCGGCCGGCGGCCACGGCTTGCATGAACGGGCCATCGGCGGTGAGCCAGTCCAGCCCGGATTGCAACCGACGCCCGCGCAGGTCCAGCAGGCGCTCGAACACTTGGCGGCCGGTTTCCAACTGCACCTCGGCCTGGTTCTCCACGGCGCGAGTGGTGGCGGCCTGTACGGCAAAGTAAGTGGCCGCAACGACCACCAGTAGCAACAGCGCCAACACCCCGGCAATGCGGGTCTGAAAAGTGTGACGCCACTTCATCGCAGTGCCCTCGGGCAGTATTCGCCGCTCTCTACCAAGCCGTCCCTGTGTCATGCGCCTCCCTGGCGACTGCTGATCTGGCGTCAAAAAAACATCCATTTTGATTGGATGTTGTGTTTTAGCAGATTAGCTGGGACCTGGGATAAGTACACCCAATAAAGGCAGGATCTATCGCGTCATATAATTGACGAAACCACTCATAAGCGAGGATCTACCTGTGAAGTCTGACAGTAGCGGCACCGGCTGACAGTGTGAAAAACTTTTTCTATTCGATTGCCAAATCTGCATCGTCAGCCGGCGCTGACAGCACAGAGGAGTCACGCCATGGTTGCCGTCCGTTCAATAGAAGAATGGGTCGAGGCTCTGATCCAAGGCACCCTCAACATGCATCAGCTACCCGCAAGCGTATCGCCAAAACAGGCGGCAACGATTCGCCGATTGGCCCTGGAGAGGATCACGCATACCTCGCTGTCCAGCATCGGCGACTTCAGCTTCGATCCACGCCCGGCCAAATGCGAGAATCTGATTGGTGCTATCCAGGTACCGGTAGGGATCGCAGGCCCACTTCTGATTCAGGGGCAACACGTCAAACCTCAAGAGCGGGTGTTCTTGCCATTGGCCACCACCGAGGGCGCGTTGATCGCCAGCATCAACCGCGGCTGCAGCGCCCTGCACGCCGCCGGTGGCGCCATAGTGCGGGTGCGCGACATGGGAATCAGCCGCGCCCCAGTGTTTCGCACCACCGGCATCGAGCAGACCGAGTACTTCCTCGCCTGGGTCAGTGAGCACTTCGAGGACATCGCACAGTACTGCGAACAGGGCAGCCGCTACCTCAAATTGCTGGATATCACGTCCGCCGTGGTGGGTACTTCGGTTTACCTGCGTTTCTGCTTCCATTGCGCCGACGCCATGGGCATGAACATGGCCACCCTGGCCTGCGCCCACGCCATTGAACACCTCATCGTTCCCTCAACAGGCGTGTGCTGCGTCAGCGTCTCCGGCAATTACTGCACAGACAAAAAGCCCTCTGCGGTCAACTTTGTGCTCGGACGAGGCAAAGACATCCACGCCGAGGCACATTTGAGCGCCGACATTGTGCAGCACATATTGAAAACAGAACCCGATGCGATGGTGGAGGTGCAGTACCGCAAGAACCTGCTGGGTTCAATCATGGCGGGGGCCCACGGCTTCAACGCGCATCATGCCAATGTATTGGCCGCCTTGTTCATCGCCACGGGACAGGACCTGGGGCACATCGCCGAAAGTGCTGGAGGTGTGACCTGCCTCGAAGCCCGTGACAAGGGTGCCCTGTATGCCAGCGTCCTATTGCGCGACGTGCCCCTGGGCACCGTCGGCGGCGGTACCGGCCTGAGCACCCAGCGTGAGGCGTTGGCCTTGCTGGGTATCGTTGCGGGCCGCCGAGAACCCGGGGAAGACTGCTTGCGCCTGGCGGAAATCATCGGTGCTGCGGTTTTGGCAGCCGAACTGTCGATCATCGCCGCCCTGGCCGGGCACCATCTGGCCGATGCACACCAGCAGTTGGGGCGTTGAAGTCATGGTCCAGGCATGTGCGCCAGGCAAAGTCATCCTGATGGGCGAACATGCCGTGTTGCACGGCTGCCCTGCGCTGGCTATGGCCGTCGGGCTGCATTGCTGTGCTAGGGTGCACCTGCGACAAGACCAGCAAATCCACGTCAACTCACCCGCCTTGGGACTTAGTGGCGACTACCATCGTGAAGCACTGCTACGTTATACCCAGCAAGTGCGCGAGGCCTGGGCGCGATACCGACAGGCCCCGCAGCAGCAACACTTTGCCCAAGTCCGGGGCAACGATGCCGATCACCTGCTCAAGTGCGCCTTGGGAGAAAGTCTGGCCAGCTTCACACAAAAGGGTTGTCGAGGACTGGACCTGACCTTGCGTTCGGAGCTGCCCATCAATGCCGGATTCGGCAGTTCCGCCGCGCTGGCGGTATGCATCCCGGCGGCGCTGGCCAGTCTCTATAAACGCCGCACCACAGTGTCAGACCTGCAAACCCTGGCGATGACTATCGAACGTTACCAACACGGCCAACCGTCGGGCATTGACCACACGACCGCACTGCTCGGTTCGATCATTGAGATGCGGCCCGGTAATCGCGGCGAGCCCTGCGTCATCCCGTTGCCCGCCGGCACCGCTGCGCTTCACTTGGCGGGCGCTCAGCTCTACCACACCGGCAGTGCCCGAGAGAGCACGGGCGAAGTGATCGCCGGCACCTGGGACAAACTGACCGGGCGCAATAATCCCCTGCTAGAGGCTATGCGTCGAACCCTTGCGCAGTTCATTCAATTGCTACGTACACCTAGGGCCGATCATGGCCAGTTGCTGCGGCTGATCCGTGATTATCAACAGGCTCTTGAGCGCTTGGGCGTGGTTCCCGAGAGCATCTGTCAGACAGTACGGGCCGTGGAACGCGCTGGGGGCGCCGCCAAACTGTGTGGCGCCGGGACCTTGTCGGGCGAAGGTGCGGGTTGCCTGCTGGTGTTTCCCCCCACCGCGCTCATTGATGAATTGGCTGCTTACCGTCGAATCGACGCCATCCTGGCCGCCCCCGGACTGCAGGTAACTGTGTAATGGACAAAATCAGCATTGCCGCGCCCAGCAATATCGCACTGGTCAAATACTGGGGGATGAGCAACAGCCAACTGACGCTTCCCTGCGCCCCGTCCCTCTCAATGACACTCAAGTACTGCGTCAGTCACTGCACGGTTGAACCAATACCCGGCGCACGGGCTGATCAAATTCTCTGGAAGCCGGCCAGCGGTCCACTCATTCCGGCCGAAGGGGACATGCGGCGAGGTATTGAAAATCATCTGGCGCGCCTGCGCCGGCATCTCAACTATCACGTGCCTTTGCGCATAGCGACCAGCAATAACTTCCCGACCGGTGCAGGGATTGCGTCCTCGGCATCCGGCTTCGCCGCCGTGGCGCTGGCATTCGCCCAGTTATGCACCGGGAAAACGCCAGCAGCAGACCTCAGCCTGCTTGCCCGAATGTCCGGCTCAGGCTCGGCCGCACGTTCAATACCCGGTGGGTATGTACTGTGGCCCGCAAACGCCACCGACCTCGACAGCCCAGCCCAACGCATTGCCACAGCCGCCCATTGGCCGCTGGCGGATTTGATTGCGGTGGTAGACAGTACGCCCAAGCCCGTCAGTTCCCTTGAAGGGCATCGTCGTGCCGCCAGCAGCCCTTTTTTCAACACGCGCCTGGGTTTGTTACCCGACCGCCTGTTGCGGGTTCGCCGCGCCATTGAGCAACGGGACTTCAACACACTGGCCGAGACCGTTGAGCAGGAAGCCATTGAGTTGCATATTATCGCCATGACCTCGCTACCGCCCATTTTCTATTGGTTGCCCGCCACGTTGCAGGTACTTGCCCACGTTCGCAAACTGCGGCATGACGGCCTCAAGGTCTGCGCGACGATGGATGCCGGGCCTAACGTGCACATCCTTTGTGAAGCCACTGAGAGCGAAGCAGTACTGGCTGAGCTAAAAGGATCGGCGGCGGTTCAGGAATGGATCATCGACGGCGCCGGTGATGGCCCGACACGCCTGGACCAGCATTTGTTTTGAATGCCCGACCTTACTCCCGTGCGCGCATGAAGTCCCCCCAGCGGCGCACCAGGTAGTTGTGCTCATCCATCACCGAATTCCACACCGCGACATGCCCCATGCGCTGTTCATAAGAACCGCCATCGCGCACCTCGCCCACATCGATCAGGGGCAAGCCATCGCTGCCCGGCAATTCTTCCCGCGCAGGCTTGCCGGCATACCAGTAATCCCATTCGGCGCAGGTCAAATGATCACGGCTGCGCGCCGGGTTACCGATGTAGTAGCCCTGTCGAGCCATCACCGCCCCGGGCCAGCCGGACAGCCACCAATTGAGGTAGGCATAGGCCGCATCCAACACCGGGCCCCGCGCATGACGGGACAGCGACAAGCCGCCGAACCAGGCGCGATAGCCTTCGCGGGGCACGGCCAGGCGGTACTTCACGCCGGCACGGTGCAGGCGCATCAAGGTCGGCGACCACAGGCTCTGGATATCGATACTCGGGCTGAGCATCAGTTGTGCCGCCTCTTCATCATCCGACCAGAATGCGGCGAAATGCCCCTCCTTCTGCTTGCGCACCAGGATATCGGCGAGCACATCGATCTCTTCGATGCTCATGTTGCCGATGTCCTTGAACTGCGCCAGCCCTGCGCCCTGCACCGCCAGCGCCGCGTCGAGGGCTCCGATGGCGGCATCGCTTTGCAGCGCGGTGCGCGCACGCCACGCCGGGTCGAGCAGCCAGCCCCAGCTTTCATTGCCGTGGCTGAAACCCTCGGGCAAGCGTTCGGGGCGGTAGGCGAAACTGTCGGCGTTATGGGTCAGCGGCAACATGCTGATGCGCTCGGTCACCGTGCTGCCAAGGCTGCCGTCGTGCTGCACGAACAGGCGCTCGCTCGGCACGCTGCCACTGCCCAGGCGGTCATTGGCCGATAGACGACCGCGTTTGGGCAGGTCGTTGATCTCATGCCACAGCGCAATCCGCCGGGTGTCGATGGGCTGGATCGCCCGCGCCGGCCACACGAAGTCGACGTTGTGGAACCACTGGTCGTACAGGTCGTAGCTGTCGGGCTGCATCACCGCGATGCGCTGGGCCTGTTCGACATCGTGCACCTGGTACACCAGGCGAATGCCCAGCTCCTGTTCGGCACGCACCCGCAAGCATTCGAGCAGCGTCACCGAAGTGCCGAGGACACGTAGGGTGATCATGCCGCGAACCGCCGTGAAAACACCTCAAAGGAGTGACGCAACCGCGCCGGGTCGAGCCCACGCAGGATAAAGACCAGGCGCGATTGCCGATCGCTGCCCGGCCACGCAGGCAAATGGACCGGTGCATGCAGGCAGTGCTGCACACCATGGATGACGATAGGGGCCGAGCTTGCGTTCACGTTGAGCAGTCCTTTGACGCGAAGGATTCGTTCGCCATGGCATCTTAACAGCATCGATAACCAGACCCCGAAACCGACCCAGTCCAGCGGCTGCTCGAACGTCAGGCAACACACCTGCGCTGCACCGTGGGAAGCGGTGGTGGTTTGATGCAACTGCCAGCGATTGACCTCCACAACCGGCTCAACGCTGCGCAAGCCCTCACCGAGCAACAATTGATCGCCGCTGTGAATGTCCTGGGTCGCGAGGATCGGCGTGCCGGCGTTGAGTGCCTGCAAATGCCTGCGCAAAGGAGCACAGTCGCCCGCCACGTCGGTTTTGCTCAGCAGCAGCCGATCCGCCGCCGCGACCTGGGCCAGCCATTCGGGGTGCAAGCGCTCCTGCAGCGCGGCGTGGCTGGCGTCCACCAGGGTGACCACCAAGCCAATATGGAAACGCCCGCGCAGTTGCACGTCGTTATTGAGCGTGGCGAGGATCGGCGCCGGGTCAGCCAGGCCGGTGGTTTCCAGGATCACCCGTTTGAACGCGGGGATTTCACCGCGCTCGCGGCGTTGCCACAGGCCGAGCAAGGCGTCTTTCAACTCGCCGCGAATCGAACAACAGACGCAGCCACTGGGCAGCAGCACGGTGTCCGGCGCGACCTCCTCCACCAACAGATGATCAATGCCGACATCGCCGAATTCATTGATCAGCAACGCTGTGTCGCCCAGGCTTTCACCCTGCAGCAGACGCTTGAGCAAGGTGGTTTTGCCGCTGCCGAGGAAGCCGGTGATAACGTTGAGGGCGATACTCATAATGACTCCAGAGACTCCAGCAAGCGTGGATCAAGCGGGTCCAACGGTCGGCCGAGCATGTCTTCAGCCGCCTGCCACAATGCATCCAGGCCACTGGCCAAGGCTTGTTTGCCGGTGGCGCCCAGCAGCAGGTAAGAGGCGCCCTGGAAGTCCTCGACCTTGAGCCGAAACACCGCCAGTACCTGATTGATCGCGGCGATCCGGCGCAGGCGCTCACGGCGCCGGGGCAGTTCATCGCCCAGGGGATCGCTCCAGTGCAGGTCTTCGCCGAGCAAGCCGCAGAGCCCACACATCGCTACACCCCGCTCATGGCATGACGTCGCCGGAGTTCGGGCCCAGGGTCTGGCCGACGAACAGGTTGCCGCCCGGCTCGCTGGCGAGCAGCACGGCGGTGGGTGCCACCTCGTCGGCCAAACCGAAGCGCCCCAGAGGCAACTCGGCGGCCTTGGCGCGTTTCCAGGTATCGCTGATACCGCCCACCAAGGGGGTTTCGATCGGGCCGGGGGCGATGGCGTTGACCAGCACATTGTCCTTGGCCACTTCCAGCGCGAGGGACTTGGTAAAGCCGATCACCCCAGCCTTGGCCGCTGCGTAATGGGTCAATTCGGCGCCGCCCTTGATCCCCAGTTGCGAGGCCACGTTGATAATCCGCCCCCAGCGCTGCGCGAGCATATGCGGCAAGGCACGCTGGCTGGCGACGAACACACTGGTGAGGTCGACGCGCAGCATGTCGTTCCACATTTCAAGGGTGAGGTCGACGCAGCGCGCCTGGGTGAGCATGCCGGCGTTGTTCACCAGAATATCGATGCCACCATAATGCTCGACGCAACGGTCGACACTGGCCTGTGCACCGTCGACGCAGCCGACATCGGCCAGGCATTCGACGACCTCGGCGCCGAGGTTGCGGCAGGTGATCGCGGTTTCGGCCAGGCTTGCGGCATTGCGGTCGGCCAGCAAGAGGCGCGCACCTTCAGCGGCGTAGGCCCGGGCGATGGCGGCACCGATACCGCTGCCGGCGCCGGTGATCACGGCGCGGCGGTTGGTCAGTTGAGGCATGTCAAATCTCCTGAAGCAAACACGGAGCCCATGTGGGCACCTGTCAATCGGGCCAGCGCACGGTCAGGCCGCCATCGATAATGATGCTTTGCCCGGTCAGGTAGCTCGACGCATCACTGGTCAGGAATTGCACCAGCGCCGCCACTTCATCGGCCCGCCCGACCCGCCCCAGCGGGATTGCCCGCGCAGCTTTTGCCAGGCCCTGCGGGCCAAGGGAGTTCTGCGCATCCAACGACTGCGGCGTCTCGATCAACCCGGGAATTACCGCGTTGCAACGAATTCCCCTGGCCGCCAACTCCACCGCCAGCGAACGGCAAAGCCCCGGTACGCCCGCCTTCGCCGCCGCATAGTGACTGTGCTCCTGCCAGCCATACACGCCGCCGGCAATCGATGAAATCGCCACCAGTGCGCCGCCCTCGCCCATGTACCGGGCGGCAGCACGAAAGGTACGCATCACGCCGGTCAGGTCGACATTGAGCATCTCGTTCCACAACTCATCGGTCATCTCCAACAGCGGCGCGCGGCGCAGCAAGCCGGCATTGGCCACGGCGTAATCCAACCGCCCGAAATGCTCCACGGTCTGCGCCGCGAGCGCGTCCACCGAGGCGCTGTCGCCTACATCGAGCGGCCACATCACGCACTCGCCACCCGCCGCCTCCACCCAGCGAACCGTGGTCTGCGGGTCATGTGGATCAGCCGGGTAATACCCGCCCGCCACCGCGACGCCGCTGCGCGCATAGGCCACGGCGAGGGCTTGGCCGATGCCGCTGGCGGCACCGGTGATCAAGGCAACTTTACGCTTCATCGCACACTCCTTACTGAACGGTTTCCGGGCGCACATGGCGTGCGGCGAACATCAGGGCACCGGACAAAAAGCACGGCAGTGCGCCGAACCACAGCGCGGCGGTTTGCCAGTCACTGCCGGCGGACAACACCTGGGTCGCGCCGAACCCGGCGACCACCGCGCCAATCGGCCCCATCGCATGGATGATCGCGCCGCCGGTGGCGCGGATGCTGGTGGGAAAGCTCTCACTGATAAAGAACAGCGCCGCCGAGTAAGGCCCGATCAGGAAGAACAGCCCCAGGCTGTACAGCCCCACTACCATCGGCATGTTGCTTGGCCCGAACAGCATCCCGGCAAACGACAGCCCACCGAGCATCCAGCCCAGGCCGATGACATTGCGACGGCCGATCTTGTCGCCCATCCAGCCGTGGCTGAGGTAACCGCAGTAACCCACCAGGTTGGACAGCACCAGGATGATCAGCGAGTTCTCAAACGAGATGTGGTGCACGCTGACGATCACCGACGTGCCGAGCACGCTGAACACCTGGATCGCCGCCCAGTTGAGCAACAGCGCGGCGCCGATCACCAAGGTGGCGCGCCGCGCGGGGCCACGGAATGCCGCCTTGAGGCCGGCGTTGCTGTGTTCGTCGTAATCCACGCCGTAGGTCACGGCGACGTTCTGCGCTTCGTTCACTGCGCCGTTTTTACGCAGTTCGCTGATGCGTTGGTGGATCTGGAATTGCGGGCTTTCCTTGAGCTTGCGCGCCAGGATCGCGATCACGACGGCCGGGATCGCGGCGAAGATGAAACAGCCCTGCCAACCGATGACCGGCAGCAACAACGCGGTCAACCCGGCGGCGATCAACGCGCCCACCGGCCAGCCGCCTTGTACCAGGCTGTAGATGAAGCCACGGCGCTTGGTCAGCCGCGGATCTTGCGAGGCACCGTACAGCTCACTCAGGTAAGTGGCGTTGACGGTTTCCTCGGCATAGCCCAGCCCGCCCAACGAACGGATCAGAATCAATGGCGACTTGCCCCAAGCCCCGCCGATGGCCGTCAACGCCGAACACAGCGCAGACCCGGCCACGGTGAAAATGATGCCTTTGCGTCGCCCCAATTTATCGACGACAGGGCCGATGGCAAAGGCGACGACCGCCGTGCCCACCGCCACCCAAGTCGCAATTTGCGCTTGCTCCACTTCACTCCAGCCGAAATGCCGGCCGATCTCCGGCAGCAAGGTGCCGAACAGAATGAAGTCGTACACCGCAAACACCCAGGCGAAAAACGCGATCCAGGTTGCGAAGCGCACTTCCTGGGACGTCAGTTGCCGGGGTTTCCAGCCAGTCAGGTCAAGCTTGTTGTAGATGGACATGAATCGCGCCTCGCAAAGTGGGGGGGTCGAACGCATCCTGTAGGGTCAGGTACGCGGTTGGCGGCGGATAAAGTCGTCGGCGATTTCGTCGAAAGTGACGAAGCGCACGCCGGCATGGCTCTGGATGTGCTCGATCAAACGCTCAAGCATCAACAACACTTGCGGGCGACCGGACACGTCGGGGTGGATGGTCATGGTGAACACGGCGTGTTCGTGTTCGCGGTAGACCCAGTCGAACTGGTCGCGCCACATTTCTTCCAGGTGACGCGGGTTGACGAAGCCGTGGCTGTTGGGGGCTTTTTTGATGAACATCATCGGCGGCAGGTCGTCGAGGTACCAGTTGGCCGGGATCTCCACCAGATCGGTTTCTTCGCCGCGCACCAGGGGTTTCATCCAGGTGTCGGGGTGCTGGCTGTAGTCGATCTTGGTCCAGCTGTCGCCCTTGCGCACGTAGTAAGGGTGGAAGTCGTTGTGCATCAGGCTGTGGTCGTACTTGATGCCTTTTTTCAACAGCAACTCGTTGGTGACCTTGCTGAATTCCCACCAGGGTGCGACGTAGCCGGTGGGGCGTTTGCCGGTGACTTGGGTGATCAGTTCGATGGACTTGTCCAGGACGATTTCTTCCTGCTCGGCGGTCATCGCGATGGGGTTTTCATGGCTGTAGCCGTGCACGCCGATTTCATGTCCGGCGTCGGCCACGGCCTTCATCTGCTCGGGAAAGGTTTCCATCGAGTGACCGGGGATAAACCAGGTGGTGCGCAAACCGTAGCGCTCGAACAATTTGAGCAGGCGCGGCGCACCGACCTCTCCCGCGAACAGGCCACGGGAGATGTCATCCGGCGAATCTTCGCCGCCATAGGAACCGAGCCAGCCGGCAACGGCGTCAACGTCGACGCCAAATGCACAAAGGATGTCTTTAGCCATGGTGTGTCTCCTTAAATAGTCAGTACGGATTCGACGGACAACGCGGCCCGTAACAAGCGTGCGTCTTCGCCCATCGGCGCGCTGAGCAGCAGCCCGGTGGGCAAGCCCTGGGCGTCGCGACCGCTGGGCAGGGTGACGCCGGGCATATCCAGCAAGCTGCCGGGCATGGTCAGGCGCAGGGTGGCGAGGTTGGTCTGCACGAACAGTTCGTCGTCGGCCTCCAGCGGTGCCAGCGCGGGGGCCACATGGGCAACGGTGGGCGTGATCAGGATGGCGCCGTCGAGGTCGTCGCTCAGCTGTTGCTGCAATTGCCGACGCGCATCGAGCAGGTGGATCAGTTGGCTGGCCGGCAATGCGCGCGCAGCTTCGAGGCGGCGGCGTACGCGGGGGTCGAGTTGCTCGGCATCGGCGCTGTCGAGCAAGGCTTGATGCAGGGCGAACGCTTCGAATGAGCCGAGCCAGCCGTGGTCCCGGATCAGGTCCAGCGTGGCCTGGAACGCGATGCACGGGCGCACGCTGATCAGCGCCCCTGCGGTTTTCAATTGATCCGTCGCACGCAGCAGGTTATTGCGCACGGCGGGCTCAATGCCCTCCAGTGCGCCCTGCTCCAGCACAAAACGCTGGCCCTTGAGGCTGCGCGGAATGTGCAACTGCGTACGCCCGTTGAGCAGGTCATCGATGGCAAGCGCGTCGCGCACGCTGCGGGTCAACGGGCCGAGGCTGTCGAGGGTGCGGGCCAGCGGGAACACGCCGTCGCGGCTGTAGCGACGGCTGCTGGCGCGGTAACCCACCACGCCATTGAAGGCCGCGGGAATGCGGATGGAGCCTGCGGTGTCGGTGCCCATGGCGATCGGCACGATCCCGGCGGCGACGGCCACCGCCGAACCTGAAGACGAGCCGCCAGGAATGCGCGGCCGGTCAGTGCCATGGGGATTGTACGGCGTGCCGAAATGCGGGTTCAGGCCCAGGCCGGAATAGGCCAGCTCGCTGAGGTTGGTCTTGCCCACGCTGACCATCCCGGCACGGCACAGCAGCCCCACGCTCGGTGCATCAAGCAAGGCGGCCGGTGCCGTGCGACGGTAGGCGGCGCCGGCGGTGGTGACGCTACCGGCCACATCGAACAGATCCTTCCAGGCCAGGGGCACGCCATCGAATACGCTCAAGGGTTGGCCGGCGCGCCAGCGAGCGGCGGCCGCTTCGGCCTCGCGACGGGCACGTTCGGCGCTCAAGCCGATAAACACGCTGGGGGCCATGCTCGCATGGACCAGCACCTGTTCGAGCACCTCTACCGGATCGCTGCGGCCGCTGGCGAAAGCCTCAGCCATTGAAGTGGCGTCTGACATAGTGACGACTCTCTATAAAACGTACTTATTAATAAAATGTACATTTTACAAAGGCAGATTCCGTGCCAGTCTTAACGGGTGACTTGTGTATGCCAGTCTGGTTTATCTCTAATAACTACGGGATAGAGGGGCTGGGATCCGATAAAAAATTCAAATGAGACCGCCGGGACAAACCGCGACCTGAATAATGTATCTTTTATCAATAAGTACATTTTGGTGCAGAAAAGTAACATTCCTGCCGTAACGGCCCCAGAAAAGTGCCTTTGCCGGGGTACAGAGTGACAGGCGCAACTGTGAGAGAATCCCCGGCCACCGTCCTACCTGACCAGAGAACGCGATGAAAGCAGTGTCCGCCTCGGCCTCCCGCTACGCGATGATTCATCAAGTGTTGCGCGATGCGATCGTCAGCGGTACCGCCCGCCATGGGCTGGTCCTGCTGGAAGCGCCACTGGCCGAGTTGTTCGGCACCAGTCGCGTACCGGTGCGCAAGGCGCTGGACCTGCTGCACGCCGAAGGCTTGATCTGCCGCTTCAACGGTCGCGGCTACCTGATCAACCCCGAAGGCCTGGCCATGGAGCCCCTGCGCCTGCCCTTGAGCCATGCGCACCTGGGGCTCAATGGCGAAGTGGAGCTGGTGGACACGCGGCCACTGGGCGAGCGCATCGTCGAGGAAATCGGTGCGGCGCTCTCCACGTGCATCGCCTTCGGCCATTACCGCCTGGACGAACAAGCCGCCGCCGACCACTACGGCGTCAGCCGAGCCGTGGTGCGTGAAGCGCTGATGCGGCTGCGCGACCGTGGCTTGGTCGAGAAGGAGCCCTACTCGCAATGGCTGGCGGGGCCTTTGACCGCACGCGAAGTTACCGAAGACTACGAACTGCGCGCCTGCCTGGAGCCCGAAGCCCTGCGCCAGAGCGCCCCTCACCTTGATCGCGAGCGGCTTGAAACGATGCTGCAGCGCGTGCTGGACGCCCAGGACAACCCTCAGTGCAGCCTGGAAGCCATCGAACAGATCGAAGAGGACTTGCACCAGCACTGCCTGGCCGGCCTGCAAAACCGCAAGATTGCCGCACTGATCCGCCAGGGCCAGAGCCCGATGATCATCAGTCGGATTTTTTACCGTTTACTGGGCATTGGTGCCGACCCTGCGATGTTGGCCGAACACCGGTTGATTCTGGAATTGCTGCTGCACGGTGCGTTTGATGCGGCGGCACTGAACCTGCGTGAACATCTGCAACGCGCACGCCAGCGGATGTTGCAGCGTTTGAAAGTGTTGTCGGTGCTGCCCGAGCAGCCATTGCCCGCCTACCTGCACAAAATCAGCTGACGCCATCGGCCGAGTCACCGCAGGAATTTCATGCAATTTGTTGCTAAGTGCTCGCGGCCATTGAAACCACCACGGTCCCGCCCCATCTAACCTGCATACTTACTGATGCAGGTGCCCCATGAGCGACCAGCAAGCATTCCCTGATTACGATATCAACGACTACGCCGACCCCGAAAACGCAGAAACGCCGTCTTCCAACACCGGCCTGGCCCTGCCTGGGCAGAACCTGCCGGACAAGGTCTACATCATCCCGATCCACAACCGCCCGTTCTTCCCGGCGCAAGTGTTGCCGGTGATCGTCAATGAAGAGCCGTGGGCCGAAACCCTGGAGCTGGTGAGCAAATCCGACCACCATTCCCTGGCCCTGTTCTTCATGGACACACCGCCCGAAGATCCCCGTCACTTTGATACCTCCAGCCTGCCGCTGTACGGCACCCTGGTGAAGGTGCACCACGCCAGCCGCGAGAACGGCAAGCTGCAATTCGTGGCCCAGGGCCTGACCCGTGTGCGCATCAAGACCTGGCTCAAGCACCACCGCCCACCGTACCTGGTGGAAGTCGAATACCCGCATCAGCCCAGCGAGCCGACCGACGAGGTCAAGGCCTATGGCATGGCGCTGATCAATGCGATCAAGGAACTGCTGCCGCTCAACCCGCTGTACAGCGAAGAGTTGAAAAACTACCTCAACCGCTTCAGCCCCAACGACCCGTCACCGCTCACCGACTTCGCCGCCGCGCTGACCTCGGCCACCGGTAATGAGTTGCAGGAAGTGCTGGACTGCGTACCCATGCTCAAACGCATGGAAAAAGTGCTGCCGATGTTGCGCAAAGAGGTAGAAGTCGCGCGCCTGCAAAAAGAACTCTCAGCCGAAGTGAACCGCAAGATCGGCGAGCACCAGCGCGAGTTCTTCCTCAAGGAACAGCTCAAAGTCATCCAGCAAGAGCTGGGCCTGACCAAGGATGACCGCAGTGCGGACGTCGAGCAGTTCGAGCAGCGCCTGGAGGGCAAAGTGCTGCCGACCCAGGCACAGAAACGCATCAGCGAAGAAATGAACAAGCTGTCGATCCTGGAAACCGGCTCGCCCGAATACGCGGTCACGCGCAACTATCTGGACTGGGCGACCTCGGTGCCGTGGGGCGTGTATGGCGAGGACAAGCTCGACCTCAAACATGCACGCAAGGTGCTGGACAAGCACCACGCCGGCCTGGATGACATCAAGAGCCGCATCCTCGAATTTCTCGCGGTGGGTGCCTATAAAGGCGAGGTCGCCGGCTCCATCGTGCTGCTGGTGGGCCCGCCGGGCGTGGGCAAGACCAGCGTGGGTAAATCCATCGCCGAGTCCCTGGGCCGGCCGTTCTACCGTTTCAGCGTCGGCGGCATGCGCGACGAGGCCGAGATCAAGGGCCACCGCCGTACCTACATCGGCGCCCTGCCGGGCAAGCTGGTGCAGGCATTGAAAGATGTGGAAGTGATGAACCCGGTGATCATGCTCGACGAGATCGACAAGATGGGCCAGAGCTTCCAGGGCGATCCGGCTTCGGCCCTGCTGGAAACCCTCGACCCGGAACAGAACGTCGAATTTCTCGACCACTACCTGGACCTGCGCCTGGACCTGTCCAAGGTGCTGTTCGTGTGCACCGCCAACACCCTGGACTCGATCCCCGGCCCATTGCTGGACCGGATGGAAGTGATCCGCCTGTCGGGCTATATCACCGAAGAAAAAGTCGCCATCGCCAAGCGCCACCTGTGGCCCAAGCAGTTGGAAAAAGCCGGCGTGGCGAAAACCAGCCTGACCATCAGCGACGGCGCCCTGCGCGCCTTGATCGACGGTTATGCGCGAGAGGCCGGGGTGCGCCAGTTGGAGAAGCAACTGGGCAAACTGGTGCGCAAGGCGGTGGTCAAGCTGCTGGATGAGCCGGACTCGGTGATCAAGATCGGCAACAAGGACCTGGAAAGTGCCTTGGGTATGCCAGTGTTCCGTAACGAGCAAGTGCTGTCCGGCACCGGCGTAATCACGGGGCTGGCCTGGACCAGCATGGGCGGCGCGACCCTGCCGATCGAGGCGACGCGCATTCACACGCTCAATCGCGGTTTCAAGCTCACCGGGCAGTTGGGCGAAGTGATGAAGGAGTCCGCCGAAATCGCCTACAGCTACATCAGTTCGAACCTGAAGTCGTTTGGCGGTGACCCGAAGTTCTTCGACGAAGCCTTCGTGCACCTGCACGTACCGGAAGGCGCCACGCCGAAAGATGGTCCCAGTGCGGGCGTGACGATGGCCAGTGCACTGCTGTCGCTGGCGCGTAACCAGCCGCCGAAAAAAGGTGTGGCCATGACGGGCGAGCTGACGTTGACCGGGCACGTGCTGCCGATTGGCGGGGTGCGCGAGAAGGTGATCGCGGCGAGGCGCCAGAAGATTCATGAGCTGATCTTGCCGGAGCCCAATCGCGGGAGCTTTGAAGAGCTGCCGGAGTATTTGAAGGAAGGCATGACGGTGCACTTTGCCAAGCGCTTCGCAGACGTGGCCAAAGTCCTCTTCTGATCCCGTAGTGAGCGGGCTTGCCCCGCGCTGGGGGGCGAAGCCGCCCCAATAAAAACGCCGCATTTCTGCCTGGGAGAATGCGGCGTCTGGTTTTGGGGCGGCTTCGCCCCCCAGCGCGGACAAGCCCTAATGCCAGTCAGTTAAGTATTAACGCGGTCACTGTGGGAGGGGGCTTGCTCCCGATGGACTGCGTAGCAGGCCCATTTTTGAGGCCGCTGCGCGGCCTATCGGG
>NZ_PYWX01000005.1 GCF_003031675.1 Pseudomonas palleroniana | reverse complement strand
GACGGGGAATGACTCGCGTCCAAGCTTCAAATGTGTAAACGATGTCCCCGGTTTCAGATGTAAACGATGTCTACGGTTCTACACCCCCAGCGCGGGGCAAGCCCGCTCACTACAAGGCGTACGATCAGTAGCCGACGGTGAAGCGCTGGCGGGAGTGCTTCGGTGATTCAACTTCGTCGATCAACGCGATCGCAAAGTCAGCGAAGCTGATCCAACTGCGGCCTTCGCTGCTCACCAGCAAATCATCCTGGCCCAAACGGAATTTCCCGGTACGCTCGGTTTCCACGAACTCCGCCGATGGCGACAGGAATGTCCAGTCCAGTTCCTTCTCCTGACGCAGCGTATCGAGAAACTGCGCGCCCGCACTGGCTTCCGCCTTGTATTCGGCTGGGAAGCCCGGGCTGTCGATCACACGGCTGCCACCTGGCAGCAGCAACGAACCGGCACCGCCCACCACCAGCAGGCGTTTCACCCCGACCTTTTTCACCGGGCCGATCACCGCACTGGCGGGCAGGGTGGAAAAGTGTGCGGCACTGATCACCACATCATGGCCGCTCACGGCCTGTTGCAGGGCGTCGGCATCCAGGGCGTCGACTTGCTTGGCGGTCACGCCTGGGCGTGCCGTCAGTTTGTCGGTATTACGGGCGATGGCGGTGACGGTATGCCCACGGCGCAGCGCTTCTTCCAGCAGTTGGCTACCGGCACGGCCGGTGGCACCAATGATTGCAATCTTGCTCATGACATTCTCCAGTACGGTCAGGGTTTAAAACCAATCACCACTTCATTTCGCCCTTGGCGACTTTGGCGCTCAGTTCCAGCGAACTTTCATCGGCGAGGGTCGGGTAACGCTTCTTCATGGCTGCGATCAGGGCAGCGGAGTCCTTGGCCTTGGCGGTCTCGATATCGAAGGCTTTGATGTAGTCGGCGGTAAACGCCACGGATTTGAGCGATGGGCTGCCCAGGTAGTGGCCTGGAATCACCGTGCGCGGTTTCAGTTGTTCGATACGTTGCAGCGTTGCCAGCCAATCTTTGTGGGACTGCGCGCTCTGGGTGTCGGCCATCCACAGGTGGATGTTTTCGGCCACGACCACACCGCCGACGACGGCCTTGATCGACGGGATCCACACAAAGCTGCGATCCGGTTGCGGGCCGTCCAGGCCGACGATCTCCAGTTGCTCGCCTTCAAGGGTCAGGCTGTGGCCTTCAAGCACTTGCGGCACGAGGGTTTTGGCCGGTTTGTCGGCGCCCATTTTCGGGCCCCAGAAGTCCAGTTTGCCGGCCACGGTGGCCTTGATGTGGTCAACCACCGGTTGCGGTGCCAGTACCTTGGCGTCCGGGAACGCTGCGGTCAGGGTATCGAGGCCGAAGTAGTAGTCCGGGTCGCCGTGGCTGATGTAGATGGTGGTCAGGTGCTTGCCGCTGGCGCGGATTTTCTGCACCAGTTGCTCGGCCTGGCCTTTGCCGAATTGCGCATCCACCAGGATCGCGTCGTTGGCACCGCTGACCAGCACCGAGCTGACCGGGAAGATCGCGGCTTCGCCTGGGTTGTACACGTCGAGTTTCAGCTCTGCCGCTGCCGCGTGGGCTGCGAAGGCCAGGGCGGCGGTGGCCAGGGTCAGGCGTTTGAAGGTCGAGAACATCGGGCAGCTCCTGCCATCGGTAAGGGGTGTACAGAGCTTAGTTGCACCAAACGCAACAAAAAATGCGATGCTTGGACATAGTTTGTTTCTAAAATCGGGCAAATCATGGATCGTCTTCAAGCAATGCGCGTGTTTGTGACAGTGGTCGACTTGGGCAGTCAATCGGCCGCCGCCGACCATCTGGATCTGTCGCGTCCGGTGGTCTCGCGCTATTTGGCCGAGCTGGAAGACTGGGTCGGTGCGCGCCTGCTGCACCGCACCACACGCAAGCTGAGCCTGACCGCCGCCGGTATCGAAACGCTGCCTCGGTGCCGCCAGATGCTGGAGTTGTGCAACGACATGCAGGCTGCCGTCAGTGAGCCGGACGAAGCGCCGCGTGGCCAGTTGCGGCTCAGTGTCAGTAGTTCGTTCGGCCAGGCACAGTTGGCGGATGCCGTGGCCGAGTACGTCAAGCAGTACCCGTTAGTGAGTATCGACCTGCAAATGCTTGATCGTACGGTGAACTTGGTGGATGAACGTATCGACCTGGCCATTCGCACCAGTCTCGAACTGGACCCCAGCCTGATCGCCCGCAAGCTGACGCTCTGCCGTTCGGTCATCTGCGCCTCGCCAGCATATCTGCGCGAACATCCACACCCTCGTCAGGTGCAAGACCTGGTACAGCACAATTGCCTGACGCACTCTTACTTCGGCAAAAGTCTCTGGCACTTCACCGAGAATGCAGAACCGGTGTCGGTGGCAGTGCAAGGCAATATCACCGCCAATGAGGCAACGACATTGTTACGGGTGACATTGGCAGGGGCTGGTGTGGCGCGGCTGCCCAGCTATCAGGCGGGGGACTACATCCGTAGTGGTGAACTGATCCGTTTGCTACCGGAGGCCGAGCCTCAGCAAATGAATGTTTATGCGGTGTATGCCTCGCGTAAACACATGTCCCTGGCGCTGCGTAGCCTGCTGGATTTCCTTGTGCTCAGGTTTCCGGAAGAGCCTTTGTGGGACAAAGGTCTTTGAGCGGATATAAACCGATTGAATGACGCCCGATAATGGCAAGTCGCTCCGGCTGACCTATGCTTAAAACAGCACTGTGTAGATCCGTTCAGAGGTCTGTGCCATGAGCATCAAAACCAGAAAGTACCTGATGATTTTCACCCTCAGCGCATTTGCCACTGCGCTGTACGGGACTGCCGCCTACCGCGTTGAACAGACACGCATGCAGCCGGCGGCATTCGCGATCGGTTGTCATCAGGACCAATGCGTTCCCCGCACCGGCAGTTTCAGCGCGCTCAGGTAGGCTGCCCGGCCTTCAATTGCTCGCGAAACGCCTTGGGCGAGAACCCGACCCGTCGGCGAAACAGCCGAGAGAAATTCGTTGGGTCGGAAAACCCCAACACCTCCGACATTTCATTGATGGTCATGCTGGTGTAGGTCAGCAGGCGCTTGGCTTCCAGCAACTGGCGGTCGTGCATGATCTGCAAGGCCGGTTGGCCGCCCAGCTCCCGACACGTCCCGTTCAGGTGCGAGACCGAGATGCCCAGCTTGTGAGCCAGGTCTTCGATCTTGGGATGCTCGCGGTAGTGCTGTTCGATCAACTGGGTGAAACGGCGGAAATACTCGCGGCCACGGGGCGGCCGTGGGTGGCGACGCTGGATGGCCTGGCGGCTGATCCACACCAGCAGCACGCTGACCAGGGCATGCATCATCATGTCCCGTGCCGGCTGATCATCGGCGTACTCGTCCTGCAAACGTGCGAACTGGCTGTTGAGGTAGTCGCTGTCCTTGCCGGCCGGATAATTGCCCAAGGTCTGCAGGCCGCCGGCCGTACTGCCCAACTGCGTCTGCAAGTGGCTGACCAGCGGTGCCGACAGTGTCACCACGTAGCCTTCCACATCTTCTGAAAACCGAAACCCGTGTACGCATAACGGCGGCAGCACCTGCAGGGTGGCTTCGTCGAGTGTGGTGTGCTGGCCTTCGATTTCCAGGTGCGCCTGGCCTTTGTGTACATAGAGCAACTGGCACAGATCCGCGTGCCGGTGGGGCTGGATTTCCCACTGGTATTCCCGACTCCTTCGGGAAATGGTTTCGCAGTGCAACAAATCGGGCGTAGGCCATTGCTGGCTTTCCCCATAAAGCTTGAAGACCGGAATCGCGGTTTTGGTCATGGTTTCAATCCGATACTCAGGACAGTGGTGCGGTAATCGCCCAAATTGGCAAAAAGCGCAGGTTTTGTGGCAGTTCTCACCTTCTTATGCTGCCCGCTCAAGTGAAAAATGTCAGCCACAAGACCAATGACAACTCTTTCACTTGATCAGTTCGGGTGAAGCCAGCAGGTGATAAGAATAATGAAAACGCTGAAGACTCAAGTCGCCATTATCGGCGCCGGTCCTTCCGGATTGCTGCTCGGCCAGCTGTTGCACAACGCCGGAATCCAAACCCTCATCCTAGAGCGCCAGAGCGCCGACTACGTGCAAGGCCGCATCCGCGCCGGGGTGCTGGAGCAGGGCATGGTCGACCTGCTGCGCGAAGCAGGCGTCAGCCGACGTATGGACGCCGAAGGGCTGGTGCATGATGGTTTCGAGCTGGCACTCGATGGCGAGTTGACCCACATCGACCTCAAGACCTTGACCGGCGGCCAATCGGTCATGATCTACGGCCAGACCGAGGTCACCCGCGACCTCATGGCTGCCCGCGCCGCTGCTGGCGCCGTGACGTTGTACGAAGCGTCCAATGTGCAGGCCCATGATCTGAAAACTGAGCGTCCCTGGGTGACCTTCGAGCACCAGGGTGAAACCTTTCGCCTGGAGTGCGACTACGTTGCCGGTTGCGACGGCTTCCACGGCGTGGCCCGGCAGTCGATCCCGGCCGAGTCGCTGAGCGTTTTCGAACGGGTCTACCCCTTCGGCTGGCTGGGCATCCTGGCCGACACGCCGCCGATTCATGCTGAACTGGTGTACGCCAAGCACGCGCGCGGCTTTGCCCTGTGCAGCATGCGCTCCAAGACCCGCAGTCGCTATTACCTGCAAGTGCCGGTGGACGAGTCGCTGGAAGCCTGGCCGGACGAGCGCTTCTGGGACGAACTGAAAACCCGCCTGCCTGGCCCGCTTGCGCAACGGTTGGTCACCGGCCCGTCGATCGAGAAAAGCATCGCGCCCCTGCGCAGCTTCGTGGTGGAACCGATGCAGTACGGGCGCCTGTTCCTGCTCGGGGATGCCGCGCACATCGTGCCCCCCACCGGCGCCAAGGGCTTGAACCTGGCGGCCAGCGATGTAAGTACGCTGTATCGGATCTTGCTCAAGGTGTATCGCGAAGGGCGGGTGGACCTGTTGGAGAAGTATTCCGCGATCTGCTTGCGTCGCGTCTGGAAGGCCGAACGGTTTTCCTGGTGGATGACCTCAATGCTGCATCAGTTTCCGGAAGCGGACGGCTTCAGCCAGCGGATTGCACAGAGTGAGCTGGAATACTTCATCCACTCGCAGGCGGGGCGTCAAACCATCGCGGAAAATTACGTCGGACTTCCTTACGAAGCTATCGAGTAGCCTGCTATCGTATCGAGCATTCCCGCAGGCCTTTCCTGCCTCGCGGGCTCTGCTCGAAGGTTGCGCCGTGACTTACCTGAATCAGCCCGCCCCATCCGTCCCCGCCGTACGCAGTGTGCTTGTCGCATTGATGATGGCGATTTTCCTTGGCGCACTGGACCAAACCATCGTCGCCGTATCGATGCCGGCCATCTCCGCGCAATTCCATGACGTCAACCTGCTGGCCTGGGTGATCTCCGGCTATATGGTCGCGATGACGGTGGCGGTGCCGATCTACGGCAAGCTCGGCGACCTGTACGGGCGGCGACCGATGATGCTGATCGGCATGGGCGTGTTCACCTTGGCCTCGCTGTTCTGTGGCATGGCGCAAAGCATGGAGCAACTGGTGCTGGCGCGGATTCTCCAGGGTATCGGCGCCGGCGGCATGATTTCCGTGAGCCAGGCGATTATCGGCGACATCATCCCGCCTCGTGAGCGCGGACGTTACCAGGGCTATTTCAGCAGTATGTACGCGGTGGCCAGCGTGGCCGGGCCGGTGTTGGGCGGTTATATGACCGAGTATCTGTCCTGGCGCTGGGTGTTCCTGATCAACCTGCCCCTGGGCGCCGGTGCCTGGTATGTGGCCCATCGCACGCTGGTGGGGCTGCCGGTGCCGCAACGCAAACCGATCATCGACTACCTCGGCACCGTGCTGATGATCATCGGCCTGACCGCCTTGCTGCTGGGCATCACCGAAATCGGCCAGGGCCATCATTGGCGTGATGAGCAGGTATTGGGGTTGTTGGCCTGTGCGTGGGTGGCGCTGAGCGCGTTTGTGTGGCACGAACGCCGGGCGCGCGAGCCGTTATTGCCCATGCACCTGTTCGCCAACCGTAGCGCGGTGCTGTGCTGGTGCACGATTTTCTTCACCAGCTTCCAGGCGATTTCCCTGACGGTGTTGATGCCCCTGCGTTATCAGACGGTGACTGGCTCGGGTGCCGACAGCGCCGCCTTGCATCTGCTGCCGTTGGCCATGGGCTTACCGATGGGCGCCTACTTTGCCGGGCGCATGACCTCGGTGACCGGCCGTTATAAACCGATGATTCTCACCGGCGCGCTGTTGAGCCCGTTCGCCATTCTGGGCATGGCCTACAGTGCACCGCAGGCGGTCGGACTGACGGCGATTTTCATGCTGCTGTGCGGCATCGCTGCCGGCATGCAGTTCCCGACGTCCCTGGTCGGCACACAAAATTCCGTTGAGCAGCGTGATATTGGCGTCGCTACCAGCACTACCAACCTGTTCCGCTCATTGGGCGGGGCGGTGGGGGTGGCGTGTATGTCGGCGCTGCTGCTGGCGCTGTTGCAGGATTCCAGCTTTGCCCACCTGGCCAGCGGTGCGTTGGTTACCGAGGGCAGTTCCGGCAACGTGCTGCTCGACGGCCTGAACGCCGCGCCAGGCCCGGCGCAGGATGCCCTGCGCGGGGAGCTGGCGGTGACGTTCCGACATCTGCTGATGGTGAGTGCGGCGGTGTCGCTGCTGGGGTTGGCGGCGGCGATTGCAATGCCCAACCGCCTGTTGCGCGGGCGCGAAGACAAAGCTAAATAACCGAAAGAACGAAAAGCAACTGTGGGAGGGAGCAAGCCCTAATGCCAGTCAGTTAAGAGAACCTGCCGCGACCGAACTTTGTAGTGAGCGGGCTTGCCCCGCGCTGGGTGGCAAAGCCGCCCCAACAAAGACGCCGCGGTATTTCAGGAGGACCGAG
>NZ_PYWX01000004.1 GCF_003031675.1 Pseudomonas palleroniana | reverse complement strand
CTCAACGGCTACGGCCCGACCGAGGCGACGACGTTCTCGACCACCCATGAGATTACGCGGGCAGACGAGGGCAGCATTCCGATTGGTCGTCCGGTGGGCAACAGCCGTGCCTACGTGCTCGATGCCCGTCAACAACCGGTGCCCGTCGGTGTGACCGGCGAGTTGTATATCGGTGGCCAGGGGGTTGCCCTGGGCTACCTGAACCGCGCTGACCTGACGGCGGAGAAATTCCTCGCCGACCCGTTCAACGTCAATAGCTTGATGTACTGCACCGGCGACCTGGTGGCCTGGCGTGCCGACGGCACCTTGCAGTATCAGGGGCGTAATGACCAGCAGGTGAAGATCCGTGGCTTCCGTATCGAACTGGGCGAGATCGAAACGCGCCTGAGTGAGCACCCGCAGGTCAGGGACGCGGTAGTACTCGCCCGTCAGGACGAGCCTGGGCACAAGCGTCTGGTGGCCTACTTCACCGAACGTGAAGCGCTGGATATCGAAGTGCTGCGCGCCTATCTGCAAGCGCAGTTGCCGGAGTACATGGTGCCGGCGGCCTATGTGCGCCTGGACAGCCTGCCGCTGACCAGCAACGGCAAGGTCGACCGCAAGGCCTTGCCGGCACCGGACCAGGAGGCGTTGCTCAGCCGCGTTTACGAGGCACCCCAGGGGCCGACGGAAGTTGCCTTGGCGCAACTGTGGGAGAAGGTACTCAACGTCGGGCAGGTGGGGCGCCATGACCACTTCTTCGAGTTGGGTGGGCATTCATTGTTGGCGGTGAGCCTGGTCGAGCAGATGCGCAAGCAAGGGATGGACGCTGACTTGCGCGTGTTGCTCGCTCAACCGACGCTGGCTGCAATGGCCGCGGCGGTGGGGCAGGTCGAGCATGTGGTCGTGCCGCAATCGAGCGTGCCCACGTTCGAGCGCAAACGTCGGATCTGATCGACACACGCCTGGCAGACCGACGCGGTTAAACCGCGCCGGCCTGTCGGGCGTGCGCGTTTTTGACAGTCACGTGTCACCCCTACGTTGTCCCTGCTTCCTATGACATACACCTCACCGTGGATGTTTTAGTTTTCCAGCCCTGTGGGAAGCCCTGGGGCACGCATTCAACCCATCACTTTTTGAACCTGACGGCGACAGCGTCGAGCCCATGCCGGGCCGCACGCTGCTGTTTGACGCCGGGTGCTCAGGTTGCAATTGAAACCGGACTTTCTCGTCACTGTTTTCGAATCTTAAGCAGGTCACACCATGCACTTCAGCGAATTGATGGCAGTTCTTTCGACTCACGCGATCCACCTGCAACGTGAAGAGGATGACCTCGTCATCCTGGGCGACGATGAGGGGCTCGACGATGGGTTGATCGACCACTTGCGCGGACACAAAGCGCAATTGCTGGAGTTGATCGCGCGCAATGGGGGGGACTGGTTGAGCCCGGCCTACCGCATTACGCCGCAGATGCTGCCGTTGACGACCCTGGACCAGGCAACCATTGACCGGATTGTCGACGCCGTGCCGGGCGGCCTGGCCAACGTCAAGGACATCTACCCGCTGGCGCCGCTGCAGGAAGGCATGTTGTACCACCATTTGACGGCGGAGCAGGGCGACCCCTATTTGCTGCAATCGCTGTATGCCTTCGACAGCCGTGCGCGGCTGGAGCACTTCACCCAGGCGTTGCAGTACGTGATCAAGCGCCACGACATCCTGCGCACCACAGTGGTCTGGGAAAGCCTCGATGAACCGATGCAAGTGGTACTGCGCAAGGCCACGTTGATCAGTGAAGAGCTGCATCTGGACCCACGTGACGGCGATGTGCTGGGCCAGTTGCGCAGCCGCTTCGATGCGCGTCACTACCGCCTGGATATCCGTCAGGCGCCGATGATGCGGGTGGCCTTCGCGCTGGATTCGCCGAACCAGCGCTGGGTGGCGGTGCTGTTGTTTCACCATATGGCCCTGGACCACACGGCAATGGAGGTGGTGCAGCACGAAATGCAAGCCTTCCTGCTGGGGCAGACCGAGCATCTGGGCGAGCCGGTACCGTATCGCAACTATGTGGCGCAGGCTCGCCTGGGCGTCAGTGAACAGCAGCATGAAGCGTTCTTTCGCGAGATGCTCAGTGACATCGATGAGCCGACGCTGCCGTTCGGTCTGCAGGACGTGCAGGGTGACGGTCATGGCATCGAAGAAAGCCATCGCCTGCTGGATAACGCCTTGAGCCAACGGCTACGCGTGCAGGCCCGGCAGTTGGGGGTGAGTGCGGCCAGCGTGATGCACCTGGCACTGGCCCAGGTACTGGGTAAAGTCTCCGGCCGCCAGGAGGTGGTGTTCGGCACCGTATTGCTGGGCCGGATGCACGCGGGCGAAGGCTCTGACCGTGCCCTGGGGATGTTCATCAACACCCTGCCGCTGCGTGTGAGCGTGGGCGAGCAAAGCGTGCGCAGTGGCCTGAAACTGACCCACCAGCGGTTGACCGCATTGCTCCAGCATGAACACGCCTCGCTGGCCCTGGCTCAGCGTTGCAGCGCGGTGGCGACGCCGACGCCGCTGTTCAGTGCCATGCTCAACTACCGCCACAGTGCAACCGGCGGCAGTGCCGAGGCGCAGACGGCGTGGGCCGGCATCCAGGCGCTGGGCGCCGAGGAGCGCACCAACTACCCGCTGACCGTCAACCTCGACGACCTGGGTGAAGATTTTCATATCACGGTGCTTGCGGATGCCGGAATCGGCGCGGCGCGGATCGCGGATTATCTGCATGCCGCCCTGGAAAGCCAGGTGGCCGCGCTGGAACACACGCCGCAGGCGGCGTTGCAAACCCTGGGCATCCTGCCGACAGCCGAGCGCCAGCACTTGTTGCACCACTGGAACAGCGACGATGGCGTATTTGCCGACAGCGCCTTGATCCACCAGCAGGTCGAAGCCCGGGCAGCGGCCGAACCCGACGCTACGGCGGTGCTGTTTGAAGACCGGCGCCTGAGCTATGGCGACTTGAACCGCCGCGCCAACCAGGTGGCGCATCGCTTGCTGAGCCTGGGCGTGCGCCCGGATGACCGGGTGGCG
>NZ_PYWX01000003.1 GCF_003031675.1 Pseudomonas palleroniana | reverse complement strand
ATCATCTGTAGTGAGCGGGCTTGTCCCGCGCTGGGTGGCGCAGCCGCCCCAAACCCAGGCACCTCGGTCCTCCTGAAATACCGCGGTGTCTTTGTTGGGGCGGCTGCGCCACCCAGCGCGGGGCAAGCCCGCTCACTACAAGGCCGTTGCTGCCGAAGCCGGCACCTCAACCGCACTCAAGCCTTCCTTCATCCGCTTGGCATCCCGCACAAAACTGCGTGACGCCTGGAACAGAAACAGCATGGTCAAGAACAGCGCCACCGGGATCAGGTACATGGCGTCATGCAACCCCACCGCTTTGTAAGCTTCGGTCATTTGCTCAGCTCCCGCCTCGTACATGGCCGAATGGGCGAAATGGTCCGACAGGCCGCCCACCACGATCGGCCCCATGCCCCCTCCCAGCAGGTACAAGCCGGCAAAGAACAACGCCATCGCCGTCGCCCGCAGACGCGGCTCGACCACATCCTGAATCGCGGTGTACACACAGGTGTAGAAGTTATAGGCGAACAGCCAGCCGACACTGAACAGGGCGACAAACACACCGATCTCGATTCGCCCGGCATGCAAGGCCCAGGCGGTGGTCACCGTGGAAATGATCAGGCTGCACGCGGCAAACAACAGACGGCCATTGGCGACCCGCTGATGGATCTTGTCGGCAATCCAGCCGCCCAAGGTCAAGCCCACCAGGCCGGTCAGGCCGACGATCACCCCGGTAGCCACGGCCGCCTCCTGCAATGGCATGAGGAAGTAGCGCTGCAGCATGGGCACCAGGAACGAGTTGCAGGCATAGGTGGCGAAGTTGAAACACAGCCCGGCCAGCACCAGCCACAGGAAAGTCGGCACCGCCAGCACGCGACGGATCGGGCGGTCGACGCGCTCTTGAGAGACCTTTACGGTTTCCGCCGCGCCGCGTTCAGGTTCCTTGATATAGAACATGAATATCGCCAGGATCAGCCCCGGCACGGCGGCTATGAAGAACGGTGCGCGCCAGCTGTCAAAAGCCTTGACCATCGCGCCAATGGTGAAAAACGCCAGCACCAGGCCCAATGGCAGGCCCAGCATGAAAATGCCCATGGCCCGTGCCCGGCGGTGCGCTGGAAACAGATCGCCAATCAGCGAGTTGGCCGCCGGCGCGTAGCTGGCTTCGCCGATGCCGATCCCCATGCGTACCAGCAGGAAGCTCCAGAAACTGCCAACCATGCCATTGATGGCGGTGAGCCCGCTCCAGGCAAACAGGCCCCAGCCCATCAGTTTGCTGCGTGAACCGGTATCGGCCATGCGCCCCAACGGCAAGCCGGCAATCGCATAGACGATAGTGAAGGCCGTGCCGATGATACCGAGCTGGAAGTCGCTCAGATGCCACTCCATGCGGATCGGCTCGATGATGATCGCGGGAATCGTACGGTCGAAGAAGTTGAACAGGTTGGCCAGGAACAGCAGGAACAGAATGCGCCAGGCATTCGCCGCTTGGGTCGAGTTCTGCATGGGTCCGTCTCTTTTATTGTTATAAGAGCTGCGATGTCCGGTGCATCCTGCTCAGGTACCTGCAACATAGTCAGGCTGGCGGTGGTTGTCTGTAATGATTCGTAAAGCTGATAGGGCATGATTTCGCCCGTCGCAATGGGACTTTGCCTACACAAAATATAAGTGCGCCCCCCTCTTCCCAACGGCTACGGCCCGGATAGAATGGCGAGCCTTCCGAAATACCCTACTTCTACTTTTCTTATCGATGACGCCCATGTCCGAAGCCAGTCCGTGTCTGAATTGCGGTGCCTGCTGTTCATACTTTCGTGTGTCTTTCTTCTGGGGTGAGTGCGCCTCCTCCGGCGGCACGGTACCCGATGACCTGGTGGTACAGATCAACCCCACCCGCGTGGCGATGATCGGTACAGACCAGAAACCCGCACGCTGCTGCAGCCTCGAGGGCGAAGTGGGCAAAGAGACCCGCTGCACGATTTACGAGCAGCGCTCGAGCCCGTGCCGTGAGTTCGACGCATCGTGGAGCCAGGGTGAACACAATGTCGACTGCGACGCCGCACGTGCAGCGTTCGGCCTGGCTCCACTGGAAGCACCTGTCGCGCGGGAATTGCCGATCAGCGCTTAGCATCAAACGCTATGGGCACCATGCGAAAAAAGTTCAAAGCAAAGTGCCATTATCCATGATGAATCCCGCGAAGCTTCTATACTCGCCTTCATAGGTCATCGCCTCAGGCTGTGACGTGACTCTATGACGGGGCATGCTATGGAATGGCTTGGGATGCACTTTTTCACCGAGCTTCCAGAAAAAGGGCATTTATTACTCAATTGCAGTCATAACCCCTTTCTGGTGCTGCTGGCTTACCTGGTCGCTTGCGCGGCCGGGTTCGGCACGCTGGATATGGCCGAGCGAGTCGGCCATGTGGAAGACCCCACCGCCCGTAAACACTGGCGCTGGCTGGGTGCCGGGTGCCTGGCGGGCGGCATCTGGTCGACTCACTTCATCAGCATGCTGGCTTTCCAGGCCCCAATCGCTATTCATTACGAATTGATCCTCACGTTCGTTTCGCTGGTGATCGCCCTGATCGCTTCGCTGTTCGCCATGCAAACCCTCAGTCATCCGCACCTGCGGTTCCATCAATACCTCCTGGCGTCGGCCTGGATGGGGCTCGGCATCGCGCTGATGCATTATGTCGGCATGTCGGCCATGCGTTCCCAAGCCGTGATGTACTTCGAATCGGGCTTGCTCATTACGTCGGTGGCGATCGCCATCGGCGCCAGCCTCGCTGCGCTGTTACTGTCCAGCTACCTGCGCACCGGCACCGGGGTATTTCATCAACTGCTCAAGTACGCCGCCAGCCTGGTGCTGGGCGCCGGCATTCTGAGCATGCACTTCACCGGCATGGCCGCCATGCAGATGGTCGTGCCCACGGGGGCCGACCTGTCGTTAGCGCTGGACCACAACCCGATTCAACTGGGCCTGTCGGTAGCGGTGATTACGCTACTGGTGATCGGCAGCAGCATCAGCGCGGCCTTGGCCGACAAGAAACTGCAGCAAAAGGAGCGCGACCTGCGCCGAGTCAACGCACTGCTCAGTGAACTGGACCAGGCACGTGCGTCGCTGCAACAAGTCGCACATTTCGACGCACTGACCAGCCTGCTCAACCGCCGTGGGTTCAACCAGATCTTTGCGGAGAAAGTCGCAGAAAAAACCGCCAACAAAGGCATGATGGCGATGATCTTTCTCGATATCGACCACTTCAAGCGAATCAACGACAGCCTGGGACATGACGCCGGCGACCAGTTGCTCAGAGTACTGGCCGGGCATATCAAGAGCTCCGTGCGCAGCCATGAAGATGTGGTCGCGCGCTTTGGTGGCGATGAGTTCTGCATCCTGATCAGCATCCACCACCGCGATGAAGCGCGCCACATGGCCCAACGCATCATGCAGAGGATGAAAGATCCGATCGAGCTGGCCGGTCGACGTATGGTGATGACCACCAGCATCGGCATCAGTGTGTTTCCCGATGACGGCCTGACCTGCGAAGAGCTGCTGAAAACCGCCGACCTGGCGCTGTACCAATCCAAGGACAACGGGCGCAATAACCTGAGCTTCTTCAGCTCCAACCTGAAAACCCGTGCTTTCCTCGAGCTGCAACTGGAAGAAGAGCTACGTACGGCGCTGCGTGCGCGCAACGAACTGGTACTGTTTTACCAGCCGATCTTCGACATGAAGCTCGGCAAGGTCACCCGCCTGGAAGCCCTGGTACGCTGGCAGCATCCGCAACATGGGCTGCTGGCGCCGGACCGTTTTATCGAAATCGCCGAAAGCAACGGGCTGATTGCCGAACTGGATCACTGGGTGCTGCGCCAAGCCTGTCACGACCTGAGCTTGTTGTCCGACCGCGGCTACTCCGGACTGACCATGGCCGTGAACTGCTCGGCCTTGAACCTGGCCCGAGATGAATTGGCCGATGAAATCGAAGCCGCCCTGCGCTTCGCCGGGGTTGCCGCCAACCGCCTGGAACTGGAGGTCACCGAGAACGCGCTGATGGGCAATATCAGCAGCACCCTAGCGCTGTTGCGGCAGATTCGGGCATTGGGTGTCTCCCTGGCCATCGATGACTTCGGCACCGGCTACTCATCCCTGGCCTACCTCAAGCGCCTGCCATTGAACACCTTGAAGATCGACCGCTCGTTTATCCAGGACATTCCCAAATCCACCGCCGATATCGAGATCGTCCAGGTGATTATCGGCATGGCTCATACCCTGCACCTGCAGGTGGTGACCGAAGGCGTGGAAACCCAGGCGCAATTCGAGCTACTGCTCAAGCATGGCTGTGATTTCATTCAAGGCTATTTGCTCAGCCCGGCAGTGCCCGCCAGTGACATCATCGGTGTGATGCAGGGCATCCAGATGCGCAACCCGCTCAACCTGATCAACGGGGAAGGCCATAAGGAGGCCCCGCTGCCCAAGGAACCCACCCCGGAGCGTAATGGCTCCCCCTCTGTCGTAAGGCCAATTCGCTGACGCCGATTCTTTGGCATTTCGCCATCATTTGGTTAAAGAACGCCGACGAACGGCCGATTCATCAGAGTCCGGCCGGAATTCCCCTGTAAACACTTGGGTTAAACCCAGCCGCCCCGGACTCAGACGCACTGTAAAGTCGCGAACTTTCATTCAGTGATGGCTCCCCGATTTTTTTGGCCATCCGTCCAGGTACATGGCGCCCAATGACTTCCAAAAACAGCTCCGCCACCGTGGTCCCCGACGAGTTGCCGACAACGCCTGCGCAAAAAGCCGCCGGTTATAAACCATTGAACACTGCCCGCCCGCTGGCCACCCAGCAATACTTGTACTTCACCGAGACCAATACCGACCGCATCCTCGACAACCTCGACGGCCTGCGCGACATGGTGTTCCCGCGCCCGCCCCAGCTGGAAGGTGACGGTGCCTCGGGCCATGAGCAGGAATTCCCGTCGGTGTGCCTGATCGGCCTGGGCCGCTGCGGCTCCAATATTGCCTTGGACGTGGCGGAGCTGGTGTACAACGCGCGCAAGTTCTACCTGAATGAGTTCAGTACCGAGGATAAGCCTCAGTTCAAAAAGAGCCCTCTGGACAAGGGCTACAGCCCGACCCAATGGATTCGCAACAACCTGCGCCTGGGCGGCGGCAAGAGCACCAAGCCGGTGTTCCTGGTGGAACCCCTGGTGATGCTGGGCGATCTGGACAAGGACATCGCCGGGCGCATCCGCTTCTCGCGCAAGGGTGAAAAAAGCGGCTTCCTGCGCGACTACAGCAAGATGAAAATCATGGACCTGTCGGAAGTCCATGCCGGTGGCGCCGGTAACGCGCCCATCCTGGGCCAGTACCTGGCCAAGATCATCCTCAACAAAGACACCCAGCGTTTCTCCAGCCCCGACTGGAAGATGATTCACTCGTACTTGATCGACTCCTGCGGCATCAAGGCCAACCAGTCGCGCCTGTATTTCTCGATCTTCAGCGCCGGCGGCGGTACCGGTTCAGGCATGGCTTCAGAGTTCGGCCTGGCCCAGCAGCACTCGTACATGAACAAGACGTTCGACACCAAGCCCGCCGACGAACACGACAGCAAGAGTGGCCATGCGTTTGTGTTCGAGCCGATCTTCACCAGTGGCATCTGCGTGCTGCCGAATATCTCCGACCACCGCAGCGAAATGTCCGAAGCCCTGCATATCAACGCCGGTCGGCTGTTGTGCAAGTATCTGTCAGAGGAATGGGATTTCTCGTACAACTTCGCCAATGAAGACAGCAGCGAAGCCAGTGTGAAAGGTCGCATCCGCCCCTGGAACGCGATGATGCTGATCTCCAACGACATCATGCGTTACGCCGAAGAGAGCGACGACGGCAATATCCAGAACATTGATGTCAATGCCATGGAAAAACATGCCAACCAATACATTTCCCAACAGATCTTCAACATTCTCACCGCCCAGGCGGTGACCACGGACTATGACCAGAATTACTTCCGGCGCGCGGGCATCGACATCGGCGAAACCATTCGCCTGGATGCCAACGACCTGTTCATGAGCCTGGCCGGCCCGGTGGCGATTGCCTATGCCGAATCCGTGGTACCGGAAACCCCGGCGCCGTCGAACGACAAGTTCAAGGTGTTCGACAAAGAGCCCCAGCGCCTGAACATCGACGACCTGTTCTTCCGCTCCATTGACCTGCCGCACTTCAACAAGGTCACCCAGGCTATCGAAGGCATCAGCCTGCTGCCCATCGAGTCCAAGCGCTACAAGGCGTCGCTGGAGCAATACAAGAACTCCGGTTATGACGCGGCGGCGCTGCATGACCTGCACTTCTTCAAGAACTGCTCGTCGGTGGTCTCCATCGTCTCGCTGCCCAAGGATTACAAGCTGTCCTACATGGACCTGAACCGGCTCAAGACCCACCTCAACAGCCTGTTTCCCAACACCACGCTCAAGCGCTATGCGTTGGTGATCGGCGCGTCGGCCAACCTGTCGCTGACCACACTGATCGCCAAGAGCCCGTGTCTGTCGGATGATTTCCTGACGTTGATCGTCGCGTTTATCAAGCGCTGCTTTGCGCGCAATCCGTACCGCTTCGATGACACGCTGGACAACTCGATCCTGGACTTCATCATTCATGAAGACTTCGACGAAGACCGCATGGACGAACTGCTCAACGAGTTCGAGAACCCAGCGAAGATCCTCGATACCAACTGGTATGCGATCAAGCCGATGTATGAGAAGAAGTACCGCGAGTTGATCAACGACAAGGAGAAGTTCGTCTCGATCAACGACATTCGTCTGTCACGCGACTGCGTGAATAAGGCGATCAAGTACCTGCGTGAGATTTACCGCCACCGGATTGGCAAGACCAAGGTTATTTCGCTGAACAACCATACCGGCAAGACGGGGTAGGCTTTTATGGGGAGGGGAGCTTGCTCCCTTCCCCATACGATTTGCTCATCTTCTGAAACAATTCATCAGGCACTCAGCCACCGACAAAACTGTTCCCGTGACGTTTACGTCACCCTCACCTGTGACCTTTCTCTACGGCAAGATGCCATCACCGTGTCAGCGGTTACCCGGATACACACTCCACCCGCGAAAAAACATGCACCTTTTTTGTGCGCAACTTTCTTAAGCCGCCCTTTCCTGGATCAGAATCCATGGCGAAACCACGACCGCCCACAGGCTCGGATCACGTGTAACCAAGTCCAATGCCCGCGTCGCAGACACCTCGCCCAGACTCCCCGCAGCCAGCCACGCGGCGACTTTTTCGCGGTTATCCTCAGCCATCGCCTCGGCGGCCTCGATCAAATCCAGGCCGGCATCGACCCACAATAGGGCACCCTTGGCAAAGAACGGTTCAAGCTCCTTCCAGGAAATTTCGGCGGTTTCACCGAGCAGCTTGGCATAGAGGGTGCTAGGTTCTTGCGTCATGGGAATCCACCTGAAGAAAAAATCGGCGCAATCATAACGTCGTCCCTTTCGCATCACAAAGCCAGGCGGAAAAACCCAGTTGCAAATGAGGCATCGATAGAAAGTGTCAGGAAAGCCAAGGATTGCCCGGAACTCTGGCATAACCGCGCCGCAATTCTGTCTTTTTCTTTCATTTAAGCGACACGCTCGAGTTTTGCCCCCAGCAGCCAGCTTTTCAAGCGATCAACCGGCGCTCTACACTGTACCGGTACAGTTGCCAGGCCGCTGCCGGGGGATATTCGAGATATCCGATCCGGTTCTGCTGCTCACAAGGCCGCTAGAACTATAAAAAATACAACAGCAAGAGTGGAGCACTATGAATAAGGCTACTAAGCAGATTTCCAAACTGTTTGCCGCTATGGTCCTGGCTGGGGTTGCCGGCCATTCGTTCGCAGCCGATACCATCAAGATCGGTATCGCAGGTCCTAAAACCGGTCCTGTCACGCAATACGGCGACATGCAATTCATCGGTGCCAAACAGGCAATCGCCGACATCAACGCCAAGGGCGGTGTAGACGGCAAGATGCTTGAAGCCAAGGAATACGACGACGCTTGCGATCCTAAACAAGCAGTTGCCGTAGCCAACAAAGTGGTCAACGACGGCGTCAAGTTCGTGGTGGGTCACCTCTGCTCCAGCTCCACTCAGCCAGCCTCGGACATCTACGAAGATGAAGGCGTGATCATGATCACTCCGGCGGCCACCAGCCCTGAAATCACTGCCCGTGGCTACAAGCTGGTCTTCCGCACCATCGGCCTGGACAGCGCCCAGGGCCCGGCGGCCGGCAACTACATCGCCGATCACGTCAAGCCGAAAGTCGTTGCCGTGCTGCACGACAAACAGCAATACGGTGAAGGCATCGCCACCGCCGTTAAACAGACCCTTGAGAAGAAAGGCGTAAAAGTCGCGGTCTTCGAGGGCCTGAACGCCGGTGACAAGGACTTCTCCTCGATCATCCAGAAACTCAAGCAAGCCAACGTCGACTTCGTTTACTACGGCGGCTACCACCCTGAGCTGGGCTTGATCCTGCGCCAGTCCAAGGAAAAAGGCCTGAACGCCAAGTTCATGGGGCCAGAAGGCGTCGGCAACGACTCCATCTCGCAAATCGCCCAGGACGCTTCCGAAGGCCTGCTGGTGACCCTGCCGAAATCCTTCGACGCTGACCCGGCCAACAAAGCCATCGTTGATGAGTTCACCAAGAACAAGCAGGACCCAAGCGGTCCGTTCGTGTTCCCATCCTACTCGGCCGTTGAAGTGATCGCCGGCGGCATCGCCGCTGCGAAAAGCGAAGACACCGCCAAAGTCGCTGCCGCCATCCACGCAGGCACCTTCAAGACCCCCACCGGCGACCTGAGCTTCGACGCCAAGGGCGACCTGAAGGACTTCAAGTTCGTTGTCTACGAATGGCACTTCGGTAAACCAAAAACCGAAGTTTCCCCTCAGTAAGCCAGGCGTTACTGGTCAACAAGCCCACTGTGCAAGCAGTGGGCTTTGTTTTACGAGGTTTATGGGCCTGACACCCGCGATCCGGGCGCTGGCTCACCTGAAAATCTTAAAACCGTCACCAGCGGTTCGCTGGCAAACGCTTTGTGCGAATGTGCTCACAGAACACAGCACGGGGCCGGAACATGACTCCACCAGTGAAATGCGTATCGGGTTTTTAGGAGCGCTGTAATGCCTGAGATCTATCATTTTTTCCAACAGCTGGTTAATGGCCTGACCATTGGCAGCACCTATGCCTTGATAGCCATTGGCTACACAATGGTTTACGGCATCATTGGAATGATTAACTTCGCCCATGGCGAGGTGTACATGATTGGTTCCTACGTGGCCTTTATCGCCCTTGCCGGGTTGGCCATGATGGGTATCCACTCCCTGCCGCTGTTGATGACCGCCGCGTTTATCGCGTCAATCGTTGTAACCAGTGCCTATGGCTACAGTATCGAGCGGGTTGCCTACCGTCCCTTGCGTGGCAGCAACCGTCTGATCCCGTTGATTTCCGCCATCGGCATGTCGATTTTCCTGCAGAACACCGTATTGCTGTCCCAGGATTCCAAGGACAAATCCATCCCCAACCTGATCCCGGGGAGCTTCTCCTTCGGCCCAGGCGGTGCGGAAGAAGTACTGATTTCCTACATGCAGATCCTGGTCTTCGTCGTCACCCTGGTGGCCATGCTGGGCCTGACCCTGTTCATCTCCCGCTCTCGTCTGGGACGCGCCTGCCGCGCCTGCGCCGAAGACATCAAGATGGCCAACCTGCTGGGCATCAACACCAACAACATCATCGCCCTGACCTTCGTGATCGGCGCCGCACTGGCGGCTGTCGCGGCGGTACTGCTGAGCATGCAGTACGGCGTGATCAACCCCAACGCCGGGTTCCTGGTGGGGCTCAAAGCCTTTACCGCGGCGGTATTGGGCGGCATCGGCAGTATCCCGGGCGCCATGCTCGGTGGGCTGGTGCTGGGTGTGGCTGAAGCCTTTGGCGCCGACATCTTCGGTGACCAGTACAAGGACGTCGTGGCGTTCGGCCTGTTGGTTCTGGTGCTGTTGTTCCGTCCGACCGGCATTTTGGGCCGTCCGGAGGTTGAGAAAGTATGAGCAGATATCTTAAATCGGCGTTTTTCAGCGCCTTGCTGGTGTGGGCCGTGGCCTTCCCGGTACTCGGCCTCAAACTGAGCATTGTCGGCATCAACCTGGAAGTGCATGGCACCGGTCCCGTGACACTGAGCATCATCGCCCTGTGCTCGGTGCTGATGTTCCTGCGCGTGCTGTTCACCCAGCAGGTCGGTGCGCTGTTCAAGGGTAACCGTGGCCCACTGGTATCGCCCAAGGTCAGCCAATTCCTGACCCTGCCGCGCACCCAGCGCTACATCATCATCGGTTTGATCATCGCCGCGTTGATCTGGCCGTTCTTCGGCTCGCGCGGCGCGGTCGACATCGCCACCCTGATCCTGATCTACGTGTTGCTGGGCCTGGGCCTGAACATCGTGGTGGGCCTGGCCGGCCTGCTCGACCTGGGTTATGTGGGCTTCTACGCCGTGGGTGCCTACACCTATGCGCTGCTCTCGCACTACCTGGGCTGGAGTTTCTGGATCTGCCTGCCATTGGCGGGTATGGCGGCGGCGACGTTCGGTTTCCTGCTGGGCTTCCCGGTGTTGCGTTTGCGCGGTGACTACCTGGCCATCGTGACCCTCGGCTTCGGTGAAATCATCCGGTTGTTCCTGCGTAACCTCACCGACATCACCGGCGGCCCGAACGGTATCAGCAACATCCCCAAGCCGACGTTCTTCGGCCTGTCGTTCGATCGCACCGCCGCCGAAGGCCTGCAGACCTTCCACGAGTACTTCGGGATCGACTACAACCCGGTGAGCAAAGTGGTGTTCCTGTACCTGGTCGCACTGTTGCTGGCGCTGGCGGCCCTGTTCGTGATCAACCGTCTGCTGCGCATGCCGATCGGCCGCGCCTGGGAAGCCTTGCGTGAAGATGAAATCGCCTGCCGGGCCCTGGGCCTGAACCCGACCATCATCAAGCTCTCCGCATTCACCCTGGGCGCCGCATTCGCCGGTTTTGCCGGCAGCTTCTTTGCCGCGCGCCAAGGGCTGGTGACACCGGAATCGTTCACCTTCATCGAGTCGGCGATCATCCTCGCCATCGTGGTGTTGGGCGGCATGGGCTCGCAGCTGGGCGTGATCCTGGCCGCGATCGTGATGATCCTGTTGCCGGAAATGATGCGTGAGTTCAGTGAATACCGCATGTTGATGTTCGGCGCCCTGATGGTGCTGATGATGATCTGGCGTCCTCAAGGCCTGCTGCCCATGCAACGTCCACATATGGAGCTGCGCAAATGAGCCGCGAGATCCTGAAAGTCGAAAATTTGAGCATGCGCTTTGGTGGCTTGCTCGCGGTCAACGGCGTGGCCCTGACCGTCAAAGAGAAACAAGTGGTCGCGCTGATCGGCCCGAACGGCGCCGGCAAGACAACGGTGTTCAACTGCCTCACCGGTTTCTACAAGCCCAGCGGCGGCAGCATCCTGTTGGATGGCCAGCCGATCCAGGGCCTGGCCGGTCACGAGATCGCCCGCAAGGGCGTGGTGCGCACCTTCCAGAACGTACGCTTGTTCAAGGACATGACGGCGGTCGAGAACCTGCTCATCGCCCAGCATCGCCACCTGAACACCAACTTCCTGGCGGGCCTGTTCAAGACCCCGGCGTTCCGCAAGAGCGAGCGCGAGGCCATGGAGTACGCCGCGTACTGGCTGGACAAGGTCAACCTCACCGAGTTCGCCAACCGCCCTGCCGGCACATTGGCCTATGGGCAGCAACGCCGCCTGGAGATCGCCCGCTGCATGATGACCCGCCCGCGGATCCTCATGCTCGACGAACCGGCCGCCGGCCTGAACCCCAAGGAGACCGAAGACCTCAAGGCGCTGATCAGCGTGTTGCGTGAGGAAAACAACGCCACGGTGTTGTTGATCGAACACGACATGAAACTGGTGATGAGCATTTCCGACCACATTGTGGTGATCAACCAGGGCACGCCACTGGCCAACGGGACGCCGGAACAGATCCGTGACAATCCTGAAGTGATCAAAGCCTATTTGGGGGAAGCGTAAAATGCTGCAATTCGAAAACGTTTCCACTTTCTACGGCAAGATCCAGGCCCTGCACAGCGTCAACGTGGAAGTGCGCCAGGGTGAAATCGTCACGCTGATCGGGGCCAACGGTGCCGGCAAGTCGACCCTGCTGATGACCTTGTGTGGTTCACCCCAGGCCCACAGCGGCAGCATCCGCTATATGGGTGAAGAACTGGTGGGCCAGTCGTCGTCACAGATCATGCGCAAGAGCATTGCGGTGGTGCCGGAAGGCCGTCGCGTGTTCTCCCGCCTGACCGTGGAGGAGAACCTGGCCATGGGCGGATTCTTCACCGACAAGGGCGACTACCAGGAGCAGATGGACAAGGTGTTGCACCTGTTTCCAAGGCTCAAGGAACGCTTCAACCAGCGCGGCGGCACCATGTCCGGCGGCGAGCAGCAGATGCTCGCCATCGGCCGGGCGCTGATGAGCAAACCCAAGCTGTTGCTGCTGGACGAACCGTCCCTGGGCCTGGCTCCGATCATCATCCAGCAGATTTTCGACATCATCGAACAACTACGCAAGGACGGTGTGACGGTGTTCCTGGTGGAACAGAACGCCAACCAGGCGCTGAAAATCGCCGACCGTGCCTATGTGCTGGAAAACGGCCGGGTGGTGATGCAGGGTACGGGCGAGCAGTTGCTGACCGACCCGAAAGTGCGTGAGGCGTACCTGGGCGGTTAAGAAACCGCGCTGAATGTGGGAGGGGGCTTGCTCCCGATTGCAGTGTGTCAGCCAAGAAGTACTTAGCTGAACCACCGCTATCGGGAGCAAGCCCCCTCCCACTTTTTTTGCCCTGCCTGAAATTATTTCCGGCTGGCGTGTAACGAAATTCATCGTGCTACCTCTAGTGGGGTAAGCGGGCAATCAAGCCCGCCACAACCATCCACTGCTGGAGATACACCATGACCACTAAAACCCGTTCGCTGTCCGCCGCTACCCTCGTCCTGGCCCTGGGTTCAGCCCTGAGCCTGTCCACCCTGGCCACCACCGCCCATGCCGCCGACGACATGCAGAAATGCTTCGGTGTCGCCGAAGCCGGCAAGAACGATTGCGCCGCCGGTGCCGGCACTACCTGCGCCGGGACCTCCAAAGTCAAGGATCAGGCCAATGCCTGGAAACTGGTGCCTGCCGGCACCTGCGCTAAAACCCCAAGCTCCACCTCGCCGACGGGTTTCGGCCAGGAAGCTGCCTTCACCGCCAAGTCCTGAAACCCGGCACAACCTGAGTCAGGATCATGACGCTCTCACACCCACACACGGTCTTGTCCGCTCAGGTGCCCGGCCTCCCCCACAGGGCCGGGCTGGGGCTGAAGAACGAGCATTTCATCGAAGTGCTAGAGACCTCGCCCGACATCGGTTTTTTTGAAGTACATGCCGAAAACTATATGGTGGCCGGCGGCCCGTTTCATCACTACCTGGGCTTGATCCGCGAGCAGTACCCACTGTCATTGCATGGCGTGGGCCTGTCCATCGGTGGCGAAAGCCCGCTGAACCGTGAGCACCTGGCACGGTTGGCTGCGCTGATCGAACGCTATCAACCCCAGTCCTTTTCCGAACACCTGGCCTGGTCCAGCCATGGTCCGGTGTTTCTGAATGACTTGCTGCCCCTGGCCTATGACACCGCGACCCTGGACCGGGTGTGCGAACACGTCGATCAGGTCCAGAACGCCCTCAAGCGCCCCATGCTGTTGGAGAACCCGTCGACCTATCTACAGTTCCGGCGCTCGACCCTGGACGAGGCGGATTTCATCAGCGAAATCATCCGGCGCACGGGCTGCGGCCTGTTACTGGACGTCAACAACGTCTACGTATCGTGCATCAACCACCAACGCGACCCGCTGGCCTACCTCAACGCACTGCCATTGCATGCGGTGGGTGAGATCCATCTGGCCGGTTTTGCCGAAGACACCGACAGCCTGGGCGATCGCCTGCTGATAGATGATCACGGCGCGCCCATCGACAACGCGGTATGGCAGTTGTACGAGCAGGTGCTGACGCGGACCGGCCCGGTTGCCACGCTGATCGAGCGGGATAACCAGGTACCGGCCTTGCGCGTGCTGCAAGCCGAAGCGCAACAGGCCGACTGGCATCTTTCGCAGGTCACCCCATGAGCCAGCACAATGCGTTTACCCAGGCCCTGCTCTCACCTGACCGGGCCTGCCCCGATGGCCTGTTCAGCAGCAACGGCGCCGACCCGGCGAGCCGCTTTGTGGTCTACCGCAACAACGTCCATAGCTCGTTGATCAATGCACTGGTAGCGGCTTACCCGGTGACCTTGCAATTGGTCGGCGAGGCGTTCTTCCGTGCCATGGCGGGCCTCTTCGTACAGGCGTGCCCGCCCACCAGCCCGCTGATCAGCGAATACGGCAGTGCATTTGCGGCGTTTATCGAGGACTTCGAGCCGGCAGCCAGCGTGCCTTATCTGGCCGATGTTGCGCGGCTGGAACGGCTGCGGGTTCGCGCCTATCACGCCGCCGATGCCCCGCCGATGGATCGACAAGCCATTTTGCTCGCACTGCAAGCTGAAACCGAATTGGGCAGCCTGCGCCTGCAACTGCATCCATCCCTCGCCACGCTGGATTCTGCCTACGCCATCGTCGGCATCTGGTCGGCGCATCAGTGCGAAGAGGCCATTGCCGACTTCAACCCCTGGCACGCTCAAAGTGCGTTGGTTTTACGCCAAGGACTGTCAGTCAAAGTCTTCGCGATCGACCCGGGCACGGCCGCGTTCATCGACCACCTGAACCAGGGCGTGGCGCTTGAAACGGCGGTGGAACACGCCCTCCAGGTGTCGGCCGAATTCGACCCGCTCCCCTGCCTGAACCTGCTGATCAACCACGACGTCATCACTCACTTGCACACCAAACAAAAGGTTTCACCATGAACACATCCTCCTCTTGCCTGATTAAACGGCTCATCGCGATTTTCGAGAAGATCCCCTACAGCGTGATCGCCTTTCTCGCACGTTTCTCCATCGCCGCGGTGTTCTGGAAGTCCGGACAGACCAAGGTCGAAGGCTTTGCCATCGACCTGGTCAGCGGCACCTTCCAACTGGGCGAGCCGCGTCTTGCCGCGTCCACCCTGCCGCTGTTTCGCAGTGAATACCACGTCCCCTTGCTGTCGCCGGAAGTGGCCGCACACATGGCTGCGTTTGCCGAGCACTTTTTCCCGGTCCTGATTCTGGTGGGCGTTGCCACGCGCTTCTCGGCGTTGGCGCTGATTGGCATGACACTGGTCATTCAACTGTTCGTCTACCCGGAGGCATACCCGACGCACGGCACCTGGATCGCGATATTGCTGCTGCTGGTCGCCCAAGGCCCAGGTCGCCTGTCCATCGACCACTGGATCGCCCGCCGCTATCGCTGAATTCGGTCGAGGGCTTCGCCGCTGCGCTTGAACCACTCCACCAGGTAATCGGCCAGCACCTGGGTACGACGCGGCAGCCCACCCTGGTAAGGATGAACCAGGTACATGGGCATACTCCGTGTGGAATAGTCACGCAGTAGCCAACGTAAACGGCCGTCAGCCAATTCAGCGGGTAACACGTAGGACGGTAGCCGCGCGATGCCCGCCCCCACCAGGGCAGCCTTTTTCAGCAGGTTGTAGTGGTTGGAGGCAAAGGTGCCGCTGACCCGCACCCGCAACAGCTCATGCTGCTGGTGATATAACCATTCCTCACGCCCGCTGTAGTGGCTGTTGAGCAGGCAGGTATGCGCCGCCAGATCCGCCGGGGTCAGTGGCTCACCATGCTGTTCCAGATAGGCTGGGCTCGCGCAGGTCATCTCGTGCCAGGCCAGCAATGGCTTGGCAACCAGGCGTTCATTCTCGATGGCGCCCATCCGTACCCCCAGATCAAAGCCGTCCCGGGCCAGGTCCCGGTAGCTGTTGTTCAGCTCCAGCTCGATCTGCACCTGCGGATATTGCTGGGAAAACTCCAGCAGCAAGCCATCAAAGAAGGTTTCACCCAACGACACCGGAACCGTCATACGTACCGGCCCGGCGAGATCGTCCTTGAGCCTCGCCAATGCCTGACGGGCGCGTTCCACTTGCACCACCAGCGCCTGAGCCTGAGGCAACAATGCCGCGCCGGCCGCGGTGAGGCTGAGCTTGCGGGTGGTGCGATGCAGCAACACCACGCAAAACTGCGCTTCCAACTGGCTGATACGCTTGGATAACTGCCCCTTGCTGCACCCCAGTTGCTCGGCCGCCACCGTAAAGCTGCCGGCTTTGATCAGCACGGCAAAAGCTGCCAGGTCATCCATCTCGCTCATGGATTGTTTCCATTTGAAAACCAAAGGTTGCCTATTAGCGCGTTTATCCACTCGAAAAGCCATCTTAGACTGGATGCGAACCCTACATTCAAGGAAACCTGCACGATGAAAATCCTATTGATTGGTGCCAGCGGCACGGTCGGCTCGGCGGTCAAGGCGGAACTGGGGCAGCGTCACGAAGTGATCAGCATCGGTCGCAGCAGCGGCGACTTCCAGGTGGATATCAGCGACAGTGCGTCGATCCGCAAGCTGTTCGAGCAGACCGGCAAATTCGATGCGCTGGTCTGTACCGCAGGCAGTGTGAACTTTGTCGCGCTGGGTGAGATGAGCGAAACCGACTTTGAACTGGGCCTGCATGACAAGCTGATGGGCCAGGTCAACCTGCTGCTGATCGGCCGTGAATACGCCAACGATGGTGCCTCGTTCACGTTCACCAGCGGCATCCTCAACCGCGACCCGATCCGCACCGGGGCTTCGGCGGCGCTGGTCAACGGCGCACTGGATGCCTTCGTCAAGGCTGCTGCGATCGAGTTGCCACGCGGTTTGCGCATCAACTCCGTCAGCCCCACCGTCCTGCTGGAAGCCATGGGCAGCTATGCGCCTTACTTCCGTGGTTACAAACCGGCTCCCGGCGCAGATGTGGCACTGGCCTACGCAAAAAGCGTCGAGGGACTGCAGACGGGGCAGACGTTTATCGTCGGCTGATTTTCAAGTCTGTAAGAATCGCCTGAAGCAGGGCGCTGGACTTGTGATGCAGCCCCAGCCTGCGTAACGTGACGGCACTTGTCTGGAGACCCGATAATGCGCGCCGCCCGTACCCTCGTTCTGTTTGCCTTGCTTCCCTTGTTCGCCGCTTGCCAGATGTTCGAAAGCGAACCGGCCAAGCCGTCTACCGCCGGCCTGACCCGTATGCAGGGGGCGTTGACGGCAGTGGGCGGCAAGCTGTTGTTCCAGCCGTGCAACGATCAACGCAACTATGTGGTCAACGACACCGGTGGCACCAGCGTCCTGCAGGAAGCCGCTTCACTGGCCGGCCAGCAAGGCGAACTGTTTGCCGACTTGCGTGGCAAGTTCTCCGGGGTTGCCAGCGGCACCCAGGGTTCGGTGGAACTGCAACAACTCTATCGCGTCGAGCGTTCTACCTCGGCCTGCAACGATCCGGATTTCAAACGCACGATCCTGCGCGCCAGTGGCCATAAACCCGCCTGGACGATGAACGTCACCGCCAAGGGCATGGTGCTTGAACGCGAAGGCCAGCCGCCTTTGGCCGTGCCTTATGTCGAAGAACAGATCGGTGATGGCCGCTTCAACCTGATGACCGAAGCCAACAACCAGCACGTCGAACTGTGGGTAGCCCCGCAGCGTTGCGTCGACAGCGCCAGCGGCAGCCTGCAGCACATGACCGCCGAACTGCGGGTCAACGGCCAGGTACAGCGTGGTTGCGCGGCGTTTGGTGGCTCACGGGACGACTGATTCGGCCCTGCGCTGTTTTAACCTGACGGAAACCTGCCATTGGGGCTTATAATCGCCGGTTTGCAAAACAGCCGGCCTCCTTGCCCGCCGCCTACCGGACCCTGTCATGTTACGAATCACCGAACTCAAGCTGCCCATCGACCATCCCGAAGAAGACCTGCGGCCAGCCATCGTGCAACGCCTGGGGATCGCCAGTGATGACCTGCTCGATTTCACCCTGTTCAAGCGCAGCTACGACGCCCGTAAAAAATCGTCGGAGCTGTGCTTCATCTACACCATCGACCTGAACGTGAAAGGCGAAGCCGCCCTGCTGCTCAAGTTCGCCGACGACCGCAACGTCAACCCGGCGCCGGATGTCAGCTACAAGGTGGTCGGCCAGGCGCCGCAAGACCTGATCGAACGACCGATCGTGGTGGGCTTTGGCCCTTGCGGCATCTTCGCCGGCCTGCTGTTGGCGCAAATGGGCTTCAAGCCGATCATCCTCGAACGTGGCAAGGAAGTTCGCCAGCGCACCAAGGACACCTGGGGCCTGTGGCGCAAAAGCGTGCTCAACCCTGAATCCAACGTGCAGTTCGGTGAAGGCGGCGCCGGCACCTTTTCCGACGGCAAACTGTACAGCCAGATCAAGGATCCGAAATTCCACGGCCGTAAAGTGCTGCACGAGTTCGTCAAGGCCGGCGCGCCGGAAGAAATCCTTTACGTCAGCAAGCCGCACATCGGGACCTTCCGCCTGACCGGCGTGGTGGAAAACATGCGCCAGCAGATCATCGCCCTGGGCGGTGAAGTACGCTTCGAACAACGCGTGACCGACGTGCTGATCGAAGAGGGTCAGTTGAACGGTGTGGTGATCGATGGCGGCGAGCAGATCCTGTCCAAGCACGTGATCCTCGCCCTCGGCCATAGTGCCCGCGATACCTTCCGCATGCTCCACGAACGTGGCGTTTACATGGAGGCCAAGCCGTTCTCCGTCGGGTTCCGTATCGAACACCCGCAATCGCTGATCGATGCCGCGCGCCTGGGCAAGTACGCCGGGCACCCGAAACTCGGCGCCGCCGACTACAAGCTGGTGCACCATGCCAAGAACGGCCGCTCGGTCTACAGCTTCTGCATGTGCCCGGGCGGCACGGTGGTCGCCGCGACGTCCGAGCCACACCGCGTGGTCACCAACGGCATGAGCCAGTACTCGCGCAACGAACGCAACGCCAACTCCGGCATCGTGGTGGGCATCACGCCTGAAGTGGATTACCCAGGTGGCCCGCTGGCCGGGATCGAGTTGCAGGAACGCCTGGAGTCCCACGCGTATATTCTCGGTGGCAGCAACTATGAGGCGCCGGCGCAGCTGGTGGGCGACTTCATCGCCGGCAAGCCCTCCACGGCCCTGGGCAGCGTGGAGCCGTCCTATAAGCCCGGCGTATCGCTGGGCGACCTGGCCTTGGCGTTGCCGGACTTCGCCATCGAGGCGATCCGCGAAGCCTTGCCCGCCTTCGAGAAGCAGATCAAAGGCTATTCGCTGCACGATGCGGTGCTGACGGGTATCGAGACCCGCACCTCATCGCCGTTGCGGATTACCCGTAACGATTCGATGCAGAGCTTGAACGTGAAGGGCCTGTATCCGGCCGGCGAAGGCGCCGGTTACGCCGGAGGGATTCTGTCGGCGGGTGTTGACGGGATTCGGATTGCCGAGGCGTTGGCGCGGGATATCTTGGGTATCCAAGCCTGACCCAACGCAACTCAATGTGGGAGGGGGCTTGCTCCCGATAGCGGTGTATCAGCTACAGATAAGCTGACATACCGACTGCTATCGGGAACAAGCCCCTCGCCTCTCAGATATTGGCGCGCAAGATCGTTTCAGGTAACGGCTCGCCGCGTTCGACACTGGCCGCAACGGCCGCCATCAAACCCTTCAATTCATAGCCCTGAGCCTCAAGCCAAGCCTGATCGTAATAGGTAGTGGCATAGCGCTCACCCCCATCGCACAAGATCGCCACGATCGACCCCGACTCGCCTGCCGCTTTCATCTGCTGCGCCGCCATCAGGGCGCCAACCAGGTTGGTCCCGCTGGAGCCGCCGACCCGCCGCCCCAAACGCTCGGCCAGGTAATGCATGGCTGCCAGCGACAGGGCATCCGGCACCTTGACCATCGCATCAATCACCTTGGGCAAAAACGACGCCTCGACCCGTGGCCGACCAATCCCTTCGATCCGAGAGCCACAGTCCAGGCGCAAACTGGCATCGCCGCTTTGATAAAAGTCGAAAAATACCGAGCGTTCGGCATCTGCACACAGCACGCGCGTGCAATGCTGGCGATAACGCACATAGCGCCCCAGAGTTGCGGTGGTGCCGCCGGTGCCGGGGCTGGAAATCAACCAGCTCGGCTCGGGGTGATGCTCGAAGCGCATCTGCTGGAAGATCGATTCGGCGATGTTGTTATTCGCCCGCCAGTCCGTGGCCCGCTCGGCGTAGGTGAATTGGTCCATGAAGTGGCCACCGCTTTCCTTCGCCAGGCGTTCGGATTCGGCGTAGATCTGCGTCGGGTCCTGCACCAGATGGCTCTTGCCACCATAGAAGGCGATCTGCGCAATCTTTTCCTGGGACGTGGTCGCCGGCATGACCGCAATGAACGGCAGGCCGAGCAGGCGGGCGAAGTAGGCTTCCGAGATCGCCGTCGAACCGCTGGAGGCTTCAATCACCGGCGCGCCCGGCTTGAGCCAGCCATTACACAATGCATACAGGAACAGCGAACGGGCCAGCCGGTGTTTCAAGCTGCCCGTGGGGTGGCTGGACTCATCCTTGAAGTACAACTCGATACCCGGCAGCCCCGGCAATGGCAAAGGGATCAGGTGCGTGTCGGCGCTACGCTGGAAGTCCGCTTCAATGATGCGAATGGCTTCACGGGCCCAGGTACGGTGGTCGCTCATAAGATGGGTCTCTAAGGATTTCAGCCCGAATCTTAAGGGGTTTCCTACACTGCACACAGATACAGTGACGACTCAATTAGACACACAATTGCTAGGCTTTGGCGGCCTGCCGACCCTGAGCGCCGCTTATAACAAATAAGAATATAACTTTTGTTTTAACAACTAACGGTACGGGTTAGGGTACCCATCTATTGAACCTTGAATGGGAGAGCATCCCTTGCCTCTGCGTAGCACTTTCACCCGTTTCTTCCAGCTGGAAGCCGCCAGCGGCCTGTTGTTGATCGCCGCCGCCGCCCTGGCGCTGATCATTAACAACTCACCGTTGTCGCACCTGTATAACGCTTTTCTTGATGTACCAGTGGTGGCACAGGTCGGCGCGCTGAAAATCGCCAAACCCGCCCTGCTGTGGATCAACGATGGCCTGATGGCTCTGTTCTTCCTGCTGATCGGCCTGGAAGTGAAGCGAGAACTCCTCGACGGTCACCTGTCCAAGCCATCGCAAGTGGTATTGCCCGGTGCCGCCGCCATCGGCGGCATGGTCGTACCGGCGCTGATCTATTGGGCGATCAACAAGGACTACCCCGCCGCGATGTCCGGCTGGGCGATCCCCATGGCCACCGATATCGCCTTTGCCCTGGGCGTCCTGGCGCTGCTGGGCAAGCGCGTGCCGGTGTCGCTGAAACTGTTCCTGATGACCTTGGCCATCATTGATGACCTGGGCGCCATTATCGTCATCGCGCTGTTCTACTCCGCCGATCTGTCCGGTGCCTCCCTGGCAGGTGCGGGCGCTTGCCTGATTGCCTTGATCGCCATGAACCGCCTGGGTGTGATCAAGCTTGGGCCCTACCTGATCATCGGCCTGATCCTGTGGGTTTGTGTGCTCAAGAGTGGCGTGCATGCCACGCTGGCCGGTGTGACCCTGGCATTCTGCATCCCGATGCGCACCAAGAATGCCGAACCCTCGCCGCTGCTCACCCTGGAGCATGCACTGCATCCGTGGGTGGCCTACGGCATCCTGCCATTGTTCGCGTTTGCCAATGCCGGCGTGTCCCTGGCGGGCGTCAGCCTGGACAGCTTCACCCATCACGTGCCCATGGGTATCGCCGCAGGCTTGCTGATCGGCAAGACCATCGGCGTATTCGGCCTCACCTGGCTAGCCATCAAGACCGGCCTCGCCGCCCTGCCCAGTGGCGCCAACTGGGGCCAGGTGTTCGGTGTAGCGATCCTGTGCGGCATCGGCTTCACCATGAGCCTGTTCGTCGGTTCCCTGGCCTTTGTGCCGGGCGCCAGCGAATTCGCGGGTGAAGACCGAATGGGGATCCTGACCGGGTCGATCCTGGCGGCGTGTATCGGCTATGCGGTAACGGCCATGGCAAGTCGCAAGAAAGCCTGAGCCCTTTGCGGGAGCCGGTAATCGGCTCCTCCTTTCCCCTCTACTTATTCAGCTCATTCCTCGTCACTTCGCAGATCTAACCTACATCCCCCCTCCTCGGCTTGCCATAACGTCGCGCTTCCGACTTTTGCGTCGGACCTCGTTATGCACAAAGCCAGGAGGGCGCAATGAAAAACAAGGATGTAATGGTCTGGCGATGCTACGGGACTGGAACCGGTGGCTATCGGCTACTGGAATCCATGAATGAGGCGGAACTGGCAGCCCGTGAAGCGGCACAGCAACAAGACCTTAGCGTGATGATCAACCGACAGGTCACGCTGGAGGCACTTCTTGAAGTTAAACCACCGCCCACGCCGCCGCCCAATCCAGGCTGCGTATTTACCAAGTCCTGCCATTTGCCGGACGCCATCATCGACTATCAAGATCCAACCGGTCATGTGCCACTGGATCGCCTCAGCGATTATGGCGAATTCGCACTCTTGGGAGGGCGCGAATCAGACGACTCAGGCCTGCTGCCCCTTGGCAAGATAAGTGGTAGCCCACTGCCTGCGGGGCTTGGGGCGCTGGCGTTGGGTGGTACTGCGACAGCAGACAGCCTGGCGGCAATCGCCACGGCGAGCGCCGGCACCCTAGGTACAGCATTTCTGGCAGGCGTCATCGCCTTGGTCTGGCCTTCCAGCCTCGGTGACAGCGCGCTCTACACCGAGGAGCAACTGCGCGCCATGACGAGGGCGCGAACACGGCTTCGCTTGCACATCGAGCAACAAGACGACGGTGCACTCAAGGCGTATGCCTTCTACACCGGGAAGCATCGCGACTGGGAGATGGTCGATGTGGTGCAGTTTCAGATGCGTGAAACGCAATACGTGGCCGACTTGGGAGACAGCGTCGAGTTGATCTGGACACCCGCCATTGACCCCGCGAACACGCTTGGCATACCGCAACTGGAGGCAGCGCCATCCACACCACACATATGGGTGTACCCCGCGAACGAAAAAGCCGCGAACATCATTGTCGACCCGATTTATCCACCGGATTACAAAGATTTTATTCTGGTGTTCCCAGTAGGCTCGGGCGTTAAACCGCTTTATATCGTCGTAAGCTGGAAGTATGAAGACGCGCCCTATCACAGCAAGAAGGGAAACTCGGTTAAGAGCAAAAGGCCGGAAAACGGATTAGATTCACTAAATAATTCGATAGAGGTTAATCCTCCTAATTCTCGTAGACGCATAGCTATTGATCCACATACCAAAGAGTTCGTGGTAATTGACCGCACTGCCGAAGGTGCATATCACGCCCACGTAAGACCGTGGGGTGAGCTGAGGCAAGATATGAAAAATGCCCTGATCAAGTCGGGGAAAACTAACCGAAAAGGTAAAATTTTGGGAGACAGCAAATGACCATGCGATACCACGACCCGTCCTTGGACCGCGATGAAGCCGTACGCTTTTTAGCTACCCCAGATCCAAACAAAGTGACAGAAGCACTGATCTCAATTGGGTTGAATGAAATGGACTCAACATGGGCTCAAGAAACCTGCCTTCAATTTGTCACCAACCCTGACGATGACATCGCATCAGCCGCCATCATCGCAATCGGCCACATTGCACGTAGGTTCGGTGAAGTAGAAATAACCAAAATTTCTGCATCATTCGAACAGGCAAAGCGTAGATCCCCTTCTCTATCTGGCGTAGTTGACGACGCACTTGGCGACATCGAGATGTATACATAGCCATTAACCGGCTACCCGACTGAGGGTGTTCACAGTGGCACCGGATAAATGAAAATGCGTTATCACGATCCAGACTTGAGCCATGACGAAGCCATAAGGGACCTCGCCACCGGCGACACTGAAAAAGCAACGACGGCACTGATTTCCATCGGGCTTAACGAAACAGATGGTGCCTGGGCTCAAGACACGTGCCTGATGTATGTTAACCATCACGACTCAATGATTGCATCGGCGGCGATTGTTGCAATTGGGCACATCGCACGTCGATTCGGAGCGCTGGACATGACCAAGGTCTCTCCAGCATTGCAGCAGGCAGAGCGCAAAGATCCCTCCCTTAGAGGAGTCATAGGAAGTGCACTCGACGACATCGAGATGTTCACCTAGGCCCAAGCCGCTACGCTGCCGGGTATTGCTTAACAGTGGCGCTGCGCAACCACAGCGCTATCTACCCATACCCTTGCTCCAATCCCCTAAAGACTTCCCCCCTGCCGCCGATTATCTGTTGTGGCGATCTCGCTGTCCCTCCTAGGGACACCCGCTCCACCTTGTTCTCCAACGCGTCTCCAGCCCGAGCGACAATCCCATGTTCCTGAGAAATATAAGAATCGCAGCCAGGGCCTTCATCGGCTTCGCTGCTATTGCGTCACTGAGTGTGTTTCTCGGTCTGTTCGCCCTCAAGCAGATCGGCGAAGTGCAGTCCCAGGCTGCCGACATACAGAATAACTGGCTGCAGCGGGTCCGGCTGCTGGCCCTGGCCAATGCTTCGCTCGACCGTTTTCGCCTGGGGGAAATGGCGCACATCCTGTCCTCTAGCGATGCAGACATGCAGACCTACGAAGAAAAATCCGCCGGCCGCCTGAAAGCGGTCAAAGAGCAGTTGGCGCAATACGCAGCCCTCCTGAACACCGCCGAGGAAAAATCTCGTCTCGATGTGTTCAACCAGAGCCTGGACGCGTATGCGCAGAACCACACCGAGATGCTCAAGCGCTCACGTTCAGGCGACAAGGCCGGCGCCCGCGACTTTCTCAACAGCATTCGAGAAAGCTACGAGCACATGACCAAGAACTTTGACCAACTGATCGACCTCGCCAACAAAGGCGCGGAACAAGCCGGCCTGACCTCCGTGGATGCTTATCAACACGCCATGAAAGGCATCGCGCTCGTCATCCTGCTGGTGAGTGGTGGCACCGTACTGGTTGCCTGGCTGCTGACCCGAAGCATTACCCGCCCCATCAATGAAGCGGTGCAGGTCGCCGAAACCATCGCCAAGGGCGACCTGACCCAGCCCATCAACCCGACGGGCAATGACGAGGCCACTCGCCTGCTCAGGGCGCAGGAGACCATGCGTAACAATCTGGTGCAGACTTTGCGGCAGATTACCGGCTCATCCAGCCAACTCGCCGCAGCCGCCGAAGAACTGAATGCCGTGACCGCCGAAGGCAGCCGCGACTTGCAGCAGCAACATGGCGAAATCGAACAGGCCGCCACTGCCGTCACCGAGATGACTACCGCGATTGAGGACGTCGCCAGGAACGCGGCTTCAACCTCCGACCTCTCCCAAGAGTCGCGCAGCATTGCCTTGAAAGGCCAGCAGCGCATGGTCGAAGCCCTGGATGCTATCCAGGCCCTGACCCGTGGCGTTGAAGTCAGCTCCGAGCAAGTGGGCAGCCTGGCCGAACAGGCCAAGGATATCGGCAAGGTGCTGGATGTCATCCGCACCATCGCCGAACAAACCAACCTGCTGGCGTTGAACGCGGCCATCGAAGCCGCCCGTGCCGGTGAAGCCGGTCGCGGTTTTGCCGTGGTTGCCGACGAAGTCCGCGCCCTGGCCCATCGCACCGCTCAATCGACCCAGGAAATCGAACAGATGATCGGCAGTATCCAGTCCAACACTGCCAGCACCGTGAAGACCATGCTCGACAGCAGCAGCATGACCCAGCAAACCCTGTCACTGGCCGAGCTGGCACAACAGGCACTGGCGGATATCTTGATGGCCAATAATGAGATCAACGATCGAAACCTGGTCATCACCACCGCTGCGGCCGAGCAAGCCGACGTTGCTCGGGCGGTTGATCGCAACTTGCTGAATATCCAGCAACTGTCGATTCAATCCGCAGAGGGCTCGACCCAAACCACCAGCGCTTCCCAATCCCTCGCCAGCCTGGCGCATGAATTGAATACGATGGTGAAGCACTTTCAGGTTTGAAACCGGGACGCAGAAAACCAAAAAGCCGCCTCGGTATAAACCGAGGCGGCTCACTTTTCAGACTCACAAACGTTGGCCACCACTCGTCACCGAACCTTGCACGCCCCCTTGAGCGACGGTAGGATTTCGCCCATGTCATCGCGTCCTATGAGCATGTGAGTCCAGCTTAAAATCTGGTTCGCAATAAAAAACCGCCCTACTAAGGCGGTTTTTTATTGCCTGCTTTTTCGTCATTTACGAAAAGCCTCACGTTTGAACGTTTCTCATAAAAAGTCTCGCACCAAGATACAAAAAACCCCAACCGGTCACCCGGTTGGGGTTTTGTGTTTCTACAACCGACGCTTACTGAGAAACGCGGCTTTGACCGTTAACGCTCATGATGCGCACGCGTTGGCCGATGCGGAAGATTTCATTCGGGTCAACTTGCTGGACGTAGGCGCGCATGCTGCCGTCGTCTTCGCGAACGGTGATTTCGACGCCTTGGGTGCGGGTCAGGCCTTCCTCGGCAGCGGAGCCCAGCAGGCCGCCGGCAACGGCACCGATGACGCCCGTGACGATACTGCCACGGCCACCGCCGATAGCACTGCCGCCGACGCCACCCACCACTGCACCGGCCACGCTGCCGATTGGGGTCTTGGTGCCTTCGATTTTCACTGGACGCAGGGATTCGATGGTACCCATGCGAACGGTCTGTACGCGACGCGCGTCATCACGGGAGTACGAGTCGCCGGTCAGACTCGAGGCGCAGCCACCCAACAGCAACGACAGGGTGGTAAAGCAGGCAACTAGTAAAACGGACTTACGCATAGCATCAACTCCAAAGGACAGGGTTTCATTAAACGCTGCGACTCGACGCCTGTCACGGCAAGCCGGGCAGAAAATTGCTTTCATTCAGCCTGAGTACAGACTGCCAGCACCATAGAAACCGACGAATGGTAGCATTTACGCTGTTCCAAGAGAGCGCTATGGACACGCTCATCCGTGTGCCGCACGCTCGAAAACACCTGAAGCCTCTTGATTCGAGGCTTCGGCGTGGAGGATCGAGCGTCAGGAAGGAAAGCTCAGGGAGCCAGGCGCTCGCGCACCCAGTCCGCGCCTTGCAGGCGATAGTTCAGGCGGTCATGCAGGCGGCTGGCGCGGCCCTGCCAGAACTCGATGCGCTCCGGCAAAAGCCGGTAACCACCCCAATGTTCCGGGCAATCGGGCTGGGTATCGCTGAAGCGTTGCTCGGTGGCCTTGAGCAAGTCCTGCAGTTCTTCGCGGTCACGAATGACCTTGCTCTGCGGGGACGCCCATGCCCCCAGGCGGCTGCCCAATGGGCGAACCTGGTAATAGGCATCGGACTCTTGCGGCGTGACCTTCACCACCCGCCCTTCGATACGCACCTGGCGCTCCAGGGTCGGCCAGAAGAACGTCATGGCCGCAAAGGGCCGCGCCGCAAGTTGTTCACCCTTGGCGCTCTGATAATTGGTGAAGAAGGTAAAGCCCTGCGCATCCAGGCCCTTGAGCAGCAGGATGCGACAGTGCGGGCGACCTTCCTGGTCAACCGTAGCCAAGGTCATGGCATTGGCCTCCACCGGTGGCTGCTCGGTTTTCACCGCATCGCCAAACCATTGGTGGAACAGAGCAAACGGCTCGTCCGGAGCCTGGGCCTCACTCAAACCGTCCCGAGTGTAGTCACGGCGCATATCGGCCAGTGCCTGGGTCATGCGGCTTTATCCTTCTGGTTCAGCGAATCAGTTTTTTGCCTGGTCGTTCGAAGCCGGTGCCGCGGCTTTGGCTGCAGGCTTTTTGGCTGCAGGCTTGGCCGCAGCTTTCTTGGCAGCAGGTTTGGCGGCCGCTTTCTTGGTCGAAGCCTTTTTCGCCGGCGCTGCTTTTTTAGCGGCCGGGGCCACGGGTGCCGGAACGTCCTGCACAGCGATCATTTCAGCCTTCGGCGGGTTAGCCGAGTTGTACTTGCTCAGCAAGGCCAGCATGGTGGTGCGCTGGGTGAACATGATTTCCATGCGACGGTTCAGGGCGCGGCCCTGGTTGCTGTCGTTGGCGGCACGCGGCATCAGGTCACCCATGCCACGCAGCATCAGGCGGTCTTGCTTCAAGCCGCTGAGGCTGAAAATCGAAGCGATGGATTGTGCGCGTTCCTTGGTCAGGGCCTGGCTTTGCGGTTCAGCACCGTTGGCGTCGACATGACCCAGTACCAGCACGGCGGTCTTCGGGTCGCCCTCTACGGCCTTGGCAACACGGGTGAATGGGCCCAGGGTCACCGGCAGCAGCATCGCCGGGCGTTTCGGGTTATAGGACCCGTCCACCGGCGCAATGATCACCAACACGTTGTCACGGCGCTCAAGTTGCAGGTTGCTGTCCTTGATCGCGGTGCGCAGGCGCGGCTCGTAGTCGTCGAGCCAGGCTTGGGTGATTTTCGGGTCAGGCATCGGCACGTTGGTCACATCGACCTTGGCCAGTGGTTTTGGCTTGCTTTCGAACGGCCACCACCAGTGAGCTTCGTCGGTCTTGGCGACGGCAGGCGCTGCAGCCGGGGTTGCTGCCGGAGTGGCGGCCTTGAGGTCGGCTTTCAGCTCGGCCTTGGCGTCCGCAGCTTTTTCGTCGGCGCTTTTGGAAAAGAACGGCCACCAGCTGGAACCGGTCTCGGCCTTGGCTACCGGGGCAGGCGCTGGAGCGTCGGCTGCAGCGGCCACAGGTGCGGCAGGCTTGGCGCCGGCGGCAGGCTTGGCATCCGGTTTGGCGTCGGTTTGGCTCACTGCGTCCTTGGTAGCAGCCTTGTCAGATCCAAATGACCACCAATGCCCACCTTCGGCATCATTCTGTGGAGTTTGTGCGCAACCCGTAATAGTGAGGCACAGCGCCAGTGCCAAGGACTTGTTCGATAACATGAGATATCCACAAAATGAGAAAAAACCGGAGGGTCTGGATGACCCGTTAAACAGACACTTAATGAACATTTAAGTTACGTCATTTCGTTCAGCGTCTTCTTATACGTGCCTTTGTAACAAAAAATTGTGAAACAGCAAGCGGTTTACAGACAACCGGCCAATATTCCGACCAACTTCTGCGCACGCGGGTCCATAAGTACATAGGGGCCCAGCGTATTAGTCACAAAACCGAACGCTACATCATGTTCCGGATCGGCAAAACCCACCGAGCCTCCCGCCCCAGGGTGCCCAAACGCACGCGGGCCAAGGCCGAAGGTCGCGTTGGGCAACTGCGGTTGATCCAACATGCAACCCAGGCCGAAACGGGTTTGGGTCAATAAGGTTTTATCCGGCCCGATACTGTGTTCACGGGTCAATTGTTCGAGCATGTCGCTTTCCAGCAAACTACCGTCCAACAAACCGCTATAAAACCCTGCCAGGCTTCGCGCATTACCGTGACCATTTGCCGCTGGCTGCTGCATGCGTCGCCATTCAGGCTTATTAGTGCTGGTGAGAATAGAGGGTGGATTGGCGAATGCACGCGTTGTCAGTGCCGCAGGTTCGCGCATCATTACTTGCAACAACCTTTGTGCCGCTTCATCGCCCATGTTGCCTTTGCTACGCGCTATATGGGCGACACGATAAAACTCTGCGTCCGCCAACCCCACATGGAAGTCCAGGCCCAACGGCCGTGCAACCCGCGCCACAATGGATTCCCCAGGCCCACGCCCATCGGCGCGGCGCAGCAGTTCGCCTACCAGCCAGCCGTAGGTGATAGCTTCATAGCCATGCCCTTGGCCGGGCGTCCACCAGGGGGCCTCGGCTGCCAGGGTGTCGACCATCAACTGCCAGTCATACAGGGCTTCGGCAGGCAGCATTTCGCGGATCGCCGGCAACCCGGCCTGGTGACAGAGCAACTGGCGAAGGGTAATCATCTCCTTGCCCGCCGCGGCAAACTCCGGCCAGTAATCGGCCACGGGGGCATCCAGCTTCAGCTTGCCTTCGGCCACCAGTTGCAACGCCGTGACGGCGGTGAAGGTCTTGGTGCAGGAGAACAAGTTGACGATGGTGTCGCTGTGCCAGGCCTCGGCCCCATCCTTGTCGGCAGTGCCGGCCCACAGGTCGACGACGGTTTCGCCGCCGATCTGGATGCACAGCCCCGCACCTCGTTCCTGCGGGTCATCGAACAACGCGGCAAACGCTTCGCGTACCGCTTCGAACTGGAGTTCGTAATGACCCTGAATCTGCACCTGCGCGCCCTCGAAAAACACCGTAAAAAGTGGCCGACATTGTTCCAGCCATTGTGGCTTTTGTGAACCCGTCAACGCTCAATCAGTGACCATTTCCAGAGTGCCCGCCGGCATGCCCGGCGCCCTGTCCCGCACCTTTGCCGTCGTGCCCCGACTTGCCGCCTTCACTTTCACGCACTGCGCTGTCCGCCTTGGCTTTCAGCGCCTCCTTGCCCAGTTGGTCGACGGCCGCCAGGTTACTTTTACGCACACTTTCGACAAAACCCTGGTACGGCACGTCAGTGATGCCGACGAGGCCGAAGTGGCCGTTCTCGCCGTCCAGCAGTCGGCCGGTCACCGGTTGATCCAGGTACTGGAACCAGTGCACACCGACAATCGATGGTTCAGCCATGGCCTGCTTGAGGAAGGTGCCGTACGCCGAGCCGCGGTCTTCTTCCTTGGCCAGTTGCGTTACGCCACCCCAGAACGGCCCCCGGTCCGCCGAGCCGAAATTGAACTCCGTGATCAACACCGGCTTATCCAGAGCGCGCAAGGCGGCGAAGTCATAACCGTCCTGAGGCTTGAGCGTGTACATGTTGAAACTCAGCACATCGCAATACTGGGCGCAGGACGCCACGGCTTCCGGGGTGCTCACGGCGTAACGCCCGCCCAGCAGCAACTGGTTGGGCGCGTGCCATTTCAGCGAGTCGGAAATGGTCTTGAAGTAGGCGTCGGCGAAGGTCTTCTGGAAATATTTGAAGTCAGCTTCGATTTCCGGGTGTTCAGGGCTCGGCAGCGGCGGCTCGAAACCGGGATCTTCCATCAGCTCCCAGCCGGACAGGTGGATGCCCCAGGCTTTCGAAAGCCCCTCTTCGTTGCGGTACTTGTCGCGCAATTGCTTGAGGAACGCACGCTTGGCCGGTACGTCGGTGGTCATGCGCAACGTGCCGTAGGCCAGGGCGTAACGCGCCTTCGGGTCATCCCCCGGGCCGGCCCAGGCCAGTTCGTTGTCGGCGAAATAACCGATCAACCACGGGTCATCACGATGATCGCGGGCGGCAATGGCCACGGCACGCTCGGTGGCCATGGCGAAACGCGGGTCGAACGGATCGGGCATGCCGCCCCACCAGTCGGTGCCAGTGCTGATGCTGGCATAATCACCGACGATCGACAGCGGCAAGGTGTAAGGCACGCGGTCGGCGCTGGCCAGGTCCGGGTCGCTCCAGTTGCCCACGGTGTTGAAACCCCAGGCTTGCAGGCGATCCAGGGTGTGGGTCACCCAACGCTTCTGGTCGAAACCTTGGGTATCGTAGGTCCGTTGCAGGTTGGCGCCGTAGAAATCGTACCAACGCCCGGCCGCGAAGCCGCGCCCCTCGCCCGAGCCGTTGCCGGTGCGGTTATCGGCGCTGCCGTAGTACTTGTCGAAGGGCTCGCCGGCCTTGGGCAACGCGGCGAACATCCATTCACGGCCAGCCACGTAGGTCTGGCTGTTATCCGGTGCGACGGTGTTGACGCCCAAGGAGTAGAACGGGTGACCTTCCGGCGTCACCAGGTACCAGCGCCCGTCGCGCTTCTCGGTGCGGAAAAAGCCGCTGGCCTCGAATGCCGGGCCTTTGTTCCAGCCGCCGTAGCGGTCCAGGGACGCTTTGTCACGCTCCGCCAGCCAGCCCTTGAGTTGCTGCTGCTCCTTGGCGGCCGCGGCCTTGAGTTGCTCGTCGCTGCCGACCTTTTCCGGCCAGCGCGCACGCGTGGACTGGCCATAGGCATCCACCAGGTCACTGTAGGCCGCCTTCAATACCGGCTCGCTGTCCTGCACACCAAAACGTTCCAGCAGGATACTTTGGGCCGCATTGGGCTTGATCATCGACAGTGTCACCGATGCCACCTGGCTGCGGTCGACGTCACCGGCGCTGGCGGCGAGCAGCACACGCTGGCCGTCCACGGTGATCGGCATCGGCGGGCCGGCCTTCATGCCCTGGCTCAGCGGCGAATTGGCCTGCAACGGGATCAACAGGGTCTGGGCCGGGCCGGCCGGCAGATCGATACGGCTGACCAGGGTCTTGCCATCGGTACTCTGCACTTTGACGTAGAGCGTCAATGCCCAGTCCATGGCGCTTTGGATGCGCAGGCTCATGGCACTGCTCTGGGACCAGTCCCAGACGCCGGACTGCGGGCTGAGCACCAGGCTCGGTTCAGCGGCGGGGTTGAAGGTGATGCGGCGCAACACCTCGCCTTCGGGGGTTTGCTCGGCGTTGTATTGCGGCAGGCTGGCGTCCTGGGTCGCCACCTTGACCACGTCGGCAGGCCGGACGAAGTTGAACAGCGTTTGTTGCCCGGCAGGCGCGGCCATCAAGGGCGCAGCGAACAGCAGGGCAAAAAGGGCAGGCAGCGTGCGAATCATACGAACAAGGCTCTCCAATCGGCCGGTGAATGGCCTGATGACTTAAATCGACAGCGACGACATAGACCACGAAATGGGCGAATTCGCCCACAGTGGCTTAAGAAATTTCGCGCCTGAATGGTGGCAAGGCATTCAGAATGGCCTTGCCGTAGCGCTGGGTGACCAGGCGACGGTCAAGCAAGGTGATGGTGCCCCGGTCCTGCTCCGTGCGCAGCAAGCGCCCGCAGGCCTGCACCAGTTTGAGGGAGGCATCCGGCACCGAGATTTCCATGAACGGGTTGCCGCCCCGGGCTTCGATCCATTCGGCCAGGGCCGCTTCAACCGGATCATCCGGCACCGAGAACGGGATCTTGGCGATGACCACGTGTTCGCAATAGGCGCCGGGCAAGTCCACGCCTTCGGCGAAACTGGCCAGGCCGAACAGCACGCTGGAATCGCCGCCATCGACCCGGGCCTTGTGTTTGTTCAGGGTTTCCTGCTTGGACAGGTTGCCCTGGATAAACACCTGCTTGCGCCAGTCACGGTCCAGGCCGTCGAACACATCCTGCATCTGTTTACGCGAGGAGAACAGCACCAGGGTGCCACGTGACCCCTCTACCAGTTCCGGCAGGTCACGGATGATCGCTGCCGTATGCCCCGCCGCATCCCGTGGGTCGGCCTTGAGGTCCGGCACCCGCAGCACACCCGCATCGGCGTGATGGAACGGGCTCGGCACCACTGCGGTGACGGCTTTTTTCGGCAGGCCGGCGCGCATGCGGAAGCGGTCGAAGGTGCCCAGGGCGGTCAGCGTGGCCGAGGTCACCAGGCAGCCGTAGGCCACGTTCCACAGGTTGCGGCGCAGCATTTCGGCGGCGAGGATGGGGCTTGCGTTGACCTCGATATCGAACAACGCGCCGCTTTCCGACAAGGTGAGCCAACGGGCCATGGGCGGGTTGTCTTCCGGGTCTTCGACGGTAAAGGCGGTCCATAACTCCCAGTTGCCCTGGGAACGGGACAACAGGCTGCCAAACAGGGGGTACCATTCTTCGGCCTGGTTGCTGGCGATCCCGATGTTGACCTCGCCATCCATCCCCTCCTTGAGCAAATCGGTCAGGCGGGTGAACAGGTCAGTCAGGCGTGAAAAGCCCTTTTTCAGTTCGATGCCCATTTCGCGCATATGCTCGGGGATCAACCCGCCGACAAAGCGATGGCGTGGGCGCTCGCGGCCCTCCACGTCTTCGCCGGGCTTGAAGTCGGCGACCTGTTCGCAGGCGCTGAACATGAATTGCTGCTGGGTCTTGATCTCCCGCGCCAGCTCCGGCACCTGTTCGATCAGCTTGCCCAGGTCGCCAGGCAACGGGTGCTGGGCCAGCAGCTTGGTGAGGTTCTTGGCGGTGGTTTCCAGCCAGTCGGCGGTGGAACGCAGGCGCGTGTAATGGGCGAAGTGGCCGATGGCCTTGTCCGGCAGGTGATGGCCTTCGTCGAAGACGTAGAGCGTGTCGCGCGGGTCCGGCAGCACGGCGCCGCCGCCCAGGGCCAGGTCGGCCAGGACCATGTCGTGGTTGGTGACGATCACATCGACCTTGCCCATTCCTTCGCGGGCCTTGTAGAAGGCGCACTGGCCGAAGTTGGGGCAATGACGGTTGGTGCACTGGCTGTGGTCGGTGGTCAGGCGTGCCCAGTCGGCGTCTTCCAGGGCGGTGGGCCAGCTGTCGCGGTCGCCGTCCCATTTGTTGCCGGCCAGTTTCTCGATCATGCTGGTAAACAGCTTCTGGCTGGCTTCATCGACTTCGATCTTGAAGCCTTCTTCTTCGAACAATTGCGCAGTGGCGGTTTGGGCATGGCCTTCCTGCAACAACACGTCGAGCTTGGACAGGCACATGTAGCGGCCACGCCCTTTGGCCAGGGCGAAGCTGAAGTTCAAGCCGCTGTTGCGCATCAGGTCGGGCAGGTCTTTGTAGACGATCTGTTCTTGCAGGGCGACGGTCGCGGTGGCGATCACCAGGCGCTTGCCGGCGGCCTTGGCGGTGGGGATCGCAGCCAGGCTGTAGGCGACGGTCTTGCCGGTACCGGTTCCGGCCTCGACGGCCACGACCGCAGGCTCACCTTCGCGGCGGCCTTCGTCGTCGGTGTCGATATCCCCGAGGACCTTGGCCACTTCGGCGATCATCAGGCGCTGCCCGTACCGCGGTTTCAAGCTCTTGGCTTCGAGAAAACGCGAATAGGCGCCCTGGATCGTGGTTTTGAGTTCAGTGCTGATCATGAATAGTCGGGCGCAAAAAACGCTGGATAAATTTTCAGTGGTTCGGATCGGCCGCTATCATAACCCGCTAATTAATCCCGCGCAGAACGGAGTACCACAATGACCGTGTTTAGCCTCGCTTATACCCTGCATGTATTGGCCGCCCTGATCTGGGTAGGCGGTATGTTTTTCGCCTGGATGATCCTGCGCCCCGCCGCCATGGCGGCACTTGAGGGCCCCGCCCGGCTCAAGTTGTGGGCAAATGTGTTTCAACGTTTTTTTGTGTGGGTCTGGGTCGCGGTGCTGGTTTTGCCGATCAGCGGTATCGGCCTGCTGCAACTGCGCTTCAACGGCTTTGAGACGGCGCCGCGCTATGTGCAGGTGATGATGGGGTTGTACCTGGTGATGACGGCACTGTTTATCCGTATCCAGGCACTGAAGCTACCGTCATTGCGCGCGGCGGTGGCCGCTGATGACTGGCCGGCGGGCGCAGCGGTGTTGGGGCAGATCCGCAGGCTGGTGGGCATCAACCTGATCGTCGGGTTGGTGGTAGTGGCGATCGCTTCGGCCCGGCCGCTCCTGTAGTGAGCGGGCTTGCCCGCGCTGGGCGGCGAAGCCGCCCTAAAACCAGACACCTCGGTCTCTCTGAAACACCGCGGCGTTCTTATTGGGGCGGCTTCGCCCCCCAGCGCGGGGCAAGCCCGCTCACTACAGGCGTTGGATGGTGACGGTACCTGCGGGCCCGGCCGGCCCCGGCTGGCCTTCCAGCCCTGGCCGGCCCTTGTCGCCACCCTCGGCGCGGTACACCAGGCAGCCTTTGGCTTGCCCACCTTTGCCGGGTTTGCCTGCCGTACCGGCCGCGCCACCCGCCCCGCCATCCACCCAGACCTTGATCTGTTGCGCCGGGTAGCTTTGCGGCAGCTCCACTCGCACCTGCGCACCCGCCGCACCCGGCAGGCCATCGCCACCGTTATCACCGTTGGCCCCGCGCCCGGCCGAACCCCAGGTACAACCTGGGTCTACGCCGTTGGCGCCATCCAGGCCGGCATAGCCCTGGGCTCCAGCGCCACCCCGCGCATCCACCGACAACTCGTCGGCGGTCAAGGCATCGATGCGCAAGGTCAGGTCACGCCCCGCCTTGGCAGGGCGCTCATGGGTGCCGGGGGCGCCGCGCGAAGTGATCTGGCTGCCATGCTCCAGTTGCGCGTGGCGTACCTGCAATTGCAACCCTGTATTGCCCGGGGCGATGGCGATACGGGCCTCACGCCCCAAGTGCAGTTCATCTACCGAGACCTGGCTGATAGAGGGCGGAATCAATAGCGTGCCGTAGTCCGCCACACTCAAGCGCTCCAGCTGTAAAACGCTGGTGCTGCTGGGCAGACGCATCAAGGAATTGGTTTCGACGCTGACGCTCTGGGCCAGAGCAATGGGGCTGGCCAACAAGGCCAACAGGAAAACCTTACGCATGAATGGCCTTCTTATTTTGTGCATGGACGGACGCACAGTAACGACTTCTACAGGCGATATGCCAGTGAAGGATAAAAAAAGCCGTGATTTCGACGAAGATCGCCAGCCAGGCCCCTGTGGTTGACACAGGGGCCTGGGCTGTCAGCGGTTGATCTGGATTTCCACGCGGCGGTTCAAAGCGCGGCCTTCAGCGGTTTTGTTGTCGGCCACCGGATGGCTTTCACCGGCACCGCTCACCGAGACGAAATTGCTGCGCGGCACGCCCTGGCTGATCAAGTACTCGACGACCGAATGTGCGCGTTTCTCCGAGAGTTTCTGGTTATAGGCGTCTTTGCCGACACTGTCGGTATGCCCGCTGACGCGCAGTTGCGCACCAGGCGCTTCTTTTTTCAGGCGAGTGGCAATGACATCCAGCTTGGTTTTGTCCGCAGCGGTCAGCTTGGCCGAATCGAACTGGAAGTGCACATCACGGATCACGATGGTTTCTTCCTTGACGACGACCACCTCCTCCACCACCGCCGGCTGCACGACAGGCGGGCAGCCATTGGCATCGACCTGTACGCCTTTAGGTGTGCCCGGGCACTTGTCGCGGCTGTCCGGCACCCCATCGCCATCTTCGTCGCCATCGCCGTGCACCCAGCAATAGGCACCTGCCATGCCGCCGACCAGCAGCGCGCCATAGCCTGCGTAGGCCGAGCTTTCAGTTGCACCGATCGCCGCACCGGTCACGCCACCGACGGCGGCACAGGTGGGCCAATCGGTTTTTTGCAAGCCTGCGCAACCTGTCAATACTCCGGTTAGCAGAACCAAGGATAGAGCTGTCCGCATGATGCTCATCTGATTTCTCCTGAGGGGATCGGCGGGGGCCGATGGGTGGAGTAAAGACGGCTCTTTTCATCTGCGCCAGTACGCCACACCCCCGTATTCATTGAAGATCGGCGCAGTTGCTCGGGTTTTCGCGCTCACCCGCTCTAGGCCCGCACGCTCAGCCGCGCTAGTCTCTACAGTCCTGATGTGAGGATCTGTGATGACCGCCGGTATTTCTTCTCGTACACCCCAGCAAGCCTTGGCTGCCCTGCTTGACCTGCATGCTCCGAAACGCCTGCTGCTATTGGGGGCCAGCCAGTTGCCGGCGCTGGACGCCTTCAAGCAGGCGCATCCCGATACCCAGGTGTTTTGCGCCGCTCCAGGGCCATTGCCGCCAGAGCTGGCCGCGCAGCGGTTTGACCTGGCCCTGGTGGTCGACTGCCTGGAGCACCTGTCAAAACCGCAGGGCCTGACCCTGCTCGGAGGCATTCGCAACCTCAATGCCAGCCGTATTGTGGTGCTGGTGGATCTGAGCGTCTGCGGCTGGAAAGAAACCGACTTCTTCTCCCTGGCCCTGCAGGCCGGCGAGCGGTTCCAGCGCGACGAGCAGGTGCTGACGCTGTTCACCTATGATCTGCTTGACTATAAACAGGTGCCGGACTGGCTCAACGCCCGCTTCTGGGCCAACCCGGAAAACTTCGGAAAGTATTGGTGGTAACCCTATGAGCACATCCATTTGCCCTTGCGGCAGCGGCAACCTGCTGGATGCCTGCTGCGGCCACTATCACGCAGGTCATCCGGCGCCTTGCGCCACCGCGCTGATGCGTTCGCGCTACAGCGCCTATGTGCTGGGCCTGGTGGATTACCTGGTGGCCACCACCCTGCCCGCGCAACAGGCCGGCCTGGACCGCGCGGCCATCGCCGCCTGGAGTGCCCAGAGCACCTGGCTGGGCCTCGAAGTGGAAAACTCCGAGGTGTTTGGCGGCCAACCGGAACACGCCTTCGTGACCTTTACGGCACGCTGGCATGACAGCGCCGGCGAACACAGCCACCGTGAGCAATCTTCTTTCGTACAGAACGAGGGACGCTGGTACTTCATCGATCCGACAGTTGAGGTGAAGGCCGGGCGTAATGATGTATGTTTGTGCGGCAGCGGACAGAAGTTCAAGAAGTGTTGCGCAAGCTACCTTTAATCACCTGACAGGGATAACGCCATGCTTCGGATTTACAGCTTGATGCTGGCGTTGACCCTGGGGCTCACCGGCTGTGCCTCGTGGTTCGAGGACGACGCACCACCGCCCCATGTGGCCTTGGTAAAAGTCGAGGTGGTGCGCGCCAAGTTGCTGGAACAGAAGTTCAAACTGTACTTTCGCGTGGACAACCGTGATGACGCCGACCTGACGGTGCGCGGCCTGGTCTACAAGGTCACCCTGGGCAACTTCGTGCTGACCGAAGGCGAATCCAACGAATGGCTGACCGTACCGCCACGCAGCCACAGTTTTTTCCGGGTGACGGTGCGCACCAACCTCTGGCCGCAGGTTCGTGATGTGGTGCAGATGTTGAAAAACCCTACCAAACCCGTGCCCTATCGGCTGGAGGGCGAGTTGAAAACCGGATTATTCATCGGTAATGACGTGCAGGTGGCCCACAATGGCGAGATAATACCCGGCGATTTTATTCCGGAGCGACATCGATGACCCAGCAACCCCATGTCCATGGTCCTGACTGCAACCACGATCACGATCACCATGATCACGACCACGGCCATGTCCACGGCCCGAACTGCGGCCACGCCCACCAGGAACCGGTACGCAACGCCTTGAAGGACGTGGGTCGCAACGACCCTTGCCCGTGCGGCAGCGCGAAGAAATTCAAGAAGTGCCACGGCGCGTAAGCGATTTCCCCTGGCGCCGGCCACACTGAAGATCCAAATGTGGGAGGGGGCTTGCCCCCGATTGCGGAGTGTCAGTCACAGTATCGGCTGACAGACCTGCCGCTATCGGGAGCAAGCCCCCTCCCACAGGTTTGATCGCATGCCGAATTTCAGGATTTGCGCTGAAATAGCAGTTCCACTTCAAGCCCCCCACCCTCGCGGTTTTTCAAGCTCAGCCGCCCCTCATGCGCCCGAGCAATCGTGTGCGCAATGCTCAACCCCAACCCATAGCCACCGGTTTGGGCATTGCGTGAGCCTTCCACGCGATAGAACGGCTCCATCACCTGTGCCAGCTGCTCCTCGGGAATTCCCGGCCCACGGTCGCGAATAATGATCTTCAAGCTGTCCGCCTGGTCCTCGACCCGTACCACCACCTCTTGGCCATAGCGCACGGCGTTTTCCAGCAGGTTCTGCACACAGCGTTTCAGGCTGCGGGCATAACCGGGCAGTGGCTGTTTCGCACGACCTTCAAGGGTCACGCTTTCCCCCACATCCTGCAGGTCCGCCTGCAAGCTTTGCAGCAACGCATTGATGTCGATGTTCTGCCGCGCCTCGTTGATTTCGCCGCTGCTGACGAAATCCAGGGTACTGGCCACCATGTGCTCCATTTCTTCCAGGTCGGCGCGAAAACGCTCGCGGGTGCGGGTGTCGTCGAGCATTTCCGTGCGCAGGCGCAGGCGTGTGATCGGCGAACGCAAGTCGTGGGAAATGGCCGCGAGAAAGCGCGTGCGTTCGGCGATATTGGCAATCAGGCGTTGCTGCATGGCGTTGAAGGCCTGGGCCGCCCGACGCACTTCCGTCGGGCCATCCAGCGATAACGGCGGCCGCTGGATGTCGCGGCCCAGCGCCTCAGCGGCCTTGGCCAACGCATTGAGCGGGCGGATCGCCAGGCGTACCGCCACCAGGGCAATCACGACCAGCACCACTACCCGCAGCAAATAGATACGCATCACGTAGTCGAACAGCAGGTCCAGGGGCGATGTGCTCGTCCAGCCTTGTTCCTCGCTGGCGTCCACTTGCAGCCAGCGCCCATCGGGCAGGCGCAGGTCGATCAGAAACTGCCCCACCACCGGCCGGGAACCGAGCAGCGTGGAAAGCCCCGCCGTTTGCCCGTCACCATCGACCAGCGACAGGCGCAGCAGATTCAAGGTTGGTGCAGAGCCGGTTTTTTCCGACAGGACTTTCTTGATCAAGCGTTCGGTGGGCAAGTCGCTGTCGGTCAGGGTGCTGACCGTATCGCTGGCATGCTCGCTGAGCGTGAGATGAAAGTGCGGGCTGTCGAACAACTGGACCAGTTGATCGGCCTGCGGCGGGTCTCTGTGCACCAGCCGCACCACATCCGCCAGCCGCGTCGCGATCAGCCGCGCCGGAATTTCCAGCACCTGGCCGTGGCGCCGGTCGTACCAGATGCTACTGGTCAGGGCCTGGGCCGCGAGCATGCCGCTGACCAGAATCAGCACCAGCCGTCCGAACAACGAGCGCGGCAGCAGCCTCACGACTCCAATACCACATCTTCGGCGGTGAGCATGTAACCCTCGTTGCGCACGGTCTTGATCAACCCCGCCGGCAATTGCGAGCGCAGGCGGCTGACGCACACATCGATAGAACGGTCGAACGGCGTACTGTCCTTGTCGAACACATGGTTGAGCAGGAAGTCGCGGCTCAATGGACGATTGGGGTGCTGCAACAGCAGGCGCAACACGCGGTAGTCCGAATTGCCCAGGCTCACCACCACGCCCTGCGGCGACAACAATTGCCGCGCCCGCGTGTCGAGCTGCCAGCCGGCGAAACGAATGCTCGGCGCCTCATCCAGGCGCGCACGGTCCGGGAAGCTCTGCACCCGGCGCAACACCACCTTGATCCGCACCAGCAACTCACGGGGGTCGAACGGTTTGGGCAGATAGTCGTCGGCGCCGATTTCCAGGCCGACGATGCGGTCGATCAACGAGCCCTTGGCGGTGAGCATGACCACCGGCGTGTTGGAACTCACCCGCAGTTCGCGACACAGGCTCAGGCCGTCTTCACCGGGCAGCATCAGGTCGAGCACGATCAAGTCGATGACACTCAGCGCCAGGCGGCGGCGCATTTCCTTGCCATCGGCGGCCGTGGACACCTGGAAACCGGCGTCGCTGAGGTACTCGCAAAGCAGCTGGCGGATCTGCGGGTCATCATCAACGATTAGTAGGTGGTCTTGCTTGGCCATGGGCAGTCAGTCCGAAAATACTCAAAGCGCAGGAAATAGCCGAAAGTTCAGCCGGCCGCACACGCAAATGTAATGGAATGTTGTGGGCAGCAATAATCGCGCATCAGCGATACAAAGCCACGGTCCCGCATCGGGAAGCGGTCTTTAGACTAACGAATCTAAATGAGATTAATTGTAATTTAGTTCGGGCCGCTCTGAATGACTTTGCCTACTCCCCAGCGTCACCCTTTGCACTCTACCCTCGCACCGATGTTCGGCCTGCTGGCCGCCGGCAGTGTCACGCCGACGGCGTGGGCCGATGCAACCGCCGCAACACCCCAGGATTCGGTATTGAACCTGCCGCAAATCAAGATCGACGGCGAAGCCTCCTCGACCTTCAAGGTGGACCGGGTCACCTCCGCCAAGATCAGCCAGCCACTGCTGGACGCGCCGCAAAGCGTGACCATCGTGCCGCAGCAGGTGCTCAAGGAGCAGAACGCGCAAACCCTGCAGGAAGTGCTGCGCAACGTGCCGGGCATTACGTTCATGTCCGGTGAAGGCAACCTGGGCTGGGGCGATCTGTTTTCAATCCGGGGGTTTTCCTCGGAGCAGAGCCTGACCGTCGACGGCGTGCGCGATGCGGGCATGTCGACCCGCACCGACACCTTCAACCTGCAACAGGCCGAAGTGTTCAAGGGCACCGGCTCCATCGAGTCCGGGGTTTCCGCCGTGGGCGGCAGCGTCAACCTGGTCAGTAAAGAAGCGCACTTGGGCGACGCCAATAAAGTCTCGGCCGGAATCGGCACCGACAGCTACCGTCGCCTCACCGCCGACCTCAATAAGCAGCTGACCGATACCAGCGCGGTACGCATCAACCTGATGAAGCATTACAACCAGGTCGCAGAACGCGACGACGTGGACTACGACCGCTGGGGGATCGCAACGTCCTTCGGTTTCGGCCTGGGCACCGACACGCGCTTTTTCGTCGACACCTTCTATCAGAAAGACACCAACACTCCCGACGGTGGCGTGCCGATCCAGCGTGGCACCGACGGCCACCGCATGCCCGGGGTGAAACGCTCCAACTGGTACGGTGACTCCAGCCTGTATACCCAAGAGAACGAAACCACCTCGCTGACCGCCCGCTTCGAACACGACTTGGACTGGCACGACGCCAACCTGCGCAACCAGACACGCTGGGAGCGCAGCGACAACTTCGCAGTACTCTCCCCGGCGCGCTTCTTCGCCGCCGATGCCAACGCTAAAAAAACCTGCACCGGCACTCGCTGTGCAACCTTGGGCTATACCGGCGCAGGCCCGATCAGCCAGGTACCGGGCAGCACGGTCAATGCTTACACCGACTACTTGAACAACAGCAACACCGGCTACGGCATCCTGCGCGGCAGCGACTTCGGTTTGTCCAAGCGCTACACCATCCTGGATAACCAGACCGACTTCAGCTTCACGTTCAACACCGGCAGCCTGCAACACGCCGTGGTATCGGGCCTGGAGTTCTATCACGAGACCTACGGCGGCCTGAAACGCAACGCGGAGGTGCCGGCCGGCGACCTGTTCTTCGACATGAACAACCCCAGCCATAGCTTTGCCAGCAGCTACGTCACCAAGGGCGAAGGCGACCCACGTTCGGTGATCGACAACGCCGGTGCCTACCTGGGCGACACCGTCACCCTCAATGAACAGTGGCAAGTCCTGGGTTCGCTGCGCTACGACCATTGGCGCGCCCAGACCCGCCAACGCGGCCAGGCCACGATCAGCAGCACCGACGGTGCCGTCAGCGGCCGGGTCGGCGCGGTTTACAAGCCGGTGCCTAACGCCAGCGTCTACGTGTCCTACAGCGAGGCCGCGCAACCTTCGGCGCTGGGAGCCTCCACCAACAACCAGATCTACGGCGCTGCCAGCACCCGCAACTACAGCCCGGCGAAGTCGAAAACCTATGAAATAGGCACCAAGTGGGACATTGCCCACGACATGCTCAATGTCACGGCAGCGATTTTTCGCACCGAACTGGACAACGCCTGGGAATACCAGGACGGCGAATCGGCCCCGGTGCGCGCCCTGCCCGCCAAGCGCGTGGACGGCATAGAACTAGGCCTGCAAGGCAATATCACTCCGCGCTGGACTGCGTATGCCGGCTTCTCGGCGCTCAAGAGCACCCAGACCAAAGGCATCAACAAAGGCGCCGAAGCCAAGAACGTCCCCGACCTGACCGCCAACCTGTGGACCACCTACGCCGTCACCGACGCCCTGAGCCTGAGCTTCGGCGAGCAATACGTGGGCCGGCGCCGCTACAGCGACAACCAGTACGTCGGCGGTTTGAACAACAACAGCAGCTACGCCAATGGCCCGTCCGGGGTGTATGCGATCTACACCCGCGACCACGAGAAAGCGCCCGGTTACTGGCTGAGTAACCTGGCGGCGCAATACAAGGTGAACAAGGACACCACGGTCAACCTCAACCTCAACAACCTGTTCAACACATTCTATTACAGCCAGGTCGGCGCCTCCCTCGACGGCTTCCAGCTCTACGGCATCCCGGGCGCCGGACGCACCCTCACCGCCAGTGTTGATTATGAATTCTGACTTTCCCCTTCCAGGAGCCCTTGCCATGTTGCAGCCCCGCCACCTGTTCAAACTCGGCGTGTTGTGCGCCGCGCTGCTCTTCGGCCACGCCGAAACCGCCGCCGCCCATGAGGTCACTGACGTGCTCGGCCGCAAGGTCGAGGTGAAGGATGACGTCCGGCGCGTGGTGCTCGGCGAAGGCCGGCTGATTTCAGCCTTTGCCTTGCTCGACCAGGACGCGCCATTCCAGCGCATCGTGGGCTGGCAGAATGACCTGCGCCTGCTCGACCAGCACACCTACAACGCCTATGTCGCGAAGTTTCCATCAGTTAAAAACATCCCGTTGATCGGGCAAGCCTCAGAGCAGAGCGTCAGCGCCGAAGAAATTCTTTCGCTCAAACCCGACCTGGCGGTGTTCAGCATCTCCGGGCACGGCCCCACCGAGCACAGCCCGGTGGCGGATGTACTGGCCAAGGCCGGTATCCCGGTAGTGTTCGTCGACTTTCGCCTCAACCCGGTCCAAGGCACGCACACCAGCATGACCGCCCTGGGCCAAGCCCTTGGCCGTGAGCCCCAGGCGCAAGCGTTCCTGAATTTTTATGATCAGCACCTCAAGGCCATCACCGATGCCGTCGCCACCCTGCCCGCCGGCCCACGCCCCAGTGTCTTCCTCGAGTTGCTGGCCGGCGTGTGGCAGGCACCAGGGCATACCACCGGCAAGAGCGGCATGGGCGAACTGATCAGTTTGGTCGGCGGACGCAATATTGCCGCCGGCGTGGTGCCGGGCGCACTGGGCGATATCAGTGTGGAATATGCCCTCAAGGCGGACCCGGATGTGTATATCGCCACCGGCAACCGCCAGCCTGGCCTGATCCTGGGTGCGGGCGTAAGCCATGACGAAGCACGCGCGGGGCTCGAACGCGTATTGGCGCGTCCGGAATTCGCCAACCTGCGGGCCATCCGCGAGGGCAATGCCCACGGCTTGTGGCATGACTTCTACAACTCGCCGTACAACCTGCTGGCCATTGAAGCCCTGGCCAAATGGATTCATCCAGCGTTGTTCGCCAAGCTCGACCCGCAAGCGACCATGGACCAGATCAACCAGCAGTTCCTGAAGATGCCACTGCAAGGCGCCTACTGGATCGACGCAAAAACGTCCGTAGAAACCCAGTAACCATTGTGGGAGGGGGCTTGCTCCCGATGGCGGTGTGTCAGCCACAGATTGCTTCACTGACATACCGCCATCGGGAGCAAGCCCCCTCCCACCGTTGGATTTTCATCGTGTTCAATAGTGTGTGAGCCCCATGACCAAACAAACCCTTGACCTCGCCAGCGCCACCCACGGCTATCGCCGTCTGCTGGCACGGCGCGCCTGGCTGCTGGCGCTGCTCGGTACGGCGCTGGCCTGCGCGATTCTGGTGGACCTGGCGAGCGGTCCGTCGGGTATGGGCCTGCTGGCCCTGCTGGATGGCATCCTGCACCCGTCCCACCTGAGCGCCACCGACCAAGTGATCATCTGGAACGTGCGCCTGCCCTACGCACTGATGGCGGTACTGGTCGGTTGCGCGTTGTCCCTGGCCGGAGCCGAGATGCAGGCCATCCTGAACAATCCGCTGGCCAGCCCGTTTACGCTAGGTGTGTCCTCGGCGGCGGCGCTGGGAGCATCGTTGGTCATCGTGTTTCCGGTGACCACGGTGTGGGTGTCGGCCAATACGGCGATTTCCATATCGGCCTTTATCTTCGCCGCCGCCTCGGTGTTTCTGCTGCAAGCCATGTCACGCCTGCGCGGGGCCGGTGTTGAAAGCCTGGTGTTGTTCGGCATCGCGCTGGTGTTCAGTTGTAACGCCGTGGTGGCCTTGCTGCAGCTGGTCGCCACCGAAGACGTACTGCAACAACTGGTGTTCTGGACCCTGGGCAGCGTGACGCGGGCCAACTGGGACAAACTCGGCATCCTGGCGCTGGTGGTGGCGGCGGTGTTGCCGTTCTCCTTCGCCGCCGCTGCACGCCTGACCCTGCTGCGCATGGGCGAAGACCGCGCACAAAGCTTTGGCGTGGACGTGAAACGCCTGCGGTTTTTCTCGTTGCTGCGCATCAGCCTGCTGTCAGCCACCGCCGTGGCGTTTGTCGGCACCATCGGCTTTATCGGCCTGGTCGGCCCGCATATCGCAAGGATTCTGGTCGGCGAAGACCAGCGCTTCCTGCTGCCCGCCAGCGCCTTGACCGGCGCCTTGTTGCTGTCGCTGTCGTCGATCGCCAGCAAATGGCTCATGCCCGGCGTGATCGTACCGGTGGGCATCGTCACCGCCCTGGTGGGTGTGCCGATTTTCGTGGTGTTGGTGTTCAAGCGCGGGAGGCAGTTATGAGTGAAGGTTTAACCGTACAGCACGCCAATGTCAGCTACGGACGTCGGCAGATTGTGCATGACCTCAGTTTGCCCACCTTGCCCCACGGCAGCCTGACCGCCTTGATCGGCCCCAACGGCGCGGGCAAATCGACATTGCTGCGGGCTGTGGCCGGGCTGGAGAAGATGCACGGTGTCGTACGCCTGGGCGACCTCGACCTGTCGGCCATGTCCGTGGGCGAGCGTGCCCGCCGGGTGACCTACATGCCGCAAAACCTGCCGCCGGGCCTGAGCCTCAGCGTGATGGAAAGCGTGATCGCAGCCCTGCGCGTGGCGCGTGTGGACGGCATTCCCCTGTCCAGCGAAGCCTGCCTGCGCGAGGCTTTCGAGGCGCTACGGCGCATCGGTATCGCGCATTTGGCCGATCAGTGGTTGAGCACGTTGTCCGGCGGCCAGCGCCAATTGGTCAGCCTCGCCCAGCTCATCGCCCGTCGCCCCCAGGTCATGTTGCTCGACGAACCCACCAGCGCCCTCGACCTCAACTACCAATTGAAAGTCATGGACTGCGTGCGTGGGCTGGTGCGCGAACACCAGTTGATCGCGGTGGTGGTGCTGCACGACATCAACCTTGCCGCACGCTTCGCCGACCATATCGCCGTGCTCCGCCAAGGTCGGTTATACGCCAGCGGCGCAGCGGATCAGGTGTTGGACCCACTGATGTTCGCCGAGGTGTATGGCGTGCAGGCGCGCATCGAGCGCTGTTCGCAGCAGTCGTTGCAAGTGTTGGTGGACAGCGCAGTGTGAAAACTCTCTAAGGATATGCGCAAATGTTTCATTGAGTTTTCGTACACCGAACGTTACCTATACCTACAGGCATTCGCTCAAGCATCACCACTTCTTGGAGAGCTTCATGATCGACCTGTATTACTGGACTACCCCCAACGGCCACAAAGTCTCGTTGTTCCTGGAAGAAGCCGGCCTGCCCTACACGGTGCACCCGATCAACATCGGCCAGGGCGAGCAGTTCAAGCCGGACTTCTTGAAGATCGCTCCCAACAACCGCATCCCCGCCATCGTCGATCACACCCCGACCGACGGTGGCGCGCCGCTTTCGCTGTTTGAATCAGGCGCCATCCTGCTGTACCTCGCGGAAAAAACCGGCCAGTTCATTCCCCGTGATCTACGCGGCCGTCAGGAAACCTTGCAGTGGCTGTTCTGGCAAATGGGCGGACTCGGGCCGATGGCAGGGCAAAATCACCATTTCAGCCAGTTCGCAGCCGAGAAGATTCCCTATGCGATCAAGCGTTATGTCGATGAAACCGCCCGCCTCTATGGCGTGCTGGACCGGCGCCTGGCCGACCGAGCCTTTGTGGCGGGCGAGGACTACAGCATCGCCGACATGGCAATCTACCCGTGGATCGCTTCCTACCAGCGGCAGAGTCAGCGCCTGGAAGACTTCCCCCACGTGCAGCGCTGGTTCAACACCATCAAGGCGCGGCCGGCGACCGTTCGGGCCTATGAACTGGTGCAAAAGGTCAACCCGCCCCAGTCCTGATTTAAAGCCCTATACAGCCTGAATATGGAAGGGAGCTTGCCCCCGATGGTGGGCCAGTCACAGATTTATTAACTGGCAGTCCGCTATCGGGGGCAAGCCCCCTCCCACATTAGTTTTGCGCTCCCGCTTGCGTCGTTTCGCCGCGCTCACTAACGTAGCGCCTTTACTGACGCTACCCCCCGCAGGAGCTTTGCCATGGCCTCGCCAGCCTTCTCACATTTTCTTCCCCGGTTCGGCGTTGCCGCGGCAGTGGCCAGTGCATTAAGCCTGGCCGGTTGCCAACTCCAGAGCACCCAGGACACGTTGCCGCCGGTCACCGGTGTGCAGCCGATCAAGGGGCTCGCGCAGAATGTGTCGGTACGCCGCAATGCCCAAGGCATGCCGCTGATCGAAAGCAACACCTTTCATGACGCGCTGTTCAGCCTGGGCTACGTGCACGCCGGCGACCGCATCACGCAGATGGTCACGTTGCGCCTGCTGGCCCAGGGCCGACTGGCGGAAATGTCCGGCCCTGAAGTGCTGGATGTCGACCGCTTCATGCGTGCGGCCAACCTGAAAAAAAGCGCCGGTGAGCTGTACAACGCCTCATCGCCGCGCCTGAAGCGCTTCTTCGAAGTGTATGCCCGCGGCGTCAACGCCTACCTGTTCCGCTACCGCGACAAGCTGCCGCCCGACCTGGCCCAGACGGGTTACAAGCCCGAGTACTGGAAGCCGGAGGACTCGGCGCTGTTGTTCTGCCTGCTGAATTTCAGCGAGTCGAGCAACCTGCAGGAAGAACTGTCGTCCCTGGTGCTGGCGCAAAAAGTCGGCGTCGACAAACTCGCCTGGCTCATTCCAAGCGCGCCGGATGAGGCGATCCCGACGGCAGAAGCCGAGAAACTCAAGGGGCTGAACCTCAGCCAGATCACCGGCCTCGCCGGCCTGGATGCGGTCAGCCAGCAGTTGGGTAGCCTGAATGCACTGGGCGTCACCACCTCCAATAATTGGGCGATTGGCCCCCAGCGCAGCCGCAGCGGTAAAAGTCTGCTGGCCGGCGACCTGGCGGCCCAGCCGCAAGCTCCCTCGGCGTGGAGCTACGTGCAGATCCGTGCGCCGAAATACCAGGCCGTCGGCGCCTCGATTGCCGGCCTGCCGACGCTGCTGTCCGGCTTCAACGGCAAAGTCGCATGGAGCATGAGCGCGGTGAAAGGCGACACCCAGGACCTGTTCCTGGAAAAGGTCAAACGCCAAGGCAGCGCGTTGTACTACGAGAGCAACGGCAAATGGCTGCCGGCAGGCGTGCGCAACGAAACCTTCTTCGCCAAGGGTCAGCGGCCGATTCGCGAAGTGGTGTATGAAACGCGTCACGGTGCCCTGCTCAACAGCAGCCAGGCGCTGACCAGCGGTTTCGGGCTGGCCCTGCAAACCGCCGATCTCAAGGACGACAAGAGCCTGGACGCGTTCTTCGACCTGTCCCGCGCACAGAACGCCGGCAAGGCCTCGGACGCCACCCGTGAAATCCGCGCCATTGCGCTGAACATGATCTTCGCCGACGCCAGCAACATCGGCTGGCAAGTGACCGGCCGCTTCCCCAACCGTCGCGAAGGCGAAGGCTTGCTGCCTTCACCGGGCTGGGATGCGCGTTTTGACTGGGACGGCTACGCCGATGCGATGCTGCACCCCTATGACCAGGACCCGCCTCAAGGCTGGATCGGCACGGCCAACCAGCGCACCGCGCCGCGCGGCTACGGCATGCAATTGTCCAATTCGTGGGATGCACCGGAACGCAGCGAGCGCCTGGCACAACTGGCCAACGCCGGCAAGCATGACAGCCGCAGCATGATCGCCATGCAGTACGACCAGACCACCACCTTTGCCGCCAAGCTCAAGACCCTATTCCAGGCACCGGGCATGGCCCAGCCGCTGAAGCAGGCCATTGACGCGCTACCCGCCGCCGAGCGGGCCAAGGCACGCGAAGCGCTGGATCGCCTGATGGCCTTCGATGGGCGCCTCACGTCCAGCTCCGCCGACGCGGCGATCTATGAACTGTTCCTGCAGGAAAGCGCCAAGCAGATCTTCCTCGACAAGCTCGGCCCGGAAAACAGCGCCACCTGGAAAGCCTTCGTCAGCAACGCCGGCCTGTCTTACTCCGCCACGGCCGACCACTTGCTGGGCCGCGAAGACAGCCCGTTCTGGGATGACACGCGCACGGCGCAAAAAGAAGATAAACCGGCCATTCTCGCCCGCAGCCTCGCCGCTGCGATCAGCGCCGGCGACAGCCTGCTGGGTGGCGATCACAAAGCCTGGCAATGGGGCAAGTTGCACAGCACCACCTGGAAAAACACCCAAGGCCAAGTGATTCGCGGCCCGCTGGCCAGTGGTGGCGACCACAACACCTTGAACCCGGCGCCGTACAGCTGGGGGCAGGACTTCAACACCACCCAGGTGCCGGCGCTGCGCATGATCGTCGACTTCGGCCAGGCGGAACCGATGATGGGTCAAGGCGGCATCGGCCAGTCCGGCAACCCGGCCAGCCCGAACTATGCCAATGGCATCGACGCGTCGCTCAAGGCGCAATACCTGAGCTTCCCGATGCAACCGCAGAACTTTGACAAGGCCTATGGCAAGACCCGCCTGACCCTCACCCCCGCCAAATAGGTAGTGAGCGGGCTCGCCCCGCGCTGGGCGGCGCAGCCGCCCCAACAAGGACGCTGCGGTGTTTCAGAAAGACCGTGGTGTCTGAGTTTAGGGCGGCTTCGCCCCCCCAGCGCGGGGCAAGCCCGCTCACTACAATAATCGAACTTCTCACGTCCCGGCCGCCTCCTACCTGATAAGCCCATTGCCCCCGGCACGTCCATGGACCTTGTCATCGCTCGCCCCGAGGGTCTTTACTGCCCCGCCGGAGACTTCTACATCGACCCCTGGCGCCCGGTAGAGCGCTGCGTGATCACCCACGCCCACGGCGACCACGCCCGCACCGGTAACCAGCATTATCTGGCGGCCGCACCCGGCGAAGGCATCCTGCGTTCGCGGCTGGGCCAGGACATCAACCTGCAAACCCTGGCCTACGGCGAGCCACTGGTGCACCACGGCGTGACCTTGAGTTTCCACCCGGCCGGTCATGTGCTCGGCTCGGCCCAGGTGCGGCTGGAATACCAGGGCGAAGTGTGGGTGGCGTCCGGCGACTACAAGGTCGAGCCCGATGGCACCTGTGCGCCGTTCGAGCCTGTGCGTTGTCACACCTTCATCACCGAATCGACCTTTGGATTGCCGATCTACCGCTGGCAGCCGCAGGCGCAGATTTTTGCCGGGATCAACCACTGGTGGCAGGGGAATATCGCGCAAGGCAAGGCCAGCGTGCTGTTCTGTTACTCCTTCGGCAAGGCCCAGCGCATTCTGCATGGCATCGACGCCAGCATCGGCCCCATCCTCAGCCATGGCGCGGTCGAACCGTTGAACCGGGTGTATCGCGAGGCCGGCATCTATATTCCTGAAACCCTGTATGCCGGCGATTTCAACAAGACCGATCCGCTGTTGCGTCAGGCCCTGATTATCGCTCCGCCCTCCGCAGGTGGCAGCAGTTGGATACGCCGCTTCGGCGACTACAGCGATGCATTCGCCAGCGGCTGGATGCGCCTGCGCGGTACCCGGCGGAGACGCGGCGTCGACCGGGGCTTTGTATTATCGGACCACGCCGACTGGCCGGGCCTGCTGTGGGCCATCGAGCAAACCGGCGCCGAACGGGTGATGGTCACCCACGGCTCCGTCGACGTATTGGTGCGCCACCTGAGGGAAAAAGGCCTGGATGCCCAGGGTTTCACTACCGAATATGGCGATGATGAAGAAGAGGCCACGGCATGAAAGCCTTTGCCGAGCTGTACGCCAACCTCGACGCCACGACCTCCAGCAACGCCAAGCTCGCGGCGCTGCAAGCCTATTTTGTACAGGCATCGCCGGCAGACGCCGCCTGGGCCGTGTACTTTTTATCCGGCGGCCGGCCACGGCAACTGGTACCCACACGCCTGCTACGGGACATGGCCACGCAAGCATCGGGGATCGAGCCCTGGTTATTCGAAGAGAGCTACCAGTCGGTGGGCGATCTGGCCGAGACGGTGTCCTTGCTATTACCGGAATCCGCCTACACCTCGGAGGATGGCCTGGCGACGTGGCTTGAAGACAAGCTCCTGCCTCTGCGCGGCCTGTCGCCGCAGGAACTGACCGAGCGCCTGCCCGCGTTGTGGGCGCAACTGGATCAACCGAGCTTGATGGTCTGCATCAAGTTGATCACCGGCAGCTTTCGTGTCGGCGTCTCCAAGTTGCTGGTCACCCGGGCCCTCGCCGCCATGGCCGGCCTGGACAGTAAACGCGTGGCCCAGCGCCTGGTGGGCTACACCGACTTGTCCAACCGGCCGACCGCCGAAGGCTACCTCAAGCTGATCGCCGCCGAATCATCCGACGAACATGCGCAACGCGGCGGGCAGCCTTATCCATTTTTTCTCGCCCACGGGTTGGCGCAACCGCTCGAGCAATTCGACGCGCTGCTTGGCTCACCCAGCGACTGGCAGGTGGAGTGGAAGTGGGACGGCATCCGCGCGCAGTTGGTCAAGCGCGAGGGTCGGTTATGGATCTGGTCACGCGGCGAAGAACTGGTCACCGAGCGCTTTCCCGAGCTACACAGCCTGGCCGATAGCCTGCCGGATGGCACGGTGATCGACGGCGAAATCGTGGTGTGGAAGGACACGGTGCAACCCTTTGCCCTGCTGCAACAGCGGATCGGCCGCAAAACCCTGAGCAAAAAAGTCCTCGAGGATGCGCCCGTCGCCGTGCTGGCTTACGACCTGCTGGAATACCAGGGCCACGACTGGCGCAACCACATCCAGGCCGAGCGGCGCAGCCAACTTGAGCAGGTCATTGCTCAGTGCAACAGCCCTGTGCTGTTGCCCTCGCCCTTGCTGACGGCCACTGATTGGGCGCAGTTGGCCGAGCAACGCGAAGATTCTCGCCGCCTCGGCGTGGAAGGCATGATGCTCAAGGCGCGTGATGGCCTGTACGGCGTGGGTCGCACCAAGGACATGGGCGTGTGGTGGAAATGGAAAGTCGACCCCTTCAGCGTCGACGCGGTGTTGATCTATGCCCAGCGCGGCCACGGGCGGCGCGCCAGCCTGTACAGCGACTACACCTTTGCGGTGTGGGACGGCCCGCCGGGCACGGAACGCACATTGGTGCCATTCGCCAAGGCTTATTCAGGACTGACCGACGAAGAAATGCGCAAAGTCGATGCCATCGTGCGCAAAACTACAGTAGAGAAATTCGGTCCCGTCAGCAGCGTGACGCCGAGCATGGTGTTTGAGCTGGGGTTTGAGGGGATCGCTTTGTCCAAACGGCACAAGAGTGGCATCGCGGTGCGTTTTCCACGGATGTTGCGGTGGCGGCAGGATAAGTCGGTGGACGAGGCCGACACCCTGGTCATCCTGCAAGACTTGCTGAGCTGACAGGTATTTCCAACCGCATGCGTTCCAAGATGGTGCATTGAAAATTCAATGCCCATTTTCGGGCATATCCTACACTCACAACTCCCTTATCCCACCTTTTAAACCGATCATCCGGAACTATGGTGCAGAAATTGCTACTTGTGATCCGTCTGACACCGTTCAGTAACAGTCCTAAACGCGCCACAAGCGCTTATCTTGGTTTCCAGGGAATACATAATGAAAAAAGCATTGCTGACCCTTTCTGCACTGGCTCTGTGCATGGCTGCTGGTACCGCGCTGGCCAAGGAATACAAGGAATTGCGTTTTGGTGTCGATCCGTCCTACGCACCATTCGAGTCCAAGGCCGCCGACGGCAGCCTGGTGGGCTTCGATATCGACCTGGGCAATGCGATCTGCGCCGAGCTGAAAGTGAAGTGCAAGTGGGTGGAAAGTGACTTCGACGGCATGATTCCAGGCCTCAACGCCAACAAGTTCGATGGCGTGATTTCCTCCATGACCGTGACTGAAGCCCGTGAAAAGGCGATCGATTTCTCCAGCGAACTGTTCTCTGGCCCGACCTCGCTGGTGTTCAAGAAAGGCGCGAACTTCTCCACGCCTGAATCCCTCAAGGGCAAATCCGTAGGCTACGAGCAAGGCACCATCCAGGAAGCCTACGCCAAGGCCGTACTGGATAAAGCCGGTGTGACCACCAAAGCCTACGCCAACCAGGACCAGGTCTACGCCGACCTGACCTCCGGGCGTCTCGACGCTTCGGTGCAAGACATGCTGCAAGCCGAACTGGGCTTCCTGAAGTCGCCGGCGGGCGCTGGCTACGAAGTCAGCAAGCCTATCGACGACCCATTGCTGCCGTCTAAAACTGCGGTCGGTATCAAAAAAGGTAACAAAGAGCTGAAGGCGCTTCTCGATAAAGGTATCAAAGCGTTACACGATGATGGCACCTACGCCACCATCCAGAAGAAACACTTCGGCGATCTGAACCTGTACAGCGGTAAATAACACCCTGGCGCCCACCGTTTTCAGGTGGGCGCTTTTTTATCGCCATAGGTCCTGAATTCATGTTTGAAGATCTTTTACAAACCCTGGGGCTCAGTGCCTTCAGTTTGAAGGGGTTCGGCCCGCTATTGCTGCAAGGTACGTGGATGACCGTGAAACTGTCGGTCGCCTCTCTGGCCGTCAGTGTCCTGCTGGGCCTGCTCGGCGCCAGCGCCAAATTGTCCAGCGTGCGCCTGTTGCGCATCCCCGCCCAGCTCTACACCACCCTGATTCGCGGCGTGCCCGACCTGGTGCTGATGCTGCTGATTTTCTACAGCCTGCAAATCTGGCTGACCGGCTTTACCGACTTCATGGAATGGGACTACATCGAGATCGACCCATTCAGCGCCGGGGTCATTACCCTGGGCTTCATCTACGGTGCCTATTTTACCGAGACCTTTCGCGGCGCCATCCTCGCCGTGCCCCGTGGGCAGTTGGAAGCGGCGACCGCTTATGGCCTCAAGCGCGGGCAACGGTTTCGCTACGTGACCTTCCCGCAGATGATGCGCTTTGCCCTGCCGGGCATCGGCAATAACTGGATGGTGATGCTCAAGGCCACCGCGCTGGTCTCCATCATTGGCCTGGCGGATCTGGTCAAGGCGGCCCAGGATGCCGGCAAAAGTACCTATCAACTGTTCTATTTCCTGGTACTTGCCGCGTTGATCTACCTGCTGATCACCAGCGCTTCCAACTTCGTCCTGCGTCGGCTTGAACGTCGCTACTCCGCTGGGTCCCGGGAGGCCGTGCGATGATCGAACTTCTGCAGCAATACTGGCGGCCCTTCCTGTACAGCGACGGCCAGCACATCACCGGGCTCGCGATGACGATGTGGTTGCTGAGCCTGTCGCTGGTCTTCGGTTTTCTGGTGTCGATCCCGCTGTCCATCGCCCGCGTATCATCCAAGCGCTGGGTGCGCTGGCCGGTGCAGTTCTACACCTACCTGTTCCGCGGCACGCCGCTGTATATCCAGTTGCTGATTTGCTACACCGGCATCTACAGCATCGCGGCCGTGCGCGCGCAGCCGGTACTGGATGCATTTTTTCGCGATGCGATGAACTGCACCATCCTCGCCTTCGCCCTCAACACGTGCGCCTACACCACCGAGATTTTCGCCGGAGCGATCCGCAGCATGGCCCATGGCGAAGTCGAAGCGGCCAAAGCCTACGGCCTTACCGGCTGGAAGCTATATGCCTACGTGATCATGCCCTCGGCCCTGCGTCGCTCGTTGCCGTATTACAGCAATGAAGTGATCCTGATGCTGCACTCGACCACGGTGGCCTTCACTGCAACGGTGCCCGACATTCTCAAGGTGGCCCGGGATGCCAACTCGGCCACCTACATGACCTTTCAATCATTCGGTATCGCTGCACTGATCTACTTGACTGTGACCTTTGCCCTGGTGGGTCTGTTTCGTCTGGCGGAACGCCGTTGGCTGGCCTTCCTGGGCCCCAGCCATTAAGCCGCTTTTCATGTGTAGGAGCAGTCATGCGACATCAGGTACATGATCTGATCGCACCGGTGCCAGGCACGGCGCGGCAGATTCACAGTTTTCACTTCGGCCCGGAACAGGCTGAAGGCAAGATCTACATCCAGTCATCGCTGCACGCCGATGAGCTGCCGGGCATGCTGGTGGCCTGGCACCTCAAGGCGCGCCTGGGGCAACTGGAAGCGGCCGGCCGCCTGCGCAGTGAGATCGTGCTGGTACCCATTGCCAACCCGGCGGGCCTGGAACAGGTGCTGATGGACACGCCCCTGGGTCGCTACGAACTGGAAAGCGGGCAGAACTTCAACCGCCGGTTTGTCGACCTCAGTGACGAAGTGGGCAACCAGATCGAGGAGCGGCTCGGGGATGACCCACAGCACAACCTCGAGCTGATCCGCAGCGCGCTGCGCGGCGCCCTCGCCGCGCAAACAGCCGACACCCAATTGCACTGCCAACGCCTGGTGCTGCAACGCCTGGCCTGCGATGCCGACATGGTGCTCGACCTGCATTGCGACTTCGAAGCCGTGGCGCACCTGTACACCACCCCGCAAGCCTGGCCGCAGGTGGAACCGCTGGCGCGCTATCTCGGCTCGGAAGCCAACCTGCTCGCCACCGACTCCGGTGGGCAGTCGTTCGATGAGTGTTTCACCCTGGTCTGGTGGCAGTTGCAGCAACGTTTTGGCGAGCGCTTCCCGATTCCCATGGGCAGCTTCTCGGTGACCGTCGAGTTGCGTGGCCAGGGCGACGTCAACCACGGCCTGGCGGCCCTCGACTGCCAGGCGATCATCGACTACTTGATTCACTTCGGTGCGATTGAAGGCGACATCGCGCCACTGCCCGAACTGCCCTACCCGGCCACTCCGCTGGCAGGTGTGGAGCCTGTGGCCACGCCGGTCGGCGGCCTGCTGGTGTTCAGCGCCCTGCCCGGTGAGTACCTGGAAGCCGGGCAACTGATCGCCGAAATCATCGACCCCATTACCGACCGCGTAACACCCGTGCAGTGTAAAAACGCCGGCCTGCTTTACGCCCGTTCGCTGCGGCGGATGGCCACTGCCGGGATGGTGATCAGCCATGTCGCCGGCATTGAGGCCTACCGCAGCGGCTACCTACTTTCGCCTTGAGGATGCACGCTCCATGTACAAATTGACTGTTGAAGGCCTGCATAAAAGCTATGGCGACAATGAAGTGCTCAAAGGTGTTTCGCTCAAGGCCAAGACCGGCGACGTGATCAGCCTGATCGGCGCCAGCGGCTCCGGCAAGAGTACCTTTTTGCGCTGCATCAACTTCCTGGAGACGCCCAATGACGGCGCCATGACCCTGGATGGTCAACAGATCCGCATGGTCAGCGACCGCCACGGCATGCGCGTGGCCGATGACGCCGAACTGCAACGCTTGCGCACGCGCCTGGCGATGGTGTTCCAACACTTCAACCTGTGGAGCCACATGAGCGTGCTGGAAAACATCACCATGGCCCCGCGCCGGGTGCTGGGCTGCAGCAAGAAGGACGCCGAAGACCGCGCCCGTCGCTACCTGGACAAGGTGGGCTTGCCGGCACGAGTGGCCGACCAGTACCCGGCGTTCCTGTCCGGCGGCCAGCAGCAACGGGTGGCCATCGCCCGCGCCCTGGCCATGGAGCCTGAGGTGATGTTGTTCGACGAACCGACTTCGGCCCTCGACCCGGAACTGGTCGGTGAGGTGTTGAAGGTGATTCAGGGCCTGGCCGAAGAAGGTCGCACCATGATCATGGTGACCCACGAGATGAGTTTTGCGCGCAAGGTGTCGAGCCAGGTGTTGTTTCTGCACAAGGGCCTGGTCGAAGAGCAAGGTGCGCCGGAAGACGTGTTGGGCAACCCGAAGAGCGAACGCCTGCAGCAGTTCTTGAGTGGCAACTTGAAGTAAACCTTTGGGGCGCCTGGAGGGTCTTTGACTTAGAGCCTCCAGAGCACCTGCCCCATGGCAAAACCCCTCGACTTCGCCAAGACATGGTTTGCCACCCAGGGCTGGAAGCCGTTCACCTTCCAGAAAGACGTATGGGCTGCCGTCAAGGCCGGCCAATCGGGTTTGCTGCACGCCAGCACCGGCGCCGGTAAAACCTATGCGTTGTGGTTTGCCGCGCTCAATCGCTTCGCCGGCACGCGCCCGCCCGCGGCGGGTAAACGCAAAGTGCCGGCACCGCCGCTGACCGTGCTCTGGATCACGCCGATGCGCGCCTTGGCCGCCGATACGGCACGCGCCCTGGAAGCGCCGCTTGCGGCCTTGCAGATTCCCTGGAGTGTCGGCCTGCGTACCGGTGATACCAGCAGCAGCGAGCGCGCACGCCAGACCCGACGCCAGCCCACCGCGCTGGTGACCACCCCGGAAAGCCTGACCCTGATGCTCGCCCGCGCCGACAGCGAAACGAGCCTGGCGCACTTGCGCATGGTGGTGGTGGATGAGTGGCATGAACTGATCGGCAACAAGCGCGGCGTGCAGTTGCAACTGGCGCTGGCGCGGTTGCGCCGTTGGCATCCGGAATTAATGGTGTGGGGCATCTCCGCCACTTTGGGGAACCAGGCCCACGCGCTTGAGGTGTTGGTCCCACACGGCGACGGGATCAATGTGCAGGGGCAAACGGCCAAGCTACTGAAAATCGACACCCTGTTGCCCCCCATCGCCGAGCGCTTTCCCTGGGCCGGGCACATCGGCCTGAAAATGCTCCCGCAAGTGGTCGCCGAAGTCGACGCCAGCAGCAGTTGCCTGGTGTTTACCAATACGCGGGCGCAGTCGGAGATCTGGTATCAGGCGCTGCTGGACGCCCGCCCGGACTGGGCCGGTGTGATTGCCCTGCATCACGGCTCACTGTCCCGGGAGACCCGCGACTGGGTCGAGCGAGCCTTGAAAGACGGCCAGCTCAAGGCAGTGGTCTGCACCTCCAGCCTGGATCTGGGCGTGGACTTCCTGCCGGTGGAGCGTGTGCTGCAAATCGGTTCGGCCAAAGGCGTGGCGCGCCTGATGCAGCGCGCCGGACGTTCCGGCCACGCGCCCGGCCGCCCATCGCGGGTGACGCTGGTGCCCACCCATAGCCTGGAGCTGGTGGAAGCCGCCGCCGCCCAGGACGCAATCGCCCAGCGACGCATCGAAGCGCGCCAATCGCCTGAAAAGCCTTTGGACGTGCTGGTACAACATTTGGTGAGCATGGCCCTGGGCGGCGGCTTTACCCCGCAGGCCTTGTTGGCCGAAGTACAGGGAGCCTGGGCTTACCGCAACCTCACCGATGAGGATTGGGCCTGGGCCTTGGGCTTTGTGCGCCATGGCGGGCTGTCGCTGACGGCGTATCCGGATTACCGCCGGGTGGAGCCGGATGAGCACGGCATCTGGCGCGTTCCCGACGCGCGCCTGGCGCGGCGGCATCGCATGAGCGTGGGCACCATCGTCAGTGACGCGAGTGTCCAGTTGAAGTTCTGGAGCAAGGGCGGCGGCGGCAAGCACCTGGGCAGCGTGGAAGAGGGTTTTATTGCTCGGCTCAAACCGGGGGATGGCTTCCTGTTTGCCGGGCGGCTGCTGGAGTTGGTGCGCGTGGAAAACATGACCGCCTATGTCAAACGCAGCACCGCCAAAAAAGCTGCGGTACCGCGCTGGAATGGCGGGCGCATGCCGCTTTCCAATGAACTGGCCCAGGCGGTGATCGAGCGTTTTGATGCGGCGGCGCACGGGCATTTCGACGGGCCGGAAATGCAAGCGGTACAACCCTTGTTGCAAACCCAGCTGCGCTGGTCGGGCCTGCCCACACGCAATCACCTGCTGGCAGAGGCGTTGAAGTCGCGCGAAGGCTGGCACCTGTTTCTCTATCCCTTTGCCGGGCGCCAAGTGCATTTGGGTTTGGCAAGCCTTCTGGCGTGGCGGGTCAGCCAACAGCAACCGGTGACATTCTCGATTGCGGTCAATGATTATGGGCTGGAACTGTTGAGTGCCACGCCTCTGGACTGGCCAGGTTTACTCTGCCCCGCATTGCTGAGCCCGCAAAACCTGCTGGCGGATGTGGCGGCCAGCCTGAACGCCGGGGAACTGGCCCTGCGCCGCTTTCGCGAGATCGCACGCATCGCCGGGCTGGTATTCGCCGGCTATCCCGGTGCGCCAAAAAGCACGCGCCAGGTGCAGGCCTCCAGTGGCTTGTTCTTCGAAGTGTTCAAGCAATATGACCCGCAGAACCTGCTGCTGAGCCAGGCCGGCGAAGAAGTCCTGCGTGATGAGTTGGATATTCATCGGCTGGAAGAGACGTTGCTGCATTTGTCCGCACTGCAACTTGACCTGCACCTTATCGAACGGCCGACGCCCCTGGCCTTTCCCCTGCTGGTTGAACGCATGCGCGAAAGCATGAGTTCGGAAAAACTCTCGGAGCGTATTGCGCGGATGGTCAAGGACCTGGAAAAGGTCGCGGATAACGGGAAGCGCTGATGGTTTGCTCGATAACCCTTGAGAAACAAGAATTGTGGCTGCTGCCTGACAAAGCGATCTACTGGCCTGCGCGCCGCTGCCTGTTGATTGCCGATGCGCATTTCGGCAAGGCGTCGGCTTATCGCAGCCTCGGCCAGCCGGTGCCACAAGGCACCACCCAAGAAAACCTGACGAAGCTGGACCAACTGCTGGCAGCCTTTGCCTGTGAACAGGTGATCTTTCTAGGAGATTTCCTGCATGGGCCGGGCTCACACGCCAGTGACACCCTGGGCGCACTCAGGGCCTGGCGTGAGCGCCATCGCGGGTTGAGCCTGACGTTGATTCGGGGCAATCACGATAAGCGGGCGGGTGACCCTCCGGCCGACCTGCGCATCGAAGTGATCCCGGAGCCGCTGCTGATGGGTCCGTTTGCCCTGCAGCACGAACCGGACGCCCATGCCAGCCACCATGTATTGGCAGGGCACGTGCACCCGGTGTATCGCTTGCGCGGCAAAGGCCGGCAAAGTCTGCGCCTGGCGTGCTTCCAGATTGGCAGGCGGATCAGCCTGCTGCCGGCGTTTGGCGCTTTTACCGGCGGCTATCCGGTTTCGCCGAGTGACGATGAGCAGATCTTTGTCGTAGCCGATCAGGGCGTATGGCCAGTTCGCTGAGAACTGGCCACCCGGCTCATGCCACCGGCACAGGTGGCGGCTCATCGTGAGGTGGAACGCCAGCGGGCTCATTCGGCTCATCAGGCTGCGGAGAGTCTGGATCAGGTTGGCCAGGGATACCGCCCGCATAAGCAGGGTCGGCCATCAGGGACCAGGCTAGAACGCCAATCTGGTTGGGCTCCAGCCGGGCAAGTTCGGCGCTGATTCGCGGGTCGATCTTCATAAAGCACTCCTCAAGCATGGCCCGGCGTGTTTTACACACGCCGAGGCTGTACACCTAATAGAGTCACTTCCCGCGGACTAATTCCCTTTACGTGTAAGAGCTTTCGATCAAGCGCGTGGGAGAGTAACGCCACGCTGGCCCTGATACTTGCCCCCACGGTCCTTGTAAGACACTTCGCAGGCCTCGTCGGATTGCAGGAACAGCATCTGCGCCACGCCTTCGTTGGCGTAGATCTTCGCTGGCAAGGTGGTGGTGTTGGAGAACTCCAGGGTGACGTGCCCTTCCCACTCAGGCTCAAGCGGCGTCACGTTGACGATGATGCCGCAGCGGGCGTAGGTGCTTTTGCCCAGGCAGATGGTCAACACGTCGCGTGGGATGCGGAAGAACTCCACAGTACGCGCCAGGGCGAAGGAGTTCGGCGGGATGATGCACACGTCGCTCTTGATGTCGACGAAGCTTTTCTCGTCGAAGTTTTTCGGATCGACGGTCGCCGAATTGATGTTGGTGAACACCTTGAATTCGTCAGCGCAACGCACGTCGTAGCCGTAGCTGGAAACCCCGTACGAGATCAGGCGTTCGGCGCCTTCGCCACGCATCTGGCGCTCTACGAAGGGCTCGATCATGCCGTGCTCTTGCGCCATGCGGCGAATCCACTTGTCCGATTTGATGCTCATGGCGGGTGTCCTGAAATAACGAGGTGGAGAAATTCTGTGGGGCATCTTACCGGGGCCAGCCTTAGGGTTCAAAGGGCGTGGGGCTTTTCTTGATGATGCCTGCGCTTACCTGCAAGCCTGTATAAAGCCGCCGCCAGCGGGGCCGGGCCTCGGGTTGGCGCCGTTGGTGACGGTAAATACCACCGCCAGTCACGAAAATAGAGAAACCTACGGAAATATCATTGGCACGTTCCGGAAAAAGGGTTAAGGTGGCGCCACTGTGTTGCTTGTGTCACTGAGAATCTCTACACGATATGTTGAATTTCGATCCAACCATCTCCAAGAATTTTTCCTGCTCTTTGCACTCAGTCTCGGCCAGGGCTTTTCCTGAGTCGCAGTTAACTTTGTCCAAGGAGATACACCATGTCTAATCGCCAAACTGGTACCGTTAAGTGGTTCAACGATGAAAAAGGCTTCGGCTTCATCACTCCACAATCCGGTGACGACCTGTTCGTACACTTCAAAGCTATCCAGTCCGACGGCTTCAAAAGCCTGAAAGAAGGCCAACAGGTTTCTTTCATCGCTACCCGCGGTCAGAAAGGCATGCAAGCTGAAGAAGTTCAAGTTATCTAACTTGTACTGACTTAGTCGAAAAAACCCCGCTTTTAAAAGCGGGGTTTTTTTATGCCTGGGATTTGGTATTACCATCCTTTATGCCAGGCACAAAAATGCGCAAGGGGGCTTGCTCCCGATAGCGGCGCCTCAGTCAATGCATCCAGTGACCGATCTACCGCTATCGGGAGCAAGCCCCCTCTCACATGCAAGCTACGGCGTTATTGAAACAACGACTCACTCGACAAGCCATTCTTCTCAAGGATCTCACGCAAGCGCTTGAGCCCCTCCACCTGGATCTGCCGCACCCGCTCACGGGTCAGGCCAATTTCCAGGCCTACATCCTCCAGGGTGCTGCTCTCGTGGCCACGCAGGCCGAAGCGGCGAATCACCACCTCACGCTGCTTGTCCGTAAGCTCCGACAGCCACTGGTCAATGCTTTGGGAAAGATCATCGTCCTGCAACAGCTCACAAGGATCCGTCGGACGATCATCCGTCAGGGTGTCCAGCAGGGTTTTATCCGAATCCGGACCCAGCGAGACATCGACCGAAGACACGCGCTCGTTCAGGCCGAGCATACGCTTGACCTCCCCTACCGGTTTCTCCAGCAGGTTGGCGATTTCTTCAGGCGAAGGTTCATGATCGAGTTTTTGTGTCAGCTCACGCGCCGCCCGCAGGTAGACGTTGAGCTCCTTGACTACATGGATCGGCAAACGGATCGTGCGGGTCTGATTCATGATCGCCCGTTCGATGGTCTGGCGAATCCACCAGGTGGCGTAGGTGGAGAAGCGGAAACCCCGCTCCGGATCGAACTTCTCCACTGCCCGGATCAAGCCCAGGTTGCCTTCCTCGATCAGATCCAGCAGGGAAAGGCCACGATTGACGTAGCGTCGGGCGATTTTCACCACCAGGCGCAGGTTGCTTTCAATCATGCGCTTACGCCCAGCCGGATCACCCTTTTGCGACAAGCGCGCAAAATGGACTTCTTCTTCGGGAGTCAACAGAGGGGAAAAGCCGATTTCATTGAGGTACAGCTGGGTCGCATCGAGCGCCCGCGTGTAGTCAATGTACTTGTGTTGCTTTAACGCTGTGGAGTTCTTGGATTTGGTGCGAACTGAAGGTGGTGCGTTTCCTTCATGATTCGACATCGATGATTCCTTCTCGGTGAGAATCTCCATTTCAAGGAGAACCTCATCGTCGATGTCAAACTCCGGCGCTTCTTTACTGAGAGCCATTGTTATAGTCCTTTGGTGAGTTCGACCTCAAGCTCAAGCGACGCCTTTATCCTTGGCAACGCTGGAGCCTGTTCCTTCTACGTGAGGGAACAGGCTGTGCAACACATCAACGACGGGGCAGGAATTGCAGCGGATCTACAGGCTTCCCTTGACGGCGAATCTCAAAGTGCAGTTTCACCCGGTCTGTGCCAGTTGATCCCATTTCGGCAATTGTCTGTCCGACTTTGACTTGCTGCCCCTCCCGAACCAACAACCTGCGGTTATGACCGTAGGCACTGACGTAGGTGTCGCTGTGTTTGATGATGACCAGCTCGCCGTAGCCCCGTAAACCACTCCCGGCGTATACCACTGTCCCATCAGACGCAGCTAAAACAGGCTGTCCCAAATCCCCGGCGATATCAATGCCTTTATTCAAACTACCGTTTGAAGAGAATTTTCCAATCAACACACCGTTCGAGGGCCATCCCCAACCCGTTGGCGCAGGGCCCGCAGGTGGCAACGGCGCGGGTGCCGGCTTGCTCGCCGTCGAAGGCGCGGCGGTACTGGCAGGCCGCGTGATGATGGTGGTTTTGCTCGAAGACGATGGCGAAGATCCAGTGTTTGTCACAACTGTCGTAGGCGTGGAACCGGTGCGCCCATCGAAACGAATGGTCTGCCCCGGATGGATCGTATAGGGCACAGGAATACTGTTGCGCGCAGCGAGCGCTTTGTAGTCCCAACCGTAACGAAAGGCGATCGAGAACAGCGTGTCGCCCTTTCGCACGACATACTGGCCGGTGGTAACCATGGGCTTTTGCGGGACTGAACTGGCGTTGCGATCGACAACCCGCGCGCCACTTGAGGGTGAGCTTGAACAGCCCGCCAATAAGGAACTCAAGACAAGGCCAAGCACCAGTCGCTGAAAACTTGTTTTACTCATACGCTGCGCAAGACCTGTGAGACTCACCCGCCGCTCCCTTTGTGGTGGCTGAACGTTAACGCCTGTACCAGGCCTGAAATATGACGCAAGTATAACTGGGCATTGGATTGATACCGGCACAGGGATGAAACGAAAAATCCACCCTGTTTAATTCCGGCTTCCGATCATGTTGACACGATAGACCCCGCCGTAAGACACATCGCCGCCAACAGAATTCACTGCCCGCGAATAAATGATCAGGCCAGCGGGCCATTGAGCAAGGGTACAAAACGCACTGCACCCAAGACATGCCGAGAAAAGCCTTCGTCTTCCCGGATAATGAGCATCAATTGTTGCACTTCACCGGAACCCACGGGGATGACCAGGCGCCCGCCCGGCGCCAGTTGATCCAGCAAGGCTTGCGGCACATCTGTGGCCACCGCCGTGACAATAATGCCGTTATAGGGCGCCAGGGCCGGCCAGCCTTCCCAACCATCGCCCCAGCGAAACACCACGTTGCGCAGGTTCAACTCCACCAGTCGTTCCTTCGCGCGGTCCTGCAGCACCTTGATGCGCTCCACCGAGAACACCCGCTCCACCAGCTGGGACAGCACCGCCGTCTGGTAGCCGGAACCGGTGCCGATCTCCAGCACCTTGTCCAACGGCCCCGCCGCCAGCAACAGTTCGCTCATGCGCGCAACCATATAGGGCTGGGAGATAGTCTGGTTGTGGCCGATGGGCAACGCGGTATCTTCATAGGCACGGTGCGCCAGAGCTTCATCGACAAACAGGTGCCGCGGCGTACGCCGGATCACCTCCAGCACCTGGGCATTGGACAAGCCCTCTTCGTACAGGCGCTGGATCAAGCGCTCACGGGTACGCTGGGAAGTCATCCCGATGCCACGGCGCAACAGGTCGTCTTGTTCACGCGCCATCAACGCAGCCCCTCAAGCCAGCCATCGAGGCTACTGAAGGCATCACTGAAGGTGCGATCAAGTTGCAACGGGGTAATCGAAACATAACCTTGCATCACCGCATGAAAGTCCGTGCCGGGGCCACCGTCTTCGGCGTCGCCGGCTGCAGCGATCCAGTACCCTTCCTTGCCACGCGGATCGACCACCTTCAAGGGCGCCGCCGCACGGGCACGATGGCCCAGGCGAGTGAGCTGGATGCCGCGAATATGATCGAGCGGTAAATTGGGCACGTTGACGTTGAGCACAGTACGCGGCGGCAACTCCAGCGACCCATGAGCCTCCACCAGCTTGCGTGCGAAGTAGGCGGCGGTCGACAGGTTATCCAGTTGCCGCGAGGCAAAGGAAAAAGCGAACGAAGTCCGACCGAGGAAACGCCCCTCAAGGGCCGCCGCCACGGTGCCGGAATACAGCACGTCATCCCCCAGGTTTGCACCGAGGTTGATGCCCGATACCACGAGATCCGGCTCTTGATCCAACAAACTGTTGATCGCCAGGTGCACGCAGTCGGTGGGAGTACCGTTTACGCTGATAAAGCCATTGGCCAGAACCTGCGGGTGCAGCGGACGGTCGAGCGTCAGCGAACTGCTGGCGCCGCTCTTGTCCTGATCCGGGGCGACCACCACGCACTCGGCGTAATCCTGCAGCGCACCATAGAGCGCGGCAAGACCGGGTGCGGTGGCACCGTCATCGTTTGATATCAGAATACGCATGGGTTGTCCGTCGGCCCCACCGGCACCAGATCAACAAGCTCGCGCACCAAGACAGTGGCGAAGCATCCGGCCGGCAGGACGAATTCCAATTGCAGAATGTCAGGTGCGGGATAATGCCACGTCAACCCGCCAATGGGCAGTCGCAGAATGCGACGTTCCTGGCTCATACCGGCATTCACCAGCCAGTCACGCAGATCGGCTTCCTCGGCGGCGACCGCCTGCTCCAAGGCAAAGGTCGCTCCCGTGGCGGGCGAGTCACCCTCGCCCCACTGCGGCCCGGTCGGGTGCAGGTCCAGAATGGCCAGGCGCGGATCGCTGCATTCAGCCTCCCCCGCCGGAAAAAAACTGCGACTGTCGGTAAACGCCAACAGGTCGCCCACTTGGGCACGCTGCCAGGAACCGTCCGCAACGCGCGCAGCCAACACCTTGTTGAACAGGAAGCTGCGCGCCGTGGACAGCAGCCGCGAGCGCACATTGCGCTGCTCCGGCAGGGCCTTGCGCGCCGCCCACTCACGAGCGTCCACCACGTTGCCGCCGTTATGGCCGAAACGCTGGGCACCGAAGTAGTTGGGAATGCCGTGCGACGCAATCAACTGCAAGCGCGCATCGATGGCGGCGGTATCGCCCTCCAGTTGTGTCAGACGCAATGTGAAGCCGTTGGCCGAATGCGCGCCGCGCTGCAGCTTGCGCTTGTGGCGGGTCATCTTGAGAATCTTGAGGGTGTCGTTTTCAGCACCGCTCATATCCGGGTCGGCCTTACCCGGCAATTGCACGCTGAACCACTGGCGAGTCAACGCCTGACGGTCCTTGAGGCCAGCATAACTGACGGTGCGCAATGGCACGCCAGCCGCCTTGGCAATGCGTCGGGCCGCCTCCTCAGTGTTCAGGCCGCGTTTTTCCACCCATAACCACAGGTGCTCGCCGTCACCCGCCAGCGGGATATCCAGCACTTCGTCGACCTGGAAGTCTTCAGCCGTCGCCTTCAGTACAGCGCGGCCCAACGCCTCGCCATAGGCCCGTGGGCCCAGCAATTGCAGGTCGTTCATGCGCGCAGCAACAACGCAACGGAGTGCACCGCAATGCCTTCTTCACGACCGGTAAACCCGAGTTTTTCGGTAGTGGTGGCTTTCACGTTCACTTGATCCAGTTCAATGTTCAGGTCAGCGGCGATCAACGCTCGCATCGATTCGATATGCGGGGCCATTTTCGGCGCCTGGGCCACGATGGTGTTGTCGACATTGCCGACCTTCCAGCCCTTGGCGTGGATCAGGCCGACCACATGGCGCAACAAGACACGACTGTCCGCGCCCTTGAAAGTCGGGTCGGTGTCCGGAAAATGCTTGCCGATGTCACCCAGCGCCGCAGCCCCCAGCAACGCATCGCTCAAGGCATGCAGCAAGACATCGCCGTCGGAATGAGCCAGCAACCCATGGTGGTGCGCGATCCGCACGCCACCCAGGGTGATGAAATCGCCTTCGGCGAAACGGTGCACATCGTAGCCGTGGCCAATACGCATAAAAAAACGCCCCGATTTAATTCAGGGCGTGATTCTACCTACTTTTGCCTCACATTAACCGAGCAAAGCACGACCATGATGTCGCAAATGGTCTTCGATGAAGCTGGCGATGAAAAAGTAGCTATGGTCGTAGCCGGGCTGCAGGCGCAACTCCAGTGGGTGGTTGGCCACCTTCGCCGCCTGTATCAGGGCCTCAGGCTTGAGTTGCACCGCGAGAAAATCGTCGCGGTCGCCCTGATCCACCAGCAATGGCAGCTTTTGCGCCGCTTCACTGATCAGTACGCTGGCATCCCATTCACGCCATTTCGAGCGCTCCTCGCCCAGATAGCGCGAGAATGCCTTCTGCCCCCAAGGACAATCCATCGGATTGCTGATCGGCGAAAACGCTGACACCGACAGGTAACGTCCCGGGTTGCGCAACGCGCAGACCAACGCGCCATGCCCGCCCATGGAGTGACCGCTGATGCCACGTTTATCCGATGCAGGGAAATGTGCTTCAACCAACGCCGGCAATTCCTGCACCACGTAGTCATGCATCCGATAGTGCTTGGCCCACGGTTCCTGGGTGGCATTGAGGTAGAAGCCTGCGCCCAGGCCGAAATCCCAGGCATTGTCCGGGTCACCGGGCACACCCGGCCCACGGGGGCTGGTGTCCGGCGCGACGATGATCAACCCCAGCTCGGCGGCCATGCGCTGGGCGCCGGCCTTCTGCATGAAGTTCTCGTCGGTACAGGTCAGCCCGGACAACCAGTACAACACCGGCAGCTTGCCGCCCTGCTCCGCTTGCGGCGGCAGGTAGACCGCGAACGTCATGTCGCAGCCGAGGACATCGGAATGATGCTTGTAGCGTTTATGCCAGCCGCCGAAGCTCTTCTGGCATGACAGGTTCTCCAGACTCATGGCCGACCTCAAAAGTGGATGACGGTACGAATGCTCTTGCCTTCATGCATCAGGTCAAACGCTTTGTTGATGTCTTCCAGCCCCATGGTGTGAGTGATGAACGTATCCAGCGGGATCTCGCCGGTCTGAGCCATCTCCACGTAGCTTGGCAGCTCGCTACGACCGCGCACGCCGCCGAAAGCCGAACCGCGCCAGACGCGTCCGGTGACCAGTTGGAATGGGCGGGTGGCGATTTCCTGGCCGGCACCGGCCACGCCGATGATCACCGACTCACCCCAGCCTTTGTGGCAGCACTCAAGGGCGGCGCGCATCAGTTGCACGTTGCCGATGCACTCGAAGGAAAAGTCCACACCGCCGTCGGTCAAGTCGACGATGACGTCCTGGATCGGGCGATCATAGTCTTTCGGGTTGATGCAGTCGGTGGCGCCCAGTTGCTTGGCGATTTCGAATTTGGCCGGGTTGATGTCGATCGCAATGATACGACCCGCCTTGGCCTTGACCGCGCCAATCACCGCCGACAGGCCGATGCCACCCAGGCCGAAGATCGCCACGGTGTCACCCGGCTTAACCTTGGCGGTGTTGATCACCGCACCAATACCGGTGGTGACGCCGCAGCCCAGCAGGCAGACTTTTTCCAGCGGCGCTTCTTTTGGGATCTTGGCTACGGAGATTTCGGGCAACACGGTGTACTCGGAGAACGTCGAGGTACCCATGTAATGGAAAATCGGCTGGCCCTTGTAGGAAAAGCGTGTAGTGCCGTCGGGCATCAAGCCTTTGCCCTGGGTGGAGCGGATTGCCTGGCACAGGTTGGTCTTGCCCGACAGGCAGAACTTGCACTTGCCGCACTCCGGCGTGTACAGCGGGATCACATGGTCACCCACGGCCACCGAGGTCACGCCCTCGCCGATGGCTTCAACCACCGCACCGCCCTCATGGCCGAGGATCGACGGAAAGATACCTTCCGGGTCAGCGCCCGACAGGGTGTAGGCGTCGGTATGGCACACGCCGGACGCGACCACGCGCAGCAGCACCTCGCCGGCCTTGGGCATGGCCACATCCACTTCAACGATCTCAAGGGGCTTCTTGGCTTCAAAGGCTACGGCGGCGCGGGACTTGATCATCCGGGTTTCTCCATGGGTTAAAAACTGAGGCGGTGAGTGTAAAACATGGCCCGGTGATGAATAATCCAGACAAAAGCAAAACTTTATTGCTGTACAGGGATAATCAACATGCTGGAAAACCGTTGGGAAGGCATCGATGAATTTGTCGCCGTCGCCGAATGCAGCCAGTTCACGGCAGCGGCCGAGCGCCTGGGCGTGTCGTCATCCCATATCAGCCGGCAGGTGGCACGCCTGGAAGAACGACTGCAAACGCGGTTGCTGTATCGCAGTACACGCAAGGTCACCCTGACCGAAGCCGGCCAGACCTTCCTGCAGCACTGCCAGCGTTTACAAGACGGTCGCGAAGAGGCCCTGCGCGCCGTGGGTGACCTCACCAGTGAACCCAAGGGCATGTTGCGCATGACCTGCGCGGTGGCTTACGGCGAACGGTTTATCGTGCCGCTGGTAACGCGATTCATGGCGCTGTACCCGCAATTGCGCGTGGATATTGAACTGACCAACCGCCAACTGGACCTGGTGCACGAAGGCCTCGACCTGGCGATTCGCCTGGGGCGCCTGCAAGACTCGCGCATGGTCGCCAGTCGGCTGGCCCCCCGACGCATGTACCTGTGCGCGTCGCCCTCCTACCTTGCAAGGTATGGTCGGCCACATAGCTTGTCGGAATTGAGTCGGCACAACTGCCTGATCGGCAGCTCGGATATCTGGCAATTGGCTCAGGACGGGCGCGAATTTTCTCAACGGGTGCAGGGTAACTGGCGTTGCAACAGTGGCCAGGCGGTACTGGATGCGGCGCTGCAAGGGGTTGGGTTGTGCCAATTGCCGGACTATTACGTGCTTGAGCATTTGCACAGTGGCGCGCTGGTGTCATTGCTGGAGGCGCATCAGCCGCCGAATACGGCGGTGTGGGCGTTGTATCCACAACAGCGGCATTTGTCGCCGAAGGTGCGCAAGTTGGTCGATTTCTTGAAGACGGGGTTGGCTGAGAGGCCGGAGTACATCAGTTGATCAATCAGTGATTGAACCTATCGCTATCGGAAACACGCCCCCTCCCACATTTGGAATGCATTTCAAATGTGGGAGGGGGCTTGCTCCCGATGGGGCCGCTGCAGTCCAGCGGCCTACCTGCGATTAGCCCAGCGTAAGCGCAACCACTCCAGATCCTCTGGCCGGGTCACCTTGATATTGTCCGAACGCCCTTCAATCAAGCGCGGCGCCTGGCCGGACCACTCCATGGCCGAGGCTTCGTCAGTGATCACGGCGTCGGCCACCAGGCTGTCGGCCAACGCACGGTGCAATGCCCCCAGGCGGAACATCTGCGGGGTATAGGCCTGCCAGATCAGGCTGCGGTCGACGGTTTCCATCACCCGCCCATGCTTGTCGACACGCTTGAGGGTATCGCGAGCCGGCACGGCCAGCAGGCCACCGACCGGGTCATCCACCAGTTCGCTCAAGAGTTTGTCGAGATCGTCACGGCTCAGGTTTGGCCGCGCGGCATCGTGCACCAACACCCAATCGTCGTCGTTGGCGCCCAAGGCGTTGAGTTGCAAGAGTGCATTGAGCACCGACCCGGAACGTTCCGAGCCACCGTCCGCACGATGGATACGCGCGTCGCCGGCACACGCCAGTTCAGGCCAATAAGGATCATCAGAAGCAAGACTGACCACCAGGCCCTTGAGCGATGGATGGTCGAGAAAACAGCCAAGGCTGTGTTCGAGAATGGAGCGCCCGCCCAGTTGCAGATACTGCTTGGGACGGTCAGCGGCCATACGGGCACCGACGCCCGCGGCAGGAATCACGGCCCAGAAGGCCGGTAGACGGTAACTCATTGGGCCAACTGGTAGAGGGTTTCACCCTCCTTGACCATGCCCAATTCATGACGAGCCCGCTCTTCAACGGTCTCCGTACCTTTTTTCAGCTCAAGCACTTCGGCGTCAAGGACGCGATTACGCTCCAGCAGGCGTTCGTTTTCGGCGTGCTGGTCGGCAATCTGCTGGGTCAGTTCTTCTACCTGCGCAAAGCTGCCATTACCGACCCATAGGCGGTACTGCAGGCCAGCCAGCAACAAGAGCAAGACGAGGAATAACCAATTGGGACTGCGCATCGAAATCCGGGTATCCAGTGAAAAAAGCCAGCCATGTAAAACTTTTGCAGCAACTGATAGCACGAAGCCTGGAAGGACCAGGCTTGTGCTAGATAGCCATCAGGTTAGCGTCGAAAAACACCCTATCGTGGTTTTTCCGACGCAATCCAACGACTTTTTACCATGCTTTACCATCAAGTAGCGATCAACCGCGAAACTCACCGCGACCGTTGTACTTGGCTTTACCCGCCAGTTGCTCTTCGATACGCAGCAATTGGTTGTACTTGGAAACGCGGTCGGAACGGCACAGGGAACCGGTCTTGATCTGGCCCGCCGAGGTGCCCACAGCCAGGTCGGCAATGGTCGAGTCTTCGGTTTCGCCGGAGCGGTGGGAGATCACGGCGGTATAGCCTGCTGCCTTGGCCATCTGGATGGCTTCCAGGGTTTCGGTCAGGGTGCCGATCTGGTTGAACTTGATCAGGATCGAGTTGGCGATCTTTTTGTCGATGCCTTCTTTCAGGATCTTGGTGTTGGTCACGAACAGGTCGTCGCCCACCAGTTGGATTTTTTCGCCGATCTTGTCGGTGAGGACTTTCCAGCCGGCCCAGTCGGACTCATCCAGGCCGTCTTCGATCGAGATGATCGGATAGCGCTCGGTCAGACCTTTGAGGTAGTCGGCAAAACCTTCGGAAGTGAATACGTGGCCTTCACCCGACAGGTTGTATTTGCCGTCTTCATAGAACTCGCTGGCTGCGCAGTCCAGGGCCAGGGTCACGTCAGTGCCCAGCTTGTAGCCGGCGTTGGCCACGGCTTCGGAGATCACTTTCAGCGCATCTTCGTTGGACGCCAGGTTTGGCGCGAAACCGCCTTCGTCACCCACGGCAGTGCTCAGGCCACGAGCCTTCAGTACAGCCTTCAGGTGATGGAAAATCTCGGTGCCCATGCGCAGGCCATCGGAGAAAGTCTTGGCGCCAACCGGCTGCACCATGAATTCCTGGATGTCGACGTTGTTATCGGCATGCTCGCCACCGTTGATGATGTTCATCATCGGCACCGGCATCGAGTACACACCCGGAGTGCCATTCAGGTTGGCAATGTGAGCGTACAGCGGCAGGTCCTGGTCCTGGGCAGCAGCCTTGGCAGCGGCCAGGGACACGGCGAGGATGGCGTTAGCGCCCAGGTTGCCTTTGTTTTCGGTGCCGTCGAGCTTGATCATCGCGTGATCCAGGGCTTTCTGGTCCACCGGATCCTTGCCCAGCAACAGGTCACGGATCGGGCCGTTGATGTTGGCTACGGCCTTCAGTACACCTTTGCCCAGGTAACGGCTCTTGTCGCCATCACGCAGTTCCAGCGCTTCGCGCGAACCGGTGGAAGCACCGGACGGCGCGCAGGCGCTACCGATGATGCCGTTATCGAGAAGCACGTCGGCTTCGACGGTGGGGTTGCCACGGGAGTCGAGAACTTCACGACCTTTGATGTCGACGATTTTTGCCATTGTTGTAAACACTCCAAAGTTGACGAAAACGACGCAGCTGAAGGAAAACTTTTGACCGACCGCAAGGGTGGAACAACGGGGCAGGCTTGCAGGCGACAAGGCTCAGGCCCGCGGGCCTGAGCATAAAACGAGGGAAAGTCTACCGGAGAAACGGTGCTTACGCGGTTTCTACCGTCGGAAAACTCTTGACCAGTTCGTCCAACTGCTTGAGCTGGGCCAGGAACGGCTCCAGCTTGTCCAGGCGCAGGGCGCAAGGACCATCGCACTTGGCGTTGTCCGGGTCCGGGTGGGCTTCCAGGAACAGGCCGGCCAGGGACTGGCTCATGCCCGCCTTGGCCAGGTCGGTGACCTGGGCACGACGCCCACCGGCGGAGTCCGAGCGACCACCGGGCATTTGCAGCGCGTGGGTCACGTCGAAGAACACCGGGTATTCGAACTGTTTCATGATGCCGAAACCGAGCATGTCCACCACGAGGTTGTTGTAGCCGAAGCTCGAGCCACGCTCGCAGAGGATCAACTGGTCGTTACCCGCTTCCACGCACTTGTTCAGGATGTGTTTCATCTCCTGGGGCGCAAGGAACTGGGCTTTCTTGATGTTGATCACCGCGCCGGTCTTGGCCATCGCCACGACCAGGTCGGTCTGGCGCGACAGGAAGGCCGGCAACTGGATGATGTCGCACACCTCGGCGACCACGGCAGCCTGTTCAGGCTCGTGGACGTCGGTGATGATGGGCACGCCGAAGGCTTGCTTGATGTCCTGGAAGATCCGCATGCCTTCTTCAAGGCCCGGGCCGCGATAGGAGGTCACGGACGAACGGTTGGCCTTGTCGAAGCTGGCCTTGAACACGTAGGGGATGCCCAGCTTCTGGGTGACCCGCACGTACTCTTCACAGACCTGCATCGCCATGTCGCGGCTTTCCAGCACGTTCATGCCGCCAAACAACACCATGGGCTTGTCGTTGGCAATCTCGATGTCGCCTACGCGAATGATCTTCTGGGCCATCAGGGTTACGCCTTCTTCTGATGTTGCGTCAGTGCTGCCTTGACGAAACCGCTGAACAACGGGTGACCGTCACGCGGAGTCGAGGTGAACTCAGGGTGGAACTGGCAAGCGACGAACCATGGGTGATCCGGTGCTTCGACCACTTCAACCAGCGCGCCGTCACCGGAGCGACCGGAGATTTTCAGGCCGGCTTCCTTGATCTGCGGCAGCAGGTTGTTGTTCACCTCGTAGCGGTGACGGTGACGCTCGACGATCACGTCCTTGCCATAGCAGTCGTGTACCAGCGAGCCCGGCTCCAGCAGGCAATCCTGCGCGCCAAGGCGCATCGTGCCGCCCAGGTCGGAGGTTTCGGTACGGGTTTCAACGGCGCCGGTGGCATCTGCCCACTCGGTGATCAGGCCCACGACCGGATGGCCGCTGCTGTGATCGAACTCGGTGGAGTTGGCGTCTTTCCAGCCCAGCACGTTACGGGCGAACTCGATAACGGCCACTTGCATGCCCAGGCAGATCCCCAGGTACGGCACCTTGTTCTCACGGGCGTACTGTACCGCAGTGATCTTGCCTTCCACGCCACGCAGGCCGAAACCGCCAGGAACGAGGATCGCATCGACACCTTCGAGCAGCGCAGTGCCCTGGTTCTCGATGTCTTCGGAATCGATGTAGCGCAGGTTGACCTTGGTACGGTTGCTGATACCGGCGTGGCTCATCGCTTCGATCAGCGACTTGTACGCGTCCAGCAGTTCCATGTACTTGCCGACCATCGCGATGGTGACTTCGTGCTCGGGGTTGAGCTTGGCGTCGACCACGGCGTCCCACTCGGACAGGTCCGCGCCGCCACACTGCAAGCCGAAACGCTCGACCACAAAATCATCCAGGCCTTGCGAATGCAGGATGCCCGGGATCTTGTAGATGGTGTCGGCGTCTTCCAGGCCAATCACCGCACGCTCTTCAACGTTGGTGAATTGCGCGATCTTGCGGCGCGAGGAAATATCGATCGGGTGATCGGAGCGGCATACCAGCACGTCCGGCTGCAGGCCGATGGAACGCAGTTCCTTGACCGAATGCTGGGTAGGCTTGGTTTTGGTTTCGCCGGCGGTGGCAATGTACGGCACCAGGGTCAGGTGCATCAGCATCGCGCGCTTGGCGCCGACTTCGAAACGCAGCTGGCGGATCGCCTCGAGGAACGGTTGGGATTCGATGTCACCCACGGTGCCACCGATCTCGACCATCGCCACGTCGGCATCGCCTGCACCCTTGATGATGCGGCGCTTGATTTCGTCGGTGATGTGCGGGATCACCTGGATGGTTGCACCCAGGTAGTCACCACGGCGCTCCTTGCGCAGCACGTGCTCGTAGACACGGCCGGTGGTGAAGTTGTTGTTCTGGGTCATGGTCGTGCGGATGAACCGCTCGTAGTGGCCCAGGTCCAGGTCGGTCTCGGCGCCGTCATGGGTGACGAACACTTCACCGTGCTGGAACGGGCTCATGGTGCCCGGGTCGACGTTGATGTACGGGTCCAGCTTGAGCATGGTGACTTTAAGCCCCCGCGCCTCCAGGATGGCCGCCAATGAAGCGGAGGCAATGCCTTTCCCCAATGAAGAAACAACACCGCCCGTGACGAATATGTAGCGCGTCATGAAAAACCCTAGAAGTCTGCGTTAAAGCGGTCCGAGCCGCCGGGGAAAGCGAAGGAAGGCCGAAGCCCCCGATCACCTGCATTAATCACAGTGCACCTTTCAAAAAAACCGCCGCGTGGTGACAGACCAGCAATGAAACACCGGTACGTTGATCGCTACACATTTTTTGGAATCGCCCAGCAAAGACTGCTTGGTAATCGGCAACTGCTGCGATTCAGGAGAATCCACAGAAGTTGTATCAAGAAGGGAGCGTAGTCTACCGGAAAGGCTCTATCAGCTCAAACCTTGATCGCAGTTCTGTGGCAACCAATGCAATTGCCAATCTTCACTCGGTACTGCCCAGCGTCCAGCGACGCTGGGGCCACCCAGCAATTGCTCGCCCCGATACAGGAGCGGCAATCTGCCACGGACGAAGCCCGGCAGCGCGCTTTCGTTAAGCAGGCGCTTCAGATCACGGCGACCTCGCCCCGGCACCTCGAGCACTTCACCGCCCCGGCGATAACGAACCTCCAGAGGACCTTCGGGCGCCTTGCCGACCAACTCCAGCCGGCCATTGCCGGGTAACTCTAGTGGGTTTTGCGGATCGGGCCAGCTCAACGTTGCGTCGGAAAATTCCGCCCAGGCACCCGGCAACCACCAGATGCGCTCGCTGCAACGGTGCAACTCGCCATCGGCCATGCGCCACAGAGGTTGCGCATCCGGCTTGGCGTCGCGCAGGGAATGCCAACCGGCCCAGTGATCACTGTCGGGTAAACGGGTCAGCGGGGTCAGCCAATGACGCAAGGCGTTGCGCTGGCGAGCGTCGGAAAGCTCACGCAATGGTGCAAGGGCCAGTGACGGTAAAGGCAGCCAGGGGATTGGTGAAGGTTGGTCCGCGGCCTGCAAGTCCATCCGCGCCAAGTCGTCCAGCAGCCCCTGGGCCTCGCCGAGCTGCTCGGCGGTATGGGCCAGGCGGCTGGCGGCTTGCGGCCAGCGCTGCGTCAGTGTCGGGAAAACGCGATGGCGCAAATAATTGCGCGAAAAATGCGGGTCGGCATTGGAAGGGTCTTCGACCCATAGCAATTGATGTTCATGGGCGTAGGCTTCCAGCTCACCACGTGATACGTCGAGCAAGGGTCTCAGCAGATGGCCTCCCGCCAGGGGGCGATGACCAGGCATCGCCGCCAAGCCACGCACACCGGCCCCACGCAGCAGGCGAAACAACAGGGTTTCGGCCTGATCTTCGCGATGCTGGCCCGTAAGCAACACCCCCCCTGCCCCCGTGACTTCGGCAAACGCCTGATAACGTGCGTCGCGGGCGGCGCGCTCAAGGCTCGCTCCGGGCCGGACCTGCACACGCATGACGCACAAGGGCACGCCAAGGCTGTCGCACACCGACTGGCAATGACCGGGCCACGCGTCGGCGGCAGCTTGCAGGCCATGGTGGACATGCACGGCACTGAGCGTCGGGAACGTTTCGGTTTTTGCCAAAGAGACCAGAAGGTGCAGCAGCACGGTGGAATCCAGCCCACCTGAGAAAGCGACGTGCCAGGCCGGGGCATTGCGCCACGGGGCAAGGGCTTGAAGGAGCTTGGCGGCTAGCGCTGGCTTCATCGGAAAATACCGCCATCAAACTGGAATGCGACAACCCAGCATACACAAAGCAAATGTAGGAGGGGGCTTGCTCCCGATAGCAGTGGGTCAGTCAATGGACCCATTGACTGACACTCCGCAATCGGGAGCAAGCCCCCTCCCACATTGAGTATTGCGACGATCTTACAGGCCGTAGCTCATCAGGCGCTCATAACGACGGGTCAGCAGCGCTTCGTTATCCAGCTTCTTGAGCATCGCCAGTTGCGAACCCAGTTCGGCGCGGATGGTCGCAGCAGCGGCAGCCGGGTCGCGGTGAGCGCCGCCCAATGGCTCGGCGATCACTTTATCCACGATACCCAGGCCTTTGAGGCGATCGGCAGTAATGCCCATGGCTTCGGCAGCGTCCGGCGCCTTTTCTGCGGTTTTCCACAGGATCGAGGCGCAACCTTCCGGCGAGATCACCGCGTAGGTCGAATACTGCAGCATGTTCAATTGATCGCAAACGCCAATGGCCAATGCGCCGCCGGAGCCCCCTTCACCAATCACAGTCGCGATGATCGGGGTTTTCAGGCGAGCCATGACGCGCAGGTTCCAGGCAATCGCTTCGCTCTGGTTGCGCTCTTCAGCGTCGATACCCGGGTAGGCGCCCGGCGTGTCGATGAAGGTCAGGATCGGCATTTTGAAGCGCTCGGCCATTTCCATCAGGCGGCAAGCCTTGCGATAGCCTTCCGGACGCGGCATGCCGAAGTTGCGGCGCACCTTCTCGCGGACTTCACGGCCTTTCTGGTGACCGATCACCATGACCGGCTGGTCATCCAGGCGGGCGATACCACCAACGATGGCGGCGTCATCCGAGAAGTGGCGGTCGCCATGCAGCTCGTCGAATTCGGTGAAGATGTGCTGGATGTAGTCCAGGGTGTATGGGCGACGCGGATGGCGAGCCAGGCGTGCGATCTGCCAGCTGGTCAGCTTGCCGAAGATGTCTTCGGTCAGCGTCTTGCTCTTGTCTTGCAGGCGGGAGATTTCATCGCCGATATTCAGCGAATTGTCATTGCCGACCAGGCGCAGTTCTTCGATCTTGGCTTGCAGGTCAGCGATCGGCTGTTCGAAATCAAGAAAATTCGGGTTCATAAGCGTCCGTCTTGGGTCGACGGCCAAGGAGTGCCTGGCCAGCCGGTTGTCTATTCGCGCCCTACCTTAAGGGAGAGGCGCGTTTAGGTCGAGATTAAATGTTCAGCCGAGGTCAGGTGTGCTGACCATCAGCGGTATTGGAGGAAGACGTTGTCTCGCCCGAACTGGTCACGCAAAGCTTGAATCAAGCCATCCGCCGGATCAATTCGCCACGTCTCGCCAAATTGCAACATCGCCTTGGCGTCGTTGCCGGTGTATTCCATGGTCACAGGGCAAGCGCCACGGTGACGCTTGAGCAAATCACCCAACCAGCGTAGCTGATCGCCCTTGAGCGCTTCGGTCTTGACCTTCAAGCGCAGGCTTTCGGCCAGGTTGGTACGGGCATCTTCCATACTCATGACCCGCTTGATCCGCAGACGCAGGCCACCGGAGAAGTCATCGTTACTGACCTCCCCTTCCACCACCACCATGGCATCGGTCTGCAGCAACGATTGTGCCGAGTGGAACGCATCGGCAAACAGCGACGCCTCGATTCGCCCCGAGCGGTCGTCGAGGGTGATAAAGCCCATCTTGTCGCCCTTCTTGTTCTTCATCACCCGCAGGGCGATGATCATGCCGGCGACGGTCTGGGTGTCGCGCGCCGGCTTCAGGTCGATGATGCGCTGACGGGCAAAACGACGGATCTCTCCTTCGTATTCGTCGATCGGGTGACCGGTAAGGTACAGACCCAAGGTGTCTTTCTCACCCTTGAGACGTTCCTTGAGGGTCAACTCCTTGGCCTTGCGGTGGTTCGCGTATACATCCGCATCTTCTTCGACGAACAGCCCCCCAAACAAGTCCGCATGGCCACTGTCGTGGGTGCGGGCAGTCTGTTCGGCGGCCTTGATCGCCTCTTCCATGGCGGCCAGCAGCACCGCCCGGTTGCGGTCGATATTAGCCTGGTAAGCCTTCGGCTCATCATGGAAATAGGGGCCGAGACGGTCAAGTGCGCCACTGCGGATCAGGCCATCGAGGGTGCGCTTGTTGATGCGCTTGAGGTCAACCCGGGCACAGAAGTCGAACAGATCCTTGAACGGCCCGTCCTGCCGCGCTTCGGTGATCGCTTCCACCGGGCCTTCGCCGACCCCCTTGATCGCGCCCAGGCCATAGATGATGCGGCCTTCGTCATTCACCGTGAACTTGAACTCCGAGGCGTTCACGTCCGGCGCGTCGAGGCGCAGCTTCATGGTGCGCACTTCCTCGATCAAGGTCACGACCTTGTCGGTGTTGTGCATGTCCGCCGAAAGTACCGCAGCCATGAAGGGCGCCGGGTAGTGGGCTTTCAGCCAGGCGGTCTGGTACGACACCAGGCCGTAGGCGGCGGAGTGGGATTTGTTGAAACCATAACCGGCGAATTTTTCCACCAGGTCGAAAATGTTACCGGCCAGGTCGGCGTCAATATTATTGGTGGCACACCCCTCAATGAAACCACCGCGCTGCTTGGCCATTTCCTCGGGTTTTTTCTTACCCATGGCGCGACGCAGCATGTCCGCACCACCCAGGGTGTAGCCCGCCATCACCTGGGCAATCTGCATCACCTGCTCCTGATACAAGATGATGCCGTAGGTCGGTGCAAGTACTGGCTTGAGGCCCTCGTACTGATAATCGGAGTGCGGGTATGCCAGCTCGGCACGCCCGTGCTTACGGTTGATGAAGTCATCCACCATGCCCGATTGCAGCGGCCCCGGACGGAACAGGGCCACCAGTGCGATCAAGTCTTCCAGGCAGTCGGGCTTGAGCTTTTTGATCAGCTCCTTCATGCCCCGGGATTCAAGCTGGAATACTGCCGTGGTTTCGGCTTTTTGCAGCAACGAATAGGTCGGCTTGTCATCCAGCGGGATAAACGCGATATCCAGCGGCTCCTCGCCGGCCTTGGCGCGGTCGCGGTTGATCGTCTTGAGCGCCCAATCGATGATCGTCAGGGTCCGCAGGCCCAGGAAGTCGAACTTCACCAAGCCGGCGGCTTCCACGTCGTCCTTATCGAACTGGGTAACCAGGCCGTCGCCTTCTTCATCGCAGTAGATCGGCGAAAAGTCGGTAAGTTTGGTCGGTGCGATAACCACGCCACCGGCATGCTTACCCACGTTACGCACCACACCTTCGAGCTTGCGGGCCATGTCCCAGATTTCGGCGGCCTCTTCATCAACCTTGATAAAGTCGCGCAGGATTTCTTCCTGCTCGTAGGCTTTTTCCAGCGTCATGCCGACTTCGAACGGGATCATCTTCGACAGGCGGTCCGCCAGGCCGTAAGACTTGCCCTGTACGCGCGCCACGTCACGGATTACCGCCTTCGCCGCCATGGAACCGAAAGTGATGATCTGGCTTACAGCGTTGCGGCCGTATTTCTCAGCCACGTACTCGATCACGCGGTCACGGCCATCCATGCAGAAGTCGACGTCGAAGTCGGGCATGGACACCCGTTCCGGGTTCAGGAACCGCTCGAACAGCAGGTCATACTCCAGCGGGTCGAGGTCGGTGATCTTCTGTACATAAGCCACCAGCGAGCCGGCGCCTGAGCCTCGACCCGGGCCAACCGGCACGCCGTTGTTCTTGGCCCACTGGATAAAGTCCATCACGATCAGGAAGTAACCGGGGAACCCCATCTGGATAATGATATCCAGCTCGAAATTCAGCCGATCCACGTAGACCTGGCGCTTGGCCTCGTAATCTTCGGTGGTGTCCTTGGGCAGCAGAACGGCCAACCGCTCTTCCAGGCCATCGAACGACACCTTGCGGAAGTACTCATCGATGGTCATGCCATCGGGAATCGGGAAGTTGGGCAGGAAGTGCTTGCCCAGTTTCACTTCAATGTTGCAGCGCTTGGCGATCTCGACGGAGTTTTCCAGGGCCTCGGGCAGGTCGCTGAACAGCTCGGCCATCTCCTCGGCACTTTTGAGATATTGCTCTTCGCTGTAGTTTTTCGAGCGGCGCGGGTCATCCAGCGCCCGGCCTTCACCGATGCACACACGGGTTTCGTGGGCCTCGAAATCTTCTCGCTTGATGAAACGCACATCGTTGGTCGCCACCAGCGGTGCGCCCAACTTGTCGGCCAGCGCCACTGCGGCGTGCAGGTGTTCTTCATCGTTAGGCCGATTGGTACGCTGGACTTCCAGGTAAAAACGGTCGGGGAAGACCTGCATCCACTCGCGGGCCAGTACTTCGGCTTCCTGGGGGTTGCCGCCGAGCAGCGCAATGCCGATCTCGCCTTCCTTGGCGGCGGACAGCATGATCAGCCCTTCGCTGGCCTCGGCCACCCACTCGCGCTCGATGATGATCGAGCCATTGCGCTGGCCGTCGATAAAACCACGGGAAATCAGTTCGGTGAGGTTGCGATAACCCACGCCGTTCATCGCCAGCAGGCTGATGCGGCTCAGGGGGTTATCCGGGTCTTTGTTGGACAGCCACAGGTCGGCGCCGCAAATCGGCTTGATGCCGGCGCCCATGGCGTTCTTGTAGAACTTGACCAGGGAACACATGTTGTTCTGGTCGGTCACCGCCACCGCAGGCATGTTCATGCCCACCAGGGTTTTGACCAGCGGTTTGATCCGTACCAGGCCATCGACCAGGGAGTATTCAGTGTGCAGGCGTAGGTGAACGAATGAAGCCGGCATAGTGATCCTGTCTAGATACGTGGAAACAACAAGGCCCGGATTGTACCGGGCCTTGAGCAAAACATCAGCCTCGCGACTACACCTCGCTGAGGCTCTCCCGCGCCTCGTAAGCCAGGCGCACCGGGGCGAACGAGCGGCGATGGATCGGCGTCGGGCCCAGACGAGCCAAGGCTTCCAGATGAACGGGCGTTGGGTAACCCTTATGCCCGCCGATGCCATAGCCGGGGTAGATCAATTCGAAAGCCGCCATTTCACGGTCTCGGCTGACCTTGGCCAGGATGGAAGCCGCCGCAATAGCAGGCACCTTGCTATCACCCTTCACCACCGCTTCCGACGGCATCGCCAGTTTCGGGCAGCGATTACCATCGATCATCGCCATCTTTGGCGTGATGTGCAGGCCCTCTACCGCACGCTGCATGGCAAGCATGGTGGCGTGCAGGATGTTCAGCTCATCGATTTCCTCGACCTCGGCCCGGGCGATATGCCAGCTCAGGGCTTTCTCACAGATCTCGTCGTAGAGCTTTTCGCGGCGCGCTTCGGTGAGTTTCTTCGAATCGTCAAGACCCAGGATCGGACGGTTCGGGTCAAGAATGACGGCCGCCGTAACGACAGCGCCGCACAGCGGCCCGCGCCCTACCTCATCAACACCGGCCACCAGTTCATCGGCTTGGGCAACCAGGCTGAAATCCAGGCCCATTTGCGTCTTCATAGGGTTTCCTGTCGATGGCCGATCAAGGTGAGCACGGCATCCGCCGCCTGGTTCGACGCATCACGGCGCAACGTGCGGTGAATATCGTCAAAGCCACGGGTCTGCTCTTCGCCACCCTCTATCAAGGGAAGTACGGTCTGCGCCAGGGCTTCAGGGGTCGCGTCGTCCTGTAGCAACTCCGGCACCAACAGGCGCTGGGCCAGCAGATTGGGCAAGGAGATGTAGGGACTTTTGACCATGCGCTTGAGAATCCAGAACGTCAGTGGTGCAAGACGATAGGCCACTACCATCGGACGCTTGTACAACAACGCCTCGAGAGTGGCAGTGCCTGAAGCGATCAGCACCGCATCACAGGCCGCGAGCGCGAGGTGCGACTGACCATCCAGCAGCGTCAGCGGTAAGTTGCGACCGTCAAGCAAGGCCTCGATCTGCGTACGACGTTGCGGGCTGGCACACGGCAGCACGAAGCGCACACCCGGTTTCAAGACCATCAAGCGCTCGGCGGCATCAAAAAACAGGGCGCCCAGCCGCCCGACTTCACCACCGCGGCTGCCCGGCATCAGTGCAACCAGCGGGCCATCGGCCAAGCCCAGCTCGGCACGCGCCGCTGCGCGATCGGCCTGCAGAGGGATGGTGTCGGCCAACGTGTGCCCCACAAAGCGCACCGGCACACCCTTCTCTTCATAGAATCGGGCTTCGAAGGGCAGCAAGGTCAGCATCAGGTCGCAGCCTTCGCGGATCTTCAGCACGCGCTTTTGCCGCCATGCCCACACGGACGGGCTGACGTAATGCACGGTCTTGATCCCGGCCTGGCGCAATTTGAGTTCGATGTTAAGGGTGAAGTCCGGCGCGTCGATTCCGATAAAGACGTCGGGCTTTTCTTCAATCAGTGTCTGGATCAGCAGTTTGCGGCGAGCCAGCAGCTCTCGCAGTCGCCCCAGCACTTCCACCAACCCCATGACGGACAGGCGTTCCATGGGAAAGTAGGACGTGAGGCCCTCGGCCTGCATCAACGGCCCACCCACACCGATAAACTCGACGGCAGGATGCTGGGCCTTGAGTGCACGCATCAGGCCTGCCCCCAGAATATCGCCGGAAGCTTCCCCGGCCACCAACGCTATACGCAGATTGGCCATGATTAACGGGTGATGCCGCGAGTCGACGCCTGGATCGAGTCCCGGAACACGGCCACTTCCGGAAACTGTGCAGCCGACTCGGTCAGTTCCGTCAATGCCTGCTCAACCGTCAGCCCCTGGCGGTAGACCACCTTGTAGGCACGACGCAGGGCATGGATCTGGTCTTCGCTGAAACCACGACGGCGCATGCCTTCGAAGTTCATGCTGCGGGCTTCGGCCGGGTTGCCGAATACCGTGACGAATGCCGGAACATCCTTGCCGATTGCGGTCCCCATGCCGGAAAAGGCGTGGGCACCGATATGGCAGTACTGATGGACCAGGGTGAAGCCGGACAGAATCGCCCAGTCGTCAACGTGCACATGGCCTGCCAATGCAGTGTTGTTGACCAGGATGCAGTGGTTGCCGATCACGCTGTCATGGCCGATATGCGCATAGGCCATGATCAGGTTGTGATCACCCAAGGTGGTCTCGGCACGATCCTGCACGGTGCCACGATGAATGGTCACACCTTCACGGATGATGTTGTGGTCACCGATTACCAGGCGTGTTTCTTCACCCTTGTACTTCATGTCGGGGGTGTCTTCGCCTACCGAGGAAAACTGGTAGATACGATTATGCTTACCAATGCGCGTCGGGCCTTTTAGGATCACATGCGGCCCGATGACAGTCCCCTCGCCGATTTCAACACCTGCGCCGACGATCGACCAAGGGCCGACCTCAACGTCGGCGGCCAGTACGGCCGACGGATCGATGATTGCGCGAGGGTCAATCAAACTCATAGTTTGCGTTCCGCACAGATGATCTCAGCCGAGCACACCGGCTTGCCATCCACCGAGGCCTGGCATTCGAACTTCCAGATCTGGCGTTTGCAACTGATGAACTTGGCTTCCAGGATCAACTGGTCGCCCGGCGTGACCGGATTGCGGAAACGCAGTTTGTCGGAGCCCACGAAATAGTAGAGCGTGCCGTCGGCAGGCTTGAGGTCGAGCATTTTGAAACCAAGGATACCGGCAGCCTGGGCCATTGCTTCAATGATCAGCACGCCTGGCATGATGGGATGCGCGGGAAAGTGGCCGTTGAAGAACGGTTCGTTGATGCTGACATTCTTGTAGGCACGAATGCGCTTTTCCTCGACATTGAGGTCCACTACGCGGTCCACCAGCAGGAACGGGTAACGGTGAGGCAGGTATTCGCGAATCTCGTTGATGTCCATCATTTCGGGGGGAAGCCTGTAATAAAGATTGGGGGCGGGCGAACTAAAAGCACGCCCCGCTAGCAAATCAAGGAAGCCGCCCAGCGGCTGTGCACACTTGATATGGAAATGGTATCAGCCTTCTGATGAAGCATTACCGTCAGGGGTCACGTCTCCAACACGCTTTTCAAGCTGTTTGAGGCGTCGGGCCATGTCGTCAAGCTGTCTCAAGCGCGCTGCACTTTTACGCCACTCAGCCGCCGGCTGCATGGCAGTACCGGAAGAGTAGGCCCCTGGCTCGGTGATCGAGTGGGTGACCATGGTCATGCCGGTGATGAAAACGTTGTCGCAAATATCGATATGCCCCACCAGCCCTACGCCACCGGCGAGCATGCAATGCTTGCCGATTTTGGTGCTGCCGGAGATACCGACACACGCCGCCATGGCGGTGTGGTCGCCGATCTGCACGTTGTGGGCGATCTGGATCTGGTTGTCGAGCTTCACGCCGTTACCGATTACGGTGTCGGCCAGGGCGCCACGGTCCACGGCGGTGTTAACGCCGATTTCCACGTCATCCCCAATCAAGACACCGCCAACCTGGGCAATCTTGTGCCAAACGCCTTTGGAATTGGCAAAGCCGAAACCTTCACCGCCGATCACCGCGCCCGACTGAATAACCACGCGTTCACCGATACGCACATCGTGGTAAAGGGTGACACGCGGAGCCAACCAGCCATCGGCGCCGATTTCACAGCGCGCCCCGATAAAGCAATGGGCACCCACGGTGACGCCAGCGGCAATACGTGCGCCACTTTCGATCACGGCAAACGCACCAATGTTGGCAGCAGGGTCAACCTGGGCATCATCGGCAATCACCGCGCTGGGATGAATACCACCGGCGGCCTTGGGCTTTGGATCGAACAGGTGCGACGCTTTCGCGTACGACAGGTACGGGTCGGCCACCACCAGCGCATCCCCGGCGTAACCCTCGGCATCAGCAGCCTTCAGCAACACGGCTGCGGCTTGGCAACCGACGAGGTACTTACGGTATTGAGGATTTGCGAGGAAGCTCAACTGAGCTGGGCCAGCCTCCTGCAAGGTGGCTAGCCCAGTGATTTCCTTCTCCGGGGAGCCGTGCAAGACGGCCCCCAGGAACTCGGCCAACTCGCCGAGCTTGATAGTCGCGGTCATGGGTTACTTCAGCTGGTTCATGCGCTCGATCACCTGGCGGGTGATGTCGTATTGAGGCTTGACGTCGATCACGGCGCCACGCTCGAACACCAGGTCAAAGGCACCTTTCTTGATGACTTCTTCCACAGCGCTGTCGAGTTTCGGCTTGAGCTGCTTGAGCATTTCACGGTCAGCAACGGCCTTGGCTTCGTTCAGTTCCTTGGACTGGAACTGGTAGTCACGGGCCTTTTGCTTGAATTCAAGTTCCAGACGCTCGCGCTCGGGCTGCTGCATCTTGTCGCCACCGGCTACCAGGCGATCCTGGATGCCCTTGGCGCTGCTTTCCAGGGTCTTGAGCTTGGTCAACTGCGGACCGAATTTTTTCTCGGCATCCACGGCGTATTTCTTGGCCGCATCGGATTCCAGCAGAGCCATCTGATAGTTCAGGACGGCGATTTTCATTTCGGCGAAGGCCGGGGTGGTTACCAGCACAGTTGCCAGCAGAACCAATTGAGTCAACTTACGCACGATGCACTCCTACAGAATCCGTTGTCGTTATCTTGGGTCAGACGCTTAGAACGTCTGGCCGAGGGAGAATTGGAAAATCTGGGTTTCAGCGTTATCCGGTTTCTTGACCGGCATGGCCAGAGCAAAGCTCAACGGGCCAAGCGCAGTTACCCACGTCACACCTACGCCAACGGAGCTCGCCAGGTTGGACAGGCTAACATCATTGCACTGGGTGTTGGACTTCACGCCGCTCGGGTTGGTGATCTGCTCGCACTTGGAGTCGAACACGTTACCCACATCCCAGAAGACCGAAGTACGCAGGGAACGCTGATCTTTGACAAACGGCAGCGGGAACAGGATTTCCGCACCACCCTGGATCAGTACGTTGCCACCGAATGGCAATGGCTTGTCGTCCGAGTCAACAGTTGTGCCCTGGTTACCTGTCACACCCACACCACGGCTCGGCGTACCACGTGGGCCCAGGGTGCTGTCCTTGAAGCCGCGAACCGAGTTGAAACCACCTGCATAGTAGTTCTCGTAGAACGGTAGACCACTGGTGGAACCATAGCCATCGCCATAACCCAGCTCAGTGTGCAGGCGCATGGTGTAGTTATCGCTCAGCGGCTGAAACAACTGGCCACGGTAGTCGAGCTTGAAGAACGACAGGTCGCTGCCCGGCGTAGTGGCTTCCAGCGTCAAGCTCTGGGAGTGACCACGGGTCGCCAGCACACCTTTGTTCAGGGTCGACTCGGACCAGCCGGCCGACGCCTTGAAGTTCGTGAACTGATCGCCTTCCTTACGAACAAAGTCAAAGATCTCATCCACGGTGTACACACCGGTCTTGATCTTGTCCTGTTGCGCGGTCAGACCAAAGGTCAGGCGCGAGGTCTCGCTGATCGGGTAACCAATGTTGGCACCCACACCCATGCTGTCGATTGCATAGCTTGCAACGTCGACGTCGAGGTCTTTGTAGTCAGTGGTGCGATAGAAGGCGTTGTAGCCCAGGCTCACACCGTCGGCAGTCCAGTAGGGGTCGGTATAACTGAAGTTATAACGGCTCTGGTATTCGCTTCGGGTCAGGCCGACAGACACACGGTTACCCGTACCGAGGAAGTTGTTCTGTGTGATCGAGCCACCCAGAATCAGGCCCGCGCTCTGTGCGAAGCCGACGCTGGCGGTGATCGAACCCGAGGCTTGTTCTTCAACGGCGTAGTTCACGTCAACCTGGTCATCCACACCTGGGACGGCCGGGGTTTCGACGTTGACTTCCTTGAAGAAGCCCAGGCGTTCAAGACGGGTCTTGGACTGGTCGATCAAGTAGGTCGACGCCCAGCCACCTTCCATCTGGCGCATTTCACGGCGCAGCACTTCGTCCGCAGACTTGGTGTTGCCACGGAAGTTGATGCGGTTCACGTAGGCACGCTTGCCCGGGTCGACCACGAAGGTAATGTCCACGGTGTGGTCATCATCATGCGGGGTCGGTACGCCGTTGACGTTGGCGAAGGTATAGCCTTCGTTACCCAGGCGACGGGTAATCAGCTCGGACGTGGTGGTCATCAGCTTGCGCGAGAACACCTGGTCCTTCTGCACCAGCAACAGCGACTTCACCTGGTCTTCAGGTACTTTCAGGTCGCCGCTGAGCTTGACGTCACGAACCTTGTACTTTTCGCCTTCGTTGACGTTGACGGTGATGTAGACGTGCTTCTTGTCCGGGGTGATGGACACCTGGGTCGAAGCGATGTCCATGTTGATATAGCCGCGGTCCAGGTAGTAGGAGCGCAGACGTTCCAGGTCACCGGACAGTTTTTCACGGGCGTACTTGTCATCGTTCTTGAAGAACGACAGCCAGTTGGTGGTCTTGAGTTCGAACAGGTCGATCAGGTCTTCATCAGCGAACTTGGTGTTGCCCACCACGTTGATGTGCTGAATGGCCGCTACCGTACCTTCGTTAATGTTGACCTTCAGGCCGACACGGTTACGCGGTTGGGGGACGACTTCGGTTTCCACGGTCGCGGAGTAGCGGCCCTGGGCAACGTACTGGCGTTGCAGTTCGTTACGCACACCCTCAAGGGTGGCGCGCTGGAAGATCTCGCCCTCGGCCAGGCCGGATTGCTTGAGGCCCTTCATCAGGTCTTCAGTGGAGATCGCCTTGTTGCCCTCGATCGTGATACTGGAGATGGAAGGCCGCTCAACGACCGTGATAACCAGGACGTTGCCTTCGCGACCCAGCTGGATATCTTGAAAGAACCCGGTTTTGAACAGCGCACGAGTGGATTCCACCAGGCGACGATCATCAGCCTGTTCCCCGACGTTCAACGGCAAGGCACCAAAGACGCTACCTGCGGAAACCCGCTGGAGGCCGTTGACGCGAATATCGGAGATAGTGAAGGACTCGGCGTGAACTTCGGCGATCATCAATACGGTGAGAACCGCAGTTAGCAGCAGACGTTTCATGAAGTCCTTTCTTATTCCAACTGGCAATAAACAAACTGCCGCAAAATGCGGCAGATTCGCAATTCAGCGAAGCGTTACAGTCGTCCCAGATCGTTGACCAGAGCTAACAACATCACTCCAACCACCAAACTGATACCGATCTGTATCCCCCAACCCTGCACCCGATCCGACAAGGGGCGACCACGCACCCACTCGACCAGATAAAACAGCAGATGCCCCCCATCCAGTACTGGAATAGGCAGCAAATTCAGAACCCCAAGGCTGATACTCAGATAAGCCAGGAAATTCAGGAAATCCGCGACACCCGACTGGGCAGAAGCGCCCGCCACTTTAGCAATGGTTATCGGCCCACTCAAGTTTTTTACCGAGAGCTCGCCGAACAACATTTTTTTGAGGGATTCGAGGGTCAGCACGCTCATGGTCCAGGTGCGTTTCGCGCCCTCGCCAATCGCGGCCAGCGGCCCGAAGCTGACCTCTCGCACCATCGATGGCGGCCACTCGACACCCTTGACCCCCGCCCCCAGGTAACCCCCGGCGGCCTTGGCCTCCCCACGAACCGACAAGGTTACGGGGACGTCGATTTGAGCACCATCACGCTCAACTTTCAGCACAATTTTGGTATCGGGCCGTACACGTACCAGATCGACCACTTGCTGCCAGTCACCGAGCACCTGGCCATCCAGGGCCAACAGGCGATCACCGGTTTTCAGACCTGCGGCCTGGGCCGGACCTTTCGGATCCAGCTCCGCCAGCACTGGCGGCAAAGCCGGTCGCCACGGGCGAATCCCCAGGGACTTGATCGGATCAGGCTCATCCGCGCCCTTGAGCCAGTGATCCAGGGCCAGTTCGCGCGCAGTCTCAAGCGTGGAGTCCTGGTCGCGAACCACAACACTGACGGTACCGCTCTCGCCCAGACGCCGCACCAGCTGCAAATTGACCGCTCCCCAACCGGTGGTTGGTTCGCCATCAATGGAAACAATTTCCTGCCCCGCGGCCAGGCCAGCCTTGGCCGCCATGCTGTCTGCGTCGACCGCACCGATAACCGGACGCACCTGCTGACTGCCCAGCATGGCCAACACCCAGAAAAACACCATCGCCAACAGGAAGTTGGCGATCGGACCGGCGGCGACGATCGCGATACGCTGACGAACGGTCTTGCGATTGAAAGACTGATCCAACTGGTCGGCCGGCACTTCACCTTCGCGCTCGTCGAGCATCTTGACGTAGCCACCCAATGGTATGGCGGCAATCACGAACTCGGTGCCACGACGGTCATGCCAACGCAACAAGGGCATGCCGAAACCGACTGAAAAGCGCAGTACTTTGACGCCGCAACGACGCGCCACCCAAAAGTGGCCGAATTCGTGGAAGGTCACCAACACACCCAGAGCAACCAGGGTGCCGACAATCATATAAAGCGCACTCATCTAATTTCTCCGCCTTTCAATCCAGTGCCTGCGGGCTCAACCGCACCTACAGGCTAACGCGCATTGCGTTCCAACCATTGCTCGGCCAGGCCGCGGGCCTTCCTATCCGCTTCAAACACGGCGCCCAGGTCGTTGACAGCCACTACCGGCTCCCGAGCCAGGACATCCTCGATAATACTCGCGATCTGCGGAAAACGGATGCGCCGCTCAAGAAAGGCCGCGACCGCCACCTCATTGGCCGCATTAAGCATCGCCGGCGCGCTGTTACCCGCCTCCACTGCCTCGCGCGCCAGGCGCAGACAAGGAAAACGCTGCTCGTCCGGCGCTTCGAAGTCCAGGCGCGCAATTGCAAACAGGTCCAACGGCGCCACACCGGAATCAATGCGTTCCGGCCACGCCAGGGCGTTGGCGATGGGCGTACGCATGTCTGGGTTGCCCAACTGCGCCAGCACCGAGCCATCCACGTAATCGACCAGGGAATGAATCACACTTTGCGGGTGAACCACCACCTCGACCTGATCCGGCCGAGCATCAAACAGCCAGCAAGCCTCGATCAGCTCCAGCCCCTTGTTCATCATGCTCGCCGAATCCACGGAAATCTTGCGCCCCATGGACCAGTTGGGGTGTGCACAGGCCTGATCCGGAGAGACATGCTCCAATTCAGCCAGAGGCGTCTGCCGGAACGGCCCACCGGAAGCGGTCAACAGAATCCGACGCACGCCAACCTGGCTCAAGCCACGGGAGAAATCACCCGGCATGCACTGGAAAATCGCGTTATGTTCGCTGTCGAGAGGCAGCAACACCGCGCCACTCTTGCGCACCGCCTGCATAAAGAGCGCGCCGGACATAACCAGCGCTTCTTTATTGGCCAGCAGAATCTTCTTGCCTGCATCGACCGCCGCCAGCGTCGGACGCAAACCCGCTGCGCCGACAATGGCAGCCACGACGGTGTCCACTTCGGCATCGGCCGCCACCTGGCACAACCCCGCCTCCCCCACCAATACCTGAGTGGCGAGGCCGGCAGCGCGCAGGTCATCCTGCAAACCACGCGCCAGCGCCGCCTCGGGCACCACAGCAAAGCGTGGCGAGTGGAGAACGCAAAGGGCCAGCAACTCGCTCAGGCGGCTAAAACCGGTCAGGGCAAATATTTGATAGCGATCAGGATGACGCGCAATCACATCCAGGGTACTCAGCCCTACCGAACCAGTCGCCCCCAGTACGGTGACTTGCTGCAGACGGCTCACGAGGCAGTCATCCACAACAACACGGCAAAGATCGGAATCGCCGCGGTGAGACTGTCGATACGGTCCAATACACCGCCATGCCCCGGAAGCAGGTTGCTGCTGTCCTTGATACCGGCCTGGCGCTTGAACATGCTTTCGGTGAGGTCACCCACCACCGAAATGAACACGACAATGGCCGTACCCAACAGCGCCAGGAAGATTTCCTTCACCGACCAGTCGCGCACAACGCCGACCACCAGCGTGATCGCCAGCGTCAATGCGAGGCCGCCGTACACGCCTTCCCAGCTCTTGCCCGGACTGACCGCCGGCGCCAGCTTGCGCTTGCCGAACGCCCGACCGGAGAAATAGGCGCCGATATCCGCGCCCCAGACCAATACCATCACCGCCATGATCAACCAGTTGCCCATGGACGCATTCTTGATCTCCACCAGGCCTTGCCAGGCGGGCAGCAGGATCAACAAGCCGATCACCAGCTTGCATGCCACGCTGGACCACTGGCCACTGGTCCGTGGGTAGGTGAGCACCAGGTAGGTCGCCAGCGCCCACCACAGCACCGCCGCCCCCAACACCCAAGGCACGATGATGCTCGACAGGGTATGCATCAGGAACAGCGACAGCGCCACGAATGCCGCGTACGCCACACGTGGCGCCTGGGCATTGAAACCCGCCAGGCGCGCCCATTCCCAGGCCCCGAGTGTTACGACCAGGCCGATAAACAGCGCAAAGCCGGAACCGTCGAGCAGGAAAAAACCGCACAAGGCAATCGGCAGCAGGATCAGTGCCGTGATGATTCGTTGTTTAAGCATTTAAACCCGGGCTCCAGCTTCGATCTGCTCGCTCGTTTTACCAAAGCGACGCTGACGGGAAGCGAAATCGGCCAGCGCATTACGCATGGCATCGTGTTTGAAGTCCGGCCAGAACAGGTCGGAGAAGTACAACTCGGTGTAGGCCAACTGCCACAACAGGAAATTGCTGATGCGGTGCTCGCCACCGGTACGGATGCACAAGTCAGGCAACGGCAGGTCGCCGGTTACCAGGCAGGTTTGCAACAGTTCGGGCGTAATGTCTTCCGGCCGCAGATGCCCGGCCTGCACTTCGCGGGCCAGCCGTTGCGCAGCCTGGGCGATATCCCACTGGCCACCGTAGTTGGCTGCAATCTGCAGCACAAAACGGTTGGCGCCAGCAGTCATTGCCTCGGCTTCGCGCATGGCCGCTTGCAGTTCCGGATGGAACCGCGAGCGATCACCAATGATGCGCAGACTGATGTTGTTATCGTTGAGGCGCTTGGCCTCACGCCGCAGCGCCTTGAAGAACAGGTCCATCAAGGCACTGACTTCATCGGCGGGCCGCTGCCAGTTCTCGCTGGAGAAGGCAAACAGCGTCAACACTTCAACCTTGGCTTCGGCACACACCTCAATCACGGCGCGCACCGCATCGACACCCGCTTTATGCCCGGCAACACCCGGCATAAAGCGTTTTTTCGCCCAGCGATTATTCCCATCCATGATGATCGCGACATGGCGCGGTACCACGGAGGGCACAGTCTGCTTGGTCTTTTCCATGAAGGCGTCCTGACCCCTTATACGGCCATCAGGTCCTTTTCTTTTTCCTCGGTAGCCTTGGTGATCTGCGCCTCGGCGTCCTTGGTCAACTTGTCGATATCGGCGACGGCACGACGCTCTTCGTCTTCGCTGATTTCCTTGTCCTTGACCAGCTTCTTCAGGTCACCCAGCGCATCGCGACGGATATTGCGCACGGCAACACGCGCATCTTCGGCTGCGCTGCGGGCCTGCTTGGTGAAGCCCTTGCGGGTTTCTTCAGTCAGGGCCGGCATGGAGATCAACAGCAACTCACCCAGGTTGGTCGGGTTGAGGTTCAAGCCGGCGCTCTGGATGGCCTTGTCGACGGCGGCGAGCATGTTGCGCTCGAACGCCACGACTTGCAGGGTGCGCGAGTCCTTGACCGTCACGTTGGCCACGCCGCTCAGCGGAGTGTCAGCGCCGTAGTAAGGCACCATGACGCTGCCCAGAATGCTCGGGTGCGCCTTGCCGGTACGAATCTGGCCAAATGCGTGGCTCAGAGACTCCAGGGATTTCTGCATACGCGCTTGGGCGTCTTTCTTGATTTCGTTGATCATTGTTGGCCTTCCTCGATCAAAGTCCCTTCTGCGCCGCCGTGTACGATATTCAGCAGGGCGCCGGGCTTGTTCATGTTAAATACGCGCAGCGGCATCTGGTGGTCGCGGCACAGGCAAATAGCGGTCAGGTCCATCACGCCCAGCTTGCGATCCAGCACTTCATCGTAGGTCAGATGATCGAACTTCTCGGCATGCGGGTCTTTGAATGGGTCTGCGGTGTACACACCGTCCACCTTGGTCGCCTTAAGCACGACATCGGCATCGATCTCGATAGCGCGCAGGCACGCAGCCGAATCGGTCGTGAAGAACGGGTTGCCCGTGCCGGCAGCAAAGATCACCACTTCCTTGGAGTTCAGGTGACGCATGGCTTTACGACGATCATAGTGATCGGTCACGCCGACCATGGAAATAGCCGACATCACGATAGCCGAGATATTGGCACGCTCCAGGGCGTCACGCATGGCCAAGGCGTTCATCACAGTGGCCAGCATGCCCATGTGGTCGCCAGTGACCCGATCCATACCGGCGGCACTCAGCGCCGCACCACGGAACAGGTTACCACCACCGATCACCAGGCCAACCTGAACACCGATACCGACCAACTGGCCGACCTCAAGCGCCATGCGATCGAGCACCTTGGGATCGATCCCGAACTCTTCCGAGCCCATCAGGGCCTCGCCGCTAAGTTTGAGTAGAATGCGTTTATAGCGAGCCTGATAACCACTGCCCTGCTGAGCCATTGCGAATCTCTCCTGCGGCGTATTTTTTAAAAAATTCTTGGCGAGCCGTTTACGGCTTGCGTTCACTCTAGCTGGACGCTATCACAGCGCCATCGGAACACGGCTTTGTAAGCCAGTTCCGAAAGGAAACCAAATAAAATTGGCCTTCCCATTTGAAAAGAGGCTGCGCGCGTGAGCGGGCAGCCTCTTTCGGCGACAGTTGAAAACTGTCTTATTGCTTGGCGGCAGCCAGCTGGGCAGCAACTTCTTCAGCGAAGTTGTCGACCGGCTTCTCGATGCCTTCGCCTACTTTGAAGTAAGTGAAGGAAACGATTTCAGCACCGGCTTTCTTAGCCAGTTCGCCAACCTTGATTTCAGGGTTCTTGACGAACGCCTGCTCAACCAGGCTCGCTTCAGCCAGGAACTTGCTGATACGGCCTTTGACCATGTTCTCAACAATGTTTTCCGGCTTGCCGGCGATCTTGTCGGCGTTCAGGGTCAGGAACACGCCCTTCTCACGTTCGATCGCTTCAGCGGAAACTTCCGATGGCAGCAGGAACTCAGGGTTGGTTGCCGCTACGTGCATAGCGATGTCTTTGGCCAGCTCAACGTCGCCGCCCTTCAGAACAACGGCTACGCCGATCTTGTTGCCGTGCAGGTAACCACCAACCACATCACCTTCTACGCGGGTCAGGCGACGGATGTTGACGTTTTCGCCAACCTTGCCGACCAGTACCAGGCGAGCTGCTTCTTGAGCTTCGATCAGAGGCTCAACGGTAGTCAGCTTGTCGGCAAACGCTTTTTCAACGCTTTCAGCAACGAATGCCTTGAAGTCGTCTTGCAGAGCCAGGAAGTCGGTCTGCGAGTTCACTTCCAGCAGCACTGCGGATTTACCGTCTTCTTTCAGAGCGATTGCGCCTTCAGCAGCCACGTTGCCTGCTTTCTTGGCAGCCTTGATGGCGCCGGAAGCACGCATGTCGTCGATGGCTTTTTCGATGTCGCCGCCAGCCTTGGTCAAGGCCTTTTTGCAATCCATCATGCCTTCGCCAGTACGCTCACGCAGTTCTTTAACCAACGCTGCAGTAATCTCTGCCATTTCAAAATCCTCTTGGATAGGTTTTCAACCATTCCACCCGATCAAACGGGCGTTCAATTCTTCCCGAATCTCCCTTGTAGGCCGCTGCACGTTACAGTCGCTATGTTGCACTGCCACAAGTGGGCGCCGACAAATGGTTTTCGAGGTGGCAAAAAGGGGGCCAAGCCCCCTTTTTGCTTACTGAGTCAACGCCAGGGCGTCAATTACTCAGCGGCAGCTACCGGAGCTTCTTCAGCGAACTGCTCGGTACCGCCAGCAACGTGGTTGCGACCACGGATTACAGCGTCAGCCATCGAACCCATGTACAGCTGGATAGCGCGGATTGCGTCATCGTTGCCTGGGATGATGTAGTCAACGCCTTCCGGGCTGCTGTTGGTATCGACTACGCCGATAACCGGGATGCCCAGCTTGTTGGCTTCGGTGATCGCGATGCGCTCGTGATCAACGTCGATTACGAACAGTGCGTCAGGCAGACCGCCCATATCCTTGATACCACCCAGGGAACGATCGAGCTTTTCCAGGTCACGGGAGCGCATCAGCGCTTCTTTCTTGGTCAGCTTGGCGAAAGTACCGTCTTCGGCTTGTACTTCAAGGTCACGCAGACGCTTGATGGAAGCACGGATGGTCTTGAAGTTGGTCAGCATGCCGCCCAACCAGCGGTGATCGACGTACGGCGAACCGCAACGTGCTGCTTCTTCAGCAACGATCTTGCCAGCGGAACGCTTGGTGCCGACGAACAGGATCTTGTTTTTGCCCTGGGCCAGACGCTCTACGAAAGTCAGAGCTTCGTTGAACATTGGCAGGGTTTTTTCAAGGTTGATGATGTGGATCTTGTTACGCGCGCCGAAAATGTACTTACCCATTTTCGGGTTCCAGTAACGGGTCTGGTGACCGAAGTGCACACCGGCCTTCAGCATATCGCGCATGTTGACTTGGGACATGATAGTTCCTTAATAAGTCGGGTTTGGCCTCCACGTATCCCAATGACCAACCAGCGGCATCAAGGCCTCCGGCACCCAGGTCATCGTGTCGACACGTGTGTGGATTTAAGCTTCACGGGGCATCCCCGGAAAGCGGCGCATTTTATACCACACGCAGTCAAAAAACGAAACCCGCAATGACATTTGCCGCCTATCGCCTATACCTGAGCCTTTGAATCGCGCCGGCAAGGCCCAACCTTATAGAGAGAAGCGATCATCAGAGGCTCATGATTTGACGCCATCGTCTGTTAGAATCGCGTTTCTTGGGGTTTGTGCGTTTTTTGTAACCTTTATTGCCGCACACCGTGAACCGTATTGATTTCAGCGCATCGCGCTAGAGAGAGCCTGTATGACCGTTACCTTGAAAACCGCCGAAGACATCGCAGGCATGCGCGTTGCCGGCAAACTGGCTGCCGACGTGCTGGAAATGATCGCCGAACACGTCAAGCCCGGCGTTACCACCGAGGCGCTGGACCGCATCTGCCACGACTATATCGTCAACGTCCAGAAGGCGATCCCGGCCCCACTGAACTACAAGGGCTTCCCCAAGTCGATCTGCACCTCGATCAACCACGTGGTCTGCCATGGCATTCCAGGCGACAAGCCGTTGAAAGACGGCGACACCCTGAACATCGACGTCACCGTGATCAAAGACGGCTACCACGGCGATACCAGCCGCATGTTCCACGTCGGCAATGTGCCGGTCTGGGCCGAGCGCCTATCCCAGGTCACCCAGGAATGCATGTACAAGGCCATCGAGATCGTCAAGCCCGGTTGCCGCCTGGGCGACATCGGCGAAGTGATCCAGAAGCACGCCGAAAAGAACGGCTTCTCGGTGGTTCGCGAGTTCTGCGGCCACGGCATCGGCAAGGTGTTCCACGAAGAGCCGCAGATATTGCACTACGGCCGCGCCGGCACCGGCATGGAGCTCAAGGCAGGCATGACCTTCACCATCGAGCCGATGATCAACCAGGGCAAGGCCGATACCAAGGTGCTGGGCGACGGCTGGACCGCAATCACCAAGGACCGCAAGCTTTCCGCCCAGTGGGAACACACCTTGCTGGTCACCGAAACCGGCTACGAGATCTTCACCCTGCGCTCGGACGACACGATCCCGCGCCTTTCGGCGTAAGGCCTGGTTTGGTTTTCCCAAACACTGTTGTGACTGACTGATAGATAGAAAGGAAAGCCAATCGATGCCCCAGGTGGACCCCGAACTCTTCGACCGTGGCCAGTTCCAGGCGGAGCTGGCACTGAAGGCAAGCCCCATCGCCGCCTTCAAGAAGGCTATCCGCCAGGCCCGCGAGGTGCTCGATGAGCGCTTTCGCAAAGGCCGGGACATCCGCCGGCTGATCGAGGACCGCGCCTGGTTCGTCGACAACATCCTGCAGAAAGCCTGGGAACAGTTCAGCTGGAGTGAAGACGCCGACATCGCCCTGGTGGCCGTCGGCGGCTACGGGCGCGGCGAATTGCACCCCTACTCCGACATCGATCTGTTGATCCTGATGGACGGCGCCGACCACGAGATCTTTCGCGATTCCATCGAGCGTTTTCTGACCTTGCTGTGGGACATCGGCCTGGAAGTCGGTCAGAGCGTGCGCTCGGTTGACGAATGCGCCGAAGAGGCCCGCGCCGACCTGACGGTAATCACCAACCTGATGGAAAGCCGCACCATCGCCGGCCCCGAACGTCTTCGCCAGCGCATGCTGGAAGTCACCAGCACTGCACATATGTGGCCAAGCAAGGACTTCTTCCTGGCCAAGCGCGCCGAGCAGAAAGCCCGGCACCACAAGTACAACGACACCGAATACAACCTGGAGCCCAACGTCAAAGGCTCACCGGGCGGCTTGCGGGATATCCAGACCATTCTGTGGGTCGCCCGCCGCCAGTACGGCACCCTGAACCTGCGGGCACTGGCGGGTGAAGGCTTCCTCGTCGAGAGTGAGAACGCGCTGTTGGCGTCCTCCCAGGAATTCCTGTGGAAAGTCCGTTACGCCCTGCACATGCTCGCCGGACGCGCCGAAGACCGCCTGCTGTTCGATCATCAACGCTCCATCGCCGCCCTGCTGGGCTTTGAAGGCGAAGACGCGAAGACCAGCATTGAAAGCTTCATGCAGCAGTACTACCGCGTCGTCATGAGCATTGCCCAGCTCAGCGACCTGATCATCCAGCACTTCGAAGAAGTGATCCTGGCTCCCGATGACGAAGCGCCGCCGCAACCGATCAATGCACGCTTCCAGCTGCACGATGGCTATATCGAGGCACGCAACGATTACGTGTTCCGTCGTACCCCGTTCGCGATGCTGGAGATTTTCGTACTGATGGCCCAGCAGCCGGAAATCAAAGGCGTACGCGCCGACACTATTCGCCTGCTGCGAGAAAACCGTCACCTGATCGACGACGAGTTTCGCAACGACATCCGCAACACCAGCCTGTTTATCGAACTGTTCAAGTGCAAGATCGGCATCCACCGCAACCTGCGCCGGATGAACCGTTACGGCATTCTCGGGCGCTATCTGCCGGAGTTCGGTTTTATCGTCGGGCAGATGCAGCATGACCTGTTCCACATATATACGGTAGACGCCCACACCCTGAACCTGATCAAGCACCTGCGTAAGCTGCAGTACACACAGGTGTCGGAGAAATTCCCGTTGGCCAGCAAGCTCATGGCCAAGCTGCCCAAGCCCGAGTTGATCTACCTGGCGGGCCTGTACCACGACATCGGCAAGGGCCGGCATGGCGATCACTCGGAAATCGGTGCGGTGGATGCCGAGGCTTTTTGCCAGCGCCACCAATTGCCGCTGTGGGACAGCCGCCTGATCGTCTGGCTGGTGCAGAACCACCTGGTCATGTCGACCACGGCCCAACGCAAGGACTTGTCCGACCCGCAGGTGATCCACGACTTCGCCGGCATCGTGGGTGATGAAACTCGCCTCGACTACCTCTATGTGCTGACCGTCTCCGACATCAATGCCACCAACCCCACACTGTGGAACTCGTGGCGCGCCAGCCTGCTGCGCCAGTTGTACACCGAGACCAAGCGCGCCCTGCGCCGTGGCCTGGAAAACCCGGTGGACCGCGAAGAACAGATCCGCCGCACCCAAAGCGCGGCCCTGGACATCCTGGTGCGCGGTGGCAACGACCCCGACGACGTCGAGCAGCTCTGGTCGCAACTGGGCGATGATTATTTCCTGCGCCACACCGCCGGTGATGTGGCCTGGCACACCGACGCCATCCTGCAGCAGCCGGCCGATGGCGGCCCGCTGGTGCTGATCAAGGAAACCACCCAGCGCGAATTCGAAGGCGGCACACAGATCTTCATCTATGCGCCGGACCAACACGACTTCTTCGCCGTGACGGTGGCCGCCATGGACCAGCTCAACCTGAACATCCATGACGCCCGGGTCATCACCTCCAGCAGCCAGTTCACCCTCGACACCTACATCGTGCTCGATACCGATGGCGACTCGATTGGCGATAACCCGGTGCGAGTGAAAAAGATCCGCGAAGGCCTGACCGAAGCCCTGCGCAACCCTGCCGACTACCCGACGATCATCCAGCGCCGGGTGCCGCGCCAGCTCAAGCACTTTGCCTTTGCGCCCCAGGTCACCATCTCCAACGACGCCCAGCGCCCGGTCACCGTACTGGAGCTCAGCGCGCCGGACCGTCCCGGCCTGCTGGCACGTATCGGCGGGATTTTCCTGGAGTTCGACCTGTCGCTGCAGAACGCCAAGATTGCGACCCTGGGCGAACGCGTGGAAGACGTGTTCTTCATCACCGATGCCGACAACCACCCGCTGTCCGACCCCGAGCTGTGCCTGCGCTTGCAGGAGGCCATCGTGCAGCAACTGAGCGTGACCCAGGAACCCGGTGTCGAACTGACACGCCTGACCTTTTGAATTTTTAACTTTGTGAACACGATCCCACAGGTCGGTGTTTACGGTGATTGAGGCTTACATGAACAACGCCCTGAACCAGTTGCAGCCCTACCCGTTCGAGAAACTGCGCGCCTTGCTGGGCAGCGTTACGCCGAACCCGGACAAGCGCCCGATTGCGTTGTCCATCGGCGAGCCCAAGCACAAGTCCCCGGAATTCGTGGCCAAGGCCCTGGCTGACAACCTCGACCAGATGGCGGTCTACCCGACCACCCTGGGCATCCCGGCCCTGCGCGAGGCCATCGGCGCGTGGTGCGAGCGGCGCTTCAACGTGCCCAAGGGCTGGCTGGACCCGGCGCGCAATATCCTGCCGGTGAACGGTACTCGTGAAGCGCTGTTCGCCTTCACCCAAACCGTGGTCAACCGCGGTGACGACGCCCTGGTGGTCAGCCCGAACCCGTTCTACCAGATCTACGAAGGCGCTGCGTTCCTGGCCGGTGCCAAACCGCACTACCTGCCGTGCCTGGACGCCAACGGTTTCAATCCGGACTTCGATGCCGTGACGCCGGACATCTGGAAGCGCTGCCAGATCCTGTTCCTGTGCTCGCCCGGCAACCCGACTGGCGCGTTGATCCCCGTCGAAACCCTGAAAAAACTCATCGCCCTGGCCGACGAATACGACTTCGTCATCGCCGCAGACGAGTGCTACAGCGAACTGTACTTCGATGAACAAACCCCGCCGCCGGGCCTGCTGAGCGCCTGCGTCGAGCTGGGCCGCCAGGACTTCAAACGCTGCGTGGTGTTCCACAGCCTGTCCAAGCGCTCCAACCTGCCGGGCCTGCGTTCCGGTTTCGTGGCCGGCGACGCCGACATTCTCAAGGCCTTCCTGCTGTACCGTACCTACCACGGCTGCGCAATGCCGGTACAAACCCAGCTGGCGAGCATTGCCGCCTGGCAGGATGAAGCCCATGTGCAGGCCAACCGCGACCTGTATCGTGAGAAATTCGATGCCGTGCTGGCGATTCTCAAGCCGGTGCTGGACGTGCAAAGTCCGGATGGCGGTTTCTACCTGTGGCCGAACGTGAACGGCGACGATGCCGCATTCTGCCGTGACTTGTTCATTGAAGAACATGTGACCGTAGTACCGGGCTCCTACCTGTCACGCGAAGTGCAAGGCTTCAACCCCGGCGCCGGCCGTGTGCGCATGGCGCTGGTTGCGCCGTTGGCGGAGTGTGTGGAAGCCGCCGAGCGGATTCGCGCGTTCATCCAGCGTCGACGCTAAGCGCTTTCTGGGTCATTTCACATGGCCCAGGTTCGCCTCACTCATATCCAGATCCGCCAACACCTCCCTCAACACGTCATCACCTATCTGGTGATGACGGCTCAAGCTGTACAACTCCAACCGCTGCGCCCGCAAGGCCTTGAGCCGCAACTTGCGCTCCAGCAAGTCCATCTGCTGCGCCAACGCCTGGGCTTCGGCTGAGTCGTTGAAGACCTCCAACTGGTGGCGATATTCCGACATCAGCCGCGCCTTGAGTTCCGTAGCCAGTGCCGCCTGGGCAGCGTCGGGAGCCGCGGCTTCTGTCGGTTCCTCGGCTTCCAGGGCATGAATCGCCGCCACGGCGGTCTTCTTCCAAGCCTCACGCACTTCGCGATGGCGCTTTTCATCGGGACTCTGCTCGATGCCGCGCAGCAGCAACGGCAAGGCAATGCAGGCAGCGACCAATGAGAGCAGGATCACGCCGGCGGCGATAAAGATCAGCAGGTCACGCTCAGGGAAGTCTTGCCCCGGCGCCAGCAGTAAAGGCACCGACATCACACCGGCCAAGGTCACCGCACCGCGTACCCCACCGACGGTCAGCAACCAGCAGGAGCGGGCTGTAGGTACCAGGGTCAGTTCGCTTTTCCCACGCAGCCTGCGCAACAAGCCCGACAACCGCCAGATGCTCTGCACCCAGATGAATCGCAGGATCACCAGCACCAGAAAGATCGCGACCACATCCAGGCAGCGATACAGCAACGTCGGCCATAGCGTCGGTTCATGGCTCACCACCGCCTTGATGATGTCCGGCAATTGCAGACCCAGCAGCAGGAAGATCAAACCGTTGAAGGCAAATTCCAGCAGCGACCAGACACTGCGGTTGAGCAAGCGGGTGCTGGTCTGGCGCGGCAACAGGTCGAGCCAGCTTTGCATCATGCCCGCCGCCACCGCCGACAAAATGCCCGACGCGCCTAGCCGCTCGGCCAGCACATAAGCTGCAAATGGCAGCAGCAACATGAACACCACGTGGGTGGCCGGGTCATCCCAGCCTCGCGCGATCATCCAGGCGCGCAGGCGCCCCACCAGCCAGCTCAACGCCACACCAATCGCCAGGCCACCCAAGGCCACCAGGACGAATGTCAGGCTGGCATCCGCCAGGGAAAACACCCCCGTCAATGCCGCCGCCAAGGCGAATTTGAACGTCACCAGACCCGAAGCATCATTCATCAAGGCTTCGCCCTGCAGCATGTGCATCAGCGGCTTGGGTAGACGGTTCTGGGCAATGGCCGACACCGCCACGGCATCCGTCGGCGACAAAACGGCCGCCAGGGCAAAAGCCACCGGCAGCGGGATCGAAGGCAATAGCCAATGAATAAAGTATCCGGCACCCACCACGGTGAATAGCACCAGCCCCACCGCCAACGTGAGGATCGGGCCACGCAGCCGCCACAACTCACGCTTGGGCATGCGCCAGCCATCGGAGAACAACAACGGTGGCAGGAACAGAAACAGGAACAGCGCCGGGTCCAGTGCCACGTGCAACCCCAGCGTAGGCCAGGCCAGCAGGGCTCCGGCGGCAATCTGCACCAAGGGTAACGGCAGGGGAATGACACGCCCGACAAGACGCGAAACGCTGACCAGCATCAGCAGGATAAGAACGGTGTAGGCGGTTTGCATAACGCGGGGTTCCCGGACAATCGACTTGCAACGACACACATCAGGCAACAACTGGCCGTTGAAGTGCCATATTACCCCGCTATGGTACGCACCTATGCCGTCACCGGCATTTGCCCATAAGTCGCACGTCAGCACGACGAGGGGCACCAGAGGCCGCTGGTCGTGGCATAATCCGTGACCTTCCGTTTTCACACGCTCAAAGGGGGCAATTCCTTGACCGTTTCAAGCAAAACGTTGCACCTTTTCGGCATCAAAGCCTGCGACACCATGAAAAAAGCGCGCACCTGGCTCGACGAGCACGGGGTGAGCTATGAGTTCCACGACTACAAAACGGCCGGTATCGACCGCGAACACTTGACCCAATGGTGCAACGAGCACGGTTGGCAGGTGGTTTTGAACCGTGCGGGTACCACCTTTCGCAAACTCGAAGACGAATGCAAAGCCGATCTCGATCAGTCGAAAGCCATTGAATTGATGCTCGCGCAACCCTCGATGATCAAGCGCCCGGTGCTGGATCTCGGAGACAGAACCCTGATTGGCTTCAAGCCAGATAGTTATTCGGCGGCCCTGAAGTAGGCCAGCCCTTCCATTTTTGTAGAGGTAACAGCATGTCCAATTCCCTGTTCAGCCTGGGCTTCGGCGTCGGCACTCAAAACCGTCAAGGCGCCTGGCTGGAAGTGTTTTACGCACAGCCACTGCTCAACCCATCGGCCGAAATCGTCGCCGCCATCAAACCGATCCTGGGTTACACCGGCGGCAACCAGGCGATCAGCTTCACCATCAGCCAAGCGCTGCAACTGGCCGATGCGCTGAAGAATGTCGATGCGACCCAAGCTGCGCTGCTCAACCGCCTGGCGGAAAGCCACACTCCGCTGGTTGCCACCCTGCTGGCCGAAGACGCTGCGCTGACCTCCACGCCTGAGGCATACCTAAAGCTGCACCTGCTGTCCCACCGTCTGGTCAAGCCGCATGGCCTGAGCCTGGCCGGCGTGTTCCCACAACTGCCGAACGTGGCCTGGACCAGCCAGGGCGCCATCGACATCAACGAGCTGGCCGAACGCCAACTGGAAGCGCGCCTGCGTGGCGAGTTGCTGGAAGTGTTCTCGGTGGACAAGTTCCCGAAAATGACCGACTACGTGGTGCCGAGCGGCGTACGTATCGCTGACGCGGCACGCCTGCGCCTGGGCGCCTACGTGGGCGAAGGCACCACCGTGATGCATGAAGGTTTCGTCAACTTCAACGCCGGCACCGAAGGCCCGGGCATGATCGAAGGTCGCGTCTCGGCAGGCGTGTTCGTCGGCAAAGGCTCGGACCTGGGCGGCGGTTGCTCGACCATGGGCACCCTGTCGGGTGGCGGCAACATCGTGATCAAGGTCGGCGAAGGCTGCCTGATCGGTGCCAACGCCGGTATCGGTATCCCGTTGGGCGACCGCAACACCGTGGAGTCGGGCCTCTACGTGACCGCCGGGACCAAGGTTGCCCTGCTGGACGAGCACAACCAACTGGTCAAGGTGGTCAAGGCACGCGAGCTGGCCGGCCAGCCGGACCTGTTGTTCCGCCGCAACTCCGAGACCGGTGCCGTGGAGTGCAAAACCCACAAATCGGCCATCGAACTGAACGAAGCGCTGCACGCTCACAACTAAGCAGCCACTCGATGCCACTAGCGGGCCGCGCCTTCGGGTTGCGGCTCGCTTATACGAGTCTTGAACACCATGCTTGTGCCCTCTCCCTGGCGCGCCGATTTCCCGGCCATCGCCACCCTGCAACGGCAAGACCAGACCTATCTGGACAACGCCGCCACCACACAAAAACCCCAGGCCTTGCTGGATGCCATCAGCCATTACTACGCCAACGGCGCAGCCAATGTGCATCGTGCCCAGCATTTGCCCGGCGCCCATGCGACGCAGGCTTTCGAAGACAGCCGCAGCAAAGTCGCACAGTGGTTGAACGCAGGTGACAGCGGGCAAATCGTGTTTACCCATGGCGCGACTGCTGCGCTGAACCTCCTGGCCTACGGCCTGGAGCACTTATTCAATGCGGGCGATGAGATAGTCATCAGCGCCCTGGAACATCACGCCAACCTGCTGCCTTGGCAGCAACTGGCCAAGCGCCGCGCACTCACGCTGGTGGTCCTGCCGCTGGACGATGATGGCGTGATCGACCTGCAAGCCGCCGCCGAACTGATCGGCCCACGCACGCGGCTGCTGGCGGTAAGCCAGCTGTCCAACGTGCTCGGCGCCTGGCAGCCACTGCAAGCCCTGCTGGCACTGGCCAACCCACACGGCGCACTGACCGTGGTGGATGGCGCCCAAGGGATCGTCCATGGCCGTCATGACGTGCAGGCACTGGGCTGCGACTTCTACGTTTTTTCCAGTCACAAGCTGTACGGCCCGGACGGTGTCGGGGTGTTGTTCGGGCGCAATGAAGCCCTGCATCACCTGCGCCACTGGCAGTTTGGCGGCGAGATGGTGCAACAGGCGGACTACCACAGCGCCAGCTTTCGCAGCGCACCGCTGGGGTTTGAAGCCGGCACGCCACCGATTGCCGGTGTGATCGGCCTGGGCGCCAGCCTGGATTACCTGAGCTCGCTGGATCAACCGGCAGTGCTCGCCCATGAAGCCGCGTTGCATGACTATCTGTTGCGCGGGCTGAAAGCGCGAAACGGCGTGCGCGTGCTCGGAGCACCGCAGGTCGCGCTGGTCAGCTTTGTCGTGGACGGCGTGCACAACGCCGACCTGGCGCACCTGCTGACCGAGCAGGGTATTGCCGTGCGCGCCGGGCACCATTGCGCGATGCCGCTGCTCAAGGCGATGCACTTGTCCGGGGCGATCCGTGTATCCCTGGCGCTGTACAACGACTCGGATGACCTGGAGCGCTTTTTTGAAGCGTTGGACCAGGCGCTGGATATGTTGCGATGAGCATGCCGGTGGCAGCGCTGGCTGCGCTGGAAGCCTTTCAGTCGGTCGGCAGCTGGGAACAGCGCGCCCGGATGCTGATGCAATGGGGCGAACGGCTGCCCGCATTGGCAGATGAGGACAAGGTCGAGGCCAACCTGGTGCAGGGCTGTGAGAGCCTGGTGTGGTTGGTGGGACGCTTGGAGCATGGGCATTGGCAATTTGCCGCGAGCAGCGATGCGCGCATGATCCGTGGCTTGGTGGCCTTGCTGCTGGTGCGGGTCAATGGCTTGTCGGCGGCGGAGTTGCAAGCGGTGGACCTGGCCGACTGGTTCAACCAGTTGGGGCTTTCCCGTCAACTGTCACCGTCGCGCAGCAACGGCTTGAATGCGGTGTTGCAACGTATGCGCGAACTATGTGGCAGGGGGCTTGCTGCTGATTGCTGAGTGTCAGTCACTCGATATATTGGCTGATCCACCGCTATCGGGAGCAAGCCCCCTCCCACACTGAACACTTTTTTAGCAGTGAACGCTAAGCAGGCTTGACCCGCTCGGAAGGCCGGCGCACCCCGGCCACAATCTTGTCCACTGCCTTGGTCGCCGCCACCATCCCGAACGTGGCCGTGACCATCATCACCGCGCCGAACCCACCGGCGCAGTCCAGCTTGACCCCATCCCCGACGAAGCTCTTCTGCAAACAGATGCTGCCATCCGGCTTGGGATAGCGCAGCTGCTCGGTGGAAAACACGCACGGCACGCTGTAATGGCGGGTCACGGTGCGCGAGAACCCGTAGTCGCGGCGCAAGGTAGAGCGAACCTTGGAGGCCAGCGGATCGTTGAACGTGCGGTTCAAATCGCATACCTGGATCAACGTCGGGTCGATCTGCCCGCCGGCGCCACCGGTGGTGATGATCTGGATCTTGCGGCGCTTGCACCAGGCAATGAGCGCAGCCTTGGCGTTGACGGCGTCGATGCAGTCGATCACGCAGTCGATATCCGGGGTGATGTACTCGGCCATGGTGTCGCGGGTCACGAAGTCGGCCACCGCATGGACCGTGCAGTGCGGGTTGATACCGCGCAGGCGCTCAGCCATTACCTCGACCTTGGGCTTGCCCACGGTGCTGTCCAGGGCATGCAACTGGCGGTTGCTGTTACTCACGCAGACATCGTCCAGGTCAAACAGCGATATTTCGCCCACCCCGCAGCGGGCCATGGCTTCCGCCGCCCAGGAGCCAACGCCGCCCACGCCGACAATGGCCACATGGGCCGCCTTCAAGCGTTCCAGGCCCTCAATGCCATACAAGCGGGCGACGCCTGCAAACCGCGGATCTTCTGTACTCATGACCATTACCCCAAAAACCGGCGCGCATTATGGACTACGCAGCGACAAGTTCGAAGCGACAAGCTACAAGTAAAGAACTTAGGAGGGCTTTCGCTGACTAACGTCCGGCTTTTCTCTGTCCGCTGTACGCTCAGGGAAGTGCCAGTGTAGGATGCGCGCCGTTCGGCGTTGGCCGACACCTCTTTTCGTTCCACAGCCTTTGGAACCCGAAACCGCCATGTCATCGCGTAAATTTGGACTCAACCTGGTGGTAGTGCTGGCAATTGCCGCGCTGTTCACCGGCTTCTGGGCGCTGATCAATCGCCCGGTCACTACCCCCAACTGGCCTGAACAGATCTCCGGGTTCTCTTACTCGCCGTTCCAGCAAGGCCAGTTCCCACAGAAAGACCAGTACCCGACCGACGATCAGATGCGCCAGGATCTGGCGATCATGAGCAAGCTGACGGACAACATCCGTACTTACTCGGTCGACGGCACCTTGGGCGACATCCCCAAACTGGCCGAAGAATTCGGCCTGCGCGTGACGTTGGGGATCTGGATCAGCCCGGACCTTGAGCGTAACGAACGCGAAATCCAGCGCGCCATCGAGATTGCCAACAGCTCGCGCAGTGTCGTGCGCGTAGTGGTCGGTAACGAGGCGTTGTTCCGCGAGGAAATCACCCCGCAAGCACTGATCGTGCTGCTGGACCGGGTGCGCGCCGCCGTGAAAGTGCCGGTGACCACCTCCGAGCAATGGCACATCTGGGAGAAGAACCCGCAACTGGCCAAGCACGTCGACCTGATCGCCGCGCACATCTTGCCGTTCTGGGAATTTATTCCGATGGACAAGGCTGGCCAGTACGTACTCGACCGTGCCCGGGACCTGAAGAAACTGTTCCCGAAAAAGCCGCTGCTGCTGTCGGAGGTTGGCTGGCCGAGTAACGGACGCATGCGCGGTGGCAACGAAACGTCCCCGGCGGACCAGGCCATCTACCTGCGCACCCTGGTGAACAAGCTGAACCGCCAAGGCTACAACTACTTCGTGATCGAGGCCTTCGATCAGCCGTGGAAAGTCAGCGACGAAGGTTCGGCGGGCGCCTATTGGGGCGTTTATAACGCGGCACGCCAGCAGAAATTCAATTTCGAAGGCCCGGTCGTGGCGATCCCGCAATGGCGCGTTCTGGCCATCGGCTCGGTGGTGCTTGCGCTGTTGTCCCTTACCCTGCTGATGATCGACGGCTCGGCCCTGCGCCAGCGTGGCCGTACCTTCCTGACCTTTATCGCGTTCCTGTGCGGTTCGGTGCTGGTATGGATCGGCTACGACTACAGCCAGCAATACAGCACCTGGTTCAGCGTGACGGTCGGTATCTTGCTGGCACTCGGTGCACTCGGCGTGTTTATCGTGTTGCTGACCGAGGCCCACGAACTGGCCGAAGCGGTATGGACCCACAAGCGTCGGCGTGAATTCCTGCCGGTGGAAGGGGATTCGCACTACCGCCCGAAAGTATCGATCCACGTGCCGTGCTACAACGAGCCGCCGGAGATGGTCAAACAGACCCTCGACGCCCTGGCCGCCCTCGATTACCCGGACTACGAAGTCCTGATCATCGACAACAACACCAAGGACCCGGCGGTATGGGAGCCGGTGCGCGACTACTGCGAAACCCTGGGCCCGCGCTTCAAATTCTTCCATGTCTCGCCCCTGGCCGGTTTCAAGGGCGGCGCATTGAATTACCTGATCCCGCATACCGCCAAGGATGCCGAAGTGATCGCGGTGATCGACTCGGACTACTGCGTGTCGCCCAACTGGCTCAAGCACATGGTGCCGCACTTCGCCGACCCGAAAATCGCCGTGGTGCAGTCGCCGCAGGATTACCGCGACCAGAACGAAAGCACCTTCAAGAAGCTTTGCTATGCCGAATACAAGGGTTTCTTCCATATCGGCATGGTTACCCGCAACGACCGCGACGCGATCATCCAGCACGGCACCATGACCATGACCCGTCGCTCGGTGCTCGAAGAGCTGGGCTGGGCCGACTGGTGCATCTGTGAAGACGCCGAACTGGGCCTGCGGGTGTTCGAAAAAGGTCTGTCGGCCGCGTACTACCACGACAGCTACGGCAAAGGCTTGATGCCGGATACCTTTATCGACTTCAAGAAACAGCGTTTCCGCTGGGCCTATGGCGCGATCCAGATCATCAAGCGTCACACCGCCAGCCTGTTGCGCGGCAAGGATACCGAGCTGACCCGTGGCCAGCGCTACCACTTCCTCGCGGGCTGGTTGCCGTGGGTGGCGGATGGCATGAACATCTTCTTCACCGTCGGCGCGCTGTTGTGGTCGGCCGCGATGATCATCGTGCCGACGCGGGTCGACCCGCCGTTGCTGATTTTCGCGATCCCGCCGTTGGCGTTGTTCGTGTTCAAGGTCGGCAAGATCATCTTCCTCTACCGCCGTGCGGTAGGCGTGAACCTCAAGGACGCGTTCTGCGCAGCCCTGGCCGGCCTGGCGTTGTCCCATACCATCGCCAAGGCGGTGTTGTATGGTTTCTTCACCAGCAGTATTCCGTTCTTTCGTACACCGAAAAACGCGGATAACCATGGCTTCTGGGTCGCGATCTCGGAAGCCCGTGAAGAGATGTTCATCATGCTGTTGCTGTGGGGCGCGGCGCTGGGGATCTACCTGGTGCAGGGCTTGCCGAGCAATGACATGCGCTTCTGGGTGGTGATGCTGCTGGTGCAATCGCTGCCGTATGTGGCGGCCTTGATCATGGCGTTCCTGTCTTCGTTGCCAAAACCTGCGCCGAAACCGGAACCCGTGCCGGCCGCGTAAAAACTTGCGCAATGCACTAAACGGCGGCCTCTGGCCGCCGTTTTGCTATAAGATAACGGCCGTTTTATGCGCCAGCCTTGCGCCAATGCTTTATGTGGGAGGGGGCTTGCTCCCGATAGCGGTGTACCGGTCAACATAGACAGTGACTGACACCCCTCAATCGGGAGCAAGTCGAATCGTCGCACCGCCCCCCCCACACTGAATCGGTGCCGTATTTCACATTCGTTCTGCGCCACGACACGCTTCCGGAGTTTTCCCATGACGGCCCATGCCGACCTTTCGCCGACCCTTCAACTCGCAATCGACCTGATCCGTCGCCCCTCGGTCACACCGATCGATGCCGACTGCCAGAAGCTGATGATGCAGCGCCTGGGTGACGCCGGTTTCAAGCTTGAGCCGATGCGCATTGAAGACGTGGACAACTTCTGGGCCACCCATGGCAAGCACGACGGCCCGGTGCTGTGTTTCGCCGGCCACACCGATGTGGTGCCAACCGGCCCGGTGCAGGCCTGGCAAAATGACCCGTTCGATGCCCTGATCGACGAAGACGGCATGCTCTGCGGCCGTGGCGCGGCAGACATGAAAGGCAGCTTGGCGGCCATGCTCGTGGCCTCAGAGCGCTTCGTCACCGACTACCCGGACCACAAGGGCTCGGTGGCCTTCCTGATCACCAGCGATGAAGAAGGCCCGGCGCACCACGGCACCAAAGCCGTGATCGAACGTCTGGCGGCCCGCAAGGAACGCCTGGACTGGTGCATCGTCGGCGAACCGTCGAGCACCACGCTGGTGGGCGATGTGGTCAAGAACGGCCGTCGTGGTTCCCTCGGCGCCACCCTGACCGTGCGCGGCGTACAAGGTCACGTGGCTTACCCGCACCTGGCGAAGAACCCGATTCACCTGGCGGCTGCGGCCCTGGCCGAATTGGCTGCCGAGCACTGGGATGACGGCAATGCGTTTTTCCCGCCGACCAGCTTCCAGATTTCCAACCTCAATTCCGGCACCGGTGCCACCAACGTAATCCCAGGTGAGCTGAAGGCGGTGTTCAACTTCCGTTTCTCCACCGAGTCCACCGTCGAAGGCTTGCAACAACGCGTGGCGGCCATCCTCGACAAGCACGCGCTGGACTGGCATGTGGACTGGGCCTTGTCGGGCCTGCCGTTCCTGACCGAACCGGGTGCCCTGCTGGATGCGGTCTCCGCCAGCATCAAGGCGATTACCGGGCGCGACACCCAGGCGTCCACCAGCGGTGGTACATCGGACGGGCGCTTCATTGCAACGCTCGGCACTCAAGTCGTCGAACTCGGCCCGGTCAACGCGACCATTCACCAGGTCAACGAGCGCATCCTGGCCAGTGACCTCGACGTGCTGACCGAAATCTATTACCAGACCCTGATCAAGTTGCTCGCCTGATGCTCGCCTGCCCCATTTGCAGCGCACCGCTCAACGCGGTGGACAACGGCGTGGCCTGCCCGGCCGGGCACCGCTTCGACCGTGCGCGCCAGGGTTACCTGAACCTGCTGCCGGTACAGCACAAGAACAGCCGCGACCCGGGCGACAACCTGGCCATGGTCGAGGCGCGCCGCAACTTCCTCAACGCCGGGCACTATGCGCCAGTCGCCAGGCGCCTGGCCGAGTTGGCCGCCGAACGGGCGCCGCAACGCTGGGTCGACATCGGTTGCGGCGAGGGTTACTACACCGCGCAGATCGCCGACGCCCTGCCGCATGCCGACGGCTACGCGCTGGATATCTCCAAGGAAGCCGTCAAACGTGCCTGCAAGCGCAACCCGGCGCTGACCTGGTTGATCGCCAGCATGGCCCGCGTGCCGCTGGCGGACGCCAGTTGCCAGTTCCTCGCCAGCGTGTTCAGCCCGTTGGACTGGCAGGAAGCCAAACGCCTGCTCAGCCCTGGCGGCGGCCTGATGAAGGTCGGCCCGACCAGCGGCCACTTGATGGAGCTGCGCGAGCGCCTGTATGACGAAGTGCGCGAGTACACCGACGACAAGCATCTGGCCCTGGTGCCGGACGGCATGCACCTGGCGCACAGCGAAACCCTGACGTTCACCCTGAGCCTGGCCAGGCCCGAAGACCGTGCCAACCTGCTGGCCATGACGCCACACGGCTGGCGCGCCAGCGCCGAGCGCCGCGCACAGGTGATCGAGGCGGCCGAGCCGCTGCAGGTGACGGTGTCAATGCGCTACGATTATTTCGTGCTTCAATAACCGACTTTTTAGTATCCGCGAATGGATTTTTTAAATCCCGCAACGAGGAACATCCATGCGCCAACCTGATATCGAGATTTACCTGAAGGACGCCGACGTCGACCACAAGGCCATTGCCGCCTGGCTGGGCGCCACCCTGGGCCCGTGCACCGACTGGGTCCAGAAAGGTCAGACCTACAAGTGCAAAGCCGGCACTGTACCCGTGACCTGGCTGCCCAAAGCCGTGGGCAAATGGAACAGCCTGTACCTGGAAAGCGACCAGACACCCTGGGACGACGACATTGCCTGCGCCCGCGCAGCCTTTGCCGCGCTGAACGTGGAAGTGCGTTGTGCACCGGGCACCTGGGTCGAGGAAGAAGGTGAAGAAAGCGCCGACACCTGGATTCGCATCAGCGCCGACGGTGAAGAGCAGATCACCTGGAAAACGGCCTGATCCGCCAGTGTGAACCGAATCAAAAAGTGGCAGGGGGCTTGCTCCCGATTGCAGCGGGTCAGTTGCACATTAAGCTGACTGGCCCATCGCTATCGGGAGCAAGCCCCCTCCCACAGTTGTTCAGTGGTGGGCTTAGAGGCCGACCACATCCTCCGCCTGCAAGCCTTTCTCGCCGCTCACGACGGCGTATTCCACCTGCTGGCCTTCAGCCAGGGAGCGGTGGCCTTCACCCCGAATGGCGCGGTAGTGCACAAACACATCCTTGCCATCTTCGCGTTGGATAAAACCATAGCCCTTGGCATCGTTGAACCACTTCACATTGCCGGTTTCGCGCGTTGTCATCTGTTTCTCCCACATGCTTTTTATTGTTGAGTGAGCCGCATTGAACTGCCGAGTATATGGCAGGCTCAAAAAGCTTCAACTCAAGTTTATTTAGCCGCTTTTTGCCGATTTTCGGCGAATACGGCACACTACCCGCCCGAGCATCTGCTCGGTTTTTCCCACTTGAAGCAGCACGCCTATGACCCGCTCCCCGTTCCGCCGTCTGGTGTTTGGCACCTTGCGCCGACTGTTGTACCTCTGGGTTCGCTCGGAGACGATCAACCAGTCGTCCCTAACCCTTAACCTCGACCGCAGCCGGCCAGTGTTCTATGTCCTGCAATCGCCTTCTCTCACCGAATTGGCCGTGGTCGATGCCGAATGCACCAAGGCCGGCCTGCCGCGCCCGGTGCTGCCGGTCTCGGTAGGCCCACTGATCGAACCCGCCGCGTTCTTCTACCTCACGCCGGACCCCGACTGGCTCGGCCGCCAGGACAAGCGCGGCGCACCGCCGACCCTGACCCGTCTGGTCAATACCCTGAGCGAACGCGCCGAGGAAGATGCACAAATCATTCCGGTCAGCGTGTTCTGGGGCCAATCGCCCGAGAGCGAGTCCAGCCCGTGGAAGCTGCTGTTTGCCGACAGTTGGGCCGTCACCGGGCGTCTGCGCCGGCTGCTGAGCATCCTGATCCTCGGTCGCAAGACCCGTGTGCAATTCTCCGCGCCAATCAACCTGCGTGAATTGATCGAGCACAATAAAGGTCACGAACGCACCGTGCGCATGGCTCAACGCATCCTGCGTGTGCACTTTCGTAACCTGAAGACCGCCGTGATCGGCCCCGATCTGTCCCACCGCCGTAACCTGGTGAAGGGTTTGGTCAATATGCCGCTGGTGCGCCAAGCCATTGCGGAAGAAGCCGAGCGGGAAAAAATCGCCCCGGAAAAAGCCAAGGCACTGGCCCTGCGCTATGGCAACGAAATCGCCTCGGACTACACCTACACCGCGATCCGCTTCCTGGAAGTGGTGCTCAGTTGGTTCTGGAACAAAATCTACGATGGCATCAAGGTCAACAACATCGAAGGCGTGCAAAAGGTTGCCCAGGGTTATGAGGTCATCTACGTGCCTTGCCACCGCAGCCATATCGACTATCTGCTGCTGTCGTACCTGCTGTTCAAGAACGGCCTGACGCCGCCGCACATCGCCGCCGGCATCAACCTGAACATGCCGGTGATCGGCAGCCTGCTGCGCCGTGGCGGTGCGTTTTTCATGCGCCGCACCTTCAAGGGCAACCCGCTGTACACCGCCGTGTTCAACGAGTACCTGCATACCTTGTTTACCAAAGGCTTCCCGGTGGAATACTTCGTCGAAGGTGGTCGTTCGCGTACGGGGCGCATGCTGCAACCGAAAACCGGGATGCTAGCGATCACCCTGCGCAGTTTCTTGCGTTCATCACGCACGCCGATCGTCTTCGTACCGGTGTACATCGGCTACGAACGCGTGCTCGAAGGCCGTACTTACCTGGGCGAACTGCGTGGGGCGAGCAAGAAAAAAGAGTCGATCTTCGATATTTTCAAAGTCGTCGGCGCGCTCAAGCAGCGTTTCGGCCAGGTCGCGGTCAACTTCGGCGAGCCGATCAAATTGGCCGAGTTCCTCGACGGCGAGCAACCGGACTGGCGCGCCCAGGAACTCGGCCCGAACTACAAACCGGCATGGCTCAATGAAACCACGCACCGCCTCGGTGAACAGGTGGCGCGCCACTTGAACGAAGCTGCGGCGGTGAATCCGGTGAACCTGGTGGCCCTGGCACTGCTGTCCACCACGCGCCTGGCCCTGGATGAACAGGCCATGGCGCGCCAACTGGACCTGTACCTGGCGTTGCTGCGCAGCGTGCCCTACTCGCCCCACACTACCCTGCCCGAGGGCAACGGCCTGGCATTGATCAAGCACGTCAAGGACATGGCCCTGTTGTCGGAGCAGAGCGACGCCTTGGGCAAGATCCTGTATCTGGACGAACAGAACGCCGTCCTGATGACCTACTACCGCAATAACGTGCTGCACATCTTCGCCCTGCCGGCATTGCTGGCCAGCTTCTTCCAGAGCAGCTCGCGGATGAGCCGCGAACAGATCCTGCGCTACACCCGCGCGCTCTATCCGTACCTGCAATCGGAGCTGTTTATCCGCTGGTCACTGGAAGAGCTGGACGCCGTCGTTGATCAATGGCTGCAAGCGTTTGTGGAACAGGGCCTGCTGCGCTTCGAGAACGCCGTCTACCTGCGCCCGGCCCCGAGTTCACGGCACTTTGTGCTGCTGACACTGCTGTCCAAAAGCATTGCCCAGACCCTGCAGCGCTTCTACATGGCCATCTCGCTGCTGCTCAACAGCGGCCAGAACAGCATCAGCGCCGAAGAACTGGAAGACCTGTGCACGATCATGGCCCAGCGCCTGTCGATCCTGCATGGCCTGAACGCTCCGGAGTTCTTCGACAAAAGCCTTTTCCGACATTTCATCCAGACATTGCTGGAGCAAGATGTGCTTCGCCGTGATGAGGCCGGCAAGTTGAGTTACCACGACCTGCTCGGTGAGTTGGCCGAAGGCGCGGCGAAACGCGTGCTGCCGGCAGACATTCGCCTGTCGATCCGGCAAGTGGCCCTGCATCGGGTTGACGGCGCGGCCGAGGCATCCGTCGACACGCCAGAAACCCGCTAGATTGAATCAGGCGCCGGGCGGTTTCCGGCGCCGTTGAAAAAGGAGCTGCACCATGAAAAAGATCATCCTCCTGGGCCTCACCGCCCTGCTCGGAGCCTGCCAGTCCATGACCCCAGCCCCCAAGGCCAGCCTCGACGGCGAAGTGTTCTACCTGCAACGCATTGCCTTGCCGCCAACGGCCACCTTGAGCGTGAGCCTGCAAGACGTGTCCCTGATGGACGCCCCGGCCGTGACGCTCGCCGAACAGAAAGGCCCGGTCAAAGGCCAGGTCCCGCTGCCCTTTCACCTGAGCTACGACCCTGCGCAAGTCAAGCCGGGCCACAGCTACTCGGTCAGCGCTCGCATCGAACTGGAGGGCAAGCTACTGTTTGTCACCACCGAACGGCACACCGTACAGCTCGACGGCCAGGCTCAACCACCGCTGCGCCTGCGTGTTGATGCCGTCGCCCACTGATTCACGAACTCAAGGAAGCGCCCATGCTCCGTAACTCCCTTCGCCTTACCGCCCTGTGTGCCGGCCTGCTGCTCGGCGCCAACGCCATGGCCCTGGACCTTGGCAGCCTGTCCCAGGGCGACGCCAACGGCGGCCTCAAGGACGCACTGACCCAGGGTGCACAGATCGCCGTGAAACAACTGGGCGTACCCGGTGGTTTCAGCAACAACCCCGAAGTCAGGATCGGCCTGCCCGGCAAGCTTGGCAAAGTCGCCGATAAGCTGAAGATGTTCGGCATGGGTGATCAGGTCACGCAACTGGAAACCAGCATGAACAAGGCGGCAGAAACCGCCGTGACCCAGGCGCAGCCGATCCTGGTCAATGCGGTGAAGAACATGAGCGTCACCGACGCCAAAGGCATCCTCACCGGCGGCCAGGATTCGGCGACTCAGTACCTGAACAAAAGCAGCCGTGACCAGATCCGTGCCAAGTTCCTGCCTATCGTCAAGGCCGCCACCGACAAGGTGGGCGTGGCCCAACAGTACAACGCCCTGGCCGGCAAGGCCGCGGCCTTCGGCGCGCTCGATGCCAAGAATGCCAACGTTGAAAACTACGTGACCGAGCAGGCGCTGGACGGGCTGTTCAAGATGATTGCGCAGCAGGAAGAAACCATCCGCAAGAACCCGGCGGCAGCGGCCACCAGTTTGGCGAAGAAGGTGTTCGGCGCGCTGTAACGTCCCCCTGGCTGCGCCCAGGCCGTTCCAACCGGCTGGGCGCAACTACCTTCAGCTACGCAAGCAGGTCAGGCATCCTTCCTGACTCGAAACCAAGCCGCGTAAAGGGCCGGCAGAAACAACAGTGTCAACGCCGTCGCCACTATCAACCCGCCCATGATCGCTACGGCCATTGGCCCGAAGAACACGCTGCGCGACAGCGGGATCATCGCCAGGACTGCCGCCAGCGCAGTCAGCACAATCGGGCGGAAGCGTCGCACGGTAGCTTCGATGATTGCCTGCCACGGCGCGAGACCCGCCTTGATGTCCTGTTCGATCTGGTCCACCAGGATCACCGAGTTACGCATGATCATCCCTGACAGGGCGATGGTGCCCAGCATGGCCACGAAGCCGAAGGGCTGGCGGAACACCAGCAGGAACAGCGTCACGCCGATCAAGCCCAGTGGCGCCGTCAGAAACACCATGGCAGTGCGTGAGAAACTGCGCAGCTGCAACATCAGCAAGGTCAGTACCACCACGATGAACAACGGCACGCCGGCCTTCACCGAGTTCTGGCCACGGGCGGAGTCTTCGACGGTGCCGCCCACTTCGAGCAGGTAACCATCCGGCAGTTCGGCACGCACACCCTCAAGGGTCGGCAGGATTTGCTGGACCAGGGTCGCCGGTTGTTCCTTGCCATAGATGTCGGCACGAATGGTCACGGTCGGCAGGCGATTGCGGTGCCAGATGACGCCCTCTTCAAAGCCATATTCAAGGGTGGCGATCTGCGACAACGCTACGCTTCTGCCGTTGTCGGTCGGCACCGCAAGGCTGGGCAGCAACGACAGTTCGGTGCGCTCATGCACGGTGCCGCGCAGGAGGATTTCGATCAACTCGTTGTCCTCACGGTACTGGCTGACGGTGGAGCCGGTCAGTGAGCTCTGCAGGAACTTCGACAAGTTGGCGGTGCTGACACCGAGCGCACGGGCGCGGTCCTGATCGATGTTGAGGTAGACGATCTTGCTTGGCTCTTCCCAGTCCAGGTGCACATTGACCACGTGGGTGTTTTCGCGAACCTTGGCGGCGACTTTGCGCGCCAGGGCACGCACTTCTTCGATGTGCTCGCCCGTCACGCGAAACTGGACCGGGTACCCCACGGGCGGGCCGTTCTCCAGGCGTGTGACCCGCGAACGCAGCTCGGGGAATTGTTCGTTGAGGGTTTCGATCAGCCAGGTGCGCAGGGTTTCACGTTCTTCGATGGTGTTGGCCAACACCACAAATTGCGCAAAGCTGGCCGCCGGCAATTGCTGGTCCAGCGGCAGGTAGAAACGCGGCGAACCGGTGCCGATATAGGCCACATAGTTGTCGATGCCGGCGTGGTCCTTGAGCAAGGCTTCCAGGCGCTTGACCTGGTCGGCCGTGTTGCTCAGGGACGCGCCTTCGGCCAGCTTCAGGTCGACCATCAGCTCCAGGCGCCCCGAAGCCGGAAAGAACTGCTGCGGCACGAAGCGGAACAACGCAACCGAGCCGATAAACAGCAGCAAGGTCAGGACGATCACGGTTTTGCGCCGACGCACACACCACTCAACCAGACCTCTTACGCGTTGGTAGAAGGGCGTGCCGTAGGGATCAGGGCCATCGGCGCCGTGTTTGGCTGCGTGAATCTTTGCCAGGTCCGGCAGGAGCTTTTCCCCCAGGTACGGCACAAACACCACGGCGGCGACCCATGACGCCAACAGTGCGATGGTCACCACCTGGAAGATCGAGCGGGTGTATTCGCCAGTACTCGATTGCGCAGTGGCAATCGGCAGGAAGCCCGCCGCCGTGATCAACGTCCCCGTAAGCATCGGAAACGCCGTGCTGGTCCAGGCAAAGCTCGCCGCCTTGAGCCGGTCGTAGCCCTGCTCCATTTTGATCGCCATCATTTCCACGGCGATGATCGCGTCGTCCACCAGCAAGCCCAGCGCCAGTACCAAAGCGCCAAGGGAGATCTTGTGCAGGCCGATGCCGAGGTAATACATGGTGGCAAAGGTCATCGCCAACACCAGCGGAATCGCCAGGGCCACCACCATGCCGGTGCGCAGGCCAAGGGAGAAAAAGCTCACCAGCAATACAATGGCCAATGCCTCGGCCAACACCTGGACGAATTCGCCGACGCTGGTTTTCACCGCCGCCGGCTGGTCCGACACCTTGCGCAGTTCCATACCCGCGGGAAGATTCTTCTGCAGGCGTGCGAACTCCCCTTCGAGGGCCTTGCCCAGTACCAGAATGTCGCCGCCTTCACGCATGGCCACGGCCAGGCCGATCGCGTCGGCGCCCATGTAGCGCATACGCGGCGCGGGTGGATCGTTGAAGCCACGGTGGATGTCGGCCACGTCACCAATACGGAAGGTACGGTCACCGACGCGAATCGGGAAGTTGCGAATCTCCTCCACGGTCTTGAAGTTGCCTGACACCCGCAGCTGTACGCGCTCGGTCGGGGTTTCAAAGAAGCCCGCCGTGGACACCGCATTCTGCTCCTGCAAGGCTTGCTGCACGGCCGCCAAGGGCAGGCCGAGGGTGGCGAGCTTGAGGTTGGACAGCTCGATCCAGATTTTCTCGTCCTGCAGGCCCAGCAGCTCGACCTTGCCCACATCCGGCACGCGTTGCAGTTGAATCTGGATACGGTCGGCGTAGTCCTTGAGCACGGCATAGTCGAAGCCGTCGCCGGTCAGCGCGTAGATGTTGCCGAAAGTGGTACCGAATTCATCGTTGAAAAACGGCCCCTGGATATCCGGCGGCAACGTCTGGCGAATGTCGCTGATCTTCTTGCGCACCTGGTACCACAACTCCGGAATCTGTGCGGAGTGCATCGAGTCGCGAGCCATAAAGGTGACCTGTGACTCGCCGGGGCGCGAGAACGAGACAATGCGCTCATAGTCGCCGGTCTCCATCAGTTTTTTCTCGATGCGCTCGGTGACCTGCCGCGAAACCTCCTGGGCCGTGGCCCCGGGCCAGTTGGTCTTGATCACCATGGCCTTGAAGGTAAACGGCGGGTCTTCGCTTTGCCCCAGCTTGGTGTAGGACAGGGTGCCGACCACCGCCAGCAGGATCATCAGGAACAGTACGATCTGGCGATTACGCAACGCCCATTCGGAAAGATTGAAACCCATCGGGGACTACTCCTTGGTCGCCAGATTCACAACGCGGTTGGAGCGGTCCACCGGGCGCACTTGCTGGCCCTCATGGAGCACATGCACGCCCGCCGCAATCACCCAATCGGTGGGCGCCAGGCCTTCCAGCACCGGTACGGTTTTTTCGCCGAAGGCACCGATGCGCACCGGAGTACGCTTAAGGGTGTTGTCGGGTTGCACGCGCCAGACGTAGGAGGCGCCATTCTCTGCACTGAGGGCCGACAACGGCACCGACAGCGCGACCGCGCCCTCGGCCTGGATGAAAACGCGAGCGCTCTGGCCCAGTTCGGCCGGGACTTTGCCGCCGGTGAAGGCAACACGGGCGGCGAAGGTCCGCGACTTGGGGTCTGCAGCGGGGGACAGTTCACGGATGTGCCCGGTGAAGCGTTGGTCCGGCTGGCTCCACAATTCGACCGACACCGGCTGGCCGATCTTGAACCGGCCAAAGCCTTGTTCAGGCAGGCTGATCAACACTTCGCGCTCGCCATCGGTGGCCAGGGTGAACACGGTCTGGCCGGCTGACACCACTTGCCCGACTTCCACTGCACGCTTGGCGACCACACCGTCCTGCGGCGCGCGCAACACGGCGTAACCGGCCTGGTTACTGGACACGTCGAACTCGGCCTTGATCTGCTTGAGGCGCGCCTCACCGGATCGGTAGAGGTTTTCGGCATTGTCGTACTGGGAGCGGCTGACCATCTGACGATCCATCAGGGTCTTGTAGCGATCACGCTCGGCACGCACCAGGCTCAGGTTGGCCTCGGCGGCGGCCACCTGGGCGCGGGTGGCTTCCAGTTGCAGGCGCACGTCCTGGGGGTCGAGTTCGGCCAGGGGTTGATTGGCCTTGACCCGCTCACCCTCCTCCACCAGGCGTTTGCTGACTTTACCGCCGATGCGAAAGGCCAGGTCCGGCTCGTAACGGGCACGCACTTCACCCGGATAACTTTCCATCGCCTGTGCGGATGGCTGTGGTTGCACCACCATGGCCGGGCGGATGGTGGTTTGGGCCGCTTCCTCATGGCCGCAGGCGGCCAACAGGAAGGCCAGGCTGGCAGGCAACGCAAGGGGCAGGAAAGTGCTGCGCATGCTGAAGGACCTTTCGCAAATGAAGCTAGGAATAATTATACTGGCCAGTATGTTATTAATACCAAACTCGCCAGTCCAGTATTAAAGGTGAAAATGTCCGACAATCCTGTGAACACCAATAGCCCCGGGCGTCCCAAGGACATGGCAAAACGCCAGGCAATCCTCGAAGCAGCGAAAACCCTGTTTCTGAGCAATGGCTACACCAGTACCAGCATGGATGCCGTGGCCCTTGAGGCCGGCGTGTCAAAATTGACCGTGTATAGCCATTTCACCGACAAAGAAACCCTGTTCACCGCTGCCGTGGTGGCCACGTGCGAAGAACAGTTACCGGTGATGTATTTCGAACTCCCCGAAGGTGTGCCCGTGGAGACCGTGCTGCTGAATATCGCACGGGGCTTTCATCGGCTGATCAACAGCGCGGAATCGGTGAACCTGCACCGCCTGATGATGACCACCGGCAATCAGGACGTGAAACTCTCACAGATCTTCTTCGAAGCCGGCCCCATGCGCATGCTCCAGGGGATGGAGCGCCTGCTCGGCAAGATCGACCAGAGCGGCGCCCTGAGTATCGATAAGCCGTTTACGGCAGCCGAGCATTTCTTCTGCCTGCTCAAGGGCACGGCGAACTTCTGTTTGCTATACGGCTGCGGCGGACAACTGAGCGAGGAAGCCGCCGAAGCCCATGTGCAAGAAGTGGTGGGGTTGTTTATGCGGGCTTATCGGGCCTGAGCCCGGGTGTTATCCGGGTGGCCTCATCGGGGGCAGGCCCCCTCCCACATTTGATTTGTGAATACACTCAAGTGTGGGAGGGGGCTTGCTCCCGATGAGGCCCTCAAGGCCAATGAAGAGTCAGGGCTTGAGCGCTTTCTTCGGGTAAATATCATACCGGCTGGACTTGCCATCCAACGCATGGCTCGGCTTCGGCCCCTCGATGCAAGGCGCCTTGCGTGGGCGCTTGACCACCACACGGTGGCTGGCCAGGGCCAGTGCGGCCGCGAGCAACGCCGGCGCGTCCGGATCATCGCCCACCAAGGGGCGGAACAGGCGCATTTCTTTCTTTACCAGGGCAGTTTTCTCACGGTGGGGGAACATCGGGTCCAGGTAGATGACCTGGGGTGGCTCGCCTTGCCAATTGAGCATCACGTCAATGGAGTTGCCCTTGAGCAACTGCATGCGCGCCACGATCGGCGCCACCTCGAAATCATCCGCGCCGCGTGCCAGGCCATCTTCGAGCAAAGCGCCGATCAGCGGTTGACGCTCGATCAGGCTCATCTCGCAGCCCAGGCTCGCCAGTACGAACGCATCCTTGCCCAGCCCGGCCGTGGCATCCAGCACACGCGGGCGCACGCCCTGGGCGATGCCCACGGCCTTGGCGATCATCTGCCCGCTGCCACCGCCATATAAGCGCCGGTGCGCCGCGCCGCCTTCGACAAAATCCACACGCACCGGCCCCGGTGCGTCAGGCCCAAGCTGTTGCAGTTGTAGTCCCTGTTCCCCGACCTGCAGGGAAAAGTCCGCCGCCTCCAGCTGCAACGGCAGCTCAAGCTGCTCAGCCCATCGCTCGGCACGCGCCTGGAAACCTTCGGCCAAGGCCTCGACCCGAATGCGGCTGGCCGCTGGTTGTTCGCTCATCAATCGCTACGCTCAAAAATATTAAGGATCGGCCAACACTGGCCGATAAAACCAACAGTCAGGTATTTTGCCAGAGCTGAGCGTCGACCGAGAAAAATGTCAGACATTCTTCCCCTAACCATCGGTGTACTGCCGACCCACAACCATTACGGCCTGCGCAATACCCAAGCGCTGGCCGGGGTGAGTCATGTGTGGCAGGACTTCTTCGCCCGAGCGTTGGCCGAACAGCTTGGCGATTCACCGAACGCGCTGGCCATCAAGGCGCCTGCAACCCTGGACCCTGCGGTAGAACCCAGCGAAGGCGCCGATCTGTTGGCGCAGATCCTCACCCAGCGTGAATGCGACGTGATAGACACCGAAATCGCCCCACCTGAGCCGCTGTTCCTGCCGATCGCCGAATTCGAAACCGAGTTGCTGCCGCCCCCCGCCACGCCCTTTGCGCCAGAAGAAATTGTCGCCCAGCAGCGCCAACAGAATTTCGACAGCGGCTGGGTTCGCCCGCTCGTGCTGAACGCCGGCCAACCACTGCCTGAACCTGGCCCCGCACCGCAACCACGCCCACTGCACCTGCCGATTGCCGAGTTCGAGCTGGACCTGCTGCCACCGCCAGCCACGCCGTACCCACCGCAAGAGCTGGAGGAGCAACAGAAGGCGCTGGACTTCGACTACCACTGGGCACGCCCACTGATCCTCAACAACCTGCGCCTGGCCGCCTGATTCAACGCTTGAAAAACCCATTGGCCTGGCTGAACGGCATCTTGCGTTCGTTGAATTCGAACGTGCCCGACTCATACATTTCCTGCGCCGCCCGGTAGAACTCGCCATAGGCCGCCAGGGCCAAAGCCGAACCGACGCTGATACGCCGCACCCCCATCTCACTCAACTGCGCCACGCTCAATTTCAAGCCACCGGACATCAACACATTCACCGGCTTGGGCGCGACCGCCTTGACCACTGCCAACACCTCTTCGGCAGTGCGCAAAGCCGGGGCATACAACACATCGGCGCCGGCTTCGGCGTAGGCTTGCAGGCGGCGAATGGTGTCAGGCAGATCCAGGCGCCCGTGCAGGAGGTTTTCTGCGCGAGCCGTCAGCGTGAAGGCATAAGGCAAGCTGCGCGCAGCCGCGGCAGCCGCCTCAACACGCTCAACCGATAAATCGAATGGGTAGATCGGGTCGGCCGCGATGCCGGTGGCGTCTTCGATAGAGCCGCCGACGATGCCCGTGGCCGCCGCCCGCAAAATGGTTTGGGCGCAGCCTTCGGGGGTGTCGCTGAAACCATTTTCGAGGTCGGCCGCCACCGGCAGGGAAGTCGCCCGGACAATCATTGAAGCATTGCCCAAGGTGTCTTCCAACGATAGCGCGCCCTCGGCATCCGGCCGTCCCAGGCTGAACGCAAACCCGGCACTGGTCGTGGCCAAGGCTTCAAAACCCAGGCTGGCAAGCATGATGGCGGAACCGGCGTCCCACGGATTGGGCATGACGAAGGCGCGATCACGTTCATGCAGGGCCTTGAAGGTATCGGCGCGCAGGGCTTGTGCGTCCATGGCTCACTCCTGTCGGAAAAAGGAGCCTTAGAGTAACCCCAGTTGCTCCGCTGCGGGTTCTCGATGCAAGGTCGGCAAAGGCGGCAGGCCTGGCAGGCGCACCATCAATTTGGCGTGAAAACGCAGTGCCAGTTGCGCGGCCAGGCGATTATCCGACGTGTGCAGAAACACGTAGGGCGTGCGCCCTTCCTCGATCCAGCCGGCGATCTTTTCCAGCCAAGGGATGAGGAACGGGTCATTGGCTTCCAGTTCCGGATGGCCGATAAACCGCACTTGAGGAAACTGGGTGAGCGCCGCCGGGCGCGGTGGCACCTTGGGCTTTTTCGATTGGGCATGCAGCACCGCGGCCGAGGTGGAGGTGCAACTGAACAGGGCGCGGGGATCCAGGCAGATACGCTCGACACCACGGTCGCGCAACAAACGGTTGAGCATCCGCTCGGCATCACCCTTGGCGAAGAATTCCGGATGACGCACTTCCACCGCCAGCGGGCGCTCCAGGCCATCGATGAAGCCCGCCAGTTCACCCAGGCGCTGTGGCGAAAAGGTCGCCGGCAGCTGCAGCCACAACGGTGAAATGCGCTCGCCCAACGGGCTCATCAAGCCGACAAAGCTTTCCGCCGCCGGCAATTGCTCACGCAAGTCACCACCGTGGCTGATATCGCCGGGAAACTTGGCGGTGAAGCGAAAATCCGCAGGCATGATTTCAGCCCAGCGTTGCACCGTGGCGGCTGAGGGGCGGGCATAAAATGTGGTGTTGCCTTCAACGGCGTTGAAAACCTGGGAGTACAGCGCGAGGTAATCGCCGGAACGCGCATCGGCCGGGTACAGGTACTCGCGCCAGGCATTTTCGCTCCAGGAAGGGCAACCGATGTAGTAAGGCAGGCGCATCAGATGTGGATATCGAGACCCAGCACTTCCATATCCCATTCGACAAAGCCGGCGGTGGTCAGGTAGCTGGCCAGGGCGGTGGCGACGCTTTTGCTCATGGAGCGCGGGAAGACCATGTCTTGCTGGCGGGCAGGCAGACCGCCGATACGCGAGCCTGTGGAACCCTGGGCGTTGGAGGGCGAGTCGGACTGTAACTCAATGAAGTCCGGCGAATCTTCAACGGACTCGTCTACCGTCACGCTCGCCTTACGTGGCTTGCGCTTGATGGGGTAGGACTGTGAGGAAAATCCGTCTATACGCATACATGCAGACTCGGAATCGATGATGGCAATTTAGCGGCACTTTCCATGGCGCGCAAATGCTCTGGTGCTAACTAGAACACATAATTTGTAAAAGGTTTAGAAACCCGCGCAAATTCTGACGATTGGCGAAATTTGTCGGCCAAATCCCGCCTTTTTGACGTCAAATAATCCCGCGTTCGGCCTTGGTCTGCGCCACTTTATCGCGAAGATAAACCGGTGCCGCCTGATCGGCCGGGATGGCTTCGCCGCGCTCGAAAGCGAAACGCGCCAGGGTCAGCAAGTCTTGCGCATGGGGCAACATATCGGCGGCCTGGCCGACGGTCTTCACGCCAAGACGCTCACCGTAACCCCAGCCGGTGCCGGCACCGAACCAATCGCCTTGGGCGTCATCGGGCAATACGGACGCCTCTGGCGCCTGAACCACTTCACTCCCCACCAGACGCATTTCCCCGGCGGTTTCGCGATAGCATCCCCAATACACTTCATCCATGCGCGCATCAATGGCCGCCGCGACCTGGGTCGCACCGTGCTCACGCAGCGAGCGCTGGGCCAGCACCGCGAGATTGGAGACCGGCAACACCGGGCGCTCCAACGCAAACGCCAGGCCCTGTACCACGCCGATGGCAATACGCACGCCGGTGAATGCACCAGGGCCACGGCCGAAGGCGATGGCATCCACGGCAGCAAGCGTGGTGCCCGCCTCCTCAAGCAGCTGCTTGATCATCGGCAACAGCTTCTGCGCATGCAGGCGCGGGATCACCTCGTAGTGGCTCGTTACCTTGCCATCGTGCAGCAAGGCGACGGAGCAAGCTTCAGTCGCGGTGTCCAGGGCCAGCAGGGTGCTCATCGGTGTGGGTGTCCAAGTCGAAAAAAAGTGCGCCAGTATAAACAACAACGGCCCGCAAGCGGGCCGTTGTAGATGAAGCTGATCAATGAATCAGCTCAGAGCCTGCAGCACCTTGGCGGTGATGGCTTCTACCGAACCGACGCCAGGGATGTGGCTGTACTTCGGCTTGCCCTGTGCAGCGGACAGCTTCTGGTAGAAGTCCACCAGCGGTTTGGTCTGGGAATGGTAGACCGAGAGACGATGGCGCACGGTTTCTTCCGTATCGTCCTTGCGCTGCACCAGGTCTTCGCCGGTGACATCGTCCTTGCCTTCAACCTTGGGCGGGTTGTAAACGGTGTGGTACACGCGACCCGAGGCTTCGTGAACGCGACGACCGGCGATACGTTGCACGATCTCTTCGTCCTCGACGGCGATTTCAACCACCGCATCCAGCTCCACGCCGGCCTTCACCAAGGCTTCAGCCTGGGGAATGGTGCGCGGGAAGCCGTCGAACAGAAAACCGTTCTTGCAATCTTCCTGGCTGATGCGTTCCTTGACCAGGTTGATGATCAGGTCATCGGAGACCAGGCCGCCGCTGTCCATCACGCTCTTGGCGATCAGGCCCAGCTCGGTGCCGGCCTTGACGGCAGCACGCAACATGTCGCCGGTGGAGATTTGTGGAATGCCGAACTTCTCAGTGATGAACTTCGCCTGAGTACCTTTACCGGCCCCGGGAGCTCCCAGCAGAATGACGCGCATCGATGTGCTCCTCAATTTTTTATAGAGATGGTGCCCGGATTCGCCGCGTAGGGGCAAATCTCGTAGAAATATGAAGCTTGAATATGTGGGTCCAGGCCGAATCAAACGGCCAAAGGCTGATCAAGATACACAGCGGGCCGTCACCATACAAGCCGCCAAAAGTCGCAGGAACCCGCGCCGGACATGCGTCATAGGTAGGGTATGCCTGAGTGCAACCCGCCGGCACAAACGCCGACCGCCCCTTTCCGGGCGGCCGTCGTGGTTTATCTGCAAGCCGTTGAGAACACTTGGAAAACTTCAGCCGGTGTTGCGCAAGCCGGCGGCAATACCGGCCACGGACACCAGCAGCGCCTGTTCCAGAGGGCTGTCTTGCTCGGCTTCCTGTTGACGGGAGCGTGCCAGCAACTCGGCCTGCAGCAGGTGCAGAGGGTCGAGGTAGGTGTTACGCAGACGGATGAACTCCAGGGTGTCCGGGCTATGGGCCAGCAGTTGCGACTGACCGGTCAGGCCAAGTACCACGCTGCATGCCTGCGACAATAGGTCGCGTAAGTGCGCACCCAGCGGCAACAGGTCAGGCTGCACCAAACGCTCGTCATACAGGCGGGCAATGTCGGCGTCGGCCTTGGCCAGCACCATTTCCAGCATGTCGATTCGCGTGCGGAAGAACGGCCACTGTTCGCGCATCTGCCCCAGCAACTCACCTTCGCCGCGTTCCAGCGCCTTGCTCAAGGCGGCCTCCCAGCCCAGCCAGGCCGGCAACATCAGGCGGGTCTGGGTCCAGCCGAAGATCCACGGAATGGCGCGCAGGCTTTCAATGCCCCCCGCACGCCGTTTGGCCGGGCGACTGCCCAGTGGCAGACGCCCCAGCTCCTGCTCCGGCGTGGATTGGCGGAAGTACTCGACGAACTGCGGATTTTCCCGCACTACGGCGCGGTAGGCGCTGACACCGTCGGCGGCCAGTTCGTCCATCAAATCACGCCAGTCAGGCTCGGGTGGCGGCGGAGGCAGCAGGGTGGCTTCCAGTACGGCCGCCAGGTAAAGGTTGAGGTTTTGCTCGGCAATGTCGGGCAGGCCGAACTTGAAGCGGATCATTTCGCCTTGTTCAGTGGTGCGAAAGCGCCCCGCCACCGAACCCGGCGGCTGCGACAGAATCGCCTCGTGAGCCGGGCCGCCGCCACGGCCGACGGTGCCGCCGCGACCATGGAACAACAGCAGTTCCACCTGTTGCTCGCGGCAGATATCCACCAGGCGTTCCTGCGCCCGGTACTGCGCCCAGGCAGCGGCTGTGGTGCCCGCGTCCTTGGCCGAGTCCGAGTAGCCGATCATCACTTCCTGCGGCCCTTGCAGGCGCGCCCTGTAGCCCGGCAACTGCAACAGCGTTGCCATCACCGGCCCGGCGTTATCCAGGTCGGCCAGGGTCTCAAACAGCGGCACCACACGCATCGGGCGTTGAACGCCCGACTCCTTGAGCAGCAACTGCACCGCCAGCACATCCGACGCGGCGCCCGCCATGGAGATGACATAGGAGCCCAGCGACGCCGCCGGGGCGGCAGCGATTTCCTTGCAGGTATTCAACACCTCAGCGGTCTCCGCCGAAGGTTTGAAGTAGCCCGGCAACAAGGGCCGGCGATTGGCCAACTCCTTCATCAGGAAGGCGATACGGGCCTCTTCGTCCCAGTCCTCATAGCGGCCGAGGCCAAGGTAATCGGTGATTTCGGTCATGGCCGCCGAATGTCGACTGGAATCCTGACGCACATCGAGACGCACCAGGAACAAGCCGAATGTCACCGCACGGCGCAGGCAATCGAGCAGCGGCCCATCGGCGATCACGCCCATGCCGCACTCATGCAGCGACTGGTAGCACAGCTCCAACGGCTCCAGCAGCTCGCGGTTGTTTTGCAGCACTTCGGCGGTGGCCGGCGTGGCGGCCGTCAACGCGGTGTGCGCCCATTGGCGCGTGGCGCGCAGCCGTTCACGCAGTTGCTTGAGCAAGGCGCGATAGGGTTCAACGCTGTCACCGACCCTGGCTTGCAATGCCGGGCTGGCTTGCTGCATCGACAACTCCGAGGCCAGGTGGTCGACATCACGCAAATACAGGTCGGCCGCCATCCAGCGTGCCAGCAGCAGCACTTCACGGGTGACCGGTGCGGTGACGTTGGGGTTACCGTCGCGATCCCCGCCCATCCACGAGGCAAAACGAATCGGCGCCGCCTCCAGGGGCAGATGCAATCCGGTAGCGGCGAATAACGCCTTGTCGGCCTTGCGCAGATAATTGGGAATGGCGTGCCACAACGAATGCTCGATCACCGCAAAGCCCCATTTGGCCTCATCCACCGGGGTGGGTCGTACGCGGCGGATTTCTTCGGTGTGCCAGGCTTCAGCGATCAGCCGTTGCAGGCGCTCGCGGATCTGCTCGCGCTCGGCCGTGGTGAGATCACGGTGATCCTGCAGGGCCAGTTGCGCGGCAATCGCATCGTACTTCTGGATCAGGGTACGACGGGCGACTTCGGTGGGGTGGGCCGTGAGCACCAGTTCGATCTCCAGCCGCGCCAATTGGCGGGCCAGGGACTCGTTGCTGTGACCTTCGCGCTGCAGGCGGGCCAGCAATTGCGGGAGCACCCGGGACTCGAAGGGTGCCGGCTGCGACTCATCGCGTCGATGAATCAGCTGGTACTGCTCGGCGATGTTGGCCAGGTTAAGGAACTGGTTGAAGGCTCGCGCTACAGGCAGCAGTTCATTTTCCTGCAACTGGTTCAGGCTGGCGCTCAATTCATCGCCAGCCCCTCGCCGGTCAGCCTTGGCGCCTTTGCGGATCTGCTCGATCTTGTCGAGAAAATCATCACCGTACTGCTCTCGAATGGTGTTGCCCAACAGCTCACCCAGCAGGTGAACATCCTCGCGCAAGCGTGCATCGATATCACTCATCAGCCAATCTCCAGCCAGAAATCCGGGACGCGCAGGGGTTCAAGAGTGCCGCCGACGTCGGTTTCTGACAAGGCTTTAAACCTTATCAATTGCAGCTAGTCTCAACTATGAGTCGCCGTGTTATCCACATCAGCGACTGGTCACTCATCAGCGCCCGCAACCCGCGGGCATATTGAGGTAGCCATGAAAATTCGAGAACTGGCCCAGCATTGGGAAGAAACCGCCAAGGGTCGCATGACCAAAACCGAATACGCGATCCATCTGGATGTGGAGGCCGCCGCGAGGCTGGCCGCCATTGCCGAGATGTACCCCAAGCGCCACACCGAAGAACTGCTCGGCGAACTGATCGGCGCCGCCCTTGAAGAGCTCGAAGCCAGCTTTCCGTACATCAAGGGTCAACAGGTGATTGCCACCGATGAAGAGGGCGATCCGTTGTATGAGGACGTCGGCCCTACCCCACGCTTTCTCAGCCTGTCGCGACGCTATCTGCATGATTTTTCGGCAAGTGCCGATAAACAGAAGCACTGACGAACCACTCTAAAAACCGGTAAACCCCTTGTATTCCGGGCCTTTCACAGGCTCGGAGTACCGCTGCGCGCGACGAAAGTTCCATGTTCAAAACGCTGACCAGTCAGTCAAATATTTTTTTAGGCAAATCGCCATCTTCTCTGAACTTTTGAAAAAAGCCTCAGGTCACAGCCAGTAAGCCATCAACTTGGAACGGCCGTTTGAAAGGGCATTTCGAGCTTTACCGCCGGGCCCCAACCGCTGACCAACGAAGTGGATTTTGATGTTTTTCAGGAGTTATCCAATGGAGTTGAAGACGATGAAAACCAGCACTGCCAAATCCTCGTTTAACCACCTGCGCGGGCTCAAATTGGCCGCGCTGGCGATCGGCACCAGCTTCGTACTGGCGGGTTGCGCAGGCAACCCTCCGACTGAGCAATATGCGGTGACTCAATCGGCTGTTAACAGCGCAGTCAGCGCTGGCGGTACCGAGTTCGCGGCTGTGGAAATGAAATCGGCCCAGGACAAGCTCAAAGAAGCCGAAATCGCCATGCACGACAAGAACTACGACAAAGCCCGTCAGTTGGCTGAACAAGCCGAATGGGACGCTCGCGTTGCAGAGCGCAAGGCCCAGGCAGCCAAGGCTCAACAGGCCGTGAAGGATTCCCAGAAAGCTGTTCAGGAGCTGCGTCAGGAAGGTATGCGCCCGGCTGTTATCCAGCAGAAATAAGCCCGCTGCCCCTGATTGCATTGCACCCGAAATCGAACTGAAAGGACGACACGATTATGCGTAAACAACTGATGATCCCTGCCCTGTTGGCAATGAGCGTTGCTCTGGCGGCCTGCTCCACCCCACCGAACCAGAACCTGGAAAACGCCAAGACCAATTTCGCGGCTTTGCAGACCAACCCGCAAGCCACCAAGTTGGCGGCTCTGGAAACCAAGGACGCCAGCGATTGGTTGGACAAGGCTGAAAAAGCCTACCGTGACAAGGAAGACGAGAAGAAAGTCGACCAGTTGGCCTACCTGACCAACCAGCGCGTTGAAGTGGCCAAAGACACCATCGTGCTGCGTGAATCCGAAGCCAAGCTGAAAAACGCCGGTGACGAACGTGCCCGCGCCCTGCTGCAAGCCCGTGATGCGCAGATCAAGCAACTGCAAGACAGCTTGAACGCCAAGCAGACCGATCGTGGCACCCTGGTGACTTTCGGTGACGTGCTGTTCGCCACCAACAAGTCCGACCTGAAATCCAGCGGCCTGGTCAACATCACCAAGCTGGCGCAGTTCCTGCGCGATAACCCGGACCGTAAAGTGATCGTCGAAGGCTACACCGACAGCACCGGTTCCGATTCGTACAACCAGAGCCTGTCCGAGCGTCGTGCCGCTTCGGTACAACGTGCACTGGCGCAACAAGGCGTGGATATCTCGCGCATCGTGACCCAGGGTTACGGCAAGGAATACCCGGTTGCCGACAACGGCAGCGCATCGGGCCGTGCCATGAACCGTCGCGTTGAAGTGACCATCTCCAACGACAACCAGCCAGTCAAGCCGCGCTCCAGCCTGGCTAACTGATTGATTGAAGCTGGATAAAAAAACCCACCGGAGACGGTGGGTTTTTTCGTTCAGTACTGGATCTGGGGTTTATTTTCGTCGGCGCCGAAAGGATCAAACTCCAGCTTGCGCTTCAGTTCATCTCGCTTCGCTTGGGGCGACTCAGCCTCGCACTCGCTGCACTCATCCAGAATCTGCTGCGCCCGGGCCATGTCCAACATCCTACTGATCGCACCGATATTCACCGTGACTTCCCCCCTGGCTGACTATTCGTAAGTTACCCGTCAGCACCGCTGACTGGGCATTGAGTGGCGTCTTACGGAATACGGTTCCAGATATTTCAGAAACGGTTAATTGGAGCGATTTACTGCTGAAGTTGCGGTGTTTCCTGGCCGAGGCAGCGCACAGCCTGTTTCTTGTTGTTGACCAGCACGCCGCTGAGGCCCTTCTGATCGGTGTCGAACATCACCAGCACACCGTCAACGCACTGCGCCACTTGCGCGGCCGGGGTCAGGGAGATTTTGTAATCCTCTCCCGGCACGGTCTTGAGCATCGTGAAATCGCTCAGAAGCAATGCGTCCTCCGGCTTGGCGAAATGCAGGTAGCCATAAAACCACAGGCAACCGACGGTACCGATGATGGTGCCGATACCGGTGAGGATCAGTGGAATCATGTTGCGTTCTTCACTCATTGCGGGCTCTCTGATGAATCAACTTTAGGAGTCGGATAATTCGGGATCTCGCCCAGGCGGCGCAGGCCGTTGAAGTGCTGCGGATCGTCCAGATAACGCAGCATCACGGTCTGCCAGGTCGTGTCGGCAAAGGTCTGCACATGATCGCCACGGGTCAATTGCAATACACGCGGCGGCGGCGCGGCCTGATACAAGCGGATACCGTTGGCCAGCGGCACAATCGGGTCATCCAGGCTATGGAACAGCAGCTTGGGTACACCGGTCAGCGCCGGCATGGCGTTGATCGCACTGTCGGCGTCGGGCACCAGCCAGGACAGCGGCACCTGGAATGGCCATGTTAACCAGGAAGTGCTCAAGGCGAATTGCCCTACGTCACGATAACTGGCGGGCACGCCATCCAGCACCAAGGCCTTCAGTTGGGGTTGACGCTCCGGGTGCGCGGCCAGGTAATGCACAGCCAGCGCACCGCCCAGGCTTTGCCCCAGGACAACCAGGGGTTGGCCCCGGGTTTCAGGCGCTTGATCGAGCCATTGCCAGGCCGCATCGATATCCTGGTAAATCGCCGGCAATGACGGTTTACCCTCCGATAACCCGTAGCCACGGTAGTCGAGCATCAACACCTGATAGCCCTGCTCCGGCAACCACCAACTGCCACCGAGGTGCCAGGCCAGGTTGCCGCCATTGCCGTGCAGATGAAGCACCGTGCCCTTGAGCGGCACGCCGGGCTTGGCCGGCAACCACCAGGCGTGAAGTTTTACCCCGTCAGCGGTCGTGAGGGTGACGTCACGGTAGTGCAGGTGCGCTTTTTCCGGCGTGAACGGCAGGCCGGGTTCGGGATAGAACAGCAGTGAACTGCAGCCGCTCAATGTCAGTAACAGGCACAGAATACCGAGGACTCTCATCCGTTAAAGCCTCCACAGGCCAATAACCTAAAGAATATTGGAGTAATCGGCCTCGATCCGGTCCAGGCTCAAGTGGTTGAGGAAGTTGGAAAAGCACATCCAGGCCGCCAACGCGTTCATGTCGCGAAACTGCTCGGGCAGGTATTTGGGCGGTACCACCAGGCCTTCGTCGACCAGTTGGCGCAAGGTGCGCATGTCTTCCAGGGTGGTCTTGCCGCAGAACAACAGCGGCACTTGTTCCAGCTTGCCTTTGCGCACTGCGAGCTGGATGTAGTTGTAGACCATGATAAAGCCCTTGAGGTAGGACAGATCCTTGGTAAACGGTAAGCCGGTCGGCACCGAACCTCGGAACACCCGGCTGGCATTGCCGTAGCTTTCAGCCATCTCAAAGCCCTGCTCGCGGAAGAACTCGAACACCTGCAGGAAGTCAGCGCCCTCTTCCACCATATGGATGGCGCGGGTGCGGTTGGTCAATTTACGCAAGCGGCTTGGGTAAGAGGCGAAGGTGATGATTTCCATCAGAATCGCCAAGCCTTCCTGGGTCACGGTGGACGACGGTGGGCCCTTGGACAGGAACGTGCAGATCGGCTGGTTCAGGCCGTTCAGGGTGGTGCCGACGTGGACCAGACCTTCATGCACCTCCAGGGCGCGCACATCGCGCTCGTTGAACATCGCGTCGGCGCGGATCTTGATGTAGTCGGCCCCCGCCGCAGCGTCAGCGACAATCCCATCGGACTCGAACACACGGATGGTTTCCTCGGCCTCGCCAAACACTTTATTCAAGCGGGTTTGCAGCAAGGCGACGGCATCCTTGGCCGTCAGGGTCTTGGCTTCGTCCTTGAGGTCGCCACGGCCGTCGATATTGTTCAGGTAGTCGGAGAGCATCAGGCCGAGGTCCGCCAGGGTCGGGTCGCCGGCATGGAACGCATCGGAGGCGGCGCCGTACAGCTCCTGGGAAATCAGGCCGAAATCCTCGGTGCCGCGGGCTTCGAGCATGCGCACGACCATGCGGTACTCGCGGCACATGCGGCGCATGATCTGCCCGACCGGGCTGAACTGGCCGAGACGGCGGGTAATGTCCCGCTCGATGTTCTGGAACTCCAGCTTCACGGCGCTGGAATCGAACGACAACGGTCGGTTGAGGTAGTAATCACGATCCACGGCAGGCATGGCCTTGCCCTTGGCCTTGAGGAACCCCTGGCGAATATTTTCGTCCCACTTCACGGCGTCAAGGACGCGAATCGGTGTTTGCGCCAGCACAATGCGATCAGACAAGGTGCGTATCGTCTGCTGGTAATCGTCCACCTGGTGCTTCCTCTATAAACGTTATCGGCTCGCGCGCTGCAGGTGCAAGGTGAGTGTTACCTGGAGCGTAGTGTCAGACCGAGGCCAACACCAAATGCATGTATCGCTTGAGAATCGCGAGCATCTCTTCACCGGTCAGCGGCTCCAGACCGTCAAGCAGGCCCTGATACTCCATCCGACCGATAATCGCCGTCAACACTTTGGCATCCTGTTGCGGCTCGCGAGAGCCCAGTACCTGGAAAAACTGCCCGGTGCCCTGCAACAGAATCTGCTGGTGGGAACGCACCAGCTCGGCCAGGCGCGGGTTGAGCAGCGCTTCCTGACGAAACGCCTGCTCGGCCATCAGGTACTCGCGACGGTTGGTCAACTGGCGCAAGACGTAATCGGCGGTCAGCCGCGCAATATCATCGGCCAATTGCGAACGGGATTCGGGGCTGCCGTCACCATAAGCGACCATTTCGCGCAGCAGGCCCTCATTGCGCACCCACAGCTTGCCCATGTAGGCCGCGCTGCGTTCGACGTATTGGGCAAACGTGTCGGTGAGCAGATCATCGATATCCTTGAAGTAATAGGTGGTGGCCGACAACGGCACACCCGCCTCCGCCGCCACGGCGCGATGGCGCACGGCGCGCACGCCGTCACGCACCACGATGCGCATCGCCGCATCGAGAATGTCTTGCCGACGTTGCTCGCTGCCCCGGCGACTGGCCTTGCGGCCCTGGTACTGGACACTTTCAGCCACGGCAGCCGCAATGCCGGCGGCGCCTTCTTGAGCCATTACGCGGTTCACCACACACATCCTTGCATTGATCAAAATCTGGCGCTGTTCGCTTGACGCTTATAGACGCCGCATAAAAAAGCCGCCTTATATAAGGCGGCTTCGGATTACGCTACGGTCACGCTTGTGGCCGCATGTGCGGGAACAAGATCACATCGCGGATCGACGGTGAGTTGGTCAACAACATCACCAGGCGGTCGATGCCGATACCTTCGCCCGCCGTCGGCGGCATGCCGTACTCCAGGGCGCGGACGAAGTCGGCGTCGTAGTGCATGGCTTCGTCGTCGCCGGCGTCCTTGTCGGCCACCTGGGCCATGAAGCGCTCGGCCTGGTCTTGCGCGTCGTTAAGCTCGGAGTAAGCGTTGGCGATTTCGCGGCCGCCGATGAACAGCTCGAAACGGTCGGTGACGTTCGGGTTGTCGTCATTGCGACGGGCCAGCGGCGACACTTCGAACGGGTACTGGGTAATGAAGTGCGGCTGTTCGAGCTTGTGCTCCACCAGCTCTTCGAAAATCATCACCTGCAGTTTGCCCAGGCCTTCGAAACCCAGCACCTTGGCGCCGGCTTTCTTGGCAATGGCACGGGCCTTGTCGATGTCGTTCAGGTCGTCAGCGGTCAACTCAGGGTTGTACTTGAGGATCGAATCGAACACCGACAGGCGCACGAACGGCTCGCCGAAGTGGAACACCTTGTCGCCGTACGGTACGTCGGTGCTGCCCAGGACCAACTGCGCCAGCTCGCGGAACAGCTCTTCGGTCAGGTCCATGTTGTCTTCGTAGTCGGCGTAAGCCTGGTAGAACTCCAACATGGTGAATTCTGGGTTGTGACGAGTCGAAACGCCTTCGTTACGGAAGTTGCGGTTGATCTCGAAAACTTTCTCGAAGCCGCCCACCACCAGGCGCTTGAGGTACAGCTCGGGGGCAATACGCAGGAACATTTCCATGTCCAGCGCATTGTGGTGGGTTTCGAACGGCTTGGCTGCAGCGCCGCCAGGAATGGTCTGCAACATCGGCGTTTCGACTTCGAGGAAGTCGCGCTTCATCAGGAAGCTGCGGATGTGCGCGATGACTTGCGAACGCACGCGGAAGGTCTGGCGCACGTCTTCGTTGACGATCAGGTCAACGTAGCGCTGGCGGTAGCGCTGTTCGGTGTCGGTCAGGCCATGGTGCTTGTCCGGCAGCGGGCGCAGGGATTTGGTCAGCAGGCGCACGCTGGTCATTTCGACGTACAGGTCACCCTTGCCGGAACGGGCCAGGGTGCCTTCGGCGGCGATGATGTCGCCCATGTCCCAGGTTTTCACCGCGGCCAGGGTTTCTTCAGGCAAGGTCTTGCGGTTGACGTAGACCTGGATACGCCCGGTCATGTCCTGGATCACCAGGAACGAGCCACGGTCGAGCATGATGCGACCGGCAACCTTGACCGGGATTGCAGCCTCTGCCAGCTCTTCCTTGGTCTTGTCCGCGTACTGTTTCTGCAAGGCATCGCAGTAGTTGTCGCGGCGGAAGTCGTTGGGGAAGGCATTGCCCTTGGCGCGCTCGGCAGCAAGCTTTTCCTTGCGCAGGGCGATCAGGGAGTTTTCTTCCTGTTGCAGGGCTTGCGGGTCGAGTTGTTGGTCGCTCATGTCTTTAAATCTTCCATCAGGTTCGTTGTCCCCGGCCTGCGGCCGGGGATCGCCGGCAAGGGATTACAGGCCGGATTTCAGGCTGGCTTCCAGGTATTCGTCGATATCACCGTCGAGCACCTTGTCACAATCGCTGCGTTCGATGTTGGTGCGCAGATCCTTGATCCGCGACGCGTCGAGCACATAGGAGCGGATCTGGTGACCCCAGCCGATATCCGACTTGGTGTCTTCCAGTGCCTGGGAAGCGGCGTTGCGCTTCTGCATTTCCTGCTCGTACAACTTGGCCCGCAGCATTTTCATGGCGGTGTCCTTGTTCGCGTGCTGGGAACGTTCGTTCTGGCAGCTGACCACCGTGTTGGTCGGCACGTGGGTGATACGCACGGCCGAGTCGGTGGTGTTTACGTGCTGGCCACCGGCGCCGGAGGAGCGATAGGTGTCGATCCGCAGGTCGGCCGGGTTGATCTCGATTTCCACCTTGTCATCGATCTCCGGCGAGACGAACACCGCAGAGAACGAAGTATGGCGACGGTTGCCGGAGTCGAACGGGCTCTTGCGCACCAGGCGGTGCACGCCGATCTCGGTACGCAGCCAACCAAAGGCGTATTCGCCCTTGATATGCACGGTCGCGCCCTTGATACCGGCGACTTCACCGGCCGACAATTCCATGATGGTGGCGTCGAAACCGCGTTTGTCGGCCCAGCGCAGGTACATGCGCAACAGGATGTTGGCCCAGTCCTGGGCTTCGGTGCCGCCGGAACCGGCCTGGATATCCAGGTAGGCGTTGTTCGGGTCCATTTCGTGGCTGAACATGCGACGGAATTCAAGCTTGGCGAGGTTTTCCTCGAGACGGGCCAACTCGGCGACGACATCGCCCACTGCGCCTTCGTCGTTTTCTTCGACGGCCATGTCCAGCAGGTCACGGCAATCGGCCAGACCGGTATTCAATTCGTCGAGGGTGTCGACGATCTGCGCCAGCGCAGCGCGCTCGCGGCCCAGTTCCTGGGCGTATTCAGGTTTGTTCCAGACACTCGGATCTTCAAGCTCGCGATTGACTTCGGTCAGACGCTCATGCTTTTGATCGTAGTCAAAGATACCCCCGAATAGTTTCGGAGCGCTCGGACAGGTCCTTGATGGTGTTAAGGATCGGGTTGATTTCCATGGCGGGCAGCACTCGTTGGCGAACTTTTGAAAGCCGGCGAGTATAACGGCAATCGGGCTGAAACGGCAGCCCGCTTGGCGAAAAGGCGGGGTTTGCTCCCTGCCACCCGGTTATTCGATACCGACCTGATTGCGCCCGTTGTGCTTGGCCATATACAACCCCTTGTCCGCCGCCATGATCAACTGCCGATAATCCGTGCCCTGCTTGGGCGTCAGGGTCGACAGGCCGATGCTGATGGTCAGGCACGATCCCTCGGTCGGCGCGATGTGCGGGATTTTCAGGGCCGCCACCGCCATGCGCAGCTTTTCCGCGACCAGTCGGGCGCCGCCCGGCGAGGTGCTCGGCAGCACCAGGGCAAATTCTTCACCGCCATAACGCGCCGGCAAATCCGAAGGACGGCTGCTGGCCTCGCGAATGGTGGCAGCGACCTTGCGCAGGGCTTCGTCGCCTTCGACATGGCCGAAGTTGTCGTTGTAGCTCTTGAAAAAGTCCACGTCGATCATCAACAGCGAGAGCTGGGTCTGGTCACGCATGGCACGGCGCCACTCCAGCTCCAGGTATTCGTCGAAGTGGCGACGGTTGGACAGCCCGGTGAGGCCATCGGAGTTCATCAGGCGTTGCAGCACCAGGTTGGTGTCCAGCAACTGTTGCTGGCTGACCCGCAGCGCACGGTAGGCCGCATCCCGTTGCAGCAGCGTCATGTAGGAGCGCGAGTGATAGCGAATGCGCGCCACCAGCTCGATGTTGTCCGGCAGCTTCACCAGGTAGTCGTTGGCGCCCGCGGCAAAGGCAGCGCTCTTGATCAGCGGGTCTTCCTTGGTGGACAGCACGATGATCGGGATATTCGCGGTGGCCGGGTGGTTGCGGTATTCGCGAACCAGGGTCAGGCCGTCCAGCCCCGGCATCACCAGGTCTTGCAGGATCACCGTGGGCTTGATGCGAATCGCCTGGGCAATCGCCTGATGCGGATCGGCGCAGAAGTGGAAGTCGATGTTCTCTTCATGGGCCAGGCCGCGTCGCACGGCTTCGCCGATCATCGCCTGGTCGTCAACCAGCAACACCATGGCGGCATTTTCATCGGTCTTGAAGTCGTCGAGCTGTAAATCATTCATGTGCAGTCACCTGAATTACCACCTGCAAACCAGCAGCACGGGAGGTTTTGATCATTTTGCAAAGACCTCCAGCAATCGGGGCGCAATTCTATCCAGTGGGCGAATTTCAACAGCGGCATCAATCGCCGCCGCCGCTTTGGGCATGCCATACACCGCCGAACTCTGTTGGTCCTGGGCGATGGTCAAATATCCTTGTTCACGCAGTAATTTGAGCCCTTGGGCGCCATCGCGCCCCATGCCGGTCAGCAATACGCCGACGGCATCGCCATTCCAGTGGCTGGCGACGCTCTCGAAAAACACGTCGATGGAAGGTCGATAAATCTCGTTCACCGGCTCGGCGGTATAGGCCAGCGTGCCGTTTTTCAGCAGGCGGATGTGGTGATTGGTGCCGGCCAGCAAGACTACGCCGCTTTGTGGCGGTTCGCCTTCACGGGCCAGGCGCACCGGCAGGCCGGACGCACTGCTCAACCACTCGGCCATGCCGGCGGCGAACACCTGATCCACATGCTGCACCAGCACAATGGCGGCGGGAAAGTCGCCTGGCAAGCCCTTGAGCAGGGTTTCCAGGGCAGCCGGCCCTCCCGCCGACGAGCCAATCGCTACCAGGCTCTGACGCTTGCCGGTAGCACGTTGCGGCGTCGCGTCGGCGCGCACGCGGCTGCCGCGCTGACCAATCAGCCAGCCGATGTTAAGGATCTTGCGCAGCAGCGGCGCCGCTGCATCCTTGGGGTTGCCCACGCCCAGCGCCGGTGTGTCCACTACGTCCAGGGCACCATGGCCCATGGCTTCGAACACGCGGCTGACGTTGGCCTGGCGGTCCACGGTGACAATCAGGATCGGGCACGGAGTATCGGCCATGATCTGACGGGTGGCTTCCACGCCATCCATCACCGGCATGATCAGGTCCATCAGGATCAGGTCCGGGGTCAGTTCGGCGCAACGTTGCACGGCTTCCAGGCCGTTGCTGGCCACCCACACCACTTCGTGGGCAGGCTCGAAACTGAGTGCGCGGCGCAGCGCCTCCACCGCCAGGGACATGTCATTGACGATCGCAATCCTCATGCCCGGGCTCCTCCGATCAGTTCGACCACGGCGTCGAGCAAGGCGTCATCGTGAAAACTGGCTTTGGCTAAATAATAGTCGGCGCCGGCATCCAGTCCACGGCGGCGGTCTTCTTCGCGATCCTTGTACGACACCACCATCACCGGCAACGATTGCAGGCGACTGTCACGACGCAGAAGTGTGACCAATTCGATACCGTCCATGCGAGGCATATCAATGTCAGTGATAAGCAGGTCGAAGTCTTCGGAGCGCAAGGCGTTCCAGCCGTCCATGCCGTCGACTGCAACGGCCACTTCATATCCGCGGTTTAACAGCAATTTGCGTTGCAGCTCACGTACGGTCAGCGAGTCATCCACGACCAGCACCCGTTTGCGCGCAGCTTCGGTGGCCTGCTGGCTGCGCCTCGCGATGCGCTCCAGGCGGCCGGTGTTGAGCAGCTTGTCCACCGAGCGCAGCATGTCTTCGACATCCACGATCAACACCACCGAACCATCATCCAGCAAGGCGCCGGCGGAGATGTCCTGGACCTTGCCCAAGCGATCATCCAGCGGCAACACCACCAGGGTGCGCTCGCCGATGAAACGCTCCACCGCAATGCCATACACCGCATCGCGTTCGCGGATGACCACGACCTTCAATGTCGCGTCATTGCTTTGCGCCGCCGGGCGCTGCAACAACTGGCTGGCGGCAACCAGACCGACATGCCGGCCCTCGTGCCAGAAATGCTGGCGGCCTTCCAACTGGACAATATCGTCCGGCGACAGGTCGCACATGCGCTCGATATGCGCCAGCGGAAAAGCATAGGCTTCACCGCCGACTTCCACCACGAGGCTGCGCACCACCGACAGGGTCAACGGCACTTCCAGATGGAAGCGACTGCCCTGCCCCGCCGCCTGCTCCAGCACCACCGCGCCGCGCAATTGCCGGACCATATGCTGCACCGCATCCAGGCCCACGCCGCGTCCGGACACTTCGGTAACTTTGTCGCGCAGGCTGAAACCGGGCAGGAACAGGAACGTCAGCAGTTCCTCCTCGCTCAAACGCAAGGCGGTTTCCGGCGGTGACAGGTGCCGGTCGACGATGGTCCCACGCAGGCGCTCAAGGTCGACGCCATTGCCGTCATCGCTCAGTTCCAGCACCAGCAACCCCGCCTGATGGGAAGCACGCAGACGGATCAGGCCCTCGGCCGGCTTGCCCGCCAGGATACGCTGCTCGGGCATTTCGATGCCGTGGTCGACGGCATTGCGCAGCAAATGAGTGAGCGGCGCCTCGAGCTTTTCCAACACGTCGCGATCGACCTGGGTCTTTTCGCCTTCGATTTCCAGGCGCACCTGCTTGCCCAGGCTGCGCCCGAGGTCGCGGACCATGCGCACCTGCCCGGCCAGTACATCGGCAAAGGGCCGCATGCGACAGGCCAGCGCGGTGTCGTAAAGCACCTGGGCACGCTGCCCGGCCTGCCAGCCGAACTCATCCAGCTCGACGATTTTTTCCGCCAGCAGGGCCTGGGCTTCGCTCAGCAAACGCCGGGTATCGGCCAGCGCTTCCTCGGCTTCGAGGTTCAAATCCAGCGCCCTGAGCTGGCCGTCCAGCGTATCCAGTGCGCGTGCGCCGTTACTTTGAATCCGCTTGAGGCGCTGCATGCTTGCCAGGTAAGGCTTGAGCCGCTGGGTTTCCACCAGGGACTTGCTGGACAGGTCCAACAGACTGTTCAAGCGCTCGGCGGTCACGCGCAGCACGCGCTCGCCACCCTCGGTCATCGGTTTGCTCTGGCGCGGCAACGCCGGCTCGGGCTCGGGTGCAGGCGCTTCAATGATCGGCGCCGGGGCAGGCTCGGGCGGTGGTGGCGGTGGCGCGACGTTGGCAGTCGGCTGCGACGGATCGAGCAGCCGTTCCATCAATGCCACATAGGCATCAATATCGGCCGCCCCCACATCATTGCCGGGGGTGGCAATGCGCATCAGCAAATCAGTGCCCTGCAGCAGAGCGTCGATATGCTCAGGTTGCAGGTACAGGCGGCTTTCCTGGGCACTGACCAGGCAGTCCTCCATGACGTGAGCCACGCTGACCCCGGCGTCCACACCGACGATGCGGGCCGCGCCCTTGAGCGAATGGGCGGCGCGCATGCAGGCCTCAAGCTGGTCGGCCTGGGTCGGGTTACGCTCCAGGGCCAGCAGGCCCGCGCTCAATACCTGGGTCTGCGCATCGGCTTCCAGGCTGAACAGTTCCAGCAACGAGGCATCGCGCATCTGGTCGGGGGTCATGTGAGGCTCCGGGTCACGGCGGACAGCAATTGCGCCTCGTCCAGCCAACGCAGGCTGCGGCCCTTCCACTGCAACACACCCTGGGTGAAGCGCGCGCTGGCCTGGGTGCCGGAGGCGGACGCGGCCTTCAAGGCGCGTTCATCGATGGCATGGATGCCGTCGACTTCGTCCACCGGCACCACCACCGGACCGTCCTGCGCGGCGATGATCAACATGCGCGGCATGATGCGCCCGCCCGTCGCGCCATGATCGGTGACGTCCAGGCCAAGCAGCTCGACCAGCGACAGGCACGCCACCAGCGCGCCGCGTACGTTGGCCACGCCGAGCAATGCCCGTGAGCGCTGATGCGGCAGGGAATGGATCGGTTGCAGCGGTGCCACTTCCACCAGGCAGCGGGTGGCGATGCCCAGCCATTCTTCGCCGAGGCGGAACATCAGCAGGGAACGGGTGGCCACGTTCTCGTCGACGGCGTCGGCGGCGATCGCGTGGCGATCGTCCTGCTGCAACGCATAGCGGTCGAGCAAGCGCGTGGCGGCGGCGGAATACACCGAGCAGTTGCGGCAGTGAATATGTTCGGCCAGCAACGGGCAGGATTTGTCGCCATGGATGCCGATACGGTTCCAGCAATCGTCGATGCGTTGGGTGTCGGTCAGGGTCAGGTCAAGACCCGCAGTGTCGAGCGCGTCGGAGGTACTCATCGTTTGGACTCACTGTCAGCTCGCTCGCTACGCGCGGCCCGCGCCTGCAAACGGCGCGCCCCCGCACTGTCGCCCTGGGACTCGAGCAACGCGGCCAGATGCATCAGGGCCTGCGGGTGCTGCGGTTCCAGGTATAGGGCTTTGCGGTAATACCCCTGGGCTTCCAAGGCGCTGCCGGCCACATCGCTGAGCAAGCCCAGCCAGTAAAACACTTGGGCGACCGGCGGGTGGTTGCTCAAATACTGTTCACAGGCAGCCCGGGCCTCAGCACTTTTGCCCTCATTGGCCAGGGTGGCGATCCGGCTGAGCAAATCACCCGCGTCCGTCTGCGGTGCCTTGATCGGCAGCACCTGGGCGCTGACCGTGCTGAACGGGCGCGGTTTGGGCGGGATCGGTGCTGCGCTGCGCGCCGGCACGGGGGCCGGCATCGGCACGAAAACCGGCGCAGGCTTCACCGGTTCCACATGTCGGCTGAAGGCAAAGGACTGTGGCACGCCAATCGAGCGCATGCCATGGCGCCCCAGCAAACTGCCTTCGGCCGGGCCGATAAACAGCACACCATCGACATGGGTCAAGCCCTTGAGCACATCGAAGACTTGTTTCTGGGTCGGCTGGTCGAAGTAGATCAGCAGGTTGCGGCAGAACACGAAGTCATAGCTGGGCTCATTCGCCAGCAACGCTGGGTCCAGCAAGTTTCCGACTTGCAGGCGCACCTGCTCACGCACTCGATCGGCAATGTGGTAACCGTCGGCCTGCTCGGTGAAATGGCGCTGGCGAAACTCAAGGTCGCCACCGCGAAAGGAATTCTTCCCGTACACCCCGCGCCGCGCCCGCTCTACCGACAGCGGGCTGACGTCCATGCCCTGCACCTTGAACTGATGTGGGGCCAGGCCGGCATCGAGCAACGCCATGGCAATCGAATAGGGCTCTTCGCCGGTCGAACATGGCAGGCTGAGAATGCGCAAAGCGCGCAGTTGGTTGATCTCGGCCAGACGCGCCTTGGCCAGGCGCGCCAAGGTGGCAAAGGACTCCGGGTACCGGAAAAACCAGGTCTCGGGAACAATCACCGCCTCGATCAGCGCTTGCTGCTCGTCCTGCGAGCTTTGCAATCGCTGCCAATAGTGCTCCAGCGTCACCGCCTGCACGGCCTGGCTGCGCTGGCGCACGGCGCGCTCGATAATGGCCTCGCCCACCGATGCGACGTCCAGGCCAATGCGTTCTTTCAGGAAGGTAAAGAAACGGGGGTCGCTGTTCATAGGCTCAGCTCGGCAGAAAATAGCAAAGCGCGGGCTTCATCGGTCAATAACTCGGACACGCCGATCCACTGCATCAAGCCCTGGGCATCTTCACGCACCAGCCCCAGGTAAGGCGCTTGCCGATTGTCGAGGCCATAGGGTTGAAACTCGGTAGGGTAGCAACGCAAGGTGTCGGTAGCCTGCTCCAGGATCAGCCCGAGCCTGCGCGCCTCGATCCAGGGTTGCGGCTGGTAGTTGACCAGCACCAGACGAGTACTGGTACGCACTTGGGCGGCTGTGCCGAAGGTCAGCGCACTGAGGTCGATCACCGGTACCAACACCCCGCGATGGGCAAATATGCCTGCCACCCACGCCGGCGCATGAGCGATGGGTTTGAGGGGCAGGCGCGGCAGCACCTCGGCCACTTCCGTGGCCTTGAGCGCATAACGTTCGCCGCCGATGTGAAACACCAGGAACAACGTCTTTTTCGCTGCCGGGACGGCACCGCGTTTAGCCGCGAAGTCGCTCATCAGACTTTGAAACGCGATACGCCGCTGCGCAGACCGACCGCAACCTGGCTCAGTTCATCAATGGCAAAACTGGCCTGGCGCAGGGACTCCACGGTCTGGCTGCTGGCATCGCCCAGTTGCACCAACGCGTGGTTGATCTGCTCGGCGCCGGTGGCCTGGGCCTGCATGCCTTCGTTGACCATCAACACCCGAGGCGCCAGGGCCTGTACCTGGTGGATGATCTGCGACAGCTGCTCGCCGACTTGCTGCACTTCGAACATGCCACGGCGCACTTCTTCAGAAAACTTGTCCATGCCCATCACGCCAGCTGACACTGCCGACTGGATCTCGCGCACCATCTGCTCGATGTCATACGTGGCCACGGCGGTCTGGTCAGCCAAGCGACGCACTTCGGTGGCAACCACCGCAAAGCCGCGGCCGTATTCGCCGGCCTTCTCGGCTTCGATGGCCGCGTTGAGCGACAACAGGTTGGTCTGGTCGGCGACCTTGACGATGGTCACCACCACCTGGTTGATATTGCCGGCCTTCTCATTGAGGATCGCCAGCTTGGCGTTGACCAGGTCGGCGGCGCCCATCACCGAATGCATGGTTTCTTCCATGCGCGCCAGCCCTTGCTGACCGGAACCGGCGGCGACCGAAGCCTGGTCGGCGGCGGTGGACACCTCGGTCATGGTGCGGACCAAGTCCTTGGACGTTGCAGCAATTTCGCGGGAAGTAGCCCCGATTTCGGTGGTGGTTGCAGCCGTTTCGGTGGCGGTCGCCTGTTGCTGCTTGGAAGTCGCGGCGATCTCGGTCACCGAGGTGGTCACCTGCACCGACGAGCGTTGGGCCTGGGACACCAGCGCAGTCAGTTCGGTCATCATGTCGTTGAAGCCGGTTTCGACTGCGCCGAATTCGTCCTTGCGCTCCAGGTTCAAGCGCTTGCTCAGGTCACCGTCACGCATGGTGCCCAGGATCGACACAATGCGCTGCATCGGCGCCGTGATTGCGCGCATCAGTAGCAAACCGCAGAGGGCGGCCGCGAGGATGGCCAGGGCCAGGGATACGAACATACTGATTTTCGCGGCGGCTACGGCATCATCGATGGCCGTGGTGGCGCGGTCGGCGACACTTTTGTTCTCGGTAATGATGTCATTGAGCTTCATGCGGCCTGCGGTCCAGGCCGGTGTCATTTCGGTGTCGAACAATTTGCGCGCAGCGGCGACATCGTTGTTCTGCAAGCGATCCACCACCCCGGCCAGGGCCTTGTTGTAAATCTGGTGCTGGGCTTCGAATTTATCGAACTCGGCCTGATCGTCACCACCCTTGATGGTGGCCTGGTAGTTGGCCATCTGTTGCAGGATGCGCGCTTCGAAGGATTTGAATTCAGCCTTGTCGGTGTCGGCTAGCCCCTTGTTTTGACCCGAACCGATCAGTTCCAGGATATGCAGGTAACTGTCGACCCAGGCGCTACGAATCATCGAACTGAGGTAAACCCCCGGCACCGCGTCGTCACGCACCGCGACTTCACTGGTTTCGATCTTCAGCAACCGTGAATAGGAGACCACAACCATTAACAGCATGATGGCGATAATGACCGCAAAGCTAGCCAAAATCCTTTGGCGCAAGGTCCAGTTCTTCACAGTAATTCCTCGAAGGCCCATTCAAATGCTGGGGAGTATAGCTGAGCGGATGCCTGCATTTATCAACAGCTTTTGCCGGACCAGGCAGAGGACGCGAATAGTTGTGAGAGGGGGCTGGTTCCCGATAGCAGTGTGCCAGGCCACTTATACATAATTGACACACCGCTATCAGGGGGCGAGCCCTAATGCCAGTCAGTTAAATGGCGGGCTGTAGAACACATCATCTGTAGTGAGCGGGCTTGCCCCGGTACAAACCGGGGACATCGTTTACATTTCTAACCGGGGACATGGTTTACAGGCTAATACGCA
>NZ_PYWX01000002.1 GCF_003031675.1 Pseudomonas palleroniana | reverse complement strand
CAGTTAACTCAACTGTGACTGACACACTGCATTCGCGAGCAAGCCCGCTCCCACATTTTGATTGTATTGCCAATTCTAGAACGGGGCCGAGCACTCGAAGCGCAACCGCTCGCCGCTTTGCGGGTGCGTGAAGCTGAGCATGCTTGCGTGCAGACACAACCGCGGCCAGGCGGCCAGGGCCTGTTCATGGGCGTAAAGGCCGTCACCGAGCAGCGGGTGGCCGATCGACAGCATGTGCACGCGCAGCTGGTGCGAGCGTCCGGTGATCGGCGTCAGTTCCACACGGCACCAGTCGCCGCAGCGCTCCAGCACCTTCCAGAACGTCAGCGCATGCTTGCCGAACTCGTGGTCCACGACATGCCGGGGTTTGGTCGGCGGGTCGTAGCGCAAGGGCAGGTCGATGTTGCCGCTGTCCAGCTCAGGCTGGCCCCAAGCCAATGCGGTGTAGGCTTTTTCGGTTTCGCGGTCGTGAAACTGACGAGACAATTCGCGGTGGGTGTCGGCGTCCCGAGCCAGCAGGATGATCCCGGAGGTTTCCCAATCCAGGCGATGGACAATGCGGGCTTCGGGGTAGCCGTTTTCCTGCAGGCGGGTGATCAGACAGTCCTTGTTGTCATCGGCCCGGCCGGGCACGGAGAGCAACAGGGTCGGCTTGTTCACCACCAGGACGGCGTCGTCCTGATGCAGGATGTGAATATTGGACAGCGGCATCAAACAGCCTCGTAACAAACGCCAACGGCGACTCGCCCACCCCGTTCCCCAACAGGGATCAAGGTGACCGAGCCGCCGTGGCGACCGCCCTTTCGATCAACGATCGGGCAGGGTGATATTGAGTTCCAGAATCGAGCAGCTGCCGTCATTTTCCAGGGCGACATGCACGTCATCGTTGCCGATATTGACGTACTTGCGGATCACCTCGACCAGTTCCTTCTGCAAGGCTGGCAGGTAGTCCGGTGTACTGCGTTGGCCGCGTTCGTGCGCCACGATGATCTGTAGACGCTCTTTCGCGACCGACGCGGTCGTTGGCTTCTTGTTGGCGCGAAAGAAGTCGAGAAATTTCATTGTTTAGTTGCCTCCAAAGATACGCTCGAAGAATCCCTTCTTCTTGACATCGAGGAAGCGATGTTCCACGGATTTGCCCAGCAGGCGATCGACGGCATCGCTGTACGCCTGGCCGGCGTCGCTCTGGTCGTCGAGAATCACCGGGACACCCTGGTTGGAAGCCTTCAGCACGGCCTGGGATTCCGGGATCACGCCCAGCAAAGTCACTGCGAGGATTTCCTTCACGTCTTCAACACCGAGCATTTCGCCATTGCTGACGCGCTCAGGGTTGTAGCGGGTGAGCAGCAAATGCTCCCTGATCGGGTCTTCGCCTTTTTCGGCACGCTGCGACTTGCTGGCCAACAGGCCCAGCATGCGGTCCGAGTCACGTACGGAAGACACTTCGGGGTTGGTTACCACGATAGCTTCGTCGGCAAAGTACATCGCCAGGTGAGCACCGGTTTCGATACCCGCCGGGGAGTCGCATACCACGTATTCGAAGGTTTCTTTCAACTCGGCCAGGACTTTGCCTACGCCTTCTTTGGTCAGCGCATCTTTGTCACGGGTCTGGCTGGCGGCCAGTACGTACAGGTTTTCAAGGCGCTTGTCCTTGATCAGGGCCTGTTGCAGGTTGGCTTCGCCGTTGACGACGTTGACGAAGTCGTACACCACGCGGCGTTCGCAGCCCATGATCAGGTCAAGGTTACGCAGGCCGACGTCGAAGTCGACGATAACTGTTTTATGGCCGCGCAGAGCGAGGCCGGTACCGATAGCGGCGCTGGTGGTGGTCTTACCCACACCACCCTTGCCGGATGTAACCACGAGAATCTTGGCCAAGGTGTTTCACCCCTAAGGAAAAAGGACTTTTCAGCCCCTGAAAAACATCTCTTGAAACTCGCCGCAGGCGGACAGCCTTTGTAGGAAAAAACCGTTGTTTCCGCAGGGGAAGCGCCAGTCTTAACTTATTCCTACGCAAATCTTGCCGGTTTCGCTGTGCTATCAGAGTCTAGAGATGCTTGGAAAATGCGGCAGTATCCGTTAAAGCCGGATGATGTTCAACACGTCGCCCGACAGGCTGACCTGCACCCCGGCCCCCCACAGCGGATCACGGCGCAAATCTTCTGAAACCTTGTACTGGCCTGCGATGGAAACTAGCTCAGCGGTCAACTGCTGGCAAAAAATACGGGCCTTGGTATCACCCTTGATGCCGGCGAGGGCACGTCCGCGCATTGGGCCGTATACATGGATGTTGCCATCGGCCAGAAGTTCCGCCCCCGGGCTGACCGAGGCGACCACTACCAGGTCGCCGCCCTGGGCGTAAATCTGCTGCCCACCGCGTACGGGTGAGGTGATGATCTTAGTAGGCTTGATCGTCGGCTCAGGTGGTTTTTCCGGTTTTTTCTTCACTTCGCCTTCGGTTGGGTCAAGCGGACGCTCGCGGGCACCGGACGGCGGCAGTACTGGCAGTTCAATGGCGATGGCTGCGGCAATGTCTTCGATACGGCTGGCACGAATGGCCAGGGTCCGCAAACCATGGGAGCGGCACACGCGCATCAGCCCGGGCAGGTCGATGGCACCCTGGCCGGCCGGCAGTTTGTCGAGGGCCAGTACCAATGGGGCATTATTGAAAAAGTTCGGTGCCAGGGCGACCTTGGCGGCCAGTTGGCGGTCCAGGGCGTCGAGGTCGTTGCGGGCGAGTTCCAGTACGGTGATGGCGAGCATGCTGCCTTTCAGCTGGAACACGGGATCTTGGTCTAGCGGTTCGGTTTGGCTCATGGTCGGCAAAAGCGGCTTGTCACGAAAAGTGTCGAGACTTATAACGAGAACATCCGCGGGCCGCAAGCCGGGTCGAACCGTTGTAGAATGCGCGGCCCATGTCTTTACCGGAATCTGTAATGGATCGCCCGCGTTTTCGAGCTGCATTTTTTCACCCGCGTTTTTGGCTGTTATGGCTGGGACTCGGCCTGCTATGGCTGATCACTCAGTTGCCGTATCGGGCGTTGTTGACCATTGGTCGTTTACTCGGCGCCGGCATGTATCGCGTGGCCGGCGATCGTCGCCGTATTGCCGAGCGCAATCTGGAACTGTGCTTCCCGGAAAAGTCCGCCAAGGAACGCCAGCAACTGCTCAAGGAAAACTTTGCGTCCACCGGTATCGCCTTCTTTGAAATGGCCATGAGCTGGTGGTGGCCCAAGTCGCGCCTGGCACGGCTGGCCCATGTCGAAGGGTTGCAGCATCTCAAGCAGGCGCAACTGGAAGGCAAGGGCGTGATCCTGATGGCCCTGCACTTTACTACCCTGGAAATCGGCGCCGCTCTGCTCGGGCAGAAGCACACCATTGATGGCATGTACCGCGAGCACGGGAACCCGCTGTTCGATTTTATCCAGCGGCGGGGGCGCGAGCGGCACAATCTCGATTCCTTGGCCGTCGAGCGTGACGACGTGCGCGGCATGCTCAAGTTGCTGCGCGCCGGCCGCGCGATCTGGTACGCACCGGATCAGGACTACGGCGCCAAGCAGAGCATCTTCGTGCCGCTGTTCGGCATCCAGGCCGCCACCGTCACCGCCACCAGCAAATTCGCGCGCCTGGGCAAGGCACTGGTGGTGCCGTTCACCCAGGAGCGCCTGGCCGATGGCAGTGGCTATCGCCTGGTGATCCACCCCCCGTTGACGGACTTCCCCGGCGAAACCGATGAAATCGACTGCCTGCGCATCAACCAGTGGGTCGAAGCCTCGGTACGCGAATGCCCCGAGCAGTACCTGTGGACGCATCGCCGTTTCAAGAGCCGGCCGCCGGGTGAACCCAAGCTCTACGAAAAACGCCGTCGGTAAACCCTGACTTCCCCCCCATGGAGTGACGCAATGCGCCCAGCTGAACCGGTCACAGGCTTGATTCTTTCCGGCGGCGGGGCGCGAGCGGCGTATCAGGTGGGGGTGTTGGCGGCGATTGCCGAGCTGTTGCCGCCGGGAGCGCCGAACCCTTTTCCGGTGATTGTCGGCACCTCCGCCGGGGCGATCAACGCGGTGAGCCTGGCCAGCGGCGCTACGGACTTTACCGCCGCGATCCAACGCCTTACCGCCTTCTGGCAGGGTTTTCGCAGCCATCTGGTGTTGCGCAGCGACTGGCCGGGAGTGATCCGCCAGGCCAGTCGCTTTTTCATTCACAGCCTGCTGGGCCTGGGAGCGCAGGTGCCGGTGGCGCTGCTCAACAGCACGCCACTGCGCGAGCTGCTTAACGACAAACTGCACCTGCACGGTATTGACGAGGCCATCCGCAAACAGCATTTGCATGCCGTGGCGGTGACGGCTTTCGGCTACGAGTCCGGGCAGGCGACGACGTTCTACCAGGGCGGTCGTACCATCGACGCCTGGTTGCGCCATCGGCGTATCGGTGTGCCCGCTCGGTTGACGGTGGAGCACCTGTTGGCCAGTTCGGCGATCCCCTTGCTGTTCGCGCCGGTCAAGCTCGACGAAGAATATTTCGGTGATGGCGCAGTGCGCCAGTCGGCGCCGATCAGTCCGGCCTTGCACCTGGGCGCGAGCCGGGTGCTGGTGGTGGGCGTGAGCGGCAACCCACGCGGCAATGAGCCTGCCACGCAACGCACCTACACCGGCCAACAGCCGACGCTGGCGCAGATTGGGGGGCACATGCTCAACAGCACCTTCATCGACAGCCTGGAGAGTGATATCGAGCTGCTGGAGCGCTTGAACCAATTCAGCCAGGTCGCCCCCGGAGTGGCGCCGGTGGAAGTGTTGGTGATTGCACCTAGCCAGCCGATCGATGAAATCGCGGCGCGGCATCGCCAGGAATTGCCGGCGGCGTTGCGCCTGTTCCTGCGTGGGCCGGGGGCGACCAGGACGAGCGGGGCGGGGGTGTTGAGTTACTTGCTGTTCGAGGCGGGTTATTGCAGCGAGTTGATCGAGCTGGGGCGGCGCGATGCGTTGGCCAAGCGCGCGGAAATCACTCGGTTCCTCGGCCTGATACAAGGTTAAGTGTGGGAGGGGGCAATCCCCTCCCACAGGGGTGTGCAGTGCTCAATCAGAAGTGATACTTGACCAGCAGGCTCGCCGTGTCCTGGTTGGTCTTGAATGCGCCGCTGTCTTCAACCCCGTACTTGTTCTTCCAGTAGTCGTATTCGATACCGACATACAGCTGTTTTTCACCCCAGTGCAGCGCCTTGCCCAAGTCATATTTGATCTGTGGGTTGAAGTGCAGGTTGGCGTGGTAGGTGCCACGGGAGGTCTTGTCGTTATCCACCACCCAATCCATGAAACCATCGATCAGCACATTCGAGTCGCCAACCGGGATGGTGTAAGACCAGACCGGTGTGATCTGCCAGATGTTGTCGCCCGGGCGATTGCCTTCGGTCTGGCGCTGGTAGAAGTTCAACTGGAAGTAGTCGAAACCCGGGATGTTCAGGTCAAAGCCCGGGCCGAACAGGTATGACTCGTTATCGCCTTCGCCGAACTCATACGTGAAAGCCAGCAATACATCTTTGATCGGGCCGAAAGACAGGTCCTTGTCGAAGATCTTGCCGAATGACAGCCGTGGGCTGAACTCGCCGTAATAAGTGTCCGGGCCGACGTTGCCGTCTTCCTTGCCGTTGTAAAAGATACGGTCGACGAACAGGAAGTTATCGCCGTACTTCCAGGCATCGGCATGTTCGAACGTGACGGTTTGCTGGATCTGCGGGTTGATGGTGAAGTTCTTGCCCCACAGGTAGGTCAGGCTGTTGTTCTGCCACTGCAACAAATCGCCGGCTACGGCTTGGCCGCCGGCCAGCAGGGAACCTGCCAGCATCAGGCCTTTCAACATAGGTTTCATTCGGTGCTCCCGAGTCAAAGTTTTAGGTTTTTTGTTCTACGCAGGCGCTCTGGTGTGGCGCCTTTGGTTCGCTGCAAAAAATCGTCTGTTTGGTCAGCTTTAATGCTTTTAGCAAGAGCTGCGCCAAGCTGTTAAAAAAACCAATAAAACGCCTTCGGCTGCAGTTGATGCAGTCGAGTCCAGTGGTTTTCAGTGCACGTTGGCCGCAGACATTAGGCCCGGATAAGTTGGCCTTGCAGTCAGCTTTTACATTCGCTGTTTTTTTTTGAGTCGATTCGAGCGGGCGCGGAGAATACTGGCTCTCTGGCCTTGGCTCAAGTGCGCCGTAACAGAGCGCGTGGGGCGAGAATGGGGCGCGGCTTGTGGCCGGCCCCAGGTGAATGGCGTGCATGGGAGCTTCCCTGTTCGTTATTGTTTTTATTGTTAACGAAGGAATCAGTGGGTAGGGGCGACAGTGGGTCGTTCGGCCCCCCCGAGGATGTTGAACAGTATGTTCAGCGACAATGCGCTGAGAGTGGCCATGGCAATCCCACTGTGGGTAATCGGGCTCATCCACAGCGGCAGCTGGGCGAAGAACTCCGGGCGCACCACCGGGATCAGGCCCATGCCGATGCTCACCGCCACCAGCAGTTGGTTGCGACGATCGGCGATGTCGGTTTCCTGCAGGATCTTGATGCCGGTCGCCGCCACCATCCCGAACATTGCAATCGCTGCACCGCCCAACACTGCCGGTGGAATCGATGCCACCAGAAAGGCCGCTTTGGGCAGCAGGCTCAGCACCAGCAGAAAGACCCCGGCCATGATCGTCACCGAGCGGCAGCGCACGCCGGTCATCTGTACCAGGCCGATGTTCTGGGCGAAGGAGGAGTGCGTGAAGGTGTTGAAGAAACCGGCGAAGAATGATGCGCCGGCATCACACAGCAAACCACGGCGCAGCATTTTCGGCGTGACTTCCTGGCCGGTGATCTTGCCCAGGGCGAGGAACATCCCGGTGGACTCGACGAAGATGATCACCACCACCAGGCACATCGACAGGATCGGCGCCAATTCGAACTTGGGCATGCCGAAATGCAGCGGCGTCACCACTTGCACCCACGGTGCCAGCGCCAGGCCGCTGAGGTCGACCATGCCGAGCATGCCGCACAAGCCATAACCGAGCGCCATGCCGATCAGCACTGAGATGTTCACCCAGAAACCGCGCATGAAGCGGTTGATCAGCAGGATGGTGGCCAGTACCAGCGCGGCAATCGCCAGGTAAATCGGCGAGCCGAACGTGGCGGCGGCGCTGCCGCCACCGGCCCAGTTCACGGCCACCGGAAACAACGACAGGCCGATGGCGGTAATGACCGTACCGGTCACCAGCGGCGGGAAAAAGCGCACCACCTTGGACATGAACGGTGCGATCAGCATGCCGAAGAACCCAGCGGCAATGGTTGCACCGAAGATCCCTTGCAAGCCGATCCCAGGCATGCCGGCCATGGCGACCATGCTGCCGACCGCCGCGAAACTGGCGCCCATCATCACCGGCATACGAATGCCCACCGGGCCGATGCCGAACGACTGCACCAGGGTGGCGATGCCAGCCACCAGCAGGTCGGCGTTGATCAGGAAGGCGATTTCTTCACGGCTGAGGCCCGCGGCCTGGCCAATGATCAGGGGCACGGCGACGGCGCCGCCGTACATGAGCAAGACGTGTTGCAGGCCGACCAGCAGCAGTTGCAAGAGGGGCAGGCGCACCATCGCGGGCGCGGCAGGGGGCTGCGTTTCTAACTGGGACATGCAACACCTCGAATCTTTTTATTGTTGTGTTGTTTGGAGCGCAATCTGTGGGAGGGGGCTTGCCCCCTCCCACATTGGAACTGTGTGAACCAATCAGTTGGTGCGGGCCCCCTGGTTGATCCAGGTGCCAATCAGATCCCGCTCCTGCTGGGTCATCTGGGTGATGTTGCCCAGCGGCATGATCTGGCTCGCCACGGCCTGCGCTTGAATGCGCGCCGCCTGCTGTTGGATCTGCGCCGGGGTATCGAACATCACGCCGGCCGGGGCCGTGCTGAACAGGGGGCTGGTGGGCTTGGCCGAATGGCACACGGCGCAGCGTTCCTGGATCACCCCGTGTACCTTGTCGAAATCAATCGTGGCCTGGGCGGGCGCAGCCGCCGGTTCAGCCGCAGGTGCCGCTGGCGCAGCAGGTTTCAGGCCGCCACCCAACGCCGTTTCCGGCAACGGCTGGTACTCGATGGCGGCGGGGGCCTTGGCCACGTCCGGGGTGGTGGCCAGCGGTTTCGGGCCGGTCACGTAGGCCAGGCAAATCATCGCCAGCGCACCGACCGGTAAGGTCCACGCGTACTTCTGGCTGTTGTGCCGGGTGTTGAAGTAGTGCCGTACCAACACCGCCGCCACTGCGATACCGGCCAGGATCAGCCAGTTGTATTGGCTGCCGTAGGTGCTCGGGAAGTGGTTGCTGATCATGATGAACAGCACCGGCAAGGTGAAGTAGTTGTTGTGTCGTGAACGCAGCAGCCCCTTGGCCGGCAAGGCCGGGTCAGGCGTGCGGTTTTGCGCGATGGCCGCCACCAATGCGCGCTGGGCGGGCATGATGATGCGGAACACGTTACCGACCATGATGGTGCCGATCACGGCGCCCACGTGCAGGTAGGCGCCGCGGCCGCTGAACACCTTGCTGAAACCGTACGCGGCGGCAATCAACAGCACGAACAGGATCAAGCCGAGCAAGGCAGGGCGCTTGCCCAGGGCCGAGTCGCAGAGGAAGGAGTAGACGAACCAGCCGACGAACAGCGAACCGATGCCCAGCAGTACACCTTCCGGGCCGCTGAGGCTGCTGCCGGGGGCGAGCAGGTACAAGGTAGGGTTGGAATAGAACACCACGCACAGCAGCGCAATGCCCGACATCCAGGTGAAATAGGCTTCCCATTTGAACCAGTGCAGGTTGTCCGGCATGGTCGGCGGGGCCAGTTTGTATTTTTCCAGGTGGTAGATACCGCCTCCGTGGATCGCCCACAAGTCACCGGCCAGGCCGTCCTTGGGGTTGACGCGGTTGAGGTTGTTTTCCAGCCAGACGAAATAGAAGGATGCGCCGATCCAGGCGACGCCGGTGATCATGTGAACCCATCGCACGCTCAGGTTCAGCCATTCCAACAGATGTGCTTCCACAGTCTTTACCTCTCGCCTGTCACCCTTGTTGTCGGGTGATCAGACCTTCTCTTATTGGTGGGGGGCGAGGATCAAACGCTCATCCTCTTTGAAAAAATGCTCATCGCAGTTATTGCCTGTGCCACTGCGATCAACCACCAGGAAGTCATCCCGCTTTTCGATCGTCAGCACCGGGTGGTGCCAGACGCCGCGATGGTAATTGATGCCCTGCCTGCCGTTGGTGACGAAGGCGCGGACCAAGCCTGATACAGGTGCATCGCCAAGTGGCGCGACCACGATCAGAAAGGGGTTGCCGAGCAGCGGAATGAAAGCCTGGCTGCCCAGCGGGTGTCTCTCCAGCATGCACACGGTCAGCGGCATCGGCAGCGCGTCGGCGCGGAAGATGCTGATGATCGCGTTGTCTTCTGGCGTGGCGGTTTCTACCGTCGCCAGCTTGTGAAAGCGCATGGTCGACCCGTTGTTGATCATGAAGTGATCGCTGCCATCGGTTTCGATAACGTCTCCGAAAGGGGCGAAGGCTTCTTTGGTCAGGGGTTCGATCATCAGTGTGCGCATGGCTGTCTTCTTAATCTTGTCTATTGATCGTTCCCACGCTCTGCGTGGGAACGTTGCCCTGGACGCTCCGCGTCCGCTCAGGCGTTACTTGGCGACTTTGCCGAGGACACGCAGGCGACTCACACCGCCATCCGGGAACACGTTCAGGCGGATGTGGGTAATCGGCCCGAGTGCCTTGATCTGTTCGGCGAAGGTGTGTTCGGCATGCATTTCCAGCTTCTGCGCCGGCAGCAGTTCGCGCCAGAACAGCGACTGGGTTTCGATCTGGCTGTCGGTGCCGCCTTTCACGAATGCGCCTTGGATCGAGCAGGTGTCCGGGTAGTTGCCCTTGAAGTGCAGGGTGTCGACGATGATCTTCTCGATCTCGCCCGGATGGCCCAAGGCGACGATCACCCAGTCATTGCCCGGTGTACGACGACGCGCGGTTTCCCAGCCGTCGCCCATGTTGATGCCACGGCCCGGGTTCAGAATGTTGCTCATGCGGCCGAAGTGTTCATCGGAGCAGGCCAGGGCGCGACCGCCGTTCAGTGCTGCAGCCAGGTCGACCTGTTCGTTGTCACCCACCGACGACCAGTCGCGGAACGGCACACCGTACACACGCAGACGGGCCACGCCGCCGTCCGGGTAGATGTTGAAGCGCAGGTGGCTGAACGCCTGGTCGTTGTTGATTTCATGGTAGTGGTGGCTGTTGCCTTGCAGCTCGACGGCTGACAGCACTTCCACCCACTGGGTGTTTTCGTCAGGGTCGCCCGAGGCCAGGAAGCAAGCTTCCAGGGACGCCGACGGCGGGTAGTTGCCGGTGAAGAATGAAGTGTCGATGTCCACGCCCTTGATCGAGCCCGGTACGCCCAGGCGGATCACGGCACTGTCGTAGCCTTCGAAGCGCTTGCGGCGTGATTCCCAGCCGTCCATCCACTTGCCGTTGTCATCGAAAACGCCCTCCTTCCACACGGCCGGGGTCGGCTGGAACAGGCGGTTGGCGTCGGCGAACCAGTCATCGGTCACCGAGAGGATCTTGGTGCCCAGGCGGGCATCGGCCAGGTTGACGAACTTTTCGAAAGGTACGGGTTGCGCTTTCATTCTTCTTGTCTGCCTTGGATTGAGTGGCTGGGGATGGTCGTTTAGAGGGTCAGTAATCGGAACAACGCGATCTTGTTGATCTCGGCCAGGGCGCATTTGAACTCGGTGTCCACCGGGTTGTGAATGCGCGTTTCGAACGCGGCCAGGATCTGGTGCCGGTTGCTGCCTTTTACCGCCATGATGAAGGGAAACTTGAACTTGGCCTTATAGGCTTCGTTCAGCTCGGTGAAGCGAGAAAACTCTTCGGCCGTGCACTGGTGAATCCCCGCGCCGGCCTGTTCATCAGTGCTGGCTGCGGTCAGTTGGCCCTGGACGGCGGCTTTGCCGGCCAGGTCCGGGTGAGCGTTGATCAGGGCCAGCTGGCTGGCGTGATCGGCGCTCAACAGGATATCGCTCATGCGTTGGTGCAGGGTCTCGATCTGGTCGATCGACGCATCCTGGCCCAGGTCGAAGGCCTTTTCGGCCACCCATGGCGAATGTTCGTAGATGTCGGCGAAGGCGTTGACGAATTCGTCGCGGCCCAGGGTCGAAGGTTTCAGGCTCTGGAATGCAGTCATTTCGCCGCTCCCGCATAGGGATGGGTCGCTTGCCAGTGACGCGCAATGTCCACCCGGCGAGTGAACCAGACGTGCTCGTGACCCTTGACGTATTCAATGAACCGCTTCAACGAAGCCAGGCGCGCAGGACGGCCGATCAGGCGGCAATGCAGGCCGATCGAAAGCATCTTCGGGGCCTCGGCGCCTTCGGCGTAAAGCACGTCGAACGCATCTTTGAGGTACTCGAAAAAGTCATCGCCCTTGTTGAACCCCTGCACCTGGGTAAAGCGCATGTCGTTGGTGTCCAGGGTGTAGGGGATCACCAGGTGCGGCTTGCCGGTGGGGTTGTTGGGTTCCCAGTAGGGCAGGTCATCGTCGTAGGTGTCGCTGTCGTAGAGGAAACCGCCTTCCTCCATCACCAGCCGCCGCGTGTTGGGGCCGGTGCGCCCGGTGTACCAGCCCAGTGGGCGCTCGCCGGTCAATTCGGTAAGGATGCGGATAGCTTCGAGCATGTGCTCGCGTTCCTGGGCCTCATCCATGTACTGGTAGTCGATCCAGCGATAGCCATGGCTGCAGATCTCATGGCCGGCGTCGACCATGGCGCGGATCACATCCGGATGGCGTTGGGCTGCCATGGCTACGGCGAAGATGGTCAGCGGAATATCGAATGCCTTGAACAGCTTGAGAATGCGCCACACACCGGCCCGGCTGCCGTATTCGTACAGCGACTCCATGCTCATGTTGCGTGCGCCCTGCAGCGGCTGGGCCGAGACCATTTCCGAGAGGAAGGCTTCGGACTCTTTGTCACCATGCAAGATATTGCGCTCACCACCTTCTTCGTAGTTGAGTACGAAAGACAGCGCAATGCGCGCCTTGCCCGGCCAATGGGGGTGAGGAGGGTTACTGCCGTAACCGATCAGGTCGCGTGGGTAGTCAGCGCTCACTGCAGTCTTCCTTCTTGTTCGTCGTGTTGGCGATGAGTGATTGTATACAACTTATCAGCCACTTTGTAAGCCCGCATTTCTGCATTTTTTCTGCGGGACGCTGTGTGAATGGTGTAGCAAGAAACTTGCCTGGTTGGTCAGCTAATGGACAAAAGGTCGTTTAAAAGCAAGGATTACGTATGAATCGCCTGTTTGAGTACCAGGCGCGGACTGATGCAAAGGTTTGTGATTTTTATTGTGTACAATTTTTTTAAAAAGTGTCTTAATCAGCCATCACCGGCTTTTTCGCTGCCCTGAAAAAGTGCGGCTCACTCTTTAACTGACCACGGGAGGCGCGCCGACGCCATGGGACGTTTGACTACACACGTTTTGGATGCCGCACACGGCTGCCCCGGCAGCGCGATCAAGATAGAGCTGTATCGCGTCGAAGGCGCGCAGCTTGAACGCGTCGCCACCGCACACACCAACAGCGATGGCCGCTGCGATGCGCCCCTGCTGCAAGGCGATGCCTACCGCAGCGGCGTGTACCAACTGCAATTCAGCGCCGGTGACTACTACCGCGCCCGTGGCGTGCAACTGCCGGAGCCGGCTTTCCTGGATGTGGTGGTGTTGCGCTTCGGGATCAACGCCGAACAGGAGCATTACCATGTGCCGCTACTGATTTCGCCTTACAGCTACTCCACCTATCGCGGTAGCTAGCGTCACCTCGCTTCACACCCCCAAAGCTCTTCGTTGGTTTTCGCCCGCCCACACTGCGGGCTTTTTTATGGGGCATGGGCTCAATTATCTAGCGCCCTTGGGCCGACGGCGTTGCCTAGGCTGGGTGCTTTCCTCATTGAGAAGAAAGCACCATGGGTCCGCTCCTCGACACCGATGATTCAGCAGTGGCCGCCGAAGCCGCACGCCAGGGCATCCGCGATCAATTGCGCTGGCGAATCAACACCCATCCACACCCCAGCCGCCTGATCAATCAGATCGCCCTTGCCGACCTGCGGTGCAGCGAATCGGCCCAAGCGCTGGTTCATCTGCTCGGTCGTTCACCCAAAGTGCTGAATGTGCTGCGAGCCGAGCTGCGCAAAGCGTTCGAGATGGATCCGGACAGCCTGATTTTTACCGAACCGAAGCCACCCCGGGCAGCGCAGAAGGTCGATACCTTGACCGATCGGGCCTTGTTCTCGCTGGTGCAGTCGTCGGTGGCGATCAACGTCAACGCGTTTACCGCGTTGAGCATCAAGGGCCGCCCGCGCCGGCGCTTGCCCTACACCCCATTGCAAGCCTTGCAACGGCTGTGTGCGATGGGGCTGCTCGAGGTCTTGGCCGGCGCGCAAAAAGCCTACTGGGACACGCTGGTGCAGGGTTCCTGGCTGACGCGGCGGGAACGTTGGGCTGCGTTGCACACACAGCTCTTCGCCGATCGCGCCTTCATCGCGCGCCAACTCGACGAGTTATCGAGCGCGGGAATGCTGATGGTCCAGGCGGTCATCGACGCCCCGAGCGCCGAAGCCCGGCAGCGTGCCGGCGGTAGCTGGGCCAGTGTGCAAGTGGGTCGGTTGCTGTGGCCCGGCTCACCTGCGCTGGCGATTCCCGGTGCCTTGCATCTATACCGTGAAGGCGAGCCCGTTGATGCGCCCCATGTCCTCTACCTGCCGGGTGGAGGGCGCAATTTTCATGAATACCCCAGCTTCGACGTCCTTCAATGCGGCTTGCTGGAGTTGGGTCGCGAGCGCTTTCACGAACTGTGGCAGTGTTTACCTCTGGATCAGCGCAATGGCGCCTGCCCGCCGGCGGACTTGTCCCCGACAACCCGCTTCGTGCGTGGCCACGCAGTGACCGGCGACGCCCTGGCGCAAGGGGCCGAGGCGTTATTGAGTGGGCAATGGGCCAATGAGTTGGCCTGTGCGATGCAGGTCAATCTCGCGCAGGTGTTTTCAACCGCTCGGCCTCGGCCCCAACCGCTGCAGGCCGGGGCTTTTCTTGCCTATGTGGAAGGCGCGCGCAAACAACAGGTCGGCGGCGCTCGGCTGGGTCTGCTGCGTGATCAATTACTGCGCTGGGACCGCCAACGCCGGCAGGCAGAAATTGTGTTTGCCAGCACGGCGCCCACGTTGGCGATGCTGTCGGTGGAGCGGCAGGTCAAACGCTACGAAAAAGGCCTGGTTACGCTGTTGGCTGCGGATGATCCCAGTGCACAGACACCAGCCTATCAGGCGTTGCTGTCGCTGATGAGCCAGCGCGAAGTCCATGCACAAGTGTTGAAAGCGTTGATGCAGGATGCACAGCAACGTGCACTTGACCTGGTTTTTTGGGCCGAGCGGCCCGGCGGGGCAGGCACGCCCAGGCGTGTTTCGTTGTTCCTGAATGCTCAAGCCGAGGCGCTGCGCTCTGAGGTTGAGCTGCAGCACCGGCTCAAGTTGCTGGGTAGCGCGCATCGGGCGCTGATGATTGAAGTCATAGACCAGCCTCTGGCCTCCCGACGTCCGGGCAGTCAGACCCGGGTGATGTCCATCGCCATCGGCAACGAGCCTGATGCCTATTACCCCCTGCACAACGTCTGGGTCATCACGACCGCCGCCGCCGTGAGGGTCCCGACCCGCCAGCGACCTGTGGTGTTGTACGCGTTCGGTGCAACTGGTGGCCTGCTTGCATTTTCCGGGCTGGATGCCTTGACTCAGAGCCTCAAGGTGAGTTTGAGCAGCCGTGACGATTCGGTGCTATGGGGTTGCGTGGAGCACGATAAGCGCCGCGACCTGCGCGCCCACGCTGCGCGTGAAAGCCTGAACGTGCGTTACCTCGACATCCCCGGCAAGCCTGCCCTCACCGGCCTCAAGAAACTGCTTGGGACCTACGACCGTTTGCACAGCAGCACTGAGGACATCGCGCGTATTTTCAGTGAAGTGACGGATGCCGGGTTGAGCCGCTCGCTGTTGATGTTCGAGCTGCAAGGCCAATTGATGGTCCCGGCGAACAGCGCGCTGAACCAGGCGCATACCCATGTTGAACTGATGCGCAAGGTCGCGTCTGAGTCGAAGAAAATACCGGCCTGGTTGGCCGCTGCATCCCGTGCCCAGCGCAAGCATTTCAGGCGCTTGTGGCGTTTGCAGTTGAGCAGCGCCTTCGCCTTCGCCCGTCACCTGCAAGACTGCCTGCCTGACCTCGGCTCGTTTGCCCGCCGTGCGCTGACGGACCGCCTGCGCCAGGATGGCATGCCGGCGCAGCTGGATATCGAGCAACCGTTGATTGATCTGCCCGATGATGTGCAGGACAGCTTTTGCGGGTGGGAAAGCCGCTGCTCAGTCGGGGACCGCAAACCCATATTGACCGCTACCCTTGAGCGCACGACGTTCAGCCTGCTGCAATTGGCGCTGCATAACCTGGACCCGTTGGCGCCCTGGACACACTGGCGATTCAACCGCGCCCGCTATCTGCAACCCCAGTGGCAAGAACGCCTGAATGCCGCCTACCTGATCCCCATGGTGGCTTCACTGGATATCGGTGGCGAGTACGACAGGTTGATCCAATCAGTGTTTTATCCGCCTGCCGGTGCTGCCCCCACAGCGACTGAGGGGCGTATTCCCGCGTTATTGAATCGCACGTTGCAAGCGGGTGCTGCACAGCATCTCTACTCGGCGGCTCAGCAGGGGCTGACGGCGAGTGCGCAGGCGTTGTTGCGCAGCGCCATGGCGACGCGAACGCTCCAGCCTGCGCTGCAATTGCATGTGGTGCACCTGGTGGGGCACACCATGCAGCATGATCGCTACATCGCAGGGCTGGTGGTGGTGCAAGACCTGCTCACTGATCAGTGTGTGGTCTATTGGCCCGAAGCTCCGCAAGGGTGGGTACTCACTGAGTACGGCAGCCTGGAACAGGCCCGAGCGCAGCTGAATCGAGTCGGCGCACTGCCTGGTAACGTCAGGCTGCTGGCGCGGCAGGTCGCACCCGGCTGGGCGTTTGAGGCGCTCACTCATCATCCGGCTCGGGCCGCTACGCCTGCTGGGGTGTTCGATATCCCCTATCCCTTGCCGGGCGTTTCCATGGTCAAGGGGATCCTGCGGGGGATCGAGTTCATTCGCTCATTCAACATCAAGCACCTGGAGCCCACGGCGCAACTGAGTGAGATAGAAAGCATCATCCATGAACAGATCGCCAGTGATCCGCAGGACTGGCTGGCGATTGTCGCCACCTCCCACAGCGATGCCCAGGCCTTGCTGTATCAAGCCAACGTGCTCGAGCTGCAGCGCCAGGCTCAGGCATCCAGCCGTTCCGGCAAAGAGCTGGAACAGTACCGAGCGCAGCGGCTGGGTGAGCAGGGCCAGACTCGCATTCGCCGGATCGTCGCGTTTCTCTCGCAGTTTTTCTTTCCCTTGTTCGGCGTGCTCAATGATGTTTATGAGCTGCTGCTTGCGGCGCGCCACTACCATCGCTTTGGCGATGCGCACGATGCTGTCGATGTGGGCTTCATGAGCAGTTTTTTGATCGTCGACCTGCTAGTGAATGTCATGCCCGGCCCGAAGCCGGCAGGGCAGGGCACATCGCGTGTCGCTCGCCCCATCGCAAGGGCTGCGTTGGGGCGTATTCATCGCCTGCGCATGTCCGCGCAGGGTGGCTCAACCCGGCTTGCGCCGCCCCCCGTGATGCAGCTCAAAGCCTTGGAACATTTCAAAATCAAGGGCGTGCCTAAAGGGGCCGTGGCGTTGAAGGGGCCGGATCGGTTCGGCATCCATGTGAAGGACGGCGCGTCATTTGTGGCTGACGACACGCACCATTATCCGGTCTACCGACGCGGCAACGAGCCGGCGTTTCGCTTGAAGAACCCCCGGGTCGCCGGCCAGAATGAATTGATCTTGAACAGTCCTCGACAGAGCGAGCGGTTACTCGGCGCAGACGCCCCCCAACCGGTGGCCGGGACGAGTTCAGGCGTGCTCAACCCCTGGCGTGCGCCCGCGTCAGCACCGCCTGACTGGTGGCCACCGGTTTTACGCACCGCGACGGAGGACGCCATCCTGCAGTCATCCAACCCGGCGACCCATTGGCTGGATTGGCGCATGCAGATTCCGGTTACCGAGCAATTGAGTTCCCCGGCGCCCGGGGTGTTTCATGTACCTCTGGCCAGCCCAGGCATTTCCTACAACGCCCTGCGAGTGGCGCCCGCGAATACCAGCCTGGTGGATCCTTTGAGCGGTTATTACCGGCTGCTTCCCCAAGGCGATCAGGCACCGTTGAACCGCATCGTGTTTATTACAAGGGATGAACCGCTGGTGTCCTTGGCCAGTGCCGACATCGAGCGTTGGACCCGCACGGCGCCGAGTGAGCAGCCTCTTCCGGCCTCACGCACTTCAGCCCAGGGGTGGCAGCTTCATCTGCCGCTGTTCGATAAGCCGCTGACGCAGTACGTGGGGGAGGCGTTTCCCACCCTGACCCGTAAAAGCCAAGACTTCACGGTTGCAAGAATGATTGAGTTGTCAGGCCCACGGCGCCCTGCAACGGCCACTCACCTGCTCAATATCCGTGCGACCTTGGACAAGTGGTTGCCTGCTGCCCCTGCAAGGCCCGGTCAGACGGATGATTTGCTGAGAATGTTGCGGCCCACCGAAAGGCGCGGGGTGTCTCTGTTTGTCGGTTACAACGACAAGACCCCGGGCTTTACTCGTATCGATTTTCGCGTGACTGGGTTAGACCCCGCATTACGGCCCGCCCGCAGTAAGCTTTCACTCGAACGAAACAATGCGCAGCTTCCGGCAGTCCGGCGCGTGCTGCAACAGCAGGGTTTCGATGTAGAGGAGATGAGCGTCAGGCATGGCAGAAAGCCCACGAGTGAATTGGTCGCCACCCATCCTCTTTCAAACAAGCTGTACTACATCGCCATTCATTGGGTTGAGCGTGCGTCCATCATATTGCGTGGCGGGCTGACGGATGATTGGTTCAATAAAGCCATCAACCGTCATCCGAGCTCGATGATATTCGCGCGAGTCAAGCGTGCTCTGGAAGAGGGGCGCCTGGTGCGGATCGTGGCGGGCATTCAATGGCCTGTTTCAGGCAAGATCCCACCCAGCGTTTATTTCGTCAAAGTGGCCCCGTCGCCTTGACCAACGACACCATCCCGGCGCCGCCGAACAGCCCGGCGCTGACGCGGTTGAACCAGCTCTGGCCTTTGCCGCTGCGCAAGTAACGCGCAGCGCCATGGGCACTGAGCCCGTAGGCCAGTTTGCACAGCAGGTCGAGCAGGGTCCAGGTGGCGATCATGATCAGCAGTTGCGGCAGGAACGGCTGCTGGCTGCTGAGAAATTGCGGCAGGAAGGCGGCGAAGAACAGGATGTCCTTGGGGTTGCTGGCGCCGAGCACAAACGCTCGGCCAAACAGCGCACGAAAGCGCGGCGTCGCTACCGCCTGCGGCACCACGGCCGCCTGGCTTGGCTGGCGAGATTGCTGCCAGCTCTGCCAGGCGAGGTAGAACAGGTAGGCCGCGCCGAGGATCTTCAAAGCGCTGAACAACTGCTCCGATGCCAGCAACAGGGCGCCCAGGCCCAGGGCCGAGGCACTTAACAGGCAGATCGAGGCAAACACCCCACCGAGAAACGCTGGATACGAACGGCGCAGGCCGTAGTTGAGACTGTTGCTGATCATCAACAACGACAGTGGCCCCGGGATCAGGATCACCACCAACGCTGCGCCGCTGAACAGTAGCCAGGTTTCAATCGTCATTTCATTCCTCCAGTTGTCAGCGACAAGCTGCAAGCGGCAAGTTGAAAGCTTGTCGCTTGCCGCTGAAAACTTGCCGCTATTTCATAGAAATACAAATTTGGCGATAAAGATCGCGCACAGCACCCACAGGCTCACGGAAATTTCGCGGTACTTGCCGGTGCCTGCCTTGAGCGCCACATAGGTGATGAAGCCCAGGGCGATACCGTCGGCGACCGAAAAAGTCAGGGGCATCATGATCGCGGTGACAATCGCTGGGATGCTGTCGGTGGCTTCATCCCAATGGATATGCGCCATGCTCGCCATCATCAGCATGGCCACGTAGATCAGCGCCCCGGCCGTGGCGTAGGCCGGAATCATCCCGGCCAGCGGCGCAAAAAACATCGCCGCCACAAACAGCACGCCTACGGTAACGGCCGTCAACCCCGTACGGCCGCCGGCGGCGACACCGGCAGCGCTTTCCACGTAGCTCGTCACTGGCGGCACGCCGACCATGGCACCGAACACGCTGGAAGCACTGTCGGCCTTCAGCGCGCGGGACAGGTTATCGATCTTGCCGTCGGCATTGACCAGCCCGGCGCGCTGCGCGACGCCCATCAGTGTACCTGCGGTGTCGAACATGTGTACAAAAAGAAAAGCGAATACCACGCTGATCATGCTGATATTGAATACACCCTTCACATCCATGGCCATCCAGGTCGGTGCCAGGCTCGGCGGCGTGGAGAGAATGCCGTTGTAGTGCACCAGGCCCAGGCCCCAACCGGCGAGGGTCACGGCGATGATACTGATCAGGATCGCACCGAACACGCGGTGGTAGCTGAGGATGGCAATCAACAGGAAACACACGGCCGCCAGCAGCGGTGCCGGTTCGTGCAGCGAGCCGAGCTTGATCAGCGTGGCCGGGCTGTCGACGATGATGCCGGCGGTTTTCAAGCCAATCACCCCGAGGAACAGGCCCACGCCCGCGCCCATGGCATGGCGCAGGCTGACCGGGATGCTGTTGAGCAGCCATTCGCGCACGCGGGACAATGTCAGGCCCATGAACAGCACGCCGGAAATAAACACGGCACCCAACGCGGTTTCCCAGTGGTAGCCCATGGTGCCGACCACGGTGTAGGTGAAAAACGCATTCAAGCCCATGCCCGGCGCCAGGCCCACGGGCCAGTTGGCGTACAGGCCCATCAACAGGCAGCCCAACGCGGCGGCGATGCAGGTGGCGACGAATGCCGCACCGTGATCGATACCGGCGTCGGCCATGATGTTGGGGTTGACGAAAATGATGTACGCCATGGTGATGAAGGTGGTGAGGCCGGCGATCAGTTCGGTCTTCACTGTGGTGCCATGCAAGCTGAGTTTGAACAGGCGTTCCAGCCAACTGTTGCCAGGCGGGGCGATTTCCAGCGTAGGGGCTTCGGATTTGCGGCTATCCACAGCGAGTACTCCTCAAGAGTTTTATTGTTATTTCCCGCGCCGGTCACGAATGTGGGCAACAGCGCTTTGAGGTACTGGCGGGTTTTGTTGACCAATAGGTCAGGAACTCGCACGCAGAGGATTATGCTTTTGTATACAAATAAAGCAAATAATGTTTTCGATCAGCTGCACAAAAGATGATGAAAGGCTAATTCGCCGCACTCAGCGCCTGATTCACCGCCAGCCAGCCCGTCACAGCGGCTTCCCCGGCTTCGTTGAAGGCGCGTTGCAACAACTTCACTTGCTCACGGCGCAATGACTGCTCGAAACGCTGGCCTTCTTCGGTCAGTTCCAGCAGGCGTTTGCGCTTGTCGGTCTCGGACGCAACGCTATTGACCAGGTGCATTTCCTGCAATTGGCGCAGGGGCATGTTCAGCGCCTGTTTGCTCACGCCGAGCAATTCCAGCAGTTGCTTCACGCTGATTGCCGGGTAGCGCGCGATAAAAAACACGATGCGCTGATGCACACGGCTCAGGCCACGACGTCCGAGCATCTCGTCGGCCTTGGCGGTAAAGGCCTGGTAGCCGAAGAAGAACGCTTCCATGGCCGCTTGCTGGGCGGTGGGGTTTTTAAGGTCAAGCATGTTGACGTATCCGTGCAAGTCGTCGTAATTTCGGTCAACCAGTTTGACGTATTTCCCACAGGCTTCGCTAGCGGTGACCTTATGGCCTTCTCTGAACGTGTTACGCGCCTCAAAAGCTCCTTGATCCGTGAAATCCTCGCGGCGGCCCAGCGCCCGGAGGTGATGTCCTTCGCCGGTGGCCTGCCTGCCGAAGCGATGTTGCCCGCGTTGAATTGGGACGATATGCCGCTGAACATGGGCCAATACGGCATGAGCGAAGGCGAGCCTGCGCTGCGCGAATTGCTGGCGGCCGAGGCCCGTGCGTTGGGTGTGGCGTGCCAGGCCAGCCAAGTGCTGGTCGTCAGCGGGTCCCAGCAAACCCTGGACCTGGCGGCCAAGCTGTATATCGACAAGGGCACGCCGATCATGCTGGAAGGCCCGACCTACCTGGCCGCGCTGCAGATCTTCCAACTGTTCGGCGCCGACTGCCTCACCGTGCCACTGGAAGCCGACGGCCCCAACCTGGCGCAATTGCGCACCAGCCTTGAACGCCATCAACCGGCGTTCATCTACCTGATTCCGACCTTTCAAAACCCGTCGGCCGTGCGTTACAGCGAGGCCAAGCGCGAAGCCGTAGCCGCCTTGCTCGATGAGTTCGGCGTGACCCTGATCGAAGACGAGCCCTACCGCGAATTGACCTTTGATGGCGGCAGCGCACAGCCCATCGTCGGGCGCCTGAAAAAAGCCAGCTGGATCTACACCGGCACGGTTTCCAAGACACTGTTGCCCGGCCTGCGCGTGGGTTATCTGATCGCCAGCCCGGATTTGTTCCCACACCTGCTCAAGCTCAAGCAGTCCGCTGACCTGCATACCAATCGCGTCGGCCAGTGGCAGGCGATGCAATGGATCGGCACTGAAAAATACCAGCAGCACCTGGTGCAATTGCGCAGTTTTTACCGTGAGCGCCGCGACGCATTCCAGGCCGCGTTGGTGCGTCATTTCAACGAACTGGCCGACTGGCAAGTGCCCCAGGGCGGATTATTCTTCTGGCTGACCTTGAAACAACCCCTCGATACCCGCACCTTGTTGGCGCAAGCATTGGCGCAGGGCGTCGCGTTCATGCCCGGTGAACCGTTCTTTTCCGAGCCGGATCAGCATCCGGGCTCGTTGCGACTCAATTTCAGCCATATTGACCCTGCCCGCCTGGACGAAGGTCTCAAGCGCCTGGCCGCGGTGGTCCGTCAAGCACAGCACGCGCAAGCGGCATAAGGGGAGCCCCATGTACAAAGTTTATGGCGATTACAAGTCGGGCAACTGCTACAAGATCAAGTTGATGCTCAACCTACTGGGCATTGCGTACCAATGGGTCGATGTCGATATCCTCAACGGCGACACCCAGACCGCCGAATTCCTGGCCAAGAACCCGAATGGCAAGATTCCGGTATTGGAACTGGAAGACGGCACCTGCCTGTGGGAATCCAATGCGATCCTCAACTTCCTGGCCGATGGCAGCGAGTTCCTGCCCTCCGAACCGCGCCTGCGCACCCAGGTGCTGCAATGGCAGTTCTTCGAGCAGTACAGCCATGAGCCGTACATTGCCGTGGCGCGGTTTATCCAGTTTTACCTGGGCCTGCCGCAAGAGCGCCTGGAGGAATACCAGAAGCTGCACAAGGGCGGCTACAAGGCGCTCAGAGTCATGGAGCGTCAACTGCAACTCACGCCGTATCTGGTGGGAGAGCAGTTCTCGATTGCCGACGTAGCCTTGTATGCCTACACCCATGTGGCCCATGAAGGTGGTTTTGACCTGGGCGCTTATCCGGGGGTGCAGGCCTGGTTGGCTCGCGTTGCCAGCCATCCCAGGCATGTGCCGATGCTGGGCTGAGGTGCGCGATTGCGGCGTGCGGGCAGTGACTCACCAGCATCGCGTTGCCGGGCGTGGCGCTAGGGAGCGAGTTGTTCGCCCAGCAGGTCAAAACAGCGTTGCGCAGCCGGGCTCAAGCCCAGGCCGCTACGTCTGATCAAGCCGATCTCCCGGCTCACCCCGGGATGATCGATACGGATACGGCTCAGGCCTTCCAGGCTGTCCGCCGCCGACTCCGGCAGTACGCTGATCCCCAGCCCTTGGCGTACCAGTGCCAGCACTGTCGACATGTAGTTGGCTTCCATGCCGGCATTCATCGTCAAACGTGTTTGATCGAATAGCTCATCCACTTGCTCGCGCACGCTGCTGTCTCGGCCGGTCAGGATGATCGGCTGGTCCGCCAGTTGCTCCAGGGTCAGTTGGCGATGGCGGGTGAGGGGATGATCCACCGGCACGAAGGCACACAGGCGGTCATTGAGCACCGGTACGAAGTCCAGGCCATGGCTGAGCCTTGCGCGTACGCCAATCCCGAAGTCCACTTCACCTGCACGCACCTGCGCGTGAATGCGATGGGCCACCAAGTCCTGCAGGCGTACTTCAATCCCGGCAAAACGCTCGCGAAACAGCCGCAACGCCGGCGGCAGGGCACCGGCACACACCGAAGGCAGGGCGGCGATGGTGACCACGCCTCGGCGCAGGGCCGCCAGATCGCGCGAGCCGGTGACGATGTTGTCCAGGTCCAGCAGCAGTTTTTCCATGGGGCCGCGCGCGTCCCGGCCGGCGGCGGTGATGCTGACGTGGCGCGGGCTGCGGTCGAGCAGGGCGACGCCGAGCCAGTCCTCCAGTTGTTGCACCTGCACGGTCAGGGCCGAAGGTGACAGGTGCAGCTCGTTGGCCGCCTTGGTGAAACTGCCGGTGCGGGCCACGGCAAGGAAAGCCTGGATGTGTTGGATTGAATTCTTCATTGGGATTGCTTCGTTTTGTTTTTCCGAACGCTGGTCGGTGAATATTCCAATTTACAAAGACTAACCCGCTTCCAATACTCCAGGGAAAACAATAACCGGCCAACCAGGCCGCTCTGGAGTCCCCCATGCTCGCAACCCTGGGTGTCATTACCATCCTGTGCCTGCTCGCTGCCGTCATGAGCAAACGCCTCTCACCGCTGGTGGCCCTGATCGCCTTGCCGATCATCGCCGCGCTGCTCGGCGGGTTCGGCCTGCAAACCAGCGCCTTCATCATCACCGGTATCAAGAACGTCGCCCCAGTGGTGGGCATGTTTGTCTTTGCCATCCTGTTTTTCGGGATCATGACCGATGCCGGCATGCTCGACCCCATCATTGATCGCATCCTGCGTACGGTAGGGACGCGTCCTACGCGAATTGTTGTAGGCACCGCGACCCTGGCGCTGCTCGTGCATCTAGATGGCTCCGGCGCGGTGACCTTTCTGGTCACGGTGCCGGCGATGCTGCCGCTGTATACGCGGCTGGGCATCGACAAGCGCATCCTGGCCTGTGTATGTGCCATGGCGGCCGGGGTCAACTTCCTGCCGTGGACCGGGCCGGTACTGCGCTCGTCAGCCGCGCTGCATGTGCCGGTGGCGGACTTATTCCAGCCGCTGATTCCGGTGCAGGTCGTCGGCCTGGTATTTGTCTTCGCGTGTGCCTGGTGGCTGGGCCGGCGTGAGGAAAAACGCCTGGGCCTGGGCGCCGGCTCGACGGTGGATGCGGTGCCGCAGCGGGTGCTCAGTGACGCGGATATCCAACTGCGCCGCCCGCGGCTGTTCTGGGCCAACCTGATTCTCACCGTGCTGGTGATGGTGGTGATGATTGCCGGCTGGGTCGATCCGGTGGTGATGTTCATGCTCGGCACCGTGGTGGCGCTGTGCATCAACTACCCGAACGTGGACGCCCAGCGTGCGCGCATCGACGCCCACGCCAAGACCGCGCTGACCATGGCCAGTATCCTGCTCGCCGCCGGCGTGTTCACCGGCATCATGCAGGGCACCGGCATGCTCAAGGCGATGGCCGAGGTGGCGGTGGCGCAGATTCCTGCGGGCCACGGCAAGCTGATCCCGGCGGTGGTGGGTTTTATCTCCATGCCGTTGAGCCTGCTGTTTGACCCCGATTCCTACTATTTCGGCGTAATGCCGGTGATCGCCGAAGTCGGCAAGGCGCTGGGTGTCGACCCACTGCAAGTGGCCCAGGCTTCGTTGCTGGGGGTACACACCACCGGCTTCCCGGTCAGCCCGCTGACCCCGGCGACCTTCCTGCTGGTGGGCTTGTGCAAGATAGAACTGGCCGATCACCAGCGCTTTACCATCCCTTTTCTGTTTGCCGCGTCGGTGTTGATGACCCTGACCGCGTTGCTCCTGGGAGTGATTTGAGATGAAAACCTTGCGCATCGGTTCCGGCGCCGGCTATTCCGGTGACCGTATCGAACCTGCCGTGGAACTGGCCGAACAGGGTGACCTGGACTACCTGGTGTTCGAATGCCTGGCTGAACGCACCATTGCGCTGGCGCAGCAGGCACGCATCAGCGACCCGCAGGGCGGTTATGACCCGTTGTTGAGTGAGCGCATGCGCCGTGTGTTGCCATTTGTGGGGCGGCACGCGGGGCGTCGTCGCCTGCGGGTGATCACCAACATGGGCGCAGCCAACCCGGTCGCGGCGGCGATTGAAGTGCGGCGAATTGCCGATGAGTTGGGGTTGAACCTCAGGGTAGTGGCTGCAATCGGCGACGATGTCTTGGCGACCCTGCGGCCCGAACAACGGCTGGATAACGGCCAGACTCTGGGCTCCTTGGGCAAGCGGCTGATTTCGGCAAATGCCTACTTGGGGGTCGACGCTATTTTGCAGGCGCTGCACGCGGATGCCGACGTGGTGATTACCGGGCGCGTGGCGGACCCTTCGTTGTTTCTGGCGCCGCAGATGTTTGAGTTCGGCTGGGCGGCGGATGACTGGCAGCGCCTGGGGCGCGGCACGCTGGTGGGGCATTTGCTGGAGTGCGCGGGGCAGGTCAGTGGTGGGTATTTTGCCGACCCCGGTGTGAAGGATGTGGCAGACCTCGCCCGTCTGGGGTTTCCCTTGGCCGAGGTGGATGCCGAGGGGGAGGCGGTGATTACCAAAGTCTCAGGTTCCGGCGGGCGGGTCAGCCGCGCCACCTGTACCGAACAATTGATCTACGAAGTGCATGACCCGGCGGCGTACTTGACCCCGGACGTGACGGCGGACTTCTCTCGGGTGGCGTTCGTGGAGGAGGGGATTGATCGCGTTCGCGCCCAGGGTGCCGCTGGGCATGCACGGCCCGAGCAGTTGAAGGTCAGCGTCGGTTATCTGGACGGTTGGATTGGCGAGGGGCAGATGTCCTACGGCGGGCCGGGTGCGGTCGCACGGGCGCAGTTGGCGCGGGATATCGTGCTCAAGCGCCTTGAGTGGACGGGCGTGAAGATGCAGGACGTGCGCGCCGAACTGATCGGCATGGATTCACTGCACGGCCCGCGCAGCAGCGTCGAACCCTGGGAAGTCCGCCTGCGCGTCGCTGCCCGTTGCGAAGATCGCGACGAGGCGGTGCGGGTCGGCAATGAAGTGGAAACCCTCTACACCAACGGCCCGTCAGGCGGCGGCGGTGCGAGCAAGAGCGTACGCCAGGTGGTGGCGGTGGCATCGTTGATGGTGCCGCGTAGTGTGGCCAACCCGAGGATCCAGGCATGAAGTTGCATACCTTGGCCCATTCCCGAACCGGGGATAAAGGCGATACGTCGAATATCTCGATCATTGCCTACCGCGCCGAAGACTACCCATGGCTATGTGAACAGCTGACAGCCGAACGCGTGGCCGAGTATTTTGCCGGTCTGCGCGAGCCGGGTGCAGCGCCGGTACGCCGTTATGAATTGCCGAACGTACAGGCGCTGAACTTCGTGTTGCCCGGGATTCTGCGCGGTGGCGTCACCCGTTCGCTGGCGCTGGATGCGCATGGCAAGTGCCTGGGCTCGGCGTTATTGGATCTGGATTTGGCAACACGCTGACTGTGGGAGGGGGCAAGTAAGCGATAGAGCGGGCGATGGATAAATTGTGGGAGGGGGCTTGCTCCCGATAGCGGTGTGTCAGGTTCAGAAACCGTGACTGACACACCGCCATCGGGAGCAAGCCC